>NZ_JAYKYT010000019.1:0-785 GCF_035818795.1 Nocardia sp. CDC160 | reverse complement strand
GCTGGGTTGGGTTTTCCGGCGAGGGTGTAGAGGTATTGGAGGGTGAGGTTGTTGATGGCTTGGGCGAGGGCGTGGTTGGTGGTGTGGGTGTTGCCGGCGGTTTTGGTGGCGTGAGTGAGGGCGTCGTGGAGGATTCTGTTGACTTGTTGCTGGCCGGTGGGTGTGTAGGCCTGGGGGCCGAGGGTTTGCAGGGCGTGGTTGGTTTGGTCGACGATGGCGCTGATGGTGGCGCGGTCGGTGGAGGTGATGCCGGCCAGGGTGGTGAGGTCGGTGGCGAGCTGGTCGTCGAGTGTGGTGTAGGCGTTGGCGGCGTTGTGCTGGTAGATCTGTTGGGTGGTGATGGCGGTGGCGCCGGTGCCGGTGCCGGTGTAGCCGGTGGCGGGGATGCCCAGGGCTTGGCGCAAGGCGGTGACCTGTGGATCGGTGGTGGTGCCGGTGCCGTAGGCGGCGGCGAGCAGTTTCAGGATCTGGATGGCTTTCTGGGCTTGTGGTGACAAACCCGCCCCCGCTGTATCGGAACCGGTGTTGGCCGCTCCGCTGGTATCGATAGGGGTCGTGCCAGTGCTAGTTCCGCGGGTGTCGGTGGTGGGGGTGGTGTCGGTGGTGGGGGTGTTGCTCAGGCCGGTCATGGCCTGGGCGAGCAGCGGCAGCAGGGTCCCGGCCGCGGTCGCGGTGGCGGTCGCGGCCTGCTCGGCGACCGGTGCCCATGCCTCGACCGCTTGCGGATCAACCAACCCACTCGACCCACCAGAACCAGACACCACACCCAAAGAACCCGAAAACAC
>NZ_JAYKYT010000018.1:0-1121 GCF_035818795.1 Nocardia sp. CDC160 | reverse complement strand
GCGAAGATTTCCGAGGCGGCTCGTGCGGAGGCGGAGCGTCCGCTGGTCGGTGGCGAGGACGTGGGTGGCGTCATCGATCCCGAGGTGTTGTGGTCGTGCACGACCTGTGGTGCGTGTGTGGAGCAGTGCCCGGTCGATATCGAGCATGTCGATCACATCATCGACATGCGCCGCTACCAGGTGTTGATCGAGTCGGAGTTCCCCTCCGAGCTGGCCGGGTTGTTCAAGAACCTCGAGAACAAGGGCAACCCGTGGGGCCAGAACGCCAAGGACCGGCTGAACTGGATCTCCGAGGTCGACTTCGAGGTCCCCGTCTACGGTCGCGACGCCGACTCCTTCGACGGCTATGAGTACCTGTTCTGGGTCGGCTGCGCGGGCGCGTACGAGGATCGGGCGAAGAAGACCACCAAGGCCGTCGCCGAACTCCTCGCGACCGCGGGGGTGAAGTTCATGGTGCTGGGTCAGGAAGAAACCTGTACCGGTGACTCGGCGCGGCGTGCGGGCAACGAATTCCTGTTCCAGCAGCTGGCCATGCAGAACATCGAGTTGTTGAACTCGGTGTTCGAGGGTGTGGAGCAGGCCCGCAAGAAGATCGTCGTCACGTGTGCGCACTGCTTCAACGCGCTGAACAACGAGTACCCGCAGGTCGGCGGCAGCTACGAGGTGGTGCACCACACCCAGCTGCTCAACCGCCTGGTGCGTGCCAAGTCCCTGGTGCCGGTCTCGCCGGTCGCCCAGAACGTCACCTACCACGACCCGTGCTACCTGGGCCGCCACAACAAGATCTACAACGCGCCGCGTGAACTGATGGAAGCCTCGGGCTCGACGCTGGTGGAGATGCCGCGCCACGGGGAACGATCGATGTGCTGTGGTGCCGGTGGCGCGCGCATGTGGATGGAAGAACAACTGGGCAAGCGCATCAACATCGACCGCGTCGACGAAGCCCTCGACACGTTGAAGGGTGGCAACGAGCCGTCGATGATCGCGACGGGTTGCCCGTTCTGCCGGGTGATGCTCACCGACGGCGTGACCGCCCGCAAGGACGGCGGCGAAGTCGGCCAGGGCGTCGAGGTCGTCGACGTCGCCCAGCTGATGCTGCAGTCCATCGACCGCGTCGATGC
>NZ_JAYKYT010000016.1:0-2225 GCF_035818795.1 Nocardia sp. CDC160 | reverse complement strand
GGCAACACCCACACCACCAACCACGCCCTCGCCCAAGCCATCAACAACCTCACCCTCCAATACCTCTACACCCTCGCCGGAAAACCCAACCCAGCCTCAAGGTCCGCGAGTCCGGCAGTGCAGGAGGCGATTTCAACTGCTTTGCTGCAAGTCGGCAAACCCTATGTTTACGGTGGAGCAGGTCCGGACAACTTCGATTGCTCGGGTCTCGTGCAATACGCTCTCGCGGCTGCCGGTGTCAAGGTCCCACATGGAGCGACCGATCAGTACAACATGTTTCCCAAGGTGGCTTCCGCAGACATCCGGCCTGGAGACCTCATCTTCCCCACCGACGAAATCAACTTCAGCACTGGCTATGTGGGCCATGTCATGATCTACCTCGGCAATGGTGAGTGCATCGCCGCGTCCAATCCGTCGGTTCCGGTCGGAAGAGTTCCCCTCCCACCGAGCTACGAGGCAGCTCGCTGGTCATAACATGGTGTAATCGGTTGCACTGCAATATTTCATGTCGATCAGTACCCCACATACGAGCCGCCGGCATGAAGATGCACTACCCCGGGAACGTTCGCGACGGAACCATAGCGAGCGATGGCGTAACGTATTCCGGCGATGATGTTGTCGACCGGGTTCCAGATGTTCTGGTGGCCCGGCAAGGCGTAAGCACGAAATGTCGGGTCAATGGTCTGCATCAACCCTTTCGAGGGGTGTCCTGCAGCAGCGTTACTGTCCTGGAGGTTGATGGCATTGGGGTTCCCTGATGATTCGTGCTGAATGATCGCCGCGACGTCCGCTGGATTGATCCGGCTGGTGTCGTAACCGTGTTCGCGCAGGATCTGCAGGGCATCATTGATCCATTGCCGCTGCCGACCCGACGGCTGGGTTGATGGCGGTCCTCCGCTGACTCCCTCGCCCAGAGGATATACAGTGCGGTTCGATGGCGAAAGTGTATGGGTCTGTTGAAGATAACGGGCAGCAAGTTCGGACACTTGCTGCGCAGACAGCACAGTCACCACTCGGCCGTTCGTCAGTACAGATACAGCACGACGCAATGCCTGCTCAAGCACGCTGGCTAAAAGGTATTGGCCCTGCGGGGAATCCTCAACCGGGCCGAGCGCGGTAAGAGCAGAGTCGACGTCAGCGATTATCGCGGTCATCGCCGCGCGACCTTGAATGCTGTTGTCTGCCGACGTGTTCAAGATCCTGTTCAAATCGACGTTGAGATCCGAAATGGCATTGGCCTGGTCGGTTCGCCCTGAAGTTTCGGCTGAGTATCGGGCACGAATCTGGCTGTCCCATGCGATGGGACCAGTTGGCATTGCCGTCGGTATTGTAAGGGGAGGCGCGAACGATAGCGCAGTATCAGTCGACGGACTGCCATTTCCAAAGTTGGCGGCCATCACAGCGAGGGCTCGGAGAGCCGCTGACGCGATCGGCGGGCCGCCAAGCGAACCACCGTCGGCAACTGACACTGGCCCCTGCACAGGGCCTGTCTCGGCGGCGGGCAGTCGAGCGATCGATCCCGATCCCGATCCCGATGAGCCCACGGAGCATTCTGCTGATGGCTGCGCTGCAGAAGGTGTGGCGCGGATACCCAACGATGGATTCGAGGCATGGGTGCGGCGCCCTGGCCGACTCTTTTCTGCTGGTGATGCTATCGAAGTTGTCGACAGCTCCCCCCGCGCATCATCGTTGCTTGGAGGGGATAGATCTCGAGACGGCTCCATCAACAGTCTGCGCAATCAGTAACCGACATACGGCTGGCCGTTTCGCATGGCTACCAACCCACGAACATTTGGGAGCGACCCGTAGGTCGCGACCGCATAGCGCACGCCAGCAACGATGTTATCGACCGGGTTCCAGATATCGGTGTGGCCGGGAACCGCGTATTCCTCGAATGTCGAGTCAATGGTCTGCATCAGCCCTTTCGATGGATGGCCTTCGACCGCATTGACATCTTCGTTATTGACCGCGTTTGGATTGCCATCCGATTCGTGCTGGATTATGGTTCGCAGAGCCGCCAAGTCACTCGGTCCTAGGTTAATCCCATATTGCTGCAGAATCTTTTGCGCTGGTTGGATCCATTGACTCCACTCCCCCCTTGTGTCGTCGCCCGGCGAACTTGTGCTGTTTGCTGGGTTGGGTTTTCCGGCGAGGGTGTAGAGGTATTGGAGGGTGAGGTTGTTGATGGCTTGGGCGAGGGCGTGGTTGGTGGTGTGGGTGTTGCC
>NZ_JAYKYT010000015.1:0-3194 GCF_035818795.1 Nocardia sp. CDC160 | reverse complement strand
GTGTGTTGTTTCAGATACTGCACAGTGGACGCGTAGCTTCTTTGTTGGTAAGTCCTCGGCCTATTAGTACCAGTCACCTGCATGCATTACTGCACTTCCAGTTCTGGCCTATCAACCCAATGGTCTGTTGGGGGCCTTACCCCCTCGAGGGGGTGAGAAACCTCATCTTGGAACAGGCTTCCCGCTTAGATGCTTTCAGCGGTTATCCCTTCCGAACGTGGCCAACCAGCCGTGCTCCTGGCGGAACAACTGGCACACCAGAGGTTCGTCCGTCCCGGTCCTCTCGTACTAGGGACAGCCTTCCTCAAGTTTCTAACGCGCGCGGCGGATAGAGACCGAACTGTCTCACGACGTTCTAAACCCAGCTCGCGTGCCGCTTTAATGGGCGAACAGCCCAACCCTTGGGACCTACTCCAGCCCCAGGATGCGACGAGCCGACATCGAGGTGCCAAACCATCCCGTCGATATGGACTCTTGGGGAAGATCAGCCTGTTATCCCCGGGGTACCTTTTATCCGTTGAGCGACACCGCTTCCACTTGCCGGTGCCGGATCACTAGTCCCGACTTTCGTCCCTGCTCGACCTGTCGGTCTCACAGTCAAGCTCCCTTGTGCACTTGCACTCGACACCTGATTGCCAACCAGGCTGAGGGAACCTTTGGGCGCCTCCGTTACATTTTGGGAGGCAACCGCCCCAGTTAAACTACCCACCAGGCACTGTCCCTGAACCCGATCAGGGTCCGAGGTTAGAGGTCCAATACGATCAGAGTGGTATTTCAACGACGACTCCACCAACACTGGCGTGCTGATTTCACAGTCTCCCACCTATCCTACACAAACCGTACCGAACACCAATACCAAGCTATAGTGAAGGTCCCGGGGTCTTTTCGTCCTGCCGCGCGTAACGAGCATCTTTACTCGTACTGCAATTTCGCCGAGTCTGTGGTTGAGACAGCAGAGAAGTCGTTACGCCATTCGTGCAGGTCGGAACTTACCCGACAAGGAATTTCGCTACCTTAGGATGGTTATAGTTACCACCGCCGTTTACCGGGGCTTAAATTCTCAGCTTCGCGGATTGCTCCGCTAACCGGTCCTCTTAACCTTCCGGCACCGGGCAGGCGTCAGTCCGTATACATCGTCTTACGACTTCGCACGGACCTGTGTTTTTAGTAAACAGTCGCTTCTCTCTGGTCTCTGCGACCCCACCCAGCTCCCACCGTAAAGGTGTTCACCAGGCGTGGTCCCCCTTCTCCCGAAGTTACGGGGGCATTTTGCCGAGTTCCTTAACCACAGTTCTCTCGATCGCCTTAGTATTCTCTACCTGACCACCTGTGTCGGTTTGGGGTACGGGCCGTGTACCAACTCACTAGAGGCTTTTCTCGGCAGCATAGGATCACTGAATTCGCCTCAATCGGCTACGCATCACCTCTCAGGCCATATGAGACACGGATTTGCCTATGTCTCGCCCTACAGGCTTACACCAGGTATTCCATCACCTGGCCCAGCTACCTTCCTGCGTCACCCCATCGCTTGACTACTACAGCCGGGGTCGTGCGCAGCCGCTTCTGGCTTCCCGAAGGAAGTCCGTCCACATTTGGGCACTTAGCACAACTGATTCGCCATTGGGCGCGGATACACGGGTACGGGAATATCAACCCGTTGTCCATCGACTACGCCTGTCGGCCTCGCCTTAGGTCCCGACTCACCCTGGGCGGATTAACCTGGCCCAGGAACCCTTGGTCATTCGGCGGACGAGTTTCTCACTCGTCTTTCGCTACTCATGCCTGCATTCTCACTCCCGTAGCCTCCACGGCTGGATCACTCCGCCGCTTCCCTGGCTACAGGACGCTCCCCTACCCACCCAGACACCTGGCTCGAAAGCAGGTCATATGTCTGAGTGCCGCGGCTTCGGCGGTGTACTTGAGCCCCGCTACATTGTCGGCGCAGAATCACTTGACCAGTGAGCTATTACGCACTCTTTCAAGGGTGGCTGCTTCTAAGCCAACCTCCTGGTTGTCTTCGCGACTCCACATCCTTTTCCACTTAGTACACGCTTAGGGGCCTTAGCCGGCGATCTGGGCTGTTTCCCTCTCGACTATGAAGCTTATCCCCCACAGTCTCACTGCCGCGCTCTCACACCCTGGCATTCGGAGTTTGGCTGACTTCGGTAAGCTTGTGGGCCCCCTAGGCCATCCAGTAGCTCTACCTCCAGAGTGAAACACGCGACGCTGCACCTAAATGCATTTCGGGGAGAACCAGCTATCACGGAGTTTGATTGGCCTTTCACCCCTACCCACAGCTCATCCCCTCAGTTTTCAACCTAAGTGGGTTCGGGCCTCCACGACGTCTTACCGTCGCTTCACCCTGGCCATGGGTAGATCACTCCGCTTCGGGTCCATAGTGTGCGACTCACTCGCCCTATTCGGACTCGCTTTCGCTACGGCTCCCCCACACGGGTTAACCTCGCCACACACCGATGACTCGCAGGCTCATTCTTCAAAAGGCACGCCATCACCAAACAAGTCGGCTCTGACGGATTGTAAGCGCACGGTTTCAGGTACTATTTCACTCCCCTCCCGGGGTACTTTTCACCTTTCCCTCACGGTACTAGTCCGCTATCGGTCACCAGGTAGTATTCAGGCTTATCGGGTGGTCCCGACAGATTCACAGCAGATTTCACGGGCCCGCTGCTACTCGGGAGTTGCTTACGACAGCCAGATCGTTTTCGTCTACAGGACTCTCACCCTCTACGGTTGGCCGTCCCAGACCAATTCGACTAACGCTCTGGTTTCTTACTGTCGCCCAGTTCGGCAGAACTAGGAAAAACAATCCCACGACCCCACACAGACAACGACTGCCGTCTATCACATCTGCATGGTTTAGCCTCTTCCGCTTTCGCTCGCCACTACTCACGGAATCACTGTTGTTTTCTCTTCCTGTGGGTACTGAGATGTTTCACTTCCCCACGTTCCCTCCACACGCCCTATATATTCAGGCGCGGGTAACACGACATCACTCGTGCTGGGTTTCCCCATTCGGAAATCCTCGGATCTCAGCTCGGTTGACAGCTCCCCGAGGCTTATCGCAGCCTCCTACGTCCTTCATCGGCTCCTGGTGCCAAGGCATCCACCGTACGCTCTTACACACTTACTAACAAAGATGCTCGCGTCCACTGTGCAGTTCTCAAACAACACAC
>NZ_JAYKYT010000014.1:0-7788 GCF_035818795.1 Nocardia sp. CDC160 | reverse complement strand
CCGCCTCCACACCGACCAAGCCCCCGCACCGACGATATGCCGCCGACCACGACAACAACAGCGCCCCACAGATTTCGGCAGCTCAGAACACTGGGACCGTTATGCGATCAGTTGGATAACACGCACTTAGTACCTGTGAACAAACTGCTCATTTCCGTGGTTGGGTGCGGGCGAGGCGGCGTGACATGAGCATGACCATCGACCAGGTGACCCAGGCTTCGTGATGTTCGGGAAGGCGTTCGTAGTCGCGAATGCATCTGCGGCGCAGGCAGATCCAGGCCAGAGAGCGTTCGACGAGCCAGCGGCGGGGTAGCACGACGAAGCTGGTCACTGGTTCGCGACGACGGACGATTTCGACTGTGAGGGCGAGTTTCTCGCGTGCCCATCCGACGAGGTGGCCGTTGTAGGCGCCGTCGGCCCAGACCAGCATGATCGCGGTGAACAACTCGCGCAGCCGGGCCAGGGCGATGCGGGCGCCGTCGCGGTCTTGGACGTTGGCGGCGGTGACGTGGCAGACCAGCAGCAGTCCGAGCGTGTCGACGATGATGTGGCGTTTGCGGCCGTTCATCTTCTTCGCCGCGTCCCAGCCGCGGGTGGCGGCGCCGACGGTTTCGGCGGCGCGCACGGTTTGGGAATCGATGATCGCCGCGCTCGGGTCGAAGTCGCGGCCGGCGGCGAGGCGCAGCCTGTCGCGCAGGTCGTTGTGGACCGCGGTGATTTCACCGCCGGACCACCAGCGCGAGAACAGGCCGTAAACGGTGCGCCAGGGCGGGAAATCGGTGGGCAGATTGCGCCATTTGGCGCCGTTGTCGGCTAGGTAGAAGAGGGCGTCGATGACGCTGCGGCGGCAGTATTCCTCGGGGCGCCCGCCGGCGCCGTCGAGCCAGACCGGCCACGGCAGCAAGGGTGCCAGCACCGCCCACTGGGCGTCGGTGGTGTCGGAGCTGTAGTGACGGGTCCGCCTCGGATGGGTGATGCCGTGCCCGAAGCGACACGCCGCGCAGGAACACTCGGTTTCCGGCGGCGGGGTGCCAACGCAGGGGTTTGCAGAGTAGAACGACATGGTGGAACCTGGTGGGGTGCATGGTTTGTGGTAATTCCTGTTGCTACCACCAGGTCCCGCCTCCCAAGAGCCGTCATCGGTCCGTCAGCGACGAAACCGCTGCATGAGCACGCCGTGGACCGTCAATCACCCACAACACCAGCATCATTGGTGATCGTGAACACCCCAGAGGGCTCCTGGTCGAGCCAGCCCCGCGCCACCAGACGCTTCAACTTCGAGCGCAATCCCTCGACTTTCGACCGGTCGGTGGTGGCGATGCCCACTTCGGCGGCGACCTGCCCGGCCCGCAACCCGTGACCGGCCTCGGCGAACACCGCAAGAATGTCGCAGTAGTCCTCCGGCAGTACTGCCGCCGCGTCCATCCCGGGCTGCCGCTGCGGCACCAACATCAGCCCGATCGGTGAACGGGAGCCCGAGACCAGTTGCGGCTGTTCGGTATTCGTGCTCGCGGTCGACTCGGAAACATCGGGATCAATCGGCTCATCGGCCTCGGTGAGGATCTCGGCCATCGTCTCCCGAGTGATCGTCAGCCGCGACAGCAGTCGCTCGGCCACGGCCAACTCGTCGGTCAACTCCGCGATCTGCTCCCGCAGCCGCTGCACCTGCTCAGCGGCCGCCGTTTCGCGCCGCGTGAGCTCCTCGCGCCACGACACCATCGCGCCTCCGCACCGGCCAGGTTCCCCCTTTCCGACCATAAGCCGCGAGCCCACCCCAGCGACAGTGCCGCAAGGATTCACCCAGCTCAAACCGCCGCGACCGCTATGCGATCAGTTTGTTCACAGGCACTTAGCCAAAGACGCTGCACCAAGTTCGATGTGTGTTCCGGCCTGTACTTCGGAGGAAGGAAGCTTTCTGCGGCTCGTCGCCCCTACCCGAGGGGTATAAGAGCGAATTCGAACGCCTGTATCAGCGGCCATGTAATGCTGTGCAGCACCGACGATCTGGACCATGACGATATCCCCCACCAGATATATCCTCTCACGACCCGGTGGGAAGTACACGGTTCTGCCGTCACGCGTTCGCCCCCGTATCCAAGCGGGTCCCAATTCGGGATTGCCCACCTGACCAGTTACCAGCACTTCGACCGTGGAACCCAGGAGCGCTTGATTGCCTTCGAGCGAGATCCGCGCCTGCACAGCGATAAGTCGAGCAACTCGTTCCCGCGAGATAGAGCCGGGCACAGCGTGAACCGGCACATTCGATAATCTCGATCGGATGGCGACGCGGTGCGTATAGGTGGTGGCGAACCGCACCGCACGCACCAAACTCAACGTCTGTTCGAAGTCCTCGTCTGTTTCACCGGGGTATCCGATGACGACATCAGCTGTTAGAGAGGCATACGGCATGACCGTTCGCACCGTATCAACGCAACGCAGTAGGTCGGCCCGCCGGTACGGGCGTTGCATCTCGGCAAGCATGCGATCCGATCCCGACCGCAACGACAAATGAACCTGCGGACAGACATTCGGTGTCTTCGACATGGTCTCGACGACCTCGTCGGTGAAGTCGGCCGGATTCGAGGATACAATGCGGACCCGCTCCAAACCGTCGATCCTTCGACAAGCCCGCATCAATTCGAGGAGTGGATTGCAATCCGAAGACCTACAGTCAGCGGTGTCGGAGGAGGAACCCGGCCCGTGGCCACGTCCCAGTAATGTCACTTCCGATACGCCACGGTCGACCAGGGCGCAGATATCGGACATGACGTCCTCGACGCGACGCCTCATGACAGCGTGATGTCGCGACGGGAAGCCGCGGACAGCCCGAGTATTGCATTCTGTCCACACCGAAACCCTTCCGGCGCATGAGGATGTTCTCCGGACCGACACTGTCGATACCGTCGGCACGTCGATGGCGTCCAACAAATCCGCGTGGTAATCGGAACTATTCAGGTTCTCCAAACGAGTGCGAGTATGGACTACGCGGATACTTGACATCACCATGGCAGACTCCTGATTCCGTCCGCCTGCAACGTGGATTTCCGCCCACGTCGCAGAGGTTCGTAGCCTCTGACATTGGGTAGATCGCGTCGAGTACCCCAGGGTACGGTATGGCCATCGCGAACAAATCCGCCAAAATACCGAGAACGACGACCAGCCTTGTGCCATAAGCCTTCCCGGCATTGGGGATACCCATCGGCGTTTGGGCCGATCACTGCGGCTACAGTGCTGACCACGACGGGTGAGTTTGCGACACAGTCAGTCAGTCGCAGTCCATTCAGCGATCCCGGCTGGGAGGTCCGACAACTAGTATGACCTACACGTATAGCCCGAATCAGGTAGTTACAACCTCACGGAACCGATTCGTTCGACATCACCTCTGCCACATTGTTTTCGAACAGGCCACCTTCCGTCACGCATCAAACTGGAAGCCGCCTTCGCTGACGATAGCGTTGAGCAAAGCCTGAGGTGTATGACGCCGGCCTGACCGATGACGTCGATTGCTCGATAACGCCGTCATCGGCGATATAGAAGGTCGCCCGCCCCAATGCGTGCTCCCCGCTCGGCACCGGCACATAGACCACCCACCCACAGCTGATACGATCCGCGCGCAGCTGATCCAGCGGATACCCCGTAGTGTCGTAGCCATGGTCCACGACATATTCGTGAACGCGGGAGATGGCGTCGTCCGCGAGGATCGGATCCACAGTGGGTGCGTGGAGGCCGGCAAGCTCAAATTGATACAGTGCGCTGTCGATGTCTCCAGAGTCCAGACCTCCAATGACCTCTGCAACCGCCTCACGAGTCACCTCGCCCGTTTCCGCCAAACGCACCAAAGCCACTGCGGCGTCCAACACTCCCCCATCGTCGTGGCTGCCGATCACGCTGGTGACGATTCCCGCCGTGGCGCCTACTGTCCATACCCCAGGAATCGCTTCTGCGCATTGCTCCGCGGTGGGCGACTCCCCTCTGTACCAACGCCCCGCATCCCACCAATAACAGAACGACTGCAACCCTACACGGGCACGCGGATTCAGAACGGGGTCTGCAATCCAATCCGGAGCGCCAGCGTAATACTCGGGAAACGCTACCCCGTCATTATAGGCCGCATCCAATGCTGGTGCGTTCCACACGCCACCGGACAACACAGCCCGCCCGCCCGGCAAGGCATACAAAGTCGATCCGCTGTGGCGTGAGTTCTCGAACCACGCGAACGCAGGCAAAAGGCGAGGACCCCGATCCGACTGCACCGCGGAATAGACCGCGGCGATTACGGCCCACCTTGCCCACATCACAGGAAAATCGGGGAGTTCATTCTCAACCAACTCTGGCCATCGCTGTGCAACACGATCGGCGCGCGCCTGTGCCGCAGCCTGACCGGGCGACCGTGACTGCCTGTCGCCATGACCGATGTAAGCGGCCAACCAGACAGGCAACCGTGTGCGCGGGAACTCCCGCAGGTCATCACGATATGCCTCGGGCGACGGAAGCTCCGCAGGAGGTTGCTCACCGAAGTCGTAGATGATCTCGTAGTGGCCTTGCTCGTCTAGACGCAACCGCAACCCCCACCAAGGTTCTCGATGCCGCTGCGGCGACAATCTGCGTAATCGGCGAACAACGGCGCGCATCGTCTCTGACGCATCAACCTGTAGTGGGCGCTCCCCGACCAGATACACGCACCTACCCACGCAGTGCTCGACCGTGACGGTGAAAACGACCTCCACAGAATGCCAGCCAGACGGACCCACCACGCCAGCCTCTCGAACCAGCTCGGCCTCGAGCTCGGCAATCTCGTCATCATCGTGTTCTCCAGCCTGCGGCGTCGGTGTGGGAAACGAATCTGACCGCCCCAGTGTGAAACTCACATCGGGATCCGTGATGATGTCCTCATTCGCCGCAGAGCCAGTCTGACCGTGTTCGCCGCTCACAAAACGTCCCGCAGACCTCGTCGGCCGGCAACGACAGCATCAGCCGATGCGATCCGATCAAGTAACAAATCATCACACATACAGCGGTTCCTTCCTTGTGCCAGGACATACAACGGATGCGGTCTGACCCTGTCGTGACCCGATCGGCTGGTACGAAACCAGCGCTTCGGCTTCGCCGAAACCCCTGCGATTTGGCCGTGATGTCGTGTCGGCCACTCGCACTCCAACAGTGCATCCATCCCTCCGCGATGGTCGCATCATTGCGTTCGCATAACATCCGCCACATATCCGATATCCGGGCACCAACCCCCGCGGATGGGAACGACATCGTGACCGACAACAGCACGTTCGCGCCAATATGGACCCCATGATGTGGTTGCATGGGATCTGGCTGAACCGAGGGCTATGCGCAGGTGATCCGGCTTGATGGAACTTACCGCCCAACAAGTGAGGGAGCTTCACGACCTCATAAGGTGCCCAGACGTTCCCACGATCGTCGGCAAACGCGCCCAGATGATGCTGTGGCATGCCCAGAAACGATCGAAATCCGAGATCGCCGCCTTGGCAGGCGTGTCGTGGATGACGGTCGACAGGTGTCTGTCGCGATACCGTGCCGAGGGAGTCACAGGTTTGCTCGACCGTCGGCAGAGCGCGACTCACAGCGAGGTTCCCGCGCGGATCCGGAACAGAATTTTGACCGCGACGCACAGCCAGCCACCAGATGGACTGTCTCGGTGGTCTTGTCGGGAGATGGCGAGGTATATCGCCCGGACTGAGGGTTTTGCTGTCTCGCACAGCTATGTGGCTACCTTGTGGCGAAGATGCGGAGTGAGCGCCCGCTCACGCAGTGCGACCGAATATGTCGCACGAAGGGGCGACATCGTCGGCATCTACTTGTCTCCGCCCGGAGGGGCGATAGTCTTGTGTTCCAGCGAAGTACAGCAATCCGAGGCCGTCGTGCCACAAATGCCGCTGGTCCCGATCCTCATCGCCCCAGCGCACGGCATTCTCGGCCGCGGCCGACCCGGCCGTGCAAGCAGTGGCTTTCTTGATTTTCTGCGCACAGCAGTGGAACCACACGCGGGCAAGGAAATTCATGTCGTAGTCGACAATCTGTCGACCCGAACCACACCCGATGCACGGGACTGGCTTGCTGCGAACCGGCAGATCCGCGTTCGTTTCGCCCTCGCCGGCTCTACGCAGTTGAGCGAGATCCGAGAATGGCTGTCGGTCGCGGCCGAACAGTCGATCCAACGCGGCAATGGCGAGTTGGTCCGGTCGATGTCCGACCAGTTTCTCACCTACATCGAGCATCCGGATGCCCACCGAGGCCCTTTCACCTGGGCCGCCACGTCCGATGAATTCCTCGCGGCCGCCATGCTCATTCAGTCTGACGTACGCAGGGTCATCCGGCGCAACGTCACCGCTGCACCCCAGGACCTCAACAATGGATTGGACAACGCACCGACGTGAACCTCTGAAGCCGGCGCCAGTGATCTCTTGAGAGGCGACTCCCACACCCGAGAGACGCGCCACGCACCTCGATATTCGGCGTGCGCGGGTTGCGCAGGCCCCGTCACCAACGACGAAGCACCCCCTGCCCCAGGCTGATACGGCCACGCCATGTCGGCAGGTCGCACGATCACTGCGTCCGCATGAACCAAGCGAGAGGCATCGGCGACACGCGGCGCGCTGGACAAGCGGCCCTCGCTGGCGGACGCACTTTCTCGCCAGTGGGAACCCAGCCACTCCGCAACTGGTATTGATGAAATCGATTTCCATCTCACATGTTTGGGCGGCAAGTCATGCCACCTAGTAGAGGAGCCGTAACGTGAACCTCGCTCGCGCACTCGTCGCAATCGCCCTGACCGTCTCCGGATTCGAGGTTGCATCCGGATACGCCACGGCTGAGTCGGTCGACCCGCGCACCGCACCACCCTCGACACCCGACGCTTCGTTGATCGATCGATCGCCGGCGGCGCCAGAGCTGATCGACGACACCCACGATCCGCAAACAGATTTCAACAATGCGATCGGTGTCGCCGCTAATCAGGTTGGCTTGGCTGCGACCGCTGGGAGCATCGCCGGAACAGTCATCGGCGCCGCCATCGGCTGCCCGATCGGAGCATTGACGGCCGGGTTCACGGCACTGCCCACCGGCCCAATCGCGGTTCCCGCAGCGGCCTTGGGTTGCGTAGCGGGCGCAGGTATCGGAGTAGGACTCGGTGCCGCCATCGGCACTGCCGTCGTCGCCGGGCCGGTCGGAATAGCCAGCGCCGTCCAGGCCTACAACACCCTGCATGCCGCCGGCGACATCGCTGCCCCCGTTCAACCCGATTGACACTCATTTGCCTCGAGGCGAATCCTTCCCCGGCACAACTCGTACCCCTCCGTAGGCGCCAGCACGATCTCTGCAGAGAATCTCGCTTCCCGAATGAAGGCGTGGCCGTGCGCAGCACGGGTGTCGACGGTGCGAACTCGCCGATAATCGATTCGACCACTGAGATTCAGCCCAACCACAAACCGAGCCAATGTATCTCGCAAACGACAGCGATCTGTCCGAGGTCGACAGTTCGGTACACCCGACAACTGTGTGATGGACGTTCCCACGGGCGGTGAGTACATCTCGATCAACTGGCGACGGGACCTCTAATCTGAGCGGATGGCTGAGCCCACGCCGTGGCAGGTGGATCCGCGAACTTCTCAGCAACCGGGCAAATCGGCTGCCGGCTGACTGGAGCCCTTTGAGCAGGTCCAGCGGTTGTGAGAGTTCTGATGCACCAGAATGGGTGCAGGAGGACGAGATCACGACATGGCGCGACGACGACACACCCCCGAGCAGATCATCCGCAAGCTC
>NZ_JAYKYT010000013.1:0-14716 GCF_035818795.1 Nocardia sp. CDC160 | reverse complement strand
GCAGATGCGTCCGTGATTACGAACGGCTCCCCGAACACCACGAAGCCATGGTCACCTGGGCCATGATCCTGCTCATGTCACGCCGCCTGGCCCGACAACGGAAATGAGCAGTTAGCTAACGGGCTCTAAGTTCCGGCCCCCGCGGCTGGTCGGCTTCTGACGGATCTTCGAAAGAGCCAGCCCTGCCTACGGGAGGGCCGGCTCTTTGTCTGGACAGAATGTGTCAGAGTGCGCGCGCGGCGGCATTGTCGGCATTGCTGATGTTCTCGATCGCTTGCTGAGCGCCGCCGTGCCAGTTGCCGATCTGCTGGTTGAAGTCGTCGAGATCCTGGATAAGGCCACCTAGCAATGCGTGGGCTGTGGCACCCAGGCTGCCGGTCAGTGAGTCTGCCAGCGACTTTCTCAGCTGTGTAAGGTCGTCGTGCACCCCTCGCAGGGCGAGGTGGCCATTGCGTACCGCAGTGAGCATGTCGTCGAACCCACCATGGTTGTAAAGTGTTCTTTCGCTAGGCATTCGAGATTCCTTCTTCGGCGCGAACGTTCAGATCTTGAAAAGGCCCTGGCCGCTCTGTGAGTCGGTGTTGCTCAGTGTCGTGTTGCCGGTTCCAAGGGCATGTGCTGTGTCGTCGAACCGTTTGAGCAGTCGTTGTCCGCGGGCATGGAGGTCGGTCATCGAGTTGAGACCGGATTTGCGGGCTGCTCCTTCCCAGGATGGGCTCGCGTTTTCGACAGAAGTCAGAACGCTTTGAACCCTTGTGCGACCAAGGGAAAGTTGGTCGATTGCTTGGTTGACGATGCGGGCAACGGCTGCATGATCCGCATTTATAGGTTCTGACATTTTATACCTTTCAACTGATTCGATCTTCGCGATCCGCGAGAAGTCACACCTGGCTCGCGAACGGGCGCAGGTCCGATGCCTCCGGATCAGAGAGTGAAGGTCTTGTCCGGTGCGTCTGAGTTGTATTCGACTTCACCGACTACGGGCGGAGTCGCTCGGGCGACATCACCGACGACCTCGTTCCCGTGCCGGACAGTGACCAAATATGCCGGAGGGGTGGCGACTGGATTGGAGTCGCCGAAACGGATGGCGGTCGTGCTCGGGGCCGCTGATGCCATAGGTGTCACCGGTAATGACGAGGAGGCGGACTCCGGCTGCGCGATGATTGGGTCCGCGGTCGACTGTTCGACCCCAATCTCGCTCTGAGCGACCGCTTTTCCCGTCCATGGAGCTAAAGTTGTCGAGGAGTGAAGTGTGCCCGTGCTCCGCGTCGTCCCGTCGATGATGGCGCTCTCTGTTACACCACCACCGAAGCCCGTGGTTGCTTTCTCATCGACGATCTGTGCAGTGCGATTGATTACAGGCGGATGATTGACCTCCTGGGTCGGGCGTATCAGTCCGGGATCCAACGAACTCAATGGCTGGGCGATGGCCTGCCAGAGCGTCGACAGACTGGCCGGGGTGTTCGAGTTTGCGGCTGCCGGGTTCAACTGCGGCATCATTCGTGTTGGCGCCGTACTGAATGTGGTCGGCGCGCTCGTGATTGCGACCTTGCGACCGGTGTCGACCATTTTGGTTGAGTGAATGGCCAATTCGCTGCGGGTTTTGGCAGTAACCGCGATCGCCTCGGCAAGACCCTCGATGATGGTCGCGACCGCGAATCCCTGTCCGAAGGGTGTCGCGAGTGCGGGCGCGGCAGCGGTCAGGGAGGTCACTACATGCGTGATCACTGCGGCCATCTGCGCTGCGCCGGTGGCGACAGTACCGGCCGCCGAAACCACACCGGCTGCCACTTGTGTGCCCTGGGCTGTGAGCGCCGCTCCGTTCTTTGCGGCCTCGACTCCCTTAGCGGCGGCGGCCTGTGGGCCTGCCCCGTCCATGGCAGTCAGCAGTCCGAGGGCACCTTGTGCGGCCGACATGACGATCTGTAGCGCGCTCGAGATGCCGGAGATCACCTGTGCCGGGTCTGGTGCCCCGCCGGCGCCAGGCTGACCGGTACCGAATCCTGCCGCCAAGTCGGTGATCGGCTTGGTCAATGCATTCAAGTCGATCACCGGTAGCGGCGGCAGTCCCGGTAGCGGCGGTGCGGGCTGTACCTGCGGGAGTGGCGGCAGCCCGAGGACTGCGAGAACGTTGTTGACGGGCTGATCGAGAAATGGCGCGATTGGACTGTCCCTCAACAACTCCGACAGAGTGGGATCGGGTGTCATAGGCGTTACACCATGTGCTCGAGGCCGACACCGGAGGTGTACTCCGAATCTCGGTAGCCCGTCGCGGCCTCGTGGGCGACGGTTGCGGTAGCGAAATGTACTCCAGCAAGCTGAAGTACCGATT
Organism: Nocardia sp. CDC160; assembly: GCF_035818795.1. NCBI lineage: Bacteria > Bacillati > Actinomycetota > Actinomycetes > Mycobacteriales > Nocardiaceae > Nocardia > Nocardia sp. CDC160. Next base: position 12,384 of record NZ_JAYKYT010000013.1, on the reverse strand, counting down.
CCAGGAAGTTGGTTTGGGCGAATCCTAGTGCCGCAACGAAATCTTGGCCGATCAATCCGAAGACCGGCATCGCACCAGCGAGCACTGCTCCTGAATCGACGGTACCAGCTGCCGCGGTGTATGCCCCCATGGCATGACAAACCGCACCGTAGCAGTCGAATTCGTCTGGAACTACAGCGATCTGGTTCATCGTCGACCCTTCATACCTAGCCGGTACGGAGAGTCTGTCCGGGCGCGGCCATCAAGATATCCGCCAATCAGCTGAGATCATCGATCGTTGGCGTCGGATCTCGGCTCGATGTCGCGTCGGGTGAAGGCATGGTTCAGGAGTTCGGAAGCTGCGGCAGCGACCAGTGGTGCGATGCTTGCCATGCCAGATTCCGAATCTGCTGTGTTCGGTGCAGGTTCGGGAAGGTTCCGGGCCGTATCGATTCGATGCTGAAGCAGTCGCATCGCAACGTCTTCGGCGATTCGGCCACACTCGGTTCGGAGCTGTTCGACCAACTGCACAGCACTAGCGGCGGGCAGTCCGAGGTCGAGGAGGTGTGCGGCGAGGTGGTAGCACTGCGGGCTGTTGAGCCGATAATCGTCGAGGCAATCGTTGCCTGCGTCGATGGCTGACTGGTCATTCTCGGTGAACTCGAGGGGGCTGCCGGTGCGCGCCGAATCAGGGCCGGCGGTTACGCCGAGTACATCGGCCAATCCGTCGCCGCGGTCCCATGCCTCGAACAACTCCCTGATGCCGTTCAGCTTCATGCCGCGGTTGAGTAGCCGACTGATGGTGTGCAGCCGAGTGAGGTGGTCGGCCCCGTAGTACCCGACTCGCCCCCGCAGTTCGGGAGAAGGGAGCAAGCCCCGCTCGTGGTAGACGCGGACGCTGCGCACCGTGGTCTCGGCGGCCCGGGCAAGCTGGTCGATCGTATATTCGCTCTCCACCTCCATTCCTCCAGGAAACCACAGATCGACCCTCTCAAGCACGTACCGCTGTCGATTGGGCCGTCAGATTGGTATCTCAAGTTGGGATGTCAATCTGCGGATGAGGCGAGAAGCGATGAGCCGTTATGCAAGGGGACGCTAGATGAAGGTGAGATCAAGTTGAGGTTAACCCTCCGCTGAGGTAGTTGCCGATGGGCCAATAGTGGGCTACCGTCCGGGAACTGGCGCTTTTGCGCCGGTCTTCCGGGGACTGTGGAGCAGCCCCGATGTTCGCCCGATTACTGGGTGCGCATCGGTTGGCGTGCCCGAGGCTCTCCGGAGACGGTCATGAAACTCACCCACTCCCGTTCACATGCGACGGAATTCATTGCACTCACGGCGGTTTCGCCGGTCCACTCGAAGGCCGCGCTACGGCCACCCTGTGTGGATCGGCCAAGCGATTGGGATCTGGACGCCGGAACGCCAGATGCATGGCAGGCCGCGGTGCAGATCTGTGGCAGCTGCGAATTGTTGACTAGATGTGCCGAGCTGGCGCAAGCACTTATCCAGCGTGGCACCGGCCCGCGGGCGTTGGTGTGGGCGGGCGTGGCGTACGACGACGCCGGTCGGGTGGTACAGGACCTCGAGCGTTACCGCAATACATCGGTCGACGAACGCCGTCCGATCCGTATCGTCCATTTCGGGCCGAGGCCGGTGCGTACCGAGCCTGCGCAGAGCGCCCCGCGTAGGCACCTGGTGCTCGGCAGCCGCATCCTGCGGTCTACAGGCAAAGAGAGCGCCTGATGGTGTCCCAATCGAATACTGCTGGAGCATAGGGGTTTTCATGACGGCGCTCGCATTGGAAATCGGGTCGGGGCAATTCGCGGCAAGCCTGATCGCCGACGACGTGGAGGAGGATGAGATCCGCAGAGCGCCGATCCCGGCGCACGGCGCCTGGAACGGTTGCCTGAATCTGCTGCGCGAAGCCGCGGCCGACCGGGAGGTGACGTCGTTGGGGATCGCTTGTCCTGGGCCGATCGACATGGCGGCCGGTCTTGTTGCTCCAGCTGAGATTGACGAGTGGCAAACGGGTTTCGGCATCCTCGAGGCGGCACGGAGGGAGTTCCCGGCTGCATCGGTGCGACTTGCACTAGACGGAGTCTGTTTTGCGGTCGCAGAGCATAACTTCGGCGCCACCCATGCCGTCCTCGACTCCTTGGCATTGGTGGTGTCCGACCGCATCGCGGCAGGAGTGATGGTGGGGGGTTGCAGCGTTGTCGGGCGCACCGGCAACGCTGGGAACATCGGCCACCTACTTGTGCCCGGTTTCGACGAAATCTGTTCATGCGGCGGCCGAGGTTGTCTCGAGGCGGTGGCCGGAGGCGCGTCGGTGGTGCGGTGGGCGCGTGCACAGGGATGGGCGGGTACCACGGTAAGCGAACTGATCGATGAAACGTCGCCCGGTGACGAGGTACTGACGGCCGCGCTGGGCCGGGCAGGCACGGCGCTGGGTCGAGCGATCGCATCGGTGGCGGCATTGCTCGATATCGACACAGTGGTGGTCGGTGGCGTGCTCGCTGGGGCTGGGCCGGCTTTGTGGGAGCCGCTGGGTGCGGCCGTGACCGCTCACGGGCGGCTCGGCTATCTCTCGGGGCTGCGTGTTGTGCCGTCCGATCTCGGTCAGTTGGGTGTCCTTGCCGGTGCAGGGGTGCTGGCGCTGACTGCTCAGCCTTGATGCTGTGCTTCCTCGTGTATGTGCGTGGAATGGCCGATGTCTCGGTCTGTCGCCTCCGCCAGACTTCGGTCACGGCCGAACTGATCTCCGGCGCAGACGTCGCGTTCCAGAGCGGCCAGCTATGCAGTGAGCCGTTGTAGGACGGTCTGTTACTCCGGGTGGATCGAGGTTGTGTGTGAAGGCTGAACCACTCCCGGCACGTGTGAGCGTGGCTCCACGCAATGACGGTGTGATTCCCTGGGTGACCTTCGAGACCCTGTCACCAGGGCAGATTTCGGTCGTGTCAGTCGGCGAGATAGCACGCGATTTCACTGCATGGCAACGTGTCTTGCAGCGGCAGCTGTCGCGTACGAGAGCCCTGTACGACAGTCTTACCACCGCCGATATAGTCGCGGCGATTGAGCGGGCACGTGATTGCGCCGAGGGTGATGATCTGCTGGTCGATACCGGTACGGGGCCGCACATATTGCGCGTGAGGCCTGTGTTTGGACCGACCGGCGGTGTACATGCGATTCGGCTGTGGGTGGGTCCGGCTGCGGCCGCGGTACCCGTCCTTCGCCCAGCGATCGGTGCCATCTGGGACCTCGAAACCCAGACGATCCAGTTGCCGGGTGGTGTTACCGCGTTGACCGGCGCCGCCGTCGAGGAGTATGTCCCGAGAATCTCGATTGCTGAATTGTTCCATCAGGTCTCGGTTTTCGATCGCCACGCCGAGGTGCTGGATCTGCTCTACGACCCTACGAGTGGGGACTCCCTGCAATTCGAGGCCACTGTCACCGACGGATCCCGTGGGGCGCGACGCTGGCGCTTCAGCGTTCGGGCGCGAGCAGACGAGAACACCCGTGGTGCATGGTTGCTGATCGAGGACATTACGTCCGATCGGGCGGTGGATCAGTGGCCGACCCTGGAACGCGTAGGGTTGCGCGAGGCCCATCGAAGAGCTGGAACGTATTTGGCTGTGGTGCAACTCGATTACACCAGCATCTCGCACTGGCTCACCGACCCGGCGCCTTGGGTCCGATGGGACTACCTGTATCGGCCCGTCGATGTTTTTCACGCTGACGATCGCCCGCGATTGCTGGAAATCGCTGAGAGGTTACGAGGCGGAGAGACCCTTGGGGTCACAGTCCGGGTATTGAACTATGCTGGCGGCTATACGCCGACATCGCTGCTGCTCTACCCCTACCCCGGGTATTCGAGACGGCATTTGGCAATTGCCCAGCTGATCCGGGTTGGCGACAATGTTCCGATGCTGGAACCAATCAGTGACGGGCTGGATCGTCGGAAACCGCGAGCGCCGATCGGCTATGACGATCAACTGCGTCGCCGACTGGCCACATGGGCGGAACGTAGTCCGGCGAACTGAATTCACTCCCCAGCTCTGGGAATGATTGGAAACGAGAATTCATCGTTCTCTCTACCATTCCGGATGTGAGGACTGGTTCCGGCCAAACGGTCGATTCCGGCGATGCGTTACTTCGCCGGATGGTTGCACGACGTCGGCGCGACAATGCGGTGATCGTGGTGTTGGCTGTGTTGGCTGTCCTGGGCGGTGGCCACGCGATACTGAGCATGTTCTCCACCGGTACCACCGCATCGCCGGACGATGCAGGAGCGTTGGCTCTGGGAAGGGCGCAGCTAGCGGGCTCATTCGCCGAACAGTTTGTCGTGACATACCTGACTTCCAGTGCGGGACAACAAGATCAGGTAGGCCAGTACGTTTCCCTCGGTCAGCAGAGAGCGCTACCTCCCACCGGTCGGCAGGTAACGAACCCGGAAATCGTCTACCTCTCGCGATCGGTATCGACCGGAACGCTCGATGTGTGGTCAGTGACTGTATCAGTGCAGGTGAGCAGAGCCAACGCGCCCGCTGCAGTTCGGCAGTACTACCGCGTTGCGGTGTCGGTGGGAGGTGGTCGGTTGCGCGCTTTGTCGCTACCCGCGCTGGTGCAACCGCCAGGTCGGGGTAATGATCTCTCGCTCGCGTATTCGACCCCATGCGGGGCCGATTCCCCACTCGGGCAGGTAGCCTCTGGGTTCCTGGCGGCCCTGCTCACCGGTGCTGGCGACATCACTCGGTATACCACCGCGGGGGCCGGCATCGTTGCTCTCCAGCCATCTCCGTTGACTGAGATCGGCGCGATCTCGGTCAGCTCCGACGACACCGGTTGCGGCACTGCAAACAACTCGGCGCGGATACTGGCGACAATCACTCCGAAGGCCGATGGCACAGCGTTCGCTGCGTTGTCATACCCGTTAACCATGGTCCGTACCGACGGGCAATGGCAGGTGCAGTCATTGGACTCGGTTCCACTTCTGAAGACCCCCCTGGCCGAGGTAGTGGGCGGGGACAGCAATATCGGTGCCGCGAGTACCGCTTCCTCAACCTTGCCGACGTCGGCGCCGGCACCCACAGTGCCGATTCCTTCGGCGACACAGAAGTAATACGAGAAGGGGCACCTGATGTCGAGTACCATTTCACTGCTCCAGTGGGGTATCTATTTTCTGCGCTATGGGGGACCGCTGGTCATTCTCGGAATCGCCATGCTGAACCTAATCTCCAGCGCGGCCCAATCAAAGCTGTCTCCGACAAAGATGGCCGTAGTGTTCGGGTCTGCGCTGTTCGCGGCGTTCCTGTTCTGGGTGTTGCCTGCCGCCATTACCGACGTCGGGAAAACAGCCAATAGCGTCGCACCGTACGTGCCCAGCAGCGGATATGGTCGATGACCGAAGTGGTCAAGGTGTTCACGCCGATCAAGCGTGTGCCCACCATGATCGGGAAGGCACCGAACGGGCAGAAGCTGCCGTTCGGACCGTACACCCTTCATCAAGCGGGAGGTGCGGTGGTGCTGATCGCCCTCACCTCAGGGTGCACGATGGTCTTCCCGATCAACCCAGCCGTGACGTTCGTGATCGGTGTCGTTTTCACCGCGCTGGCTGTTTTCGCCCTCGGCTTGGTTCCATACACCGGCGTGCGGACGACCTCCCGGGTGCTCTGGATCGCCCGTGTGATCACACGCCGAAAGCCCGTATATGCCTCTGGCATGCCGATCGATGCACAGTCGGTGCGCCACACGGCCTTTATCGAGCAGAGCCTGGTCGTTGTTCTTCCCGAGAGCCAGGGCATCCGTGGTGCGGAGGCAAGCATTGGGCAATCGAGGAGGACGATGCTCACCGCGCGGAGCACCATGGTGCTCGAAGTAGGAACCGGCCTGGGAGATCCGGCTGGGAAGTTGAACCTAGACTCGTCGTTCGAGGGGTCGCTCGGATGAACTTCGGTCGAGACCTCCAGCCCACCGCGGCAATTCGCGGCAATCTGCAGTTCACTCATGGCGGTCTGGTGACCGCGACCTACTTCATCAATCCACTGGGTTATGGATTACGCAGGGCCAGTGACAAGTTCGATGTCAAACTTGCCCACCATGCCATGATCAACAGTCTCCCGAATGGCTCTCTGCTATTGGGAATTCAGGCCAGGCTCAACACCATCGACGTCTTGAGCAAGATGGTGGAGGGCGTGGATCTGGAGCAATGCGAAGACTACGCGAACGAGGTGGTCGCCTCCTTCGAACGGGTGCGCGCGATCATGCCACACACCCGCATCTTCTTGCTGTCGATTCCGGTCGGTACCACCAACTCGGCTGTGTCGGGCCTGTCGCGATTATGGCGCGGTAGCACGACCACGATCGACGCCACGGCGGTCGGGCGGGAGGACCTGGACGCCTACGACGAGAAGGCCGAGGAAATCCTCTCGCGGATCGGCGGTGACTTCGATCCGGCGCCGGTCCCCGCCGCCATGTTCCAGTGGCTCTGGGAGCACTATCTGTCGAGGGGAAACTTCACTGAGCCGTCTGCACCGACTCGTCCCGGCGCATTGGACGAGGTGACTTCCGCTGTCTTTCGTTCCGCGGCGCTGGATGAAGGAGCACAGACCGACAACAACCGACGGTTTCGGCCTTCCTTCGTCCCGGTGATCAAGGTTGTGCAGCCTGATTCTCCGTATCGCCCGTCGTACCAAACCATGCTGACTCCGAACTCCTTCCCATACGGAGGGATGGCCTTCCCCGGCGGCAGTGAATTCCTCAACGTCCTCGACGGATTGAACGACGCCACCGTCGATTGGGGAATGCGGATCTCGACCAGGCCCGCAGACCAGGTGACCAAGAACAATGAACTGCGGCTGCGCCGCCTGGGCGAGCAAATGGAACAGCGCGACCAGGAGGTTTCCTTCGCGCACAGCACACTGACCTCCAAGGCTCAGATGCTCGGCGAATACAACCGGCACTTCGAGATCAACAGCGGTGAATCGGAGGTATCCTTCACCACCGTCATCGCCGTCGCAGGGCACTCCCACGAGGCGACCCTGGACGCGGTCAATACACTCAAACGTCGATACAAGCGTTTCCAGGTCGAGATGACCGCGCCTGTCGGCGCCCAGATCGATCTGTGGTCGATGCTCCTGCCTGGCACCCCGCCCCGACGAGCCTTCGATGACTTCGCGCACATCGTGCCGTCGGACATGTGGGCTGCGTTCGTGCCCTTCACGACCAGTCAGATAGGTGACGACAGCGGCCCGATCATCGGCGTGAACCTGCTGTCGGGAAATTTCGAGCCTATCCATTTCGGGATCATGGAGGCGGCACTGCACGATCTGTCGGCGTCCTTCGCGGTCACCGGTGAGCTGGGCTCGGGCAAGTCGTATTTTCTGAAACTTGTTGCTGCGCTGGTGCACGATATGGGTGGCCAGTTTCTTGCGATCGACCGTAGCCAGGTCGGGGAATGGGAGCATTTCGCGTCCGCGATCGATGACGCGGTGGTCATCGATCTGGCGAATCCGAGTGTGTCGCTGGACCCATTGCGTTTGTTCGACTCGAGGGTGGCGGGCGAGCGGACGCTGGACACGATTCTGCCGCTGCTGGATCTGTCTCCGACCTTCGGCGCCGGCGCGGTGGCTGGCACCCTTCTCAGTCCTCGGGGTCTGGCCGAACACGGCATCCGGAGCATGCTCGACTTGTTCAATACGGTCAAATGGCTTCGGACTCAGCAGGGGAGCAGCGAAGAATTCGCGGATCTAGCGGCGCGTCTGGGCACTGTCGTGGACCGGATGCCAGTCCTGTTCGACCCGAATCTGCCCACACTTCGCCTGGATGCCGCCGCGACCGTCGTACGCAGCCACGGATTGTCGTTGCCAACCGCGGAGGAGTTGACAACCCCGCATCTGTACAATCGATTGCCGCTGACCAAACGGCTCGGCACTGCTCTCTACGAGCTCGTCGGTGTCGCTGCCAGGGAAGCGTTTCTGACCGATAACGGTCGATTCGGACTGCTGGTCGGAGACGAAGCGCATCACTTCACCCAGACCCAAGTTGGTTCGGCCGTAACCTCGGACTTCAGTCGTGATGGTCGAAAGCATTTGGCCGCAATCGGATTGGCGTCCCACGACCCTGCAACAGATTTTCAGGGTGCCGCACACAACCTCGTGCCGAACAGATTCGTCTTTCGTCAGCGTGACGAAACTCTGGCTCGTAACAGTCTGGAATGGCTGGGTGTCGATCTGGAGGAGACACCATTCTTGTTACAGATTCTGCGGGAGGAGACATCTCCGCCGGTCGGGCCGGGACGTCAGATCCCCGAAGAACGGCGCGGTGAGATGTTCATGCGAGATGCTTTGAACCGCATAGGTCGCGGCAAGGTTCTCGGTCCTGCTCGGGCGGAGCGCGCCGCAGCGATGACGAGTACGCCGTCCGCGGCGACTGGAAGCAGCTCGAAGGCTCTGTCCCGGCAGGCAACGCCATGATCGGTCGACTTGCATCGGTTGCCCGTGGATGGCGCGAAGCACCTGCCGTTGTGGCATGGGGGACCGTGGTGTGGGATCCCTACCGATGGGAGCCTCGGGCGGTCATTGCCAGATCGTTCCAGTGGGCGCGAGCGACTCGTCGGCGCCGCAGGATTTCTTCGCTCTGTATTGTGCTCTTTGTTCTGTTCATATTTCCGGGGCCGGTGACCGCTGTCGCTCTCGCTCAATCCGGGAACTCCGCAGTGAATATCGATAACGACACTTTCGCGTTCACGAACAATGTGCGCGATTACGATGGTGTCGAGGCGCGGCAGTACATGTTCCTTGCCCCGCCATTCAGCGTCTGGCATCTCGATAAGAGCATGATGACCATGCCATTGCTGCTGATCTTCGCGCTCTGGTGGATCGGTAGCCTGACAAGCGCATACATTCGCAATTACGGCATGAGTTTTCAATGGCTGAACTTGATTTCCGCGCCATTGCGGGGAGTCGCCCACGCGCTGACCAGTCAATTTCCGATTGCCGTGCTGACGACGTTAGGTCTGACTGCTGGTGCCACCGTTGTGGCAATACTTGTTGCGAAGGGTCATATCGCGAAAGCGACGGTCCAAATCCTGATCATTTCTGTCGTCGCAATAATGGAGCCGATAGTTCTCCACAATCAGCTCGACGATATCCTATCGCCCAGTGGTCTTCTTGCCAAAGGGAGAGACGTGGGTGTTTCTGTAGCGGCGGGCCTGAATGGTGTCGATAGCCCTGACCCGGCGCGGGAGGCCGACGCGATGGGGACGTCTGAGGTGACCTATCAGATGCGATTCGAGTTGGAGGATCTGAACTTCGGAAAAAATATTGACAGAAATAGGCAGTGCCGGGCGGATTACTCGGTCGGGACGAAGTCTCAGGATGAAAATCAAACTCTACAGTGGTTGAAGATTTGTGATCCGGCGGCGTATCATGCGGCCGAGAATCCGAGTGCTGCTCAGATTGCCACCGGTTTGTTGATGATCCTCACCATGATCATAGACCTCATCTTTTCCATGGTTTTCATGATTTCGATTGTCGGCGCGGCCATGAATGCAGTCTATTGGGGATTCGCGGCCCTGGGGAGTGTAGTCTTAGGCGGATACGTGGCAGGTCCGACCCAGACGATTGCGATCCGCAGTCTCTTTCATGGTGTGTTCTCGGCGGCAACCATGGCTGGGACTGTGATATTCGTCAGCGCATATGAACTCTTTATGGGCGACCTCTACCTTCAGGCGCAAGGCAATACAATCCAAATCTCATTAGTCGCGGGAATTGTGGAGCTTGTAACTCTGTTTCAATACAGGAATTTTCGGCGAGGCTGGCGTAGTGCTGATTCCCGGACTGTGAATAGGGTAGTGTTGGCAGCCAAGAATGGGGTTCACTTCGGGTACGGTCCGGGTGTCGGGTCCGCGGCTAGTGTGGGGGGTGGAACGGCGTTGGGTATGGGCACGATCGCCGCTTCAGGGCACGGCATAGGCGTGATTCGGGCAGCAACCGCCGCAGCCGCTCTGAATAGTGCACCCTGGATGTCCTGGTTGGCTGGCGGGGTGCAAAATTCGTTACAGCCCTTGTCTCGGGTTCAGCGTCGGACCACCCGTACGCAGGGCAATATTTGGCAACAGCTCGGTGGTGTTAACGGGCCGTATGTTCTGTCGATGTTGAAAGTCGAGCCCTATTTGCGTGTGGCGCAAGACGCCGTCCATGAACACGGTGCGGACACGATTCGGGGAGTAGTGGCGACGATCCAGGGTATCCGCAATCTCGACCAGTCGGCATCGCTTGGCGACTCCTACGGCCCGCTTGTCGGGGCCGGGAACAATGACTACCACTTGATGGATACGGTCTGGAACGCGTGGTCCACGGTAAAGCGGGGGGAAGAGGATGAAACCCTCAAGTATGGCCCGATTGGCCGCGTGGCCTCTGCTATGAAGCAAGCAGAAATCAATACGTACCGGCTGATTAATGGACACGGCGATGAACTCCTAACAGCTGCGCACGTTGAAATACTTCGGCACGCAATTAATGAGTATCAAGGGCTAAATAGCGATAGGCCAGTCTTGGAGCCGCTCGAGCAAGCACTTGCAGATCGATACCTATACAACCTTCCGGGTCCGGATGGAACCTATATGAACAAGCGTCAGTTCGTGATGGATATAAAGGCTATGTTCGAGGGTGAGGATCCTTCGGGTCCACTTGCTGGTGAGCTTATGCAAATCGGTGGTAACCGCGAGGAGCGCAGGATTCGCGCTCGTAGAATCTATGGTGCGCTCGGAGTTGGGCATGCGAGGATTATTTCCGATCGAATGGATGAGGTCGGCCGTAATCTCGGTGACCATCAGATCTGGCGACAGCTCAGAAATGATATTTCGGATGCGATGGACACGGATGCGAGAACCTCGGGTACGGAGCTGATTCCGAACCATGCACTGCATCCATATGACTCGCGCAGGCCGGAAAATCCAGGTTGGAGAGGCGCGATGGCAGCGGTGGAACAACATCTTCAATAGGCCGTAGGCCGGTTGTGTAATCGCTGAGGAGGATTCGAATGCGAAACCATATCGCAGGCGTCGTGGGGACACCACTGTTCGCGATTGCAGCGACCGTCGTGGTCTGTATCGGGGTGCCGGCGTTGCAGGTGGCATTGATGCTGGGTACCACGATGTCGTCTGTTTCAAGTGATTTGCATTATCAATGTGACAGTCTGGTGGGTCCGGATCCGTCGGATGCATCGGCAAGCACTGTCTTGCCTGACCCTAATCCCGATAAGGGTTCGAGTTGGGAGTCTCAGGTACCGACATTGAATCCATACGCAGAGGTCGTGGGTTCTGCCGACGACGCAGGGCTCAGCGACTGGCAACGCGGATGCATGTCGGCCTTGGAATCGGCCCCCTACCAGCTGCCTCCTCTGCAATCCGTCAATGCAGGTTACGCGGTCGACTGTGCACGATCGCTGGCACTGGGACAGGTGAATCAATCGACTGCTGAAGGTTCTGGTGGCGCGCCTGATTCGAATGCTGCTGCGGACAACGTTGAGGAGATTGCCGAACTGCAACGATACGTCAGTTATCATGCGTCGTTGGCTAGTGATACCGGACAGCGTGGTGTTCCTGATAGCGTGTGCACGGATTCACTTCGCGGTGGGCGGCCGCCGATCCAGGATCCGATGCCCAGCGATCCGGGCACGTGTTCTCGCTCCTCGGGCGGTGCTATCGGCACGGGATCCGCGGTCACAGTACTACCGAAATCTAGGGCCGGACAGGCCCTCTGCGGACAGCGGGTCGATATCCATGCCGCTTCGCCTGGAGATCTTGTCTTTTGGGGCTACACCGAACCCGCCCCCACGAAAAGCGGCATCGTCGTCGGTCCATCACAGATCGTGACAACGGATCCGGCGTCCGGTCAGTTTATTGTGGCTCCGATGCCCACTGGCCGTGATGTGAGGGTGAAGCGTGTTCTAAGTGGTGGATCGTGACGGATCTGGTCAGCACAGAAGTGAGCTCTGCTGCCGAGGCTGACAATGGCGACAGGCGGTTCCTTCGCCCAGCTGGGCCGCAGACGCCGTGGCTCGAGAAGCAGCGATCTCGGAGATCGGCTTCTGCTTCCATGGCTCAGAATTCTCAGGGGGATGGAACTGGTGAGACCATCGAGTCAGGTGCCAGGTCGGACGCGGGGAGTAGTACGCGAGAGCAAGTTATAGCTTCGTCGGTGGGGAATTCGATCGGCGCCGGGGATCAGCGGAATGCTGTTGAATCCCTGTGGGGGGTTGAAGGTGCTAATACACGGCCTGTGTTTTCGGGTTCTTTGGGTGTGGTGTCTGGTTCTGGTGGGTCGAGTGGGTTGGTTGATCCGCAAGCGGTCGAGGCATGGGCACCGGTCGCCGAGCAGGCCGCGACCGCCACCGCGACCGCGGCCG
>NZ_JAYKYT010000012.1:0-141946 GCF_035818795.1 Nocardia sp. CDC160 | reverse complement strand
CCACGTTCGGAAGGGATAACCGCTGAAAGCATCTAAGCGGGAAGCCTGTTCCAAGATGAGGTTTCTCACCCCCTCGAGGGGGTAAGGCCCCCAACAGACCATTGGGTTGATAGGCCAGAACTGGAAGTGCAGTAATGCATGCAGGTGACTGGTACTAATAGGCCGAGGACTTACCAACAAAGAAGCTACGCGTCCACTGTGCAGTATCTGAAACAACACACGAAAGTGGATAGTTTCATAGAGTTACGGCGGCTATAGCGGTGGGGAAACGCCCGGTCCCATTCCGAACCCGGAAGCTAAGGCCACCTGCGCCGATGGTACTGCACTCGACAGGGTGTGGGAGAGTAGGACACCGCCGGAACATCCTTCGCGAAGGCCCCCAGCATCAGCTGGGGGCCTTCTGCGTATCCGGATAACCCTGCGTTTCACGGGTACGGTGGCGGTGTATCCCGGATACATATCGAGAGATATGGGATCCACAGAAAGCTCCCAGCGGACAACCAGTCTCGTTGCGGATGGAACGGCAATGATCGAGGGCATGGTCATCGAAGCGGTACCGGCGACGCCGGTGGTCACCAATCGACGGTTTCGGCTGTCGGCTCTCTGGCTGCCCGCGACATACAGCTATGTCGGGCTGCTGATTCTTGGTGCTGTCGCGCTCACCATGGTGAGCGCCAAGAACGAGACCCGAATTGTGCTGCACGCCAGCACCAATCTGCACAATCTCGCCAATGGCCGGTTCGGCACGCTGTTCTCCAGCGCCTTCCTGGTGGGTGAGGGCGCGGCCACGGCGTTCATCATCGTTCCCTTCCTGGCCTGTCTGCTCGCCTTGGCGGAGCGCCGTTTCGGTGCCGTGCGACTCGTGCACACCTTCTTCATCGGACATATCGGCGCGACCGTGCTGGTGGCCGTCGGCCTGTGGGTGGCGGTGGAATCGCAACTGGTGCCCAACAGCATCACCATGGTCGAGGATGTCGGCGTCAGCTACGGCGCGATGGCGGTCGTCGGCGCGCTCATCGCGGTGCTGCCTTCCCATCGCCGCTTCGTCTGGGCCGCAAGCTGGCTCACGCTGGCGTTGGGCGGCGTGCTGGTGTGGCACACCTTCACCAATGTCGGTCACTTCTTGGCGTTGTGTCTGGGGCTGGGTATCGGTCGGCTCATGATTCGCCGTCAGGTGGCGCCACAGCGGCCGATGAACTGGACGGATTACGTATTGCTGGCGGGCGGTTCCGTTTTCGCCTGCCTGATGCTGTTGGGCTGAATCCGGGTCACTAGACTCGACCGGTGCGCCTTGTGATTGCTCGATGCCAGGTCGATTACGTTGGCCGTCTGACCGCCCATCTGCCGATGGCCCGTCGCCTCATCATGATGAAGTCCGACGGCTCGGTGCTCGTCCACTCCGACGGCGGCTCCTACAAGCCCCTGAACTGGATGAGCCCGCCGTGCTGGCTGGAGGAGCGCGAAACCGACTCGGAGACAAGCCAACTCTGGGTGGTCACCAACAAGGCGGGTGAGGAGCTCCGCATCACGGTCGAGGACATCGAACTCGACTCCAAGCACGAGCTCGGCGTGGACCCCGGTCTCGTGAAGGACGGTGTCGAGGCCCATCTGCAGGAGTTGCTGGCCGAGCACATCGAAACCCTCGGCGCGGGCTACACCCTGATCCGCCGCGAGTACATGACCGCCATCGGCCCGGTCGACATTCTCTGCCGCGATGCCGACGGCGCCACGGTGGCGGTGGAGATCAAGCGCCGCGGCGAGATCGACGGCGTCGAACAGCTCACCCGCTACCTCGAACTGCTCAACCGCGACCCGCTGCTGGCCCCGGTCGCCGGTGTGTTCGCCGCCCAGCAGATCAAGCCGCAGGCCAAGACGCTCGCCACCGATCGCGGCATCCGTTGCCTGACCCTCGATTACGACGCCCTGCGCGGCACCGAGTCCGACGAATTCCGGCTGTTCTAACCTCGGACCATGCCCCGCCGTAAACCGCGCCCCAAGGACGCCGCGCGCTCCCGCCAGGAGCCGCGGCCCGTGGGCGATGTCTTCGGCCGCACCGAGCCCGGCCCGGGCACCGACGAAACCTTCATAGTCCGCACGGTCCCCGGTACCCGCGCCACCAAGCCCTACCGCTGCCCCGGCTGCGACCACATCATCCCGCCCGGCACCCCGCACATCGTCGCCTGGGCCGCCCACGGCGGCGAAGACGACCGCCGCCACTGGCACACCGGCTGCTGGAACGGCCGCAACACCCGCACCATAACCCGCCGCTGGTCCTGAGTTCACAGCGCGCCAACGGTTTTGGGCGCGGCCGAACCGCGGGTGCGGATATAAGGAAGGCCGCTTCCGGGGTGGAAGCGGCCTTCGAACGGCTTCGGGTTGTCGCCCGTGGAGTGAATTAGCTGGAGATGTCGGCGTTTTCGCGCTCGTCGACGATCTCGTCGTCGTCGTGGGCCTCCGAGATGGCCTTGCGGCCGCCCTTCTGGATGGAGCGCTGTTCCGGTGCGCCGTCGAGGAGTTCGCTCTCGCGGTTGACGGCGGCGAGCATGGCCGGGACGGAGTCGAGCTGGCCGCGGATGCCGAGCAGCTGGGCCAGGACGCGGCCGCGGAGGACACGCATTTCCTCGGCGAGTTCCTTGGCGTGCGCGATCTTTCGATCCGCGGTGTTGGTCGCCGAGGTGATGAGGCGGTTGGCCTCGTCGGTGGCGTCCTTGATGCGCTGGGCGGCCTCGGCGCGCGAGGTGGCCTCCAGCTCCTCCATGGCGCGGGTCAGCTTGGTGCGGCGCTCGGCCATGGTGACCTCGAAGTCCTGCTGCGTGGCCTTGCGCTTGGCCTCGGACTCCTTGGTGAGGCGGTCGGCCTCGGCATTGGCGGCTTCGACGATCTTGGCGGACTCGGAGCGGGCGTTGGCGAGGGTCTGCTCGAACTCGATCTCGAGCGCTTCGCGCTTCTCCTTGGTCTCGGCGAGGAGCGATTCGTACTTCCCACGCATTTCGGTCGCCTGCTGTTCGGCGATCGAAATCATCTCTGCCGCTTCGGCTTGCGCCTGGGCGCGAACCTCGGAGGCCTCGTCGGAGGCCAGGCGGAGCATGCGCGAGATGCGATCGGACATACCTTCGGCGGTGGTCGGCGGCACCGAGAGCCGGTCGACCTCCTTACGGAGCTCGTCGATCTCGTCCCGGGCATCCTCGAGCTGGGCCGCGAGATTGCGGGCCTGCGCCGCGGCGGCATCGCGATCGGTCGCGGTGACCCTTAGCTCGGCATCGAAACGGTCGAAGTAGTTACGCACCTCGTCACGGTCATAGCCCTTCCGCACAACGGTAAAGGGCAGTGCAACGAAGCGATTACGATCGGGCTCAGTGGACGACATGCCCCACAAACTACAGCCTGACGACCACTGATGGTGACCCGACCGCGAATGTTGTTACAGCCTCTTTAGAGGGCCGGATTCCGGTACTAGTGGGTAGTTTTCGCGGCTGGTTCGACGAGTTCCACCAGCACACCGCCAGCATCCTTGGGGTGGATGAAATTGATGCGGGAACCAGCCGTTCCACCGCGCGGCTCGGCGTACAGCAAACGCAAGCCCCGTTCACGCAGTTGCGCGGAAACGGCCTCGACATCGGTGACTCGATACGCGAGCTGCTGCAGGCCAGGCCCGTTTCGATCTATGAACTTGGCGATCGTGGACGCCTCGTTGAGGGGAGCCAGCAACTGCAAGGCAACCGAGCCCTCGGGTGTGCCGGGCACCGACAGCATGGCCTCGTGCACGCCCTGCGCCTCGTTGATCTCGCGATGCGTCTCGACCATGCCGAGATTGTCCCGGTACCAGGCCACCGCGGAATCGAGATCCGGCACAGCGATTCCCACGTGATCGACGGCGACGACGTATTCGGACGGGATGAATTCGGTCTGCTCTGACGGCACCGCCGTCGTCTTCTCGGTGTTGCTCACACCACGAACGGTAGCGCGCACCCACATACCCTCGCCGAAGTGCAGCGAGTTACCGTGGGGTAAGGCTCCGATGGTTGGCGGAGCACTGACCACACGACGTAAGCGAGGCCCTCATCGTGTCCACCACCTCCGTCATCGTCTCCGGCGCGCGCACGCCCGTCGGCCGGTTGCTCGGATCGCTGAAGGACTTCAGCGGCTCCGATCTGGGCGGGATCGCCATCAAGGCGGCACTGGAGAAGGGCGGGGTCGCGCCCGAGCAGGTCGACTACGTGATCATGGGTCAGGTCCTCACCGCGGGCGCGGGCCAGATCCCGGCCCGGCAGGCCGCGGTCGCCGCCGGGATTCCGATGGATGTCCCGGCGCTCACCGTCAACAAGGTGTGTTTGTCCGGTATCAATGCAATCGCGTTGGCGGATCAGCTGATTCGCGCCGGTGAGTACGAGATCGTGGTGGCCGGTGGTCAGGAGTCCATGACCAATGCCCCGCATCTGCTGGAGAAGAGCCGCGAGGGCTTCAAGTACGGCGATGTGAACCTGCGCGACAGCATGGCCTACGACGGCCTCTACGACATCTTCACCGATCAGCCCATGGGCGCGCTCACCGAGCAGCGCAATGACAGCCAGCCGATCAGCCGCGAGGACCAGGACGCCTTCGCCGCGGCCTCGCACCAGAAGGCCGCCGCCGCGTGGAAGAACGGCCTGTTCGAGGACGAGGTGACCCCGGTCGCCATCCCGCAGCGCAAGGGCGACCCGATCCAGTTCGCCACCGACGAGGGCATTCGCGCCGACACCACCGCCGAGGCCCTGGCCAAGCTGCGCCCGGCCTTCCGCAAGGACGGCACCATCACCGCCGGTTCGGCCTCCCAGATCTCCGACGGCGCGGCCGCGGTGGTCGTGATGTCCAAGGCCAAGGCCGAGGAATTGGGCCTGAGCTGGATCGCCGAGATCGGCGCGGCGGGCGTCGTCGCGGGCCCGGACTCCACCCTGCAGGACCAGCCCGCCAACGCCATTGCCAAAGCCTGTGCCAAGGAAGGCATTTCGCCCACCGACCTCGATTTGGTCGAGATCAACGAGGCCTTCGCCGCGGTGGGCATCGCCTCCACCCGCAAGCTCGGCATCGACCCGGAGAAGGTGAACGTCAACGGCGGCGCCATCTCCATCGGCCACCCGCTGGGCATGTCGGGCGCCCGCATCGTCCTGCACCTGGCCCTCGAACTGAAGCGCCGCGGCGGCGGCATCGGCGCGGCCGCCCTCTGCGGCGGTGGCGGTCAGGGCGACGCCCTCATCCTCCGCGTGAAGTAAGCGGCGAGACGAACGTGAACGGCTCCGGCTCGAAACGAGCCGGAGCCGTTCTGTTTTCGGAATCCTGATACCAGGATTCCGGCGCGGGCGTACCGGATGTGACCAGTGCAACGACAGGCTGTCGTAGTCGATCCGGCAGAATGGGGAGTCATGGGTGATTTCTTCGACCTTTCCACGGTCGCGAAACGTGTGCGGTTCTTCGGCCTGTTGGAAGTTCCCTCCTGGGTGCTGCTGTTCATCGGTTCGGCGCTCAAGCGCGCGGATGCCCTCGGCATCGCCGATCAGCCGATCAAGTGGCCGGTGATGGTGTTCGGCATGCTGCACGGCATCGTCTTCCTGGCCTACGCCATCAACTGCCTGCTGGCCTCGCGGGAATTCGAGTGGCCGGGCAAGACCACGGGTCTGGCCCTGCTGTCCTCGGTGGTCCCCTTCACTTCGGTGTGGTTCGAGCGGTGGGCGATCAACTCCGGTCAACTGGGGGAGCTGAGCACGGCCGCGACACCCGCCGTCGCTCGTTCGTGACAAACTGGATGTCGTGACTCGACCTGCACGCCGTCCTTCCGCCGCCGCAGCCGCCGCCATGTCGGGCGCGGTTGACCTGTCCGCCCTCAAGCAGCCAGTCGCCGCAGCGGGAGATATCCCGGGCGACCACGCCGTCACCGAGGCCAACTTCGAGGAGCGGGTGCTGCGGCGCTCGACCCAGGTGCCGGTGGTGGTGGCGCTGTACTCGCAGCGCAGCCCCGGCAGCATCGAACTGGTGAAGCTGCTCGAGAAGCTGGTCGGCCAGGGCGGCGGCGACTGGGATCTGGCCACCGTCGAGGCCGAGGCCAATATGCGCATCGCGCAGGCCTTCGGCGTCCAGGGCATTCCGACCGTGGTGGCCGTGGCCGCGGGCCAGCCGCTCGCCGACTTCACCGGTAACCAGCCCGAGGAGCAGGTCACCCAGTGGATCGCCGCGGTGGTGGACGCCGTGCGCGGCAAGCTTCCCGGCGTCGGTGCGGGCGGTGCCGATGCCGAGCCCGAGGCCCCCGAGGATCCGCGCTTCGTCGCCGCCGAAGAGGCCTTGGAGAACGGCGATTTCGCGGGTGCGATCGCCGCCTACCAGGCCATCCTGACCGCCGAGCCGAACAATGCCGAGGCCAAGGCCGCGCTGCGTCAGGTCCAATTCCTTTCCCGCGTCCAGGAAATCGATCCCACCGCCGTGGCGAAGGCCGACGCCGATCCGTCCGATCTGGACGCCGCGCTCGCCGCCGCCGACGTCGAAATGTTCAACCAGCAGCCGGAACTCGCCTTCGACCGCCTCATCGCCCAGGTCAAGCGCACCGCCGGGGACGACCGCACCCGGGCCCGCACCCACCTGCTCGAGCTCTTCGAACTCTTCGACCCCGCCGAGCCCATCGTCGTCGCCGCCCGCCGCAAACTCGCCGCCGCACTGTACTGAGCCTCCACGATCAGGGAGCTCTCAACGAGGAATTCCGTCCGAATTCCCGCGCTGAGAGCTCCCTGATCTCGTTAGACGGCGGGGAGGGTGGACAGGGCGGCGTCGATGCGGGGTTGGGAGAGGTCGAAGTCGGGGATCTCGTCGGCCAGGTAGCGCTCGTAGGCGGTCATGTCGAAGTGGCCGTGGCCGCACAGGGCGGTGAGGAGGACCTTGTCCTCGCCGGATGCGGTGCAGCGCTTGGCCTCCTCGATGACGGCGGCCAAGGCGTGGGAGGGTTCCGGTGCGGGGAGGATGCCCTCGGTCTTGGCGAATGTGACCGCGGCGGCGAAGCATTCGCGCTGTTGCTTGGCGATGGCTTCGAACAGGCCCAGCTCGTACATGTGCGAGAGCAGCGGTGACATGCCGTGGTAGCGCAGGCCGCCCGCGTGCACCGGGTCGGGGATGAAGTCGTGGCCGAGGGTGTGCATTTTCATGAGCGGTGTAAAACCCGCGGTGTCGCCGAAGTCGTAGGCGTAGCGGCCGCGGGTGAAGGACGGGCAGGCCGCGGGTTCGACGGCGCGGATGACGGGATTGGCTCGGCCAGCGAGCTTTTCGCGCAGGAACGGCAGGAACAGCCCGGCGAAGTTGGAGCCGCCGCCGGTGCAGCCGACGATCACGTCCGGAAGCCGTTCCCCGGCCGCGGCGAACTGTTTCAACGCCTCCTCGCCGATGACCGTCTGGTGCAGCAGCACATGGTTGAGCACGCTGCCCAGGGCGTATCGGGTCCGCGGATCGCCCGCGGCGACCTCCACCGCCTCGCTGATGGCGATGCCGAGGCTGCCGGGCGAATTCGGGTCGTCGGCAAGGATTTTCGCGCCCGCGGCGGTGACCGGGGAGGGACTGGCGTGCACGGTCGCGCCCCAGGTCCGCATGAGGGTGCGCCGGTGCGGTTTCTGGTCGTAGGACGCGCGCACCATCCATACCTCGCAGTCGATGCCGTACTGCGCGCACGCGAAGGCCAGTGCGCTGCCCCATTGGCCCGCGCCGGTCTCGGTGGTGAGGCGGCGGGTGCCCTCGGCGAAGTTGTAGAACGCCTGCGGCACAGCGGTATTCGGCTTGTGCGAACCGGCGGGCGAAACGCCTTCGTATTTGTAGTAAATACGCGCGGGCGTGCCCAGCGCCTTCTCCAGCCGACGCGCCCGGAACAGCGGCGTCGGCCGCCACAGCCGATAAACGTCGACGACCTCGTCCGGAATGTCGAGGTAGCGTTCGGCGCTCACCTCCTGCCTGATCAGCTCCATCGGGAACAGTGGCGCGAGATCCTCCGGGCCGACCGGTTGCCGGGTACCCGGATGCAGCGGTGGCGGCGGTGGTGCGGGCAGGTCGGGGACGATGTTGTACCACCGCCGTGGGATCTCGGATTCGTCCAATGTGATCTTGGTGCGCTCGTCCACGGGAACCTCCCGGCTCGACTCTGATCTGTTCCCAGCCTGCGCCCGCGATCGGATGTGTGGTGTCGAATCGGGCGGATTGGCCCTGTCGCTCGCGGTCAATAGTTAGTAAGCTGATGCGTATGATAAGCACGTACGACGAATTGTTGAAGTCCGGCACCGAACTGATCGCGCTGGACGCCCGGGCGGTGCGGGCGAGCATCGCGGTGGTCGCGGAGGTGACCTCGTCCGACCTGGACAGGCCGACGCCCTGTGCGGGGTGGACGGTGCGGGATCTGTTGGAGCACATGATCGTTCAGCACTACGGCTTCGCGGCGGCCTCGCGGGGCGAAGGGGATATCGCGTTGTGGAAGCCGCAACCACTCGGCGATGATCCGGTCGCCGAATACCAGGCGGCGGCCGAGCACGTGCTGGCCGCGTTCGCGGAACCCGGTGTGCTGGAAAGGCAGTTCCCGCTGCCGGAGGTGCGCGACGGCATCGTGATCCCGGGCTCACTGGCCATCAGCTTTCACTTCATCGACTACATCGTGCACAGCTGGGATGTGGCGCGGGCGCTGGGTGTGAGCGTGGAATTCGACGACGACATGATCGCCGCGGGCCTGCCGGTGGCCGAGGCGGTGCCGTGCGGGGAGGAGCGGGAGCGGCCGGGGGCATCCTTCGCGCCCGTGGTGGACGCGCCGGAAGCGTCCGGGCTCGACCGGATTCTCACGGTGCTGGGCCGCTCGCCCGGCTGGCCGGAATGACCGGGCCCGCAACGACTGTCAGACGCGGGCGGTGGGCGGGGTGGTGGACAGCCAGACGGCGCTGTGCGGTGCGAGGGTCAGCGCGGCCGAGACCGGACGCCCATGCCAGGGTTGGGGCTCGGCCGGAATCTCGCCGGGATTGCTCGCGCCGCTGCCGCCGTAGGCGAGAGCGTCGGTATTGAGCACCTCGAACCAGGAATCCGGTTCGGGCCCGGGCAATCCGATGCGATACCCGTCGAGTTGACGGCCCGAGAAGTTGTAGACGCAGGCGAGGATGGATCCGTCGGTGCCGTACCGCAGGAACGACAGCACATTGTTGTCGCGGTCGTCGGCATCGATCCAGGAGTAGCCGCCCGGCGAGGTGTCCTGGCTCCACAGCGCCGGGTTCGCGACATAGCGTCGGTTGAGGTCGGCGACCAGGGTCCGAATGCCTTGGTGCAGTGGGTTTTCCAGCTCGTGCCAGTCCAGTCCGAGGTCGTGGTTCCACTCCCGGAACTGTCCGAATTCCTGCCCCATGAACAGCAGTTGCTTGCCGGGATGGGCCCACATGTAGGCGAGCAGGGCACGCACCCCGCTGGCCTTGGCGTAGTCGTCGCCGGGCATGCGGGTCCACAGCGTGCCCTTGCCGTAGACGACCTCGTCGTGACTGATCGGCAGCACATAGTTCTCGCTCCACGCGTAGGTCAGCGAGAAGGTGATCTCATTGTGGTGCCAGGTGCGGTACACCGGATCGTGGGCGAGATACCCGAGGGTGTCGTGCATCCAGCCCATGTTCCATTTCATGGTGAAGCCGAGCCCGCCCACCTCGGTGGCGCGGGTGACGCCGGGCCAGGTGGTGGATTCCTCGGCGATGGTGAGCACGCCCGGATGATGCTTGTGCACGGTCGCGTTCATCTCCTGGAGGAAGGACACGGCCTCCAGGTTCTCGCGGCCGCCGTGGATGTTCGGCTCCCAGTCGGGGCGCGAATAGTCCAGGTAGAGCATGGACGCGACGGCGTCCACGCGCAGGCCGTCGATGTGGAATTCCTCGATCCAGTACACGGCATTGGCGACCAGGAAGTTGCGGACCTCGTGGCGGCCGAAGTTGAAAATGTAGGTGCCCCAGTCGAGTTGCTCGCCGCGGCGGGGGTCGGCGTGCTCGTAGAGGGCGGTGCCGTCGAAGCGGGCCAGGGCCCATTCGTCGCGGGGGAAATGCGCGGGTACCCAGTCGAGCAGGACGCCGATTCCCTTGCGGTGCAGGTGATCCACCAGATAGCGGAAGTCGTCCGGGGATCCGAAGCGGGCCGTCGGCGCGTAATAGGACGTGACCTGGTAACCCCAGGAACCGCCGAAGGGATGCTCGGCGACCGGTAGCAGTTCGATATGCGTGAAGCCCTGGGCCAAAACGTATTCCGCGAGCTGTTCGGCGATCTCGCGATAGCCGAGTCCCGGCCGCCAGGAGCCCAGGTGCACCTCGTAGACGCTCACCGGCGCGCGCAGCGGGTCGGTCTTCGCCCGCGCGCGCAGCCATTCCGTATCGCCCCAGGCGAATTCGCTCTCGGTGATCACCGACGCGGTCGCGGGCGGCACCTCGGTGGCGAAGGCCATCGGGTCGGCGTGATCGACAATGCGCCCGTCCGCCCCGTGCACGCGGTACTTGTACAGCGCTCCCGGCCCAATGCCGGGCAGGAACAGCTCCCACACCCCCGAATCGCCGAGTTTGCGCATGGGCGCGGTGTTTCCGCTCCAGCCGTCGAAGTCGCCGATCACCGCCACGCCGCGCGCATTGGGTGCCCAGACCGCGAACGCCGTGCCGGTGATCTCCCCGTCGAGCGTGTGGTAGCGCTTCGGATGCGCACCGAGCACCTCCCACAGCCGCTCGTGGCGTCCCTCGCCCAGCAGGTGCAGGTCGATCTCGCCCAGGCTGGGCAGGAAGCGGTACCCGTCCGCCTCCACCACCGTGCGCCCGCCCGGATAGGAGGCGACGATCCGATAGTCCCACAGGTCGGGGAACGGTACGACGCCCTCGAAAACGCCGTGATCGGTATGTGCCAGTGGGTGATCCACGCCGCCGATGCGCGCCGCGACGGTCTCCGCGTGCGGCCGCAGCACTCGAATGATCGTCCCGTCCGGATGCTCGTGCGCCCCCAGCACGGTGTGCGGGTCCGGGTGGGTGCCCGCCGCCAGCAGCAGGAGGTCGCGTCGATTCATCGGAACGATCTGCGGTAGGCGAGTTCGGTGCGCGCGGCGGCCGGAACCGGCGGCAGCGCGAGAATGTGCGCCACCGCCCGCGCCGGGTCCAGGCGCACGTAATTGCTCTGCCCCCAGTGGTATTCCTCGCCGCTGACCTCGTCGAACACCACCGGCCGATCGTGCCATTCGCGGCCGATGGCGGGCAGGTCGAGCGACACCATGCCCTGCTGTGCGCCGAACGGGTCGAGGTTCACCACCACCAGCACCGCGTCGCCGGTGGTGGGGTCGAATTTCGAGAAGGCCAGCAGCGCGTCGTTGTCCACGGGGTGGAAATGGATGCAGCGCACCTGCTGCAGCGCCGGATGGGCGCGGCGGATCTCGTTGAGTCGGGTCAGCCACGGTTCCAGGGATTCCCCGCGGGCCGCCGCCTCGGCGAAACGGCGCGGGCGCAGTTGGTATTTCTCCGAATCCAGGTATTCCTCGCTGCCGGGCCGCACCGCCTGGTGTTCGTAGAGTTCGAAGCCGGAGTACACGCCCCAACTCGGTCCCAGGGTGGCCGCGAGCACCGCGCGAATGGCGAACATGCCGGGGCCGCCGTGCTGCAGGCTCTCGTGCAGGATGTCGGGCGTGTTCACGAACAGGTTGGCGCGGGCCTCATCGGCCTTGGCGGCCAATTCCCTGCCGAATTCCTCGATTTCGTGCTTGTGGGTGCGCCAGGTGAAATACGTGTAGGACTGGCTGAAGCCGCGCCGCGCCAGGCCGTACATGCGCGCGGGACGGGTGAACGCCTCGGACAGGAACACGATGTCGGGATGCTTCCGATGCACCTCGGCGATCAGCCATTCCCAGAAGTCGGCCGGTTTGGTGTGCGGATTGTCGACCCGGAAGATGGTGACGCCCAACCCGATCCAATGTCGCACCACCCGCAGCACCTCGGCGTAGAGGCCGTCGGGATCGTCGTCGAAGTTCAGCGGATAGATGTCCTGATACTTCTTCGGCGGATTCTCCGCGTAGGCGATGGTGCCGTCGGGCAGGGTGGTGAACCACTCCGGGTGCGCGGTCACCCAGGGGTGGTCGGGTGCGCACTGCAGGGCCAGGTCCAGGGCCACCTCCAAGCCCAATTCCCGTGCGGAGGTGACGAAGTCGAGGAAGTCGGCCTCGGTGCCGAGCAGCGGGTGGATGGCGTCGTGGCCGCCCTCGGCGGAGCCGATGGCCCACGGCGAGCCCACGTCCTGCGGACCGGCGGTCAGGGAGTTGTTGGGGCCCTTGCGATTCACGGTGCCGATGGGGTGGATCGGCGGCAGATACACCACGTCGAAGCCCATGGCGGCAATGCGCGGCAGCTCCTTCGCGGCGGTGGCGAAGGTGCCGTGCACCGGTTTGCCGTCCGCGTCCCAGCCGCCGGTCGAGCGCGGGAAGAATTCGTACCAGGCCCCGTAGAGCGCGCGCTGGCGTTCCACCTGCACGGTGTGCAGCGGTCCGTGAGTCACGAACTCCCGCAACGGGGTTGCGCGCAGGATCGCGCCGACCTCGGCGCTGAAGGCCGGTGCCACCCGGGCGGGCAGCTGGGCGTCCCCGCGCAGGGCGGCCGCGGCGTCGCGCAGGATCTGCCACTGCTTCTTCGGCACCGCCTGCGCGGCGCGGTCCAGGAGCCGGGCCCCGATCTCGAGGTCGTTGGCCAGATCCACGGCGCTCTGTCCGACCGCGAGCTTGGCCTCCACGCCGGAACGCCAGGTGGCGATGGGATCGCTCCAGCCCTCGATGCGGAAGGTCCAGCGGCCGGGCTTGGCGGGGGTGAAGACCGCGTTGAAGACGTCCGGCTCGTACTCGGGCACCATGCGAATGCGCTGTGTGCGAGACGAACCCGGGCCGCGCACCGCCAGCGTCGCCGCCACCGCCTCGTGTCCCTCGCGCCAGACCACCGCGCGGACCGGGACCACCTCGCCGACCACGGCCTTGGACGGCCGACCGCCGGGAATCGCGGGGGCGGTGTCATCGATGGCGATGCGGCCGGTCACGCCCTCGAACTTACCGGAGTGCGGGTCGGGACTTCGGGAGTGACTACTGCTGGCCCGGCTTGAGAAGGACGAACAGCCCGTGCGCCTCGGCGCAGAGCCGGTCGCCATCGTGCAGGGTGGCGCGCACGAAGATCTTGCGGCCCTCCTGTCGCTCCACCCAGCCGTGCACCCGCAGTTCGGTGTTCAGCGGCGTGATGGACCGGTAGTCGACGTGCAGGAAGGCGGTGCGGGTGGCCTGGCGGGTGTAGATGGCCGCCGTCATGCCGAGCAGGTCGTCGAAGCCGAGGGCGATGTGGCCGCCGTGGGCCGCGTTGTTGCCGCCCAGATGGAAGGTGCGGAAGGTGATGCGCGCCCGCACGCCCTCGCGGCTCGCGGAATCGACCAGGAACGGCGGCAGGGTGATATTGCCGCGCGCGGGCAGGTCGGTGCGGTGCCAGGCCGGGGCGTTCCACTCGTCTCCGACCGCCTCGTCGAGCTTGTCGTTGAGTTCCTTCAGGGTGGCGATGGCATGCAGCGCCAGGTCATCGGACGGATCGGCCAGCCGCACCCGATCCATCAACCCCCGCACCTGCTCGATTAACTCCCCGTAGTGCGCCCCACCCTTGGTGTTGTCGCGACCCAGTTCCCGAATCGGCCGGAACCCGCCCTCGTGATGCTCCTGGGTGGGCAGTCCGTCGACCGCCTCGATCTGCTCGCTCATATAGAACACGTTATCGGTTGCTTAGCGCTTGCTCACGTCGGGGGCGACGTTGGTGAGCTGCGACGACGCCGTCCCGGGTAGGGTCTACAGAGGTGAAGGCACTGCGTCGATTCACCGTTCGCGCCCATTTGCCGGAGCGGTTGTCCGCGTTGACCGAGCTGGCTACCAATCTGCGCTGGTCTTGGCATGGGCCGACACAGGATGTGTTCGCCGAACTCGATCCCCGGTTGTGGGCGGAGGTCGGGCACGATCCGGTGCGGATGCTGGGGGAGGTTCCGGCCGAGCGGCTCGACGCGCTGGCGGGGGACGAGGCGTACACGCGGCGGGTGGATGCGGCGGCCGCGGATCTGAGTGACTATCTGGCTCGGCCGCGCTGGTTCCAGAAGCAGCGGCGCGGACCGCGCGGGATCGCGTACTTCTCCATGGAGTTCGGTGTCACCGAGGTGCTGCCCAACTATTCGGGTGGACTGGGGATTCTCGCGGGCGACCATCTGAAGGCCGCCTCGGACTTGGGATTGCCGCTCATCGGCGTCGGATTGCTGTACCGCTCCGGCTATTTCCGGCAGTCGCTGACCGCCGACGGCTGGCAGGCCGAGCGCTACCCGGCATTGGATCCCATGGGGCTGCCGCTACGGCTGCTCACCGAAGGTGGTGCGCCGGTGCTGGTGCACGTGGCCATGCCCGAGGGGCGGGTGCTGCGGGCCCGAGTGTGGATCGCCCAGGTGGGCCGAATTCCCCTGCTGCTCTTGGACTCCGACATCGCCGACAATGATCCCGAACTGCGGGCCGTCACCGACCGGCTCTATGGCGGCGACCAGGACCACCGCATCAAACAGGAAATCCTCGCGGGCATCGGCGGTGTCCGTGCCGTGCGCGCCTACACCCGCGCCAACGGCCTGCCCGACCCCGACGTCTTCCACATGAACGAGGGTCACGCCGGATTCCTCGGCATCGAGCGCATTCGCGAATACATGGCCGCCGGAATGGATTTCGATTCGGCGCTGACCGCCGTGCGGGCCGGAACGGTCTTCACCACCCACACCCCGGTCCCCGCCGGTATCGACCGGTTCGCCGGAGCGCTGGTCCGCCGCTACTTCGGCGGCGCGCACGGTGAGCGTGAATCCCTGGTCCTGCCCGGTGTTTCGGTGGATCGCATTCTGGCCCTGGGCCGCGAGGCCGATCCGTCGGTCTTCAACATGGCCCATCTCGGCCTGCGACTCGCCCAGCGCGCCAATGGCGTGTCGAAGTTGCACGGCGAGGTCAGCCGCGACATGTTCGCGCCGCTGTGGCCCGGTTTCGATGCCGCCGAGGTCCCGATCGGCTCGGTCACCAATGGCGTGCACGCCCCCACCTGGGCGGCGCGCGAATGGATCGACAAGGCCCGCGAACTCATCGGCGACGAGCTGGTGGAGGAGGCGCGCGGCTGGGAACGCCTCTGCGATGTGGACCTGCGCGAACTGTGGTCCACCCGAAACGCCCTGCGCGGCATCCTGGTCGACGAGGTGCGCCGCCGCGTGCGCGCCTCCTGGCTGGAACGCGGGGCCGCGCCCGCCGAACTCGGTTGGGTGGACGAGGTTTTCGACCCGAACGTGCTGACCGTCGGCTTCGCCCGCCGCGTCCCCACCTACAAGCGTCTCACGCTCATGCTGCGCGATCCCGATCGCTTGCGCGCCCTGCTCCTCGACCCGGAACACCCGGTGCAGCTGGTGGTCGCTGGCAAATCGCATCCGGCCGACGACGGCGGCAAGGCCCTCATCCAGCAGATCGTCCGCTTCGCCGACGACCCGGCCGTGCGACACCGCATCGTCTTCCTGCCCGACTACGACATGTCCATGGCCCGCTACCTGTACTGGGGCTGCGACGTCTGGCTCAACAATCCCTTGCGCCCCTTGGAAGCCTGCGGCACCTCCGGCATGAAGTCGGCCCTCAATGGCGGCCTCAATCTCTCCATCCGCGACGGCTGGTGGGACGAGATGTACGACGGCGAGAACGGCTGGGCCATCCCCACCGCCGACGGCGTGCGCGACGAGCACCGCCGCGACGACCTGGAGGCCTCCGCGCTGTACGAACTGCTGGAACGCGCTGTGCTGCCGCGCTTCTACGATCGCGACCACGACGGCCTGCCGGTGCGCTGGATGGAGATGGTCCGCCACACCCTGCGGACCCTCGGCCCGAAGGTGCTGGCCTCCCGCATGGTTCGCGACTACGCCGTGGACTACTACGCTCCCGCCGCCGCGGCCTTCGAGGCGGTGTCGAGCAATGACTTCAAGGGTGCGCACGACCTGTCGGTCTATCGCCGTCGCGTGGAATCCGCCTGGCCCAGTGTGAAAGTCCTGCAGGTGGACAGTTCCGGACTGCCCGACATCCCGGTGATCGGCGCGGAGCTCGCCCTGCGCGCCCGGATCGATCTGGGCGGCCTCACCCCCGCCGACGTGTCCGTGCAGGCGGTGCTCGGCCGGGTCTCACCCGCCGACGACCTCACCGACGTCCACACCTTCGCCATGCGGCATCACGGAACCGATTCCGGCGCGGAGGTTTTCACCATCCAGACGCCGGTTCCGATCTCCGGTGCGGTCGGTTACACGATCCGTATCCTCCCGCACCACCCGCTGCTCGCCTCCGACGCCGAGCTGGGCCTGATCGCTACTCCCAGCCCGTAGCGATCAGGTCGGCGCGCCAGTGATCAGGTCGGTGCGATCAGCGTCCGCTTGAGGATCTTCCCGGTCGTATTGCGCGGCAACGCGTCCAGGAAGGTCACATCGCGCGGCACCGAGAACCGGCTGACCCGGTGGCGAATGTAGTTGCGCACCATGTCCGAATCGAGCCCGGAGCCCGGCCGCTTCACCACGAATGCGGCCAGGCGCTGCCCGAATTCGTGATCGGGCACCCCGACCACCGCCACCTCGCTCACCTGCGGCAGATGCGAGAGCGCCTCCTCCACCGCGCGCGGGAAGACGTTCTCCCCGCCCGAGATGATCATCTCGTCGTCGCGCCCGGCCACGAACAGCTTGCCCGAGGCGTCCAGGTACCCGATATCGCCGGTGTCGAGCATGCCGTCGGCCTCGTCCGGCGGCGTCGCGTCGGTGTACCCGTCGAACAGCATGTGGTTGCCCACGAAGATGCGCCCGGTCGCCCCGATCGGCACCGGCCGCCGATCCGGCCCCAGCACACCGAGTTTCGTGCCCAGCGGCGGGCGGCCCGCGGTGGTGGGTGACATGCGCAGATCCGCGGAGTCGGCGATGGAGGCCCACGACACCTCGGTCGAGCCGTACACGTTGTAGAGGATGTCGCCGAAGGCGTCGAGGAACTTCAGCACCGTCGCACCGGCCAGTGGCGCACCGCAACTGGCCACGATGCGCAGGCTCGACAGGTCGTAGCGGGCCCGAACATGCGTGGGCAGGTCCAGGATTCGATTCACCATGATCGGCACCACGATCAGCGCGGTGACCCGGTGCTCGGCAATGCGGCGCAGGCAGTCCTCGGCGTCGAAGCGGTCGCCCAGCAGCACCGTCGCGCGAATGGCGGTCGAGATCTGCAGCGCGCCCAGCCCCCAGGTATGGAACAGCGGGGCCGGAATGAACATGGTCTCGTTGGTGCCGAACGGGATTCGCGACAGCAGCGCCGCCACCGTGCCGAACCCCTTGGGATGCGGGCGACGCGCGCCCTTGGGCGTCCCGCTGGTCCCGGAGGTGAGCACTACCAGGCGACCCGGCCGCGGCGGCTTGCGCGGCGGCTCCTGGCGCATGGCGATGAGCTCCTCGATGGTGGTACGCCCCGGATCCGGTGGAATGTCGTCGCTGGTGAAGCGCGGCAGATCGGTGGGCAGATACCGCACCAGATGCTCGAACTCGCTGTCCACGAACAGCGCCGAGAGCTGATGGCGCGCCACGATCTCCTCGACCTGCCGTGCGGGCAGTCCGGTATTGAGCAGCACCGCGTCCGCGCCCGCCTTGCCCGCGGCCACCATGCACTCGACCATGCCGGTGTGATTGCGGCACAGCAGCCCGACCGAGGTGCCCGGGCCGAAGCCGAGCGCGGTGAACGCGCCCGCGAGAGCGCTACTGCGGGCGTGCAATTGGTCGAAGGTGCTCGAGTAGCGGTCGTCCACCACGGCCGCCCGCTGCGGGGAGTGCGCGGCCGCCGCCGCGTACCCACCGGCCAGGCTGAAACCCCATTTGGCCAGTCCGCCGATCTGTTTCAGCCCGACATCGGGTCGATAGGTGCGCACCACACCCGAGGCCACCATCCGCTTGACGACCCCGGCCTGCAGCTTCATCGGCGAATCCTCGCCATTGACGAGGAGCGAGCTCGGCGTGTTCAGGATCAGGTCCCCGACGCGCTTCAGCCCGGCCTGCGTCCACAGCACCACCGCCGAGTTCGGCAGTTGGGTCAGCACCGGATGCACCCGCCCCGCCTTGAAATACGTGACGTAGACCCGGGTGTGGTCCCCGTCGCCGCGCAGGCGGATCGCCGCGAAGCTGCCGCGATCCGGGCAGTGCATTTCGAAGCTCTCGCCCGGGCGGGTGATGTGGAGTTGCACGCGCAGCACGTGGACTTCGAGGCCATTGCCGCCGACGCGCATTGTCAGCGTGGGGTGTTCGTCCACGGTGTCGAGTTGTTCGCAGGCGCCGATTCCGGGAAATAGCCGGGGATAGGTCTGCGGGTCGAGAAGGACATCCCAGATCGCTTTGCGGGCGATCGCGAACTCAGCGACCGCGTCGATGACATCCGTTACCACTGCGTACTACTTCTGCCTGGCCGGTTCCCCTGAAAACCCCCGGCTGATTACGTATTTGTAACGTCCCAGACAGTAAGGGTCAAGAGTTCATAATTACCGGCCGGTAATGATTTAAATTGCGGATTAATTGCGCTGGTAGCCACGGGAAAACAACGCTCTGGCGAGTGCGATAGCTCACGATTCGCCGGGTCGGTTCATGTGCGGACATACGGAACAAGTACCGTCCCCACGGCAACCTTCGTACCTTCCTCCGACTGGAGACACCCACACATGAGCACCGACGTGCTTACGCGCACCAAGGGGCGCGTCGACGCGTACTTCGGCATCAGCGAACACGGTTCCACCGTCAAGCGCGAACTCATGGCCGGAACCATCACGTTCCTGGCCATGTCCTACGTACTCGCGGTGAACCCGCGCATCCTGGGCGACGGCCCCGCGGGCGATCTCCACGACAAGGGCATGCCCATCCAGGCGGTTTTCACCGCCACCGCCGTCGCCGCCATCTTCGGCACGCTGGTCATGGGCCTGTGGGCGCGCTACCCGGTCGCGCTCGCGCCCGGCATGGGCCTCAACGCCTTCTTCGCGTACACCGTCGTCCTGCACATGGGAATCCCGTGGCAGGAAGCCCTTTCGGGCACCTTCCTCTCGGGTGTCATCTTCTTCGTGCTGGCCGTGACCAAGGTGCGCGAGAAGATCATCGAGGCCATCCCCATGCAGATGAAGCTGGCCGTCGGCGCGGGCATCGGCATGTTCGTGGCCTTCCTCGGCCTCAAGAGCGCGGGCATCGTGGTCTCGGATCCGGCGACCCTGGTGCACCTGGGCAACTTCCACCACGGCACCACCCTGCTGGCCATGTTCGGTCTCGTCGTCACCATCGTGTTCCTGGTGCTGGGCTGGCACGGCGCGGTGCTCTACGGCATCCTCGCCACCGCGGTGATGGGGATCGTGTGCGGTCTGGTGCAGATGCCGGATTCGGTGGCCGCGCTGCCGCACGGGCTCGATCAGACCTTCGGCCAGGCCATCATCCACCTGCCCAACGCCTTCACCGGGCAGATGGTGATCGTCGTGCTGACCATGCTGTTCGTCGATTTCTTCGACGCCTCGGGCACCCTGATCGGCGTCGCCAAGCAGGCCGGGCTGCTGGCCGCGGACGGCAAGCTCGACCGCGCGGGTCAGGCGCTGGCCGCCGACTCGGTCGGCACCGCCGCGGGCGCGATCATCGGCACCTCGTCCACCACCGCGTACGTCGAGTCCACCGCGGGTGTCTCGGCGGGCGGCCGCACCGGTCTGACCGCGGTCGCGACGGCGGGCTGGTTCATGATCGCCATGTTCTTCTTCCCGCTGTTCGCGGTGTTCGCCAATGTCTCGGCGGTCACGGCCCCGGCGCTCATCGTGGTCGGCGTGCTCATGGCGCGGTCGCTGGGCGAGATCGAGTGGGGCAAGCTCGAATACGCGGTCCCGGCCTTCATCACCGTGGTGATGATGCCGCTGACCTACTCGATCGCCAATGGCATCGCGATGGGTCTGCTGTTCTACCCGGTGGTCATGGTGGCCAAGGGGCGGGCGCGGGAAGTGCATCCGATCATGTGGCTGCTCATGGCGATCTTCCTCTCGTACTTCTGGTTCTTGGCCAAGTAAGGACATTCACAAGATCGGGCGCGCGGCTGGAATGGCCTCGCGCCCGATTTCGTTGGGACCTACTGTAAGCTCCGAAGCGGACCATGGTCCGGTTGGAATCGCCCCAGAGCCGCAAGACCCGAAAGACGAGGACCCGACATGACCGCAACCCTCAACGCGACCACTCGTGAGACCGCCGCCGCGAACGGCGTGACCGGCACCGATATCGGCCTGCTCGTGGCCCGCGTGGGCTTCGGTGGCCTGCTGGCCGTGCACGGCAGCCAGAAGCTGTTCGGCTGGTTCAACGGCTACGGCCTGGACGCCACGGCAAAGGCCTTCGGCGGCATGGGCTACGACCCCGGCAAGTTCTTCGCGACCCTGGCCGGGCTGAGCGAGATCACCGGTGGTCTGCTGCTGGTGCTCGGGTTGCTGACTCCGCTGGGCGCGGCGATCGCGCTGGGCACCATGCTCAATGCGCTGAATGTGACCCGCGGCAATGGCTTCGCCATGTGGGAGTTGCCCGCGGTGTACGCCATCGCGTCGGTCACCTTCGCCTTCGCGGGCCCGGGCCGCATCTCCCTCGATCACGGTCGTCCGTGGCAGCGTCAGGGTGTGGTGTGGGGAGTCGGAGCGGTGGTGCTGGCGATCGTCGCCGCACTCGTCACGCTCGCCGCGAAGTAAGCGGCCGAAAAAGGTTTTCGGTGTCCCCGCGCCGCGTGCAGGGCTTGGCGCGGGGACGACGGACACGTCCGATGTGGGAATTGGGGGTTCACCGGAGTATCGAAAGCCAATTTACTTCCGATCGGAAGTGGGGACCAGCCCTGTGACTGTTCTCACAAACGTCATTTCATTTGCGCGACACTATTTGTCAGTCTTTCGAGAGCTTTTGTCACAACTTGGGGATCGGACGTTTCCCAATAGGGCGGCAATGATGCTCGGAGATAACCGCCATAGCGCGCCGTGGCGAGTCGCGAATCCAGAATTGCGATAACACCGCGATCGTCGGTACTGCGCAGCAAACGGCCCGTTCCCTGCGCCAGCAGCAGCGCCGCGTGATTGGCGGCGACGGACAGAAAACCATTGCCACCATGCGATTCCACCGCGCGCTGCCGGGCCACCAGCAGCGGATCGTCCGGGCGCGGGAACGGAATGCGGTCCAGGATCACCAGACTCAGCGACGGGCCCGGCACATCCACGCCCTGCCACAGCGAAAGTGTCCCGAAGAGTGAGATTTCCGGGTCGTCGGCGAATTTGCGGACCAGTGCGCCGGTGGCGTCGTCGCCCTGACACAGGATCGGGGTGTCGAGGCGTTCGCGCAGAATTTCGGTGGCCGCCTTGGCCGCTCGCATGGACGAGAACAACCCGAGGGTGCGCCCGCCCGCCGCGCGAATGAGACGCTCGATCTCGTCCAGATACGACTGCGGCAGGCCATCGCGACCCGGCGCGGGCAGATGCTTTGCCACGTACAGGATTCCGGACTTCGCGTGGTCGAACGGCGAACCGACGTCCACCGAATTCCAGCGCAGGGATTTCTCGTCGGAGGGGGCCTCCGCGCCATTGGCCAGCGCGGGATCCACCTTCGAGGCCGACTGCGGCGGCAGGCCCCAGGTCACCGCGAGATTGTCGAAGGAGCCGCCGATCTGCAGGGTGGCCGAGGTCAAAATCACGGTGGCCGTGCCGAACAGGCGACTGCGCAGCAGACCGCCCACCGAGAGCGGGGCCATGTGCAGGGTGCGGCGCGGGACCCCGCGCACCTCCTCCGAGGCCAGCCAGATGACATCGCGGTGCGCCGACGGGTCGGCCTCCTCGAAGGTGGTGAGCACGCGGACCGCCGCGTCGTGCACCTCCTCGACGGCCGCCAGCGCCTGATTGCGGGCCGCCGCGCCCTCCGGATCGCCCTGTGCCGCACTGCCGCCCGACGGGGCCAGCGCGGTGCGCGCGTTCCAGGCCGCGTCGCGAATCAGCGCCAGCACCGGCGCCGCGCCCTCGGGCAGGCGATCCCAGCGTCCCGGGTTCAGTTCGTCGAGCAGTTGGTGCCAGGCCTCGGCGGCACCCTCGAGTCGATCCACCTCCTGCTCGTCGATGAGCTTCGAACACCGTTTGGCCGCGGCGCTGATGGCGGTGGTCGAGAGCTCGGCGGTGGCCACGCCGGTCACCCGGTCCACCAGTTCGTGCGCCTCGTCCACGACCACCACATCGTGTTCGGGCAGCACCTGAATGCCGCTGATGGCGTCGATGGCCAGCAGGGCGTGATTGGTCACCACCACATCGGCCAGCCCCGACTCCGCCCGCGCCTTCTCCGCGAAGCAGTCCTGGCCGAACGGGCAGCGCGACTTGCCCAGGCACTCGCGCGAACTCACGCTCACCTGCCGCCAGGCGCGATCGCTCACACCGGGCACGAGTTCGTCGCGATCCCCGGTCTCGGTGTCGGACACCCACTCGTGCAGGCGCTGCACCTCGCGGCCCAGCTTGGAAATGGCGAAGGCGTCGAACAGTTCGGCCTCCGGCTCGTCCGGAATCGCGCTATTGATCTTGTTCAGGCACAGATAGTTGTTGCGCCCCTTGAGAATCGCGAACTGCGGCACCCGCCCCAACGGCGTGGCCAGCGCCTCGGCCAGTCGGGGCAGATCGCGATCCACCAACTGCCGCTGCAGCGCGATGGTCGCGGTCGACACCACCACCGTCCGCCCCGTCCGCACCGAATGCCGCAAACTCGGCACCAAATACGCCAGCGACTTTCCCGTCCCCGTCCCCGCCTGCACCGCGAGATGCTCCCCGGTGTCGATCGCGTGCGCGACCGCCGCGGCCATGGTCTGCTGCCCCGAGCGCTCCTTACCCCCCAACGCCTCGACAGCGGTGGCCAACAGCTTCGGTACGGCAGGCAGTTCGGGCACGGCGGCCAGATTACTGCGCCCGCCCGACAACCCCGTCGCAAACCTCGGCGGGCCGCCTGTCAGGACCGATTTCCGCCGATCGGATGGTTCGGCGTGCGATCGGTCAGCTCTCCACGGTCCCGGCCAGTTCGACGCCGGAGGCGCGGAGTTTGTCGAGGGCGGTGGCGAGGGTTTCGGGGGAGACGGCGGCGGTGAGGCCGAGCAGGACGCGGGTGTCGAAGCCCTCGGCGCGGGCGTCCAGGGCGGTGGCGCGCACGCAGTGGTCGGTGGCGATGCCGCAGACGTCGACGGCGTCGATCCGGTGCTCGCGCAGCCAGTCGGCCAGGGTGGTCGAGCCGTCGGAGGCGGTGCCCTCGAAGCCCGAATAGGCCGCGGTATAGGCGCCTTTCGAGAAGACCTCCTGGATCGGGGCGGTGTCCAGGTTGGGGTGGAACTCCGCGCCCGGGGTGCCGACCCGGCAGTGCGGGGGCCAGGTGTCGAGGTAATCCGGGGTGGCGGAGAAGTGCGCGCCCGGATCGATGTGGAAGTCGCGGGTGGCGACGACGGCGGCGTAGTCGGAGACACCCAGGTATTCGGTGATGCGCTCGGCCACGGCCGCGCCCCCCGCGACGGCCAGTGATCCACCCTCACAGAAATCGTTCTGCACGTCGACGACGATCAGGGCTCGGCTCATGGGCGGGACCTCCCGGGAAACGGCGGCTGAACCGGGACGGTGAGCCGCTCGTATTGCATTGTGCCGCCCGGTGCCCGACCGGTCCACGGCGACGTCGGCGACGGTCCGGGGGTAGTGATGAAGAGTGCCGCGCTCATGGCGTTGCGGTTCTTCGTGGCGTTCGAGATCGCCAGTGTGGTGGCGAATCTGCTGTGGCACGAGATCTCGTTCGAATTCGGCGAGATCGTGGGCGAACTGGCGCAGGCCACGCTGTTCGCCCTGCCCGCCGCGCTGGTCGCGGCGGCCCTGTGGTGGCGGCTCAACTCAGAAAAGTCGTCGGGATAGCGGGCTCGCCCGCCGACAGCTTGAGGCCCTCCCAGGGCAGGCTGACCAAGCCCTTGGCCACCAGTTCCCGGCTCTGCGCCAGCGTCGGCTGGTCGCCGACCACCTCACCCTTGCGAACCAACGGCACCTGCAGCTCCGCGATCTCGAAGCCGTTCGGCTCCGGCCGCGCCGCGGCAGCCGGGTAGACGATTTCCTCGACAATCGTGCCGGTGCCCCGCGCCAGCCGGACCGCCCGCTTGGTGCCGCCGCGAGACTCCTTGTGGGAACTGCGTTTCGCTACCGGAATGCCCTCCACCTCGACCAGCTTGTAGACCATGCCC
Source organism: Nocardia sp. CDC160 (assembly GCF_035818795.1). Taxonomy (NCBI): domain Bacteria; kingdom Bacillati; phylum Actinomycetota; class Actinomycetes; order Mycobacteriales; family Nocardiaceae; genus Nocardia; species Nocardia sp. CDC160. The sequence goes on along the minus strand of NZ_JAYKYT010000012.1, from coordinate 117,627 downwards.
GCGGTCGGCGCACCGGATCCGGTGACCAGCGAGGTGCCCACGCCGTACACGTCGACCGGTTCGGCGCGCAGCGCGGCGATGGCGTATTCGTCCAGGTCACCGGACACCACGATGCGGGTGCGGACCGCGCCCAGCCCGTCGAGCTGATCGCGCACCTGCCGGGCCAGCACGCCCAGATCGCCGGAATCGATGCGCACGCCGCCCAATTCGGGCCCGGCCACCTCGATGGCGGTGGCCACGCCGCGGGTGATGTCGAAGGTGTCGACCAGCAGCGTGGTGCCCACGCCCAGCGCCTGGACCTGGCTGCGGAACGCCGCCGCCTCGTGGGAGCCGTCCGAGCCGGAGTGCAGCAGCGTGAAGGCGTGCGCGCTGGTGCCCGCGCTGGGCACGCCGAAGCTGCGGGCGGCCTCCAGATTGGAGGTGGCGTCGAAGCCGGCCAAATAGGCGGCCCGGGCGCTGGCCGGTGCGGCGAGCTCATGGGTTCGGCGCGAACCCATTTCGATCATCCGGCGGCCACCGGCGGCGCTCACCATGCGGGCGGCCGCGGCGGCGATGGCGCTGTCGTGGTTGTAGATCGACAGGATCAGGGTTTCCAGCAGCACGCATTCGGCGAAGGTGCCGCGCACGGTGAGGATGGGGGAGCCGGGGAAATAGAGCTCGCCCTCGCGGTAGCCGTCGATGTCGCCGCCGAAACGGTAGTCGCGCAGCCATTCCAGGGTCTTGGCGTCCAGGAACCGTTCGGCGACCGCGAGTTCCGCGTCGCCGAAGCGAAATTCGCTCAGCGCCGCGAGCAATCGCCCGGTCCCCGCGACCACGCCGTACCTGCGGCCATTGGGCAATCTGCGGGCGAATACCTCGAAGGTGCACTGGCGCTGGGCGGATCCGTCGCCGAGCGCCGCAGCGAGCATGGTCAGCTCGTACTGATCCGTCAGTAGCGCAGTACTGGTCAGTCCGTCCGCGATCATCACGAGACCCACTGTAAGCACAACCGCGCCCGTGCCTTCGACCACGCGCCACGCCCGGGCGTCCGATCGTGGTTTCCGCCCGGCACGGCGTGTCGCCTGGGCTGTTGTTTCTTGGATGTCAGGTCGTACCCTGGACGTTATGGGTCTGTGTAATCACGACGATGTCCGGGTCGCCGCCGGTCCGGGCGGCGCGAACGTGACACTGTCGGCGGCACAGGCGACACCGGAGGCCATCGAATACTCCGAGATTCTGGAGGCCGAGGACCGGCCGTGGGTCACCGTCGTTTGGGACGATCCCGTCAACCTCATGCACTACGTGACCTACATCTTCCAGAAGCTCTTCGGCTACAGCAAAGGCAAGGCAACCGAGCTCATGCTGAAGGTCCACAACGAGGGCAAGGCCGTGGTGTCGGCTGGTTCCCGCGACAAGATGGAACACGACGTACAGCGCCTACACGCGGCGGGGCTGTGGGCCACCATGCAACGTGACGACTGACCGAGACGACTACGGTTATCCCGTGCGGAAGTGGAGCAGAAAGAACTCCCTGGGCGGGCTGAAACTGCGTTCGGAAATGGACGCCCACGAGGCGGACGTGCTGCGTTCGCTGGTCGGGGCGGTCACCGGACTGCTCACCGATCGGGCCCGCTCGGCGCCGGAGGACGAGCTGGCGGCCCTCACCGGGCTACAGCTGGGCAACACCACCCCGCCCGACGATCCGCGCCTGGCCCGGCTGCTACCGGACTTCCACCGCCCCGAACCCGGTTCCCCCGACGCCGAGCGCGCCGACCTCAACAGCGCGCTGCGCAGCCTGCACGAGCCGGAGATCATCGAGACCAAGGTGGCCGCCGGACTGGTCATTCTGGAAACCCTCCCGCCGCAGGGCGGCAAGATCGTCATCACCCAGGAGCAGGCCGACGCCTGGCTCACCGCGCTCAACGATGTTCGCCTGGCGCTGGGCACGGCGCTGGAGATCGACGCCGACACGCCCGATCATTTCGCCGATGACGACCCGCGAGGCCCGAGCCTCGAGGTCTACCACTGGCTCACCTGGATGCAGGATTCGCTGATCCAAGCGCTGATGCCCTGAGAGCTGTCCCCTGCCCTGAGATCTGTCCCTCCGGCGAACGGGAAGCTGCCGTGAACAGTGTTGCGGGACCGCGGAATTCGATCACCGACGTCTCCGGCGTGCTGGTCGGCCACCATCAGGCGCTGGACCCGAACGCCACCCTGGGCACGGGCGCGGCCACCGGCTGCACCGTGGTGCGGGTACCGGGCGGGGCGGTCGCGTCGGTGGATGTGCGCGGCGGCGGCCCGGGCACCCGCGAGACCGACCTGTTGAGTCCGGAAAACACTGTGCGACAGGCGAATGCGATCCTGCTGACCGGCGGCAGCGCGTACGGCCTGGCCGCCGCCGACGGCGTGATGCGCTGGCTGGAGGAGCACAGGGAGGGTATCCCGATGGATCCCGCCGATCCGGCCCGCGTGGTGCCGATCGTCCCCGCCGCGGTCATCTTCGATCTTCCGGTGGGCGCGTGGCACATTCGACCCGACGCCGACTTCGGCTTCCTGGCCGCCGAGGACGCGGGCATCGACTTCGCGCGCGGGTCGGTGGGCGCGGGCGTGGGTGCGCGGGCGGGCTCGCTCAAGGGCGGAATCGGCACGGCCAGTGTGCGATTCACCGACGGTCCGGCCGCGGGCATCACCGTCGGCGCGGTAGTCGTCGCCAATCCCGTGGGCTCGGTCTTCGACCCGCGCACCGGATTCCCGTGGGGCGCGGGCACCGACGGCCCCGAACACTTCGGACTGCGACCGGCCACCGCGGAGCAGCTGGCGGCGGCCAATGCGCTGGCGGTCAAGGGCGCGGTCCTCAACACCACCATCGGCGTGGTCGCCACGGACGCCGCGCTGGATCCGGCGGGCTGTCAGCGCCTGGCCGCCACCGCACACGACGGTCTGGCCCGCGCCATCCGCCCCGCGCATTCGCCGCTGGACGGCGACACCCTCTTCGCGCTGGCCACCGGCACCGCCGAGCAGCCGCCGAATGTCCCACTGCCCCCGGCCTTCCCGGCGGAGCTGCTGGTTCTCGACCAGCTGTGCACGGCCGCCGCGGTCTGCGTTGAGCGCGCGATCGTGGACGCGATCCTGTCCGCGACCTCGGTGGCGGGCATCCCGGCCTACCGTGACCTGTTCGACGGCCCCGCGGGGGTGTGAGCCGTTTCACCGGGAATAGCCGCATATTCTCACCTGTTGACGACAGCGTTTCGGCCGTTGGGCCGGGGTCGAGCGGAAGGATGCGACTTGTGCTGGTGATCAGGGCGGACCTCGTGGAGGCAATGGTCGCGCACGCGCGCGCCGACCACCCCGATGAGGCGTGCGGTGTCATCGCCGGTCCCGAGGGCTCCGATCGCCCCGAACGGTTCATTCCCATGATCAATGCCGCGCGCTCGCCGACCTTCTACGAGTTCGACTCGACCGAGCAGCTGCGCCTGTGGCGGGAGATGGACAACGCCGACGAGGAGCCGGTGGTCATCTACCACTCGCACACCGCGACCGAGGCGTATCCGAGCCGCACCGACATCTCCTTCGCGTCGGAGCCCAATGCCCACTACGTGCTGATCTCCACCCGCGATGCGGAGCGACACGAGCTGCGCAGCTACCGCATCCTCGAGGGCGTGGTCACCGAGGAGCCGGTCGAGATCGTGCCCGCCTACAGCCAATCCGCCTGAGCCCGAACGAAACACAAGGAGTCCCCACTCATGTCGGTCACCGTGTCCATTCCGACCATCATGCGTCCGATCACCAAGGGCGAGAAGCGAGTTCAGGCGCAGGGTGCGACCCTGGCCGCGGTGATCGCCGATCTCGAGGCGAATTACCCGGGCCTGGAGGCGAAGCTGCTCAATGGCGGCAAGCTCAACCGCTACGTCAATATCTACATCGACGACGAGGACGTGCGCTTCACCGGCGGGCTCGAGGCCGAGGTCACCGACGGCGGCACCGTCACCATCCTCCCGGCGGTCGCCGGGGGCTCGCGGTAACCGTGGCGCGCTACGAGTCGCTGATCGCGACACTCGGCAATACCCCGCTGGTCGGGCTGAAGAACCTGTCCCCGAAATGGGACGGTGACGATCACGTGCGGTTGTGGGCCAAGCTCGAGGACCGCAATCCGACCGGGTCCATCAAGGACCGCCCGGCGCTGCGCATGATCGAGCAGGCCGAGGCCGAGGGCAAGATCACCCCGGGTGACACCATCATCGAGCCGACCAGCGGCAATACCGGCATCTCGCTGGCCATGGCCGCCAAACTCAAGGGGTACCGGCTGATCTGCGTCATGCCCGAGAACACCTCGGTCGAACGCCGTCAGCTGCTCACCATGTTCGGTGCCGAGATCATCGACTCCCCGGCCGCGGGCGGCTCCAATCAGGCTGTGGCACTGGCCAAGCAGATCGCCGCCGAGCATCCGGACTGGGTGATGCTCTACCAGTACGGCAATCCGGCCAATGCCCTGGCCCACTACGAGACCACCGGCCCGGAAATCCTCGCCGACCTGCCCGAGATCACCCACTTCGTCGCGGGCCTGGGCACCACCGGCACCCTCATGGGCACCGGCCGCTTCCTGCGCGAAAAGGTCCCCACCATCGACATCGTCGCCGCCGAGCCCCGCTACGGCGAACTCGTCTACGGCCTGCGCAACCTCGACGAGGGCTTCGTCCCCGAGCTCTACGACGAGTCCGTGCTGACCTCCCGCTTCTCCGTCGGCCCCTACGACGCGGTCCGCCGCACCCGCGAATTGGTCTCCGAAGAGGGCATTTTCGCGGGCATCTCCACCGGCGCGATCCTGCACGCCGCCCTCGGCGTCGCGAAAAAGGCCGAAAAGGCCGGTCAACGCGCCGACATCGCCTTCGTCGTCGCCGACGGCGGCTGGAAATACCTCTCCACCGGCGCCTACGACGGCACCCTCGAAGAGGCCGAAGAAAAACTCGACGGCCAACTCTGGGCCTGACTCCGCCGCCAGACCTCCGCGCCCGCTGCGAAAACGCAGCGGGCGCGTGGCATTCGCGGACCCGGCCCTCGAGCGCTGGGCCGAGACGCCTGCCGACCGCGGCCTGCACGGTTCGCGAAGTTCGGGCGCTGGCGGGGAACCGCCCCGGCGCGGGCGGTCCCCCTGGCTGGGCGAGGCGCTCGCGGTCAGGGTATTTCCCCGAGGGCGCGCGGGTCCGTGGCGGCGGTAGGCTCGGGGCAGGCGGCCTAGGAGGTCTTGCGATGAGCGGCGGCAGTGGGATGGGATCGTCGTTCGATCCGGATCGGATCGCGCGGTTGCGGGGGCAGTTGGCGAAACCGACGGTGGGCAGTGGGGCGGGGAGTACGGCTGCTCTGAAGTTGCTGTGGCAGCGGGCCATTGCGTTGACCTTGGGGTTCACGGCGTTGCTGTATGGCGTGGAGGGCGTCAATAGCGTCACGAACAATGAGCTCGACAATGCGGGAGTCCGGCCGCGCAGCGAGGAGGGGCTGGTCGGCATTCTCTTCGCGCCTGTGCTGCACGCCAATTGGGGACACCTGATCGGGAACACGCTGCCGGTCATCGTGCTGGGGCTGCTCGCGCTGCTGACCGGGATCGGGCGCGGGCTCACCGCGACGGCCATCATCTGGGTGATCGCCGGATTCGGGCAGTGGCTGACCGCGCCCGCGAACAGCGTGTCGGTGGGTGCCTCGGTGCTCGTCTTCGGCTGGCTCACCTATCTGCTCTGCTGGGGCTGGTTCTCCCGGAATGTGTTGCAGATCGCGGTCGGGCTGGTGGTGCTGGTGCTCTACGGCTCGATTCTGTGGGGCGTCCTGCCCGGCAACCCGCAAATCTCTTGGCAAGGACATCTTTTCGGGGCGATAGGTGGAGTGGTTGCCGGGTGGGTACTCTCATCGAATGAACGTCGTCATCGTCGCGGGGCTGACGCCGACCGTCTCGCGTCGCAGGGGTGACGCTGGACGCGGTCGGCGATTTGGGGGATCCCTCCGTTGAGTGAGAATGCAGCGTGGCAGCATGGGGGAATGCGCCTCACCGTGATCGGGTGCTCGGGCAGCGTGTCCGGCCCGGATATGACACCGACAGTCATCGATTTCGGTCCCGGGGTGCTGGGTGCGCTGCAACGCCACCTGGATCCGGGTGAGGTCGACATCTTCCTGACCCACCTGCACGCCGACCACTGCCTGGATTTGCCGGGCCTGCTGGTGTGGCGGCGGTATCACCCGAATCCGCCCACGGGCAAGGCCATCGTCTACGGCCCGACCGACACCTCCCTGCGCATCGGCAACGCCTCCGCGGAGATCGGCGGCGAGACCGACGACTGGTCCGATGTCATCGACATGCGCGTCTGGCAGACCGAGACGCCGATCACCTTCGGCCCCGGCCACACCGTCGAGGCCCGCCGCATGTACCACCCGCCGGAGTCCTACGGCCTGCGCATCACCACCGCCGCGGGCCGCACCCTGGTCTACACCGGCGACACCGCGGTGTGCGACGAGGTCTTCGAACTAGCCAGCGGCGCAGACGTTCTCCTCTCCGAAGCCTCCTGGACCCACGACCCCGCCAACCGCCCGCCCGGCATCCACCTCTCCGGCCACGAGGCGGGCCTGATCGCCGCCCGCGCCGGAGTCGGCGAACTCCTCCTCACCCACATCCCGCCCTGGACCTCCCGCGAAGACGTCATCGCCGAAGCGAAAGCTGTGTTCAGCGGACCGGTCCACGCGGTGTCCCCGGGCGAGGTCTTCGACATCTGAGCTTCAGCGGGGGGTGAACACAGGGTGTTGACTGCCCGTTAGGCTGTCTGCCGTGTCGAAACGAGCCGATGGCAGGGCGGATGACGAACTCCGCGACGTGAAGATCACCCGGGGATTCACCTCGCACCCGGCGGGGTCGGTGCTGGTGGAGTTCGGTGGGACGCGGGTGATGTGCACCGCGAGCGTCACCGACGGGGTGCCGCCGTGGCGCCGGGATTCCGGATTGGGCTGGCTGACGGCCGAATACGCCATGCTGCCCGCCGCCACCCACACCCGCTCGAGCCGAGAGTCGGTGAAGGGCAAGGTCGGTGGCCGCACCCAGGAGATCTCCCGGCTCATCGGCCGTTCGCTGCGCGCCTGCATCGACCTGGCCGCCATCGGCGAGAACACCATCGCCCTGGACTGCGACGTGCTGCAGGCCGACGGCGGCACCCGCACCGCCGCCATTACCGGTGCGTACGTGGCGCTCTCGGATGCCATCACCTATCTGGGCGCGGCCGGGAAACTGGCCGACCCGCAGCCGATCTCCTGCGCCATCGCCGCGGTGAGCGTCGGCGTCGTCGACGGCCGGGTGCGCCTGGACCTGCCGTACGAGGAGGATTCGCGCGCCGAGGTCGATATGAACGTGGTCGCCACCGACACCGGCACCCTGGTCGAGATTCAGGGCACCGGCGAGGGCGCGACCTTCCCGCGCTCCACCCTCGACAAGCTCCTGGACTCCGCGCTCGCGGGCTGCGAGCAGCTGTTCGTGGTGCAGAAGGAGGCCCTCGCGCTGCCATACCCGGGCGTGCTGCCCGAACCGGAGGAGTCCAAGAAGCGATGAGCCGCGTCCTGGTCGCCAGCCGCAATGCCAAGAAGCTCAACGAGTTGCGCCGCATCCTGGACGAGGCGGGCGTCGCGGGCATCGAGATCCTCGGCCTGAACGACGTGCCGGAGTATCCGGAAGCTCCCGAGACCGCCGCCACCTTCGAGGGCAATGCCCTGGCCAAGGCCAGAGACGGTTTCGCCGCCACCGGAATCCCTTGCGTCGCCGACGATTCCGGTCTCGAGGTGGACGCGCTGAACGGCATGCCCGGTGTCCTGTCGGCCCGCTGGTCCGGCACCCACGGCAATGACGAGGCCAACAACACACTGCTGCTGGCCCAGCTCGCCGACGTGCCCGACGAGCGCCGCGGGGCCCGCTTCGTCTCGGCCTGCGCCCTGGTCGCCGACGGCGTCGAGGAGGTCGTGCGCGGCGAATGGCCCGGCGTCATCGGCCGAAAGCCGGTGGGCGACGGCGGTTTCGGCTACGACCCGCTGTTCTTCCCCGACGGCGGCGAGGTCTCCTCGGCCCAACTCACCCCGGCCGAGAAGGACGCCGCCTCCCACCGCGGCCGCGCCCTGCGCCAACTCCTCCCGGCCCTGGCCGCCCTGGCCGAGAGCTGAACCGCCCCAACCTAAAACGACAGCGCCCCGCCGATTCCTCGGCGGGGCGCTGTTTTGGTCTGTCGCTCAGAGCCCGAAGGCGGCCTTGACCTCGCGGGTGCGGTAGTGCTCGAACACGAAGGACAGGAACGGGATCGTGCCCGCCAGGCAGGTCAGCGCGGTGGTGAGGGGCTTCCAGCGGGCCTTGATGCCGAGGTCGATGGTGAAGACCAAGTAGATCATGTAGAAGATGCCGTGCACCTGGCCGATGTAGAACAACCAGTGCGGGGCGGTGCTGGAGTCGTCGAGAATCAGGTACTTGTAGATCATCTCGCCGCACAGCACCAGCAGCCACACACCGGTGATGTAGGCCAGCGCGCGGTAGCGGATCAGCGCGCCGCGGATCTTCTCGGGCGTCGCGGCACCGAGCGGGCGGGGAGCCAGTGTGGTCTCACCGGCGACGGGGGTCTGTGCGGAGTTGTCGCGGGTGCTCAACCGGCGCTCCTCTCGGTGTGGTGCAGCCCGGCGTCGCGGACCTTGTCGTCCATGTCGCGGGCGTGCAATTCGGCCAGGTACCTGTTGTATTCGGCGATCTCGGGATCGGAGTCCGCGGCCGCCTTGGGTCGCTCCGGCAGCAGGCCCGCCGGAATCTCGCGCGGCGCCGCCGATTTCGGCCGACGCGGCCGCGCGGGAGCGCTGCTCGGCGTGGACTCGGCGGTTACCTCCGGAGCGGGAGCCTCGTCCTCGACGGCCTCCTTCTCCAACCGCACGAATCGCACATAGGCCCACACCACGAATCCCGCGAACAACGGCCATTGCAGCGCGTAGCCGAGATTCTGATAGGTGCCGCCGCCCGATTCGAACCGCGTCCACTGCCAGTAGCCCAATCCCAGGCACGCCAGGAAGGCCACGATCACGAAGATAATCAGGGCCGGACGGCGATGGGGAGCGGACACGACCTCCACGGTACCTGCCTACTACGGGCGGCGTAGTAGGCAGGTGCGCAGATCAGAACTTGTATGTGACGCCGGTCAACCGCTCGGACTCTTCCCAGAGACGGCGCTGCAAGTCGCGATCCTGCGAGATCTTGCTGGACGGCGACGCCTCGACCGGACCTTGACTACCGAACCAGCGGGTCGGACCCCAGTAGGTGTTCGGATCCGCATCGGCTTTGGTGGCCGCGAACAGCGAGGAGTAGGCCGCGTGGAACGGCGACTGGCCGATGATCCGGACGAACGGCTTGGAGATCTTGTCCACGGGGGTTTCGGTGCGCGCGAACAGATCGGTCGCCGAGACACCCGGGTGCACGGCGTAGGACCGCTTGGTCGATCCGGCCGCCTCGAGCCGGTGCTGGAGTTCGCGGGCGAACATGAGGTTCGACAGCTTGGACTGGGCGTAGGCCAGATTGCGCTGGTAGCGGCGGTGCTCGTAGTTGAGGTCGTCGATCCACAGCTTGGGGGTCTGCTTGTGGGCGATGGAGGCCAGGGTGACCACGCGGTCGCGGATCCGATCCAGCAGCAGCCCGGTCAGCGCGTAGTGGCCGAGATGGTTGACGCCCCACTGGGTTTCGAACCCGTCCTTGGTGCGCGAGAACGGAATGTTCATCAGGCCCGCGTTATTGATGAGCACGTCGAATTCGCCGGTGCTGTCGGCGAATTGGCGCACCGAGGCGAGGTCGGCCAGATCCAGGGTCGCCACCCGCACGTCGCCGTCGATGCGGTCGGCGACCTCCTGTGCTTTCGCGGCATTGCGGCAGGCCATGATGACGGTCGCGCCCTTGCCCGCGAGCACCTTGGTGGTCTGCTCACCGAGCCCGCCATTGGCGCCGGTGATCACGAACGTGCGCCCGGACTGGTCCGAAATTTCGCTTGGCTTCCATGCCATGGCAGTTGACCTCACAATTCGAGTCGTTTGTTCGACCTTACTTCAGAGTAAGTTACGGCGGTAGCCCGGAGCTCGGGACTCAAACTTGTGACAGTCATAAAAAAGTGTTGATAATGAGTTTGTGACATCCTCGCATACCGCCGCGCCCCTCGGCCTGCGTGCGCGCAAGAAGCTGCAGACCAGGCAGAACATCTCCAATACCGCGACGCGGCTGTTCCTGGACCGCGGGTACGACAATGTCACCATCGCCGAGATCGCGGAGGCCGCCGAGGTCGCGAAGATGACGGTGACGAACTACTTCCCGCGCAAGGAAGACCTGGTGCTGGATATTCGCGAGGCCTTCGTCTCGGGCCCGGCCGACACCGTGCGGGGGCGGGCCGCGGGTGAATCGGCGCTGACCGCGCTGCGCCGCGCGTACCTCGAGGCCATCGCCCGCAAGGACGCCGTGCTGGCGGGCTTCTCGGGGTCGGCCTTCGCGGCCCTGCTCGTGGGCAGTCCCGCGCTGGTGGCGCGGCTGCGCGAATTCCACGAGGACCGCGAGCGCCTGCTGGCCGAGGCGCTGGCCGAGGAAACCGGCGCGGCCACAGACGATTTCACGGCACGGGTGGCGGCCACCGTCCTGGGCGGCGTGCATCGGACCCTGTTCGAGGAGGTGCTGCGCCGCACGGCGGCGGGGGAGTCGAACGAGGCCATTGCCGCGGCGCTGACCGAGTACGCCGCGACCGCCTTCGACCTGCTGGAACCGGCGCTCGGCGGCTACGCGGTCCGGGAGAACTGACGGCTACGCGGTCGGATAACTGAGCCGCATCCTTTCGGATCGCCCGGTTTGCCGTGTCGTTGCCGCATCATTCCTGGTGAGCGCAAGATACTGGGCCGATGACCGGTGCCAGCGTCACCGCCGACCAGCCCGTCGCGCCGCAGCCATTGAGTCGGGCGCGCAGAAACGTCATCTTCGGAACCGTCGCCCTGGGCATGCTCATGTCCGCGCTCGACTCCACCATCGTCTCCACCGCCCTGCCGACCATCGTGGCCGATTTGGGCGGGGCCGGGCACATGGCCTGGGTGGTCACCTCGTACCTGGTGGCCGAGGCCATCGCCACCGCGCTGGCCGGCAAGTTCGGCGACCTCTTCGGCCGCAAACTGATCTTTCAACTCAGCGGCGCGATCTTCATCATCGGCTCGATGATCGCCGGACTCTCGCATGGCATGACCCTGCTCATCGTCGCCCGCGCCATCCAGGGTTTGGGCGCGGGCGGGCTCATGGTCACCTCCATGGCCCTGATCGCCGATGTCATCCCGCTGCGCGAGCGCGGCAAGTACCAGGGCGCGCTGGGTGCGGTCTTCGGCATCACCACGGTCATCGGACCCACGCTGGGCGGGCTGTTCACCGACCACCTGAGCTGGCGCTGGTGCTTCTACGTCAATGTCCCCCTGGCGATCGTCATGATCGCGCTGGCGGCCCGCACCATTCCCATGACCAAGGCGATCGTCAAGCCGATCGTGGACTACCTGGGCATCGCGTTGGTCGCCGTCGGCGTCACCTGCCTGATCCTCGGATTGGAATGGGGCGGACAGGAATACGCGTGGGGCTCGTCGACGATCATCGGGCTGTTCCTGGCGGCCGCGGTGCTGCTGATGACCTTCGTGTTCGCCGAGTTCCGGGCCGCCGAACCGATGCTGCCCATGCACCTGTTCCGCAGCAATGTGTTCACGGTGTGCTCGATCCTGAGCTTCATCGTCGGCTTCGCGCTGCTGGGCGCGATGACCTACCTGCCCGCGTATCTGCAATACGTGGAAGGGGTTTCGGCGACCGCGTCCGGGGTGCGCACGCTCCCGCTGGTGGTCGGGTTGTTCTTCACCTCGATCCTGTCCGGCAATATCGTCGGAAAGACGGGGCACTACAAGGTCTTTCCGATTCTCGGCTGCGCGGTCATGGCGGTGGGTCTGTACCTCATGTCGACCATGGGCCCGGGCACCAGCTTCTGGGTGATGTCGCTGTACATGCTGATTCTGGGCCTGGGCGTCGGTCTGGCCATGCAGGTGCTCACCATTGCCGTGCAGAACAGCGTTCCCTATTCGGATCTGGGCACGGCGACCTCCGGCGTCACCTTCTTCCGGACCATCGGCAGCGCGTTCGGCACCACCGTCTTCGGCACCCTCTACTCGAACAAGCTGCGGCCGAATCTGCAAGCGGCACTGATCGAATCGCGGGTGCCGCCCGCGGCGGCGCAGAACCCGGATACGCTGCGTCACCTGCCGAGCCAGCAGGCCGCGCCCATTGTCGGGGCGTACGCGGACTCGATCGAGTTCGTGTTCCGCTGGGTGGTGCCGGTGGCGCTGCTGGGGTTCGTGGTGGCGTTCTTCCTGAAGCAGGTGACGCTGCGCGACAGCTCCCGCGCCGAGGCCACCGATGTGGGTGAGCAGTTCTCCATGCCGGACTCCGCCGATCGCCTGGTCCAATTGGAGCGGGCCATTGCCCGGGTGCTGCGCAAGTCGCGCGACAATGCCGTTCCCGACCCGGAAATCCTTGCGGCGGCGGGCAGTTCACTCGGCCGCGACGAGGCCTGGGCGCTGGGGCAGGTACGTATGTACAACCACCTGCGCGGCAGTGCCACCCTCGCCGATATCGCCCGAACCCATTGGATCCCCGCGGAATTGATCGGTCCGGTCTACGACAAGGCGGTACGCGAGGGTCTGCTGAGCCGCAGCGGCGAGGAACTCACCCTTACCGACAAGGGCGCGCGGGAGGTCGACCGGGTGCGCGGCGCGTGGAAGCGTTGGCTCGCTTCCCAACTCACCGACTGGGATTCCAACGATCCGCGCGACCGGGAGCTGCTCGAACAGGCCCTCGACAATATCGCCACCAAGCTCCTCGACGAGGCCGACCGCCCCGACGCCCTTCCGGTCGGCCGCTGAGCACGACACAGCGCCCGTCGTGAGCTCGTCACGACGGGCGTTGTGCCGCAATCTAGTTCGTGATCACGCGTTGACGGTCGCCGGTCGGACCGTGGCCTCCCAATCGATGCGGAAGCGCTGTTCGTGGCCGAACGCCTTCTCTGGATCCATGCGCTTGAACATCAGCGGCATCATGAGCTGCATGGCCTTGCGGGCGATGGGTCCGGCCGCCTTGGTCTGGTTCATGCGGGCGACCCGGGCCGCGACACCCTCCACCCGGGGACGGCGCAGCGCCTCGTAGGTGGCGAAAGCCTGTGCGGGATCGTCGATATCGCGCAGGCAGCGGGCCAGCTCGATACCGCTCTCGATGGCCAGCGACGCCCCCTGTCCGGAGGTATTGCTGGGCGCGTGGATGGCATCGCCGGTGAGCACCAGCCGGTTCCGGTACCAGTGCGGCACCGGCGGCATGATGTTCAAGGCCCCGATGACCGCCAGCTGCTCGGGGGTGGTGCTGCGGGCCAGGAGTTCGCCCGGATCCTCCCCGGCGTAGGCCTCGCGCAGCTGGCGCAGCCACTGCTCGACCGGCACGGCGCGAGCCTCGGTCAGCGAGTAGTACCGCTCGCTGGGCAGATTCGCGCCCCACGCCACCCGGCCGTCCGGCATGGACCAGTACAGGTAGTAGGCCCGCTTGCCGAAGGCGAAGGTCATGCGTTCGGGCTCCAGGTCCAGGTCGCAGTCGACGTAGGCGCCGAAGCCGAGCATGTTCAGGTAGGTCGGGCCGGGTGCCTTGGGGTCCACCAGCGTGCGCACGGTGGATCGGATCCCGTCCGCCCCGATGAGCACATCCGCGGTGGCGCTGCTGCCGTCGGCGAAGATCGCCGTCACGCCACCGGCATGCTCTTCCACGTCGGTCAGTCGCTTGTTGTACTCGAACCGCACGCCCGTGGCCACGGCGGTGTCGTGCAGGGCCTGATGCAGGTCGGCGCGGTCGATGATCCGCAGCGGCTCGATATTCTCGAGCCCCGGCAGGTCGATGCGCTTGCCGTTCACCGACATCGACGACTTGCTGGCCGGTACGGCGAGTGCGCGCACGGCGTCGGCGGCCCCGACGATCTCCAATGCGGCGACACCATTGGGCGCGAGCGCCAGGTTGGCACCAATGCCGTAGGCAGGCCCCGGATAGGCCTCGAAGACGGTGACGTCGATACCGGCCATGTGGAGTGCGGTGGCGGTCACGGGACCGGAGATGCCGCCGCCGATGACGATTGCGGAGTTGATGGACATGGTTCTCTCCCGAGAAGTGTTCGAAGACTTCGATAAACCCCGAACCGACGCGCGTGTGGAGAACCCAGTTATCCTGTAGTTGCCAAACTCGGTGCCGGGTTCGCCTGCACGGACGCGGTTCGAGACGGTGTATTCCGGGCTTCGGCGGTGGTGTTGCAGCACCCCGTCGGGGCCCGGTCCGTTCTGATCGGTAGGCGATCAGTCCTGTGCGGTGTGCGGTGTGGGCGCACCCCCTTCCGCCAGTTCGATGATCTCCGGGGGCATGACCCCGTCGCGATGCCAGGACCGCCAGCCCTCCACATCCGGGAAGCTGCCGTCGGCCAGCGAATCGCGCAGGGCGCGAGCCCAATCGGCCTCCGCGCCCAGCATGGTCAGCTCATAGTCTTCTTCGACCAGGAAAAGGCGCGGCACTGTGCCTTCCAGAGCGGCCAATTGGGCGCGGGATTCGGCAATGGTCTTGTCCAGCTTGCTGATTCGCTGGTCGAGCAGGTCGATGACCTCGTCGGGCGGCAGCACCGACAGCACGGACAGGCCCGCCACGAACCGGCTCTGCTCGGGCTCCGGCTCGGAGATGAGTTCCCTTGTCCAGTCGATGAGTTCGGCCCGCCCGGCCTCGGTGATCCGGTAGATGGTCCGCTCCGGCCGCGCACCGTCGCGCTCGCTGCCGATGATCTCCAGGAAGCCGTGCTTGGTGAGGTTGTCCACGACCGTGTAGAGCGACCCCCACTTGACGTTCATGTCGGTGTCCTTGCCCCACATCCGCAACCTGGCAGCGATCTCGTACCGGTGCATGGGCTGCACCACGACGGCGGAGAGCACCGCCAAACCCATCAGATTGGCGACCTTGCGCTTGCGGGCCATCCGGCACCTCCTTACTCGTCTACGAATATACGTCCACGAGTATTCGGCCGCAAGCATTGATGTAAGTCCGCTGTAATGCGCCGTCATTGACGGTTTTCGTCTTCCCGCCGCACACTCGGAGGCGTGGCAGACACGGGGGTAGAGGTACTGATCGTCGGGGGCGGTCCCGTAGGACTCACCGCTCGCGCGCTCTTGGAACGCTGGGGTGTGCGGACGCTGCTGGTGGAGCGGCATCGCGAGCTGTCGCCCTTTCCGAGGTCGCGGCTGGTGAACGTGCGCTCGATGGAGATCTTCCGGCAGCTCGGCATTGCCGACACGGTCCGCGGCCGGGCCTTCGGCCCGGAGTTCGGGCGGGTGCGCTTCCGGGAAACGCTCGGCGACGCCGACTTCGGCACCGAGGCGATGGTCGGCGTGCACGCGCCGATACCCGAGAGCCCGGAGATCGGTGCGGTCACCTCGCAGGATCGGCTGGAGCCGACGCTGCTCGCCGCCGCGGACACGCCAATGCGGTTCGAGGTCGAGCTCGTGGATCTGAGCGAGGAGTCCGAGGGCGTGGCGGCGCGGGTCGTGGACCACGAGACCGGGGCCGAATCGGTGGTCCGGGCCCGCTATGTGCTCGCCGCCGACGGTGCGAATTCCACCGTGCGGCAACTGCTCGGAATCGGCACCGTCGGCCCCGGAGCGGTCGGTGATGTCGCGACCGTGGTCTTCGACGCCGATTTGGGCCGGTGGTCGGCCGATCAACCGGCGGGCGTCTACTTCACCGCGCGCGGCACGTTCACGCCGCTGTACCCGGAGGGCGGCTGGGCCTGGTTCGGTCCCACCCCGCGCGATCCGGGGATCGACTACGCGGCGCTGGTCACCCGGGCCCTCGGTCCCGCCATCGACGCGCGCGTCGAGGTCGTGCGCGTTCAACACTGGGTGATGAACGCCTTTGTCGCCGAACACCTTCGGCGCGGATCGGTCTTCCTGGCGGGCGATGCCGCGCACGCGGTGCCGATTCTCGGCGGCCTCGGCATGAACGCGGGCCTCGCCGATGTGCACAACCTGTGCTGGAAGCTGGCGGGGGTGCTGCGCGGGTGGGCCGCGCCGGGCCTGTTGGAAACCTATGAGACGGAACGGCTTCCGGTCGCCCACCGCACCCTGCGACAGGCGGTCGCCAATGCCGAGCGGGTCCGCCACGCGCAGGTCGCTCGGCGCGAAGCGTGGGAACATGGCGATGCGAGCGGCACCGACGTCGAATTGCCGTGGTCGGAACGGTATTTCAATCAGATGGGTCTGGTGCTCGGCGTCGCGTACGACTCCGAGGCCGTCCGTTCCGACGGCAGCCCGCCGCCACCCGACAGCGATGCCGTCTACCTGCCCAGCGGTCGACCGGGCGGTCGCATGCCGCACTGTCCGCTGGAGCCGGGGCGCTCGAGTCTGGATGCGATCGGCGAATGGTTCACGCTCTTCGGACCGGATCCGATGGAGTGGGAAAAGCGCACGGCCGCAACGCTTCCCCTGCGCTTCGAAGACCTGCCCGAGCAGTACGTCGACCGCTGCGGCATCGGTCCGCGCGGTGCGCTCCTCGTCCGCCCGGACGGCCATATCGCCGCCCGCTGGCCGGACGCTCCGGACGACACCGTGAACCTCCGTGACCCGCTGAATCTCTAAGCGGTCGCGAACCTTTCGCGCAGCTGGTCCGAGGTGGCCCGATCGGCGGGCAGGAACGCCTCCAGATGCAGCTCCGACAGGGTGATGTCGGTGGCCGTGGCGAAGGAGGTCACGGTGGTGATCAACCGCAGTTCACCGGTGTCCGAGCGCAGCCGCAGCGGCACCGCGAAGCCGAGGTGGCCGGGACCCGGATCCACCGGCGGCAGATAGCCTTCCAACTCCGCGATGAGCGCGTCGAGATCCGGATCGGGGCTGCGGCCCGCCCGATTGCGCAGGCTGTCGGTGACGTGCCGACCCCACTCCGGCATGTTCAGCACCCGCCGCCCCAGCCCGTCCGGATGCAGGGCCAGCCGCAGCACATTGATCGGCGGCTCCAGCAGTTCCGGCGCACAGCCCTCGGTCAGCAGCGCGAAGGCGGGATTGGCGGCCACCAGCACCCCGAACGGCCGCGTCACCACCGCGGGGTAGGGGAGATGCCCCTGCAGGATGGTGTCCAGCGCGTGCCGAACCGCCTCGAGTTCCGGTGCGTCCAAGGCGGATTCGGGAAATACCGGCGCGTATCCGGCGGTCAACAGCAGGGCATTGCGTTCCCGCAGCGACAGCCCGAGCACCTCCGCCAGCCGCACCACCATGGTCCGCCCCGGATGCGAGCGCCCCTGCTCCAGAAAGCTCAGATACCGCTGACTCGTCTCCGCCGCAATGGCGAGATCGAGTTGGCTCAGCCGCCGCCGCGTCCGCCAGGCGCGTAATTGCTGCGCGAACGGGGTTGGCTGGGCGGTCGAGGTTGGCTGGGTGGTCGGAGTGGCCACGGCCATGGTCGTCATACCTCCACTGTGCGGATGGACCCGCCGTCCGCGCGATTCCCTGGAGGGTATGACAAGACCCGCCTCCCGCCCATTCCCGTCATTCCCCGGAGGGAATCGCGCAGCGCGGCCGCACTGCGCAGACTCGTCGCCATGAGCGAAGGACAGAAGGCCATGAGCGAAGGACAGAAGCAGAACGCGAATGGTGTTGCCTACCAGTTGGAACCGCTGCGCGGGTTCGACGGCTTGAGCACCCGGGTGCAGGAGATGCCGGTTCCCGGACCGCATCAGGTCGTGGTGCGGGTGCGCGCCACCTCCCTCAACCGGCGCGACATCATGCTGATGGAGGGCACCTATCCCATGCCCGCCCGACCGGGCGTGGTGCCGCTGGTGGACGGTGTCGGCGAGGTAATCGCGAGGGGCTCGGGCGTGACGCGGGCGGCCCTCGGTGATCGGGTCACGGGCACCTACTACGTCGCCTGGAACGATGGACCGCAGACCCAAGCCCTGGGCCAGGAGCAGTACGGCGCCAACCACGAAGGCTGGCTCGCGACCTACGTCCTGCTCGACGAGGACTCGGTCGTGCACGTGCCGCCGCATCTCACCGACGAGGAGGCCGCCGCCCTCACCTGCGCTGGCCTGGTGGCGTGGGCAGCGCTGACCAAGCCGCTGCCGGTCGGCCCCGCCGACACCGTGCTGACCGTAGGTAGCGGACCGGTCGGGCTGTTCGCCATCCAGCACGCGACAATGCTCGGCGCCCGGGTCATCTCGATCACCTCCTCGCCCGAGAAGGCCGAGCGGCTCCGCAAGCTCGGCGCGGATGAGGTGGTGAACCGCAAGCAGACCCCGGAGTGGGAGCAGGCGGTGCTGGATCTCACCGACGGCCTCGGTGTGCAGCGGGTGGTGGATGCCGTCGGTCACCTGACCCTGCCGAAATCCCTTGCGGCCACGGCCTACAACGGCGATGTCGTCCTGATCGGCGCGTTCCCGGCCGAGCGGGGGCAGGAGTCGGCCGATCCGCTGGGCGGCAAGTACGTGGGCCTGCGCCGCATCGCGGTGGGCAGCCGCGCGGACTTCGAGTCCATGAACCGCACCATCGCCGAGCACGGCCTGCGGCCGGTGATCGATCGGGTCTATCCGTTCGAGCAGGCGGTGGACGCCTACCGCTACTTCGAGACCGGCGACCCGTTCGGCAAGGTGGTTATCACCCTCCCGTGACCGGCGCAATACGAGTAGAGCTACCTATTGGCAATCGGTTCGAATAGATATCCACCTGGAACTATTTCCTTACCGTGTAGCCCGTTCAGTCGGCTGGCAAATCGGTATACCGTCCCTTGAAGGAGATGCTTTTCGGATCGGTGGGCGTGCGCTTCGACTCGAAGGAGTTCCTGGGTGACGGTGGGTGCGGTACCTCAGAACCCCGCTGCGGTGCGGGCCAGGCCCCACACTGTGCGGGAGCGGCCCGCCGCCCGGCCCTCCGACGGCACCCCCGGACTCACGGCTGCGGGGGAGATGTCGCCCCGGGTGCTCGTCGTCCTGCTCGTCCTCTCCCTTGGGGTGGTGGCCGCCCTGATCGGCGGAACCCTGCGCGAGGGCCTGAACAATCCGGGCGGCGGGGTCCAGACCGGCACCCCGCATCCGAGCACCACCCAGCCGGTCAACGCCCAGCCCCCGAAGCCCGCCCCCGCGCCCCCGCCACCGGCCGCCCCGCCCGTGCAGATGCCCGGGGCCGCACCGCAAACCGACCAATACGTGGCCCCGGCCCCGGCCGTGGTGACTCCCGAGTCGGCCGCGGCCCCACCGGCCCCGGCCCCGGCCGCCCCACCGCCACTGCCCGACATCCTGGCCCCGATCCTCCCGTTCCTGCTGCCGCCGCCCCCACCCCCGCCGCCGCCCGGACCCTGAGGCCGGGCCGGAATCCGAAGGAGGACCGCCATGCTCGGCACCGCCGACGAGATCCGGCGCGCTGACGACGAGCGCGACGCGGGCGATATCGACCCGCGCGGCCTGGGCCTGGTGGTCCTGATCGCGGCGCTCATGACGGCCGGTATCGGGGCGGGCCTGTGGTTCACCGGCTCCGGTGACCGCCCGATCGCCGACACCTCCATCGTGAACGCGGTCCGCCCCCGTCACGACCCTCCGGCCCAGCGGCCACCGAATCCCGCTCCCGCCGCGCAGGTTCCGGCCGCACCGAATCCTCCGGCTCCGGCCCCGCCGCTGGTGCCCGCCGCACCGCACGCGGTCGAAATCCCGGTCGTGGTGAACCCGGACATCCCGGTGCCGGACCTGCCGATGCCGGATCAGCCCGCGCCGCAGGATGATTCGGCTCCGCCGTCGGGCTAGATTCCGGAAACCCCTGCGAGCTGGCCGATTCCGTAGGTGACGGCCATGGCCAGCGCGCCGCCGATGACGACCCGCAGCACCGCGCGGCGCGGATTCGCGCCGCCGAGGCGGGCGCTCACCGATCCCGTAATGGCCAGTGCCACCAGCACCGCCGCGAAACAGACGGGTATGCGCCACTGGGTCGGGGGCAGCAGGATGGCCAGGATCGGCAGGATCGCGCCCAGGGTGAACGACACCGCCGAGGACAGCGCGGCGTGCCAGGGGTTGGTGAGATCGTGTGGGTCCAAACCCAATTCGGCCTCGGCGTGGGCGGCGAAGGCGTCGTGGGCGGTGAGCTCCTCGGCCACCTGGCGGGCGGTCTGCGCCGTCAGCCCCTTGGCCTGATAGATCTGGGTGAGCTCGGCCAGTTCGTATTCCGGTTCCTCGGCCAGTTCCCGTTTCTCCTTGGACAGCAGGGCGCGTTCGGTGTCGCGCTGGGTGCTGACCGAGACGTACTCGCCCACGGCCATGGAGATCGCGCCCGCGGCCAGGCCCGCGATGCCCGCGGTGAGAATGGCGTTGGTGTCGGTGGAGGCCGCGGCGACGCCGACCACCAGGCCCGCGGTGGAGACGATGCCGTCGTTCGCGCCGAGCACACCGGCGCGCAGCCAGTTGAGTTTGGCCGCGAGGCTCTCGTCGTGCGGTTCGTGCGGATGCGGTTGGACCGCGTCGGTGGCTTCGCCTGCCGGTTTGTCGTCCACGTGGGCAGCCTAATTCACCGATGCGCGGTCATGCGGGAGCGCGAACGGGGGAGGCATGGCTCCCATTTGCGAGGAATGCGGATCATTTGCTGGAACGATGGGGATCATGGTGTGTTTCTGCAGTCGGTACTGGTCGGTCATCCTGCCGCTCGCGGCGGCCGCGGTGCTGGCGGCCTCGTGGGGCCGGGAGTTGAACCCGGCGGTGGCGGGGCTGGTGGCGGTGTGGCTGATCGGCGCGGTGCTCTCGGCGGTGCATCACGCGGAGACGGTGGCGCATCGGGTGGGCGAGCCGTTCGGATCGCTCATTCTGGCCGTGGCGGTGACCATCATCGAGGTCGGGCTGATCGTGACGCTCATGGTCTCCAGCGGTGAGAAGGCCGCCTCGCTGGCCCGCGATACCGTCTTCGCCGCCGTAATGATCACGTGCAACGGCATTTTCGGCCTGTCGCTGCTGGTGGGCGCGCTGCGGCGGCGGGTCGCGGTCTTCAATGCCGAGGGCACGGGCGCGGCGCTGGCCACGGTCGCCACCCTCGCGACCCTGAGTCTGGTGCTGCCCACCTTCACCACCAGCGAGCCCGGCCCGGTCTTCTCGGCCTCGCAGTTGATCTTCGCGGCGGTGGCCTCGCTGGTGCTCTACGGGGTGTTCGTCATGGTGCAGACCATCCGGCATCCCGATGACTTCCTGCCCGTCGAGGACGCGTTGGCCGAGGCCGAGGACGAGCACGACGAGCCGCCCACCAGGCAGCAGGCCCTGCTGAGTTTGGGTTTGCTGCTGGTTGCCTTGATCGGTGTCGTCGGTCTGGCGAAGGTGGTCTCGCCCAATATCGAATCCGGTATCGCCGCGGCCGGTCTGCCGCAGTCGGCGGTCGGTGTGGTGATCGCGCTGCTGGTGCTGCTGCCGGAGACCATCGCGGCCGTGCGCGCCGCGCGCCGCGAGCGCATGCAGATCTCGCTGAATCTCGCGCTGGGTTCGGCCATGGCCAGCATCGGTCTGACCATTCCGGCCATCGCGCTGGCCTCGATCTGGATCGAGGGTCCGCTCATGCTCGGCCTGGGCGCGACGCAGATGGTGCTGCTGGCCCTGACCGTGGTGGTCGGCGCGCTGACCGTGGTGCCCGGGCGCGCGACCCTGCTCCAGGGCTGTGTGCACCTGGTGTTGTTCTCGGCCTTCGTATTCCTGGCGGTGAGTCCCTAGCGGTCAGGAATTCCAGCGGTAGACCTGGCCGTCGCGTAGTTCGTAGGAGGTCGCGGGTTTGGTCGCGTCGTGGCGGGCCAGCAATGCCATGACCTGAACCCGGCCGCGGGTGGTGAGCCCGTCCTCGGTCCAATGCACATAGGGGTGCACCAGTTTCGCGAATTCCGCCCAGTCGCCGGTCTCGATCGTGTGCAGGACCGCCGACACCGTCTTGTCCACAGCCACAGTGAACACGTCGCGTCCGCATTGCGCGCGGGTTCGGCGTGGGTTCGGTGCGAAAGCCGAGTTGCTGGCAGATCACTCAATTCTTGGTTTGGTATGGCCGAGGCGCTCGAAAGGGGTCCGAGAGGCGTTCGCTCGAACGGTGCTGAAAGTCACTTCGATGTCTCTTCGCTCTAATAACGCGTTCTAGAACAGCAGGTCACATGGATATTTATCTCGCTGACTGGTAAGGATGAGGGGTGTACCAGACGGTAACTTAGAGGCTCCGATCACACTTGGAACCGATTTGTTGTAACCCGTCGTAACCATTAGCTTTGATGGCAGGCAGTGTTGCCGATCACGGAGAAGAATTTTGATGCTCGTCACCCCGCGTCGATTCCGGCGTCCTGATGAAGTGGTCCCGCGTTGACCCGGGCCGTCCAGAGTCGGTCCGCCATGCAGAGTCGATCCGCCGTGCGCATCGTCCGCGACAACTTCTCCAACACCACCGTGTCGTCGCTGCGCACCTTCGGGCGCGCGGTCGGGATCGCCGAGGAAGCGGTGATCGGCACCTTCACCGATATCGCCCGCCGCCAATTCCAATGGAAAGAGGCCATTCTGCAGGCCTGGCGGCTCATTACCGTGACCGCGATTCCGGCCGTGCTCATTGCCATTCCGTTCGGCGTCATTGTTTCGGTGCAGGTGGGCAACCTGATTCACACCCTCGGCGCGGATTCGCTGCTGGGCGCGACCGGCGGCCTGGGCGTCATCAAGCAGGGCGCGCCGCTGGCCACCGGCTTCCTGCTCGGCGGTGCGGGCGCCGCGGCGCTGGCGGCGGATCTGGGCGCGCGCACCATTCGCGAGGAGATCGACGCGCTGAACACCATGGGCATCAGCCCGATTCACCGCCTGGTGATTCCGCGCCTGGTCGCCATGGTCTTCGTCGCGCCGCTGCTGAACGTGCTCATCATCTTCGTGGGCGTGCTCGCGGGCTACGGCGTCGCCATCGGCGGGCAGGGTGTGACGCCGGGCTCCTACTGGTCGACCTTCGGATCCTTCACCACCACCGCCGATGTGTGGGTGTCGCTGTTGAAGGCCGTGATCTTCGGCTTCCTCGTGGTGATCATCGCCTGCCAGCGCGGGCTCGAGGCCAAGGGCGGCCCGCGCGGCGTCGCCGACGCCGTGAACGCCGCGGTGGTGCTGTCGGTGGTGTCCATCGTGACCGTGAACCTGGTCGCCACCCAGATCACCGACATGTTCCTGCCCACGAGGCTGGCCTGATGTCGGCCACCTATGTGCCCAAGGGATTGGGCTGGGCGGCGCGGTTCTACCGTCGGCGCGGTCTGCTGCTGCGGCGGATCGAGGGGCTGGGTTTCATCCTGGCCTTCGTCTGGCAGGTGTTGTCGTCGATTCCGTTGACGCTGAAGCGGTATCGCAGCGAGACCATGCGGGCCATCTCGGATATGACCTGGGGTCGCGGCTCGGTCATCGTGGGCGGCGGGACCGTGCCGATGATGATCGTGCTGGGTCTGGTCATGGGCGCGTCGGTGGCGGTGGAGTCGTTCACCACGCTCGACATGCTGGGCATGGGCCCGGTGTCGGGTCTGGTGTCGGCCTACGCCACCACCCGTGAGCTGGCCCCGATCGCCGCGGCCATCGGCTTCGCCGCGCAGGCGGGCTGCCGGATGACCGCCGAGATCGGGTCCATGCGCATCTCCGAGGAGATCGACGCCATCGAATCCCTCGGCCTGCGTTCGGTTCCCTTCGTGGTGACCACCCGGGTGCTGGCCGGTGCGGTGGCCATCGTCCCGACCTTCCTGATCGCGCTGATCCTGTCCTACGCGGCCTGCCGCGGGCTGATCACCATGGTGCACGGGGCCTCGGCCGGTGTGTACGACCACTACTTCTTCCAGTTCGTGTCCGGGTTCGACGTGATCGCGGCCGTGGTGAAGGTGGCCATCTTCGCGGTGGTCGTCATCCTGATCCACTGCTACTACGGCTTTTTCGCCGCCGGTGGTCCGGAGGGCGTGGGTATCGCCTCGGGCAAGGCGGTGCGGGCGTCGTCGGTGGCGATCATTGCCATGGACATGGTGCTGTCGCTGTCCCTGTGGGGCTTCAACTCGGCGATTACGTTCACGGGGTAGGGGAATGCCGAATTACGGAATGCCGGGTGTGGCCGTCGATCGCAAGCGCGCGATGACGGTGGGCGCGATCGCGCTCGGGCTGGTGGTCGCCGTGGTGGCGGCCTGGGGGTTGTACCGGTCGCAGCAAAGCGAAGCCGGACTGGCGATTTCGCTGCGCACCGAGCAGATCGGTGACGGTGTGCTGGTCGGCACCGAGGTGCGCGTCGACGGCGTGGTGGTCGGCAAGGTCACCGGGATCGCGCCGGATCAGCATGGGACACAGCAGATTTCGCTGCGCTTGAACGACAAGAAGCTGTTCGGCATCGACGACAGCCTGCAGGTCGATTACGCGCCCGCCAACCTGTTCGGCATCAGCGAGATCGAATTGCGCCGGGGCGCGGGTGGTTCGCCCTTGCGCGACGGCTCGGTGCTGGACTTCACCGGCCGCCGGGCCGCGCAGGTCTACGACGCCACCATGGGCTCGATTCTGCGCAGCGCCTCGCAGGTGGGCGGTTCGGTGCTGACCCCGCAGATGGCGTCGGTGATCGCGCAGGCCGCGGCCGACACCCAGGCGTTCACCCCGCTCGCGCAGGCCCTGATCACCGCGCAGCGCACCATTGCCGACAACCAGAAGATGCCGATGTCGGAGCTGTTCGGCAATCTCGGCCCGGCCTTCGACGGCGGCGGGCAGTTCGCGGGCGCGACCGTGCAGGTGGTGGATCTGTTGCGCGGCATGCAGCGGCTGCAGAACGATCGCGCCGCCTACGACAAGGGCGTCGCGACGGTCACCGGCCAGCTGCTGCCGATTCTGGCGAACACCTTCTCGCAGGCCGGGAATCAGCTCTCCGGCACCACCGACATGCTGGTGCCGGTGCTGACCGCGCTCGCGCAGATGGTGCCGCAGCCGCAGCAATCCGGGGCCGAGTTGAAGCAGCTGCTGGAGCGGCTGCGCGCGGCCATGCCGGACAACGGGCAGGGTCCGGTGCTGAATGTGGAGGTCGATCTGAAGGGCGTTCCGGCCATCGCGGTGCCGTTGTTGGGGGGTGCGCGATGAGTGTCAAGGCCGCGGCGTGGCGGCTCGCACTGTTCGCCGGTGTGATCGGCGTGGTGCTGGCGTTGGTGCTCACCGCGATTCAGCGCCCGGTGTCCGGCAAGACCGAGACCCACGACGCGATCTTCACCGACGCCAATGGCCTCAAGGTCGGCGACGACGTGCGCATGTACGGCGTGCAGGTCGGCAAGGTCAAGGGCATCGACCTGGAGGGCGCGAAGGCGCGAGTTCGGTTGTCGGTCAAGACCGATGCGCCCCTCTACGACAACTCCAAGCTGGCCATCCGCTACCAGAACCTGACCGGGCAGCGGTACATCGATCTGCAGCAGCAGCCGCAGCCGGGCACCCGGCTCGCGGCGGGCGCGCGCGTCGGCGAGGACCACACCGTGCCGTCCTTCGATGTGACGCAGCTGTTCAATGGCCTGAAGCCGGTGCTGCAGACCATTTCTCCCGAGGCCATCAATCAGTTCAGCGCGAGCATGGTGGCCCTGATCGAGGGTGACGGCGGCGGTGTCGGACCGGCCATGGACGCGATCGGGAAACTGGCGTCGTACGTGGACAATCGGCAGCAGGTGATCGGGACGCTGATCCGGAACATGTCGGATCTGTCGGATCGGCTCGGCGGCCGCGTGCACTACCTGGTGCCGCTGTTGAAGCAGCTCACCGACATTTTCGAGGCGCTGCGGCAGAACATCGGTGGCCTGGCGCAATTCGCCATGACCGCGCCGTCGGTGCTGCGGCCCATCGACAATCTGATGAACGCCCTGGGGATCAATTCCGGCTCCGACGTGGACGCCCTGATTCGCAAGATCTTCCCCGACGCCAAGGAGGCGGTGGATACGTTCTCCCGCCTGCCCGCGGTGCTGGGCGCGGCCGACGTGTCGAGCCCGAACGGCTGGAAGCCGGTGTGCAGCAAGGGCACCGCGGACGTACCCGCCGTGGTCCGGGTGCTGATCTCGGGACAGCAGGTGGCGATATGCAACGGATGAGAATGCCCGCCGTGTTCACCCGCGATGACCGGGTCGTCGATGACGCCACCAAGCAGAAGCGCCACCTGCGCAAGGGTATTGTCGGCGCGATCGTGGTGGTGCTCGGTCTGGCCGCCGCCGGTGCGCTGTACGTGGTCCCGTTCGGCAAGCACACCTACACCGCGGAGCTGTCCGAGGCGCAGTCGGTGAAGGCGGGCGACGATGTGCGCATCGCCGGAATCTCGGTCGGCGAGGTCAAATCCCTGGAACTGAAGCCGGACAAGGTCGTCATGCGCTTCACGGTGAAATCCGATGTGTTCCTGGGCGATCAGACCTCCCTCGACATTCGCATGCTGACCATTGTCGGCGGCCACTACGTGGCGGTGTTCCCGGCCGGGTCGAAACCCCTTGGTTCCACGCCGATTCCGGCGGACCGGGTGCGCCTGCCCTACAGCCTGGTGCAGACCTTCCAGGATGCGGCCACGCCGCTGGCCAAGATCGACGGCTCCACGCTCAACAAGAACCTCGCGGCGCTGGGCACGTCGATCGACGGCGCGCCCGACAGCCTGCGCACCACCCTGCAGACCGTCGGTACCTATGTGGACGCGCTGGACAAGCAGCGCACCCAGGTGTCCAACGCCGTGGCCGTGGCCGACGAGTACGTGCGCATGTACGACGGCGCGAAGAGCGATCTCGGTCGCCTCATGGACAATGCCAACCTGCTGGTGACCGTGCTCGACGACAAGCACGCCGAAATGGCCGAGGCCATCCGGCTGCTCAGCGATGTGCTCGGGCGACTGGGCGGCGCGGAGCCGACCTGGGCGGATCTGAAGCCCGGGATCACCGATGCCATCGGCCAGCTCGAACAGCTCGGACAGAAGTTCGCCCCGACCCTCACGGCCGCGCAGGATTTGCAGAAGAAGCTGTCGGACCTGGTGATTCCGGACGGCGGCGTCAAGCTGGACCAGTCGCAGCAGACCGTGACCCTGCCGCAGGTGTGCATTCCGGTGCCGGGGAAGGACTGCTGATGTTCAAGCGGATGCTCGGATCGCAGGCGTTCATGTCGGTCGCCGGTGCGGTGCTGATCGCGGTACTGGCCGTCGTCGGCTATCTGGTGTGGTTCGACCCGATGAAGAAGACCGTGTCCTACTGCGCGATCATGCCCGACGCGGTCGGCCTGTACGCCGGGAACAAGGTGACCATGCGCGGAATCCCGGTCGGCACGGTCGATTCCATCGACGCCGACGGCACCAAGGTCAAGGTGAAGTTCTCCGTCGATGCCCGGTACCCGGTGTACGCGGACGCCCAGGCCACCACCGTCTCGGATTCCATTGTGGCCGACCGCAATCTGGCGGTGCTCAACAGCGGCAAGAATCTCCAGCACTGGGATTCCGCGCAGTGCATCACCAAAACCCTGACGCCCAAGAGCATTACCGAGACCCTGACCGCGCTGGCCGACCTCTCGTCGCAGCTGCAGCAGGCGCAGGCCCCGGATGCGTTGGCGCACGGCCTGTCCGCACTCGACGCGGGCACCCAGGGTGCGGGCCCGCAGATCAACGAGATCGTCAAGAAGCTGGGTTCGGCACTGGCGCAACCGGATGCGGATATCGGGCATCTGGCGGGCATTTTCGACGCCTTCGCCTCGGTCGGCCAGAAGGTCGAGGACCACTGGGGCGATCTGCGGTCCATGCTGCTGCGCCTGGGCCCCGCGCTGAACAATGCCACTACCGAATTGATCGGTCCCGGTGCGCAACTCGTCGACCGGCTCGGTGAACTGCTGCCCATGCTCAACGATCTGGTCACCATCGCGGGCGACCCGATCATGAAGGCCTTGGACGACACGCTCCCGCTGGTCCGCCTGCTGCGCGCCAATATCGGCTCGCTCTCGGACATCATGCGCAAGCTCCCGGTCCTGACCACCGCCGCCCAGAACCTCATGTCCAACGGCATCAGCTACGGCTCCCCCCGCGCGGCCCTCCCGGCCCCGCAGGCCGACCAGGTCTGCGCCGCCCTCAACGCCGCCTCCCCGGGCACCTGCACCGACGCCGCCAACGGCCTGGTCAACGTCCCGCTGGTGCCGCTGGTGCTCGGAATGGCAGGTGCGCGATGAGAATCGGACGCTGGAACATCTCGGTCGACACCGGTGCGGTCCGCATGCCCACGGGTGTCGCGAAGCGAGCCGGTGCCGTGGTACTCGCCGCCGGTCTGCTGGCCGGAGTCGGCGGGTGCGCCTTCGATCCGTCGTCGGTGCCGGTGCCCGGGACCACGATCTCCGGGCCGACCTACCGCATCCACATCGAGTTCGCCAATGTGCTGAATCTGCCCGCCAAGGCGAAGGTCATCGCCAATGGCGCGCAGGTCGGCTCGGTGAGCGGTGTGCGCGTGGTGGATTCGGCGCACTCGAACGGACGCGGCGGCTATGTCGTGGTGGACGCGGATATTTCGTCCACCGTGCAGTTGCCGACCACCACGGTCGCCGAACTGCGGCAGAACACGGTGCTCGGTGACATCCACCTGGCCCTCACCACGCCGCCGGACGGATTCAACGCGCTGCTGACCGACGGCGGCACCATCGGCCAGGAGCACACGCGCCCGCCGGTGCAGCTCGAGGACACCATGGCCGCGCTGGCCGCCTTCACCCAGGGCGGCGCGATCAACCAGCTGCAGGACATCATCAATCGGTTCAATGCCGTGCTGCCGCGGGATCCCAACGAGACCAAGCGGATAGCGCAGAACGCCGCGGGCAATGCGGTCGATCTGGCCGCGAACCTGGACCAGGTCGACAAGCTGCTCAATGGCCTCGGCGTGAACGCCCAGGTGCTGCACGATCGCGCGGACTTCCTGGACTCCGAGCTCAGCCAACAGTCGGTGGACACCCTGACCGGTGTCGCCCATTCCCTCGAGGGCGTGACCCAGCTCTTCGCGGTGCTCGGCCAGCTCGGGCAGTCGCTGGTGTGGCTGGCTCCGCTGGCGGGCGCGCTGGACCCGGTGACGCAAGCCTTTGCGCCGCTGGCGCTTTCGGGCAAGCCGCTGGACCTGTCGCAGCCGTCGAATCTGTCGGCGCTGGTTTCGCTGTTGCGGGACAAGCTGATTCCGTTCGTGGAGAACGGTCCGAAGGTGAACATCACCGGGATCAAGGCGGATTCGGTGTCCCGTGACGATCAGGTGACCAACATTCTGGCCGGACTGCGCATGATCGGCGCTGTTCGATGAGAGAGAGTGGGGCGGTGCGATGAAGTGGGGATCGCTGGCATCGCTGGGCGGCATCGCGGTGGTGACCGTGGTGGGCGCGAGCTACCTGACCTTCGGTGTGGTGCGGGCGGATCCGTTCGCGCACTACACCGATGCCTCCATGGTGATGCCGAATTCCGGTGGCCTGAGCGTGGGTTCGCCGATTCTGCTGACCGGCATGAAGGTCGGCAAGGTCACCTCGGTGGACTCCACCGCGCGCGGCGTCGAGGTGGGCTTCCGCATCGACGGCGATCGCCGACTGCCCACCAACAGCGATATCACCATCGAGCAGCTGTCCGCGCTGGGCGAGCCGTTCGTGGAATTCCGGCCCAAGGCGGCGGGCGGGCCGTACCTGACCGACGGCCAGCGCCTCGACACCGCGGCGGTCACCTCGCCGCTGTCGGTGCCCGAGGTGTCGCGGCTGGTCAACAAGGTCATGAACCAGCTCGATCCGAAGGTGGCCGCCTCGCTGGCCAGCACCCTGGGCACGGCCTTCCACGACACCGATTCGTCCATGCCGAACCTGACCCGGGCCGGGGATCTGCTGGCCCAGGCCATCATGAGCCGCGAGCCGAAGATCGCCCAGCTACTCAATAGCTTCCAGGCGGCGGCCTCGAATATCGCGGGCATGGGCGAGGCCACCGCGGCGGCCGCACCGGCATTCGTGCAGTTCGAACAGTCGCTCGAGGAGCTCATCAATGCCGTCGGTAGACTGGTGGACCGTGCCCCCGGCCCCCAGGCCTATGTGGAAGGCAACGGACTGGCACCCTTCTTGGCGAAGCTGACCGACTGGTTGGCGCAGGCCGGACCCGAATTGAAGACCCTCGCGCCCCAGTTGCAGCCGCTCGCCGACGCGGCCCGCACGGCCGGGCCGCAGATCAATATCAGCAGTTTGATCTCGCAGGCGCTCGCGTCCACCGGTGACGGTGCCGTGCGTGTGCGGGTCGACGTGAAATAGCAGTACCAGCAAGGAGAACAACCCATGTCTCAGGACACCGAACCGAAGCAGCCGGTCGAGCCGGAGACCCCTGTTGTCTCCAAGACCGTGTCGGTCAAGCTGTCGACCCTCGTGACCGCGGCCGCGGCGGTGCTGCTGGTCGGCGCCCTGGTGTGGGTCACCGTGCTGTGGCAGTCCGCGCGCGGCGAGGTCAACGACGCCGCGGCCCGGGCCGCCGACGACAAGCACGCCGAGCAGGTCGCCTCCGACTATGCCCTGGGCGCGGCCAATCTCAACTACGCCGACTTCAACGCGTGGACCGCGCGCCTCAAGGCCAACACCACCCCGGCCCTGGCCAACAAGTTCGACGCCACCTCGGCCAAGCTGCAGGAGATCCTGGTCCCGCTGAAGTGGACCTCGAGCCCCACCCTGCTGAGCTCGCAGGTCATCAACCGCGACAATGGCGTCTACAAGGTCAATGTCTATCTGAACGTCAACTCCACCAACGCCCAGAACCCCGACGGCGTCCTCACCACCGTGTACTACACGGTCAATGTCGACCCCAAGAGCGACTGGAAGGTCACCGACGTCGGCGGCGTCGACCTGCCGCTGCCCAAGCAGTAATCCCCGCATCGGCGCGATGCGTCAGCGGCGGAGCCGGTCCGCCAGCCGGACCGCCAGGGCGACGATGGTGAGCGTCGGATTGGCGTGGCCGTTGGTGGGGAAGACCGAACTTCCGGCTATGTAGAGGTTGTCCATGCCGTGGACGCGGCAGTCGCCGTCCACGACACCGGTGTGGGGGTCGGCGGACATGCGGGTGGAACCGGTGGGGTGGGCCCAGTCGGTGAGGGCGGCGGTGAGATCGCTTGTCCCGCGGACCCATTCGCGCAGCGCGGGCGAGGTGTGGCCGAGGCGGGCGAACTCGTCGGCGACCAGGGCGGCAGCGCGGCGGACGGTGCGGTCCTCCTGGGCGCTCACCTTCCAGTCGATGCGCGGGCGGGGCATGCCGAGGTGATCGGTCTTGTCGCTCAGGGTGATCCGGCTGTTCGGATCGGGCGTCTGCTCGACCATGCAGCGCAACTCCACGTGTTCGAGCTTGCGTGGGAGGCCCGCGTTGTCGATGAGGCGGCGCTTCGCGCCGGAGAGCAGCAGGCCCGGATGGCTGGCGACGGTGCGGGCGTCGTGCATGGTCAGGTGGCCGCGCAGCAGGTTCTTCACCGATTCCCAGGGGTCGTCCTCGGACGGCACCTCTTGAATCCACAAGGCGCAGTTGAGCAATCCCTCCTCGGCCTGGATTTCCGGCGACAGCGCCAATCCGTGCAGGAAGGTGTGCTTACCGCCGCGCGTTTTCACGACGTATTTGCCGAAACGGTCGCGCGCGGCCGCCGAGGTGCGCGGATCGAGTGCGCCCACGACGCCGCAGCGGTGATCCAGCAGATATCGGCCCACGGTGTCGTGCCGATTGCCGACACCGCCGGGCACGATGCGATTCGAGGCCAGCAGTAGCCGCGCGTTCTCGATTCCGCCGGTGGCCAGCACAATTCGTGTCGCGCGCACCAGGCGTTCGGTTCCGCTGGAATCGAGGACCCGTAATGCCTCGACGTGGGTTCCGTCCACGTCGGTATCAATATGAAAAACAGTGGCATTCACTACGATCCGCACATTGTCCGCGGAAATCTCCGCCGCATGGGCACCGAATCGCTTGGCGTCGAACGGGTCCGCGGGATCCTTGCTGATCTGCCAGAAGTAGGGCCGCAGCCAGCGCCGGTCCACCTCCGGCCGGGGCGGATTGCGGTCGGCCAGTTCCCAGAAACGATCCCCGGTGAATTCGCTCCCGTAACCCAGCCCCAGATGTGCGGCCGCCCGGTCCAGATACGGCTTCACCTCGGCGAATCCAATGGGCCAACCGGAGAACGGCACCCACGGTCGGGCCGCGAAATCCAGGTCGTCCAGGGGTGCGCAGCGCCCGCTCCAGGTATGTGAACTGCCACCCAGAATTCGATTCCGCGCATTCGAATACGGCTGTGCCCGCGCCGCACCGACATTCTCGATGTCATCGAGGTCATCGTTTTCGGGTGTTGGTTCCAGGCCGCCGCTCTCCAGCACCAGCACCCGGAGCGAACTGTGCGCGAGTTCGGTGGCGAGGGTCAGCCCCGCCGGTCCGGACCCGATAATGCACACGTCGGCCACGAGATCGGTGTCCCGCACGGCATGAAGGTCGTCGATACGCACCGGAAATCCCTCCGCACCCGCATCCACCCCCGAGACGGACGCGCTTCCCTTTGCCCGAACCTCATCGTAACGCTCAATTGTGGGGCCGTGGCGTATCTTTCGGCTCAACATCCGCGCTGCAGAAACGCGCGCACGTAGCCCGCCGACTGCCGGATATACATCCATGTCCAGAACGCCAGACCCGAATCACTGGGGCTGGCCACCATGGTGATCTGGCCGTGAAAACACTTTTCCACGATGTACCGCGCGCGCGAGACGTGCGGTGTATAAGTCACCACGATGATGTGCCGCCAGTGTCCCGCCTGCGCCCGGCGCGCGATCTCCTCGGCCTCGCCCTGGGTGGTCCACGGGTCCGGGACGAAGCAGTAGACCGTGAACGAATAGCCGCCGTCGCAGTAGCGGTTCATCTCCGCATCCTGCTGGCCGGTGGACCGCGAGATCAGCAACTCCGGTGCGTAACCCTCCTGCGCCAGTTGCAATCCCAGGTCGTAGCGCGCGTACGCGGTGCCGCCCAGAACCACGATGGCGTCCGCGGGGCGCAGCGGATCGACCTGCGGATGCACGTAGACGGGTAAACCGGCGAATGCGAGACCGACGATCAAGGCGGTGACGACCACGACCGCTGCGATAACCTTCCGGAGCGCAGGCACGCCTCCGACGGTACCGATCGCACACCGAGAGCGCGGACCGCGAACACGCGACATCGATCGCGAACCGCCCAGCCCGGACACCTCTCATCGGGCAGACTGAGTTCATGGAACTGGGCCTGCACTACTGGAACTACTCGACGCCCGCC
Source organism: Nocardia sp. CDC160 (assembly GCF_035818795.1). Lineage (NCBI taxonomy): Bacteria > Bacillati > Actinomycetota > Actinomycetes > Mycobacteriales > Nocardiaceae > Nocardia > Nocardia sp. CDC160. Next base: position 84,288 of record NZ_JAYKYT010000012.1, on the reverse strand, counting down.
GAACCCGAGCGCATCGCGTCCACCCTGGCGCACACCGCCCGCATTGCCGAACAGGCCGGATTCGCGCAGTTTACGGTCATGGACCACTACTTCCAGATGGAGCATCGCGGCACGCACGACGAGCCCATGCTGGAGGGCTACACCACCCTCGGCTATATCGCCGCGCTGACCGAGCGCATGCGGTTGGGGCTGTTGGTGACCGGTGTGATGTACCGGTACCCGGGCCTGCTGGCCAAGATCGTCACCACCCTGGACGTGCTGTCCGGCGGCCGGGCCGAACTCGGCATCGGCGCGTCCTGGTACGAGCGTGAGCAGCGCGGTCTCGGGGTGCCGGTGGTGCCGATGGCCGAGCGTTTCGAGCGGCTGGAGGAGTCGCTGCAGATCTGCCTGCAGATGTGGGGGCCCGACAACGGCCCGTACAAGGGCGAGTACTACCAGCTGGCCGAAACCCTCTGTGTCCCCGCGCCTTTGACCCGCCCGCATCCGCCGATCCGCATCGGTGGCGGCGGGGAGAAGAAGACGCTGCTGCTGGTGGCCCGCTACGCCGACGCGTGCAATCTGTTCGCCAGCTCGGTCGAGGACGTGACCGGCAAGCTCGAGGTGCTGCGCGCGCACTGCGAGAACGAGAAGCGCGACTACGACGCCATCCGCAAGACCGCGGTGTATGTCGCCCCCGCGCTCGACAATCCCGATCAGGTGCTGCGCGATGCCGAACAGCTCGCCGCCCTGGGCATTACGCAGCTGGACTTCATGCCCGACGGCGATCCCGTCGCCTACACAACCGATTTCGCCGAACGGCTGCTGCCGCGCCTGACGGCCATTCGATGAGACGGTGAGCGATCGCGCGAATCACGCCGACCGACCTCGGGAATCGTGAGGGTTCGGTATCATCGCGCGCGCTTGCTCACCACCTGGAGGACACCGTGCCCGCGAATCCCACCGCCGCCGAACTACTGGCGACCGTCGAAGCCTCACCGGCGGCGGTCGGCGCGCACGACAAGGCCGCCTGGGTGGGCCTGTTCGCCGACAACGGCAGCGTGGAGGATCCGGTCGGCTCGCGCCCGCACCTCGGGCGCGCGGCCATCGAGCGCTTCTACGACACGTTCATCGCGCCCAACGACATTGCCTTCGACGTCGCCCACGACGTGGTGTGCGGTGCCACGGTCTTCCGTGATCTGACCATCGCCACCACCATGTCCACCGGCGTCACCCTGCACGTGCCCATGCATCTGCGCTACGACCTGGAAGAGGTCGACGGCACCCTGAAAATCCGTGCCCTGCGCGCACATTGGGAACTGGCGGGCATGATCGGCCAGCTGCTCGGCTCCGGCACCCGGGGCCTGCTGGCCGGGGCGAAGCTGGGGCCGCAGCTGCTCGGCAATCAAGGCGTCGGCGGCGCACTCGGTTTCCTGTCCGGCCTGCGCGGTGTCGGCAAGCCGGGCAAGCAGGCGGCGGGTCGACTGCTGGACGCGCTGGGGCGCGCCGACGCCGCCGATGCTCGGGCGGCACTGGTCTCGGTGCCACGCCTGGAGTGGGCCACCGACGGCGCGATGTCGCTGGCGGACTTCGCCACTCGCGTCAAGGGTCTGCGCTGGTCCAAGGCGATCGCCGCGGGCCGCACGGTCACCGCGACGGTGGAGACCCGGCAGGGCCGCGGCATCGCCGAACTCGACTTCGCCGAGGGACTGCGCATCGCGTCGGTCCGAATCTTCGTGGGGGCGAGCTAATCCCGGATTCCGGCGATCTCGGCCAGGGGATTGTTCCCGCTGAACGTGGTGCCCCCGGCCGCACCGACCACCTTCCCGTGCACGCTGATCAGCCACTGCCCGCACACGCAGCGCAGATACTGCACGCTGCGATGGGAGGACACGGCCGTGGGCGAGGGCCAAGCGCAGGACGGGCATTCGGCGATCATCAGCACATCCTGAGGGTCCGGCCGCGACTTCACCATGATCGACACGCGGAAAACCCGCAAAACAATTGCGCGTCGTGGGTGACTCGCCGTGCTTGATTTGCCAAAGGGCCCAGCGAAACTCGTGTGCTTCTGAACCGTGTGCTCGTCATTTCGGTTCGTGCCCGACCGATGTCAGCTGCCTCGACCCCGCCGCACCGCGGTTGGCGTAGTGCCCCACCACCGTTGGCAGCAGCGGGTGAAGACCGACTGCTCGGCCAGGCCGATGAGCGAGGCCACCTGGCTCATCGGCATATCGGTGGTGGTCAGATAGCGGCGGGCCTCGCTGCGGCGCACCTCGTCGAGAATGGCGGCGAAGGTGGTGCCCTCGGTGGCCAGGCGGCGCTGCAGGGTGCGCGGGTGCAGGGTGAGCAGCCGTGCGACGGCGTCGATTTCGGGGGTGGCGGTGCCGAGCAGCTTCTGCAGCGTGGCGCGCACGCGCGGGGCCATGGCCGTGGCCGCGTCGCCGGACTGTTCGGCGAGGAAGGCCATGGCGAGGCGATGCAGATTCTCGTCGCCGCCGGAAAGCGGACGATTGGCCAGGCTGCTCGGCACCCGCAGCAGCGCGGCCGGGCGTTCGATTCGCACTGGCGCGCCGAAGAATTCCTCGTACGCCTGAATCGGGGCCGCCGGACGGTAGGGCAGCTCCACCGACCGCAGGCCGTAGCGATCCTCGGCGAGACGCTGAATCGTCCTGTGCACGAAGGCCAAACCCAGATCGGTGCCCTGCACGGGCGTCGGCTGGCCGGGCGCGGCGACGCCGTAGTGCAGCGCGATCACGCCCCGATCCCCGTACGGGTCCGGCGCCATGGTCAGGCTGAGCGAGCGGGCGTGCACGAACAGATAGCGCGAGGTGCACTCCAGTACCTCGGCCAGGGTGGGTGAATTGCGAATCGCGAGGGCCAGCGGGCCGAGCATGTCCAGCTCCTGCCGTCGGGCCATGCGCAGGCCCAGATCCGGGCAGGCGAGCCGATGCGCGGCGAGCTCGAGCACCGCGGCCACGGCCTGGTCGGGGACCAGCAGATCGTCGGTGTCGAGGGCGGCGACGGGCAGCCCGCAGGCGGCCGTGAGCTCCTCGGCATCTCCGCCGAGTTCGGCCACGGTCGCGCGGAATCCCCGCAGGCCCGCGGATCTGATCACCGACATGTCGTCCAGAATCAAATACTTGTCGCGCAGAGTCAAGAAACCGGCTGGTGGGCACAACAGACTGGAGGTCATGAACGCTTTCCCCGCCGAACACCTCGACGTCGTCATCGTCGGAGCCGGGCTCTCCGGCATCGGCGCGGCGTACCGCCTGCAGACCGAACAACCCGGCCGCAGCTACGCCATCCTCGAGGCCCGGGCGGCGCTCGGCGGCACCTGGGACCTGTTCCGCTACCCGGGCATTCGCTCCGACAGCGACATGTTCACCCTCGGCTACCCGTTCAAGCCGTGGCGCGACGCCAAATCCATTGCCGACGGGCCGTCCATCCTGCGCTACATCACCGACACGGCCAGCGAGAACGGGATCGACCGGCACATCCGATTCGGCACCAAAGTCCTTGCCGCCCAGTGGGACAGCGCCGCATCGCGCTGGACCCTGACGGTGGAGCGCACGACCGCCGACGGGGTCGAGCGCGGCACCCTCACCTGCGGCTTCCTCTACTCCTGCTCCGGCTACTACAACTACGACCACGGGCACGAACCCGAATTCCCGGGCCTGGCCGACTTCACCGGAACCGTCGTGCACCCCCAATTCTGGCCCGAGGACCTCGATTACGCGGGCAAGCGGGTGGTGGTCATCGGCAGCGGCGCGACCGCGGTCACCCTGGTCCCGGCCATGGCCGAACAGGCCGAACTGGTCACCATGCTGCAGCGCAGCCCCACCTGGATCTCCGCGGTCCCCGGCCGCGACAAGGTGGCCGACCGGATTCGCGAACTCCTGCCGCCGGATCTGGCGCACCGGATCATCCGCACCAAGAACATCCTGTTCAATATCGGCTTCTACCAATACTGCCGACGCCGCCCCGAGGCCGCGCGCAAACTGCTCACCGGGCTCGCCACGCGAATCCTGAAGGACGAGAGCCTGGTCGCCGAGCACTTCACCCCGGACTACAACCCGTGGGATCAGCGGCTGTGCGCGGTGCCCAATGCCGACTTCTTCAAGGCCATGCGCAAGGGCACGGCCGAGGTGGTCACCGATCACATCGAAACCTTTGTGCCCGAGGGCATTCGGCTGAAGTCGGGCCGAGTGCTCAAGGCCGATGTCGTGGTCACCGCCACCGGCCTGCAGCTGCTCGCCTTCGGCGGCATCGATCTGGTGGTGGACGGCGAGCCGGTGAAACTGTCCGAGCAGTTCGTCTGGCAGGGCACCATGCTGACCGGTGTGCCGAACTTCGCGGTCTGCATCGGCTACACCAACGCCTCCTGGACCCTGCGCGCCGATCTCACCTCACGCCTGGTCTGCAAGGTCCTCGCCTACATGGACCGCAACGGGTACACGGCCGTCGTCCCGCGGCCCGAGCGGGCCCTGCGGGAACGTCCGCTGCTGGATCTCGCCTCCGGCTACATTCAGCGCTCGATCGGCGACTTCCCGCGCCAGGGCGACAAACACCCGTGGTCGGTCCGCCAGAACTACCTCCTCGACACCGCCACCACCCTGCGCACCGACCTGAGCAAGACCTTGCGACCGGTGCACGCGGCCAAGGCTCTGCAGCAGGTGTGAACCGCCCCCGCTGATTTGGGCCCGGGGTGCGAAGTTCGATTCCATCCCCCGAGTCCCTCGTCATCCCGGCATGCTTGTGGCCGGGATCCGCACGAGAGGGGGACTGGTGACGCTGGAGGGTGGGTTCCTGCTGCCCGCACCGCGATTCGAGCCGCCGGTGCGGCCGTGCCCGCCGCGGCCTCCGATCGAGCGGGCGTCGGCGACGAGTCCATCGCGGTGTCGCAATCGGATGGATGGCGCTCGGGCCGCCGCGAAAGCGGTCTCCCGCACGGGTTCGGCGGGCCTGCAGCGGGTTTTGCGGTCTTCGCACGCTGTGAAAAATCGGGAGAGTGACGAGTGCAACACCGCGGCAACGCAATTCGCCGGGAAGGTCTTGCGTTTGACGCTGGAGGTGCTCGACGGCCGCCGCCCGCCGGTGCAGTTGGTCGCGGTCGCCGACCCGGCGGTGGTGGCCGCGGTGCGCACCCTGGCCGGTGCGCGGCGGCTGCCCGGGCGCGGACTCGGGAGCGCGACGCTCACCAGGGTGGATGTGATCATGGCCGACCCCGGCACGGCCGAAGTGTGCGCGGCATACGATCGCGGCCCGCGGCATTTCGCGCTGGCCGCCCGCATTGTCCGCGGTCGTTCCGGGTGGCGCTTGGCCGCATTCCGGGTGTGCTGAAGACCGTCCGGTCTCTGCGGTAATAGCAAGAAAGTCTGGTGCCGCCTAATTCGATTCGCGCCTGGTTTGAATCCTGCAACCCGCGGCATTAGCATTTCGGCGAATAGCGGCACCTCACACGTGGAAGGGCAGTCCATGGCGAAGAAAGTCACCGTAACTCTGGTTGACGACTACGACGGCGAATCGAAGGCCGACGAAACCGTCTTTTTCTCGATCGACGGGAACGACTACGAGATCGACCTGTCGAACAAGAACGCCGGTAAGCTGCGGGAGTCCCTCGAGCCCTGGACCGACAAGGCCCGCAAGGTGGGTCGTTCCAAGCGCAAGACCGCGGCCGGTGGTCGCACCCGTCCGGCCGTGGACCGGGAAGAGAGCACCGCGATCCGGGAATGGGCGCGCGCCCAGGGGCACCAGGTTTCCTCGCGTGGCCGTATCCCGGCCGAGATCGTCGACGCTTACCAGCGCGCCAAGAATTAACTAGCGCTAATCACGGCCGCGGAAATTAGCTGGGAACCGATGACCCGCGGTCATCGGTTCCACGCGAAGCGACATATCCGGCCAATGGCCCGATCCGGATTCGCGCGGTAGTGCGGCACCGCGGTCGGGCAGTTCCGAGCGAATCCTTTCCAGCTGGCGTTCGGCATGGTCGCGATGGACCGCCGCGCGCTCGGTATCGCCCAGGGCCGCGGCCAGTCGGGCCAGGATCCCGTCCATCGGACCGAACTCGGCCATTCCGGTTTCGAGTCCGATGAGGGTCCCGCCGTGCGGTGCCAGGTATTCGTACAGCCGTCGAATTGCTGGAATGTCGCTGAACTCGATGGCAGCAACCGCCCGCAATGCCGACATGAGAACCGGATAGAAACCCGCCGCAATCGGATCCGAGTTCTCGTAGACGACGCGAGCCCGCTCGCGCTGCCCCACCCGGAGCAGGGCGAGCGTGTACGCCGGGGCCGCCGACGCGGGCAGTGCCGCATAGGTATTCGCGAGCCGGTCCAGCAGTCCACTCAGATCGCCACGCGCCCAGCCGATCGACAGCGCGCAGAACAACTCCGCTTCGGCGTGGTTGATCATCCCGGATTGCCGGGAGTGGGCGGCGAACTGCCGATACAGCCGCTCGGCCGCGTCCACGTCCCCGCGCAGCAGCTCCATGGTCGCGGCGAAACAGTCGACCATATCCAGCAATGGCCGCAACTGCCCCTCGTCGGCGAACTCCACCGCGGCGCTCACCCGCCGTCCCGCCTCCCGCAGGTCGGTCCGCGCCATCGCGGCCCGGTAGCCCAGATAATGTGCGAGCGCCCGATACTCGGCCAGCCCCGCCGCGGTGGCCACCTCCTCCAACTCGGTGACCAGTTGCGCGAACTCCGCGCCGTAGTCGGAGGCCAGATACGTCACGGCATTGATCGCCGCGCACAGCAATTCCGGATCCCCGGTCCGCCGCGCGATCGCCAGCGCCCAGGTCGCCAGCCGATGCCCGGTCGCGTATTCCACCAGCCCGGTCTCGAAGGTCGAGGCCACCAGCAGCAGCACCAGCTCGCCGCTCGCCGCATCGGACGAATCACGGTGCCCGACAAAGGCTTCCGTATCATCCGCCGACGATCCGGGCGGTGCCGCGCCGGTCTCCAGGAGAGCCAGGGTGGCCCGCGGCACGCCGTGTCGCGCCAGGGCGCGGGCCAGGGCCCGGCGCAGGCGCTGATCCGGCGTGCGCCAATCCCGAATGGCCCAGATGACCGGTGCGCGCCAGCAGGTGAGCGCCCGCACCACCAGATTCGGGTCGCCGAGCTGCTCGGCCAGGGTCAGGGCCCGATCCCGCTCCGCCCGCGCCTCCCGATGCCGATTGTCATAGGCCAGCGCGGTCACCAGAGCACAGCGCGTGCGCAGCAGGGCGATTCGATCGGACTCGGACGCGTGCTCGGCATCGTGGCGGGCCAGCCGGTGCAGTTCCACGGCCGAGCGCAGCAGTCGCACACTCGCACTGCGCATGCCCCGGCGGTAGCGCTGCTCGGCCGCCCGCTCCACGTATTCGATGGCCCGCGAGGCGGTTTCGGCCGTCGCGCCCGCGGTGGCGTGCCGCGCCAGCACCTCCGGATCCTGAGCCACCGCCGCGAACGCGTCCGCCCGCTCGGCCAGCAGTTCCAGTGCCGCCCAGTGCATTCGGCCCCGCCGCAGGGCCGGGATCCCCAGATAGACCGCGTCCCGAATCAAGCCGTGCTCGAACCGGATACTCCCGCCACTGCCCGACTCCACCAATCCGGCCCGTTCGGCGGCCGCCACCAGATCGATGACGACATCCTCGGAAAGGCCGGTCGAGGCGCTCAGGATGGCCAGGTCGGCACCCTCGCCCCAGACCGCCAGGTGCCGCAGCACCTCGGCGACGCCGGGTGGCAGTTTCTCGACCCGGACCTCGATCAACTCCCGGATCGAATCCGGCACCTCGGCCAAATCGCCCTGTCCGGCCAGCGATTTCGCCACCTCCCGCACGAACAGCGGATTCCCGCCGGTCCGCCGATGCAGCACCGCCACCTGCTCGTCGTCGAGCTCACCGGCCCCCGCGGCCCGGGCGACCTGTCCGGTCCCCTCCGGATCCAGTCCGGTGAGGTCGATCCACGCGCCCGTGTACTGTGCCAGCGCCGCGATCGAATTGTGCGCGCCCCGGCCCGCTTCCGACCGGCGCAGACTCACCAGCACGAAGACCGGTTCGTCGCGTAACCACCCGGCGACCTGCCGAAGGATCTGCAGGGTCGCCGGATCGGCGCGCTGCACGTCTTCCAGCAGGAGCGCCACCGGGCCCGAAGCCGTTGCCGCACGGCACTTCTCGGCGATCAGCCGGGCCAGCGCGAACGTTTCCTCATCTCCGCGGGGGGAGGGCGACTCCGATCCGATCGGCCCCAGCGCGGTGAGGATTTCCCTCCAGGCCCATGCCGTTGGCGCACCGTCGATTTCGGGACAGGTGCCGGTCGCGACCAGCCAATCCGCGCTCGCCAGCGCGGACAGGACCGCTTCCGCCAGCACGGTCTTGCCGATTCCGGCCTCGCCGGACACCCAGGCGAGCCGCAGCCGCCCGCCGCGCGCGGCCTCGGCGGTGTGCAGCAACTCGGACAGCTCGGTGACATAGCCTGTGGTGCAATGAGACTCGCCGGTGTCGGCGGCCGGTTCGGGTGCCTGCGCCGCGACCGATTCCGGCCGAACCGCGGTCGTTACCGAGATCTCGGCCGAGGTCGTGGCCTGTGCCGCGGTCGTCGAGTCGAGGGTCGCCGTGGAGTTGAGGGTCGCCGAGTGGTTGAGGATGGCGATCTCGAGGTCGCGTAGGGCGGGGGAGGGGTCCACGCCGAATTGGACGGCGAGGAAGTCCCGGGAGCGGCGAATGGTGGTGAGGGCCTCCAATTGTTGGCCCAGTTGATATTGCGCGAGGGCGAGCAGCCGGACTATTTCCTCGCGCCCGGGATGATCGTCGAAGAGCTGGCGCAGTTCCCGCACGACCGCACCGGAACGACCCAGTTCGAGTTCGGTGCGGGCATTGAGTTCCACGGCGGTCAGATAGAGGTCGGTGAGGCGATCGGCCTCCGCGATGGCCCAGTCCGCCTCGGCGAAAGCCTCGAGCGCGGGGCCGTGCCAGAGGGCCAGGGCGGCTTCCAGAAGAGCATTGCGTTCGACCGCGTCGGTGTGAATGTCCGGATTGCTGACCAGTTCCTGATAGGTCCGTAACTGCTGTTCGAAATGCCATGCGTCGACGGCGTCTTCGGGAATCTTCAAGGCATATCCGGACGATTCGGACACGATGAATCGGGAGGGCGCGCGCCGCGGGCGGTCGGGCTCGAACAGTCGCCGCAGATTGTGCACGTGTACCTGCAGCACCGCCGCCGCCTTGGGTGGCGGATGCCCGGCCCAGAGGTCGTAGATCAACCGCTCGGTGCTCACGACCTGGCCATGGGCCACAATGAGTCGCCCCAGCACCGCGCGCCGCATGGGTGTCCCGAGCGGGATTTCGCGACCGTCGACGAACAGTTGCAGCGGGCCGAGCACTCTCAGCTCCGCGCCTGCCATCGGTGTCCTCCTGCGCCCGGAAGCGAACTGGACGTTCGCCGCAAGAAGAGCACTATCCCTCAAAAACCTGGAGATGCCAAAAGGTTGCGGAATAGTTGTCGGATAGTTACGGGCGGCCCGGCCCGTGAAGTAGACCGTGTGGTACGGAAAATTATTTCTAATGCTAACAGTAGGAATGGGTCACACAACCCGACCGGAAGTGAACCGCAAGAGGCGGGGAGAATACTTCTGACTGGAAGCAAGCGAGACGAGGGGATGGTTGGTGTGGTGAAGCGTGTGGAATTCCCCCGGGGAATGGGTGAGCCGGGTGTCGAGCCCCAGCGCACCGGCATGTACGTCGACCGCGACGGCGATATCTGGGAGAAACAGTCCGACGGCTGGCGACTGGTGCTGCAGCGCGGTGTCCCCGTCGACCCCGTCTCCCTCTGGGACTGGACCGAGGGCCACGTGCGCGACTACGCGCCGTTCCTGCCCGTCCTCGCCGGACGCTGACCGGCGCTCGTGCACAATATCGCTGCTGGACAACCTATTTCGGTACCAGCACACCGGTGAGATGGTCGTAGGCCACCTGCGCGTGCAGCCGCACCCCGGTCACCAGGGTGTCGTCGTCGGCGTAGAAGTGCGGATTGTGGTTCATGAACATCCCGCGTCCGCCCGGCACCGGGACGGGTAGACCGTCCGCGCCGAGCTGCGCGTCCTGTACCCCCAGCGTCACGTACAACCCGCCGTACTTGTTGACGAACTCGGAGACGTCGTCGTATCCGAGCGTGGGCGGGGTGGGCACCACCCGATCGTCCCCGACCACCCGCCGGAAGGTGGGCAGCCCGGCGTCCATCCAGGCCTGCTGATTGTGCACCGCGGGCACGTCTTGGAGGAATTCGACTGTCGCGGAACAGTTGTAGGCCGCCGCGGTATTCGTCGCCAGGGTCCGCAGCCGCGTCTGCACCTCGCCCATATCGCTCTCGATCGAGCAGCGGATGGTGCCCCACAGTGTCACGGTCTGGCCGATGATATTGAACCGCCCGACATCCTCCACGTGCCCGATGCTCACCGTGACGGGGTCGAAGGCGCTGACCTGTCGATAGATCTGGCCGACCCCGGTGAGGATGGCACCGGCCGCGGGCATGGGGTCGATGCCCATCCACGGGGTGGACCCGTGCACCTGCTGTCCGGTGAGGGTGATCTGGACCAGGCAGGAGGCCCCGAATTGATTGCCGACTCGATATCCGATGTAGCCCTTGGGATATGGCGTCACGTGGAACCCGAACGCCATGGTGGGCACGGGATCGTCGAGCGCCCCCTGTGCGAGCATCTCGCTCGCGCCGCCCTTCTCGTCCACCGGCGGCCCTTCCTCGGCGGGCTGGAAGACGAAAAGCACCGTGCCGGGCAGCTTTTCGCGGACGCCCGCCAGGACGGTGGCCGCACCCATGAGCATCGAGGTGTGACAGTCGTGCCCGCAGGCATGCGACACCGGGAACGGCCCACCGGGATAGGTCTTGTCGACCACGTGCGAGGCGAAGGGCACCCCGCACAGGTCCGGCACCGGCAGCGCGTCGGTATCGGCGCGCAGCGCGATCACCCGGTCGCCCGGCTGCCCGCCGCGCAGCACCCCGACCACGCCGTGCCCGGCGATGCCGGTGCGAACCTCGTCCAGGCTCGAGGACTTCAGGTGATCGGTGATCAGCGCCGCGGTGTGGACCTCGCGGTTGGACAGCTCCGGATGCTGGTGCAGATGCTGTCGCCACCGCACCACCTGCGGACCCACCGCGGTCGCGCGGGTGTCGAGCTCGTCGTGCAGGGCGCTCATTCGGACTCCGTTCGATCGGAACAAAGTCATTACGGGCACTTGCCGTCCGCGCCGAGGCTACTACTGTGGAACCCGAGTTCGCCATCCGTTAGCTGACGCGTCGGCAGACTTGTTGTCAATCCGAGTCGAAGCGATGCGCCACCCGAACCGCGAGGTGACCATGACCCAGGGTTGGCCCAGTTCGATGGGTTCCTTCGACTCCTTCGACGACATCTTCAGCCGCTTCTTCGGATCCGGAATGTCCCGCCAACCCCCGGTGCAACGCATCGACCTGAGTCGTTTGCTGAGCGAGAGCGCCAAACAGGTCGTCGCCGACGCGCGGCGGGCCGCGCACGACTGGGGCAGCACCGAGATCACCCCCGAACACCTGCTCTGGGCGGCCGCCGACATCGAACCGTCGCAGAGCATCATCGCCGAAATCGGCCGTGACCCTGGGCAACTGCGCAAGCAGATGCGGGCCGCCACCGGCAGCGGTGTGGGCGCGCACGGCGGTGACCACGCGCTGGCCCTGAGTCCGGCCGCCAAGCTGGCCCTGCGCAACGCGCAGCGCAGCGCCGCCGAGGCGGGCAGCAGCTACATCGGCCCGGAACACCTGCTGCTCGGCATCGCGAGCCTGCCGGACAGTCCGGCCGCCCAGGCGCTCTCCGGTGCCAAGATGCCCGCCGCCACCACGGCCAAGGAGCCCTCCGACACCCCGACCCTCGACGAGTACGGCCGCGACCTCACCGCCGAAGCCCGTGCGGGCAAGGTGGATCCGGTGGTCGGGCGGGCCGAGGAGATCGAGCAGACCGTCGAGATCCTCTCGCGCCGCCGCAAGAACAATCCCGTCCTCATCGGCGACCCGGGCGTGGGCAAGACCGCCATCGTGGAGGGCCTGGCCCAGCGCATTGTCAATGGCGACGTCCCCGAGACCCTGACCGATCGCCGCGTCATCGCCCTGGACGTGAGTTCCATGGTCGCGGGCAGCAAGTACCGCGGCGAATTCGAGGAGCGGCTCACCAAGGTGCTCGACGAAGTGCGCGCGCACTCCGACGAATTGGTGGTCTTCATCGACGAACTGCACACCATCGTGGGCGCGGGCGGCGGTGGCGAGGGCTCCATGGACGCGGGCAATATGCTCAAGCCCGCCCTGGCCCGCGGTGAGCTGCACGCCATCGGCGCGACCACCATCGACGAGTACCGCAAGTACATCGAGAAGGACGCGGCGCTCGAGCGGCGCTTCCAGCCGGTCATGGTGTCCGAGCCGTCGGTGGCCGACACCATCGAGATCCTGCGCGGACTCTCGGACGTGTACGAGGAACACCATCAGGTGCGCTATCTGGACGAGGCGCTGATCGCCGCGGCGGAGCTGTCCGACCGCTACATCACCGACCGGTTCATGCCGGACAAGGCCATCGACCTGGTCGACCAGGCGGGCGCGCGCGTGCGCCTGCGCGAACGCACACCCGATCCGAAGGTCCGCGAGCTGGAAGACAAGCTCGCGCACCTGAATCGGGAGAAGGACGCCGCAGTCGCCGCCGAGGACTACGAGAAGGCCAACAAGATCAAGGCCGAGATCGCCAAGACCGAGAAGAAGACCGCCGACGAGGTGGACCGCACCTCGATTCCGACGGTCGAGATCACCGATATCGCCGAGGTGGTCTCGCGCCAGACCGGCATTCCGGTCGCCGACCTCACCACCGAGGAGCGCGCGAAACTGCTGAAGCTGGAACAGGATCTGCATCAGCGCGTGGTCGGTCAGGAGGAGGCCATTGTGGCGGTGGCCGAGGCGGTGCGCCGGGCCCGCGCGGGGCTCAAGGATCCGAATCGACCCGTCGGATCGTTCCTGTTCCTCGGCCCCACCGGTGTGGGTAAGACCGAGCTCGCGAAGGCGTTGGCGGAGACCGTCTTCGGCGACGAGGACCGGCTCATTCGCTTCGATATGAGCGAGTTCCAGGAGAAGCACACGGTGTCGCGGCTGGTCGGCGCGCCGCCCGGATACGTCGGCTACGACGATGCCGCCCAGCTCACCGACAAGGTGCGCCGCCAACCGTATTCGGTGATCCTGTTCGACGAGGTCGAGAAGGCGCATCCGGACGTGTTCAATGTGCTGCTGCAACTCCTCGACGACGGCCGCGTCACCGACTCCAAGGGCCGCACGGTCGATTTCAAGAACACCATCGTGATCCTCACCAGCAATATCGGTTCCGATCTCATCCTGTCGGCGAAGGACGGCGACCTGGCCTCGATCGAGCCGCAGTTGCAGGAGCGGCTGCGCCGCCAGTTCCGGCCCGAATTCCTCAACCGCCTCGACGAGCAGATCATCTTCCACCGCCTCGACAAGTCACAGCTGCGGAACATCGTCGATCTGGTGCTCGACGGCACGCGCCGCCGCCTGCACGCCCAGGACATCGGCCTGGACGTGTCGGAGCGGGCCATGGATTGGTTGGCGGACAACGGCTATCAGCCCGAGTTCGGTGCCCGCCCGCTGCGCCGCACGGTGCAGAAGCAGTTGGACAACGCGCTGTCGAAGAAGCTCCTCGAGGGCGCGCTTGCGCCCGGCGACACGGTCCGCATCGACGCCGACGACAACGGGCTGACGATCGAGGCGGTGCACCACACCGGCGGGAAGAAGACCGACGCCAAGATCACCGAGGAGTCCATCGCGACCGTCGGCGGCAAGGGCGGAAAGTCCAAGTCCGCCAACAGCAATGGCCATCACAAGAACGGCAGCGCCAAGGCGGCCAGCGGAAAGGCTGCCTCTGGGAAGAGGTGATGCCCGACTGGCGTGCCGTCACCGTCATGTGGCCGAGTCAGGCGGAATTTTTGAATATGGGTTAAATTCTTGGGTATGGATCATGATCGCGACGCCGTGCCGCTGCCGCTGGGCGACCTCGTCGCCGACGGGCCGTTTCCGCCGCATCACCCCGGCTGTTTCGGCTGCGGACCCGCCAATCCGGCCTCGCCGCGCATCGCCTTCGAACGCCGCGGCGACACCGTGCGCGGCACGTTCACCATGGACGAGCGGCATCAGGGCGCACCCGGGGTGGCGCACGGCGGGATTGTGGCCGCGGCCCTGGACGACGCCAGCGGCGCGATCCTGGTCCCCCTGCGCCAGCCCGCCGTCACGGTCAAGCTCGACGTCACCTTCCGCGCCCCCGCCCGCCTGCACCGCGACTATGTGGTGACCGCGATCCTCGCCGCCCGCGAGGGCCGAAAGCTCTTCATAGACACCACGCTGACCGATGGCGATACGGTGATCGCCACCGGCCGAGCGATTTTCGTGGAGGTCGCGCCGGAGCACTTCTTCAGTCTCGGCGCGGCCCCCGGCGATCTGCACAGCCTCGGAGTCTGAGCTCCGCTACATGTACCACTGGGCCACCAGGCCCGCGAGCGCGCCGCCGACGAGCGGTCCCAGCACCGGGACCCAGGCGTAGGACCAGTCGGCGTTCTTCTCGGTGGAGGAGACCGGGTCGCCCGGATTCTCCTCGACGACACGCTGGGCCGCGCCGCCCGCGGTCACGTCGGCCGGAATGCGTTCGGGGAGAACATTGGCCGCGCGGCGGGTGGGGAGCAGGGCGTAGGCGATGCGGGGGCCGAGGTCGCGCGCGGGATTGATGGCGTAGCCGGTCGGGCCGCCCAGGGACGCGCCGATGCCGACCACCAGCAGGGCCGCCGCCAGCGGGCCCAGGCCGCTGGGGGTCTTGCCGAAGGCGAGAATCACGAAGACCAGCACGAAGGTGGCGATGACCTCGGTGAGGAAGTTCCACGAGTACGAGCGGATGGCCGGACCGGTGGAGAACACGCCCAGCTTCTTGCCCTCGTCGGGCTCCTCGTCGAAGTGCTTCTTGTAGACCACGTACGCGGCGCACGCGCCCAGGAACGCGCCGACCAGCTGACCCGACAGGTAGGCAAGGGTATTGGTGAAATTCACCTCGACGCCGGGAGCGTATTCCTTCGCGCCCGAGAAGAGATTGCCGATGGTGACCGCGGGATTGAGATGGCCGCCCGACTTGTAGGCGACATAGACGCCGCCGAAAACGCCGAGACCCCAGCCGAAGGTAATCAGCAGCCAGCCGCCATCGAAGCCTTTCGACTTGGTGAGCACCACATTGGCAACCACACCGGCACCGAGAAGTATCAGTACTCCGGTACCTAGTGCCTCACTGACAAAAATAGAGCTGAAGCCCATTGATTCGCCTTCCGTTCGGCGTCCGATGCCACTCTGAACCAGACTCTACGGTCTTTCGCTCAGCAAACCTTTAGAAACACGCTAGAGGTAAAGGGGCGCGGAACACAAGTTCCGGAAATAACTCCGGCGCAGCGGAATTCAGCTCTCGAGATACAGCTGTAGCGCCGTACGAAAATGCTCGTACGGCGCTACAGTGCGTTATCGAAATCAGCCGACGGCGATCAGGCGCGCCGCATTGGCCGCCTCGTCGTCCTTCTCCTCGTTCGCGGCCAGCTCGGCGTGCACGCGGTCGAAGTAGCGGTTGATCTCCTCGTTGGTGCGCTCATCGGTCCAGCCCAGGTGCGGGGCGATGAGACGGGCGATCTCCGGGGCCGCCTGCAGGCCGCGGTCCGCCACCTCGATGGAGATGCGGGTGCGGCGGGTGAGCAGGTCGTCCAGGTGCAGCGCGCCCTCGTGGGTGGCGGCGTACACGGCCTCGGCCGCGAGGTAGTCCTCGGCACCCGGAATCGGTTCGCGCAGTTCGGGAACCGCGGCGATGAGATCGAAGATCTCCTCCGAGAGCGAGCCGTAGCGGCCCAGCAGGTGCTCCACGGTCTCGACCGGCAGTTCGGCCCGGGCGGCCACATCGGCGAGGGAGTCCAGCATGTCCTGGTAGCCGACCGCGCCCAGGATGGGCAGGTTGGCGGTCACCGACGGCGCGACATCGCTGCCCAGGCGCTCGGCGGCGGCGTCCACCACATCGGCGGCCATCACGCGATAGGTGGTGTACTTGCCGCCCGCGATGACGAACAGGCCCGGGGCGGGCTCGGCCACCGCGTGCTCGCGCGACAGCTTCGAGGTCTCCTTGGACGCGCCGGTCATGAGCGGCCGCAGACCCGCGTAGGTGCCGACGATATCGGCGCGGGTGAGCGGTTCGCGCAGCAGCGAATTGACGTGGTCGAGGATGTACTGCACGTCCCCGGCGGTGGCGGTCGGGTGGTTCTTGTCCAGCGACCAGTCGGTGTCGGTGGTGCCGATGATCCAGTGCTCGGCCCACGGAATGACGAACAGCACGGACTTCTCGGTCTTCATGGCGATGCCGGTGCCCATGTCCAGCTTCTCGCGCGGCACCATGATGTGCACGCCCTTGGACATGCGCACGTGGAACGGGAAGTCCACGCCGGTCATCTTGATCATGTCGTCGGTCCACACGCCGGTCGCCGAGATCACGGTCTTGGCCCGAACGCTGTGCTCCAGACCGGTTTCCAGATCCACGACCTTCGCGCCCACGACCTTCTCGCCGTCGCGCAGCAGGCCGGTGACCTTGGTGCGGGTCAGCACGGTCGCGCCGTGCTGGGCGGCGGTGCGGGCCACCATCATGGTGTGGCGGGCGTCGTCGACCTGGGCGTCGTAGTAGCGGATCGCGCCGGTCATGGAGTCCTCGGCCAGCGCCGGGGCCAACTCCAGTGCCTTGGAACGGCTCAGGTGCCGGTGCATGGGCACCGAGCGCGCGCCGCCCATGGTGTCGTAGAGGGCGATGCCCGCGCCGATGTAGAAGCGCTCGTAGTGCTTCTGCAGCGGGAACAGGAACGAGACCGGGTGCACCAGGTGCGGGGCCAGCTTGTTCAGCAGCAGCCCGCGCTCCTTCAAAGCCTCACGGACCAGGGCGAAGTCGTACTGCTCGAGGTAGCGCAGGCCACCGTGGATGAGCTTGGAGGAGCGGCTCGAGGTACCGGCGGCGAAGTCGCGCGCCTCGACCAGCGTGACGGACAGGCCGCGCGAGGCGGCGTCCAGGGCGGCACCCGCTCCGGTCACACCACCACCGATCACGAGCACATCGATTTCGGTGTCGCCGAGCGAATCAATCGCCCGGGCGCGGTAGGCGGGATCCAGTTGTGCGGACACGAAGTACTCCTTGTTATCGGTGATGTGAAGTCTGTTGCGGCTCAGCGGTGCTGGTCGTCGTCATCGTCGAGGTCGACCCAGTCGAGGGTGCGCGAGACGGCCTTGAGCCAACGCGCGTAACCCTTCTGGCGCGCTTCCTCGGACATGGTGGGCTGCCAGTTCTTGTCCTCGTGCCAGTTGGCGACGAGTTCGTCGGTGCTGGACCAGAATCCGACCGCCAGACCGGCGGCGTAGGCCGCGCCGAGCGCGGTGGTCTCCGCGACCACCGGGCGCGAGACCGGGACGCCGAGGAAGTCGGCCTGGATCTGCATGGCCAGTTCATTGGCGGTGACGCCGCCGTCCACGCGCAGGGTGTCGAGCTTGACCCCGGAATCCTGCTGCATGGCCTCGACCACGTCGCGGGTCTGGTAGCAGATGGATTCCAGTGTGGCCCGGGCGATGTGGGCGTTGTTGCTGTAGCGGGACAGGCCCACGATCACGCCGCGGGCGTCCGCGCGCCAGTACGGGGCGAACAGGCCGGAGAAGGCGGGCACGAAGTAGACCCCGCCATTGTCGTCGACCTGACGGGCAAGGGCCTCGACGCGTTCCGCGCCGGAGATGATGCCGAGCTGATCGCGCAGCCACTGCACGGCCGAACCGGTGACCGCGATCGAGCCCTCGAGCGCGTAGACCGGCTTGTCGTCGCCGAACTGGTAGGCGACCGTGGTCAGCAGGCCGTGCTTGGAGTGCACGATCTCCGGGCCGGTGTTCAGCATCAGGAAGTTGCCGGTGCCGTAGGTGTTCTTGGCCTCGCCGGGCTGGAAGCAGACCTGGCCGACGGTGGCGGCCTGCTGGTCTCCCAGCACACCGGCGACCTTGACCGCGCCGCGGAAGGGGCCGTCCGGGTTGGTGGTGCCGAAGCCCTCCGGATTAGAGGACGGCGCGATGCGCGGCAGCATGGCCCGCGGCACCCCGAACAGGGCGAGCAATTCGTCGTCCCAGTCCAAGGTTTCGAGATCCATGAGCATGGTGCGCGAGGCATTGGTCGGATCGGTGATGTGCACGCCGCCATGAACGCCGCCGGTGAGATTCCAGATCAGCCAGGTGTCGGGGGTGCCGAAGAGCGCGTGGCCGTTCTCGGCGTCTTCCCGGACGCCGGGGACATTGTCGAGGATCCACTTGAGCTTGCCGCCGGAGAAGTACGGCGCGGGCGGCAGACCGGCCCGCTGGCGAATGAGATCGCCCTTGCCCGCCTTCTCGATCTCGGCGACGATGCGATCGGTGCGGGTGTCCTGCCAGACGATGGCGTTGTAGTACGGGACGCCGGTGCGGCGGTCCCACACGATGGTGGTCTCACGCTGGTTGGTGACGCCGACCGCGGCCAGATCGGCGGCGGTGAGGCGGGCGCCCGCCAGGGCGCTCTTGATGACGGTGCGGGTGCGTTCCCAGATCTCCGCCGGGTTGTGCTCGACCCACCCTGCCTGGGGAAGAATCTGCTCGTGCTCGAGTTGATGGCGGGCAACCACATTGCCGCCATGGTCGAACACCATGAATCGCGTGGAGGTCGTGCCTTGATCGATGGCTCCGACGTACTGCGTCATCGCGGTCCCTTCCGGAAACTCGTCGTTGAGTTCGTTTTCCCAGGTGGGCGCGGGTTCGGCCGGGCCCGACGTCCACGCTACGAAGTGGAACGTCAATGGGACAGGCGACGCGTTCGACAATGCCGAACGGTTTGCTGATAGGTTACGAGCATGCCGGGTCCGATTCAGTCGATCGAGCGCGCCGCGGCCATCCTGCGGCTGCTCGCGCGCGGATCCGGGCGTATGGGGGTGGGGGAGATCGCCGCGGCGCTGGGGCTGGCCAAGCCGACCGCGCACGGAATCCTGCGGACGCTGCAGGGCGTGGGGTTCGTGGATCAGGACGCGGTGAGCGGCAAGTACCAGTTGAGTCCGGCGCTGCAGGATCTCGGGGCCGGGCACCTGGATGCCAATGAATTGCGTTCGCGGGCCATCAATCGGGCCGACGCGCTGGCCGCGCGCAGCGGGGAATCGGTGCGGATCGCCGCGCCCGTGGACGGGGGAGTGGTGGTGATCCATCACGTCTTCCGGCCCGACAACACCGAGCAGGAACTCGCGGTGGGTGAGGAATTGCCGCCGCACGCAACGGCTCTGGGCAAGGTGCTGCTGGCCTACGACGGTGAGCTGGCCGACAGCGTTCGGGACGGCGGGCTGCCCGCGCTCACCCATCGCACCATCACCGATCCGATCGCGTTGCGGCGGACCGTTTCCGAGGTGCGGCGCACCGGCTGGGCCGGGGATATCGGTGAATACCGTTCCGGCGAGGCGAGTGTCGCCGCGCCGATTCGCTCGCGCGGTGGTTTGGTGGTGGGTGCCATCGGCATCACCGGGCCGGTCGACCGGCTCTGCGACGGGCAGTTGCGTTTCCGGCCCGCGCCGATCGCCCAGGTGCGCGACGCGGCGGCCGCGGTATCGCGGGATCTCGGTGGTGCGCAGTGAGATCCCGGAGATTCTCAGTGACGCAGAGGGGTTCACAGTGACGCAGAAGTTCGTGCTCGCCATCGATCAGGGCACCACCTCGACCCGGGCCATCCTCTTCGACCAGCGGGCCCGGCTGAGCGGCGTGGCGCAGCGTGAGCACAAGCAGCACTATCCGCGCCCGGGGTGGATGGAGCAGGACGCGCTCGAGATCTGGCGCAATGTCGAGCGCATCGTCCCGGCGGCACTGCGGGATTCGGGGATCACCATCGAACAGGTCGCGGCGGTGGGTATCGCCAATCAGCGCGAGACCACGGTGGTGTGGGACGCGAGCACCGGGACGCCGATCGGGCGGGCCATCGTGTGGCAGGACGTGCGCACCGAGGAACTCGTCGAGCAGATGCGGGAATCGGCCGGGGCGGAACGGATTCGGGAGCTGTGCGGCCTGCCGCTGGCCACCTACTTCGCCGCGCCGCGGCTGCGCTGGCTGCTGGATCGCACGCCGGGGCTGCGGGAGCGGGCCGAACGTGGCGAGGTGCTGTTCGGGACCATGGAGACCTGGCTGATCTGGAATCTCACCGGGGGCGCCGACCACGGGGTGCACGTCACCGATGTGACCAATGCCGGGCGCACGCTGCTGATGAATCTGTCGACGCTGGAGTGGGACGATGAACTGTTGCGGTTCTTCGGGATTCCCAAGGCGATGCTGCCGCGGATTCAGCCCTCGACCGGTGAGTTCGGGGTCGCGCGGCGGGTGCTGCCGGGGGTGCGGATCGCGGCCGCGCTGGGGGACCAGCACGCGGCCCTGTTCGGGCAGACGTGTTTCGCGCCCGGCGAGACCGAATGCACCTATGGCACCGGCGGATTCCTGCTCATGAACACCGGGCGGGAGCTGGTGCGGTCCAAGCACGGGCTGCTGACCACCATCGGCTATCAGATCGGGCCGGAGCCGGTGTACGCGCTGGAGGGGCCGATCGCGGTGACGGGCTCGCTGGTGCAGTGGCTGCGGGACAATATCGGGCTGATCGCGAGCGCGCCGGAGATCGAAACCCTCGCGGGCACAGTGGAAGACAATGGCGGCTGCTATTTGGTGCCCGCCTTCTCGGGGCTGTACGCGCCGCACTGGCGCAGTGACGCGCGCGGGTTGTTGATCGGGCTCACCTCGTATGTCACCAAGGGGCACATCGCCCGCGCGGTGCTCGAGGCGACCGCGTGGCAGACCCGCGATGTCGTCGAGGCCATGAACGCCGATTCCGGCCTGCGGGCCGGGGCGCTGCGGGTCGCGGGCGGCATGACCTCGGACAACCTGCTCATGCAGATCATCGCCGACGTGCTCGACATACCGGTCATGCGGCCGATCGTGGCCGAGACGGTGTCGCTGGGGGCGGCGTACGCGGCGGGGTTGGCGGTCGGGTATTGGCCCGATCTCGAGGGCCTGCGCCACAATTGGCGCGTCGCCGCGCAGTGGCTGCCGCGCATGGATCCGGCGCTGCGGGCCGCCGAGTACGACAACTGGACCAGGGCGGTCGAGCTTACCTTCGGTTGGCTGCGGCCCAAGAAGTCCTTGACCTAACGTGGCAGGTATGCGGCTCTACGTCGGTTGCGCTATGTGGACACACCCGGACTGGCAGGATCGGCCGCTACCCCCGGCCGAACGCCTGCGCACCTATTCGTCCTGGTGCAATGCGGTGGAGGGCAACACCACCTTCTACGCGACACCGCAGCGGCGCACCGTCGAATCCTGGGCCCGCCAAACCGATCCCGACTTCCGCTTCGTGATCAAACTGCCCCGCACCATCACCCACGACCGACGCCTCACCGGCGTCGACGCCGAGATGACCGCCTTCCTCGACGCCATCGAACCGCTCGGTCGCCGCCTGCACGCGCTGTGGGTGCAGCTGCCCGCCTCGTTCACCAACCTGCCCGCGCTGGCGGATCTGCTCGACGGGCTGCCGACCCACTACCGCTGCGCCGTCGAGGTCCGGCACCCGGTGTTCTTCGAAAATCCCCGTGCCACCGCCCAACTCGAATCCGTGCTGGAAGCCGCTGGCGCGGAATGGATTCCCTTCGACACCACGGTGCTGTTCGCGAAACCGGCCGCGAGTCCGGCCGAATTCGAGGCCCGCTCCAAGAAGCCGAACAATCCCCGCCGCACCCGTGCGCTCACCCAATACCCCATCGTTCGCTACCACGGCCGCGACGATCAGGCCGCCACCGTCGCGGGCTGGCAACCCTGGATCGACACCACCGTGCGCTGGCTGCGCGAGGGCCGCTCGCCGACGGTGTTCATCCACACGCCCGACAACGCGGCCTCGCGCGCACTGGCCCGCCGCTTCCACGCCGAGGTCCGTGCCCACCTCCCCGACCTCGAACCCCTGCCCGACCCCATCCCCACCGACCCCATGACCCTGTTCTGACGCCGTCGGATACTTCGGTCGGGGCCGAAGCGTGGTGGCGGGAGACTGGAGGCATGGAACCGATCAGAGACGGCGATGTGGACATCTCCGGTGCCGCGCGGCTGCTGGCGGATCCGGCCCGGGCACGAATGCTGACCGTGCTGGCCGACGGACGGGCACAGCCCGCGGGGGAGTTGGCGCGGGCGGCGGGCGTCACCGCGGCGACCGCCAGCGAGCATCTGGGGAAGATGGTCGACCAGGGCTGGCTGGCGGTGGAACGGGTGGGCAGGCACCGGTACTACCGCATCGCACTGCCGGAGGTGGTCCAGGCGATCGAGGCGATGGCCCTGATCTCGCCCGTGCGGCCGGTCAAATCACTGCGCGGGGCGCGCGCCAACCGGGATCTGAAGATCGCCCGATCCTGTTATGACCACCTGGCCGGGGCCGTCGGCGTGGCGGTGTTCGACGCACTGTGCGACGCGTCGATGCTGAACATCATCGACGGTCAGTGGTCCGCGGCGGACCGCTCCCACCCGCTGCTCGACGAATTGGGCGTCGCCGCCGCGGATTTACGGCAGTTCGGACGCCGACCGCCGGTCCGGGTCTGTCTGGACTGGTCGGAGCGCCGCTACCACCTGGCCGGTGGTCTGGGCGCGCTGCTGCTCCGGCGCATGCGCGAAGAACGCTGGTGCGCACCCGGAAACACGCCCCGCGCGGTGACGATCACCCCGGCCGGTCGAGATGCGCTGCAACGCACGATCGGCCTCGACACGGCAACGCTGCGAGTCGCCTGAATCGACCGGACAGCATGGTTCGGTTCGGGCCGAAGTGATTTCGATGCAGGGTGGAGTTATGACCCGGACATTGGAATCGGCTCGGACGGACAGCGGGAGACTGGCGCTGGTCGCGATTTCCGCGGGATTCGCGCTGGTCATTTTGGATACGACCATTGTCGCGGTGGCCTTGGACCGGATGGCGGTGGGGCTGCACACCACCGTGACGGGGCTGGAGTGGGTGGTGGACGGGTACACCGTCACCGTCGCGGCGCTGCTCATGTTGGGTGGCGGGCTGGCCGACCGGTTCGGGGCGCGGCGGTCGTTTCAGGTGGGGCTGGCGTTCTTCGGGTTGGCTTCGGTGGCGTGTGCGGCCGCCCCCGCGGTGGGGGTGTTGGTGGCCGCGCGGATCGCGCAGGGAATCGGTGCGGCGCTGTTGATTCCGGCCTCGTTGGCCTTGATTCGGTACACGTATCCGGACGAGGCGGATCGGGCGCGGGCCACCGGGGTGTGGGGTGCGATCGGATCGACCGCCGCCAGTTGTGGTCCGGTGCTCGGCGGTGTGCTGTCCGAAAACTTCGGGTGGCCAGCCATTTTCGCCATCAACGCACCCATTTGCGCGGTCACGGCGGTTGTTCTGCATCGGACCGCGCCGTCGGCGCCCGGTGTGTCACAGCCGATTCCGCTGCTCGGCCACCTCTCGGCGGTCATCGCGATGGCCGGAGTCACGGCCGCCGCGATTCTCGCCGGTGCCCGGCCCGTGCGCTCGGGAGTGCTCGCCGTAGCTGTTGTGGCTGCGATCGCGGGTGTGCTGCTGGGTTCGTATGCGGCGCGTACCGGAAAGGGGTTGCTGCCCAGTGGACTCCGGGGCTCCCGCACCTTCACCACCGGCACGCTCATTGGCCTGGCACAGAATTTCGGCTTCTACGGACAGCTCTTCGTGATCAGCCTGTTCCTCCAGCGGAATCTGCACTATTCGCCCACCGCCACCGGTTTCGCGCTCCTGCCCGAGGCGGCGATCGGTATCGTGGCCTCCGCCCTGGGCGGACGCCACGCCGCCCGATACGGCTCGCGGCGCGTCATCGTGACGGGACTGTCGGTGGGTGCGGCGGGCCTGCTCGGCCTGGCCTGCATCGGCCCGCACACCCCCTTCGTCGTGCTGGCGATCCCGTTGCTGCTCACCGGTTTCGGCATGGCCTACACCATGCCCGCCGCCACCCACGCGACCGTCTCGGCGGCCGGTCCGGAGAACGGCGGCCTGGCCGGTGCCGCCTTCAACGCCGCCCGCCAATTGGGCTCGGCCCTCGGCGTGGCCGTCGTGGGCTCTCTCATGATCCTCACCCCCGGCGCGATCGCCCTGCCGCTGAGCGTTTCCGCCCTGGTCTTCGTGGCCGCCGCGCTGCTGGCCCGCCAGGCCCTGGAACGCTGAGTGGCGCAGGGGAAGGGGCATTGTCGCCCCCGCCACCCTGCGCCACCGGGACATTCAGCCGATCAGAACCGAATCCCGTTCCGCCCGTTGGGCTTCGCGAGCCAGTGACCGGTCGCGCTGCTCCTCGAACCGGACCACGTCCTTGCGCAGCTTGTCGAGGAACTCGCCCAGCTCATTGCGCCGACGGTCGCCCTCGGGGCCGAAGTCGGTGCGCTCGAAGATGTTCCACTTCTTGAGGTTGGGCAGCAGCACCTCCTCCAGGTGCTGGCGGAGGTCGTAGACGCCGTGCTTGGCCATGAGCACGCCATTGCGCCGGAAGTTGGGCATTCCCATACCGGGCATCTGGAAATTCTTGACGATATTGGTGATGGCGTCGATGGTCTGATCGGGTGCGAGATCCAGGGCCGCGCCGCACATATTCCGATAGAAGATCATGTGCAGGTTCTCGTCGGCGGCGATGCGCTGCAACATACGGTCCGCTATGGCGTCATTGCACACTTTGCCGGTATTGCGATGTGAAACGCGAGTCGCCAATTCTTGGAAAGTCACATACGCCACAGAATGCAGAAATCCGGCATCGGCGCGAATGTAGGCGCCATCGCCGTGCTTGCGGATCAGGTTCGCCGGGCTGTACCCGTTGGTCATGTGGACCATCCGCGCCTGCTCCAGGGCCACCGGATCGACGCCGCGGGTCACCACCAGGTAGTCGCGAATCACGATGCCGTGGCGGTTCTCCTCGGCCGTCCAGCGGCCCACCCAGGTGCCCCAGGCGCCGTCCTGAGAGAAGTTCTCGGCGATTTCCCGGTGGTAGCTGGGCAGGTTGTCCTCGGTCAGCAGATTGGTGATCATGGCGGCCTTGGCGACCTCGCTGAGCTGGGACTGTTCCGGTTCCCAATCCACGCCATCCATAGCTGCGAAGTTGCGACCCAGGTCCCACGGCACGTAGTCGTGCGGGTGCCAGTCCTTGGCCATCGATAGATGGCGATGCACATTCTGCTCGGCAATCGGTTCCAGCTCCATGAGCAGCTCCAACTGCGTGAGACTCCTGGCCACGATCGTGTGCCCTCCCTCGAAATGGCTCGGCGCTGCGAGAATGATGGTGGAGAACAGAATGTTGACGGTCGGCGGGCCCAGTCGCGGCGAGGGGTCCCCCGGGATTGAAAAGGGATGCCCGCGTGTCGCTTAATGAGACTGGTCGGCTCCGCCTCGGATAATCTAGCCCAGTTCGCCGATGATTGGCTTCATACCCCGCCGATGCGTTCCTGGCCGGGCCCGCTCGCTAGTTGCATACCCAGTCCTTGACAGCCCACGCGGATCGAATCCTGGTTCGCCGAAGTATTGCTACGGAGAGTGAACATGCAGACGCCCAACCGCAGGAAATTCCCCAGTGTCGTTGTCACCTCGCTCGCGGCGACCACCTCGATCGCGGGAGACGTCGACTCCACGTGGAAGGGACTACTCAACGGGGAGAGCGGAATCGACGTTCTCGAGGACAGCTTCCTCGATGATTTCGGCCTCCCGGTGCGCATTGGCGGCCACCTCAAGGTGTGCCCCACCGACCTGCTCACCCGGGCCGAGGCCCGCCGCTGGTCCTATGTCGAGCAGATGGCCGTGGTGCTCGGTCGTGAAGTGTGGGCCAATGCCGGAAATCCGGAGGTGGACAAGGATCGCCTCGGCGTCTCCATCGGCACCGGTCTGGGCGGCGCGGAGGTCCTGATGTCCGCGCGCGACAAGCTGGTCAACGGCGGCTATCGCAAGGTGCCGCCCATGGCCGTGCAGGCCATCATGCCCAATGGCGCGGCGGCCTGCGTGAGCGTCGAGCTGGGCGCGAGGGCCGGTGTGTCGACGCCTGTTTCGGCCTGTTCGTCCGGTGCGGAGGCCATTGCCAACGCGTGGCGCATGGTCGTCATGGGCGATGCGGACATGGTGGTCACCGGTGGCGTCGAGGGTTCCATCCAGGCGCTGCCGATCGCGGGCTTCTCCATGATGCGCGCCATGAGCACCCGCAACGACGACCCCAAGGGCGCGTCGCGTCCCTTCGACATGGACCGCGACGGTTTCGTGTTCGGTGAGGCCGGAGCGCTCATGACCATCGAGACCGAGGAGCACGCCAAGGCCCGCGGCGCGACCATCCACGCGCGCATCATGGGCGCGGGCATCACCTCCGACGGCTTCCACCTGGTGGCCCCCGATCCCGAGGGCACCGGCGCGGCCCGGGCCATGACTCGCGCAATGGAGTACGCGGGTCTGACGAAATCCGATGTCACGCATATCAATGCGCACGCCACCGCCACGCCGATCGGCGACACGGCGGAGGCGAACGCCATCAAGCAAGCCGTCGGCAACCATGCCGCGGTGTACGCGCCGAAGTCCGCACTCGGACATTCCATCGGCGCGGTCGGTGCGCTGGAGTCGGTCCTGACCGTGCTCAGCGTGCGGGACGGAATCATCCCGCCCACACTGAATTTGGAGAATCAGGACCCGGAGATCGACCTCGACGTGGTCAAGGGCCAGGCACGAACCGGTCAGTTCGACTACGCCTTGAACGACTCCTTCGGCTTCGGCGGGCACAACGTGGCCATTGCTTTTGGCCGCTACTGACAACCGCTTCGGCGCCCGTAACGAGTGACGCGGGATTCCGGCACCTGCTAGAGTTCCCCAGCCCCCAGCTACATTCGGGCTTTCGGTGTCGATCTTTGTTCGGTGTCACTGCACAGTCTCTCGACTGTGAGTTGAAGAAGGATAGGGAATGATCGGCGGAACCTTCGAAGACGTTCTGGACGAGCACGGAAACATCAGGATCCCGGACAACCAGACCATGGTCGACCTGGTCGACAGGCACGCGGCGGTCAACGGGGACGAGCTCGCCTATCGCTATATCGACTATTCGCGCGAACGCGACGGCGAGTACCACGACATCTCGTGGAACCGCTTCGGTGTCCGGCTGCGCGCCGTGGCCGCCCGACTGCAGCAGGTGACGCAGCCGGGCGATCGGGTGGCAATCCTGGCACCGCAGGGGCTCGACTACATCGTGGCCATGTACTCCGCGGTGTACGCGGGCAATATCGCGGTGCCGCTGTTCGATCCGGACGAGCAGGGTCACACCGACCGGCTGCACGCCGTGCTGGACGACTGCAAACCCTCGGCGATCCTGACGGTCGGCTCGGCCGCGGCCGGGGTGCGCGAGTTGTTCAAACACCTGCCCGCGCCGCAGCGTCCGCGCATCATCGCGGTCGAGGCGATTCCGGATGGGGTGGGCGAGAGCTGGGTTCGGCCGGTGCTCCAGATGGACGATGTGGCCTACCTGCAGTACACCTCCGGATCCACCAGGACCCCGGCGGGCGTGGAGATTACACACCGAGCGGTCGCTACCAACCTGCTGCAGATGATCGACGCCATCGGCATCACCGAGAAGGCCCGCGGCGTCACCTGGCTGCCGCTGTTCCACGACATGGGCCTGCTCACGGTCATCCTGCCGACCATCGGCGGCAAGTACATCACCATCATGAGCCCCAGCGCCTTCGTGCGGCGGCCCAGCCGCTGGATCAAGGAGCTGGCCGCCCAGGAGGACGGTGCCGAGATCTTCGCCGCCGCACCGAATTTCGCCTACGAGCACGCGGCCGCGCGCGGATTGCCCAAGCCCGGTGAGGAATTGGACCTGTCCAATGTCATCGGCCTGATCAATGGCAGCGAGCCGGTGTCGGTGACCTCGATGCGAAAGTTCAACGAGGCCTTCGCACCCTACGGTCTGCCCAAGACCGCCATCAAGCCCTGCTACGGCATGGCCGAGGCGACGCTGTTCGTCTCCGCCACCAAGCGCGAGGACGAGGCCCGCACCGTCTGGGTGGACCGCGACCGCCTCAATTCCGGGAGCATGGTCGAAGTCGACGAGCACGCGGACAACGCTGTGGCCCAGGTGTCCTGCGGCTATGTGGCGCTGTCGCAGTGGGCGGTGATCGTGGATCCGGAGACCGGCGCGGAGAAGCCGGAGGGCGAGGTCGGCGAAATCTGGTTGCACGGGGCGAATATCGGTCGCGGGTACTGGGGCCGTCCGGAGGAGACCGAGGCGACCTTCCACGCCAAGCTCACCTCCCGGCAGCCGCAGAGCCGCGCGGAAGGTACCGAGCCCGACGCGAATTGGATGCGCACCGGTGATTTCGGCGCGTACTACGACGGCGAGCTCTTCATCACCGGCCGCGTCAAGGATCTGGTGATCGTGGACGGCCGCAATCACTATCCGCAGGATCTCGAGTACTCCGCCCAGGAGTCCTCCACGGCCCTGCGCCCGGGATTCGTCGCGGCGTTCTCGGTCTCGGGTGATCAGCTCCCGACCGATGTCGTCGCCGCCAACGGCGCCGATGCGGTCGGTGCCGCGGAGCAATTGGTCATTGTGGCCGAACGCGGCACGGGCGCGGCCAAACTCGATCCGGAGCCGATCACCGAGACCGTGCGCGCGGCCATCGCCAAGCGCCACGGTGTGACGGTGCGGGATCTGCTGCTGGTCCCGGCCGGTTCGATTCCGCGCACCTCCAGCGGCAAGATCGCGCGCCGGGCCTGTAAGGCGGCCTATCTGGAGGGCACCCTGCGCGGGGGTCACCGCCAGCAGGCGTTCCCGGACGAGGTGGAGTAGGGGCTCACGCCATGACGACAAACGAGGCCGGTCACCGCGACCGGCCCGTTTGTCGTCCGGGCGCGACTGTCGGGGGGCTGAACCGTCAGGGTGCGATGAGCGGGATCGAGAGGGCGCGCAGGGCCCCGCGGGGTTCCAGCACCACGCTGTCCTCGATATTGCCGACGATGATGGGCACGAAGCCGGTGGTCTTGATCAGCTCGGCCACCCGGCACAGCGCCGCGGGGTGATCGCCCGCGATCGGGGCCACGATGCGGCCCAGCGAGGTCAGCGGTCCGGAGCGGTACATCGGGGTGGTGAAGGCGTTGAAGGCCTTGACCAGCTGCGCCTTCGGCACCAGATCCGCGACGATGGCGCTGGTGGGTCGCCCGTCGGTGGACAGCAGGGTGACGCTGCCGTCGGCCTCGCGGACATACGGATTGGCCGGATCGATCCAGATCTTGCCGTCCAGTTCCGGGAGTTCCTTGGCCAGGGTCTCGAGCTGGAGCCACTGCACCGCGCCGATGAGAATGGTCGAGGACCCGGCCACCAGATCGATGTCCCC
This sequence comes from Nocardia sp. CDC160, assembly GCF_035818795.1. NCBI lineage: Bacteria > Bacillati > Actinomycetota > Actinomycetes > Mycobacteriales > Nocardiaceae > Nocardia > Nocardia sp. CDC160. Next base: position 54,823 of record NZ_JAYKYT010000012.1, on the reverse strand, counting down.
GGCGTAGGTGTGGCGCAATCCGCGCTCGGAGACGGTGTCCGCGAGCTCGTCGAGGTGGCGACTGGCGATGTGCACGGTGTGCCCGGCGCGGTCGAAGAGGCCCGCCAGGCTCAAGCCGAAGTGTCCGGCTCCGAAGATTCCCACGTCCATGGCCCGCACACTCCTGTGTCCGGAGGGGTGTTCTGCCTTCAGTGCTCGATTACTGCCTTCTGCGCTATCACCCTCGATTATCAAGCTTGACCGAGGTGAGGGGCTCGGCGGGGCGGCGGACATGATCGGCGAGGGCGCGCGCGGCGGCGTTGAGGCGGGCGCGGGCCTCCGCATTGCCGACCAGACCGTCGGGTCCGATATCGTTCTGCACCACCGTGATCCGGCCGCACGCGGCCTCCACGATCTCGGCCCCGGCATAGCCCACCACCGTGCGCAGGGTGGCGACCGCGGCCTCGCCGCGACCCTCGTAGGCGACATTCACGTAGGCGACCGGCTTGTCGCTCAGATCGGCATTGCCGATGGTCCATTCCAGCAGGTTCTTCAGGCTGCCCGGGATCATGCCCGCGTACTCGGGGGTGCAGAACAGCACCGCGTCGACCGCGCCGAGCCGACGGTGCAGATCCAGAACCGCGGGCGGTTCGGGCTCCTGGCCGGGGATGAATTGCGGTAGGTCGGTGAGTCCCTCGTACTGGACGACCTCGAGGTCGGGACCGGCGTCGGCGGCGATGGTGCGCAGGGCGGCGGAGTTCGTCGAGGCGGCGCGGGTGCTGCCCGAGATCAGCAGGATGCGAGGAATGGTCACGAATGCGGCAACGTGACTGTGGCCGGGAGTATTTCGCGGGTGAGTGGTCGTTGTCACTCATGGGGGCCGTCCCAACGAGTGGGAGTACCTGTGACAGCAGGTGTCGATTTGTCTCATTCTGGGTATGGTTTCATGCAACCAGACTGTCCGGGACAGCTGTAACGCCCGGATCCGGTTGTGCGACAACTGCATAACGCGAGTTTGTGCGAGAAGGGCAGGCAATGATGACTGCGAACACCAACCGCTTCGACGAGGCGGCGGTCGGTGCCGGACATGCCGGTGCGTTCGGACCCGGCAGGCTGCTGGCCGCCGAACCCATGACCGCGCGCATGCTGCCCGGTCTGCGACTGCCCGCTCGCGCCTGGCGCATCAGCTACACCACGACCACCGCCAAGGGCGACCCGACGCAGGTCACCGGCACGGTCCTGGTGCCGAACACCCCGTGGCGCGGACCCGGACCGCGGCCGCTGGTCGGCTACGCGGTCGGCACCCAGGGCATGGCCAATACCGTGGCCGCCGCGTCCTGGCAGCTGCGCCTGGGCATCGAGTACGAATCGGTCTTCTTGCGCGCGGCCCTGCGTCGCGGCTGGGCGCTGGCCATCGCGGACTATCCGGGACTCGGCAGCCCGGGCCTGCACCCGTATGTCATGGGTCGTGCCCTCGGGCCCGCCGTGCTGGACAGCATGCGCGCCGCGCGCCGCCTGCCCGAGGCGGAGCTGGATCCCGATGGGCCGCTGGGCATCTACGGCTACTCCGAGGGCGGCAATGCCGCGGGCTGGGCGCTGCAGTTGCAGCCCACCTACGCGCCGGATCTGCCGCTGGTGGGCGGAGCGGTCGGGTCGGCACCGGCCGATCTGGTGGACATGGTGAAGTTCCTCGACGACACCCCGTACGCGGTGCTGCTGTTCTACGGCGTGCTCGGCATCGAGGCCGCCTATCCGGAATTGAATGTGCTGCAACATCTCAACGTGCCGGGCCGGGTGCTCGCCGCGCTGGCCCGCCGCACCCACGCCGGGGTCGCGGCCGTGATCGGCATCGGCGCGGGGCTGGTGGTGCCGACCAAGGTCTCGACCTACACCTACCGGCCGCCGTTCGAGGTGCCCGAGGTGAAGGCCCGGCTGCTGGAGAACCGTTTGGGTGGAATCGCGCCCGCCGCACCGGTTCTGGTGGCCGGTGGCACCAGCGAGCAGATCATTCCGTATCCGCAGGCGGTGCGATTGGCCGAGGAGTGGAAGGCGCTGGGCGCGGACGTCACCATGCACACCATGAAGAACCGCGAACACATCGGCGGCGCACTGGCTTTCGCGGGACCGGGCATGCGGTTCCTGGCCGAGCGCTTCGCCGAATCGGTGGCGGTGCCCTTGCGGCGCGGGGCGTGACATGCGAAAGCCGGGAATCCGCAAGGGTTCCCGGCTTCGAGTCGGTTCTCAGCTCCCGACGCCCCAGTGCAGCACGCGCGAGGTGAGCAGCACCAGCACCAGCGAGACCACCGCCACCGACACCAGGCCGACCACGGCCACCACGAGCGGACGCCATCCGGTGCGGGCCAACTCGCGGATATTGGTGTTCAGCCCGACGCCCGCGAAGGTCAGCAGGAACGCCCACCGTGACACCGCGCCGAGATTGGCGACCTGGGCCTTGTTCAGCCAGTGCACGGTCGCCAGCGCCGACACGGCCAGGAAGCCCAGCACGAACTTCGGGAACTTCGCCCACACGAACGCCGCCTTGGCGCGCACACCCGGCGCGATGGCGTCGGCCTCACCGCGCGCGGCCCAGTAGGCCGCGAAGCCCAGCACCACGAACCCGATCAGCGCGTTGCGGGTCGACTTGACCAGCACCGCGATCTTGCCCGCCTCATCGGAGAACAGGTAGCCGGTGGCGGTGGTCTCGGCGGTATTGTCCACGGCCAGACCCGCCCACAGCCCGAACTCGTGATCGCTGAGCCCGATGGCGTGACCCAGCGGCGGCAGCGCGAACAGCGCCACCGCGCCGAGCGCCAGAATGGCCGCGATGGCATAGGAGACATCGGAATTGCGGGCCCGAATCGCGCCCTTGCCCGCGATGATCGCCGATACGCCACAGATGGCGGTGCCGATGGCCAGCAGCGATCCGAGCTTGCCCGACAGCCCGAGCTTGCGGGCCACCAGCAGGATGATCGCCCCCGACACGGTCATGTCGACCAGAATCTGCAGGAAGCTCGTCCCGCCCAGCTTCGCGACATCGCCGAGCACGAACCGCGCGCCCAGGGCGATGATGCCGATCTTGAGCCAGAACTCGTAAGTTCCGATCCCCGGCTTGAAGATCGGATGCAGCCCAACAGTATTGGTGATGAGCAGCCCGATCAGGATGGCCCACAACACATATTCGATATCCGGGACGGTCCAGTGCTCGTGCTTGGCCAGCTTCAACCACCAGATCTCGGCATACTTACCCAGCACCCCGACCGCGATCAACAGCGCGATGCCGGGGAGGTAGCTCAGCAGCCGGGTGAGCGTTAGCGGCCCGCTCGTTTCGTCGAAAGCCTCGGTGTCGGCCCCGGTTTCGGCAGTCTTGTTCAGATCTGGGGTGGCAGCGATATCACTCACGGCGTCACCACGGAATCTTCGGCAGAATGTCGAATACGGCAAGCACGACCACCACACCCGACACGATCACCGACCACCAGTCGGCACCCAGCCGCCCGAGGGCGTCGGGCCACCCCGCTCGACCGGGTCTGTCCGGCGTTGGATTGGGACTGTTCACCAGGGCCTCCAGCTAAGAACACGCAGCACAGCAGGTCTGCACTATCGGTTCTCCGGAGGTTTTCGGACACCGTTGGAATCGCACTGATTCTTGAGTGACAAGGCGGTCCGACCCGACGCGCGTAGCTGAGGTCAGGCCGCGTGGTCTATGTAGGTCACGGAACCGCCGATGGCCCCCTCGTCCTTCGGGCCGATCAGGGTTGTCATGAAGGCGTGCTGGGCGCGCAGGCCCGCGCGGGCTTGCCGGGTGCGCCATCCCGGGACCAGGATGCCCAGGCCCGAGCGGGCCACGTTGACCGGGAATTTGGCCATCGGGTACCAGGGTGGCATGTACGTGGGCAGGCCTAGTTGGCGCATGCTCTCGCGGCCGAGGAAGGTCGTGCTGATCGACAGGTGCTGGGCCCAGGCGATTCTGCGGCGCAGTCCGGCGAGATGCGGGTAGTACCAGGTCAGAGGGTCCTCGGCCATGGGGCGGGCCAGGCGCGCGCTGGTCTCGTCCGGGGCGGTGAGGACGGACAGGTAGTGGTAGAGCTGTTTGGTGGCGTCCAGGAAGCCGGTGGGCAGGTAGCGCTCCTCGATGCCCATGACCCAGCCGACGTAGCGCGTGAGATGCACGATGGCATCGAGTTCCCGCGGTGTGAAGACATTTCCCATCATGATGCTGGTGAGCGCCGGTGCGTAGAGCGCGCCCAGCATGGTGACCGCCATGTCCGTCTGGTTCACCGGCACGCCCCATTCCTCGGCGCGCCACTCGGGCAGGTTCGCGACATGGCGGCGCACGAAGGTGTGGATCAGCCGGACGTGCAGGGTGGAGCGGAAACCTATTCCGCCGGGCCGCATTCCGCCGTCCGAGATGACGTCCAGCGCCCACTTCATGGTTTCGGCGAAGCGCTGTCCGCCGCCGGTCGCGCCGCTCTTGCCGGTATTGGTGAGCAGCAGCGTGCGGTTGATGCCGGAGGCCACGAACCCGCCGAGGAACGGGACATCGCGCGCGAGGTAGATGCCGTCGAGACCGGCGGCCTGGAAGATACGCTCCCCCAGCGTGATTCGCTTCCAGTCCACCCATGCGGGCGGGTTCTCCACCTGGGTGAAGAAGGCCCGCAAGGGTTCCGGCGCGTCGGGAATGCTGTCGATGCCGTATTCGAGGGCCCGATCGAACAGCGGCCGCGCCGTTCCCATCCCGGCGGTGTACATCCACTCCACCAGCTCGTCCATGGGCCGGTCGCCGATGGTGAGGGCTTCCCCCATGGCCGCCCACTCGGCATCGTTCGGGGGCTGGATCCCCAGCAGCTTGGCTACCGGACCCAGCACCGGCACCGAGGCCGGGTCGTCGGGGTGCCGGGCCGGAATGGTCGTCGGTCGCGTGCGCGTCATCGGGCAGCTCCTTGTGTGCATCTGGTGAAGACGGTCACCAGAATGTTTGGTGATAGTCTTCACCAAACTGTCCGGCATGGCAAGAGATGAGGCGGCACCGTGGACGGAACCCGTGGCCGGGACGCTGGACCCGCTGGTCGATACGCCGGTCGGAGCGCCGACGAGCGGCGGGCGCAGCGGCGTGAGCAGTTGCGGGCGGCGGCGCTCGAGGTCATTGCGGAGGAGGGGATCGGCGGGCTCAAGGTGCGTGCGCTGTGTGCTCGCGCGGGGTTGAACGACCGCTACTTCTACGAGGCCTACGGGCATACCGATCGGCTACTGTACGAGCTGGTGGGGGAGCAGTTGGCCGAGGTGGTCGCCGCCGTCATGAACGCCATCGTCACCGCGCCCGCCGATGCCCGGATTCGGTTGCGGGCCGTGGTCGAGGCCGGTGTGACCGCCATTGCCGACCATCCCGCCCGGCGCAGGCTGGCCATCGATATGCAGACCACCGACGAATTGCGCCAGCGCAGAACCGATCTCGTCGGCGTGGTCACCGAGGTCATGCTCGATCAGGGCCGGGAGCTGCTCGGCGACGCCGCCGTCGAGGGTGTGCACGCCGAACTCGCCGCGCGCACGGTCGCGCACGGCGGGCTGGAGATCCTCGTCGAATGGCTGCGCGGCGAACTCGAGATCGACCGCGCGCAGCTCATCGACTTCCTGGTCGCCATGATCCTGACCGCCGCGCAGATCACCACCACGGTGCAGCGCGAAATGGCCGCTGGCTGAGGGCTATTCGCTGAGTTCGTGGACCGGCATGAGCGGAGCCGCGGGATCGAGGATGAGTCCGCGCGCCTCGGCGGTCGCCGAGAGCGCGCCCCAGGCGAAGGCCGTCAGCTCCTCGGTGAGCTCCTTCGAGGTAATGACCGGTTCGTTGAGCCAGCGCAGCACGCCGAGGCCGATCGCACCGAGCATGGCGTCGACGACGAACTGGGTGTGGTCGCCGTTCGCGCCACGCAGGCGCAGTACGCCGGAGAAGAAGTCGGCGACTGTATCGGACAGTGGGCGGCCGTCCTCGATCAACCGGGCCGCGCCGAAAGCCGCGACCACGTGTGAACTGACAATGAAGCGAAACAGGTTGGGGCGCTCGGCCACCAGGTCGATGTAGGCGGACAGGGCAGTGCGCAGGCCCTCGCGCAGCGGTCCGGTCGGGTCCAGGTGCGGGGTGACGCGGTCGACGATGAGCTCCTGCACGCGACCGCTCACCGCGGCCAGTAGCTCGACCTTGTCGCCGAAGAAGCGATACAGCTTGGGGCGCGGTATACCAGCGGTTTTCACCACATCGTCGATGGAGAGATCGGGGCCGTGGGTATCGATGGCGCGAATGGTGGCCTCGATGAGTTCGGCGCGGACCGAGGTGCGGTGCGTGTGCCAGCGGTCGTAGCGGGCATCACCCTTCGGCTCGGCCGGACGGTCGCGGCGCGGGTGGGAGGCCATGCGGCAGATTGTAATTCGATTCGAGGGCACGCACCCCTTGTGTGGTGTCTGGGACAATCCTACACTGGGCTCTACATCGAACACGCGGTACTAGGTACTGTGTGTTGCACCAAGGATGGTCCAGATGGCGAATACCCTTCCGGCGCAGGCCTATCCGAAGGCCCGTCGCATCAGGTTCCGATTCGATCGCACCGACTCGCACGACAAGTACTTCGTCGAAAACGACATGGTCTACAGCCATTTCGTGGCCGGTATGTCAGGGGGCTTCCCGGCGGGCGAGGAATCCTTCATCCGCTCGGTCCGGCGCGTGGCCGACCGCGTCACCGATCCGGTGCTCAAGAAGCGGGTCACCGGATTCGTCGGCCAGGAGGCCATGCACGGCCAGGAACACCGCAAACTCAATGAAAAGCTCGTGGAGCTCGGCTATCCCATCCAATGGCTGGACAGCGACAAGGCCAAGGAACGTGCCCTGTGGCTCGAGCAGCGGCTCTCGCCCGAGGTGCACCTGGCCATGACCGCGGCGGCCGAGCACTACACCGCCGTGCTGGCGCAGCGGGTGCTGTCCAGTGACGAGATCCAGAACATTCCCGGCGATCCCGAGGTGTGGAACCTGCTGAATTGGCATGCGCTGGAAGAGCTCGAGCACAAATCGGTGGCGTTCGACGTGTTCCGCGCGATCGGCGGCACCGAGCGCACCCGCATCGGGGTCATGCTCGCCATGTATTCGCTGACGCTGCCGCTGACCTACCTGAGCCTGGCGCTGGCCGTGGCGGGTGACGAGACCGCGCGTCGGCAACCGGTTCGGGTCGCGCGCGAGGCGTATCGGCTGTTCACCGGTCCGGTTTTCCGCGGGCTCATGCCGGAGCTGGCCAAGTATCTGCGCCCGGGCTTCCATCCCGACGACATCGACACCTCGGCGCTGCTCTCGCGTTGGCAGCAGGAGCTTTTCGGGAAAGACGGACAGCTCGTAGACCACCTGAAGTAACCACAACTCCATTCGAGAAAGGACCGACCAATGGCGATCGGTCGGCAGGAAACCACGTCCCCCGTGCCCTATCCGAAGGTGCGGCGCATGCGATTCCGGTTCGGTGAGCCCGAACCCATGGCGCATCACTTCATCCAGGGCGACATTCCCCTCACCCATCTGGTCGCCCTGCTGTCCGGTGCTTTTCCGCCCGGCGAGGAGTCGTTCATCCGGTCGGTGCGCAAGTACTCCGACGAGATCACCGATCCGGTGCTGAAGAAGCGGGTGGCGGGGTTCATCGGTCAGGAGGCGGTGCACGGGCAGCAGCATCGGCGGCTGAACGAGCAGCTCATCGCCAACGGCTTTCCCATCGTGCGGGTCTTCACCTTCGGCCATGACGCGCTGCGGGAGAAGGCGCTGATCCGGGTGGAGAACCTGGTGCCGCGCTCGGTGCACCTGGCGTTCACCGCGGCGGCCGAGCACTACACGGCGACGCTGGCCAAGCGGGTGCTGGGAACGCCCGAGATCCAGGCGATTCCGGGCGACGCCGAGGTGTGGAACCTGTTGAACTGGCACGCTTTCGAGGAGCTCGAGCACAAGTCGGTGGCCTTCGACGTGTATCGCGCCCACGGCGGTCCGGAACTCGTCCGCATCGGGGTCATGGCGGCCATGTACTACGTGACCATTCCCGGTGTCTCGCTGGGCGTGCTCGCCTCGATCCTCAGTGATCCACGCAGCTGGCGGCCGTTGCGGGTGGCGCGGCAATCGATTCGGCTGTACCGCGGGCCGATCGTGCGGGGGCTCATGAAGGAAATGCGGCCGTACTTGCGGCCGGGCTTCCATCCGGACGATATCGACACCACCGAGCTGCTGGAGCGGTGGCGGCGGGAGCTGTTTGGCGCGGACGGCGAACTGCTGGATCGCATCGGCTGAACCGGGAAGGTTGGCGGCAATGGGGAGAAACGGTGGCAGTGGTGTGCCCGCCGAGGCCCGCCCCGATCACGAGGTGATCGTGATCGGGGCCGGGTTCGGAGGAATCGGCACCGGAATAGCACTGCAGCGCAAAGGGATTCACGACTTCGTGATCGTCGACAAATGGGATCGGGTGGGCGGCACCTGGCATGCCAATACCTATCCCGGGGTGGCGGTGGACATCCCGTCGTTCATCTACAGCTTCTCCTACGAGCAGCGCGGTGACTGGTCGCGGGTCTTCGCGCCCGGCACGGAGTTGCGTGACTACGCCGAGGACATGGTCGACAAGTACGGGCTGCGCGACAAACTGCGGCTGAACACGACCATCGTGGCGGCCGAATTCGACGATCGGAACAGCCTGTGGCGCTTGCGCACCGACGGCGGCGAGCAGCTCACGGCCCGCTACGCGGTGCTGGCGGTGGGCGGGCTGGAACGGCTCAAGATGCCGGATATCGAGGGGCTGAACGACTTCGGCGGGACCTTGATGCATACCGCGCTGTGGGATCACGATGTGTCGCTGGCCGGTAAGCGCGTGGCGGTGATCGGGACGGGAGCGACCGCGCTGCAACTGATTCCGGCGATCGTGGATCAGGTCGAGCATCTGACCGTCTTCCAGCGGACACCGATCTGGGTCTTCCCCAAGAACGATGCCGAGATCGGCTGGCTGGGCCGACAAGTACTGGGCAACAGCGGGATTCGCTCCGCCCTGCGCCTGGTCGGCAATGTCGGCACCGAGCTGGCCATGAGCGGCATGGTCGTGGGCCCGGCCTGGCTCACCGCCGCCGGTCGACGCCTGACCGAAGCGCCGATTCGCCGCTGGATGCGGGCACAGGTGAACGATCCCGAACTGCGGGAGAAGCTCACGCCGCGTTATGGATTGGGATGCAAGCGGCCCTCCATGTCGAACGACTACCTGAGGACGTTCAACCGCTCCGACGTCAGTCTGGTCACCGATTCCATCGCCCGGATCACCGAGCGCGGTGTGCGCACCGCCGACGGCACCGAGCACGAGATCGACGTGCTCATCTGCGCGACCGGATTCAAGCTGTGGGACAAGGGCTCGGTGCCGCCGTTCCCGGTCCGCGGGCGCGGCGGCAAGGATCTCGAGAAGTTCTGGGATGAGCACCGATACCAGTCCTACCAGGGCGTTTCGGTGCCGGGATTCCCGAACGCCTTCACCATTACCGGTCCCTACGGATTCGTGCTCGGCTCCTACATCTGGATGATCGAGGCCACTGCGGCGCATTTGGCGCGGGTCATCGCCGAATCGAAGGCGCGCGGAACGACCGAGGTGGAGATCCGCCAGGAAGTCCACGACGAGTACTTCCGGCGCTGCCTGCGGCGGCAGGAGAAGAATTTCCTGTTCACCCCGGTCTGCGCGGGCTCCAACACCTATTACATCGACAATCACGGCGATTCGCCGTTCCGTCCGTCCACCCACGGCGAGATGTATTGGCAGAACCGCCATTTCGATCTCGACGTGTACCGCTACACCGTCGGCGCGCCGGTCGCGCCGGAGTCGGCCGTGCTCTCCGAGGAGGCGTTGTGAAGCTCAACTCCATCGATCCCCGACTGGTGGTCGTCACCGGCGCGGGCAGCGGGATCGGGCGGGCCACGGCACTGCGGTTCGCACGCATGGGCGCCCGGGTCATCGTCTCCGATATCGACAAGGACGCGGCGCTGTCCACGGTCGCGATCATCCAGTCCACGGGGCAGCGTGCGGTGGCCATGCAACTGGATGTCACCGATCCGCACGCCTGGGCGGCCTTCGCCCGCGACGTGCACGCCGACCACGGCGTCCCGGATGTGCTGGTGAACAATGCCGGAATCCTGGTCAGCGGCGCGTTCCTGGATCTCGAGCCCGAGGATTGGGACCGCCAGCTGAGTGTGAATCTGCTCGGCGTGGTGTACGGCTGCCGGGCCTTCGGTCGCCTCATGATCGACGAGGGCAAGCGCGGCCACATTGTGAATATCGCCTCCGCGGCGGCGTTCACCCCGACACCGGTCATGTCCGCCTACTCGGTGTCCAAGGCGGGGGTGAAGATGCTCACCGAGTGTCTGCGCCTGGAGCTCGCACCCAAAGGCGTTGGGGTGAGCGCGATCTGCCCCGGCGTGATCAATACGAATATCGCCCGGCACGCGATCGCGGTCGGCGTCGATCCGGCGTTGGTGGAGCGCGGTAAGCAGATCACCACCCAGATTCAGGAGCTGGCGGAGCGGCTGCCGTTCTCGCCCCTGAGTCCGGATCTGGTGGCACGGGCCGTGGTTCGCGCCGTGCGCTACGACCTGGCCGTGGTGCCCGTCCGCGCCGAGGCCTGGCTCGGCTACTTCATGCTCCGCCTGGCTCCCGGCGTGAATCGCCGGATCACGCAACCACTGTCGATGGAGCGCATTCAGTCGCTCGGCGAGCTCGTCGTGGGCAGGGGAGGAGGCCCCCGGTGAATGCGCGCGCCCACGACCTGAAGGTGCGCGAAGTCATCAGCGAGACCGCCGAGGCGGTCTCGCTGATCTTCGATATCCCCACCGACCTGACCCACCGCTTCACCTACGCGCCGGGCCAATACCTGACCCTCCGAATCCCGAGCGAGCGAACGGGTTCCGTGGCCCGCTGCTACTCGCTGTCCAGCAGCCCGCACTGCGACGACCGCCCCGCCATCACCATCAAACGCACCTCCGACGGTTACGCCTCGAACTGGTTGTGCGACAACGTCTCCGTGGGCGACATCCTGACCGTCCTCGAGCCTGCCGGAAACTTCACTCCCCGGACCTGGAACCGCGACCTCCTGCTGTGCGCGGCGGGCAGCGGCATCACCCCGATCATGTCGATCCTCAAATCCGCCCTCACGCTGGGCCGAAGCAATATCGCCCTCGTCTACGCGAACCGGGACAGACACTCGACCATCTTCGCGAGCCAACTGGACCAGCTGGCTCGCCGCCATTCCCGCCGCCTGACACTCCTGCACTGGTTCGAATCCGACCGCGGCCTCCCCACCGCCCGCGCCATCGCCACCCTCGCCCGCCCCTACCGCCGCCACGATGTCTACCTCTGCGGCCCAACGGGTTTCGCCATCGCGGTCAAGCAAGGCCTCGGCCAGCTACGCATCCCCGAGCGATCCATCCACCAGGAGCAGTACCGCTCCCTGACCGACAACCCCTTCGAACACCACACGCCCGTCGCCACCGAAGCCGCGCACACCACCCCCACCGCCGACATCTCCACCCTCCGCGTAGACATCGACGGCCGAACCCACACCCTCCCCTGGCCCAAAACCAAGAAACTCCTCGACGTCCTCCTCGACCACGGCATCGACGCCCCCTACGTCTGCCGCGAATCCGCCTGCGCCACCTGCGTCTGCACCGTCAAACACGGCCGCACCCACATGCTCCAGAACGAATCCCTGATCCCCGAAGAACTCTCCCAGGGCCTAACCCTCGCCTGCCAAACCCTCCCCGATTCCCCCACCCTCCACATCGCCTTCGACGAGTGAATCGTCCCTGACGACGGCGCGAATCACGGTGGTGCGCAGGGGCATGTCGAATTCGCCGGTGGCGGTTTCGGGGCGGGTGTGGAGGTAGGTGGACAGGCGGGTGAGGAGGGTGGTGCGGGCCTCGGGTGGGATGACGAGGGTGTGGGAGTGGGTGCCGATGGTGGCGGTGAGGGAGTCGGCGGTGCGGCGGTGGGTGTGGGGGAAGTCGGCCTGCTCGAACGGGGTGAAGAGGGGGTGGGTGGGGAGGCCGTTCTGGGTGGCCGGGGGGAAGGAGGCGTTGGAGCGGGTGAGGCGGTGGAGTTCGGCCACCCACTCGACCGTCATGTCGGGCTCGTTCCAGAAGGCGGCGAGGACGCCGCCGGGGCGCAGGACGCGGGCCATTTCGGGGAACGCCCGGGGGAGGTTGAACCAGTGCAGGGCCTGGCCGACCAGGATCGCGTCGATGGAGTTCGACGGCAGGGGGATCGATTCGGCGGTTCCGGGGAGGGCCGTCACGTCGGGGTAGTGGTGGTGCAGGATGGCGCGCATGGCCTCGTCGGGTTCGACGGCGGTGACGCGCAGCCCCGCGGTGAGCAATACGCCGGTGAGTTTGCCGGTCCCCGCCGCGAGGTCGAGAGCCCGAATATCGGTGGTGCCCAGCGGCTCCACGGCCCACCGCACCCCGGCGATGGGGTAGTCGGGACGGTGCTCGTCGTAGGCCGCCGCCTCCGCCCCGAAGGAGCTCGCCCGCCGCGCGCGCAGGGCGAGGTCCTCGACTTCCCACCGTCCGGATTCGCTCATTCCGTCATGGTAGGTCGGGTGAGTTCGGCGCGGGCGGCGGTGAGCATCGTCGTGATGGCGGCGGGCAGGGCCTGGGCCGGGTCGGGGGCGAAGTGCGGGGAGTGGTTGGAGGGGAAGCGTTCGGGGAGAGCGCCCTCGGTGAGCATGTGGAGCTGGTCTTCCTCGGTGAAGCGGGCCGGGTCGATGCCACCGATGTGCCAGAACATCGAGGGGGCCTTGGCCGCCGTGCCGAACGCGCCGAAATCCTCACTGCCGGTTATGGGATTGTCCATCGGCATGACGGGCAGACCGGCCTCGGTCAGGGCGGCGAGCACGCGCTCGGTGTCGCCGGGGGTGTTCTCGGTGACCGGGAAGTGGTCGTAGAACTCGACTTTCGGCTCCTGGGGCGCGCCCGCCGCGGCGGCCTCGGCCTCGGCCATGCGCTGGATGCCCTCGATCATGCGATTGCGCGAGGCGTCGGTGAAGGTGCGAAGGCTGAGCAGGACCTCGGAGGTGTCGGCGATGATATTCGGCCGGGTGCCCGCGTGCAGGGCCCCGGCGGTGAGCACGGGCGTTGCGGCGGTGGCGGTTTGGCGCGCGGCGAGCGATTGCAGCCGGACCACCAGCGAGGCCGCCATGAGCAGCGGATCGATGGCGGTGTGCGGCTGGGAGGCGTGCCCGCCCTTGCCCAGGAAGGTGACGCGGACCGAATCGGAGGCCGCCATGAGGGTGCCGGGCTTGCTCAGGATGATCCCGGCGGGCAGCGGGCTCACATGCTGACCGAGCACGATTCGCGGGCGCGGAAAACGTTCCAGCAGACCGTCGTTGATCATCCCCTGCGCGCCCGAACCCGTTTCCTCGGCGGGCTGGAAGAGCGCGACGACCGTACCGGGCAGCGGCCCGGCGGCCAGCTCGGCGCAGACCCCGAGCAGCGCGGCGACATGCACATCGTGACCGCAGGCATGCATGACACCGGGCACGGTGGACGCGTAATCCAGTCCGGTCTCCTCCTGCACCGGCAGGCCGTCCATATCCGCGCGCAGCCACACCACCGGACCCGGGCCATTGTGCAGCACACCGACAACGCCGGTGCCGCCGACGTTTTCGGTCACCTCCCAGCCGGGCAGGGCGCGCAGTTCGGCCGCCACCAGGCTCGCCGTCGCGTGCTCCTGGCCCGACAGCTCCGGATGGGCGTGCAGCTGCCGGTACACCCGCTGCCAATGCTCGGTCATGTGAGACTCTCCTCCGAGGGAACGGTCGCCGAACCGCGCCGGGCGACACTCGCCCGGAACGCCTCGGCGGTTTGCGGAACCGCGGCCGCCGCCAGCAATGCCAGCAGCGGTCCGACGGCCATGGCTTCGAAAGCCGTTGTGTACGAGAGATGATCGGTGATCACGCCGAACATCAGTGGGCTCAGCACGCCCGCCAGCTGCCCGCCGAAAATAATGGCCCCCGTGGCCGCGCCGATGTAGGCGCTGGGCAGCGACCGCAGCGGCACCGCGAACGCGGGCATGTACGCCATCCCGGCCACCAGGCTCATCACGGTACCCACCAGCACGAACGGCAGCAGCGACCCCACCCGCGGCAAGACGAACAGCATGGCCGCGGTGAATGCCATGGCGGGCACCGCGATCACGCGCGGCCGCCCGCCGATCCGATCCGAGAGCCGGGCCCCGATCACCACGCCCGCCGCCGCGGCCAGTGTGGTCGGCACCGCTGCGAAAGCGATGCCGCCCTGGGACACGTGGAGCATGTCGTGCAGGAAGGTCGGCGTCCACGCGGTGACACCCCACACCAGTACGTCGTAGCCGAAGAAGATGATCGCGAAGCCGAGCAGCGCGGGGGAGAGCAGTACGGCGCGGCGTTCGGCCCTGGTACCGATGTTCGCGATCGGAATCTCGTCCTGCACCAGCGGTTTCGGCATCCATCGCCGCCACGCCAGAATCACCGCCACCCCGAGCACCGAGATCACCCCGAACATCGCCCGCCACCCCACCGTCGGCAGCAGGATGCCCGCGGTCACCGCGGCCAGCAGCAGCCCGGCCGCATTGGACGAATTGGTCCACCCCGCCGCGGTCGTGCGCTGTTCGGGCCGACTGCGTTCCGCCAATGCCTTGATGGCCGCCGCCGGAAAGACACCCTGCACCAGCCCGAACAGGAAGCGGATACCCAGCAGCACCGCGAAAGACCAAGCGAGAGCCGTCAACCCGGTGAACACCGACCATGCCGTGAGCCCCGCGATGCCGACCTTCAGCGCCCCGTAGCGGTCGGCCAGCAGGCCCCCGGGAATCTGAACGATCGCGTACGCGATGAAGAACACCGACACCAGCAGACCCTGTTGGGTGTGGTCGAGACCGAAGTCGTGACCGATGGACGGCAGCGCGAAATTGACGACGGTCCGGTCGATGTAGTCCACGACCCAGGCCGCGAACAGCAGCGCGATGGTGATGCGGGTGGTGCGTGGCATCCAAGCCCCTTCATAAGCGGGAGGAGTGGCTGGATGCCACACTGGCCCCATGCCCGAGGATACGGCCGAATTGCCGGATACCGCCATGCTCGGCGGCGGTGTGCCGGAATCCGCCGCCCTGGCCGCCTTCGACGAGCGCGACCTGGATCTGGTCAACGCCTTGCAGATCAATCCGCGGGCCTCGTGGACGCGCATCGGGGAATCGCTGGGCATGGACGCGACGACCGCGGCCCGGCGCTGGGGGCAGCTGACCGGATCCGGACTGGCCTGGATCACGGCCTACGCACCGGAATTCGCCACCGTCGCGTATCTGCGATTGCGCTGTCGCGCCGAGCACCTGGCCGAGATCTCCGACCGCGCCGCCGCCATGCCCGCCGTCTTCAGCGTCGACCGCATGACCGGCAGTCTGCCCCTGCAACTCTCGGTGGCCGTCGAAAACCTCAGTGCCCTCGACGATCTCACCACCCGGGAGCTGGCCGTCCTGCCCGGCGTCGAGGAGATCCGCACCGCGGTCGGCCTGCACGTGTACATGGAGGGCAGTCACTGGCGACCGCAGGCGCTCGATCCCGGCCAACGCAACCGGCTCACCGATCCGCGCGAGCCGGTCGCCTCCCGTCCGAGACCGGGCGATGCCGCGCTGGTGCTGGCCCTGGCCGCCGACGGCCGCCGCAGCATTGCCGACCTGGCCCGTGACACCGGCCTCACCGAGACCACCGTGCGCCGCCGCGTCTCCGATATGACCCGCTCGGGGCGACTGGTCTTTCGCTGCGATTTCGCGGAGCAGGCCGCGGGCTGGACGGTCACCGCCAATTACTGGGGTCGCCTGCCCGCGGACGCCCTCGACGATCTCGGTGCCGCCCTGGCCTCCTGGCCGGAGATCCGGCTCTGCTCCGCCACCGCCGACGACGACAATGTCGCGCTCATCGCCTGGCTGCGCGCGCCCCGCGAGGCGCTCCTGCTGGAAACCCGGTTGCGGCGCGAGTTTCCGGAGCTGCGGATCATGGAGCGTCAACTCACCCTGCGCACCCTCAAACGGATGGGTCGAATCCTCGGTCCCCGCGGTCGCGCGGTGGGCTATGTCCCATTCCGGGTCTGGGGTCGCGCCGAGGAGGGTCCGTTTCGTTAGGCTCGCCTCGATGACTGGGACGCTGACGCACGGCTATGTCGCCGAGGGATACGGCCGGGTGGCCGATGCCTTCCGGCGCAATTTCGACCATCGCGGTGAGATCGGTGCGGCGGTCGCGGTCTTCGACGGGGAGACGCCCGTGGTCGACCTCTGGGGTGGCTGGCGCGATCCGGTGCGGCGGCTGCCGTGGGAGCGCGACACCATCGCGCCGGTCTTCTCCGCCACCAAAGGCGTTGCGGCACTGGTGCTCGCCATGCTGGTGACGCGCGGGCAGCTGGACTACGACCGGCCGGTGGCGCGCTACTGGCCGGAGTTCGCCGCGCGCGGCAAGGGTGAGGTGACCGTCCGCCAGCTCATCGATCACCAGGTCGGTCTGCACATTCTGCGCGGGACCCGGATGACCCTGGCGGACCTGCGGGATCTGGACCGGGTCGCGGGGGTGCTGGCGGCCCAGCGGCCCGCGTGGACGCCGGGCACCCGGCAGGGGTACCACCCGGTGAGCATCGGTCTGTTCGTCAATGAGCTGGTGCGCCGCGCCGATCCGGGCGGGCGCACCATTCGGCGGTTCATCGCCGAGGAGATCTCCGGACCGCTGGGTGTGGATTTCACCCTCGGACTGGACACCGACCTGGGCGGCGACCGCATCGCGCGCCTGACCCGCACCACCGGACTCGACCTGCGATACGAACGGAATCTGCCCTGGAATCAAGCGATTCCGGCGCTGCTGCGGCGGGGTCAGCTCTTCCGCGCGCTGGCGGTTCCGGATCTGGGCATGCCCGAGGATTTCGTGCGGCCGGAGATCATGTCGGTGGAACTGCCCGGCAGCAATGGCGTCGGCTCGGCGCGCGGGCTGGCCCGCATCTATGCCGCGGGCCTGTCCGGCGAGCTCCCGATCGCCGAGTCGGTCCGCACCCGCATCGCCGACGCCGGTCCGGTGCCCGCCCCCGATGCCGTCCTGCGGACCACGACCCGTTTTCACCTGGGCTTCCGAAAGTCCTGTCCCACCTTCCCGTTCGGTTCACCGGACCACCGCGCCTACGGCACCCCGGGCATGGGCGGCTCGCTCGGCTTCGCCGATCCGTACACCGGTCTCTCGTTCGCGTATGTCCCCAACCGCCTCGGCCTGACCCTCAATGGCGACGTCCGGTGTCTGGGTCTCGCGCGGGCGGTCTTCGCGAAATCGACGCGCCGATCGAGTTCCCGCGGTGAACCGCGGCGGCCCGCCGTTCGTTGATCTAGAGATACCGGCCCCTCGGCCGGGGATTTTGCATGGCTAATTGCCATGGCTAACAGCGCTTTTCGGGAAGCGCTGTGACCTGAGACACATTGATCGACAGCGCTCCGCATGGATACCTTGTGTGCGATGTATTGCGGACGAGCCAATGTGGAACGGGGGAACGTGTCCCAGAAGGAGTCCGACAGACGAACCGTGGCCGACCTCATCGTCGACCGCGTCGCGGCGCACACCGACCATCTCTACGGCGTGGGCGGCGCGAATATCGAAGATCTCTACGACGCCGTCCACCGGCACCCGACACTCACCGGCATAGTCGCCAAACACGAATTCGGCGCGGCCACCATGGCCGACGGCCACGCCCGCGCCACCGCGGGACTGGGTGTCGTGGCCGCCACCTCCGGCGGCGGAGCCATGAATCTCCTTGCCGCCCTGGCCGAATCCTTCGACTCCCGGACGCCGGTGCTGGCCCTGGTCGGCCAGCCGCCCACGGTGTTCGAGGGCCACGGCGCATTTCAGGACACCAGTGGACTCCCGGGGCGCCTGCACGCCGAACGCATCTTCGGCGCGGTATCGGTCTACTGCGCGAAAGTCACTCGACCGCAGGACATTACCGATCAGCTGGATCGAGCCATCGCCGCAGCGCTGACCGGTGGCCCGGCAGTGTTGTTGCTGCCCAAGAATATTCAGGCCGCCGAGGTGACGGCTCCGGACCGATTCGAATCTGCGGCGGACCCGGAGCCGGTCGCCGACACCGAACTGCCGAGCGAA
Source organism: Nocardia sp. CDC160 (assembly GCF_035818795.1). Classification (NCBI taxonomy): domain Bacteria; kingdom Bacillati; phylum Actinomycetota; class Actinomycetes; order Mycobacteriales; family Nocardiaceae; genus Nocardia; species Nocardia sp. CDC160. The sequence continues at coordinate 36,658 of NZ_JAYKYT010000012.1, read as the reverse complement.
TTCGCCGCCGCCCTGGCAGGAGTCTCGCGGTCGGGCCGGACGGTGATCATTGCGGGCCCCGAAATCGCGGCCGCCGATGCCCGACCCGAATTGGCCATTGTGGCAAGGGAACTAGACGCCACGGTCCTGCTCACCCCCGACGCCAAGGATGCCTTCCCGAACCGGGATCCACGGTTCGCGGGCGTGGTCGGGGTCATGGGACACCCCCACGCGCCCGACCTCGTCGCCGAGGCGGAACTGTGCTTGATCATCGGCACACCGCTGTCGATGACGGCACGGGCGGGGCTGGACGCCGCACTGTCGGCGTGCCCACGGGTGCTCCACATCGGAACGGAGCCCCCCTTCGTCTCGGTGCACGCGACGGCGGGCGGTGCGCTGGCCGCGACACTGCGTGAGCTTGCGGCGCTGTCCCATGGGACGAATTCGCCTGGTACACGGTCGCATCCGGCCGAGGTGCCCGAACTCGCGGTACCGGAGGCGTCCGGTCCCGGGGTGCGGTATCGGGCCGCCGTCGCCGCCCTCGAGGCCGCGCTGGAACCCGGAACCGATGTCGTCGTCGATGCCGGAAACACCGGTGCCGCGGTCGTCCATCACCTGCATGTGCCCGAGGACAGCCGATTCCTCCTAGCGCTCGGAATGGGCGGAATGGGGTACTCGTTCGGGGCAGGAATCGGGTGTGCGCTCGGACGAAAGCGGCGGGCCGTCGTGATCGCCGGGGACGGTGCGTATTTCATGCACGGTCACGAGGTGCACACGGCCATCGAGTATCGGGTGCCGGTCACGTTCATCGTGTTCAACAACAACGCCCACGCCATGTGTGTGACGCGCGAACAGGTCTATTACTCCGGCGAATACAGCTTCAACCGGTTCCGGTCGGCGCAGATCGGGGCCGGGGTGGCCGCCATGTTCCCGGACCTGCCCGCCTGGACCGCGCGCAGCCTGACCGATTTCGAAAACGCCCTCGAGAAGGCGCGGGCAATACCCGGGCCCGCATTCATCGAACTGCAGTGTGACCCCGACGAGATCCCACCGTTCGCACCGTTTCTGAAGGAGCCCCGCGCATGACCGAGACCACCCTCTCCGACGAGCCGATCGAGGTTCCGCACCTGGATGTGCCGGGCGTGTACCGCATCGAGACCATGCCGCTCAAGGAGGGCATGCCGCTGGTGCTGGACATGACCCGCGCCGTCTACCCGCACGACGAGATCTACGGCCAGTACTGCACCGTCACCGAATTCATCGACGCACCGCCCGACGAGGTGTACGGCTACCTCGCCGACACCCGCAGCCTGTGCGAATGGACCTACAGCATGCGGGGTTTCGCCCGCACCGAGAATCCCGAGATCTGGGTCTCCGACGACCGTATCGGCTCGCACACCCGCATCTACACCCGCACCGTCGCCAATCCCGAGGCGCGCACGGTGGACTACCACTGCGCCTGGGATCAGGCCGACCACCTGTGGATGATCTACCTCATGCGCGTGGTCGACGCGCAACTGGTGCTGAACAAGCCGGGATGCGTTGTCACCTGGACCAATTGCCATCACCCGTTCTACGAGGAGAACGGCTACCCCGAGACCGCGCCCGAAGGCCGCCCGGTGTGGGTCGGCGATTTCTGGCACCTCTTCGCCGCCGGACACCTGCTGGAACTGCGCAACCTCAAGGCGATCTGCGAACACCGGCACGCCAAGGGCGAGCCGATCAAGCCGGAATGGATGAACTGAGCATGAGCACCGACACCGTCAGCCTGATCGACGTCGCCGGGTACCTTCCCGAGAACATCGTCGCCGCAGACTATTTCGCGCAATACGCCGACCCGGACGAGGTCACCTCGAACATCATGTTCAAGGCGCCCAAGTTCCGCCGTCATATCGCGCCCGGGGAGCGACCCGCCGACATGGCCGAGCGCGCGGTCGCCCCGATCCTGGAGCGCCAGGGTCGAAACGTGCTGCGCGACATCGATGTTCTGATCGTGCACACCCAGCTGCCGGAGATCGCCATTGTCGGCAATGGCGGCGAGGTGGCCGCCCGCCTGGGCATCTCACCGGAATGGCTGATCGATCTGCACAATGGCGGCTGCGCCTCGTTCGTATATGGCATGAAGCTGGCCCGCCAGATCCTGCTGTCCACCGACGCCCGCTCCGCGCTCGTGGTGACCGTGCAGAACGCGGCGGGTCAGATCTTCACCCAGGAGCAGGTGCGCGGCAAGGCGCAGGCCGCCATCCCGGGCGACGGCGCGGGCGCGGGATTGCTGGTGAAGTCCGGTGATTCGCCGATCCTCGATATCGAGACCCGGCATCTGCCGGAGTTCGCCGGGCAGATGACGGTCATCGCCGACCCGCCGCGCCGCTACTGGGAGGCCGGGGCCGGTGAGATGCACGTGGGATTCACCGAATCCAAGATCGCCAAGGTGCTGCAGCGCGGCAACCGGCTGGTGCCCGAGGTCGCCGAGGCGGTGTGCAAGCGGATCGGCGTGCGGTCACCCGAGCTGGATCTACTGGTCACCAACCAGCCCAACCGCGCCTTCCTGCGGAACTGGCGCGACGCGCTGCAACTGCCGCCCGAACGCCATCCCGACACCTTCGACGACTGCGGAAACCTGTTCGGCGCGGGCATTCCCGTCACCTTCGACCGCGCCGTGGACGAGGGCCGGGTCCCGGCCGGTGCGCTGGTGATGTTCGCGGGCTTCGCGCACGCGGGCGACTTCGCCGGGGCCGCCGCCATCCGGTGGGGTGGGCGCTGAAGGGGCCGCGCGATGACCACACTGGTATCGGCCGGACACCGGTTGCAGCTCAATGAGATTCCCTTCGGACCGCCGCCCTCGGTGCGCGACGCGCTCAGTCGCGCGCTGGCCTCGGCCAACCGCTATCCGGAGTTCCTGCCGCAGCGGCTGCCCCGGCTGATCGCACAGCGGCTCGGCTGCGGGCCGGAGCGCATCGTGGTGGGCGCGGGCGCGACCGGCGTGATCATGCACATCGTCCAGGAATTCGGTTCCGGCGGAGCCGAAGTCGTGATGGCGACGCCGACCTTCGACGGGTTCCCGATCCTCACCACCATGGCGGGTGGGCGGCCGGTGCCGGTTCCGCTCACCGGCACCGGCCGTCAGGATCTGACGGCCCTCGCGGCGGCGGTGACCGAGCGGACCCGGCTGGTGGTGGTGTGCAGCCCGCACAATCCCACCGGAACCCTGGTTCCGCCAGCGGAATTCGAAGCGTTCCTGCAGGATATCCCTGCCTCGATCACGGTCGTCCTGGACGAGGCGTACGTGGATTTCGTGGCCGAGGCCGACCGGGCCGACATCTTCGCGCTCTTGGACAAGCGCCCGAATCTGCTTGTGCTGCGCACCTTTTCGAAGGCGTACGGGCTGGCGGCGCTGCGGGTCGGCTACGCCATCGGCGACGCGGAGCTGATCGACCGCGTCGCGCGCTGGCAGCTGCCGTTCGGCATGACCGCGCTCGCCGAGGTCGCCGTGCGCGCCTGCTACGAGGCCGAGGCCGAGATCCAGGCCCGCATCGCGGTGCTGGCCGAGCACCGCGACCGGCTCACCACGGGTCTGCGCGAGCTCGGTCTGTGCGTACCCGACAGCTACGCCAACTTCTCCTACCTGACCCTGCCCGCCGCCGACGCCGAGGTGGTGGCAACCGCGCTCGCGGGCGCGGACATCCACGTCAAGACCTATCCCACCGGGATCCGCATCACGGTCGGCGATCGTTCGGCCACCGACGCCGTGCTCGCCGCGGTCCGCAGTACAGTGCAGTAATGCACGAACATCCGCCTTCCGCACCCGAAGGGCACCGGGCCGGAGCGGACGAGGAGATCGATTACGCACTGCTCTCGCTCAATGCTCAGCTGTGCTTCGCGCTGTACTCCACGTCTCGGTCCATGACCGCCGCCTACCGGCCGTTCCTGGACGATATGAATCTCACCTACCCGCAGTACCTGGTGCTGCTGGCCCTGTGGGAGCGTCCCGGCATCACCATGAAGGACCTGGGCGAACAGGTCCACCTCGACTACGGCACCCTCTCGCCGCTGGTCCAGCGACTACAGTCGCGCGGCCTGGTCGAGAGCGTGCGCAGCGCCACCGACGGCCGCGCGGTCGTCCTGCACGCCACCGAGGCCAGCCGTGAGCTTCAACACGGTGCGCAGCACATGATCCAAACCGTGCTGGATCTGGTGGGGGTTCCGGTGGAGGAGATCGAGACGCTGCGCGATCAGGTCAAGGCGCTCGGCACGCGCCTCGACGCCGCGGCCGCGGCCGCCCGCGCCCGCTGATCCGGTCTTTCTCAGGCGAATTTCGCCATGGCGTCCGCCACGATGGCATCCAGCCGCGCGTGGTGGGCGCCCTTCCAATAGGTCTGGCCGCAGTCGACGCACTGGGCGAAGGAGTCGTAGCTGCGGCCGGTATTGCCCGGCAGGTGGGCGCGGACGGCCTCGCGCTCGGCGGCGCGCAGGACCCCGTTACAGGACGTGCAGCGGGTCCACGGATCCAGCCGCGGCGCGAAGCGGGACAGGATGTCGTCCAGTTGCTCCGCCGGATGATGGCTGTAAACATAAGCGCCGGAATAGATTTCCCGACGGCGTAGCAGTCCGCGATCACGGGAGAGCAGAACTCGGGACTCGGCCGCGGAGCGGGCCGCCAGGGCGGCGTCGCCGATATCCGGATTCTCGTACGCCGCATCGATTCCCAGCAGTCGCATGCGCCGGGCCAGGGTGCCCAGATGAATGTCGAGCAGAAAGCGCAGCGGCTCCGCGCTCGGCTGCGGGCGGGCCACGGCCGCCACCACGACCCGCTCGCCGCCGGAGGGAATGTGCCCGGTCGCAACCGCTTCGCCGTTCACCGACAGTCCACCCACCTCGGTGAGCGGGACGCCCAGCGACTCCACCACGTGTCCGAGCGTCGAGGTGCCGTCGATGCGGATGCGCGCGCCGTCCCGCTGCCCGACGAAAACGCGCAGCTCGGGCGCGAACTCGACGGTGATTTCCCCTGGGTTCACCAGCTCAGGATCCCAGAAACGGGGCGGCGGCGAGCAACTCAATTTCGATCTTGGTTCCCGACAGGCTCCGAAAGAAAAGTGAAGTGGAGGCCATTTTCTCCTACCCAGTGGCCTGAAGCACAGTGGAAGGATATTGGAACAGTTCGTTAACCAATTGTTTGCAGTTGTATGGGTTGCGCGGTTGGAATGTTGGTGTTTTTCTTGGTGCGCAGGTCGATTTCGACCCACCGACGGACGTAAGGAGAAATTCCCGTCGGGTGCCATTCTCGGCAGCGTCGCCGCCGCACATTCGACCTGCGACCACCGAGCCGCCGTCCATCGGCGCTCGCCCTGATGAAGGTTGAAAGGAATACAGGCCATGAGCGAATCCCGATTGGCCGGTGCGGCCGTCATTCTCGCGGGCATCGCGGTGCCCCTTCTCGTGCCTGCCCTGGCTGCCGCCGCGCCGGTGGACGGTGATCCCTCCACCGCCACCGGCGTGGGAGTCCAAGCACCCGATCCCGCACCCCAGCAGTCGATATTGCCGCAGCTCGGAACCGGTAGCGCCGCAGCCGGAACCGGCAGCTCGACCGCCGCCGGACTGGCCGGGGCACTGGGCACCGGCAGTTCGGCAGCGGGCACCCTGGCCGGGCTCTTCCCCGGACCGGGCACGGCGCTCGGACTGCTCGGCACCGGCAGCGGTGCCGCCAGCGGTTCGGCGCAGGCCGGTGGCACGGCCGCACAGGCATTGGGTACGGGAAGCGCCGCCGCGGGCGCTGGATCCTCCGGTAAGTAGCAGTAGCTTTCAATTCGCCGGGCAGCAATTGATCGTTTCAGGTGGAAGTGTTCTGCTCAGCCTGATTCATTTACGAAATTCTAACGGTCACTGTCCGAGCGGATTTAGATGAGGGAGACGGTCATGGACTACACTCACCTGTCCGAATTCGCCGTGCGCCCCGGCGCACTCACACTCTGGCGCGCCGAACTGGCCGCCGGGGCCGCCTGGGCCACCGACGAGCGACCCTTCACCAGCGTCCATGTCCGGCACTGCCGCGATACCGACGCCACCGATCCGCGCCCGGGCCGAGGCCGGTGGATCGGAACCATCTTCGAGATGGACGCGCCCTTCGACGCCGCGCACTGGAGCGAGACCGTGCGGCTGTGGCACGCCCGCCACGAAGGGCTGCGCACCACGCTGGCCTCGTACGGGGACGGCGAGCCGACCTCGTCCAGGGACGCCGAACCGGAGCGATTGATCTGCGCGGCCGCCGATGTCACCGTCGCCGCCGAACCGGTGCCCGGGGTCACCGAATCCCGGCACATCAACGAATACCTCACCGACGCACTGGAATTGCGGCTGTCGCCGCTGCGCTGGCCGCACTGCCTGCTGGCCACCGTGGAGCACGCCGACACCGCCGACTTCACCGTGCTGGTCGCCGCCGACCACTCGGTCATGGACGCCTACTCGCAGGCCATTGTCATTCTGGAACTGCGCGCGCTGTACGCTGCCGTGGCCCAGGGGGAACCGGTCCGCGAATCCCCGACCTTCGGCAGTGCGGCCGACTTCGCGCAGTGGGAGCGCAGCATGGCGGCCGGTCTCACCACCGAGTGCGAGCCGGTCCGCTACTGGCGGCGCTTCCTGGACGGCTCCGGCGGCATGCTGCCGCGTTTCGAGCCCGCCATCACCTCGTCCAGCGCGACGGTGTCGCATCGGCCGCAGCAGAGCGTCTCGCGAAAGCTGCTGTCGCTCAACGATCTCGAGCGCGTGGAGCAGGCGGTTACCGAGCGCGGCCACCGCCTGTCGGTGGCGGTGTTCACCGCGCTGGCCATCGCCTACCGCCGCACCTTCGGCTACATCTCGCTGCGTGCCATCATGCCCATCGCCACCCGCCCCGATCTGCGTTGGCTCGAATCCATGGGCTGGTTCGTGAATGTGGTCCCCATCGACATCACCCTCGCCCCCGACCTGGACGTGGACAGCGCCCTGGAGACCACCCGGACCACCCTGCGCCGCTCCAAGGTCGCCAATGACGCCACCTGGACCCGGGTGCTGGAACTGCTCGGCTGCACCGACCGTCCCCGTTTCGGCGTCTCCTTCCTCGATATTCGGGTGCTGCCCGACTACGAGCTGGTGGAATCGCTGCGCGGGCACACCCTGCGCGCCGAGTCCTACTCCGGTGACGAGGTCTTCTTCTGGATCGTCCGCGCCGCCGACGGTCTGCGCCTGTCCACCCGCTTCCCCGCCTCCTTCCCGGCGGTGGAGATGGACCGCTTCCTGGCCGAATTCACCAGGGCCATGCTGGAATTCACGCACGGTCTGCGCCCGGAGGTTGCCACCGGGCCTGCCATCCCGAGTGCCTCGCAGGTGCTGCGCGGCGAGGGCGACACCTCGATTCGCGTGGATACCGGCACCGACACCGGGACCCGAACCGCCGCGGCGCGAGAGCCTTTCGGGGTCCCCACACCCACACCCGCCCCCGCGGCCGATCCCGGCTCAGCGCCCCTAGCCCCCGCGCGGGTGTAAACCATGCGGGCCCTGCTGGCGTTCGCGGGAAGTCGCGGCGACGCTCAACCCGGCGTGCTGCTCGGGCGCGAGCTGGCGCGGCGCGGGCACGAGGTGACCGTGGCGGTATCACCGAACCTGGTGGAATTCGCCGCGCGGCACGGGGTTTCGGCGGTGCCGTTCGGACTGGACAGCGGCGAGCTGCTGCGAGCCCAGCGGGATGACGAACGGTTTCGTGGCCCGAACCCGATTCGGCGTGTGCAGGCCGTGCTGGATCTGCAGCGGCGCGGTTTCGGCGAGGCGGCGGGCGACCTGTTCGCCCTCGCCGGGGACAAGGACGTCCTCGTCACCGGGATGGCGTGTGAGGAGGTCGCCGCCGAAGTCGCCCGCCACCACGCCATCCCGCTCGCGGCGCTGCACTTCTTTCCGATCCGCCCCAACGGTGTGGTGCCGGTCGTCCCGACGGGCCCCGCGTCTCGCCTGCCCGGCGAGCTGCACCGGCTGGGCTGGCACGCCCTGACCAAGGCCCGCGCCTGGGCGCTCGCCAGCGAGATCGCGGCCTTTCGACGAGCGAATGGGTACGGGCCGAACGACACCGAGGTGCCGTTGGTGTCCTACACCGCCGTGCAGGCATACGATCCGGATCTGTTCCCGGGGCTCGTGGACACGCTGCGCGACGAACCCTTCACCGGCTTCCCGGTACCCCCTGCGGGTAGCGAACTCGACCCCGAGCTGGCCGAGTGGCTGACCGAGGGCCCGCCCCCGGTGTACGCCGGGTTCGGGTCCATGCCGGTCGCCGACCCGATCGCGACCGAGTCGATGGCACGGGAGGTGTGCCGACGGCTCGGACGGCGACTGTTGTTGGTGGGCCCCATGTTCCGGCCGCGCATCGGTCTGGATCTGGCCGTCGTCGATCAGGTCGACCACGGCGCGGTCCTGCCGCTGTGCACGGCGGCCGTGCACCACGGCGGCGCGGGCACCACCGCCGCCGCGCTGCGCGCCGGTGTCCCGTCGGTGATCTGCTCGGTGCAGGCCGATCAGCCCTACTGGGGCCGACAGCTCGAGCAACTCGGACTGGGCGTGACCGCCCCGTTCGCGGACCTGACCGCGAATCGGCTGGAGCGCTTGCTGATTCGGGCGACCGCGCCCGAAGTAGTGGCCTGGGCGGCGGCCTATGGCGCGGGCTTCCGCGACGACGGCGTCGCGCGGGCCGCCGATGTCATCGAATCCTGCTCCGCCAACAGAGAATCCGCCAAGACAGAATCCATTGCTCCGGACACCGGTGTTCGCGAGCTTCCGAGCACGATCGGAGGTGTGCGATGAGCACGGAGATCGCCATCGAAACCCGGGGGCTGGGTAAGAGTTTCGGGTCCATGAATGCCGTCGAGGCGGTGGACCTGCGGGTCGCGGCCGGAACGGTGTTCGCGCTGCTCGGGCCGAATGGCGCGGGGAAGACCACCACGGTGCGCATGCTGTCCACGCTGCTGCGCCCATCCCGCGGCACCGCAACGGTTTTCGACTACGACGTGGTCGAGCAGGCCACCGCGGTGCGGTCCATGATCGGGCTCACCGGGCAGTACGCGGCCGTGGACGAGAACCTGACGGCGTGGGAGAACCTGCGCCTGTTCGGGCGGCTGCTCGGCCTGACCCGCCGCGCCGCCCAGGACCGGGCCGCCGAACTGCTCGAGGAATTCGAGCTGACCGGTGCCGCGCAGCGTCGGGTGTCCTCGTTCTCCGGCGGCATGCGGCGGCGGCTGGACCTCGCCGCCACGCTGATCACGGTGCCGCCCTTGATCTTCCTGGACGAGCCCACCACCGGACTGGATCCGCACACCCGCGAGCGCATGTGGTCGGTGGTGCGCGGCCTGGTCGGGCGGGGCGCGACCATCCTGCTCACCACCCAGTACCTCGAGGAGGCCGACGCGCTCGCGGACCGGATCGCCGTCATCGACCACGGCACGGTGGTCGCCGAGGGCACGGCCGGGGAGCTGAAATCCTCCATCGGCGAGGAGGTCCTGCGGATCGATCTCGTCGACCCCGAGCAGCGCCCCCTGGCGGACGCCGCCGTCGAACGCCTCACCGGCACCACACCGCTGCACGGTGACAATCCCGCCACGCTGACCATCCCGCTCGACGACATCGGCACCGCCGCCGACCTGATCACCGCCTGCCGCGACAGCGGAATTCGCCTGCGCGGCTTCGGGGTCGAGCGCCCCGACCTGAATTCGGTGTTCCTGGCGCTGACCCAGCGCCCGGCCCGCACCTCGCTTCCGGCAGAAAGGGCGAGCGCATGACCGTCGCCAATCCGGTGCTCGTGCACCCGACCGCCCGCATCGCGCGCGCCCCGCGCATCACCCATGTCGGCCTGCGCGCGGGCCTGGCGCAGTCGCTGTTCATGGCACAGCGCGGCATGCTGACCTTCCGGCACAGCCCGCAGCTGCTCTACGACGCGGTCCTGCTGCCCATTGTCGGGCCGCTGTTGTTCGGCAGCGTGTTCGGCAAGGCCATCGCGGGCAGCCTGGACGCCTACCTGCCCACGCTCATCCCCGGTGTCCTGGTACAGATCGTGCTGACCTCCTCGGTCGCCATGGGAGTCCAACTCTCCGAGGACATTCGCTCCGGCGTGTTCGACCGCTTCGTCTCCATGCCCATCGCCCGCTTCGCGCCGGTGGCCGGGGGACTGGTGGCCGGTGCGACCCGCTATGTGATCGCGGCGCTCATGGTGCTGCTGGTCGGCTTCGGCATGGGCTACCGGCCCGAGCATCCGTTCGGGCTGATCCTGGGTGCGGCGCTGGTGGTGTTCGCCACCACCGCCATGAGTTGGCTGTTCGCCTTCATCGGCGTCACCGTGGCCAAACCCGCTGCCGTGCAGGGCATGTCGATGCTGGTGCTGACCTTCGTCAGCTTCGCCTCGAACGCCCTGGTCCCGGTGGCGGCCATGCCCACCTGGCTGCGGCACGTCTCCGACTACAACCCGGTCTCGCATCTGGTGGCGGCCGTGCGCAAGCTCGCCGAATCGGGTTCGGTCGGCTCCGACTTCGCCTGGTCGGTGGGAGCCGCGCTGGTCGTCGCGATCGTGTTCGCGCCCTTGACCGTTCGCACCCTGCGTGCCCGTTGATCCGGAGGTTGCCATGACCGCAGTCCTCAACCGGCTCACCGCCGACGACGACCTGTTCCTGAAACTGCACGACCTGTACGGCACCGCCCTGGTCAACCAGCTGGCCTGGCGCTTCGACGAGCGCCTGGATCCGGTGGTGCTGAACCGCTTTCACGCCCATCTCGCGCACGGCTTCCTGTCGCGACGGGTGATGACGACCTCGGTGCCCTTCGCCCGGCCCTGGTGGGTCAGCGCCACCACCGCCGAACCGCTGGCCCTCCAGGACGAGCCGGTGGCCGACAATGGCGTGCTGGATTGGCTTTTCGCGCAGAGCGCGGTGCAGTTCGATCCGGTCAGCGGTCGGGTCTGGCGGCTGTCGGCCGCGCCGACGACCTCCGGCGGCACCCTGCTGTCGCTGGTGACCTCGCACGTGGGCGCGGACGGCGGGGCCGTCCTGTACGCGGTGGGCGATGCGCTGGATCGGCTCGACAAGCGTGCGACGCCCGACATCACGACGAGTTCAGGGCGTCTGGTGGGTTCGATCCCCGCGGGCGGCCTGCTCCGCTCGCACGTCGCGGACGGTCTCGGCCAACTGCGGGCGGCGGCGCTGAGCCTGCGCGCCGCCTACGCCGCCCGCAAGGTCCAAGAGCCCGAACGCAATCCCCGCCCGGCCGAGCCCCGGCGTCTCCTGCCCGACCGCTACTCGGCCGCCGACCTGGTGGTGGAAGTCGATGCGGCCGAATGGAATTCCGTCGCCAAGGCCCACGACGGCACCGCCAACGGCCTCATGGTCGGTGTCGCGGTCGGCGTGCTGGGGCGCAGCGGCCGCATTCCCGACGGCTCCGCGGTGCGCGTGGATATTCCGCATTCCCTGCGCGGCGTGGACGACCCGCGCGGCAATGCCACGACCGGCCTGCCCATCGCCGTGCCCTACCGCAAGGGCGAACTCACCGATCTGCGCCAGGTGCGCACCGCCATCAAGCAGGCCGCCCACGCCTACGCCGACCCGGCGACCACCCCGGCCCTGCAACACCTGCAGCCGATCCAGCAGATGCTGCCCCGATTCGTGCTCGGCTATTTCTCCCGGACCGCCAAGGCGCCGGAGTGCCTGTGCACCAATCTCGGCGAGACCGGTCAGGGCGTGGCGACCATCGCCGGTGTGCGCGCCCGCTCGGTGCTCATGCGCCCGGTGGTCTGCACGGGCGAGACCGAGCTGTTCCGCCGCCTCGAAATCGGCCTGAATCTGTCCTGGTCCAGCGACGGCGACACCGTCACCCTCGCCATCACCGGAGCCGACCCGGACCGCTTCCCGACCCGGGAAGCATTGCGCGACCTGGTCCTCGACGAGTTCGAGAGCTGGGGTCTGCGACCGCGATTCTGGACCTAGTCGATCTCTTGTTGACGACCTGCCAGCTTAGGTGTAACTATGGGATACAGTTACTTAGGTCACTCCCCGAGAGGCTCTGACAATGACGTCAGCACCCGTGAAGGCCGACGACACGGTCGAATTCGCACGGCAGTACGCCGAGAAACTCCTGTTGCTGTCGCAGGGCTCGGTCGACAAGCACTTCGATCCTTTTGCCGATATCGATTGGGACAACCCGGATTTCGCGGTCACGCCGAACGACCGGCGCTGGATCCTGCCGGTCTCCGGTGACATGTTCGCCCGCCACCCCTGGTATCAGGCGCAATCCGAGGCGCGCAAGATCGCCATCGGGCTGTGGCGGCAGGCCAATATCGCCAAGGTGGGACTGCAATTCGAGACCCTGCTCATCGGCGGCATGGTGCAGCACACCTTCAAGCTGCGCAATGGCTCACCGGAGTTCCGGTACTGCACCCACGAGGTCATCGAGGAGTGCAACCACACCCTCATGTTCCAGGAGATGGTGAACCGCATCGGGATCGACGTGCCCGGCATGGGGCCGATCCTCAAGCAGCTCACCTACATCGTGCCGCCGTTGGCCTCGATCTTCCCGAATCTGTTCTTCATCGCGGTGCTCTCCGGCGAGGAGCCGATCGACCACGTGCAGAAGGCGATTCTGCGGGCCGGGGAGGACGTGCATCCGATCATGCGCGGCGTCATGGCGATTCACATCGCCGAGGAGGCGCGACACATCTCCTTTGCCCACGAGTTCCTCGAACACCATGTGCCGCAGGCGAACCCGCTCAACAAGTTCGTGCTGTCGCTGGCCTTCCCGATCGTCATGTGGATCGGCGGGCGGGCCATCGTGATTCCGCCGCGGGCGTTCTTCAAAGAATTCGACATTCCGCGCGAGGTGCGCAAGGAGGTGTTCTTCGGCTCGCCGGAGTCCAAGGAGGCGTTCGCGGGTTTCTTCGGGGACGTCCGCGCGCTCGCCAAGAAGATCGGTCTCATGAACCCTGTCTCGCGGCAGGTGTGGAAGGTCCTCGGCATCGATGGCCACACCACCCGCTACCGCTCCGAACCGGACCGTCCCGGCCAGGTCCGCGCGGCCTGACCCCAGTAGACGTTACCAAGATTCACATGTAATACTCGGTGCGCCCGGACGCCGGTGTCCGGGCGCGACCAGAAGCGAGAACAGCGATGACGCGGCATGTCGACGTACTGATCATCGGCGCGGGCCTGTCCGGTATCGGCATGGCCTGCCACCTGACCAGGGAGAAGACCGGGCGCAGCTACCTGATCCTGGAGCGGCGGACCGCCATCGGCGGCACCTGGGACCTGTTCAAGTACCCCGGCATCCGCTCGGATTCGGACATGTACACCTTCGGGTACGGTTTCCGGCCCTGGCACGGCACCAAGGTGCTGGCCGACGGGCCGCGCATTCGCCAGTACATCGAGGACACCGCGCGCGAGTACGGCGTCACCGATCACATTCGCTTCGGCCGCAAGGTCACCAAGGCCGCCTGGTCGAGCGAGCAGGGTGTATGGAGCGTCGAGGTGCTCGACGCGCGCAGCGGCAAGACCGAGACCTACACCAGCGACTTCCTCGTCGGCTGCACCGGCTACTACGACTACGACAACGGGTACCGGCCCGCGTTCCCGGGCGAGGAGAACTTCCGCGGGCGGATCGTGCACCCCCAGCACTGGCCCGAGGACCTCGACTACCGCGGCAAGCGCGTGGTCGTGATCGGCAGTGGCGCAACGGCCATCACCCTCATTCCGGCCATGAGCGGCGACGCCGCGCACGTCACGATGCTGCAGCGTTCGCCCACCTACATTGCCGCGCTGCCCGCCGACGACCCGGTCGCGGTCGGGTTCAAACTCGCGAAGGTACCCGCGACCCTTGCTTACAAGGCGGGCCGGGCGCGCAACATCGCCCTGCAGCGCGCGAGTTACCAACTGTCGCGGACCAATCCGAAGCTCTCGGCCAAGCTCATGCTGGCCGCGGTGCGCGCCCAGGTCGGGCCGAACATCGACATGAAGCACTTCACACCGAGCTACAACCCGTGGGATCAGCGCCTGTGCGTGGTCCCCAATGGCGACCTGTTCCGGGTGCTGCGCAAGGGTGAGGCCTCCATCGTCACCGACACCATCGAGACCTTCACCGAGAAGGGCATCCGGGTGTCCTCGGGCGAGGAGATCGAGGCCGACATCATTGTCAGCGCAACGGGTTTGAGTGTGCAGATGCTCGGCGGCGCGGTCCTCGAGGTCGACGGCCAAACCCTGGCCACCCGAGACCTGGTGGCCTACAAGGGCGCACTGCTGGGCACCGTCCCGAACATGATGGTGGTCCTCGGCTACACCAACGCCTCCTGGACGCTGAAGGCCGACCTGGCCGCCGAGTACTTCTGCCGCCTGCTGAATCACATGCGCGACAACGGGTATCGCGAGGTTGTCGCGATACCCGAGGACGCCGACAAGTCCGAGGCCTCGCTCATGGGCGGTGCGCTGACCTCCGGCTACATTAAGCGCGGTGACGGCGTCATGCCCCGCCAGGGCGCGCGCGGGCCGTGGCTGGTCATCAACAACTACTTCCGCGACCGCGCCATGCTGCGCAAGGCACCCCTGGAAGACGGCATCCTGCGCTTCCGTCGCGCCACCGGTACGGCGGCTGCGGCCCCGGCCGAGTCTCGCTCGGCCTGAACGATTCCCACTCGCGAAGCCGACCGTGCCCTGTGTACGGTCGGTACTTTCGCGTGGAGGGGAGAAACACATGAGTTACCCGGTCGAGTCGGTCGAGCTTCGGGACCGAGGTCTGGCGGCCGTGCGGGAGGGGAATCTCGAGGCCGCCGAGCAGCTGCTCCGGCAGGCGTTCGAGGCCGGGCACGCCGGGGCCGCCAACGATCTGGCGGATCTGCTGCTGCGGCGCGGTGACCGCGAGGAGGCCATTCGGTGGTGGCATCGCGGCGCCGAATCCGGCGATCCCGAATGCCTTTTCGAGCTCGGGTACGTCGAGGAGGCCGCGGGCGATCTGGCCGCCGCCGAGCGGTGGTACCGGCGCGGCGTCGAGATCGGCGGCACCGGTTCACTGCTCAATCTGGCCAATATTCTGGAGGGCCGGGGCGAGCGGGACGAGGCCATGGAGCTCTACCGGCGGGCCTGGGCGGCCGGAAACGACAAGGCCGCATTCAACCTCGGACGCATCTACGACGATGGCGGGCGCGGCGATCAGGAGGCCGCCGAACTTTGGTACGCCCGGGCGGCCGAACGCGGAAACGCCGGTGCCGCCTTCAATCTCGGCTTCGTGCGCGGCGATCGCGGCGATGTCGAGGGCATGCTGGACGCGTGGCGGCGGGCCGCCGGTTTCGGGCACCCGAGGGCGGGACACGCGCTGGCCGATCACTACGGTCGGCGCGGCGCGCTGGCCCAGGCCCGGTACTGGTCCGAATTCGCCGACGGGCCACGGGTTTTCAGCCCCGAGTTCGAGGCCTTCGGCGGCTGGGGCGCGGCCGCCGCCATCCACCGGCAGGACCTGCTCAACGAGTTTCTGGGCGACGACTACGTGCACTACGACCTCGACGCGCGCACCTTCGAGGTCGGCGAGAACACCTACGGCGGAGTGACTTTCCTCGGCAGCTTCTCCAACCTCGACCAGAGCTGGCTGTGGTCCTGGAACAACTCCCACTTCGACCCCGCCGCACCGGCTCTCGCGGCGGTCGAACGGATTCGGGAATACGGTGCGCAGCAGGGCATCCCGGAGTTCATCTGTGGTCGCCTGGACATGTCCAATTTTCCGAATCCCAAGCAGGCGGCGACCATCATGGCCATCGCGGCCGCATCCCTGCTGGGCGGCAACGGGGTCAACTCCGTCGGCATCAATAATGGCAAGGGCAGCACCTACGTCCACCTGGACGATCCGCGACTCCCGGCCGACGAGTACGACCCGATCGCCGCGCCGCGGCTGCTCATGACGGCCGCCGAGGTGTTTCCCGCGGACCACGCGCTGATCGTGCGCGGACTGCTGACCCACTACGGCCCGAGCCTGTTGCAGATGTCGCAGGAGGCCATCATCGGCGAATTGCCGGGCGGCCATCGGCTGGCCGTGGAGTTCACCGAGCGCGGATTGATCAAGGCGATCAGCTCCGATCCGGCACGACCGGACCAAGATCGGGCCAGTGACTGACCGTTGGACCTTGGCGCGGGCCGGGTGCGGTCGCAAGATGGAGGAATGACCACCACATCGCCCGCGTTCAGCTCCGTCGTGCGAGCCGAGTTCGCGCCCACCACCACCTACTTGAACTCGGCCAGCTACGGGCTGCTGCCGAAGTCGGTGGTGGCCGCGGTGATCGAGGCCGAGGAACAGCGCATGCGCGGGGAGTTCGACATCCCCGGGGTGGACTCGATCATCGACGAGTGCCGGGCCGCGTTCGGGCGGCTCACCGGGTTCGGGGCCGAGCAGGTGGCGGTGGGTTCGCAGGTGTCGCAGTTGGTCGGGCTGGTGGCGCAGAGCCTGCGGCCCGGCGCGAATGTGCTGGTGCCAGAGCACGAATTCAATTCCGTGCTCTGGCCTTTCCTGGTCCGGACCGATCTCAATGTGCGGGTCGTGCCGCTGGCCGAGCTGCCCGACGCGATTCGCCCCGGTGACGATGTGGTCGCCGCGGCCGTGGTGCAGTCCGCCGACGGCGCGGTGCTGGATGTGGCCGCGACCGTGGCCGCCGCCCGGGCACACGGCGCGCGTGTGCTCTTCGACCTGAGTCAGGCGGCGGGCTGGCTGCCCGTGCACGACACCGGGGCCGACTGGATCGTCAGCGTCGGCTACAAGTGGTTGCTCGGTCCCAAGGGCACCGCCTTCCTGGCGGGAACCCCTGCGGCACTGGACGATCTGACTCCCGTCGCGGCGGGCTGGTACGCCGGATACAACCCGTGGGAGACCTGCTACGACGGCCCGCTGCGGCTGGCGCCGGACGCGCGGCGCTTCGATGTCGGACCGGTGTGGCCCGCGTGGATCGGCCAGCGGCGCAGCCTCGAGCTGATCGAACAGGTCGGCGTCGAGACCATTCACCGCCACGATGTCGCCCTCGCCGATCGCCTGCGCAAGGGACTCGGTCTGCCCGAGGGCAATTCGGCCGTGGTGTCGATCGAGGTGGCGGAGGCGGCCCTGGAACGGGTGCGGGCGGCGGGGATCGTGGGCGCGATGCGGGCCGGTCGGCTGCGTTTGGCGTGCCACCTGTACAACACCGAGGACGAGATCGACCGGGCGCTCGACGCCCTGCTCGGCTGAGGTCAGGCCCTGCTCGGCTGAGGCTAGATCGGCTGGAAGCCCGCGCCCACACCCTTGGTCGCGTCGACGGCCTGGCGGACCGTGTCGAAGGCGACGGCGATGACCGGGGTGTGAATCGGATTGTTGGGGTCGGTGCAACTGAAGCGCAGCACCCGGGTGTCGCTGATGAGCGGTGCGGAGACCATGCCGACGAGCTGGTCGCCGATGGTGACGGGAGCGCCGGAATCGCCGTAGCTCGAGCAGGCCTGCTCCATGAAACCGACCGGGCTCGATGCCCAGACGACGCCGCAGGCGTAGCCGCTGGTCCGGCCGTTCTGGCAGACAATGCTCCAGGCGGGTGGTGCGGGGGCGAGTCCGGCAATGCTGCCGCCATTGACCGTACGCAGCGGGGTGACCACGCTCGGATCGAATTCGATGACGGCGTAATCGAGTTGGGCATCGGCGGCGCGAACCACGCCGACCACCCCGGCATCGGGGAACTGTTCGCCGCGCACCGGCGTCCCGGCCTCGGCGCAGTGTCCGGCGGTGAATCCGACCAGTCGTCCGGCCGCGTCGTAGCCGATGGCGGTCAGGCTGCATTTGGTGGACCGGCCCAAGACGATGCCCGAGCCGCCACCGAGAGCGGCCTGGGTGTCACCGGGATCGGCCTGCGCGGCCGGAACGGCGGATAAACCGCAGGCCACAGCCACCGCGGCGGGTGCGATCCAGCGGTTCACCTGCATTGCCCAACCACCCATCCGATTCGACGTGTGCGACTAGCTACACGGTAGCCCCGGATCAGCCGTGTGCGGTGCCCAGCACCAGTCCCGACAGGATCACCGACGTCACCGCCAGCACCGAGGCCACGGCCCACCGGCTGAAGTGCCGCTGTCCGGTCCGGATATTGGTGACCATCAGCGCCCGGAACTCCCCGTTCCGATTCCGGTGTCCCTCCGCGAACGCCGGATCGCCCGGATCCAGATCGGTGCCGAACAGCGGCAGAAAGAGAAGGCTCCACTGCGCCCGGCATCATCGGTCATCAGCAGTCGTATTCCCCGGTGCACCCGGATCGGTGCGAGAAACCCGGCCGTCCGTGACACCCGGGCCATCGCGTGAAAGAACAAGGCGGTGACGGCCACCCCTCCCGCCGTCACCGCCATCGCCGCCCGCGAAAGCGGCAGCATTCCCTCCCCGACCAGCACCGCCGCCGTTCCCATGAACCAGAACGGTTGCAGCGCGGGCATTTCCATGGGTTTCGGTGTCGAGCCGATCGTCCCGATCAGGCTCGCCCGCCGATACCCCGAGGATGGCAGCGGTAGCACCGCCGCCACCCGATGCAGCGTCCGCCCGCACCCCCGGCACACGCGGACGCCCTGTTCATCCGTCCAGCCGCAGCGTGGACATCGGTCGACGGCATCGGTTGTCATTGAGATCTCCTCCCAGGATCTCGAACCGTGGTTCGGCGTACCGATCCCACAGCAGCACAACAACATCACGCAGTGGCACCCCGAGCCGCTCGGCCATCAGCTCGGCCATCGCGAGCGCCTCCTCGGGGTCCGCAGGCGCGGGATCGCTCAAGATCTCATCGAGCTCCATAGCGATACGGGCGAGCTCCAACGAAAGCATCCGATTGGGCAGCCAGGTAACCACCCAACTGTCCATGGAAAGGGTTGTGCGAACCGCCATCTCAGGCGTCTTGTCGCTACGTATCGTCCAGGGCGTGAATTCGAGGGCCATGTGCTCGGGCACCTCCTCAATGTGGTTGTAGCACCAACGATACTGGAGAGCATCGATGGCACATAGCCAGAAGTTTTGCACACCAGCGACACTGAATGTGCATTGAATGCTTATTAATGAGCATCAGGTGTGATAGTTATGCGAAATATCGCGGATATCAATCAGTTTGGACGCCAAATCAGCGCTCAAGAACGCCCGACTGCCGGGCCGGATCGTCCGCACGCCCGCGCGCAGTGCCCCATTAGTCCGTTTAGCCTGCCTTGTAAAAGATTTCGCCGGTTTCTGCAAGGCCTGCGATGGCGCAAATGACACCCCGTGCTTACTATGGGCATCGCATGACACGTCTGAGTAATGCAGAACATGATGGGAGACGAGCATGTCTCGCTCGGCCTCGGACGGCGAGCACATCGGCGCGATGGTCAAACAGCTCCGCCGACAGCGCAACCTCACCCAGCAGGAGCTGGCCCGCCGGGTCGGCTGTTCGCGCAGTCTGATTCAACAGATCGAGAACGGGACTCGCACGCCACCGCTGGCCCAGCGCGAGAAGCTGAGCGCGGCGCTCGGGGAGAGCCTGCCCGGCCGCGGCGACGAGACCGATGCCGAGTCGGTCAGCAGCGATCTGCGGATTCGATTCGACATCCTGTTGGGTCAGCACCCGGATATCGCCGGTCGTGTTCTCACCCTCGCCCAGAGCCTCGCCGCGCTGGAGACCACGTCCGATGAGCTCGTCCCGCTGCGAGAGATCGCCGAGCGGCAGCTGGATCGCGCCGAGGAGGTGCTCACCCAGATCCCCTCGGGCAGTGTTGTTGTGCGGGAGTGGAACACGGTGATCGACTGGCTCACGGTGTTGGTCCGCGCGCGCCACCAAATCTGCGCCATCCACACCGCCGAGCTGGGAGCGATCGGCGGCGACGTCGGCGACGAGTACCACCGGGCGATCCTCGAGAAGGCACGGTCCGGTGTGTCGGTGCAGCGTGTCTATGTCCTGGACGACGTCGAGAACGTGACGCCCTACGAGGACAAGCTCTGGCAACAGGTGCGGGCGAAGGTCGAAACCATCCTGGTGAACCGGGAATTCGCGCCCAACGCGCAGGGCATGCTCATCGTCGACGACGTCTACGTGCTGGCGGGTGACTATGATTTCCGCCGCCGCGAACGCGATTCCAGCCGATTCTCTACGCTCCGGCACGACGTGCAGGCCGCCCACCGCAAGTTCAACCACCTGCGTGAACTCAGGAGTTACGGAATGGCGTTGGTAGTCAACGATCTCGTGGAGAGCACGGGGCTGGCTCGGTTCGAGCGCCTGGATCAGGGGGACTGTCGTACCCGGTTCCGGAAGGCGTTGCGCCGGGCGTGGAACAACGAGGAGCCCGACCCCGAG
Organism: Nocardia sp. CDC160; assembly: GCF_035818795.1. Classification (NCBI taxonomy): domain Bacteria; kingdom Bacillati; phylum Actinomycetota; class Actinomycetes; order Mycobacteriales; family Nocardiaceae; genus Nocardia; species Nocardia sp. CDC160. The sequence goes on along the minus strand of NZ_JAYKYT010000012.1, from coordinate 16,344 downwards.
GACGCGCCCAGATGAGCGATCCGGTCGCGGTGTCGCCACCGCTGGATCCGGTCGAGGTGGCGGACCGTTCCGATCGGCGCAAGCAGATCGCCCGCGGCTACCTCGGCGAGGACACCCGGTTTCCGGGGACGAACGGCGGAACCTACCGCGGCATCATCGACGCCTACCACGGCGAAACCGGCCTGCCCATGGACGTACCGGCCGCGGCGGCCCTGAACGCCGCCTGGGCGGAAGTCATGGCGGGCCAGGCGGTCACGGGTGCGAACCGCTACGACAAGAAGCAGCCCGCGGTCCTGCGGAGCCTGGCCGCGACCCGGTTGTTCGGGCGGATATCCCAGCCCGGTGCCGGGCTGCCCGGTGTCGAGATCGATCCGGGCGAGGTCATCGTGAGCCCCTACTCGAGCACGGTGCTCCTCGAGGAGGCGATCGCCACGCTGGCTCGGCCCGGTGGTGTCCTGGTGTGTCCGGAGGGTTATTACAAGAGCGTCGCCGGGCATGTCACCAAGTACGGTCTGCGGATGGCGACCAGTCCGGTGACCGCCGACGACGACTTCCGAATCGACGCCGACGCACTCGCTCGAACGCTGGAATACTATGCGGCACAGGGGAATCTGTGTGGCGTGCTGCTGACGCTGCCGGGCAACCCGGTGGTCGCCGACTACTCGGTCGAGCAACTGATCGAGATCGGGCGGGTGCTCGTCGCGGCCGAGGTGCCGGTGATCTGCGATATGTCGTTCGACCTCCTGGTGGACGGACACATCCCGATCGCGTCCATCGTGGTCCCCACCGCCACCGGTCCCGTCCGGCTCTACGACCGAGTACTGACCATCACCGGTAATTCCAAGGCGTTCAACGCCTTCGGTCCCTGCAAGCTCGGCGCGGCGTGTTCGGGGGACGAGCGGTGGCTGACCGCGATCCGCAAGCGCCTACGCGTGGCGTTTCAGCGCGAATCCACCCATCTGGTCCGGGCGACGCTCGAGGGCACCTCGGAAGACTATCTGGTCCAGAACCGCAAACTGCTGCGCGAGCGCATGGAATTCGCGCGCGAGCGTGTGGCCAGGATCAATGCCCGGTTCGGTACCGCACTGCTGCGGCCGCTGGGTAGCCGGGACGGCATGTTCCTCACCGTCGAATTCGACGCCGAGGTCATGTCCGCCGCGGCCGTACGATCCAGCGCGGATCTCGAGGACCTGCTGCTGATGGCGGCGGGCATCGACTGCGTCGCACTGGACCGGACCGGATCGCGGCGAATGGGCGTGCGGCTCAATGTGACCACGCCCCGGCGCGGATCCGGCGAGGTCGGCACCGATCTGGTCGGCGAGCTCTTCGATCGCATGGAGCGCCTGCTCCAGCGCATCGACAGCGGCCTGACGTATTCCGGTGCGCTGCTGGAACGCCGGATCCCGGCTCGCTCCCCGCGGGTCGCCACCGTCGGGGTACTGCGTGAGACCGCCGACCGCGAATTACGCGTCGCCGCCACCCCCGAGGATGTGACGACACTGATTCGGCACGGGCTGCGGGTGGTGGTGGAACACGGCGCGGGATGGCGAGCGGACTTCACCGATGCCGATTACCGTGCCGCGGGCGCCGCCGTGGTGTCCGGACCGGAACGGGTGTTCGCCGCCGCGGACCTGGTCGCGTGGGTCAAACCGCCCGCCTACGACCTGGACTCGATGCCGATCCGGAATGGCCAACTGCTGCTGGGATTTCAGGATCCGGTCAAGCGGCGCACCGACATTCATCGGCTGAGTCGGCGCGGGGTCGAGTCGATCGCCTTCGAACACATCGCCCCGGATCTGGAGGCCGCCGAGCTCGATCCGCTGACCGCCATGAGCCGAATCGCCGGTGAGGTGGCGTATCTGGAGGGCCGCGAACACCTGCGCGGTCGGCATTCGGAGTGCCTGGTGCGAGCGTTGGTCATCGGGTGCGGGCAGGCGGGGCTGGCGGCCCTCGCCACCGCGACCCGCTGCGGTGACGTGCCGCCGACCGCGATCGGACGTCGCCACGGGCAGCGCGCCGCCGCGGTGGCACACGGCGCGAGCGAGTTCCTCGTCGATCCGACACCGGCCACGGTCGCCCGTCACATCGGTGCCGTCCAGCCGAATCTGGTGATCTGCGCGGCGGGCCAGCGCGGGACGCCCGCGCCGGTGCTGCTCGACCGAGCCGGTCTGGCGGCGCTCCCGCCGGGTGCGGTGGTCATCGATCTGACGGCCAAATCCGGTGGCAACTGTGTGGCGACGCGCGCGGATCACACGGTGACGCTGGCCAACGGCGTCACGGTAATCCATCGATCCAACTTCCCGTCCGCGCGCCCGACGCTCGCGAGCCGCGCCTACGGTGCGTCCGCCGCCGCCGCCATCCTGCGCTTCAGCGCGGCCGTCCCGAACTGACTCACGGGGAAGGAATGGCGGGGGAGCGGCGGGCGGTGTTGGGGCGGGCGTGTCGCCCGGGGTTCGCTGGATTTGGGCGGCGGGGTGGTTCGATAGCGGGATGGGACTGCGGCGGGATTTGGGTGGGGCTGTTGATGGGCTGATGCCTGAGTTGACGGGGCTGCTCGAGGAGTTGGTGGCTATACCGTCGATCGCGTTTCCGGGGTATCCGAAGGAGAATGTGCGGCGGGCGCACGATCTGGTTGCGGAGGAGTTGCGGAAGTCTGGGGTGGGGGAGATTCGGGTGTTGGATCTGCCGGATACCTCGCCGGTGGTGTACGGGCGGATTCCGGCTCCGGAGGGGGCGCCGACCGTGCTGTTGTACGGGCACTACGATGTGCAGCCTTCGGGGGATGAAAGTCTTTGGCACACACCGCCGTTCACGCCCACCCAGAAGGACGGGGCGATCTACGGGCGGGGGGCGGCGGACTGCAAGGCCAATGTGGTGGCGCACATCGGGGCGCTGCGGGCGTTCGGGGGGAAGCCGCCGGTGGGGATCACGGTGGTGATCGAGGGGCAGGAGGAGTACGGGTCGGTCTTCGACGACTATCCGGCGCAGCAGCCGGAGCTGTTTCAGGCCGACGCGCTGCTCATCTGCGATGCGGGCAATATTCGCGCGGGGCAGCCGACGCTGGTGACCGCGCTGCGCGGGGTCGCGGATGTGTTCGTGGAGGTGCGCACGCTGGCCGCGCCGGTGCATTCGGGGCAGTTCGGCGGGGCCGCGCCGGATGCGTTGCTGGCGTTGATCAATGCGCTGTCCACCCTGCACGATGCCGACGGGAATGTCGCCGTGCCGGGGTTGCGGCGGGACAAGTGGACCGGGGCGAACTACACCGACAAGGAATTCGCCGAGGTGACCGGGATGCAGCCGGGGATGCCCCTGCTCGGGACCGGGCCGATCGGGGAGCGGATCTGGTACGGGCCCGCCATCACCGTCATCGGATTGGATGCGCCGCCCACGAAAACCGCCGCGTCCGCGGTGGTTCCCTACGCGAAGGCCTATCTGAACGTGCGCGTGCACCCGGAGCAGGACCCGGCCGAGGGACAGCGCGCGGTGATCGAACACCTGAAGAAGGTCAAGCCGTTCGGGATCGAGCTCGAGGTGACCGGCGGGGACGTCGGAGCCGGATTCGCCGCGCGCACAAACGGTCCCGCCTACGCGGCCATGGGTGAGGCCATGAAAAAGGCGTGGGGCGTGGACGCCGTGGACTCGGCCATGGGCGGGTCGATTCCGCTCACCAACACCATGGCCGCGGCCAATCCGAACTCCGAGGTGCTCATGCTCGGCGTCGAGGACTCCAAGTGCAATATGCACGGCTTCAACGAGCGCGTGCTGGTGAGCGAACTGCGGAATGTGGCGCTCGCCGAGGCCGAGTTCTTCCAACTCTTCGCGGACAGGATGCGCAAGTGAGCGACACCGTGACGACCGAGACGGAGCCGAAACCCGCCGGGCACAAGCGGAAGTGGACGTTCCCGTCCACCTACACGATTCTGGCGGGCGTCACGCTCGTGGTCTGGCTGGCGGCCTTCGTGATTCCGCCGGGCGCCTACGACACCGACGACAAGGGCCACCCCGTCGCGGGCTCGTATCACCGGCTCACCGATGCCAAGGGCTTCGTCGAGCGGCTGCGGGATCTGTTCCTGGCTCCGGTCAACGGCCTCTACGGCATTCAGGACGACAAGGGTCAGGTCGCCCCCGACGCGGTGGGCTCGCTCTACGGTGCGGCCGCGGTGTTCCTGTTCGTGCTGGCCGTGGGCGCGTTCATCACCGTCGCCTTCGCCACCGGCGCACTGGATTCCGGCATCGGCCGGTTGGCGTTCAAGCTGCGCAATCGCACGTACCTGCTGATCGTCGGCATCATGGTGGTCTTCGCCGTGGCCGGTACCGTCGAGGGTTTCGCCGAGGAGACGCTGGGTTTCTACGCGCTGCTGGTGCCGCTGACCCTGGCCCTGGGCTACGACCGCATGACCGCCGTCGGCGCGATCATCGCGGGCGCGGGCATCGGCGTGCTGTGTTCGACGGTGAACCCCTTCGCCACCGGCACCGCCTCCTCGGCGGCCGGTGTCGCGCTCGGTGACGGCATTGTGCTGCGGCTGGCCATGTTGGTGGTGTTGACCGCAGTCACCGTCGCGTACGTGGTTCATTACGCGCGCCGAGTCAAGGCCGATCCCGACAAGTCGATATCGGGGTGGCAGCCGGGGGACCGCGACGTGAAAGCCGATGAGCACGAACCGGATCCGATGACCGCGCGGCAGGTGGCGGTGCTGTGGCTGGTCGGTATCACCTTCGCGTTCATGATCTTCTCGGTGATTCCGTGGGGCACGGTCGTCAACGGTCAGGGCGCGAAACCGTTCGGATGGGAATTGGGTTGGAGCTTCCCGGAATTGGCGGCCCTGTTCCTGGTGGCCGCGGTGGTGGTGGGCCTGGCCGGCGGGCTGGGCGAGGGCAAGATGTCGGAGAACGTCGGCAAGGGCTTCAGCGACTTCGTCGGCGCGGGCTTCGTCATCGTGCTGGCACGCGGCGTCACCGTCATCATGAACAACACCCAGATCACCAGCACGGTGCTGCACGCGCTGGAAGGCGTTGTGTCCGGGACGTCGTCGGCGGTCTTCGCGGTGGCGGTGTTCCTGGTGAACGTGCCCCTGGCCTTCCTCATCCCGTCCACCTCGGGTCACGCCACCCTGGCCATGCCCATCATGGCCCCGCTGGCCGACTTCGCCCACGTGCCACGGTCTTTGGTGGTGACGGGCTGGCAGTCGGCGTCCGGCTGGGCGAACCTGGTCACCCCGACCACGGCCGTCGTCACCGGTGGTATCGCACTGGCCAAGGTGCGCTACGACCGCTACGTGCGGTTCATCGCGCCGCTCATGGGGATCCTGTTCGTGCTGATCTGTGTCTTCCTCGCGATCGCGGCGTGGATCGGCTAGGTGCCGGGGAACTGCTGACCGGTGAACTGGGTCCAGCACCGTTGCAGGTAGTACTCCATATCGAGGGAAGGGTCGATGAGCCACCGGGATTGGAGCCCGTCCGACAGCGCCATGAAGGCGGTGGCCATCACCTCGGGATCGATGTCGGCGGGCACCGCGCCGGTCTTCTGCATGCCCCGCAGGAGTTCGGCGAATCGGGCGACGCCGCGCTCGTAGTGCTCGCGCATGTACTCGTGGGCGGGGTGGTGCGGGTCGGCGGCCGCGGCCTGCATATGGGTGAACAGCTCGATCAGGCCCGGCACCTGGGTGTTTCGGCGCACGACCCGGACCAGCACCTCGGGGGTCGGCTCGCCGAGTTCGAGCGCGCCGATCTCGTCGCGCTTGCGCAGCACCGCGACGAACAGCTCCTCCTTGGACCCGAAGTAGTGCAGCAGCCCGCTCTGGCTCAGCCCGACCGCCTCGGCCAGCTCGGCCACCGAGGTCGCCAGAAATCCGCGCTCGGCGATCGTGTGCAGCGCGGCCTCGAGAATCCGCTCTCGCCGCTCGATGCCTTTCCCATAGGGTCCGCGTTTCGCCATCGGGCAAGTCTAAGCGGACTCTGAGAGTTTCTTGCCCACCAAAACCGAGCGTTGTACGGTTTTCGTCATGCGATTCCGCCGCAACCTGAGCCTGGCCGCCTCCGCCGCCCTGACCGTGACCGCCGCCTTGACCGTGACCGCCGCCCCGGCCTTCGCCCGCCCGGAGCCGCCCGCTCGAGTCGCGCCGCTGGGGCCGGACTTCCTGTGGGGCGTCGCCGCCTCGGGCTTCCAGTCCGAAGGGCATGCGCCGGACAGCAATTGGTCGCGCTACGCCGCGTCCGGGAAAACCGAGGACCCGTACCGGGATTCGATCGACTTCTACGACCGGTACCTGTCCGACATCCAGCTGGCCAAGGGGCTCGGCGTGAAGGTGTACCGGATCGGCATCGAGTGGGCCCGGGTGCAGCCGCAGCCGGGTGTGTGGGACGAGGACGGACTTCGCTTCTACGACAAGGTGATCGGCGCGATCGAAGCCGCGGGCATGCGGCCCATGCTGACCCTGGACCACTGGGTGTTCCCCGGCTGGGAGGTCGACCGGGGTGGATGGAACCGCGCGGGCATGGTCGACGACTGGCTGGCCAACGCCCGCACGATCGTGGACCGCTATGCCGCGGGCAATCCGCTGTGGGTCACGTTCAACGAGCCGACCATGTACATGATCAACGAGGTCCGGCTGGGTGATCTGCCCGCCACCGCGGTGCCCGCCATGCAGGACCGAATCGCGCAGGCGCACAACACCATCTACGACTACATCCACCGGGTACAGCCGGGTGCGCTGGTCACCAGCAATGTCGCCTACATCCCCACCGCCGAGGACGCGGTGAACGGCCCCTTGATCGACAAGATCGCCGCCAAGCTGGACTACGTCGGCATCGACTACTACTACGGCCTGTCCCCGGATGCCTTGCGCTCGCCCATCAGTAACGAACTGTGGAACAACCCGCTGCAACCCGATGGCATTTACTATGCGCTGGAACACTATTCGCGCGCCTTCCCGGGCAAGCCGCTCTATATCGTGGAGAACGGCATGCCCACCGAGAACGGCGGGCCCCGCGCCGACGGCTACACCCGTGCCGACGATCTGCGCGACACGGTCTACTGGGTGCAGCGCGCCAAGGCCGATGGGATGAACGTCATCGGCTACAACTACTGGAGCCTCACCGACAACTACGAATGGGGCTCGTACACACCGCGATTCGGGCTGTATACCGTGGACGTCCTGACCGATCCGACCCTCACGCGCCGCCCGACCGACGCCGTCCCGGCGTACACCGAGATCACGCGGGCGGGCGGCGTTCCGGCCGACTATCGTCCGACCCGTGATCCCAAGGCGTGCTCGCTGGTCGATCCGTTGACCAGCTGCACCGATCCGGTGACCGTGCCACGGTGACGACCCCGGGCCCACGTGCCCGGGAACTCGGTCATAGCCCGGTTCTATGAGTGCATTGAAACAAGGTGTCTACCAGGTGTTTCACGCCGGGTGAAAAGTAAGGGGTGACCGAATCCCCGACGAAATCAGGACACCATGTACACCCTGCTCTTTGCTCTCATCCTGCTGTGTGTGGTGGCGGTGGTTCGCAGTTGGCCGCGGGGCTATGCGATGGGTCTGTGCTCGGCGACCCTGGCCCTGTCGGTACTGGCTTTCCTTCCCCACGTCATCGACCACTCGTTCCACCTCGGTCTGTGATCGCCACCTCAGGAGCTGACTTCTCATGACCACCTTCGCGACCCCCGCCGCCACCGGCGTTCGCGTCACCACCGACAACCCCGGACTGTCGAACAAGCTCGGGCTGTGGTTCGCCCACGCCTACGTGATCGGCATGTGCGCCACTCTGCTCGGCGCCTACACCTTCCAGTTCGGGCTGTGGGAGTACCCCTGCCCCATGTGCCTGCTGCAGCGAATGTTCTTCCTGCTCAGCGCGATCGGGCCGACCTACATCATCATGCGGTCGCGCACCGGGGTGGTGACCACCCGCGAGTTCGCCTCCGGCTGGGGCTGGGCCGTCATGGCCGCCATTCTCGGCAGCTTCGTCTCGGGCGCCCAGGTGCTCATGCACATCGCCCCGAATGATCCGGGTTACGCCGGTGCGCTGCTCGGTCTGCACCTCTACACCTGGGCCTTCATCACCTTCGTGATGGCCGTGCTCGCCGCGGGCATCGTGCTCTTCCTGAGCGCCTTCAGCGAACCGGGCCGGGTGGCAGCCACTTCGACCGCCCTGCGCCGGGCCGCCAAGGTCACCCCGATGGTGCTGGTCGCCTTCGCCGCCACCAACCTGGTCGCCTGCTTCTTCCTGCAGGGCCTGCACTGGAAGATGACCGGCGATCCCACCGGCTACCAGTTCTTCACCGATCTGGGCTGGTGACAACAACACCCCGCCCGCTGAAACACCCTGCCCTCTGAAACACTCCGCCCGCTGACCTCCGAAACCGGTGTCAGCGGGCGGTTTTCGTGTTTCTCCAGGGCGTGATCAGCGCAGGGCGGGAATGACCTCGCGCTCGAACAGTTCCGCGCCGGAGGTGTCGTAGGCGGTTTCGGGGAAGTAGTGGATCGAATACCCGAGCCCCAAAGCCTTGACCTGCGAGAGCCGTTCGACGATCTGCTCGGGGGTGCCGACGGCGGGGGAGTTGCGGAACAGATCCTTGACGTGTTGCGCCGCGCCCTCGGCGCCGACGAACGGCGTCAGCCGGGCCTCCAGCGCGGACAGCCGCTCCTGGACCTCGGCCTCGGTCGCCCCGACCAGCGTATTGAAGTTCGAGCTGCGGGTGATGGCGTCGAAATCCGTTCCCACTTCGGCACAGTGGGCGCGCAGCAGCTCCGACTTCTGGGTGAAGGTCTCCGGATCACCGGCGAAGTTGGTGTACTGCGCGTACTTCGCCGCGATGCGCAGCGTCACCTTCTCGCCGCCGCCCGCGATCCAGATCGGAATCCCGCCCTCCTGCAAGGGAAGCGGGCGCACGATCGCGCCGTCGACCTGGTAGTGCTTGCCGTCGAGGGTGGCCTTGCCGGTGGTCCAGGCCTGCTTGAAGATCTGCACGCCCTCGTCGAGACGGCCCAATCGCGTTCCGGCGGAGGGGAATCCGTAGCCGTAGGCGCGCCACTCGTGCTCGTACCAGCCGCCGCCGATGCCCATCTCCACGCGACCGCCCGAGATGAGGTCCACCGTGGCGGCCACCTTGGCCAGGTAGGCCGGATCGCGGTAGCTCATGGCGGTGCACATCTGGCCCAGCCGGATTCGCGAGGTGCTCGCCGCCAGCGCGGACATGAGCGACCAGGCCTCGTGGGTGGCCTCCTCGGTCGGCACCGGCACGGTGTGGAAGTGGTCGTAGACCCACAGCGATTCCCACGCGTCGCCGGAATCGGCGCGCCGGGCCAGGTCTCGCATCACGCCCCATTGCGCGGCGGGGTCGATCCCGACGAGATCGAGCCGCCAGCCCTGCGGGATGAAGATGCCGAAACGCACTAGAAGTCTCCTCTGTTCGAATCCGGTGTGGTCACCTCGGACGGCCCGAGCACCTTGCGCAGTGCCGCGGCCACCGTCTCGAGTTCGGCCGGATCCAGTCTGCCCCCGAAGCGTCGTTCGATCCCGTCCAGGTAGTGCGGGGCGGCCTCGCGGAAGCGGCGGCGGCCCGCATCGGTAATGCTCACGAAGGCGGATCGGCCGTCGTCGGGATTGGATTCACGCCGCACCAAACCGTGTGACTCCATCTCCGTCACCAGGCGGCTCACGCGGGTGCGGCTGAGCACCACGCGTTCCCCCAGGTCGCTCATGCGGAGCCGGTGCGGCCCATCGAGTTCCAGCAGGACGTCGTACCAGCTCAGCGGCAACCCGGTGGTGCGGCGCAATTCGGAGTCGAGTTCGGGCACGAGTTTGGCGTGGACCTGGAGCAGTGCGGCCCAGGCGTGGACGGCCGGATGGGATCGAGGTGCGGGCACCGGCCCATCATAACCAGTTGCGTGCGCCCGCACGTAAGTAGTAGCGTGCACACGCACACACTTTCGTGCTCGGAAAGGAAAACCCATGACCGCACTCATCACCCGCGACGAACTCGCCAAGGAGATCGAGGCCGGATCGGTGATCGTGCTCGACGCCCTCGGCGGCGAGTACTACGCCAAGGCCCACCTCCCCGGGGCGATCGCGCTGGTCGAGGCCGACGTGGAAACCCAAGCCCCGCGCCTGCTCCCGGACCGCGACGCGGCCATCGTCACCTACTGCTCCAATGCCGCGTGCCCCAACAGTCAGCAGGTGGCCACCAAGCTGGAGCAGCTGGGCTACACCAATGTCCGCAAATACCGTGACGGCATTCAGGATTGGACCGAAGCGGGTCTGCCCATCGAAAGCTGATCGCCGCGGCGAGAATTCGACCGCCTGCCGTCGTGGTCGCGACGGCAGGCGGTCGAATCGATGGCGTCTCGGAGTGCGTCTCAGGCCTCGCGGGCGCGGCTGACGATCGCCAGGCAGGCGACGCAGGCGGCGGCCAGGACGCCGAACATGGCCGGGTATCCGACGCCGGTCGCATCGTGGCAGACCGCCATGACGGCCGGGACGCCGAAGCCCAGATAGCTGACGGCATAGAAGACCGCGGTCAGACCCGCCAGATCATCGGGACGGGCCATGCGCTCGATTTCCAGCAGACCCGCGACGAGACCGCTGCCGAAGCCCATGCCCAAGGCGATGGCAGTCAGCACCGTCAGCCACATGGTCAGCGTCGCGGAAGCGGCCGCCGCCAACACCATTCCGGTGATGACCAGCGTCAGCGCCACCACCGGCAGCCGCAGCGAACCCGGGCGGTCGATGCGCCGCGCCACGGACTGGATGGCGAAGCCGCAGCCCAGTGTGATGACCGTAATGAGGGCCGAGAACGCGATCGGGGCGTTGTGGACCTTGGGCATCATGAGGGTCGGCATGATGGCGTAGGCCGCGGCCGAACAGGTGAACAGCCACAGGCACAGTGGCAGCGCCACGGTTCGGAAGCGGTGGTGGGCGGCGGCGGGAACCTTCAGGTCATCGAGCAGTCGGCCCGGATTCTCTTGCGGCGCGACGGTTTCCGGCGCGCGGTACAGCCAGATCGCGGCCAGCAGGCAGAGCGCGACATTGATCAGATAGGCGAAGGTATCGGGCCACGGTGCCCACTGGGCCAGTACCCCGGCCACGCCCGCGCCGATGCCGAAGCCACCGGTCAGACTCATGGCCGAGCGGCGCGCGCCCACCCCGGACACGGCCACGTCGGTGAACGGCGGCTGCGAGAGTTCCTTGAGCCAACTGCTGCCCACGGCCATGGCCAGCCCCAGCGCGATGCCGCACAGCACGCGCCCGAGGGAAAGCATTGGCACGGAATCGGATCCGAAGGCCAGGAAGCTCGAACCGAGGGCCGCGACGAGCGGTGCGGGCCGCATCAGACGACGGCGACCGTAGCGGTCCGAGAGCGGGCCGCCGATGAGCAGCGCGGGAATGATGCCGAGGACGTACTCGAACAGCAGCAGGTCGACGGTGGCGACCGACAGGCCGTCGCGCTTGTACATGACCAGCAGGGGAGTGAATTCGTTTCCGCCCCAGGCGATCGCGAAGATGGCCGCCGAGACGCCCAGCCAGGCTTTGGGGCGGGTGCCGAGACTTCTGGCCGGGGTGTCGACCGATGTCAGCGTCGCCATCACAGTCCTCTCAGGGTCACGCCGTGCACCTGGGTCAGATGTTCGGCGAGGGTTTCGGAGAAACCGGCGGCGTCGGCGGCTTCGATCAGGTTCGTGATTCGGGTGTGCTGGGCGATGATTCGGTCGGTATTGGTGTCGCCCCGTTGCAGCGCAACACTGTTCATGCGCCGCTGCCGCTCGCGCAGCGAGTCGTAGAAGCCGGTGAGCAGCGGGTTGTCGGCGGCCACCACGTATTCGCGGTGGAAATCGGCGTCCACGATGGCGAATTCGTCGAGATCCCCGGCGTCGGCGAGTTCGCGCTGGCGGGCCAGGGATTCGCGCAGCCGGGGGATCAGGCCCGCCCGCGCGACCCGGGTGAGCGCGTCGACCGCACCGGTTTCCACGATGTAGCGGGCGTGAATCACATGCTCGGCCTCGTGCGAGGGCACCGGCACCACCAGCGCGCCGCGCTTGGGGTACAGACGCATCCAGCCCTCGGTTTCCAGCCGCAGGAACGCCTCGCGCACCGGCGTGCGGGAGGTGCCGAGCTCACCGGCCATCTCGTTCTCGCTGACCAGTTCCCCGCCCGGCAGATTGCCGCTGAGGATGCGTTCCTTGATCTCGCGGTAGGCGCGCTCGGCGGCCGAATACGTCTTGGACACGACTTGCATACTAGTTTGGGGCGTGGGATGAATTGCCCGAATGTGGCCGGGTTCACGATCTTGGTGAGGGAGTTGCGCCACAACCCTCTCACCAACCATGATTCTCTTGTTGGCAGCACGTCAGTAGTGCTCTGTATTTTCACGAGTGCTCGGTGCCTTTCCAGGACGAGGAGGTCCGCATGGCGAACGACGCCCCGCCGCTGAACGAGGTCGTGAACGGTGGATTGGAATTCACGATTCCGGTCGCGCACAAGATGGGTGTGCGGGCCGAGGAGGTGCGTCCGGGCTTCGCGGCCACCAGCGTGCCGATCGAGGGCAATGGCAATCACTTCGGCGTCATGTACGCCGGTGTGCTGTTCACCGTCGCCGAGGTGCTCGGCGGCGCGCTCGCCATCGCGAGCTTCGACACCAGCAAGTACTTCCCGCTGGTGAAGGATCTGCACATCTACTTCCGCAAGCCCGCGGCGACCGATGTGCGCGCGGAGGCTTCGCTCTCCGAAGCGGAGATCGCGCGCATCGCCGAGGAGGCGGAGGCCAAGGGCAAGGCTGATTACACCCTGAAGGCCGTCGTCACCGACGCCAACGGCGTGGTTGTCGCCGAGACCGAGGGGCTCTACCAGCTGCGCACGCACGGCAAGTAGGGCTGCGAAATGTCCGAGCCCCCGGCGAATGTGCCGGGGGCTCGGACATTGTCGTCAGGGTTCCTGGTTACTGCCGATCAGGCGATGATGATCCAACCCTCGCAACCGGTTCCGGCGCTGCCCGGCCACTCCGAGCCCGACACCTTGAACGGGATGGCTCCCGGCATCGGGGTGCCGAGGTCGATCTTGGTGGTCTGGGCGGCATAGGTGTCCGGCAGCGGGGTGCGCGTGCCGTTCATATCGATCTTGGCGTCGTCGGTGAAGTTGTTGGAGGTGGTGATCTCCAGCGTGGTGGGCGTGAACGAGTGGGCCATGAGCGTGGTCTGGCCGCACCTGCCCTTGGAGTAGTCCAGCGTGATCCGCTGCGGGGCGGCGTCGGCGCTCGCCGGTGCGGCGAGGGCACCGGTCACGGCACACGCGAGCGCGGCCAGGGTCATGCGGCGGAGGTACACGGTCTTCACGAACAAACCCCTTTCCTGTGGTCACGGCTGTAGACGACCCCCCGATCGCGCAACGATCATGCCGTGCGCGCGGGCCCGGCACACCGCAGACGCGCGGAAGAATCGGCACGGATTGCGCGAGACTCCGGGTTCACGGCCCGACCGGTCGACCTAGTATCGAATCCCTACGCGAAACTCTGCTGGCCCCAGGAGGCTCGGGTGATCGTGCGCAATCCGGAGTGGGTGGTTCGAGGGGCCGGGCCGGTTTTCGCGGTCGCCCTGCTGGTTTCGCTGTTCCTCGTGGGCGGTCCGGTGCGTGCCGAGGTGACGGCCCCCGATGTGGTCACCGTCGACAGCGGCGGACTGCACGGCGTGATCGCCCAGAACTATCGGCTGTTCAACGGAATCCCCTATGCCGCACCGCCGGTCGGTGCCCTGCGCTGGCGTCCACCCGCACCCGTCGCGCCCTGGCCCGGTATCCGGGAGGCACGCGACGCGGGCCCGAACTGCCCGCAGGACACCGGCCTCGGCGGCCTGCGCTCCACCAACGAGGACTGCCTCTACCTCAATGTCTGGACCCCGCGCACCCTGCCCGCCGACGGCCGCGCCCTCCCGGTCATGGTGTGGATCCACGGCGGCAGCCTCCAGATCGGCTCCGGAAGCATGTACGGCGCAGCGCCTTTGGTCTCACAGTCCGACGGTGACGCCATCGTGGTCACCATCAACTACCGGCTCGGCGCGCTGGGCTTCCTGGCCGCCTCGGCCCTGGACGACGGCACGGGTCCCGGGGACTACGGCTTGATGGATCAACAGGCCGCACTGCGCTGGGTCCAACGCAATATCGTGGCCTTCGGCGGCGACCCGAACCACGTGACGGTGGATGGCGAATCGGCGGGCGGCATTTCGATCTGCGCCCACATGGCCACCCCGAGCTCGGTCGGACTGTTCCAGGCGGCGATCCTGCAAAGCGGCCCGTGCACGAGCAAGTCACTCGCGGACGCCGAGACCGAGGGTGATGCCTGGGCCGCCGAAGTCGGTTGTACCGGAACCGATTCGGCCACGTGCCTGCGTGGCCTCTCACCCGACGTCTTGATCGACCGCGCACCCGCCACCGCGAACGTGGTGTACGGCAACGACTTCCTCCCCGAGGACCCGATCGCGAAGCTGAAATCCGGTCGCATGACCCACATCCCGACCTTCATCGGCTCCAACCACGACGAAATGGCCCTCTGGGTCTGGATGAAATACGGCAACCCCCTCGGCCCCCGCCTGTCCGCCGCCGACTACCCCACCGTCCTGGCCACCCAACTGAACCTCGACCAATCCCAGGTAGCCCGAATCACCCAGGAATACCCCCTCTCCGACTACCCCCAACCCGCCGTGGCCCTCTCCCGCTCCTGGACCGACAAGGTCGTCTGCAACCTGATCGACCAAATAGCCGACTTCTCCCGCCAAAACCCCACCTACACCTACCAATTCGACGACCCCGCCCCCGTCTCCCCACCCACCACCTTCCCGATGGGCGCCTACCACGCCGCCGAACTCCCCTCCCTCTTCGACCTGGCCCAATCCGGCTGGCTCCTCCACGGCATCATGACCTCCGCCCAACAACACCTCCAATCCGAAATGCTCCACTACTGGTCCCGCTTCATCACCACCAACACCCCGGATCCCCAAGCCCTACAACCCATCCCGCTGTACTCCCCAACCAACCCCACTTACCTGTCCTTCCGCCCCACCGGAAACCAATTGGCCGACAACTTCACCACCGACCACCGCTGCGCCTTCTGGTCGATGCTCTCGCGCTAGGTCATGAGACGGAGATCAGGTTGCCGACCATGTCGTAGTCGGCGAGCTTCTCGTTGTGGACGCGGTCGGGGCCGTACACATTCACCTCGATGAGGAATGAGGGTGGGTTGGCGCTTTTTCCGATGACGTAGTCCCAGACGTAGCCGTCCTGTATTGCGGTGTCGCGCAGCGCCTTCGGGCCGATCGTCAGTAGCGTGTCGAGTGATACATCGCTGCTGGTGAAGGTTGCGATTCCGCGCTGTTCCCGTTTTTCGGAAGGGATATAGGCGATTGTCTGGAGTTCCACCTGGCCGGTAGCTGCGGTGTAGATGTACTTGATGATCGAGTCGCGGTTGGCGGGGTCGACGGCTTCGACGTCCATGCCGGTGCCGTCATTTGCGATGTCCAGTCTGGTCCACTCGGGGTTGGAGCCGAGCTTCTGGTTGATCGCTGCGAAGGCGGTGGTCAGTGATTCGGCGGTCCATTTGATTGTCGATGTGGGGGACGCCGTTGTGGTCGTGGGGGCCGATGGCGTCGGGGTGGAAGAGGCCGTTCCAGTTCCCAGAACCACGGTTGCTGCCAGGAGCAGGGTGGCAGTGAGGCGGACGGTGCTGGATGTGGTCATTGCCGGACTATGGAGGAGCGGACTAACGAAAAACTTGTAGTCGACCAAAGAAGAAAAGATAAAGAGAGAAAAGAGAAAAGACGCCAGGAGGAGGGAGAGAGGGTGGCCGAGCTTGCGAGGCCCTCTCACCTACCAGCCCACACCGGGAACAAACCGCACCTACCAGCCGCCTCACCTACCGGCACCTCACTTACGTTCCAGCCCGCTCACCGCTCGGCCGTTCATCTGTCCCTGTGGAATTGTCAAAGAGCTTGAAGCCGTGCAGCTGTCGAACTGTTCGGGTCTGTGTTTCTTGGGTTGTCTCGAGAAGGTGATGCGTGCAGTCCGTGGGCTGGGAGGTGAGGTGACGGCTCCCAACCCGGCGTCAGCCCAAGTCCGGTAGGGCAGGCGAGGTGACCACGCTTCCTCGTTGTTTTGCGCACGCCAGTGAGGCACGAGCAGCCGGGCAGCAAGCAACCCGAGAGGCCCCACCGGTATGGAGGCTATAACCGTGGGACTTGTTCCAACCGCTCGGTCCGCGCGCGCACCAGCGTCCGCGCCAATTGCTCTGGCGCGTGGTGAGATTCGTTGATCCGCGGTGTGCCGGTGGGGTCGATGTGGCGTGGTGCGATCCACCCGATCCGC
>NZ_JAYKYT010000011.1:0-176402 GCF_035818795.1 Nocardia sp. CDC160 | reverse complement strand
ACTGCTCCACACACGCACCACAGGTCGTGCACGACCACAACACCTCGGGATCGATGACGCCACCCACGTCCTCGCCACCGACCAGCGGACGCTCCGCCTCCGCACGAGCCGCCTCGGAAATCTTCGCTAGCGCACGCTCATTCGGCTTGCCCTCGGCGTCGACCAGACCAATCTCGTCGCCGCCCATGTCTTTACGGCCACCGGCGAGCAGGTACGGGGCCTTGGCGTAACCGTGGTCACGCAGCGACATGATCAACAGCTTGGGCGAGAGCGGCTTGCCGGTATTCCAGGCCGGGCACTGCGACTGGCAGCGGCCACACTCGGTGCAGGTGGTGACGTCGAGGATGTCCTTCCAGGAGAAGTCCTCGAACTTGCCCACACCGAAGGTGTCATTGTCCGGGTCGGCCGTCTCCATATCGATCGGCTTGCCCTTGGACAACATCGGCTTCAGCGCGCCGAGCGCGACGTCGCCGTCGGCCTCGCGCTTGAAGTAGATGTTCGGGAAGGCCGCGAACCGGTGCCACGCCACACCCCAGGTGACATTGCGTCCGACCAGGAGCAGGAAGGTCGCGCCGGAGACCAGCTTGATGAACGCGAAGATCGACACCATGGCGATCGACTCGGGCAGCAGCTTGGCCACCTGCTCGGTGAAGAAGTCACTCCAGGTGTGGGATTCGTGATAGGTGGCGATCTTGCCCGCCTTCACCAACACCATGCCCAGGCCCTCGACGAAAACAATGGCCTCGATCACATACGCGGGCGCGAACCGGGAACCGCTGAAGCGGGACAGACGCTGCGGCACCCGCGGGTGGTTCAGCTGGCGAATGACGATCAGCACCAGAATGCCGACCACCGTTCCGATGCCGAGGATTTCGTCCACCAGGTGGTAGATGCCCCAGGAACCGATGATGGGCCAGTGGAATTCGGGATCGAAGATCTGGCCGTAGGCCTCGAACCACAGGATGAACCCGAGCAGGAAGCCGATCATGACGAGCCAGTGGGCCCAGCCGACCGTACGGAACTTGTTCATGCGCGTGTGCGCGATGAATTCGACGAGCATGGTCTTGAAGCGGGGGAAGAACGGCCGCCAACGATCGGGCGCGGACTGCCCGACCATGACGGTGCGCGCGATATTGCGCACGCCTCCGATGAACGATGCCCAACAGAAGACTGTGAACACCGCCCCAATCGTGCCCAGCGTCACTGTCAGGGCATTCATGTCGCGACCTCTCTTACGGTTCTACGCGCGTCTCGCGAGGCAGCCTGGTTCCACCTCGGGTTGCACGTATCCTAATGGACGGTAAGTTACCCGCCGGTAACTTAACCGTCCAGGGTTTCCCACACCGTAAATCCCGGCAAATCGCAGCCGTAACCAAGGGCAGGCTTACTTTGAAAGCCCCTGTCCTGCAGAAAGAAACGAATCTCGCAAATCGTAGATCGATCGACTAGGCTCACGCTGTCCGACAGCTGTGCGGATCTTCACATGCTCGGGGAGGACTAGTCCTAGCGCGTGGCATGGCCCGAGGGAAGCCGGGCCTCGCGTGGCGAAGTACGCACAGCGGATTACCTGATGACGGAATGGAAAACAACCGAATGAAGCTTCGCAGTACGACTGCGTGCGCTGCCCTGGTCATCGGCGCAATGACCATGGGGATGACGATCGCTCACGCCGACGATGCTCCCGCAAAGCCTGCTGGAATCGACTATTCCACCAAGCTTGCCGACGGAAACAAGATCGTCACCACCCTCAAGAACGGCACCTTCGAGCTCGCCCAGCAGGACGGCGCGACGCCCGAGGACCCGAAGCAGACGTTGGTGAACGTCAAGGATCAGCAGGGT
This sequence comes from Nocardia sp. CDC160, assembly GCF_035818795.1. NCBI lineage: Bacteria > Bacillati > Actinomycetota > Actinomycetes > Mycobacteriales > Nocardiaceae > Nocardia > Nocardia sp. CDC160. The sequence continues at coordinate 174,563 of NZ_JAYKYT010000011.1, read as the reverse complement.
GCCGTTCTGCTTTCCTTCCCGCTGAAGTACAGCGTCTCCGGCAAGGACATTGCCGTGAAGTCGGAAGTCAAGGATGACGGCAAGGTCCTCGAGGTCGTGCCTCAGAAGCCCGCCGACTTCCAGCCCGGCACCGAACCCATTGCGGTTCAGGCTCAGCCGGTCGCCGAACTCAAGGACATCGCCTCGGATGCCGAGAACCAGAAGGCGATGAACGACTTCTCCACCAAGTTCAGCCTCGCCATCGGCATCGGCAGCTTCGTGGGCACCGCGCTCGGCGCGATCATCGGATGCGTCGTGACCTTCGTCGCCGGTTGCGTACCGGGCCTCGTCGCCGGTGCGGGCATCGGTGGCATTCTCGGCACCATCGCCGCCGGTGGACCGACGCTCGCCGCCGCGGGCTTCGACTTGATCAACACCCTGCAGGCGCCCGCCGGTACCACCCGGTGGTCCGACGCCGCGCAGGCCCAGCAGCAGGCCGCCGCTCAGCAGCCGGTCAACCAGAACTGAGATCTCGAGGAAGAAACCATGAACTTCGGCAGCATTCAGACTCTGCTTTTCACCTTGCTCCGCACCCTGTGCACCGCGTCCAGCGGCGGCGCGTCCTGCAGCACCTGGGGCGCTTAATTCCCCACGGTCCGATGGCCCGGCTCCCCTGCGGAGTCGGGCCATCGGCGTATTCGGGATGCGGTGTTCCTCGAGGTAATACGGTGCTGCTCAAGGTAATTCGATGCGCCCCTCGAACGACACCGTGCCCCGATCGCGGCCGAAGCGGGCGAAGGTGCGTTCGGTCATCGAGTAGGTGCCGTCCTCGCGGACGAGAAGCACCGTGCTGCAGCGGGTTCCGTGGACCGGGTGGTTGACGAAGCGGGCGGAGGCGGAACGCTCGGTGAGGCGGTCCAATCCGGTGTTCGGCAGTTCGGCGGTGGGGGCGGGGGTGCGGTCGGCCAGGACGGTCAGGTAGGCGTCCACGTCCTCCGGGGTGGTGGCGGCCACTTCCGCCAGAGCGCGCACTCCGTCACGGACCTTGGGCCAGGCGGGATCCGGGGTGCCGGTCGAGACGCCGCCGTCGGGTTCGAGCGAGCCGACGAGCGTGCTGTTGGACAGCCCGTGGAAGCCCGGGGTCAGCTCGCGCGGGGTGCGCTCGCTCCGATTGCTGTGCCACCACAGCGTTTCCAGATCCGAGACCACCAGGTTGAAGCCGTTGTAGTCGTCGGGGGCGGCGGCCACGCCGCGCGCGAACTTCTCCGGCACCGCGTCACCGCGCAGGAAATCCATGAGCAGCGCGCCGCGGGAGCGGGCGTCGGCGCGGAAGTCGCCGGGCAGGCGCACATTGGTGACCGTCGCGAAGCGGTGTCGGTCGGGTAGCGCGCCGAGCCAGGTGCCGGGGATCGGGCCCGCCGCGCCCAGGTCCCGGCCCGCCACCAGGCCGGGTACCTCGTCCCAGCGCCGCAGCGATTCCGTTGGGCGGGTGAAGAATTCTTCGCGATTGGCGGCCACGATCAACCGGTACTCCGGATGCGCCCGCCACCCGAGCAACACCAAACACATACCCCCAGAATGCCGGAAACGCGCGGTGCCGGGCCACGCCCGATCACTCCCGCCCCACGCCTCCCTGCTGTCCCATCGCTGCCACCAAAGGGCTATCCGGATACCCCGGAACGCGAAAAGGCCGGTAGCTGTTGAGCTACCGGCCTTTTCGAGGGTGCTGTGATTACGAGGTGCGGACCCGCAGCCCCGGGTTGTCGGAGAGCACGGTGCTCACCGGCTGCGCGAACAGCTGCGGGGTGTTGCCGGTGATGAGACCGATCAGGTTGGGGATCTCGCAGATCGGGTAGTCGGCGACCGACGAGGCGCTGGAGATGCCCAGGGCCAGGGTGCCGGTCACCAGCGGGCCGCCCGAATCACCGGGCAGGGCGCAGATATTCGCCGAGAACGACTGGGTGAGCAGGCGGTCGCCGACCTGGACGGTCTGGTCGACGGCGTTCACCACGCCGCAGCTGAAGCCGGTGCGCGCACCCGACTTGCAGACCGGCGCGCCGACCACGGGCACCGCCACGCCGGTGACGGAGATCGGCGCCGCGCCCGGCACGCTCACGAACGGGTTGGAGAAGGCGTCGCGGTAGTCGTTGTTGATGGCGATGATCGAGTAGTCCTGGTTGCCCAGGATCGACTTCTGGAACGTGCCGACCTGCGGGCCGCGGCTGTCACCGACCACCTGGTACACGGCGGGCGAGTTCGCGCCGCCGGTGGCCGGGATGTTCGGGTTGCAGTGTCCCGCGCTGATATTCACGACATTGTCATTGGCGTCGAGGCCGTTGAAGCCGAGCGAGCAGCGCAGCGACATGCGTCCGGCCACCGAGGCGTAGGCGTCACCGGCGGACGCGGCGCGCGGGCCCGCACCGGCGATATCGCTGGCCTGCGGAACGTCCTGGCCCTCACCGCCGGTCGGCGGCACGGACATGACGATCACGCGGGCCGGGTCCACGAAGCCCGGCAGCGGCAGGTCGGGCTTGTCCACCCGCACCGCGATGCTGTTGTTCAGGGTGTCGATGGCCACGCCCCGAATGGCCTTCGACACCGATTCGGGCTGATCCTTGAGCCACTGCTGGAAGGCGTTCTTCTCACCGCGCAGGGTGGTCTCGCTCTTGCTGACGTCCTTGGCGGTGAACCCGGCGTCCTGCACGGCCTTGCGGGCCTGGTCGGCACCGTCGCCGGGGGCCAGCGCCACGATGGCCCTACCGGTCTCGTCCAGCCACGCGCCGCCGAAGACCTGCGGGAACTGGCGCTGCGCGGTGGTGGCGAAGGTGGCCACCTTCTGCGCGGTGTCGGCGCGCTGCAGGTAATCCTGCGGGGAGATCTTCAGGTCGCGGGTGATGGCCGCGATCAGCGAGGCCGGGAGATCCGGGGTCGCGGGGGGATTCGCGGGTTCCGCGTGTGCGCTGGCCGCCAGGGGTCCGGCGACGAGCAGCGTGGTGGCCGCGATCGCCGCAGTACGGACAAGGGTCTGTGGGCGTCGGCCCGCAGAAGGCATGGAGAAGCGCATACGTGGCAGGAGCATGGCCCCGACTATATGGTGTCCGGCCCGTTATGCCTACTTATTGCGAGGTGACGTTTCGGTATTCACCGGGCAAACAGCGGGCATGTCGGATTCAAGCGCAATGGGAAGGATGTCCGATTTTCGCGGATGTCCGCGCACTCGCCCATCCCTCAGGCGTTGGACCGGGTCCGCACCTGAATTCCGCTGCCGATACCGCCACCGGAATTGGCGTCGATATCGGAGAGAATCGCGCGCACCGGGATGCCCAGCGACGCGGTTCCACCGTACTGCGCCAGGGCGGTATTGGCCTCGTTGCAGTTCGGCGCGTCGGCCGCGTTCGAACCGCTGGTGATGCCCAGGGCGAGGGTGCCGGTCACGATGGCGCCGCCGCTGTCGCCGCCCAGGGTGCAGGCGCTGGAGGCGAATCCGCGCACCGTCTTGGACTGGCCCTCGGCGGTGAACAACTGGGTCTCGACCCGGTCGGCCACCACGAAACCGCAGGTGAAGGTGGAGGATTGGCCCGACTTGCAGACCGGCGCGCCGGTAATCGGGTCGGCCACACCGGTAATGGTGAGCGTGGTGCCGTTCGCGCCGCGCACCGAGGGCTGATCCATGCCCGCGCGCACCGCGTCGTCGTTCAGCTTGATGACCGAATAGTCCAGCGCGCTGCCGCCACCCAGATTCGAGGAGACGAAGCTGCCGACCTTCGGACTGGAGGCCAGGTTTTTCACATTCGGGAGATAGACATCCGCGCCGGTGCCTTTCTCGACATTCGGATTGCAGTGCCCGGCACTGATGTTCAGCGCGTTTCCGGCGGAATCCACGCTGTTGAATCCGAAGGAGCAGACATCCACGGTGCGCAGCGCCGAATCGCTGAGCGCGGTCGGCGCGGTGATGTAGGTGTCACCGCCCATGGGGCGACGCTCGACCGGGCCACCGGCATCCGGGGAGAGCATCACCTTGATATTCGCGATCAGGGTGGGCAGATTCAGCAAATGCCCGGCGGGGGTGTTGGCCACGCTGAGCACCAGCTGGCTGTTGAGAAAGTCGATGGCCACCGAATTGATGGCGCTGGACAGATCGATCGGCAGCGCGGCGATCCACATGTTCAGCTGATCGGCGGACTTCTCCAGGCCGTCGGCGCTGATCGGGGCCAGCCGGGTCTGGTAGCCGTCGTCGGCGGCGATCTTGGCGGCATCGAGGGAGGTGACGGCGACGACCGGCTTGCCGTCGGCGCCCACCCACGCGCCCGCGAAGTCGTCGGGGCGCTGGGCGCGGAAACTCGTTGCGTAGTCCCGCAATTGCTGGGCCTTGGCGGCGCGGTCGAGGTACTCGGCGGGCGACATCTTCAGATCGCGCTCGATCGCGGTGACCAACTCGGCCGGAAGGTTCTCGGCGGCAAGCTGATCCGGGGACGCCGGGTCCGCGGTGGCGGTGCTGAGCAAGGGGCCGATCAAGACGGTCGAGGCGAAAGCGACGGTGGCTGCTCGAACCGCGGCGCGACGCGCCATGAACTTGCGCATGGAGTCCCTTCGTAGTGCACCAGCAGACCGACAATCTCCGGATCCGGTTCCGGTTACCCTCCGGAAGATCGGTCAGCGCACCACTTTAGGGCACAAACCACCGAAGGTCTCTACGAAATCAGCGCAGATTCTGTGCCCACGGTGGTTGCGGGATTTCGAAAGTGGGAACCGGCGGGTACTGGTAGATCGGCGGGTACGGGCGAGTCGTGGTCGGCGGCGTGGTGCGGGTGGGACTCGGCGTGGTCGTCGGGGCTTCCGTCGTGGGCGGCGGGGTGGTGGTCGGCGGGTCCGAGGTGACCGGCGCGTCGGCCACATCGGCCGGAGGCGCGGCGGCGGTCGGATTCGTGGAACCGGTCGGCGGCAGCAGCGGTGGGGCCGCACCCGCGCTGCCCGCGGGCTCGGAACGCACCTCGCCGCGCGGCGGTCCGGGCGTGGAGTCGTCCTGCCGCAACACCGCGGCGACGCCGATGCCACCGAGCAGCAAACCGATCAGGGCGGCGGCCGCGGCGATGATGTAGGGCCCGCGATTCGCGCGCGGCGCGTGCGTGACGGCCGCCGCCGGAATCGAGCGGGTGACCGACGGTTCGGCGGCGGTGACGGCCGGGACCGCCTCCGAATAGGCCTGGGCCAGTTCGGAGGACTTGAGGGCGGGCAGCACGTCGGTGACGTCGGAGGCATTGGCGGCGGACGCGGTGGCGTCGGGCGGGGTGAGCCCGGCCGGGGTGGACAGCACCGCCGCCAGCGCCGCGCGCGCGGCTTGATAGGCGAGGGTCTTGCCGGTGTCCGCGTCCGCCGGGGGTAGGTCGCGCTCGGCGACCAGCACCACCGACTTCAGGCCCAGGTAGTCGAGGGCCTCGCGCAGGGCGCGGACATGGGTGTCGGGCCAGCCCGTCGGATGGGTGAGGTAGAACTCGGCCGGGCCGTTGAGGTGCTCGGCGGCCTGACCGATCAGGCAGAAGACGGCGGTCGCCATCAGATCCTCGGCGCGGTACGCCTCGCCATCGTCCACCGGCAGCCCCGCCGGGTCGCCGACCGCGCCGACGAAGCCGCGAATGGAATGCGAATAGCCCTCGGGCGCTTCGCCGCCCAGCACGGCATCGCCGTCCTCCGACATGTGCAGCACGGATTCGCGCACCGTGTAGTGCACCGGGAGTGTGGCGTCATCACCGGTCACCACGGCGACGACGGATTCGTCGTCCGCGATGCGCAGGCCCACCCCAGTGGCCATCCTCTTCTACCTCGCTCGGTGCGTCCGGGTCCTCTCGCGCCGGGTCAGACGAGGAGTGAACCGTGACCCATGGCGCGAAGCATTGACAATAACTCCGAACGCGAGCCCGCACCGATTCGACGCCGCATCCGGGCGACGTGATGTTCCACGGTCTTGGCCGAGATGTAGAGCCGGGCCCCGATCTCCCGATACGTCAAGCCCAGGAGCACCAGCTCGGCGACCTCGCGTTCGCGTTCGCTGAGCACCGTATCGGTGATCGGTTCCGGACGCTGCTGCGGGGCGGCCGGGGCGGCCACCCGCACCGGCGACTCCGGCGGCCGGGCCTGGGCGCGCAGGGTGCGGGCCAGTTTCAGCAGTGCCGTCGCCGTGGCCGAGTCCCCGGCCGCCAGCGCCGCCTCGCTGGCCAGTCGGGCGGCGTCCCAGCGCAGGCCGAGACCGGCCAGCCGGGCCACCGCGGCCTCCACCTGTGCCCGCGCCACCTGCCCGCGCAGCACCAGTACCCAGGTGCGGCCCGCGTCCGCCAGCGCGGCGGCCTGCGGGTCGCCCGCCGCCGCGGCCGTCTTGAGCCGATGGGCGTGCGGCAGTAGCGCTTCCGGGCTCTCCTGGGCGATGGCGGCCTGAATCGCGTACCAGTGGAAGGCATTCGACCAGGCGGGCGGCTGACCGAGTTGGCGCAGCAGCTCGTCGGCGCCGGTCACCAGCGCGGTCAGGCGGGCCTCGTCACGCAGCCGGATACCGGCCAGCCACAGCTCGCCGATCGGCAACAGCGCCAACAGATCCGCGCCGACCTCGTCGAACAGCGGCGCGGCCTGCTGCCAGGCCAGCGACAGGGCGGCGTGATCCCCACTGCGCCGGGCCAATCCGACCAGCACGCCGTGGGCGAGCAGGCGATCGCGCGGATCCAAGTGAGTGAGCTCGACTTCCGTCATCAGGGTGGCGGCGGTGTGCTCGTCGCCGCCCAGCATGGCCACCCACGCGCCCAGCACCAGGCGCTGCGGATCGCGGGCGCTGCCGCGCAGGGCGTCCGCCGCGCGGCGTGGGTCACCCATGCTCAGGCACAGCAGCACCGCGATGGACACCGGCGAACACGGCAGGAAGCGATCGCCGCCGTCGTCGGCGGGGGCGGGGCCGGAATGCGCCGCCTGGATCAGGGCCGAGGCCGCCGACACGGCCGCGCCGCGGTGCGCCAGGGCGGGACTCGCGAAGCGTTGCGCGGCGAGGGTCGTCGGCGTGATGGCGCGCATCTCGCCGGTGAATCCCGTTGGCGCGGAGACGGGTCCGAAGGAGGGCGGGGTAGGGGCCGGCTTCCCGGGATCCACGCCGTGCTGCTGGATTCCGGCCAAGAGCACGCCGGAAGGGCGGGGTGGTTCGGTGCCGGTCGGCCGGTTGCGTTCGGGGGCCGCGGGTTTGGTCGCCGAGTGTCCGGCGATGCCGTTCGGCGGGTGGAAAGCCGATGGCGGCGTGGGATATTCGGCCACCGGCGCGCGACGGGCCGCAGCACGGGCGGACCCGTGCGAGGTCGTGGCATCGCCCGCGACGCCCGGCGATCCGATGGAGTCGAAGAGGGCGTTGGCGATCAGCGCCGCGCGGGAGGTGGCCTCGGTGGGCGGCCACTGCGCGGCGTTCACCGAAAGCATTTGCGCGCCTTGGGCATCACCGGACAGGTACAGCACCGTGGCGGCGACGGCCCAGTCCGGGCCCACCCGCGTGGGGCCGAGCCAGGTGTAGAGCTGGGCGGCTCGCTCGGCCAGACCCCGCCGGGTCCAGACGCCCGCGCAAATGCGCACGGCGGCGGCCAGATCGGCCAGCGGGAGCGCCGGATCGGCCAGGGCCGGTTCGGCCAGGCGCAGGGCGGTGTCGCCGTCCCCGGCGCGGGCGGCGGCATCGGCCCAGCGGACCGCGAGCGCCTCCGGATCCGCACCGGCGGCGGCCGCGGCCGCGTAGTAGCGGACCGCCTCGTCCCCGGCCCTTTCGGCGGCGGCGCACAGGAATTCGGCCAGGCGCTCGTCGCGGACACCGGATTCGGCGAGCAGCAGGGCGGTGTGGTCGCGCAGCAGTCCGGCGTCCAGGCGCGCGTGCAGCAGCCTGCGGGCGACGCTCAGGAAGCGGCGATCCCCGACCAGGGTCCGCAGCGGCGCGACGGCCGGGGCCAACAGCAGATCGGCGTCGGTGACCAGGGCGCTGCCCCGGGCGCGATCCACCAGATCCTGTGCGGCCGTGGCGTTCAGGTCGAGGACCTCGGTGAGTTCACCGGTGTCCAGGCCCGCGCCGATGGCCGCCACCACCAGCGCGTCCAACAGGTCCGGGTCGGCGTCGTCGAGGCGGGCCCGCGCCCAGGACGCGACCGCCTGGTCGACGGCCGTCATGCCCGCGTCCAGGCGGGTGGCGCAGGCGGCGGTCAGGGCCGCCACCACACCGCCGTGGATGCCGCCGGTCTGGCGATGGATGTGCAGGGCCAGGCCGCGCGGCACCATCATGCCCAATTCGCGTGCGAACGGGGCGATCTCGGTCACGCCGAGGGCACGCAGATCGATGACCCGGCCGCGCCGGGCCACCAGATCGGTGAGAGCGCGCAGGCGGGCGTCGTGCGGCCGCGGGCGCAGGCCGATCACGACCGGGAACTCCCCGGCCTCCACCGCGGCGCACAGCAGATCGAACTCGGCCGCGCCCAGACCGTGGGCGTCGTCCACGATCAGGGCGATCCGGACGCGGCCCGGATGCCCGTCCGGGCGGGCACCCGGCGGGCGCAGCGCGTGGGCCGGATTGTCGGTGTGGGGGATGCCGCGCGCCCGCAGCCGGGCGCGGATCGCGCCCAGCAGCGTGGACTTACCGGTGCCGGAACGACCTCGGATGAGGTAGAGCGCCGCGGCGGAATCGTCGGAATCCAGTTCCCGGAATATTTCTCGCGCGCACGGAAGGGAATCCAGCGCCACCGGGGTAATGCCTGTCACGAGGAACCAACTCTCAGCCGCCGATATGCGGAACGACCTGCACCGGTGCCTGCGGAATCGCATTACCGAGCGGATCAACGGCGTTGTTCAGGGCTCCCGTCGGGAGCGAGGGCGAGGGGATGGTGGGCACCTGCGTCGGGGCCTGGGGTTGGGTCTGGGGCGGCTGCTGCGCCTGGGTGGGCGGCTGCTGGGCCGGTGCCTGCGGTCCCCCCGAATTCTGTTGCGGTGCGGGGGTATCCGCCTGGGCGGCCGAGTCACCGGGTGCCGGGCCGCCGGTCGGGGCGGACTTCGCGCCGCCCGGCTGCTGCGCCGATTTGGTCGCGACCACGGGGCTGCCCGCGATCGGGGCCGCGGAGACGGTCGCGCCGCCCGTCGGCGCGGGCGTGTCGAGCGCCACCGCCGAGGTCGACGGTGCCTGGGGCGCACTGGGATTCGTGGAGGACGACTGCGCGCCGGTGCCCATGGCCAGGGTGCCGGTGGCCACCGCGGCCACCGCGAGAGCGGCCGCGCCGAAGACGGCGAGCCGCTTCCACTGGCGGAAGCCGCCGCTCGGTTCCGGGGTCGGCAATTCGGGGAGCAGTGGAACACGCTGGGAGGCAGCGTATTCCGGTGCGTGGCCGGTGTCGCCCCGGGTGGACTCGCCGGAACCGGTTAGCGAATCGGGCCGAACCCGTTGCGGCAGACCGGCCGCGGTGCGGGGGAGCGCGGGCGCGGCGTCGGCCTCGGCATAACCGGAGCGGCCCGCGATGGCCGGGTGCGCCTCGGTGTCGGTGGTGTCGGCGAGCAGGTCGGCGGCGAGCAGGGCCGCGCCGTGCGCGCTCAGGTGGGCCGGGTCGGCGGCGGCCGCGACCGGGACACCGAATTCGGTGGACAGCAGCTCGGTTACCAGCGGGATGCTCGCGCCGCCGCCGGTGAGCAGGAAGCCGTCCAGATCGGCCACGGCCACGCCCGCCCGGCGCAGGGCCTCGCGGACCAGGTCGGTGGAACCGAGCAGGGGGCCGCGCAGCAGTTCTTCGATATCGTCGCGAACAAGTCGTACGTCCAACTGACCCATGCCCGGCAAACGCACGGGCACCACGGTGGCGGTATTTGTGGAGAGACTTTCTTTCGCAATTTTGCAGCGAACGCGGAGTGCGGCCAATTCTTGTTCCACCAATGGGTCGAAAGGATCGAAATCCTTATCGCCGATGGCATGGGCGAGCACGTATCGCATTGTCAGCAGATCGAATTCCGAACCGGCCACCGCGGTGGTCCGTACCGGTTCGCCGAGCAGGCCCGACATGGCGCCCGTGCGGGCGACCGAAACGGTCAGACCGGTGGCTCCCAGGTCGTACACCGCCATCGCGCCGTCGTGGCTGGACTCGTGCACCTCCTGCAGCCAGCGCATGGCCGCGGTCGGCTCCGGAACCAGGGTCACCGCGTCCAGCCCGCCCTCGGCCAGGGCCGCCCGCTGCACCTCCACGGTGTGTTGCGACCACCACGCCGGATAACAGGCGATCACGGCGTCGGCCGGGCCCGCCTCGTCCAGGGTGCGGCCGATGGCCGCGGCCACCAGATCCGCCGCGCGAACAGCGGATCCGTCGCGCGTGCGAATGTCCACGGGATCCCCGACCCGGGACAGAAAACTTTCCGGAACTTCCCGCTCGGCGCCCAGCATGCTGGGCCCCGTATGCACTCTGTGCTGTCCCCCCGAAGTCGTCACGGCGACGGTATTGGACGACCCGACGGTGATGCCGAGCGCCAGCCCCTGACTCATTCGAGTTCCCCTGTCATTTCCCTGACCCGCGTCGGGTGAATCGCGTGCCGTATGAAAGCTCTTCGGTCTGATTTGTACGAATCTTTGGGTTACGCCGGGCGACCCACCGAGCCTGTCGGTAGCTGGGGGGTGGTCGTTACCGATTCCCCGACAGGTATGGGGAAATTCCCCTAATGTCCACCTTCTCCCCTAGGTGTACGTAACCGAAGGGAGGGGAGTTCGCCCCGTTACGCGTAACGCGTCGCCTTCCTAACGTGAAAGGACATTCGAGCAGCGCGGGTCAGCGGGGCCCGCCCATCCAGGGAGACGATTTATCATGAGCCCCAACGCAATTCTCGAGTTCATCCTCAATCTGCTGCGCGACCACGCGGCCGCGGTCAGCTATTGCGAGAATCCGGGCGCGGCGCTGGCCGCCGCCGGACTGGACAATGTGACACCGGAGGACATCGCGGCCGTCGCGCCCATGGTGGCCGAATCCGCACTGGTTGCGGGAGGTTCGCAGCTGTCCGCCATCATCGCCGCGGGCGGCGCGACCGGTGTGAGCGCCGACACCGGGCTGGCGGCCGACACCGGCCTGGGAGTCGACACCGGCCTGGGAGTTGGGGCGGGCGTCAACGGCGGCCTCGGAACCAACGGCACCGTCGGCCTCGGCGACGTGACCGGGGTCAACCTCGGCACCACCGCCGCCAGCCAGGTCGTGCTCAACGGCGGCACCGACGCGGGCCTGGACTTGGGCCTGTCCAACAACATCGGCGCGGTCGTCGGAGCCGCCACCGACCTGGGCGCGGGATTGTCCGCGGGCCTGGGCGGCGCGCTCGGCGCGGCCGGTGATGTCGCCACCGGACTGGAAACCAATCTGGGCGGCGTCCTCGGCGCGCAGGCCGCGGCGGACCTGACCTCGGCCCTGGCCGGGGGAATCGAGGCGGGCGCGGGTCTGCAAACCGGCATCCAGGCCACCACCGACGCCTTCGCCAATGCCGGGGCCGACCTCACCACCGGCCTCACCGGCGCACTGAACACCGCCGCGGGTCTCGAAACCGGCCTCGGCACAAGCGTTTCCGCCGCCACCGACGCGGCCGCGGGCCTGCAAACCGGTCTGACCGGAGCCCTGAACTCCGCGGCGGACCTCGGCGCGGGCCTCCAGACGGGCCTCAGCGGCGCCGTCGACACGGGTGCGAACCTCGGTGCGGGCCTCGACACCGGTCTGCACACCGGCGCGGATCTGGGCGCACAGCTCGGAACCGGCTTGGAGACAGGCATTTCGGGTGTGAGCAATGTCGCGACCGGGATGGGTGCAGGGCTGCAGGGTGGCCTCGACACCGGTCTGCACACGGGCGCGGATCTGGGCGCACAGCTCGGAACCGGCTTGGAGACAGGCATTTCGGGCGTGGGCAACGCTGCGGCAGGGGTTGGCGCAGGGCTGCAGGGCGGCCTCGACACGGGTCTCCACACCGGAGCAGATCTGGGTGCGCAGCTCGGAAATGGGCTGGATGCGGGCATTTCGGGCATGGGGAATGTGGCGACCGGGGTGGGTGCGGGCCTGGATACGGGACTTTCGGGCGTGGGCAACGCTGCGACAGGGGTTGGTGCAGGGCTGCAGGGTGGTCTCGATACCGGTCTCCACACCGGCGCGGACTTGGGTGCGCAGGTTGGCAGTGGTTTGGAGACGGGCGTTTCCGGGGTGGGGAATGCTGCCACGGGAATCGGCACGAGTGTCGGGACCGGGCTGGATGCGGGGGTGCACGGTGGGGGTGCCGTGGATGCCGGGTTGCATGGGGCGGGCGCGAATCCTTGGGCGGGGGTGGATGTTTCGCAGGCGTTCGGGGGTGGGGTGCAGGCGCACGGGGCGGACGCGTCGCTGTTCGGCAGTGGTGCGGCGCACACCGGGGCGGATCTTGGAGTGCACGCCGGTGGGGACATCGTCGGCGACATGCTGCATTCCTAGGGCGAGGGGTCGCTCACCGCGGGTCGACCGCGGTGAGCGATGTCCTCTCGAAACAGAGACGGCTGGAATAGGTTCGGTGAGTAGGCAGTGACGAGCATGGTGGCGGCGAATCCGCTGCTGACGATGGTGCAGGAAACCATCGTGGTGGCGCGGGCCGCACAGCGCGGCGATCTGGTCGCCCGGCTGGAGACGGTGGCGGGCAAGGTGCGCGATCCGCGGCGGCGGATCCTGGTGGCCGGGTTGGGGAATCAGGGCAAGAGCCGATTCGTCAACGCGCTCGTCAATCTGGAGGTGTGCCCGGTCACGGACGACGCGACCACCACGGTCAGCACCGTGCTGTCCTATGGTCCGCAACCGCGCGCGACCGTGGTCGCGGCCGGTGGCGACGGTGCCGAGAACACTCGGGAACCGCTTCCGTTCGAGGCGATTCCGACGGTCGGCGCGCGCAGCCCGCAGGGCCGTGCCGTGCTGCGCCTCGAACTCGAGGCACCCAGTCCGCTGCTCGCCGACGGCATCGTGGTGGTGGACACCCCCGGTCTCGGCGCGCACGGAACCACCGGTACGGCAACCATTCTCGGCCAGGCCCCGGCGGCGGACGCGGTGCTGATGCTGACCGACGCCTCCACCGAGCTCACCGAGACCGAGGTCGATTTCCTGCGTCAGGTGCGGGAGCTCTGCCCGGCGGTCGCGGTCTTGGTCACCAAGATCGATCTGTATCCGCACTGGCGGCAGGTGTTCGAGGCCAATCGCAAGCATCTGCGCGCGGCCGACCTCGAGCTGCCCATGCTGCCGGTGTCGGCGGTCCTGCGCGCCCACGCCATGCGTCTGCGGGACGAGGGCCTGGGTCGCGAGTCCGGTTTCGGGCTGGTGTTCCAGTTCCTGCGCGAACAGGTGGTGGCCCGTGACCAGGCGGCCCTGCAACGCGCCGTCGCCCTCGACATCTCCTCGGCCGCGGAACATTTGGCCCTGGCCCTGGGCAGCGAACTCGTGGCCCTGCGCGATCCGGAGCGCGGTGCCGCCGCCATTCGCGAACTGCACACCGCCAAGGCCGAGGCCGAGAAACTGCATCGCCACACCGCCACCTGGCAGCAGACGCTGGGTGACGGCATCACCGACCTGGCCGGGGACATCGACCACGATCTGCGCGACCGGCTGCGCGATATCGCCCGCACCGCCGAGGACTGGATCGACGACCACGATCCGGGCCGCCACTGGGACAGCATCGACGAATGGCTCACCGCCACCGTGGGTTCGGCCGTCGGCGACAATCTGGTGTGGACCGGCACGCGGGCCGTGCGCCTGGCCGAGCGGGTGGCCGCGCATTTCACCGAGCTCGGCGCGGTGGATCTGCCGGAGGTCCGCGGCACGCTCGACGGCGCGTCGCGCACCGCGTCGTGCACGCTCGCCGATCTGGAACCCGATCTGGGCCTGAGTCACAAGCTCCTGGTCGGTGTGCGCGGCTCCTACGGCGGCGTGATCATGGCGGGCATGGTCGGGACCATGGCCGGGATGGCGCTGATCAATCCGCTGTCGCTGGGCGCGGGAGTGTTGTTGGGCGGCAAGGCCTTCAGCGATGACAAGAAGGCCCGGCTGGCCAAGCGCCGCGCCGACACCAAGCTGGCGGTGCGCCGCTACCTCGACGACATCGCCTTCCACGCGGGCAAGGAGACCAAGGACCGCCTGCACCGCATTCACCGGCTGCTGCGCGACCATTTCACCGCCATCGCCGACCGCACCCTGCGCTCCCTCGACGAATCCCTGCGCGCCGCCCAGGAAGCCGCGAACCTCGAGGCCGCCCGCCGCACCGAGCGCGCCGCCGACCTGGAACGCCGCCTGCGTGTGGTCGCCGAACTCCGCCACCACGCCAATGCCCTCCTCGGCCCCGAAGCTCAGGGCTCGCTGCCCCCGGGCACGCCGCCGCAGCTCCCGCCCGCTTGAGCCGACGGGCCGGGCATATGCGACGGGTCACCCCTCGGAACTGCGAATTCGGTGTGAGTCACCGCGCGATCTGCTAACGATTCGCCGGGGCGACGCGAATGCCTAGCGAATGCGTGGAGGTGCGGAGTGCTTCGGAATCGGGAGCCCATGAGGGACGACGCCAGCGGTGTCGGCTACGGGCTGGTGGCGGAGACTCGTGGGCTGGTGGCGGCCGCGCGGCGGGCGCTGGGCGATCGGCCGCGGGTGCGCGGGCAGTTGGACGAGTGCGCACGGCGATTGCACGAGCCGCTGCGGGTGGCCCTGGCGGGCCAGCTCAAGGCCGGTAAGTCGACGCTGTTGAACGCGCTGGTCGGGCAGGACATCGCGCCCACCGACGCGACCGAGTGCACGCGGCTGGTCACCTGGTATCGCCACGGGACCGCGCCGCGGGTCACCGCGCACGCCGCGGATGGCTCGCGCGCGGAGGTGGTGGTGCGGCGGGGTCGCGGGACCGAGGGCCTGCCGGGCGCGCACGGGCTCACATTCGATCTGTCGGCCGCGCGCTGGAATTCGCCGACGCCGCGCGAGGTGGATCACCTGGCCGTCGAGTGGCCGTCCGCGGAGCTGGCGCGGACCACCATCATCGATACGCCGGGCATCTCCTCGCTCTCGCGCGAGGTGTCGGCCCGCACCTCGCGGCTGCTCGCCCCGGGCGGCCCGGGCCCGGTGTTGTCGCCCGCCGACGCCGTGGTCTACCTGCTGCGCCGCCTCGACACCGCCGATGTCGACTTCCTGGAAAGCATCGGTGCCGGGTCGAGCGGGAGCGGCATTGCGCCCCAAGGATTCTCGGGTCCGCTCGGCGTGATCGGCGTGGTGTCGCGGGCCGATGAGATCGGGGCCGGGCGCATCGACGCCCTGCATTCCGCCCGCGACGTGGCTGCCCGTTTCGCGACCGAGCTGGAGCGAACCGGCCTGTGCCAGTCCGTGATTCCGGTCGCGGGCCTGCTCGCCTTCGCCGCCGCCACCTTGCGCCAGCGCGAATACGACGCCTTCGAGGCGCTGGCCGCGATTCCGGTGGACGAACTCACCGCGGCCCTGCTGTCCGCCGACCGCTTCGCCCACCCGGACCTGCCGCTGCCCGTGCCCGCCGAACTCCGCGCCCACCTGGCCGCGCGCTTCGGCCTGTTCGGCATCCGCCTGGCCGTCACCCTGATCCGTCTCGGGGTGCGCGGGGCCCAGGCCCTGGCCGCCGAACTCACCGACCGCAGCGGCCTCGACGAGCTGCGCACCGTCCTGGACGTCCAATTCGCCCAGCGCGCCGATGAATTGAAGGCGCATTCGGCCCTGACCGCCCTGTCCCGCATCCTCACCGCCAACCCGGGTACCGCCGCCGACACCCTGCTGCCCCGGGTGCGCACCCTGCTCGCGGACGTGCACGCGTTCGCGGAGCTGCGTCTGCTGGCTCACCTGCGCACCGACGAATTCCCCTTACCCCCGGCCGATCTCGCCGAACTGCACCGCCTCATCGGCGGCGCGGGCGTCTCGCCGACGCTGCGCCTGGGTCTGTCCGCGCACACCGATCTCCCCACCCAGCGTGAGGTCGCGCTGGCGGCCGTCCACACCTGGCGCACCCGCGCCCGTCACCCCCTGGCCGACCAGTCCTTCGCCAGCGCCTGCCTCACCGCCGCGCGGAGCGCCGAGGGTCTCCTGGACATCCTCCACGAGCCCCCGACCACGCCGTTTCCCGCGCTGCGGCGGGGCCACTAGTCAAGTCTCACGGCGTGATTCGAGAGCTGCTCGGGTCGACGAGGATCTTGGCGTGGTGGTCCGGGGACGCGAGGGTGGTGAAGGCGGTGTCGATGCCGTCGAGGCCGACCGTGCCGGTGATCAATGGGCCGGGATCGACCTTGCCGTCGGCGATCATGTGCAGGGTGTCGCGGAATTCGCCCGGATCGTAGCCGAGCACGAATCGAAGTTCGATCTCCTTGTTGATGGCCGTGGCAGGGTGGAAGGCGTCCTGCTGCATGCACACGCCGACGACCACTACTCGCGTCAATAGTGGTGCGGCCGTGAGGATCTGGTCGATGATGCCCGGAACGCCGACGCATTCGAAGACGACCGGTCCCGCGGGCCCTCGGTTGAGGCTGTGCATGACGCGGAACAGATACCACCACGGGAAGTTCGGGATGCGCCGCAGCCGCTCCATGGCGTCGAACCCGAGATTCAGCACGTCGGCCGCACCGGTGATACGCGGCTTCTTCGGCGTTGCCTCCCAGGGTGATTCGGTGTTCGGATCGACGACCACGTCCGCACCGCAGCGGCCCGCCAGTTCCCGGCGGCGGGGTGAGAAGTCACTGGCGATGACGGTGTGCACGCCCGCGGCCTTCAACATGGTGATGACCGCCAGCCCGATGGGCCCGCAGCCGATCACGAACGCGGTCTGCCCCTTGGTGATCCGACTCTTGCGCACCGCGTGCCAGGCCACGGCCATGGGTTCGGTGAGGGCCGCGTGATCGGGGGCCAAACCATTGGGCACCGGGAAGGTCATGGATTCCTGGACCACGACCTGTTCGGCGTAGCCGCCGGGTGCGTGGACCGACAGTCCGGTGAGTTCGGGCTGGCGCCCGGTGCGCAGGATGGGGAGCGCCACCACGGGCGTCCCGGGCTTCCAGCGACGCCGGGTGGCGGGCCCGTATTCGATGATCTCCCCGGTGAATTCGTGCCCCATGATCACCCGCTGGTCGGAGCGCATGAAGCGGTCGTAGCCGGTCGCGGCGGCCAGGTCGGCGAGTTCGTCGCAATGCACGCGGGCGTGCAGATCGGAGCCGCAGATGCCGCAGCGGGTCACGCTGATCAGCACTTGGCCCGGACCGGGCACCGGGGTCGGCAGGTCCTCGACCTGGAATTCGCCCTTGCTGACCACGGTCGCGCGCATGCCTGACTCCTGTCCGAAAGACGGTGACAGTGTGGATTCTTCACCGACGCGCGCCACGGGTCCGGTGAATCACCGAACCCGCGGCCGCTTTTGTCCGGATACCGGTCAGACGGTGACGAGTTCCTCGTCGTCCGCCTCGATCTCGTGCTGTTCGAGCCGGGTGTCGCGCGGCAGAGCCAGGAATCCGAGGCAGACCAGCGCCATCAGCCCGATGCCCCACACCATCGTGTAGTCGAAGGTGTGCGCGAAGTTGACGGCGTTCGCGTCCTTGCCCGCGCTGGCTAGGGTCTGGGCAATGCGCGGATCACCGGGCGTGGACTGGCAACTGGCCGGAACCACCGACGGATCCACCTCGGCGGACCGATCCCGCACGCAGGCCCGGAAGCCCGCGAGGATCTGGTCTTGGGCCGGTTCCGGCAAACCGGTCGCCGCCAGCTCGGTCCGGGTCTGCGCCGCAACCGAATCCACGCCGCGCGCCGAATCGTGGTCCAGCTGCGCGAAGAACAGAATCCCGACCAGCGCCACGCCGAGCGCCATCCCCAACTGCTGCCCGGTGTTCAGCAGCCCGGACGCGGCCCCGGCCTCGCGGTCGGGAATCTGCCCGAGCAGCATGTCGATGGTCGGCGCGACCACGATGCCGAATCCGATGCCGGTGACCAGCAGCGGCAACACCATTTGCCAGGAGGCGAAATCGGATTCGTAGTGCGCGGCCATGGCCCCGTACAGCCCGAAACCGCCCATGGTGATCAGCCCGCCCGCCAGCAGCACCCACTTGCCGAACCTGGGCGCCAGCACGCTCACCGAGACGCCCGCGCCAATGCCCGCGCCGACCGCGAAGAACACCGAGGTGAGCCCGGCCCGCATGGGCGACCAGCCCAGTCCGGCCTGCATGAACAGCGTCCAGATGAGGAAGAAGCCGCCGAAGCCGATCCAGAACAGCCCCCAGCTGGCCAGGCCCACGGTGAACGGCCGGGACCGGAACAGCTCCAGGTCGATCAGCGGCGACCCGACGGTCCGCGCCCGCCACCGCTCGTACACGCCGAAGACGACGAACGTCAGGGCGGCCGCGCCCATCATGACGAAAGTCCAGGCGGGCCAATGCAATCGGCGTCCCTCGGTGAGCGGGTACACCAGCAACAGCACCGCGGAGACGGCCAGCACCATGCCCACGATGTCCAACCGCGGCGCGTGCGTGGACCGGGAATCCCGCATCACCACGGCCGCGGCGGCCAGCGCCGCGACGCCGACCGGCACGTTCACCAGGAAGATGGGCCGCCAACCCAGATCCAGCAGATTCCACTGCACCAGCAGCCCGCCCAGCGACAGCCCCACCGCGGAGGCGGACCCGCCGACCCCGCTGTAGATGGCGATCGCCTTGGCGCGCTCGCTCTTCGGGAAGGTGACCCGGATGATGGCCAGGATCTGCGGCACCATGAGCCCGGCCATCGCGCCCTGCACGAAGCGGGAGCCGATGAGCAGGGCGGGTGACGAGGCGATGCCGCAGGCCAGCGAGGCCGCGGTGAATCCGGCCATGCCGACCAGGAACAGCCGCTTGCGGCCGTAGATGTCGCCGAGGCGGCCGCCGGTGATCAGCACCGCCGCGAAGGACAGCACGTAGGCGGCGATGATCCATTCGATCTCGGAGTAGGCCGCGCCCAGATCCCGCTGAATGCTGGGCACGGCCACATTGACGATGGTGACGTCGAGCAGGTCCATGAATCCGGCGGCCAGCACGACGGCGAAGGCGATCCAGCGGCGTGGATCGAGGGTGGGTGAGATGTCGGTTTCCACTGCGAACTCTCTTCGGTGCGGTGAGTGTGGCGGGCCCATTCAAACTATGCACCTGAAGTGATTATCAATCAAGAGTGCAATCACTGTGCGGGCATTGAGGTAGGCTGTGTGGGTGAACGACGTCGATCCCAAGCGCCTCCCGCTGTTCGAAAGTGCCGCATTCCTGCTGGGCCAGTTGGGGTCTCACTCGTCCTACCGCTTCGATCAGCTGCTCACCCCCCTGGGCATCAAGCCGCCGCAGTACGGCACGCTGCGCCTGCTCGAGGCCAATGACGGCCGGACTCAGCAGCAGCTGTGCGAGGCGCTCGGCATTCACCGCAATGTCATGGTCAGCCTGATCGACGCCCTCGAGAAGCGGGGCCTGGTCGAGCGGCGTCGCCACCCCGTCGACCGCCGCGCCCACGCGGTGCATCTGCTGCCCGCCGGACGCGAAATGATCGCTCGCGCGGGTGAAATCGCCGATGGCCTTAACGCCGAACTGCTGGCCCCGCTCGACCCGGAGGACCGGCCGCGGGTGCTGGCCATGTTGCAGCGCATGGCCGTCGGCGCGGGGATGACGCCGGGCGTGCACCCGGGCCTGACGGTCGAGCCCGGGACCATGCCGATGTATGACCCACATCACATCTGAGGACTGTCACAGTCCGTCTCGGCGTGTGTCCAACCGGGTGTAGGCAAAACCAACCCGGAAGGACACCGGCGATGGCCACCATCGACATCCTGGACTCGTTCATCAACTACACCGACACCGGCAGCGGTGCCGTCCCCGTCGTCTTCCTGCACGGCAACCCCACGTCCTCCTACCTGTGGCGCAACGTGATTCCCCACGTCAGCGGCGAAACCCGGGCGCTGGCACCGGATCTCATCGGCATGGGGGCCTCCGGCAAGCCCGAGAGCGACTACCGGTTCGTCGACCACGCCCGCTACCTGGACGCCTGGTTCGACGCCCTGGGCCTCGACGACGTCGTGATCGTGGGCCACGACTGGGGCGGCGCGCTCGGCATGGACTTCGCCGCCCGGCATCCGGGCCAGGTGCGCGGCATCGCCGTGGTGGAGACGTTCCTGCGGCCGCTGCGCTGGTCGGACCTGCCGCCGCAGGGCGAGCAGCTGTTCCGTCGCTTCTGGTCGCCCGAGGGCGAGAAGATGATCCTCGAGGACAATATGTTCATCGAATTCAACCTGCCCACCGCGATTCCCGGCCTGACCGCCGAGGCGCACGACGCGTACCGCGCGCCGTACCCGACCCCGGAGACCCGCAAGCCGATGCTGGTGTGGCCGCGGGAATTCCCGATTCTCGACGAGCCGGGCGATACGGTCGCGATCGTCGAGAACTACGACCGCTGGATGGCCGACACCCCCGAGGTGCCCAAACTGATCATGCATGTGGATCAGGGTGTGGGCCTGGGCTCGCCCGAGGTGGTGGGCTGGGCCGCGCGGACCTTCGCGGCCGCCGAGACCGTGAATATCGGTGCGGCCGGGCATCACTGCCCGGAGGAGCGGCCGGACGAGATCGGCACGGCGGTCGCCGACTGGATTCGCCGCCACGCGCTGCTCGGCAGCCCGGCCGAAGTCCGATAGGTCGGATTTCGCACCGGACCGGTGCGACCGGTTAGCCTGGATTCGCCGTGGCAGGGCTGATCGCGGGGCACCGCACGGGTGCCCCGCGATCCCTATGCTGGCGTTATGGACACCGGGCAGGACATCGACGAACGCGCACTCGTGGCCCGGGCCGTCGGGGGTGATCGCGCCGCCGTCTCGGATGTCGTTCGGCTGCTGCAGGATCCGATCTACCGGCTGGCGCTGCGCATGGTGTGGCGGCCCGCCGATGCCGAGGACGCCACCCAGGAGATCCTGCTCCGGGTGCTCGGCCATCTCGACACCTTCCGCGGCGAGGCCAAGTTGACCACGTGGGCCTATCGGATCGGCGTCAACTATCTGCTGAATCTGAAGCGGCAGACACCGCAGGAGGCGCGGCAGCTCAGCCTCGACGAATACAGCGAAGGGCTGAAAGACGGTCTGGCGGAGGAGGATTACCGCGGGCCCGAGGCCGCGCTGCTCACCCATGAAACCCGACTGAACTGCAGTCAGGCCATGCTGCAATGCCTCGGCCGCGACGAGCGAGTCGCCTATGTGCTCTCCGACGTCTTCGAGGTGAGCTCCGAGGAGGCCGCCTGGATCGTCGGCGCGACACCCGCCGCGTATCGGAAACGGGTGGAGCGGGCCAAGAAACGGCTCGGCAATTTCCTGTCCTCGACCTGTGGGCTGGCGAATCCGGAGGCCTTCTGCCGGTGTTCGCGGCGAGTCGCGAAGGCGGTGGAGCTGGGGCGCGTGGATCCGCGGCGTCCGGCGTTCGCCGGGCACCCGATCACGCCGGGCGGGCGCGGGGTCGAGGAGGCCGAACGGCAGATGGTCCGGCTGCACGATGCCGCCGCCGTCTTCGGGACGCACCCGGATTACGCTGCGCCGCAGGCGAAAATGGCGGCCATCGCGGGTCTGCTGGCCTCCGGTCGGTTCCCGCTACTGGACTGAGACGGCCGCGCCGAACTTCTTCTCGCCGAACTTCTTCTCGTAGGCCCAGGGGGCCAGTTCGGCGGTCACCGCCGTGAGCTCGGGCGTGGTGTCGCAGTCCGAACACTCCAGGCGCACGGCGACTTCCCCGCCGCAGCCGGTGTGCCGGTAGGTGACCGGCGGGCCGTCGGGCGCGGCCCAGGTGTCACCCCACGCGGTGAGCGCGAGAATGACCGGCTCGAGGTCCCGGCCCTTCGGGGTCAGCAGGTATTCGGTGTGGCCGGTTCCGCCGCGCTGTTCGAAGATCCCGGCCTCGACGAATTCCGCGAGCCGCTTGGTGAGGATGTTCGGCGCGATGCCCAGGCCGCGTTGGAACTCGGTGAACCGCGTCATGCCCGCGAACATGGCGTTGCGAATGATGAGCAGGCTCCAGCGTTCGCCCACGATCTCCAGCGTGCGCGCGGCCGAGCAGACCTCTCCCTCGTACATGCGTCCCAACATGTCTCCAGGGTGTCGGATCCGCTTGTGTGATGCAAGCAGGCGCGCTATCGTCATGAAAGTAGGCAGGTAAATGCCTGCATAAACTCGCCCCTGAGGAACGGGATCCGTCATGACCGATCAGAACTTCACCGTCAGCTTCACCGTCGATCGCACGCCCGCCGAGGTCTTCGCCGCCGTCCTCGATCCGCGCGCGTGGTGGTCGGTCGACATTCAAGGAGACACCGAGAAGGTCGGTGACACCTTCGATTACGAGGTCCCGGGCGTGCACCGCAGCCGGATCGAGCTGACCGAGGTGGTGCCGGACCGCACGGTGGTCTGGCTGGTCAAGGAGAACCGCATGTCGTTCGTCCAGGACCAGACCGAATGGGTGAACAACGAAATCCACTTCGATATCTCGGAATCCGACGGCGGCACCGAACTCCGCTTCACGCAGATCGGATTGGTGCCCGCCTATGAGTGCTACGACGCCTGCAGCCCGGCGTGGAGCTACTACGTCACCCGGAGCCTGCGTGAGCTGATCGCCACCGGCGTCGGTCTGCCCGATCAGCTTCCCGGTCAGGCCGAGGCGATCGCGGCCGTCTCGGGAACGTGGTGACGGTCCCGTTTCAGCTGTCGCCCAGCAGTTTTCGCGCGAGCGGCACCACCTGGCGCGCGAAGCGCTGCACCTGATCCACGTCGAAGCCGGGCGGCCAGTAGATGAAGGTGTCGAATCCGGCCTCGTAGGCCAGTCGCGCGATGAGGTCGGCCCACTCTTGCGGCGAGCCGTGAATCGGATCGGAGCCACGCGGATTCGGATGCAGCGGACGATCGCTCACCACACCCGGCAGCGCCGCCAGCCGGGTGATGGTGCGCGGATCGCGGCCCACCGAGCGAGCCGCCGCGTCGATGCGGACATTGGCGTCGGCCCACTGCTCCCACGGCATCCAATTCGGCAGCGGCGCAACCCATCCGTCCGCGGCCGAACCGATCAGATCCAGGGCGTGCGGGCCCATGGCGCCCAGCCAGATGCCGATGGGGTGCGCGGGCGCGGGTCCGCCCTCGATCCCCTGCACGGTGTATTCCGTACCCACTACCGAAACCAGTTGTCCCGGACGCCATTGCGCGCGGATGATGGCGATCGCCTCGGCGAGTGCCATGAGGGCGGCGCGCCCCTTGCGCGCCGGTCCGCCCATGCCGACTACGCCGCTCTCGAAAGCGCCCGTCCCCAAACCCAATTCGAAACGCCCGCCGCTGAGCACGTCGAAGGTGGCGGCCTGTTTGGCGATCATGGCCGGGGTGCGCAAGGGCAGATTCGCCACCCCCGGATAGAGGCTCACCCGGCCGGTGGCCGCCAGGCACGCGCCGATCACCGCGAAGGTGTCGGCGAACTGCGCGTTGTACGGATGATCCTGAATGGCCACCAGATCCAGCCCGTCGGCATCGGCGGCCAGGGCCATGTCGATGACGTCCGGCAGCGCGGCCGCGACGGGCGGGATCGAAATGCCGAACCGTGCCTTCATCACGCCTCCTCACCAGCGGAAATCCACGAATTCGATCTTCATGGGCGCACCGGCCGATACCCGGCATTTCGGACGTCGGCCCGGCGATCGGGCGTGTCTGCGCGGCGGGTCGAGGGGTGTGGCCGATTTCCATTGGCAAACACTGGGTTGCGAGCGGCGTAACCGGGCATGCCCACGGGAGAAAGGCAGGTGCCGCATGAACGATCACGACACGGTGCGAAGGCTGCTGCATCGCGCCGGAACCAGCTACGCCGCCGAGGCCGGAATTCGGCTGGCCGACCGGCCCGCGCCCCTGTTCCAACTCCTGATGCTGGCGCAACTGCTCGGCCACCGAATCTCCGCCGATATCGCGGTGGCCGCGGCCCGGGAACTGCTCGCCGCCGGATACACCACCCCGCGCCGGGTGGCCGAGGCCGAATGGTCCGATCTGGTCCTGACGCTCGGCCGCGCCCATTTCGTCCGCTACGACGAATCCACCGCGACGCGCCTGATCGCCAACGCGTCCGACCTGGTCGCCGAATGGTCCGGCGATATGCGCGGGCTCGCAGCCGAATCCGAGCACGATCCCGCCCGCCTGGCCCAACTGCTCCAGCACTTCAAGGGCATCGGCCCGGTCGGCGCGGACATCTATCTGCGCGAGGTCCAGGACACCTGGACCTGGGTGCGTCCGTATTTCGACGACCGCGCCCGCCGGGGCGCGTCCGACCTCGACCTTCCGACCGACGCCGCCGCCCTCGATCGCCTCAACCCCACCGGTCGGGACGCCGACCTCGCCGCCGCGCTGGTGCGTGTCACCCTCGATCACCACCTGCGCGACGAAATCCGGTCGGAGGCCAGGTAGCGGGAGGTTCGAAGCCGCGCGGTCGGCACCGATTGCGTCTACGATCCCGGGCGTGAGCTCCCAATCGTCCGGATCGGCCGGGGATGCGGCCGCGTCTGGGCGGATGCGGGCGCGCGACATCGACCGGGTCGAGGCCCGGTCGCTGCTCGACGCCGCCTACGCGGAAGGGGAGCTGGGCACCGAGGAGTATCACCAGCGGTCGGAGCGGGCACAGCGGGCACAGACACTCGGCGAACTGCAGGCGCTCATCGGCGATCTCCAGCCGAGCACCAAGACCGTGGATCTCACACCCGCCCGGAAGCGGACACGGCGGAGCGGCGGGGGCTATCCGCCGAGCACCCGGGCGCGCGACAGCGACCGGCAGGCCGCCTGCGCGCTGCTCGACGCCGGGCTGGCCGACGGGCAACTGACCGCCGCCGACCATCGCACCCTCACCGAACTTGCCGGTGAGGCAAAGACTTTGGGTGACCTGGCGCAGCTCACCGATGATCTGCAACGTGCCGCGGACGCCCCGGGGGATCCCGTGCCACCCAAATCCCGGCGCGAGACCTGGTTCACCGCCGGGGTCGTGGCGGCCAGCATCCTGGTCGCCGTGGGCACGTTCCTGGCGGTGGACCGGCCCGCGTCCGCACCGGCCGGACCGCCCAAGGTGGATATCGGCATCGTCCAGCCGCTGGTGCTGCCGCGGCCGAAACTGACCACCGCCGAAGGCATTTCGTATTTCATCTCCGCCTATCGCGCGAAGTTCGGCGACACGATCGTCGACGAGGCCGATCTGTTCCCGGACTACGCCGTGGTGACCCGGGGCACCCAGGCGAACCGCAAGGTGCGCTACACCTTTCGCGGCGGCTTCGACCAGGGCGACAACCCGCAGACCCGGCCGCCGACGACCCCGACCGTGGATCTGGCCGCCGTGAACGTGGCCGCCATCGCGGCCCTGCTGGCCCAGGCCCCCGCCCTGACCAAGGTGGATCAGGGCGCGGTCAGCTACCTCGATATCGAGGGCGGTGCCAGCGGCCCCATCGTCCGAATCTACGTGGGCAACAAGGCCGGAGAGAACGGCTATGTCGAGGCCGCTCCGGACGGCCGGATCGTGCGCACCCTGGCGTTCGGGGGATAGGCGAGACCATGGCTGATGCACGCTCCCAGGGGTTACGTGCCCGCGACACCGATCGCGTGGACGCCTGCGCCCTGCTCGACGCCGCCCGCGAATCCGGCGAACTCACCGCCGCCGAGCACGCCGAACGCACCGCGAAGGCCATGTCCGCCACCACCTTCGGTGATCTGGACGAGGTGCTGTCGGATCTGCAGATTCCCCGTAATCTGGTGAATTCGCCCGTGGTGCGGCCGAATCGGCGCGGGCCCTCGACCCGGTGGCGGGTCGCCGCCGCGATCGTGGTGGCCGCGGCCCTGCTCGGCGCGTTCGCGGGCTGCGTATCCCGCACGGCCGCACCGAAACCCGCGCTGCCCGACCCGACCACCGGGCCGGGGCTGGCCAGTTTCGTCACGGCCTACAAGGATCACTTCGGCGACACCCAGGCCGATCAGGTGCTGCTCTATCCCGAATACGTGTTGATCGAGCGCCGCCAGGATCCGGCCGCGCCGCGCGATGCGCACATCCGGTACGACGGCACCTTCCGTTCCTATGGCGATGTCGCACGGTCCCCGGGCACCGACATCTTCGATCTGTCGGCCCTGGACATCCGGAAGGTGGCCCCGCTGCTGGCCGGTGCCCCGCAGTCGGTGGGCGTCCCGAACGGCCGAATCAGCCATGTGCAGATCGCCCGCGGCGCGGACGGCAATCCCGTGGTCTCCGTCTACGTCGCCGACGGCTCGGTCAGCGGCTGGCTCGCGATGACCGCCAAGGGCGAGCCCATGGCCGTCTATCCGCCGAGCTGATCCACAAAACTTTTTTCCGGCACGTGGAATAGATGACGTGCGTCTCCCGTTGGCACAGGTCAGCAAGGTTGAGCGAGTTGGACTCAAGTTGGAGTTGCGCACCGCCCGAAGCGGAGGCAGGATTGAGCCGACCACGCTCAGTGTTACCCGGATCAAACGATCCGATGGTTACTGGGATGAAGGACAACAGGAGGAACACCATGGCTCGTGCGGTCGGTATCGACCTCGGGACCACGAACTCTGTCATCGCCGTTCTCGAAGGCGGCGAGCCGGTCGTCGTGGCCAATTCGGAAGGATCGCGCACCACCCCGTCGATCGTCGCGTTCGCCAAGAACGGTGAGGTGCTCGTCGGCCAGCCCGCCAAGAACCAGGCCGTCACCAATGTCGACCGCACCATCAAGTCCGTCAAGCGCCACATGGGCGAGGACTGGACGGTCGAGATCGACGGCAAGAAGTACACCCCGCAGGAGATTTCCGCGCGCACGCTCATGAAGCTGAAGCGCGACGCCGAGGCCTACCTCGGTGAGGAGATCACCGACGCGGTCATCACCGTCCCCGCCTACTTCGAGGACGCCCAGCGCCAGGCCACCAAGGAGGCCGGACAGATCGCGGGCCTGAACGTCCTGCGCATCGTCAACGAGCCCACCGCGGCCGCGCTGGCCTACGGCCTCGACAAGGGCGACAAGGAACAGACCATCCTGGTCTTCGACCTCGGTGGTGGCACCTTCGACGTCTCCCTGCTGGAGATCGGCGAGGGCGTCGTCGAGGTCCGCGCCACCTCCGGTGACAACCACCTCGGTGGCGACGACTGGGACGAGCGCATCGTCAGCTGGCTGGTCGACAAGTTCAAGGGCACCTCGGGCATCGACCTGACCAAGGACAAGATGGCCATGCAGCGCCTGCGCGAGGCCGCGGAGAAGGCGAAGATCGAGCTGAGCTCCTCGCAGAGCACCTCGATCAACCTGCCCTACATCACCGTCGACGCGGACAAGAACCCGCTGTTCCTCGACGAGCAGCTGACCCGCGCCGAGTTCCAGAAGATCACCTCCGATCTGCTGGACCGCACCCGCAAGCCGTTCGCCTCGGTCATCAAGGACGCCGGTATTTCCGTCGGCGACATCGATCACGTTGTGCTCGTTGGTGGTTCGACCCGTATGCCCGCGGTCTCCGACCTGGTCAAGGAGCTGACCGGCGGCAAGGAGCCCAACAAGGGCGTGAACCCGGACGAGGTCGTCGCCGTTGGCGCCGCCCTGCAGGCCGGTGTGCTCAAGGGTGAGGTCAAGGACGTCCTGCTGCTCGATGTCACCCCGCTGTCGCTGGGCATCGAGACCAAGGGCGGCGTGATGACCAAGCTCATCGAGCGCAACACCACCATTCCGACCAAGCGCTCGGAGACCTTCACCACGGCCGACGACAACCAGCCGTCCGTGCAGATCCAGGTCTTCCAGGGTGAGCGCGAGATCGCCTCGCACAACAAGCTGCTCGGCTCGTTCGAGCTGACCGGCATCCCGCCGGCCCCGCGCGGCGTGCCGCAGATCGAGGTCACCTTCGACATCGACGCCAACGGCATCGTCCACGTGACGGCCAAGGACAAGGGCACCGGCAAGGAGAACACGATCAAGATCCAGGACGGCTCCGGCCTGTCCAAGGAGGAGATCGACCGGATGGTGAAGGACGCCGAGGCGCACGCGGCCGAGGACAAGGCGCGTCGCGAGGAGGCGGAGACCCGCAACCAGGCCGAGTCGCTGGTGCACCAGACCGAGAAGTTCATCAAGGACAACGAGGACAAGGTCCCGGCGGACGTCAAGACCAAGGTCGAGGCGGCCATCGCGGAGGCCAACGACGCGCTGAAGGGCACCGATATCGCGGTCATCAAGACCGCGGTGGAGAAGCTCGCCACCGAGTCGCAGGCGCTGGGCCAGGCCATCTACGAGGCCTCGGCCGCGGACCAGGCCGCCCAGGGCAATGGCGCCTCCGCGCCGCAGTCCGATGACACCGTGGTGGACGCCGAGGTGGTCGAGGAGCCTGAGAAGAAGTGACGAACCAGAACCCGGAACCAACCATTGATCCGGCTGAGTTCGAGGGGCGCTTCGCGCCTACGGGTGAGGTCTTCGAGGCCGCGGCGGACGACGCCGCGGCCGCGGAGGCCGAGGGTTCCCCCGAGGTGAGCGAGGATGCCCTCGCCGACGCGATCACGGCCGAATTGGCCGAGCGCACAGCCGATCTGCAGCGTCTGACGGCGGAGTACGCCAACTACCGCCGTCGGGTCGAGCGGGACCGCAAGGTCACCATCGACACCGCCAAGGCCGCGGTGGTCAGTGAACTGCTGCCCGTGCTCGACGATCTGGACCGCGCGCGGGCCCACGGCGACCTGGACAACGGGCCGCTCAAGTCGGTGGCGGACAAGCTCGTCACCGCCCTGCAGAAGCAGGGTCTCGAGGAGTTCGGCGTGGAGGGCGAGCCCTTCGACCCGACCCTGCACGAGGCCGTGCAGCACGAGGGCAGCGGCGCGGACCCGGTGCTGGGCATGGTGATGCGCAAGGGCTACCGCTTCGGCGATCGCGTGCTGCGGCACGCGCTGGTCGGCGTGACCGACGGTGTGGCGGATTCGGCTGCGGCGCAGTCGGATACGACGAACGCTGGCACCGATGCCGCTGGCACTGATTAACAACACCCCGACGCCCCCGGCGTCATCTACAACACGGAAAGGAGGAGATGCCCGGTGAATCGAGAGTGGCTCGAGAAGGACTTCTACAAGGATCTGGGTGTTTCCTCCAGCGCCACCCAGGACGAGATCAAGAAGGCCTACCGCCGACTGGCCCGAGACCTGCACCCGGACAAGAACCCCGGGGACAGCAAGGCCGAGGAGCGGTTCAAGGCCGTCAGCGAGGCGAATGCCGTGCTGTCGGATCCGGAGAAGCGCAAGGAGTACGACGAAGCCCGGAAGCTGTTCGCGGGCGGCGGTTTCGGCCGCGGCGGCTTCACCCCCGGCGCCGGTTACGGCCAGACCGGCGGTGGATTCTCCAGCGAGTTCAATATCGGCGACATCTTCGGCGCGAGCGCCGGAGCCGATGGCGGACTCGGTGACATCCTGGGCGGATTGTTCAATCGCGGTGGCACGCGGACGTCCTCGCGGCCCCGGCGCGGTTCCGATGTGGAGACCGAGACGACCCTCGGCTTCCGCGAGGCCGCCCAGGGCGTGACCGTCCCGCTGCGCATGACCAGTCCGGCCGCCTGCACCACCTGCCACGGCAGCGGTGCCAAGCCGGGCACCAGTCCGCGAGTCTGCCCGCACTGCAACGGTTCCGGTGTGGTCAGCCGCAATCAGGGCGCGTTCGGCTTCAGCGAGCCCTGCGAGGACTGCCGGGGCACCGGGTCGATCATCGACGACCCGTGCGTCGACTGCCGCGGCACCGGCATCCAGAACCGGACCCGCACCATCACCGTGCGCATTCCCCCGGGCGTGCGCGACGGGCAGCGGATCCGGCTGGCCGGTCAGGGCGAGGCGGGCCTGCGCGGCGCGCCGCCGGGCGACCTGTACGTCACCGTGCACGTCAGCCAGGACAAGGTCTTCGGCCGCAATGGCGACGACCTGACTCTGGTGCTGCCGGTCTCGTACGCCGAACTGGTGTTGGGCACAACGGTTTCCGTGCCCACGCTGGACGGGCGCGTGGGCGTCAAGGTGCCGCCGGGCACCGCCGACGGCCGGACCCTGCGGGTGCGCGGGCGCGGTGTGCCCAAGCGTGACGGCGGCGCGGGGGACCTTTTGGTCACCGTGAAGGTCGCGGTGCCGCAGAAGCTGGACGACAATGCCACCGAGGCGCTCCGGCGCTACGCGGAGGCCGAGAAGACCAGCGGGTTCGATCCACGTGCGGGATGGGCAGGTGCGTAATGAGTTCCGATCATCCGAAGAAGACCGAGTCCCAGTACTTCCTGATCTCGGTGGCCGCGCAGCTGGCGGGCATGCACGCCCAGACGCTGCGCACCTATGACCGACTGGGTCTCGTATCGCCGCAACGCACCTCCGGGGGCGGGCGGCGCTACTCGAACCGGGATGTGGAGCTGCTCCGCGAGGTGCAGCGCCTGTCCCAGGACGAGGGCGTGAATCTGGCGGGCATCAAACGGATCATCGAACTCACCAATGAGGTGGAGGCACTGCAACACCGGGTGAGCGAGTTGACCGCCGAGGTGGAAAGGCTGCGGGCCGGGTACCGGCCCGCGCACCTGACGCCTCAGCCCAGCACCGCGCTCGTGGTGTGGCAGCCCAGAAACCGGCGTAAGTCGCAGTAGAGCAAGAAAACCGAGGCAGGCGGTGTCCCCCGAAGGGGACACCGCCTGCTCGTTTTCGTGAATGTTGCGGGCAATGTGCTGAGTTACCCCTGGGTGCTGTGGGATTGGCGAAGTTCTTTGCGGCAGTTAATTACAAACGGACCGGTAGGTTATCGTTTACTTCCATTCATGAGTTTTGTCCGTATGCTGCAAGGGAATTAGATGCGGGGCGCGGTTGCGGTGGGATCGCTACTTTCCTGAGTCTTGCAAAACGGATCAGGCAGTATCGGCGTCTGAAAGCTCGTGTCGCACGGCGTGTTCCAGTTGAACAGTCTGTTTTCGCGTCAGATACCCCGCAACGTTCATGTTTTCGAGGATAAAAGGGCGTGTTATTGAAACGTCCCGTTCCGTTGCTGGCTAACCTCGCCTACACTTGCTTGGCAACGGCTGCTGTCGAGTGTCCCGCAGCACTTCACTCGCCGGTCACGCCTGTGTTCGATTGCGAAATGGGGTTGTGACACACATGGATTCGCGGACCGTCGCATTGATAAGAACAACGTTCAAGGCGGTTGCTGCGGAGGATGGTGGCCCCGAGAAACTCGCTCGATCGTTCTATGCCATCCTCTTCACCGACTATCCCCAGGTTCGCGACTTCTTCCCCGCCGCCCTCGACGCCCAGCGTGACCGCCTCGTCAAGGCCATCGCCTACGTGGTGGACCGGCTCGAGGAACCGGATCGACTCCTGCCCTTCCTGGCCCAGCTCGGCCGCGATCATCGCAAGTACGGTGTGGTGGCCGAACACTATGTGGCCGTGGGCAAATCGCTGAAGACCGCGCTCGAGGCGTACGCCGGAACCGAGATCTGGACCGAGGAGATCGGCCGGGCCTGGGACGAGGGCATCGGTGTCATCGCCGACACCATGATCGGCGCGGCCGAGAAAGAGACCACCCCGCCGGTGTGGACCGGCACCGTGATCGAGCATCGCGAGGTGCTGCGCAATCTGGCCGTGGTGCGGCTCAAGCTGGACCAGCCCATGCAGTACGCGGCCGGGCAGTACATGAGCGTGCAGATCCCGTCCCGGCCCCGCATGTGGCGGTATCTGTCACCGGCCATTCCGGCGAATGGCAACGGGGAGTTGGAATTCCACATCCGCGGTGTCACCGGCGGGTGGGTCAGTCCCGCCATGGTCGGCCATACCCGGGTCGGGGAGCAGTGGCTGATCGGTTCGCCGCTCGGCGGTCTGGGCGTGCCGCGCAATACCCGGCGCAAGATGCTCATGATCGGTTGCGGCACCGGCATCGCGCCATTGCGTGCGCAACTCATGGCCATGACCGCGCGGCGCTCCAATCCGAGGGTGGATCTGTTCGTCGGCGGCCACTACCCGTGCGACCTCTACGATCTCGCGGTGCTGAGCCAATTGGCCTGCGCCAACAAGTGGCTCACCGTCCACCCGGTCACCGAATCCAATGAGAACCCCTGGTGGCATTTCGACGATTCCGAAGGGCCGCAGGAGTTTCCGGGCCTGCAGCCGCGCGTGGTCGGCCAGATCGGCAAGATCGTGGCCGCGCACGGCCCCTGGGACGATCGGGACGTGCAGATCGTCGGCGCGCCCTCCATGGTGCAGACCACCAAGTTCCGCCTCATGGCGGCCGGGACCCCGACCCGGAACATCCGCCACGACCCACTGTTCTGAGCCCCGAGACCCTTCGTAGTACTCAAAAGCCTTCGTAGCGAATGGCTTCCGCCGGTGCGCCGATGGCGACCAGTTGATCGATGGTGTTGCGGACCATGGCCGCGCCGCCGCACACCAGGATCTGGTGGTGGTCGAGCGGGCCGAAGCGCTCCGGGATATCGGCGATGGTGCCCGGCATCATCTCCTCCGGGCGGAAGCCGATATCGACGCGGCACTGCTCGTACCAGGGATCGATCAGGTCCGGATCGTCCTCGTCCTGGACCACGGGAATCACGGTGAGCCAGGGCAATTCGCCGGTCAGCAGGTAGAGCATGTCCGAGGCGTAGAGGTCGCGCGGGTAGCGGCCGCCGACGAACAGGTGCGTGCGCGGCGGCTCGGGGCGCCGCGAGATGTCCAGCAGCAGGGAGCGCAGCGGCGCGAGCCCGACGCCGTCGGCGAGCATGACCACGTCGGTGGCCTCCGGCTCCACCGCCAGCCACCCCGCCGGTGAGCTGATCCGCCACTCGTCCCCGGGATGCGAATCGGCCACGATGGATCCGCTGCACCAGCCGCCGGGCACGGTGCGCACATGGAATTCCAGCTTGCCGTCCAGCGAGGGCGGTAGCGCGCAATACATGCGCCGCACCATGTTCGGATGCTGCGGCGTGCGCACCTCCACCGACTGGCCCGCCGCGAACGGCACGAACTCGCCGATCAGCCGCACCACCGTGGTGTCCTCGCGCAGCCGGTGCGCGCCGACCACCGTCGCGGTCCACTCCGTTTTCTCACCCAACGGCAGAGCCTGCTCACCCAATGGCAGTGCGCCGGTTTCCTCGGGGCCGATACTCAACGCGAACTCCTGATCAGTGAAGCGGGCCGGGGTGGAGCGTCGAAAGGTCGTGCACTACACCGGATCCGAGCTTATCGCCGACTCCGGGGTGCCCACCGCGAGCAGCGCGCGCTTGGTGTCGGCGATCATGCGGGCCGATCCGGCGATCTGGATCTGGCGATCCGCCCAGGCCCCGAAGCTGGCCACCACCGCGCCCAGATTGCCGATCAGCCGACGGTGCATGCCGAACGGCGTCTCGGCGGGCGGGTAGGGATGCCACCAGGGGTTGGTCTCGTTCTCGCACACCGGGATCACCGTGAGCCACGGATTCGATTGCGAGAGCTGCCACATGTTCTCCACGTCGTAGAGATCGCACGGGTAGCGCCCGCCCAGGAACAGGTGCACGCGCGGATTGATGCCCCGGCGACCCATTTCGATCAACTGCGCCCGCAGCGGGGCGATGCCGGTGCCCGAGCCGATCATGAGCACATCCTTGCGAATGCTCAGATCCACGTGCAGCCCGCCCAGCGGGGCCGCGATCATCCAGCGGTCGCCGACCTGGGTCTCGTTCACGATGGCCGGGCTCACCCAGCCGGTGCGCACCTTGCGCACGTGGAATTCGATCTCGCCGTAGGGATTCGTGGGAATCGCGGGGGACAGATAGCGCCACATCTTGGGGCGCTGTGGAATGGCGATCGGCACGTACTGCCCGGCCTGATACGGGATCGGGGTGTCGGTCTGCAGCCGGACGATGGCGAGATCGTCGACCACCCGCCGGTGCCCGACCACCGTCGCCTCCCAATAGGGCTGCGACTTATCGGAATTGGCCCCGATGGCCATGGACGCCGAGATCAGGATGGTGATGTCGCGCCAACCCGCCTCCAGCGGCCGCGACCAATTGGCCGCCCCGTTGTAGCTGCGGAAGGCCGCGAGCAGGGCGCGCCCGGCTATGTCGTAGTGCGCGGCCTCCACCCCGTATTTGCGGTGGTCGCGGGCGAGCTGTTCGAGGAAGCGCTGCGCGCGATCCCAGTCCTCCAGATTGTCGAGCACGAATTGGATGGCGGTGACCAACCTCTTCGGCTGCATGTCCATGGCGGAGGGGAACAGTTCCCGCAGGGCGGGGATCTCCGCGAAAAGATGACCGTAGAACGCGCTGATCAGTCGTTCGGGCCCATTCGGGGCCTCGACGACTGTCCGAAAGTTTGCGCGGACCAGCGCTGCCGAACGCGCATCCACGACGTCGAGCTTTCCTTCCTGTTCTGCTACCCCGGAACGCCTGCTGCCAGGCGGCCCTCCGCGTCAAGTATCCCTTAAAAGCCGGTGGTCGCACGGATATAGCGGGAGGTGATCGTTTTGGAGCCGTTGGGAGGTATGGGCGGGACTCGAGGTTCAGATGACTATCACGGTCTTGCCGCGGGCGCCGGGCGCGCCGATGGCATCGGCGGCCTCCGCCAAGGGTGGCATATTGCTGATCGGCACCATGAGGTCGGCGTCCCCCACCAATCGTAAGAGCTCGCGCAATTCGGCTGCGCCGCCGGTCGATTCGAGGTTGCCGCCCTTGATGTCGCGGGCCTGCAATTCGGCCTCGTTCGCGGACCAGATGGTCGAGTAGGCCGAACCGCCCGGCTTCACCAGGCTCGCGTTGTCGGCGAAGACCGGCGGCGGGGAGACCAGGTCGAAGAGCACATCGATGCCGCCGGGATCGGTGATCCGCACCGAATCGGCCACCGAAAGCTCCGACGCCTCGGCGTGGGTGGGTGAGTCGGTGACGGTGATTCGGCCATAGTTCACCACCTCGGTCGCGCCCAGGCGAATCATGCGATCGGTGTCGTCGGGCCGCGCGGTGGCGATGGTGTGGGCACCGGCCAGCGCGGCCAGTTGCACCAGATACGAGCCGACCCCGCCCGAGGCGCCCACGATCAGCACCTTCTGCCCGCCCGACACCCCGGCGGCGCGCATGAGATCCAGGGCGGTGATGCCCGCGGTCGGCAGCGCCGCGGCCCGGATCGCGGTGACCTCGTCGGGCAGCTTGGCGATGGTGCTCTCGCGCGGCACCACGATGTACTCGGCGAAGGTGCCGTGCCCGACCGGTGGAATCAGGAACTTCCCGACCACCCGGTCCCCGATCTCGAAGTCGTCCACGCCCGCGCCCACGGCACTGACGGTCCCCGCGCCATCGACGCCGGGAATCATCGGAAAGTCGTGGGGGAGCTTGCCGTCCAGAAAGCCGTCGATGATCCGCTGGTCGAACGGGTTGACCCCCGCCGCTTCCAGATGGATCTGTATCTGTCCCGGTCCGGCCTCTGGAATCGGCATATCGGCGGCCTCGGGCTTGCCGCCGAACTCCCGGACGACGATCGCGCGCATGTTGCTCCATTCATTCGGAAACCGGCATGGATGAGCTGGGGTTATGCGTCAACGAATGGGGTCATCGTACGCGTAGCGTGAGTAGGGGCTTTGGTCCTCTGGCGGCGACTGCGAAAAGTTGTCAGACTTGAGCGGAACAGACTCAACTTCTAGCGCGTTGTATCGGGCAACGACTAGTAGGAAGGTGACAGTGGACTCGTTCAATCCCACCACCAAGACCCAGGCGGCCCTGACCGCCGCACTGCAGGCGGCCTCCGCCGCCGGAAACCCGGAGATCCGTCCGGCGCACTTGCTGGTGGCGTTGCTGGATCAGACCGACGGCATCGCCGCCCCCTTGCTCAAGGCCGTCGCAGTCGACCCGGCGACGGTACGACGCGAGGCCCAGGACATCGTCGACCGGCTGCCCCGCGCCACCGGCGCGACCACCACCCCCAATCTCGGGCGCGAGGCGCTGGCCGCGGTCACCGCCGCGCAGAAGCTGGCCACCGAGATGGGCGACGAATACGTCTCCACCGAGCACATGATGGTCGGTCTGGCCGAGGGTGATTCGGATGTTCAGCAGCTGCTGCTGAAGTACGGCGCGACCGCGGACGCGCTGCGCGAGGCCTTCACGGCCGTGCGCGGCAATACCCGTGTCACCAGCGCCGATCCCGAGGGCCAGTACCAGGCGCTGGAGAAGTACTCCACCGATCTGACCGCCGCCGCCCGCGAGGGCAAACTGGACCCGGTCATCGGGCGCGATCACGAAATCCGCCGGGTGGTCCAGGTTTTGAGCCGCCGCACCAAGAACAACCCGGTGCTCATCGGCGAGCCGGGCGTCGGCAAGACCGCCATCGTGGAGGGCCTGGCCCAGCGCATTGTCGCGGGCGATGTCCCGGAATCGTTGCGCGGCAAGAAGCTCATCTCGCTCGACCTGGGCGCGATGGTGGCCGGTGCCAAGTACCGGGGTGAGTTCGAGGAGCGGTTGAAGGCCGTGCTGGAGGAGATCAAAACCTCTGCCGGACAGATCATCACGTTCATCGACGAGCTGCACACCATCGTGGGTGCCGGTGCCACCGGCGAATCCGCCATGGACGCCGGAAACATGATCAAGCCCATGCTCGCCCGCGGTGAGCTGCGCCTGGTCGGCGCGACCACGCTCGACGAGTACCGCCAGCACATCGAGAAGGACGCGGCCCTCGAGCGCCGCTTCCAGCAGGTGATGGTCGGTGAGCCGTCGGTGGAGGACACCGTCGGCATCCTGCGCGGGCTCAAGGAGCGCTACGAGAACCACCACCACGTGCGCATCACCGACTCCGCGCTGGTGGCGGCCGCGGCGCTGTCCGACCGCTACATCACCTCCCGGTTCCTGCCGGACAAGGCCATCGACCTGGTCGACGAGGCCGCGTCCCGGCTGCGCATGGAAATCGATTCCCGCCCCGTGGAAATCGACGAGATCGAGCGTGTCGTGCGCCGCCTCGAGATCGAGGAGGTGGCGCTGGCCAAGGAGACCGACGAGGCCTCCAAGGCACGGCTGGAGAAGCTGCGCTCCGAACTCGCCGACGACCGCGAGAAGCTCAACCAGCTGATGACCCGCTGGCAGAACGAGAAGCAGGCCATCGACGCGGTGTCGGTGCTCAAGGAACAGCTCGAGACGCTCAAGGGCGAATCCGAGCGGGCCGAGCGCGACGGCGACTACAACAAGGCCGCCGAACTCCGGTACGGGCGAATCCCCAAGCTGGAGAAGGAGCTTGCCGAGGCCGAGTCGAAGGCCAAGTCCGCCGCGGACGGTGACGTCATGCTCAAGGAGGAGGTCGGGCCGGACGATATCGCCGAGGTGGTGTCGTCGTGGACCGGTGTCCCCGTGGGCAAGATGATGGAGGGCGAGACCCAGAAGCTGCTGCGCATGGAGGACGAGCTGGGGCACCGGGTCGTCGGCCAGAAGGAAGCCGTGCAAGCGGTTTCGGATGCCGTGCGCCGCGCGCGGGCGGGGGTCGCCGACCCCAACCGGCCGACCGGATCCTTCATGTTCGTGGGACCGACCGGTGTCGGTAAGACCGAGCTCGCGAAGGCGTTGGCGGACTTCCTGTTCGACGACGAGCG
Source organism: Nocardia sp. CDC160 (assembly GCF_035818795.1). Classification (NCBI taxonomy): domain Bacteria; kingdom Bacillati; phylum Actinomycetota; class Actinomycetes; order Mycobacteriales; family Nocardiaceae; genus Nocardia; species Nocardia sp. CDC160. The sequence continues at coordinate 137,016 of NZ_JAYKYT010000011.1, read as the reverse complement.
CGCCATGGTCCGCATCGACATGAGTGAGTACTCCGAGAAGCACTCGGTGGCCCGCCTGGTCGGTGCGCCCCCGGGCTATGTCGGCTACGACCAGGGCGGTCAGCTCACCGAGGCGGTGCGGCGACGCCCGTACACGGTGGTGCTCTTCGACGAGATCGAGAAGGCCCACCCGGACGTCTTCGACATCCTGCTGCAGGTGCTCGACGAGGGTCGGCTCACCGACTCGCAGGGCCGCACGGTCGATTTCCGCAACACCATCCTCATCCTGACCTCGAATCTGGGTGCGGGGGGTGACAAGGACATGGTCATGGCGGCGGTGCGCTCGGCGTTCAAGCCGGAGTTCCTGAACCGGCTCGACGACGTGGTCATGTTCCACGCCCTCGACGAGGAGCAGCTGGAACTCATCGTCGACATCCAGCTGCAGCAGCTGCAGAAGCGGCTGTCGCAGCGTCGCCTGAAGCTGGACGTGTCCGACTCGGCCCGCTTCTGGCTGGCCGTGCGCGGCTACGACCCGGCCTACGGCGCGCGCCCGCTGCGCCGCCTCATCCAGCAGGCCATCGGCGACTCGCTCGCCAAGGAACTGCTGGCCGGAGAGGTACAGGACGGCGACACGGTGAAGGTCAACGTCACCCCCGACGGGGACACGCTGATCGTCGGCCGCTGACCAGCGACGAATCCGCCCCCGCCCCAGCTTCGGCTCGGGCGGGGGCGCTAGTTGGGAACCGTGCGGTCGAGTTCAGGGCTGGGGCGCGGTACTCCGCCTACCCTGGAGGCCATGACCAACCCGAGCGATCCGTGGTCGCGGCGGCCGGAACCGGGCCAGGACAGTGGGCCGACCGAGCAGGCCGGACCGGGCGGCCACCCCTCGGACAACAGCCCGACCGAGTATTTCGGGCAACCGATCGGAGCCGACGCCACCCGGGTCATGCCGCCCGCCGACGCACAGTGGGGCGGGTACGAGACCGGCGGGGGCTACGAGCCGACGGCCGCCTACTCGGGGCAGCAGGGATACCCGCCGACGGCCAGCTACGGCGCACCCGGCAACTACGGCGCTCCCGGATATCCGGGCGGCCCGGGCGGGGGATATCCGGGCGGGCCGGGCGGCGGATATCCAGGTGATCCGGGCATGCCGACCGGTGGCTATCAGCCCGCGGGTTTCCCGCAGAATCCGCCGCCGCCCCCGCCCAAGCGCAATACGACCCTGTGGGTCGCCCTCGCCATCGGCGCGGTCATCGTCGTCGCCATCGCGGGCGTATTGATCGGAACCCTGCTGGGCAGCAAGGATTCGTCGAATTCCGCGTCCGCGTCCAGCAGCGTCCGGACCTCCTCGTATCCGCTGCCGGGCAATACCTCGGCGGTGCCCCTACCCAGCGGCATCCCGACCATTCCGGGCCTCGGGGATCTGGATCAGCTCGGCGCCAATATGGGCACCATCGCCAGCAACGACGGGTCCACGCTGACCCTCACCTCGCTGTCCGGCGACAAGATCACCGTCAAGACCGACGACAAGACCCAGGTGATCTCGCTCGGCAGCACCAAGGTGGCCGATCTCGCCGTCGGGGAAGTCGTTATGGTGCAAGGCGATAAGAACGCCGACGGATCGATTCAGGCGAAGCTGATCTTCAGCACCTCGTTGCCGAGTGCGACCCGATGAGGAGGCATCGCGCCGTGGGCGAAACCGCAGGCGTGCCGGGCATTACACGCACCAACTGGATAGGGTAGGCGGCGATGACGGCGATATGGTTCGGGCTGGCTGCGATCGCGCTCGTGGGTGCGATTGTGCTGCTCTATTTCGATCGGCTGCAGCGGCAGCGCACCGGGCACGTGCGACAGGTCTGGGCGAAATCCCAGGGCTACACCTATGTTTCGGTGGAGCCCGCGCTCGCCTCCACCTGGCGGCGCGGCGCGCTGGCCAAGCTCGGCTACCTGTCCGCGGTGGACGTGGTCTCCGGCAACCGCAAGGGCGAGAAGTTCGTGCTCTTCGATCTGGAGGACGCCGCCACCCTGGTCGCGGTGCGTCGGCAGATCGGCTCGGACATCGATATCGACCTGCGGCTGAAAACCGCGGCGCCGCCGAAGGATCACGATCTGGAGCTGCTCGGCGCGATCGGTGACCGGGTGGTCTTCGCCACCAACCCGGATATCGCCCGGCACGCGGTGGACCAGCGCATGGTCGCGTTCATCGAATCGCTGCCCGACACCGTGCAGCAGCTGTGGTCCGAAGGCAATTGGACGCTCGGCATGCTGCCGGTGGGTTCCGCCTCCAAGGACTGGGAGATGGCCATCGACGCGGTGCTGCGGCTGTCGGGTCTGCTGCACGTGCTGCCGCCGGTCATCAATGCCGAGCGCGGCCGCGACGAACTGCCCGAACCCGGCAGCTCCCGCCCAGTCCCCGAGGACGACGGCTACGACGGCCACGACGAGTACGGCGACTACGCCGACGAGCGAGCGCCCCGACCCCGCCCGCGCTCGCGGGAGGAGGCCGACGACTACGACTCCCCGCTGGTCAGTGATATCGCGGGCGGCGGGGACGATTTCGCCGGTGATGGAGACGCCGACGGCGAGTCCGAAAACTGGCGTCCCGCACTGAAGGTCGTGCCGGATCCGCGCAATCGTCCGCGTCGCAACTGGCCGCCCGCCCCGGAGGGCGAACCGGATTGGCACGAGGAGGCCGACGCCCCGCGCGGCCCCGAGGACGAAGACCGTTGGGCCGAGCCCGAATCCGAGGACCGCGCCGAGGATCCCGACCGCGAGCCCGAGGAGGGCTGGCGCAAGGATCAGGGCCGCAGCGCCCCGCCCGGCGGCCCCTTCCACCCGGGGTTCCGGCCCTATCAGGGACCGACTCCCCGGTGACGCGCGACGGGGTGCGCCCGACGCGGACGTGTCCGCCTGTGGCACGGACGTGTCCGCCCGCGGCACGCCGCGACCACGTCGTGTCTGCGTGAATTCGCCGCGTGTGGGTCGCCCAGGGACCACAATGGGGGCGCAGTTTCCGGTCATCGCCGACCGTTACCCCGTCGTGCGAGTGATAGGCCGTCGATGACCGAGAGTTCCCCTGCCCGCCTGCCCGGCGCGCATCGTCCGGTGGCCCTGGTCACCGGGCCCACCTCCGGCATCGGCAAGGCGTACGCCACCCGGCTCGCCTCGCTCGGTTACGACCTCGTGCTGGTGGCGCGCGATGAGGACCGGCTGGCCGCGCTGGCACACGATGTGCAGGTGCGGTTCGGTGCGCGCGCCGAGATGCTGCCCGCCGATCTGGCTCGGCCGCACGATCGCGATCTGGTGGCCGCTCGCCTGGCCGACGGCGTCGAATTCCTGGTCAACAACGCGGGATTCGGCATGTCGGGTGAATTCTGGACGCAGGAGCCCGACGCCCTGCAGCACCAACTGGATGTGAACGTCACCGCCGTGGTGCAGCTGACCCGGGCGGCCCTGCCACCCATGCTGCACGCCGCCAAGGGCACGGTGGTCAATGTGGCCAGTACGGCGGGCCTGATTCCCGGACGGGGATCGACCTATTCGGCCTCCAAGGCGTACGTCGTATCCTTCTCCCAAGGGCTGGCGGGCGGGCTGGCCGGGACCGGAGTCCGGGTGCAGGCCTTGTGCCCGGGATTCGTCCGCACCGAATTCCATGAGCGAGCCGGAATCGATATGGCCTCGCTGCCGCGACCACTCTGGTTGACCGTGGACGAGGTGGTGGCCGGTTCGCTGCGTGATCTGGAGAGAGACCGGGTGATCAGCGTGCCCGGAATGCAGTACAAAGCGATCGTCGCGATCGCCGGGCTTATCCCACGATCCCTGGTGAGCCGCCTGAACCGGGGCCTGTTCAACGCACGCGGAAGGACATAGACACAGCAATGCAGGTAACGACGACCGACCGGGACAGACTCGCGGCTCTGGTGCGTGATCTCGCCGTCGTACACGGCCGGGTCACCCTGTCCTCGGGCAAGGAAGCCGACTACTACGTGGACCTGCGCCGGGCCACCCTGCACCACGAGGCGGCCCCGCTGATCGGCAAGCTGCTCCGGGAACTGGTGGCGGACTGGGACTTCGACGCGGTGGGCGGGCTCACCATGGGCGCGGACCCGGTGGCGGCCGCGGTCATGCACGCGCCGGGCCGCCCCATCGACGCCTTCGTGGTCCGCAAGGCGGCCAAGACCCACGGCATGCAGCGGCAGATCGAGGGTCCGGACATCGTGGGCAAGCGGGTGCTGGTGGTCGAGGACACCACCACGACCGGCAACTCACCCCTCACCGCGGTGCGCGCGCTGCGCGACGCGGGCGCGATCGTGGTCGGTGTGGCCACGGTGGTGGATCGGGAGACCGGGGCCGACGGCATCATCGCGGCCGAGGGTCTCGAGTACCGCTCGATTCTGGGTTTGAAGGACCTCGCACTGGGCTGAGGACAAAAGTCCTTACTCCACGGTTAACGCGACTTGGCGCTGGGCTGAACCCTTGCTCTGGGTTAGCCTGGTGCTGGTCTTACGTCCGACAAAGGTGTTGTGAAGGGTCGTGTGAGTCACCTGTGGTGAGCATTGCAATCAATAAGGGTCATCAAAATGTCGCAATGCTCGGCATCGGCGCCTACCGGCCCCAGCGCCTGGTCAGCAACGCCGAGGTGTGCGAGGTCCTCGACTCCACCCCCGAGTGGATCTTCGAGCGCACCGGCATCCTCAACCGGCGTTGGATCTCCGGCGACGAGACGCTGCGCACCATGGCGGTGGCGGCGGGCGACCGGGCGCTGAACAACACCGGGATCGACCGGTCCAAGATCGGCGCGCTCATCTTCTGCACCTCCAGCTGGCTCAAGCTGACCCCGCACGGTGCGCCGAGCGTGGCCGCCGACCTCGGCATGAACGGCATCCCGGCCTTCGATCTGACCTCCGGCTGCGGCGGTTTCGGTTACGGCCTGGGTGTCGCCGCCGACATGATCCGGTCCGGCTCGGCCGAATACATCCTGGTCATCGGCGCGGAGACGATGACCGTCGGTCTGGATCCGACCGACCGCGGCACCGCCATGATCTTCGGCGACGGCGCGGGCGCGGTCGTGGTCGGACCCAGCGAGGAGAACGGCATCTCGCCGACCGTGTGGGGCTCCGACGGCGAGAACGCCGAGGCCATCTCCCAGGACGTGGACTTCCTGGAGTTCATGAACAAGGCGCAGCGGCTGCAGGGCACCGATCCGGAGGTCGAGCCGGTCGGCCGGATGTCGCTGCACATGGAGGGCCCCAAGGTCTTCCGCTGGGCCGCGGTCACCCTGCCGCGCGCGCTCTCCAGCGCCATCGAGGTCTCCGGTGTGGCCAAGGAGGACATCGAGATCTTCATTCCGCACCAGGCCAATGCCCGCATCAACGAGCTCATGAAGAAGAACCTCGGGCTCGCCGACGACATCCCGATGGCCAATGACATCGAGAACACCGGCAACACCTCGGCCGCCTCGATTCCGCTGGCCATGGAGGAAATGCTGGTGACCGGCAAGGCCAAGGGCGGTCAGCTGGCGCTGCTGCTCGGGTTCGGCGCGGGCCTGTCCTACGCGGGCCAGGTCGCGGTGCTGCCCCCGGCCCCGGCCGAACCCAGCTTCTGATGGCCCACCCGTTCCGCGCCGCGTTCGTCGGCGCGGCGGCGGTGACCGTGTTCGGCGCGGTCACCGGTCGTGAGAAAGTGCAGTGGGCGGCAAAGCCTTTGCTCATGCCGCTGCTGGCGGCGGACGTCGTAGCAAACGGCAGCTATCTCGATCGGACCGACCGCGCGGTGCTGCTCGGCTCGCTCGCCGCGGCCACCGTCGGGGACGTCTTGCTGATCGATCCGGACGACGATCGCCGATTGATTGCCGGGGCCTCGTCTTTCGCGGTCATGCAGACCGGCTACTCGTGGCTGTGGTTCCGGCGCGGCGGACGACCGCGCGCGTCGATCGTGGCTCCCCGGGTGGCGGCGTGGCTGGGCGCTGCGACGCTCATGCGCTTCAAGGCTCCCACGGTGGCGATACCGCTCACCGCCTATGGCGCGACGCTCGGCACGGCGGCCACCCTGGCGTCGGATCCGGACCTGGCGCGCGACGCGAAAAACATCGCGGGACTCAGCATTCCGAATGCCGACCCCCGCAGTCGGCTCGGGCTGGGCGCGCTGCTGTTCACGCTGTCGGACGGATTGATCGTGCTGCGACGGGTTTTCGCGCGCGGCGAGAAGTCGCGGCGGATCACCGAGGGCGTCATTCTCGTCACCTATGCCGCGGCCCAATATCTGCTGGCGGATCCGCGCGCGCATCGGTAATCGAATCGGTCACCGTATCGGTCATCGAATAGGTCACCGAATTGCATTCGACAAGAACCCCTTCCCGAATTCGGGAAGGGGTTCTCACGTTTATCCCCGAGGATCAGGGCAGAATCTGCGGCACGGCGTCCGGGGCGACAGCACCGACGATCAGGCCGATCAGCGCACCCTGGAGGGCGCCGCTGACGGCACAGGCCGGGATCGCGAGGATGCCGACCACGGTGACCGCGCACAGCACGCTCTCGAAGATCGCACCGGCGGCCGCACCCGCCGCGACACCGTTGGCGATCGGGTCGTGGTTCTTGGCGTTCGGGTCGGTGGCGATGTCCTGCGGCTGCGAAATCTCCGCTGCCGCAGGCGCGGTCGCGTCGGCGGGCTGCTCGACATTCGTGGTGACGGCGGCTTCCGGGGCGACCGGCAGGGCGACCTGCTCGACGGCGACCGGCAGCGTGGCCTGCTCGACGGCGACCGGCTGCACGACGGCGGCCCGGGCCGGAAGCTCGGCCGGGGCGGTGGCGGAGGCGGTTCCCGCGCTGGCGAAAGCGGCGGCGACGACGGCCAGCGGCAGAGCCGCGACGAGGGCCTTACGACCGAAATGACGAACGGTGCTGCGCATGATTTTCCTGATTCTCCCGACCCCCGGCTGCACGAACTCAAATGGCGTGCAGAACGATTCGCGTTGCCCAATCAATTATCCAAAGCAACGAGACAAGTTCTATCCGATCGCGGTCCCGGAATCAAGTCCGGTACTCGCTATTCGGGAGTGGCGGATTTGTGTTCTCCGACACGGTATTCCAGAGAAATTTGGGGATTGCGCCTCGGAGCGGTTCGGGCTCGCGGCGCAATCCCCGGGAAATCAGTTGCTCACGGTGACCGCGGGCGGATTCCAGCTGCCGTCCACGATCTTCTGATCGGGCCAGTAGGTCCGCAGCATCAGGTTGAAGTCTCCCGACTCGGGTGCGGGCAGCCAGTTGGATTCCTTGGCCGGGCCGGGATTCTCACGCTGCACATAGATGTCGACCGATCCGTCGGGGTTGGCGGTCAGCCGTTCCCCGCGCACGGAATACCGGTTGATCGGATTCTCGACGAAGAAGCCCTTGCCGTCGTACATGGTCAGCGACCAGAATCCGTGCACCGGTGGAATCGTGTCCGCCGCGAAGTGCAGCACATAGGTGTGGTCCGCGTTTAGCCGGTTGTTCTTCTCGTCGACGTAGGTTCCCGGGTACAGGGCGTCCTGCGGCAGGTTCGCACCCAGGCCCGCGTAGGCGACGATGGCGCGTGCGCTGTAGTCCGTGCCGTAGTCCCCGATGTTCTTGCGGGCGGTCTTCCACCCATTGATCGGCGTAGTGCTGATATCGGTTTCGATGCGGCCCAACGCCTTCGGCCAGGCCTGTTCCCACCGGGTCCGGTCGGCGCTCGGCAGCTGGGACAGGTCCAGCTTCCGGTCCGGGCTCCAGCCGATCCTGGCCAGTCGGTCGAGCAGCTCCTTGTCTTCGGCGCGGGTCTGCGTATGGGACAGGCTCGAGTAGTAGAGGTCCCAGTACTGCTGCGGGGTCAGCTTGTGAATGTAGTCGGCGACCGGCTGCTTCTGCGGCCAGTCCGGGTGCAGGTCGGTGTTCTGCGGTGGGGTATAGGGCTTTCCGTACGAGCTGAGCGGAACGGCGGTCAGTTTGTCTTGGATGGCAATCACATTCGGGACGTCGTCGGGACCGTCGACCTGAATCCGGCCGATCATCCACCCGGAGTCGGTCGGTAGCCGGTACTCGTGTACGCCCGCGGGCAGATCACCCTGCCAATTCGGGCCGACGATGGCGAATTCGTAGCCCTTTCCGGCATTGTCGATGGTCCGGGAGCCGGGGGCGGCGTCCACATTGGTCCACATGTCCAGCAGCGGGAACAGATGGTAGCGGTCGCCCATGGCGGGCACACTGACCACCAGCGGCTCGGCGGCCACGTCGAAAAGCATTGAGGTGTAGAGGGTGTCGACATTCGGTCGCACCACACTGGTGAACTTGGCGTCGGGCAGGAACGCCAGGGGAGCCAATTGATTCATCGGCGCGACACCCTTGGCCGGATCGGCGGCCGGGACATTCGTCTGCTGCCGCCGCGTCACCTCCACCGATACCAACGGATAGGTGTAGACGTAGGCGTTCACGGCGGCGTCGTCCGCGCTCACCCCGGCCGATGGCGTCCCGGAGCCGGAGGAGGTCGAGGAATTCGATGAGCAGGCCGCCGCGGCGGCCGCCGCCGCGACCGCCACGGCCAGTGCGATCGCGGCTCGGGCCGAACGGAACTTCGGTGTTCTTGGCAACGCATCCTCCATCGGTTCGATGTCGTTGAGCACATAGTCCGAACCAGCCGCCACACTCAGCTAATTCACGGCAAGCGTAACTTTGATGGAATGAATGCCGTTTAATTCGGCGTGCGTGTTGAAGTCAGGCGACCGTCAGGGTGGACAGCAATGTTCTGGCTTCCGAGGAGTGTGTCCACCATCCGGTGTGGCCGAGAAAGTAGTCCGTGTAGGCGATTTCGGCGTTCTTCGGGTTGCCGCCCGGAATGACGCCCAGGAAGTAGTCGATTTCGGAGAGTTCGTATTCGCAGTGCACCAGGGGAAGCAGGGCGGGCAGGGCGCGGCGTTCCGCGGCGGTCAACGGCCGCACGGATTCGTATGCTCGCAGCATGGCGCCGACCTGGTCGACGCGCACCCGCGCCGGGCCGCCGTCGCGGATCGAAATCCAGTCCACGGCACAGCGTTCGATGGCGGTGGCGAGATCGTGGATGGCGGTGGTGCGGTCGCACAGGCCGAAGTCGATGACGGAGGTCACCTCGTGGTCGCGCCAGAGCAGGTTGGTGCCGTGCCAATCATTGTGTGTCCACAGCGGTTCCAGATCGGTGAGCAGGGGGCGTAGGCGCTCGAAGGCGGGCAGGTGGACGCGGGTGATGTCGGTCCGCCAGTCGCGCTCCGCCAGGAATGCGCCCAGTGCGGGGCGCTCGACGGCCCGATCCGCCACGGCCGCAAGGGGATCGGGGGAGGCGAAGATCGTAAAGCTGGCCAGCAGCGGGCGGGCCGGTCGGCGGGGAGCGTCGTAATCGGTGGCGGCCAGGTGCAGGCGGGCCAGCATGTGTCCGGCGGCCGCCGCCTCGTCGAGCGACAGATAGGGCGTCCACGAGAACACGCCCGCGTACTCGTCGGCCCCGCTGCCGAATTCCTGGACCTCGTAGGTGAATTCGCCGAGGTCGGCCGTGTGCCGCACGCGCGGCACCGGAATCCCGCGCGCCCGCAGGTGATCCATGAATCGGTGTTCTTCGCCGAGCGCGGCGGCGTCGCGCAGTGTGCGCGGCAGTCGCTTGACGATGACCTCGTCCCCGTCGGGCAGCCGGACCAGGGCGGTCGCCGACAGCGGTCGCGGGCTGCGCCAGGTGATGACCGCGTCCGCGCTCATGCTTCCCGACAGCGGGCCCAGCACCGTCTTCACCTCGGTGGAAGTCAGTGCGGGCCAATCGGGTTCGACCAGCGGGTCGAGCCCCATACCGTAGACGCGGTCGTCGCCGGTCATGCCCGCCGGAAACGCACCAGCAGAGCCGTCACGGCCGCGGCGATCAGGAAGGAGTACAGCGAGGCCGAGGACCACCAGCCCGGGTGAATGTGCAGGGTGTCCTGCGCCTTGGTCCAGAAGTCGGTCCACCAGGTGATCGACCCGGGATTGAACAGCTGGTAGGTGACGAAGCCGATCGCCCACGGCAGCAACATGAGTGGCCGGGTGGGCGCGCTCTCGGTCAGGTTCCAGCCGCGCCGCCCTTGGCCGAAGAAGTAGTCGACGATCAGCACCGCGCACAGCGGCACGAACACCGAACCGATCAACACCAGGAAGTTGGCGTAGTTGCTGAAGTCGCGGACCGGCAAGGCCAGCAGTGTGACGATCAGGCCGACCAGTCCGGCGAGAATCCGGCGATCCACCCTCGGCAGCAGGTTCTGAATCGACATGGCCGTCGAATAGATATTGGCGAAGGACTGATCCGATTCACGCAGCACCAGGACCGCGAAGAACACCCAGCCCGCGGCCACACCGAGGAAGGTGTCGAAGATGTTGTCGGCATTGCCCGCGTGCAGGATCGCCAGGATTCCCAGTCCGTAGCACCAGATTTGGGCGACGGAGTAGCCGATCACGGTGGCCCCGGCCGCGGTCTTCGCCGAGCGTGAGTGCCGGGTGTAGTCGGCGGCCAGCGGGACGAAGGAAATGGACACCGCGAGGGTGGAGTCCACCGCGGGCCAGAAGCCGCTCCAACTGGTGCCCGTGGGCAGCGGAATCGGTTGCCGCAGCAGCTGAATCGTGAAGTAGACGAGCGCGATGCCCACCGCCACCGACACGTACTTGCGCAACGCCCGCACCGCGGCCAGCGGCCAGATGGCCATGACCGTGGACAGCACGCCCGCCGCGACGATGACGATCCAGTGCGGCACCCGGTCGTGGGTGAGCGCCGAGACGCCCAGGGTGATGACGGTGAGCTCGTAGACGCCCCAGCCGATGCACTGCACGATATTGGCGACCGTCGGCACATAGGACAGCCGCGTGCCGAACAGTCCGCGCAGCACGGCCATGGCGGGCGCGCCGGTGCGCGCGCCGATGGCCGCGGGTCCGGCCACCATGGCCGCGCCGATCACGGTGCCGACCACGGTCGCCAGCAGTGCGCCGAGGAGCGGCAGCCGCGAGCCCTCGGTCGGGGACAGCACCACGGCCGCGCCGCTGAACCCGATGAGGCTGACGCCGATATTGAGCCAGAACGCCGCCTGATCGGTGAACCCGAGCGTGCGCGGCGGCTCGGTGTCGAGCACCAGCGGCGCTTCTCGGCGGTCCTTCTTTTCGGCGATCGTCATGCCGAGGATGCTACGGCCCGGAACCGGCAAAACTGACAGTCAGGTCGCCCTGACCTGGATATATGTTTCACAGGCAGAGCATGATGCGGTCACGGTTGGTTGGGTCGACTCGGATCGAGAGCGTGCCGCCGACGGTGATTCTCGGCTTCACGACCGGTTCCACATCGAAGACGATGCTGCCGTAATAGGTCTCCGAGCCCGGCACCACTAGTTCGAGGTCCAGTTCGGTGATCTCGGTGCAGTGGTCGGTGCGCTGGAGCGGGTGGACGCCTTCGATGTTCGCCCAGCCCTCGAGTCCGTGGCGGCGCAGTCGCCGGTCGGAGCGGGACGGGCGTTGGGCGAAGAGCATGCCGAGCCCCAGGAAGGTTCCGAACAGACCGACCAGTGTGATGACTTGGACCGGCACGGTACCGGGCGGCGTGAGCGGAACGATCCAGCCCAGCCACACACCGAGCGCGACCAGATAGACGGCCGTCACTCCGAGCACCGTTCGGACTATGCGCGCGTGGTCCATGACACCCTCCAACCACGGCTTACGGAACTCCAGGATAGTCCCGAATTTCGTAGCAGGTGGGCGAATCCGGCGAGGTCAGAGCTGGAATCGGGGCGGGGAGACGGTGGCGGCCGGGCGGGATCGGGGTCAGACGGATGCGCCGGAGCTGCGCAGGGTGGTCAGGGCGTCGAGATCCAGTGGCAGGTGCAGGGTGTCGAGTTCGAGCGTCACCTGCCCGCTGTACTCACCGGTCGGTACGTATCGCCCGTCCCGCAGCCGATGCGTCAGCAACCGCAGCGAATCCTGCGTCTCCAACAGCCAGTAGTGCTCGATCCCCACCGCCGCGTACTCGGCGAACTTCATGATCCGATCCACCCGCCGCGAGCCCGGCGACACGATCTCGATGGCGGCCAGCACATCCGCGGGCCGCACCCGGGTGGCGTGCTCGGCACCGGCCGCACCGCCCACGATCAGCACGTCCGGTACCCGCACGGTCGGCGGCGAGCCCTCGTCGATGAGCAGTTCGATGCGCGCCATGGCCGCCACCCGCCGCGGCAGCGCCCGCTCCAACTGAGCGGCCAAGCGCCACACCGCGAGTTGATGCCGGGGCGGCTGCGGCGCGACCACGAGCACGCCGTCCACCAGTTCCCGGCAGTGGCGATTGTTCTCGGGCAGCAGCGACCACTCGGCAATGGTCAGCAGGTGATTCGGCCAGTATTCAACCGATTTCAGCAATTCCGCGGAACTCGACCGAGTCATGCCCCCAGTCTTCCACGCTCCGCAACCGCGCAGCGACGTTTAGCCTTTCAAGCGCAAAACCGCCAGCACCCGCCGGTGATGCAGATCCGAGGGCGGCAGTTCCAGTTTGGTGAAGATGTTGCCGATGTGTTTTTCGACCGCGCGTTCGGTCACCGTCAGGGCCTGTGCGATGGCCGAATTCGACAATCCCTGGGCCATGGATTCCAGCACCTCGCGCTCGCGCGGGGTGAGCCGGGCCAGCGAATCCTGTTGTCGGGCAGCGCCCATGAGCTGGCTCACCACCTCCGGGTCCAGTGCCGTGCCGCCGGTGGCGACGCGGCGCAGGGCCGCCACGAAATCGGTCACATCGGCCACCCGGTCCTTGAGCAGGTAACCGACACCGCCCGCGCCCGCGGCCAGTAGTTCGGTGGCATACCGGGTTTCGATCCATTGCGAGAACACCAGGACCCCGGTGCCGCGGTGGCTACGCCGCAGCGCCAGCGCCGCCAGCAGGCCTTCGTCGGTGAAACTCGGCGGCATGCGGACATCCACCACGGCCACATCCGGCCGCTGCTCGACCACCGCAGCATGCAGACCGGTCGCGTCGCCGACGGTCGCCACCACCTCGAACCCGCGCTCCGACAGCAGCGCGGTCAGCCCGTCCCGCAGGATGGCATTGTCCTCGGCGATCACCACGCGCAGCGGCGCGTTCCCGTGCTCCATGTCCTCGATCATGGCGGAGCCCTCGATCATTGCGGGCCCGCGATCGGCAGCACCAGCGTGACCACGGTCGGTCCGCCCACCGGACTGTCCACGAACAGCGAGCCGTCGACCGCCCGTGCCCGCTGCGCCAGCCCCGAAAGCCCGCCCGCCACAACGGCTTCGCCGGGCGCGTCGACCGGTTGCAGCGCACCGCCATGGCCGTTGTCGCGCACGCTCACCGATATCGCGTCCGCGCCGCTGGGCAGTACCGCCACCCAGATCCGGTTGGCGGCAGTGTGTTTCACCACATTGGTGAGCAGCTCCGCGACCGAGAAGTAGGCGATGGCCTCGATGGCCGGGCTGGGCCGCACCGGCAGCAGCACCCGCAGTTCCACCGGAATCGCGCAGCGGGCGGCCAGGGTCTCGAGCGCCGGTTCCAGCCCGAGTTCCAGGGCGGGCGGGTGAATGCCGCGCACCAATTCCCGCAATTCGGTCAGCGCCTCCTTGGAACCCATGCGCGCCAGGGTGATCAGCTCGATGGCGTCGCCGCCGCTGGCCATGCGCTCCTCGGCGCGACCCAGCATCATGGCGATGCTCACCAGCCGCGCCTGGGTGCCGTCGTGCAGATCGCGTTCCAGGCGGCGCAGGGTGGCGGCCGCGTCGTCGACCGCGGCGCGGCGGCTCTCCCGCAGTTCGGCCAGCTTGTGATCGCGGGCGGTCGGGGTGAGCAGCCAGCGGGAGAGCAGCAGGTGCAGCCGGCACACGCCGCGCAGCAGCCACGGCAGCAGGAAGCACAGGAGGACGCCGATCGCGGCGATACCCAGCACCCGCGGCCAGGTATCGATGTAGTAGTCGCCGAACTGGAACTGCGAATGGTGTGACACGCCTTGCGCATCCACATTGGTCGGGTGGAAAACCACCCAGGGAATTGGGGAGATGGCCGTGTAGCCGATCATGGCCATCACCGTCAGCACGACGTAGCCGACCATCATGCCCAGCACGCATTCGAGAAGAAGAAACAGCATGGCGCGCCATGAGACCCGGTCGGTGAAGGCGGCGCGCAGCCAGCGGATCGGGCCGGGCGCGAAGGTGAACGGTGGCGGCTCGGGCAGGGGGGTGTCCAACAGCACCGCGGCCAGCCCGCGGTAGACCTTCCCCCAGACCCGCCCGCCCAGCAGCACCACCGCCAGCACCGGGATGCCGATCAGGACCAGCGACAGATACAGGCTGCCGCCGACGAGCAGGAACAGATATGCCGTCGCCAGGCAGCCCAGCACGAAAACGGTGATCAGATAGGCGAATTCCTTCCAGGTGCGCGCCCGGAAGGGGGTCAGCAGAAAGGCGCGCAGCGGGGTGCCCGGGCCGGTGCGGTCCGGATCCGGTTGCGGCGCTGGCGGTTCGAACGCGAGGGTGGGAAGGGCGGCCGTATCGCTCGGGCTGCTCGCGGTATCGCTCATGCGTTCATCGTCCCGGTCGCCGGATTCGGCGGCGATGGAGCAGACCCGTAAATGTTCGGTGTAGCCAGCACTACCCCCTAGCATTCTGGCCATGACTTACGATCCGCCGCCGCCCGGCTGGGATCCACAGAACCCGCAGCAGCCCGTCGACTTGAACAAGCCGCAGGACGGTCAGCAACAGCACTACGGCCAGCCGCAGGAATATGGCCAGCCGCAGGACTTCGCGCCGCAGGGCTACGGGCAACCCCAGGCCTACGGTCAGCCCTACGCCTACAACCCGGGATACCCGCAGAGCGGGCCGGGCTACTACCCGCAGGGCTACTACGGCGCGCCCGCGCCGGACCATCCGCAGGCCGTCGTGGTGCTCATTCTCGGCATCATGAGCCTGGTGTTCTGCCAGCTGCTCGGACCGGTGGCCTGGATCATGGGCGGCAAGGCGCGCCGGGAGATCCAGGACTCGGGCGGGGCCATCGGCGGCAGCGGCATGGTGACCGCGGGCTGGATCTGCGGCATCGTGTCCTCGGCGCTGCTCATCCTGGCCGTGCTGTTCATTGTGCTGATGATCGTCGTCGGCGCGGCCAGCTCCACGAGTTAGCCTCCGGGCCGCGCGGGGCCCGGCGGGGCACGCACTAGCATCGCCCGGGTGAGTCCCGCCCCGATCGCCGACGAACCGCTCGCCCCCGGCCCGACCGAATGGGGTGAGCATCCGCATGGTGTCGGACCGTGGCGTGATGAGTTCGGCACCGAGCCGCCCGCGGACGCGCGCCTGGATCCGGAACTGCTCGAGCACGGGGACCGCCGCAATGTGGTGGACGCCTACCGGTACTGGCGGCGCGAGGCCATCGTCGCCGATATCGACGCGCGACGGCATCCCTTCCACGTGGCCATCGAGAACTTCGGGCACGACGCCAATATCGGCACGGTCGTGCGCACGGCCAATGCCTTCGCCGCGGCGGCGGTGCACATTGTGGGCCGCAAGCGCTGGAATCGGCGCGGCGCCATGGTCACCGACCGCTACCAGCACATTCAGCACCACACCGACACCGGCGAGCTGCTGCGTTACGCGGAAGCCCACGGTCTGACCGTGGTGGCCGTCGACAATGTCCCCGGCTCGGTGCCGCTGGAAACCGCGGAACTGCCGCGCGATTGCCTGCTGCTGTTCGGCCAGGAGGGCCCCGGCGTGACCGAGGCCGCGAAAAAGGGCGCGCTGCTGACGGTTTCGATCGCCCAGTTCGGCTCCACCCGCAGCATCAACGCCGGTGTCGCCGCGGGCATCGCCATGCACGCCTGGATCCGCCAACACGCCGACCTCGCCAACGCGTGGTAGTCACGCCGTCTCTCCTTGGCACGGGATCGAGAGGTAACAAATAAGCCACGAGCGGGGCTGTCCGACTGGCACCATTAGTCCCATGACTTCGCGGACCGGGCGCAATATCGAGCCGACCGCTGCGCTGTGGTCTGAGCGCGCCGACCTGGCGGAATCCGCGATCCTGTCCCGTCACCTACGGAAATTGTGGGCCATTCCCGGTACCCAGCTCGGGGTGGTCGGCTGGCCCGCCACCAAGAGCGAGCGGGTGTTCGCCTTCTGGCACTACTGGTGGCAGGCCCACCTGATCGACTGCGCGGTGGATGCCGCGAATCGTGCCCCCACGCCCGCTCGTCAGCGCCGACTCTGGTCCATCGCCCACGCCATGCGGCGGCGCAATATCACCGGCTGGACCAACAACTACTACGACGACATGGCCTGGCTGACAATCTCTTTGGAGCGCGCCGAGCGTACCCAGGGGGTGGACGAGGTCCGCGGCGCACTGCTGACCCTGGAGAAGGCCCTGGCCGAGGGCTTCGAGCCGGAGTTCGGCGCGGTGCCGTGGCGCAAGGGCTCGGACTTCTTCAATGCCCCGGCCAATGGTCCGACGGGCATCGCCATGGCCCGGCTGGGCCGCTACACCCTGGCCCAGGAACTCGCCGACTTCCTCGATACGCACCTGCGCGACAAGGAGACCGGTCTCATCTTCGATGGCATCCACCTGCCGTCCGGCGAGGTGGAAACGCCGGTCTACAGCTACTGCCAGGGCGTGACGCTCGGTCTGGAAACCGAATTGGCCGTGCACACCGGCGAATCCCGGCATGCCGAGCGGGCGGTGCGACTGGTGGACGCGGTCGAGGAGCACATGACCGTGGGCGGCGTGGTGGTCGGCGACGGCGGCGGGGACGGCGGCCTGTTCAACGGCATCCTCATTCGCTACCTGGCCCTGACCGCGCTCATGCTGCCCGGCGACGAACCCTCCCATGTCACCGCGCGCCGCAAGGCCGCGGCCATCGTGCGGGCGTCGGCGACCGCGGCCTGGGGGCACCGCCTGGATGTGGAGGGCGAACCCCTGTTCGGCGCGGATTGGCGACAGCCCGCGCGGCTGCCCGGCCTCGCGGGCGCGGGTGGGTTCGAGGGCGGTTCGGTGACCGCCTCGCGCAGCCCGGAACGCGATCTGTCGGTGCAGCTTTCGGGCTGGATGCTCATGGAGGCCGCGCATACCGTCACGGCCGCGGGACTGCTGTAGCCGACCGGGGACGTCCTCGGATTCAGACGTTGTGCCGCCGGATCACCGGGATCGGCTGGGTCGCCGCCTCGGCCGCGTCCAGGTCGAAATCCTCGGCGGGCCGCGCCATTTCGGCCCGGTACTGCCGGACCCCGATCACCGTACCCAGAATCAGCCCGACCACCAGCGTGCCGATGACCGCGGGCATCAGCCACGACATGTCCTCGAGGAAGCTGCCCGCGTAATAGCTGGCCAGCAGGATCACCGGGGCCCAGATGACCGCGCCGATGGTCGAGGCGATGGTGTACTTGCGGTGATCCATCCCGGCCGCGCCCGCCACCAGCGGGCACAGGGTGCGCACCCAGGGAATCCAGCGGGCCACCAGCACCGCCAGAAAGCCGTGCTTGTGCAGCATTTCCGAGACCCGCGCCAGATTGCGGGTATTGATGTATTTCCCGTTCTTGCGCGCGACCAGATGGTGTCCGGTGCGATTGCCGAACACGTACCCCACCTGATTGCCCGCGATCGCCGCGATCATGGTGCCGACCGACAGCGCCCAGATATGGCCCTCGCCATTGACCTGCGAGGCCATCACCACGCCCGCGGTGATGAGCATGGAGTCACCGGGCAGGAACAGCCCGATGATGAGCGCGCACTCGAGGAATACGAACGTGAGCACGATCGTCCAGACGAGAACCGGCCCGGCTGTCTCCAACGGCCCGAAGCCGCCGGAAGCGAGGGTTAGCGGGGTGGTCGACACCGATGGCTCAGCGGGTCGGCTCGTTCGTCGAGGTGGCCAGCTCGGCCTTCTCCGGCTGCTGGCCACGGTGCAGCAGGTTCTTCGCGACCGTGATGATGCCCGGGAGAATGGACACGAACACGATCAGCAGGAAGATCGCCTCGACGTTCTTGCGAATGAATTCGACATTGCCCAGGAAGTAGCCGAGCACCGTGACACCGCCGCCCCACAGCACCGCGCCGATGATGTCGACGGTGGCGAACTTGCGGTAGTCCATCTTCGAGACACCGGCCAGCACCGGCATGAAGGTGCGCACGATGGGCACGAAACGGGCCAGCACGATCGTCTTGGGGCCGTGCTTCTCGAAGAAGGCGTGCGTCTCGGTGATGTAGTGCTGCTTGAAGAAGCGGGTGTCTTCCTTCTTGAACAGCGCCGGACCGATGCTGCGGCCGATCCAGTAGCCGCTCTGGTCGCCGAGCCAGGCCACGAACGCGGTCGCGGGCACCAGCCACCAGATGTTCATTCCGGCGGGCGGGTGCGCCTGGGCCGCCAGCAGACCGCCAGTGAACAGCAGCGAGTCGCCGGGCAGGATGGGGAACAGCAGGCCGGTCTCGATGAAGACGATGGCCAAGATCGCCGGGAGCACCGCGTGCGAGAGCCAAGTCTCCGTCAGGAGGTGCATTGGATCCAAGATCGCGGGCAGGGCGGCATTGGTCGTCACGGCATCGGATACGGCCAGCAAGGTCACGGCCACCACAGTACCGGTAGCTCGGACATCACACCCAACGTCGAAGCAACCTCACAAAGTTGTAGGGAATAAGAGGCCACTGCCCCGGAGAAAAAGGGCTGTCCTATCGTGTCAGCTGACAGAATTTGTCGTACGCACCACACACAACACGGAGGTCACTGTGCCCATCGCGACTCCGGAGATCTACGCCGAGATGATTGCTCGGGCCAAGCAGAACTCCTTCGCGTTCCCCGCCATCAACTGCACGTCCTCGGAGACGATCAACGCGGCGATCAAGGGCTTCGCGGACGCCGGTTCCGACGGCATCATCCAGTTCTCCACCGGCGGTGCGGAATTCGGTTCCGGCCTGGGTGTGAAGGACATGGTGACCGGTGCGGTCGCGCTGGCCGAGTTCGCGAACGTGGTCGCCGCCAAGTACGACGTGACCATCGCGCTGCACACCGACCACTGCCCCAAGGACAAGCTGGACACCTTCGTGCGCCCGCTGCTGGCCATCTCGGCCGAGCGCGTCAAGAACGGCCTGAACCCGCTGTTCCAGTCGCACATGTGGGACGGTTCCGCGATCCCGATCGACGAGAACCTCGAGATCGCCAAGGAGCTGCTGAAGCAGGCGCACGCGGCCAACATCATCCTCGAGGTCGAGATCGGCGTCGTCGGCGGTGAAGAGGACGGCGTCGAGGCCGAGATCAACGAGAAGCTCTACACCTCGCCCGAGGACTTCGAGAAGACCATCGACGCGCTGGGTTCGGGTGAGAACGGCAAGTACCTGCTGGCCGCCACCTTCGGCAATGTGCACGGCGTCTACAAGCCGGGCAATGTCGTGCTCAAGCCCGAGGTGCTGGCCGAGGGTCAGCGCGTGGCCGCCGCCAAGCTGGGTCTGGGCGCGGATGCGCAGCCGTTCGACTTCGTCTTCCACGGCGGTTCGGGCTCGCTGAAGTCGGAGATCGAGGACTCGCTGCGCTTCGGCGTGGTGAAGATGAACGTCGACACCGACACCCAGTATGCCTTCACCCGTCCGGTCGCGGGCCACATGTTCGGCAACTACGACGGCGTGCTGAAGATCGACGGCGAGGTCGGCAACAAGAAGGTCTACGACCCGCGCAGCTACCTCAAGAAGGCCGAGACCTCCATGGCCGCGCGCGTCGTCGAAGCCTGCAACGACCTGAAGTCGGCGGGACGTTCGATCAGCGCCAAGTAAGCTCAACGGTCGGGATTCCGCTGAAAACGCGGAATCCCGGGCAATTTTCGAGCGGCGGGCGCGCCGCGGTCTCTATCGAGGCAGGTGGCATGACTGTCGATGTACGGGTCCTGGGCCCCGTGCAGCTGCTGGTCGCCGGTCGGTCCGTGCCGGTCGGCGGCCCCAAACCCCGTGCGCTGCTGGCGGCCTTGACCGTGAACCGGCGGCGAGCGGTGTCCTCGCAGGCGCTGGCCGACATCGTCTGGAACGACGATCCGCCGGACTCCTATCAGGCCAGTCTGCAGGTGTTCGTCTCGAACATTCGCAAGACGCTGCGCACGGCCGGGGTGGACCCGGTGGCGTTGCTGCGCACCGAATCCTCCGGCTACCGGCTGGAAATCGAGGACGACGAGTGCGATCTCGGCCGCTTCGAGACATTGCGGCGGGAGGGTTCGGAGGCCGCCTCGATCGGCGATCCGACCACGGCGTCGCGGCTCTTCGGTGAGGCGCTGGCGGAGTGGAGCGGTCGGGCCCTCGACGATCTGTCCGGGCTGGGCTTCGCGGAGAGCTTCGCGACCGCCATGGACGAGGAGCGGCTGCTGGTCGCCTCCGCGCGCATCGACTCCGAAATCGCCTTGGGCCGAGCCTCTTCCGTGGTCGGCGAGCTGGTGGCGATGACCAATGCCCATCCGCTGCGGGAACCGCTGTGGGCGCAGTTGATCACCGCCCTCTATCTGTCGGGTCGCCAGGCCGACGCGCTCGAGGCGTGTCGCCGGGTGCGCACCGTGCTCTCCGACGAGCTGGGCATCGATCCGGGGCCCGCCCTGATCGCGCTGGAACAGAAGGTGCTGCGCCAGGAACCGTTGAGCACCGGACAGATTCACGAGGTCGAGCGCATGGCCAAGGCCATGACCGAGACCGTCACCGAGATGCCGCGCGCGGTGCGCGCCGGTCAGCTGCGCATGGCGGACGGGCGGGTGATTCCGATCGGCGCGAACGGCATGAAGATCGGCCGCATGACCGACAACGACCTGGTTCTCGACGATCCCAAGGCCAGCCGCTACCACGCGCAGATCACCCCGAGCCGGGCCGGACTGCTCATCAAGGATCTGCACTCGGCCAATGGCATCTACATCAACGAGGAGTCCATCGAATCGGCCGCCGTGCTGGCCGACGGGGACGCCATTCGGATCGGGACCACGGTGTTGACCTTCCAGGCGCTGCGCTGAGCCCAGTCTCGATTCGATCGAGATCGGGCGAGTACCGGCGATTCGCCCGGTTTGGCGGGTAGGGTCTCTGCGGCGAATGTGTCCGGGATCTTGATGTGGCGAGAGGTTGAGTTCATGGCCAAGCGGCTGGTCGCAGCTGCGGGAGCGGTGATCTTCGGGGCGGGCGTGCTCGTCGGAATGGACCATGCGGCGGTTGCGGAACCGGGTGTGGCACAAGCCGTTCCGGGTACCGGGCCGTGCGAGAGCGAGGCCAAGCCGACGCACGAGGCGCTGGTGCCCAAGACCGTGGAGGTGCCGGTCGTCTACCCGGTCGTCACGGTCGATCCGGGTCCGCCCGCGGAGAACACCAAGCGCGTGAAAATGGAGCTGCCGTCGGATCCGTGCGTGAACCCGTGCCCGGACCTCACCGATCAACCGGCCGGGCCGCCCGATCTGGCCCAGCAGCTCGGCATTCCGAAGCTGATCCTGCGCCCGCAACCGTTCAATTTCGCACTGCCCAACCCGAATCCGCCGACGCTGCCGCCCGGACCCGATCCGGCGCACCCGCCGGTCGAGGCCGCCGCGCAGACACCCGCCCGGCCCACCCCGCAGGTCTCCGACGTGCGCGAGGTGGCCAAGCTGACCGGCGCGAACTCGGTCAACCGCACCGACAAGCGCTGGCAGGTGCAGGGCACCGACCTGGGCATCATGTGGCAGAGCGCGCCCGACGAGATCGCCATCGCCTTCGGCGACACCGTGGGCCGCGACTTCCATCCGCCGGGCGGCATGGGCGAGGACTGGCGCTCGAATCTCTTGGCCTTCAGCAAGAATCGGGATCTGAGTCGGGGGGTCGTGTTCGACCGCATGGTCACCGACGACCGCTGCCACGCCTCGGAGCTGCTGAGCAGCCGCAAGATGGACAATATCGAGATCACCACCATCCCGACCTCGGGCTTCGCCCTCGGCGAGCGGCAGTACATGAGCTACATGTCGATTCGCACCTGGAACAGCATCCCGGGCACCTGGTACACCAACTACGGCGGCATCGCCTACTCCGACGACCACGGCGAACACTGGATCAAGGATCCGTACGCCAAGTGGGAGAACATCTTCGGCGTCTCCAACTTCCAGGTGGCGGCCATGGTGCCGCAGGGCGACTGGGTCTACATGTTCGGCATCCCCAATACCCGCCTCGGCGGGGTCGGGCTGGCCCGGGTGCCCAAGGACCAGGTGCTCAACCCGACGGCGTACCAGTACTGGCAGACCGATGCCTGGGTGCCCGCGATCAATGGATTGGTCACCGCCACACCGATTGTGGACGCACCCGCCGGTGAGCTGTCGGTGCGCTACGACGAGAGTCGCAAGGTGTGGCAGATGAGCTACCTGGACACCGCCAAGGCGGCTCTGGTTGTGCGGGAATCGGATTCGCCGCAGGGCGCGTGGTCCGACAGCGCGGTCACGGTAAGCGCGCTCCAATATCCGGAGCTCTACGGCGGTTTCATCCACCCGTGGTCGACCGGGAACGACATGTACTTCACCATGTCGACCTGGAGCGACTACAACGTCTACCTGATGCACGCCAGCCTGAACTGAATCGGCTGCGGGACAACGAAAAGAGCGGGTCGCACGGAATGTGCGGCCCGCTCTTCAGGTTTCGCGGCTCAGCTGAGGCGGACCTCGGCGATCGCGCGGCCGAAGAGCTTCTTGCCCTCGGAGGTCGCGCCGAGAACGACGGTGGCCGCGCCGGTTTCGGCGTTCACCGACTTCACCTTGCCGGTGAACTCGACAATGGTCGGGGCGGTCGGCCAGACCGGCACGTAGCCGGAGAAGCGGACGCTGAACTTGCCCAGCGCCGACGGGTCGCCCAGCCAGTCGGTCAGGTACGCGGCGGTCAGGCCCATGGTGAACATGCCGTGCGCGACCACGGTCGGCAGGCCGACCAGGGTGGCGGCGGCATCGCTGAAGTGGATCGGGTTCGGGTCGCCCGAGACGCCCGCGTAGTTGACCAGATCGCCGCGGGTGACCGGCACCTTGGCGGCGGGCAGCTCGGTGCCCGCGGTCAGCGTGGCGGCGGTGGGGATGGTGTGCACCGGGCGCGGCGCGGCGGGCGCGGCGGGCTCGATGACCTCCTCCGGATCCAGCAGCACCAGACCGGTCGGGTCGCCGTCGAATTCGCCCGGCGCGACCACATGCCCGTGCATGACCACCCCCGAGACCGTCTCGACCGCGGTCGGATCGATCTCGACGCCCTTGCGGGCCACGATCGTGGTGGTGGACACCAGTACCGGCAGCATGTCGGCGTCGGTGAAGGTGACCTTGACGTTGATGAAGTCGTTGTCGCCGAAGGCGCGAATGCTCTCCACGACCACGTCCACGCCCAGCCGGTCATCGGCCAGGATCGGGCGGTAGTACTCGAAGACCTGGTCGGTGTGCAGGGTCTGCGACACGTCGTACTCGGTGAGCACCGAACCGATCAGGGAGCGGGTGGTGGCCGCGCCGATCACCGACGCGAAGGTCGGCGACGCCAGCAGGCCGCCGAAGCCGAGCGCGGCGGCCGCGTCCTCGCGGTGATGGCCAGGATGATCGTTGCGCACGGCGCGCGCGAATTCGCGAATCTTCTCGCGGCCGACGTCATAGTGATCACGGACACGGAAGTGCCGTCCGACCAGCTCGGCCGCGGTGGCTTTAGTCGCCTCTGCCGTTTCCGGCATGGTGTTCAGCTCCCTGCAAATCGAAACCCGGTGGGCCCGCACCACTTCGCGCGGACACTGCTTCGGGCTGTGAAGACAGTGTCCTTTGACGGTGTACAACCGTTGAAGTGCCGGAATGCCGAAAAGGCTGGCCCAGACAATCCGGACGACTCTACCGGCGTATCGGACCGATGACCAGGTGTTTGTGATGTTTATCGCGGCGGGGACCGCGAAGGTGTCAGTGCCCGTTCGGCGGATCACACACCTTCCACGAGCCACCCTCGTTCCGCAGATCGAAGGTGCGCGCGGAGGTCTTGGTCGGATCCGCGTCGGTGTAGACGGTCGCCTGCGCGATGGCGGTATCGCCGGTCACCTGAATGGCGTCGATGCTCTTGACCCGCGGAATGCTCTTCTGCTCCTTGGACGTCCGGTACACGCTGGTGAACTGGTCCGCCGAGATCTTCTGGTAGAAGTCGTGCTGGTTGCCGCAGGTCACCGCGCGCAGCGTGTCCAGGTTCCCGCTGTTCAGCGCGTCGGTGTAGGACGTAACCGCCTTCTGCACCAACGCTTCCGGGGAATTGTCGTTGTTGTGTTTCACCACCCCGAGCACGACACCGATGACCGCGATCACCACCACCGCGGCCGCTGCCAGAATGATCCACAGCTTCTTCTTCGACCCACCGGCGGCCTTGCCGGACTCCGCGTCCACCGGTGGCACCCGCTGCGGCTGCGCCAGCGCCGGGGCCGGTCCATCTCCCTGAACACCTTGCGGCCCTGGCTGTCCCGGCGCTTGCGGACCGCGCGGTCCCTGGGGGCCCTGCGGCCCACCCGGCCCCTGGGGCGCGCCCGCGCCGACCCGCTGCGGTGACGCGATCCGCGGCCCGCCGATCGGCTGCCCCGGCGTGGTCGGCTGCATATCCGCGGGCGACGGCGCGGTGGCTGGCCGACGCGGCCCCATCGGCGGCCGAGGCGGCGCGGGCCGCGTCTCCTCGACCGGCGCGTCCTGCGCGGGCCCGCTACCGCGCGGCCCCGCATTCCGCGGACCCACATTCCCGCGCGGCGTCTGCGGCGGCTTACTGACCGCCCGCCCCTGCGGCCCCGACACCCGAATCTTCTCGGTCCCCGCCTCACCGGACACGATCGGCAGAGCCGTGGTGGCATCGTCGGCCGGATTCGGAACCTTCTTGATCACAACGGTTTTCGCATCACCCGAAGCATCCGCGCTACCCGCGTCGCCCTCGGAATCGCGCGCCCCGGAAACATCCTGGCCGTCGGAATCACCCTGGCCGTTGGCCTTCTCGCCACCGTCCGTCGGCTTGCCCGAATCCCCCTCCGCGGCATCGACTTCCGCCATGCCCTGCGTGGGAACATCCTCCGGCTTCGGCTTCTCCGAATCCTTCCCTGCCCCGGCACCCGCGGCCTGACCCGGCCGCTGAATCTTGATCATCTGCGTGGTCGCATCCGCGCCCTCCGCCGATCCACCCCCATCGGCGCGCTCACCACCCGCCCCCGGAGCCTTCTGATCCCCAGTCGGACGTTGAATCGGGATGAACTGAGTAGGCGCATCGGCCGGAGACGGCGCCCCCGGCCCCTGACTGGTCCGCCCACCCACCCCGGACTGCCCTGCGGCGGCGACCTTTTCATCGGCCTGCTCACCGGAAGCGCCGGATGCCGGGCGTGCGGGTGCGGAACCCCCCTGTTGACCGGATCCCGGGCGTGCCGGAGCGCCACTCGCCTGCCCGGGAGCCTGCGGCTGCCCGCTCGGCGCACTCTGCGGCGAAAACGCCCCGGACCCTTCACGTCCGGGCACGCCGCTTCCGCCCCCAGCCGGAGCCTGGCCGCCAGGACCGAATTGTCCTGCGGCGGTGGGCTGCCCGGCGGGTGCGTTCTTTGCTGCCCCCTGTGCGCCGACGTTCGGAGGCTGGATGCGCCCTGCACCGGCTGGTGCCGCGGGCTGTCCGCCCGCGCCGGGGGCACCCTGGGAGGGGCGACCCGGGGCCTGGCCGCCGGGGCCGGATTGTCCAGCGGCGGTGGGCTGTCCGGTCGCGGGTCGGGCGGGTTGCACGCCCTGCGGGGTCTGGGGCGAGCGGGTGTTGGGGCCTTGGCCCTCGGCGGCGGAGGAGCGGTCGCCCGGCGCAGGGGGAGTCGGGGTGGGGCGGTCGGGTGCGGGGGGCTGGACTCGGGCCGCGCCTGCGGGGCCGCTGGCCTTGGGGGTCTCGTAGCGGATCGTGGCGAAGCCGGATCCAGCGGGCTTGCCGGGCGCGGCCGAGGGCTGCGGGCCGCCACCCGCCTGGCCGGACCCGGGCGTGGCGCTGGCCGGGCTAGGGCTCGCCGATGCCGGATTGGATTGGGCCGAGGGCGAGTTGGGGAGCGCCTGCGCGGAGTTGGGCTGCGCCGAGCCCGGGTTGGGCTGGGCTGAGGCCGGGTTGGGCTGTGCCTGGGCGGGTTTGGGTGTGCCGGTGCGGATTTCCTCGGTGCGGGCGTTGGGGGAGGGGATCACCTCGGTGGCGGCCGTCGGTGGGGACTGGTCGGCGGGTGCGGCGCTCGCGGGGGTGGGCTTGTCGGCCGGGGCGGCGGATTTGTTGGCCGCTGCGGCGGGGTTGGGGGCCGGGGTGGTTGCGGACTGGTCGGCCGGGTTTGGGGTGGCGGGGGTGCCCGGGTTACCTGCGGCGGGACGGGGTGCCGAGTCGGCAGGGCCCTGCTGCTGCTGGTCGTCTTTCGGGTCGGACACGCGCTACACCCCTCAATTCGGCGGAACTGTGATTCGACGGTCAGCCTACTGAGCAATTCGGGCGGCGGTGCAGAATGATCGGCATGACCTCCTTCGGTGATCTGCTCGGACCGCAGCCGGTCCTCCTTCCGGAAAACATCGAGGCCGAGGACGCGCTGCTGCAGAACCAGGACCCGGTGCAGGTCGCCGCGGCGCATCCGACGGCCTCCATCGCCTGGGCCCACCTGGCCGAAGCCGCCCTCGAGCGGGGCGAGCAGGCCGAGGGCGAGGTCAATCTCGACGTCATCTCCGCCTACGCGTTCGCCCGCACCGGCTACCACCGCGGCCTGGACCTGTTGCGCCGCAACGGCTGGAAGGGCTTCGGCCCGGTCCCATGGAGCCATGAGCCGAACCGGGGTTTCCTGCGCAGTGTCGGCGCGCTGGCCAGGGCCGCCCGCGCCATCGGCGAGACCGACGAGTACGCGCGCTGCCTCGACCTGCTCGAGGACTGCGACCCGCGCGCCGCCGCCGAACTCGGCCTCGACTGATTTGAGCGGCGGCCTAGGCGAAACTCTCGACGCTGCCCGCGAGAGCAGTCTCACCCGCATGCGTCGCGCTGCCGCGCGCGTGCGGTCCTCGCTGCTGCCGATCGTGCAATGCGCCATCGGCGCGGGCATCGCCTGGTTCATCGCCCACAATGTGGTCGGCCACGAGCGCCCGTTCTTCGCGCCCATGGCCGCCATGATCTCCATCGGCGTTTCCTTCGGCGCGCGGCTGCGCCGATCGGTCGAGCTGATCGTCGGTGTGGCCGTGGGCATCGGCATCGGCGACCTGTTCGTCACCCAGGTCGGCACCGGCGGTTGGCAGATCGTGCTGCTGGTGCTGATCGCCATGTGCGCGGCCGTCTTCCTGGACGGCGGCCCGGTCATCACCATGCAGGCCGCCAGTTCGGCGGTACTGGTCGCGACCCTCTATCCGCCCGGCAATGGCGGCGCGGCGCTGCGCATGATCGACGCCCTCATCGGCGGACTGGTCGGCATCGTGGTGGTGGCGGCCATTCCGCTGCACCCGGTGCGCCGCGCCCGCGAGCAGGCGGCCGGAATCCTCGAGGTGATGGGCACGGCGCTCATCGAATGCGCGGACGGTCTGCTCGAACACGATGCCGAGAAAATCAAGAAGGCCCTCGAGGCCGCCCGCGGCACCCAGGGCGCGATCGACTCCATGCGCAATACGCTCGAGGGCAGTCGGGAGATCATTCGAATCTCCCCGCTGTACTGGAACTCTCGCGCCCGGCTGGGCCGTCTGCGCGAGGCCGCCGACCCGCTCGACAACGCCATCCGCAATACCCGCGTGCTGCTGCGCCGCGCGCTCACCTCGGTGCGCGACGACGAGGTGCTCGACCCCCGGCTCATCGCGGAGGTCGAGAAGCTGGGGCAGGCCGTGGACGTGGTGCGCCGCATGATGCTCGCCGACCCGGACGAGAAGCCCGACCCGGCCGAGGCCACCCGGGTGCTGCGCTCGGTCGGCAAGGGCGCGACCAAGGATCTGGTGGACGGCGCGGGGCTGTCCGCCCACGTGGTCTTCGCGCAATTGCGTTCGGTCGTGGTGGATCTCATGCAGGTGTGCGGCATGCGCCGCCTCTCGGCCATGGCGCTGTTGCCGCCGACGGTGCCGAATCCGTATGTGACGCCGATCGATTGACCCGGGATGCGCGGACCCACCCTGGGTGCGTGCCCGTTCTGCCCACCTGCGGGAGTCCGCTCTTGATCTTCGAGTAGTCCGCTACTCGCGTTGAACCGCCTGTGTCCCTCTACCGTTCGTATCAGGCCGGACTCACGAGGGGTAGTCCGGTACCGCGAAGGGAGCCGCCCGGCAAAACCGGGTCGTCCGGGCGGCTCCTCAACGGAAGTCTCACGCCCAGAAGCGGGTCAGCCAATAGCCCTCGGTCCACCAGTACCGGGACAGGCCCGACAGGTCGAACAGGGCATTGACGAAGTTGAAGAAGATGTCACGGACCTGCGGCGTGAACAGCAACGCGAACAGGATCAGAATGCCGAACGGCTTGATCTGATCGAGTGACCGCCGCGTCTGATAGCTCAGCGAGGGCTCCAGAATCCCGTATCCGTCGGTGCCCGGAATCGGGATGAGATTCAGCACCGTCGCCGTAATCTGCAGGAACGCAAGATAACTGAGACCGAACCAGAAGGCCGAGTGCGAGTGGGTGCTGCCGTACAGGCGCACGACCACCAGCAGAATGATCGCGCACACCGCGTTCACGGCCGGGCCCGCGCCACTCAGAATCCGCTGTGTGCGCGGGCTGAAGTTGTGTGAGTGCACGTATACCGCGCCACCCGGGAGCGCGAAGCCGCCGAGCGCGATGAACAGCAGCGGCAATCCGATCGACAACAGGGGATGGCTGTACTTGAGCGGATTCAGCGTCAGGTACCCGCGCATTTCCACTTCGCGGTCCCCGGCCCGCCAGCCCACGTACGCGTGCGCGAACTCGTGCAGGCAGACCGACACGATCCAGCCCGCCACCACCAGGATGAACACGCCGATCTGGGCTGTGCGCGTGCCGTAATCGGCGTCCCACGCGAGCGCCCCGCCCGCCACCGTGATCACCACGACGAGCAGAAACACCGGACTGGGCCGCACCGCCCCCGACTGCCGTCCTACCGCGCGCGGGAAATTCACCTGTGTACTCCCAACTGGTCGGCCTGCTTGATCTGCCGATTCCCATTCTGGGGGTGAATCAGCGAACCAGCAGCCAAGGCTCGTGGTGTCGATAGAAAGTGGACCGCTTCACCAGGCGGTCGGCGGTGATTCCGTCGCGGGTGACGATCGCGCCGTGCGTGCCCAACTGCATGGCGCGCCCCTCGACCCAACGCTTCTTGCGCAGTCCCCGCTGCACGGTGGCGTGCAGACCCGGCATCTCCAGCATGGGTGAAACGTGCAGTGCCGCGACCTTTCCCGTGAACAGCCGGGTGTCGTCGACGTAGGCCTCGCCCTCGAGCTTCGCGCCCGCCTCGCCCACGATGGTGGCGCGGCCGATGAGCACCTTGCCGGTGTCGTCGCGAATGAGCGGGGTCTCGGTGGCCTTGCCCTCGAGCGCGCGCTTGGCGGCCGCCGAACCGGTGCCGGTCTCGTAGGCCCGCGAGCCGTAGGTGCGGTCGATGGGCACGTAGCCGATCTCGACGCCGAGGCGTTCGGTGCGCATCAGATGGGTCAGCACGGCCGCGAGGCCCGCGTCCTCACCGAGCACGATGAGTCGGGGCAGGCTGTCGGCCGCCATCACCGGCAGCAACTCGTCCAGCACGCCGGTATCGGGTATGGCCGAGGTTTGCGTGAGGGGCAGGGAAGCCAGCGCGATGGGAACCGGCGCGCCGTCGCAGCGGAGAACATGGGTACTCAACTGCCGAACACCCTCCTCTGGCTTGCCAACACCTATCCGCCTCGCTGCGTTCCGATGGACCCCCTGCCGGTCCCTCTCCCCGTGCCACCATAACCCTGTCTCAGTAGCCACGCTGTCCTCGCTGCGCATCCGTTACGTCCGGTTTATTGGGAGCCGGGCCTTATACCTGGACGTATGTGGCCATCCAGTAAAGTGTGCCTACGGCCACCGCCTTCTGACGGCGGGTAGCTGCAGCACCGGGGTGCTGCGCGTCGAACCCGTAGGAGACACTCACATGCCGGCAATCGTGCTGATCGGCGCCCAGTGGGGCGACGAGGGCAAGGGCAAAGCGACCGATCTGCTCGGTGATCGCGTTCAGTGGGTAGT
This sequence comes from Nocardia sp. CDC160, assembly GCF_035818795.1. Taxonomy (NCBI): domain Bacteria; kingdom Bacillati; phylum Actinomycetota; class Actinomycetes; order Mycobacteriales; family Nocardiaceae; genus Nocardia; species Nocardia sp. CDC160. Next base: position 106,896 of record NZ_JAYKYT010000011.1, on the reverse strand, counting down.
TCGATACCAGGGCGGCAACAACGCGGGACACACCGTGGTGCTGCCGAACGGTGAGAGCTTCGCGCTGCACCTGATTCCCTCCGGCATCCTCACCCCCGATGTGACCAACGTCATCGGCAATGGCGTCGTGGTGGATCCGGGCGTGCTGCTGGCCGAACTCGCCGGTCTGGAAGAGCGCGGGGTGGACACCTCCCGCCTGCTGCTCTCGGCCGACGCGCATCTGATCATGCCGTACCACGTGGCCATCGATAAGGTCACCGAACGCTTCCTGGGCAACAAGAAGATCGGCACCACCGGCCGCGGCATCGGCCCCTGCTACCAGGACAAGGTCGCCCGCGTCGGCGTCCGCGTCGCGGATGTGCTGGACGAGAAGATCCTCACCCAGAAGGTCGAGGCCGCACTGGAATTCAAGAACCAGGTGCTGGTGAAGATCTACAACCGCCGCGCGCTGGACCCGCAGCAGGTGGTGGACGAGGTGCTCGAGCAGGCCGAGGGCTTCAAGCACCGCATCGCCGACTCGCGGCTGCTGCTCAACCAGGCGCTGGAGCGCGACGAGATCGTGCTGCTGGAGGGTTCGCAGGGCACCCTGCTCGATGTCGACCACGGCACCTACCCGTACGTGACCTCCTCCAACCCGACCGCCGGTGGCGCGGCCGTGGGCGCGGGCGTCGGCCCGAACAAGATCACCACGGTGCTCGGCATCCTGAAGGCGTACACCACCCGCGTCGGCTCCGGCCCGTTCCCGACCGAGCTCTTCGACGAGTCCGGCACCTACCTGGCCAAGACCGGCGGCGAGGTCGGCGTCACCACCGGCCGCGCGCGGCGCACCGGCTGGTTCGACGCCGTGATCGCCCGCTACGCCACCCGCGTCAACGGCATCACCGACTACTTCCTCACCAAGCTGGACGTGCTCTCCAGCCTGGACACCGTCCCGATCTGCGTGGCCTACGAGATCGACGGCGAGCGCGTCGAGCAGATGCCCACCACCCAAACCGAATTCCACCACGCCAAGCCGATTTACGAAGAGATGCCCGGCTGGTGGGAGGACATCTCCGGCGCCCGCACCTTCGAGGAGCTGCCCGCCAACGCGCAGGCGTACGTGAAGCGGCTGGAAGAGCTTTCCGGCGCGCGGGTTTCGTGCATCGGCGTCGGCCCGGGCCGCGACCAGACCATCGTCCGCCACGACATCCTGGCCTGAATATTCCCTGAGCCCTGAACAATTCGGCCCCACCGCATGTGATGTGGTGGGGCCGAACTCGTTTCGACGAGGTTGGTGTCAGTAGGTGATGAGTGGGGCGAGGGGGTCGGCGGCGTGGGGGGTGAGGGCCTGGTAGGCCGCGGCGATCGACTTCACGGCGAGGCGGATGTCGGATTCCTCGTGGGTGAAGGGGAGGCGGATGAAGCGTTCGAACGCGCCCTGGACGCCGAAACGTGGTCCGGCGGCGAGCAATACGCCGTGGTTGGGGGCCGTCGCGGCGAGCGCGGTGGAGACCGGGGTGGGGAGTTGGGCCCACAGGGACATGCCACCGGCGCTGGGGGTGACCAGCCAGTCGGGGAGTTCCTCGGCGAGGGACTCCAGCAGGACCGCCCGCCGGGAGCGGAGCTGATCCCTTCTGGCGGTGAGGATTTCGTCGGCATTCCGCAGCAGGTGGACGGTGGCCAGCTGATCCATGACCGGGGTGCCCAGGTCGACCGTGGAGCGGATGCCGAGCAGCTTGGTGATGAGGGCCTGATTGGCGCGCACCCAGCCGACGCGCAGACCGCCCCAGAACGATTTGGAGGCCGAGCCGATGGTGACGATCTCCGAATTGCGGGCGAAAGCGGCCACGGGCGGCGGGGATTCGAGATCCGAGAGGTTCAGGTCGACCATGGATTCGTCGACGATCACCGTCATGCGGGTCTCGCGGGCAATGGCGGCCAGTTCGGCGCGGCCCTCGGTGTCCAGCAGGTGGCCGGTGGGGTTGTTGAAGTCGGGAATCAGATAGGCGGCACTGGCCGCGGTTTGCCTTGCGGCACTGCGGATTCCGTCGAGATCCCAGCCGTCGGGACGCATGGGGACCGGCACCGGGCGCGCGCCCACATCGCGAATCGCCTCGATGGCGTTCGGATAGGTGGGGTGCTCGATCAGGACGCGCTCGGCGGGCGCGGTGAGCACGTTCAGCAGCAGGCGCAGGCCGTGCTGCGCGCCGAGGGTGATCAGGATCTGGTCCGGTTCGGTGGGCAGGCCGCGCTCGGTGTAGCGGCGGGCCAGCGCCTCGCGCAGCATGAGCACGCCCACCGGGTCCATGCCGTGGGTGCCGAGGTAGGTCGGAAGCCCTTGCAGCGCGAAGGAATACGCCTCGGTCATCTGCGGCGGGGCGGCCATGGCGGCGTAGGTCATATCGATGGTCGGCAGGTCCGGCTGCGCCATGGTGGCGAGCAGGCTGCGGGTCGGTTTCGCGCCGTCGTGCACCACGGTCGGCGGCAGGGCCACCGTGCTGCGCGAACCCTGGCGGCTGACCAGATACCCGTGCTCGCGCAGCAGTGCGTACGCGGAGGTGACGGTGGTGCGGCTGACCGCGAGGCTGGCGGCCAGATCCCGTTCACTGGGCAGCGCGACGCCCAGGGGTGCGCGGCCGTCGTGAATCAGCAGGCGAATGCTCTCCGCCAGTGCCACATAGGCGGGCCGCGCCGATCGCTTGCCGGTGTCGGCGGCGCCCGACTCGTCGTTTCGCCACCGACCCAGATCGCGCGTCAAGCTGGCCGCGCCGATTACTCGTGTCGCCATACAGGCCAGTATCGGGGCACTGGATATTTTCTTCAAGTCCACGGCAGGGCCACCATTGCCCTATGGTCGCTCTGCTCGCCTCCCTCGTGATCGTCGCCGCCTTCGCCGGTCTGGTGTACCGGTACGCCCCGAAGTCCGATGAACGCTGGGGCATCATGCTCGAGCGCTACCGCCCGCACGCACCCATGTCCGACTGGTCGGTCGCCGAATACGAAGCCGTCCGCCAATATTCGGACCTCGCGGCCATTGCCTCCCTGCGCCCCGACGCCTGCCCGCCCACCCCGGTGCGCCGCTTCCGACGCCAGTCCTCGGCCGTCGCGGCCCTTTCCACCATCCCCTGCCGTGGCGAATCGGTCCAGTTCTAGTCAACTGGCCTGAACTGGTCTCTTTGTCGGTGCCACCGTGCACACTGGCCCTATGTCCGCCCCGGCCCGCCCCTCGGCGTCGGCGGCGCTCTTCGACACCGCGATCGGCGTCTGCGCCATCGCCTGGAGCGCCACCGGCGTCCTCCGCTTCGCCCTCCCCGATCGCGACCCGGAGGCCACCCGCACCCACATCGTGCGCCGCCACCGCCTGCTCGACATCCACGAAGCGGACCCCACCCCCGACATCGCCAAGGCCATCGAGGCCATCCAGGCCCACCTCTCGGGCACCCTCGACGACCTGCGCTGGATCCCCTTGGACACCACCCCATTCAACGATTTCGACCGCGCCGTCTACGAGGTAACCCGAGCTATAGACCCCGGCCACACCCTCAACTATGGCGCTGTCGCCACCCGCATCGGCCACCCCGGCGGCGCCCAAGCCGTAGGCCAATCCCTGGGCCGCAACCCCATTCCCCTGATCATCCCCTGCCACCGAGTCCTGGCCGCCGACCACGCCCTCCACGGCTTCTCCGCCCCCGGCGGCCTGACCACAAAACAGCACCTGCTCGAAATAGAACGCACCCCTGGCTTCGGCGAACCCACCCTCTTCTGAAAGTCTCACGTTCCGAGAAGTCAGCGTATGGACGGTCCGACCAACCCGACCGGACCGTCCCCGAAACGCACAACGCGGCTACCGGCGGCTGGGTGCCGCCGGTAGCCGGGGGTTATGGATGGGTCATCGCTTGATCAGCGCACCCAGGGCGGTGAGTGAGGTGCGGCGCTCGTAGGCGATCCAGGCGAAGATCGCGGCCAGCGCCAGCGGGAACGGGGCCATATCCGGGGTGTGAGCCAAAAAGGCGTTGAAGCCAGCGGCGAGGAAGGTGACGATCGCGAGCCCGATCGCGGCGGCCGCGGTCAGCCGGGGCACCATGAGTCCGATCCCGCCCGCGACCTCGGCGAGCCCGATGAATACCAGCAGCCCCAACGGGATCGAGGCAGCGGAGACATTGTTCTCCATCAGGGTGTGCGGAATGACGAGCTTCGGGCCGCCGGAGGCGATGACGAAGAACAGGCCGAGCACGATCTGCAGGGTCCACAGCACACGGTTGCGAATCTTGTTGGTGCGGACGGCGTCAGTGGTCTGGGTGGCGGCGATGGCGGTCATCTCGAGTTCCTTCTAGGTCGGTCGCGCCGGGTTGGTAGCGCGTTCACCAACAAGGACGGAGCCGGTCCGAAAAACTCATCGCTGCCCTCGAAAAAATCTGACCCGCCGCGACCCGAGCCAACCGATGCCACTAGCCGTGATACGCGAAAGGCGTCCGCACCAAGGGGACTGGTGCGGACGCCTAGGCGGGGATCTCCGCCTGCTGGGCGGCTCGCTACTCCCCGGCCTTGACGATCGGGCCGTAGTAGATGAACGGGGCCGCGGTGCCTTCGCAGAAGACCCAGGCATTTGCACCCGGGGTGAGGTGCAAGTAGAGCGGCCGGTCGGAGGCCAGGCCGGTGAGGGGGTCCGAGGTGACGAAGGGGGGCTGCAGGCTCCAGGCGCCGCAGTTCCAGGATTCGCCCGGGGCTAAATCCATTCGGATCACGCCGCCCGGCTCCGGGGTGGCGACGGGGACCGTCGCCGACGCGGTCTGGGTGCACAGCATGCCGCACGCGGCGGCGGCTCCGATGATTGCGCTGGCGCGCAGTGCCTTTCGCATGGAATTCCTCGTTTCAGGGGATGGTGGTGAGGTCGGCGTCGACCGTGATCGGTTCGGATGGGGCGTGGCCGCCCTGCAGCTAGAGCGCACCTCCCAGGAAGCCGCCGACCGCGGCACCGCCGACGCCGCCCGCGACTCCGCCGACCACCGCGGCCGGAATCCCCAGTGCGGCAGCACCTGCCGCACCGCCGACGGCGGCGCCGATGAGTGCGCCACCGGCGGCACCGCCCGCGACGTCGATCGGGGCCAGCCAGGGCGCCACCGCGATGCCGCCGATGGCGCCGATCGCCGCACCCGTGACTGCGCCGATCCCGGCGCCGATGACCGCGCCGCCTGCGGCTCCGACGACGGCAGCTGGCACACCCGCGCCCACCGCGCCGATGCCCGCGCCGATGGCGGCGCCGCCGAGGGTGCCCGCGGCGATCTTGTCGGAGCGGGTGGGGTTGACGCCGATGGAGTTGAGGCCGGTGGCGAGGCCCGCTTCGGTGTTGGCGGCGAGGCCGTTGACGCCGTCGAGGACGTTGTCGGGCAGCTGTTCCGGGGCCGGGGTGGAGAAGTCGCCGATGCGGACCGTGCGCGGGGGCGGGGCGATGGGGAGCACCGGGTCCACCACCGTGGGGGTGTGGAGGGTTTGGAAATCGACCGCGGGGGCCGCCTCGTGGTTGGGGATCGGGCGGAAGTTGGCGGGGATGGGGTAGTCGGACTGGGGCTGCGGCTGAGGGCGATTCGGGACGGTGACGCCGGGCTGGGCCAGGCTCGGGCGCGGGCCCGGACGATCCTGGTCACCGGCCGGGAGGGCTACGCCGGGCTGAGCGCTGGTGGGGCGTGCGCCGGGCTGGACACCGGGAGCGGTGTTCGCGCCGCCCTGGTCGGCGAGGCCGGGCTGCGGGTTGGGTTGCGGCGCAGCGGTATTGCCCGGCTGCGGGGTGCCGGTGGACGGCGCGGGGGATTGCGTCGTGGTGCCGGTGGCGACCTTGGCGGGCTGGTTGCTCGTAGTCGAGCAGCCTACGGCCAGGGCCAGGGGGATGGTGCCTACGACGATCGCTCGTCGAGCCACGCTGCTCTTCACTTCACGATGCCGACGACCCACGCCGAAACACCCACCTTCCGAACATATTTCGTTTCACCGGTCCGGAGACCGTCTGTCGATGCCGGTTATTCGCGCCCGCCCCTCGGTCCGGCGTTGCCCATGGCACCGCCCCGACATGTCTTCGCATGTCAGAGCGGTGAATTGGGGGTGCGAAGTTTGCTAGAACGCCCCGCCGATGGCGGCACCGGCGATACCGCCGCCGACGCCGCCGAGCACGGCCATGGGGATGCCGACGGCGGCCGCACCCAGTGCCGCGCCGCCGACCGCGCCGACCGCGGCACCCACGCCGAGGCCGATGAGCGCGCCGCCGCCGATGACGGGGACGGCCGCGGGTGCGGCGATGGCGGCACCGATGCCGCTGGTGGGTATGCCCGCGGCGGCCGCGGTGGCCGCGACGATCCCGACGCCGATCCCGGCGCCAATGGCCGCGCCGACGCCCGCACCGATAATCCCGCCGCCGACGCCGCCGCCGACCGCACCGGCCACCGCGCCCGGAATGCCCAGCAGCGCAGCGCCGGTCACCGCACCGGCCGCGGTCATGCCCGCGATCTTGTCGGAGCGCGTCGGGTCGATGCCGATCGACTGCAGCCCGGTGGCGAGTGAGGCCTCGGCATTGGCCGAGAAGTCGTTGACCGGCTCGAGGATCTCGTCCGGCACCTCGTCCGGGGCCGGGGTGTAGAAGTCACCGATGCGCACGGTGCGCGGCGGCGGAGCGATGGGTGCGACCGGCTCGACCGGCTCGGGCGTGTGCAGCGACTGCCAGTCGATGGCGGGCGCGGGCTCGGTCTCGGCCGGAATCGGCCGGTGATTCTCCGGCACCACGTAGTCGACCTGCGGGGACGACTGCGGCGCGGCGGGCGAGAGGGTGGTCCCGGGCTGCACCGCGGACGGCGAGCCGCCCGGCTGCGCGGGGCTCGTCGTCACGCCCGGCTGCGGGACGGCCTGGGCGACGGACGCGCAGGCGATGGCAAGGGCCAGCGGCAGCATGCCGACGGCGGGACGGATGGCGTGGCGGAGCACGCCGGTATTCATTTCACGATGCCGACGAGTCACGCCGAAAACACCACCCTCATCAGATTTTCCCGACCTCCCCCCGGAGGTGACCCTTGACGGGTTCACACGATGCGGGATGTTAACTGATTGAGAGCTTGTTGCTCTAGCCTCACTCGAGCGCTTGCATAGTTTGACGGTGGGCGACGAGACATATCCCACAGTTTGCTGGTAGAGCGGTTTTCAAGCGCTCTACCAGATTCAATTCTCGGATTTGCTGGAAGATGTCCCGCCGCGCATCAATTCGGCAAGCGCCTCACGATCGGTGACATCGAGCTTGATGCACGCCCGGTACAGATGCCCCTCCACCGTCCGCACGGACACCGTCAGCCGATCCGCGATCTGCCGGTTCGACAGCCCGGCCGCCACCAGATTCGCGATCTCCCGTTCCCGCGCGGTCAACGGCAACGGTTGCGCGGATTGCCGCAGCGCCGGGGTCGAGGCCCCGCCGCACGCGGCCGCCAGCCGATTCGCGGTCGCCGCCGATTCCAGCAGCCGCCGTCGATCGCCCGCCCGTTCGTGTGCGGACGCCGCCTGCGCCGCCGCGTCGGCCGCCGAGAGCAATGCCCCGATGCTCTCGAATTCCGCTGCGGCGGTATCCAATCCGGGCCCGTCGTGCGCCGCGACCGCCACCGCGTGCCGGGCCTGCACTTGGACGAGACGGCCGTCGATGCGCGCCGCGAGATCCGCCAGTCGCCCGGCCACGGTGTGATCGCCGAAGCGCGCGGCGGTGTGCAGCGCCATGGCCTCGATGGCGTGCTGATGCGACCGCGCGGCCATATCGGCGGCCCCGAGCGCGAGCCGGATGGCCGGTGTCGCGGTGCCCTCGGCCGCCGCCTGCATGGCACGCGCCAGTTCGAGCAGCGGTTCGTAGACGGCTCCGTGCCGCCCGCCCCGGAAGGCCGCCGCCGAAATGGCTTCCGCCGCCTCGACGGGCCGCCCGAGCGCCGAATATGCCTCCGCCAGTCGCAACTGCGCCGGAAACATCCAGGCCGCCGCGCCCTCGGCGGTGAGGGCGGCGAGTGCCTGTTCGAGATTGTCGATGCCCTGCGGGAATTGGCCCTCGGCGACATCGACGGTGCCTTGCAGAATCTTGGTCATGCCCCAGGCCAGGTATTGGCCGGGTGAGGAATAGCTGAAATTGCTTCCGGCGCAACGGCGTGCGGCTTCCAGCTCACCGGTGAAGGTGAGTGCGAGGACTTCCGCGTGGGTGGACATGAATCGATTGAGCCCGTCGATGTGCGACTCGACTTCATGTCCGCGTTTCGCGAATTGCCGTGCCGCCTCTCCCCGCCCCATCATCGCCAGCGCGAGTCCACCGCCGAAGGCCGCCCACCACACCGCCCACGGCGGGGCGTCGGTGCTCGCCATAACGGGTTCGGCCAGGGCGAACGCATCATCGAGCCGGTTCTCGTGTACAGCCACCGCGGAGGCCAGACCGTCCAGTGTCGCAACGACTTTCGGACTCTGCACGCGATGGCGAACCGATTCGAGCACCTCGTCGGCGCGGTCGGCGTCGCCCATGGACCACAGCAGGTTCGATACCCGCGTACTGCCCCAGCGGGCCAGCTCTACCTCGTTCAGCTGGTCGGGGTCGAATCCGGCCAGAGTGCGTTCGGCCTCGATGCGGTGCCCTTGCCACAGCAGGGCCCGCGCCAGCAGGTCCGCCGCTTCGACTCCGCCGCGTCGTTCCACGGCCGCTCGCGCGAATCGTTCGCCCAGCGGCAGATTCGCCAGCGCGATGGCATCCGATGCAGCCGACTGGAACAGTTCGAGATCCGCCGATTTGTCACTGTCCAAAGCCAATTCGGCCAACCGGATGCGCTCGGACGCGGAGTTGATCGGCCGGTCCTTGAGCGCCGAGTACAGCCGCCCGCGTAGCCGCCGCGCCGACGCGATGCCCAGCCGCCGTCGGATCACCTCGCCGAACAGTGGATGGTTGTACCGCACCAGCAGCTGATGGCTGTTCTCGACAATCCTTATGAGCCCGCGGGTTTCGGCCGCCTCGACGGCTTCCTCACCGGCGATCTCCGACAGCACGTCCAGATCGATGGGCTCGCAGAAGGTGAGCAGCTCCAGCACCCGCAGCACGGATTCGGGCATCTGCTCCACCCGATCCTCCAGCAGCGCCGCCAATTCCGAGGTGACGGCCGCGCGCCCGCGCAACTGCCACACCCCATTGACCTGCCGCAGCGTCCCCGCCTCCAGCGCCCCCTCGACCAGGTGCCGCAGGAAAAGCGCGTTGCCCCCGGAGGATTCCCACATGAGGTTGGCGGTGAAGCCCTCGAGCTGTCCGCCCAGCATCGACTCCACCAATTCCACGCTCTGGCGTTGCGTGAACGGCCGCAGGTCGATACGCAGCAGATGCCCGTCCTTCCACAGCGAGGTCACCGCGTCGGGCACCTGCACCCCGCTGCGCACGGTGCACACGATGTGCGCCGCCTTGTCGATGGCCAGCTGCAAAAGCAAAGTGGCCGAAAGCTGATCGAGCAGATGCGCGTCGTCGACGCCGATGATGGTGTGCCCGTCGGCGAGCAGCGCCTCGCGGGCCGCCGCCATGAAGGTCACCGGATCGTGGGCGGTGTACACCCCCACCATGTGCGCGAAGACCCCGAGCGGAATGCTCCGGGCGGATTCGGTCCCCGCGACCCACCGAATATTGCCGCCGACGGCGGCGGTGGCCAGCCGCGCCAGCGTAGTCTTGCCGACCCCCGCGTCCCCGGTGAGAACCGCCCCGACAAAGTCGTCGCCGGTGAGCGCCGACCTGATCGATTCGAGTTCGGACTCCCGTTCGACCATCGGCCAATTCCGAGCCATGGCTCAACTGTAGTGCCCGCGACGCGCCCGGGCAGCGGGAACGAAACGCCCGGAACCTGCGGCTTTTATTCGTTGACCAGCCGCAATCCGGGTTGGCGGGCCTGTCGGCGGTCGACCAGCCAGATCATGACGGTCTGATCGGCGGCTGGATCCAGGGTCTCAACCTCGACCTCCACCTCGCCCCGCACCGGATGCTGAATCCTCAGCACGACGGTTCGGAAGTCGGTGAGCCGGTGTTCGCGCCAGCGTCGCTCGAATTCCGGGTAGCGGCTCAGCGCGGTAATGAAGTCCTGCACCGACGGGTCGTCCGGAAAGCGGGTCGCGGCCGCGCGCAGCGCCGAAGCGGCCATGTCGGCGGCGGCATCCCAGTTCAGGATGGTTTTCTGGGCCGTCGGATGGGCGAAGACGAAGGTGGCGAAATTGCCGTGCGACTCCTCGTTGAACATGCCGAGCGGTTCGGCGAAGTCGCGCCAGGCCGGATTGCCGGTGAGCAGGTTCAGCCAGCGACCGAGCATGAACGCGGGTGTCGGATGCAGGGCGTCGATGACCGCCTGCATGGTCGGCGAGACCTGTTCGCGGGCCTGCCCGGCGGAGGGGCACTTGGCCTTCTGCTCGATGCCGAGCGCCAGCTTGCCGAAGTGGTGCTTCTCGATCTCGTTGAGCCGCAAGGCATCCGCGAGCGCCGCCAGCACGGCCATGGAGGGGTTGGTGTCGCGGCCCTGTTCGAGCCGGGCCAGGTAGTCTGCGCTGACGCCCGCGAGGGCCGCGACCTCCTCGCGGCGCAGGCCGGGCGTGCGCCGCCGCCGACCGGCGGGCAGGCCGACGTCCTCGGGCTGCAACTGGGCGCGGCGCGCGATCAGGAATTCGGCGAATTCGGAACGAGACACCACTCCATAGTGCCCGGTCCGGGTTTCGTTATCCCCGCCCTGCCAATACCCGGATAACCACGGCCTGGATTACCGGACCACAGTCCACTTAACCTCGAGCCATGACGACTTCCGAGCAGACCCTCGCCCCCGGCGCCTGGACCCTCGACGCCAACCACTCCTCGGTCAGCTTCACCGTGAAGCACCTGGGCATTTCCAAGGTCCGCGGCCGCTTCAACCGCTTCGAGACCGGTTTCGTCGTGAACGACGCGGGCGAGGCGGCCATCGAGGCCACCATCTACTTCGATTCCTTCGACACCGGCAACGAGATGCGCGACGGCCACGTCCGCAGCGCCGACATCCTCGATGTCGCCAACCGCCCGCACCTGACCTTCCGCGTCCCGGAGCCGGTCAAGCTGGCCGAGGAGTTCGAGGTCACCGGCGAGGCCACCATCGGCGGCATCACCAAGCCCGTCACCCTCGACGTCGAGTGGGGCGGCGTGCAGGTCTTCCCGCAGGACAACAAGGAGCACGCGGGCTTCACCGCCACCGGCACCATCAAGCGCAGCGACTTCGGTGTGGCCCCGGGGATGCCCAACGCCATGCTGAGCGACAAGATCGCCATCGAGCTGGACATCCAGCTGGTCGCCCCGTAGTTCTCCGCGCCGCATCGGAAAAGTCAACGCCCCCTGTGGATTCCACAGGGGGCGTTCGTCCGTCCGGGTGCGGAAAGGTCAGTCCGCCCAGACCGATTCGATCGGGGTGCCCGCGTCCGGCGGCGGGGTCGGGGTGCCGGACGGGGTGCGGGAGAAGCGCGGGGCCGGAGCGTGCTGCACGACGCCGTCGATCTCGATGAGGCCGGTGCGGGCCTGAATGTGCGGATTCTGTTCGGCCTCGGTGAAGGTCAGCACCGGGGTGGTGCAGGCGTCGGTGTGCTCGAAGATGGCCCACCACTCGTCGCGGGTCTTGGTCTTGAACTTCTCGGTGAACAGCTTGCGCAGCTGATCCTGGCCCGCCGGGTCGATCTGATGCGGCAGGCCCTCGGGCGAGATCTCCAGGCCCCGAAGCAGTTCCGCGTAGAACTGCGGCTCGATGCAGCCGACCGCCATGTACTTGCCGTCGGCGGTCTCATAGGTGTCGTAGAAGGCCATGCCGGTGTCGAGCAGGTTGGTGCCGCGCTCGTCGGACCACAGCCCCATGCCCTTCATGCCCCAGATCATGTGCGAAAGCGCAAGCGCGCCATCGATCATGGCCGAGTCGATGACCTGACCCTGACCCGAATTCTGCCGCTCCACCAGCGCCGCCAGGATGCCGAAGACCAGGAACATGGACCCACCACCGAAGTCCCCCACCATGTTCAGCGGCGGGACGGGGCGTTCGCCCTTGCGGCCGATGGCATTCAGCACACCGGTCAGTGAGATGTAGTTGATGTCGTGCCCGGCGCGATCGGCCAGCGGCCCGTACTGTCCCCATCCGGTCATGCGGCCGTAGACCAGCCGCGGATTGCGTTCCAGCGCGACCTCGGGACCCAGTCCCATGCGCTCGGTGACGCCCGGCCGGAAGCCCTCGATGAGCACGTCGGCCTTCTCGATCAGCCCGAGCACCTTCTCGATGTCGGCCGGATCCTTCAGGTTGGCTTCGACAATGGTGCGGCCCCGCCACTGCGGGCGCTCCATGAAGCCGGGAAACCCGCCCGGCCGCTGCACCCGTACCACGTCCGCGCCGAGGTCGGCGAGCAGCAGTGCCGCGTGCGGTCCCGGGCCGATACCGGCCAGTTCGACTACTCGGATGCCCGCGAGCGGGCCCTGCTTGGCGGTGGATGGAGTGCTCACGCCCTACCTCGGTTCGTCGTCGAATCCTGCGCACCGACGCACCACGCCGGTGTTGACGTTACGACAATAACGCGGATTCAGCGATCGACGATCGGGAGGGGCAGGGTGTCCGGCGGCGGGGTCGCGGGGAGTTCGGAGCGGGGCAGGCGCAGGGTGGGCACCTCACCGGAGGCCTTGCGCAGCGTGGAGTCCGGCTCCGCGAGCGTCCGGTCCTTGGCGGGCAGGCCGTAGAAGGCCCGGGCATTGTCCTCGAGCACCCGATGCAGGTCCGAGCCCACGGCGTCGGCGATGATCGACAGGTCGGTATCGCGGAAGGGCCGCCCGGCCCGGGTGCCCGGCAGATCGGTGCCGAACATGAGGGCCTCGGGATTGACGGTGTGGATCTTGCGCAGTGCCGCACCCACATTCATCGACACCCGCCCGAAGCCCGAGGCCTTCACCTTGGCGCCCCGGTCGACCAGGTTGAGCAGGTACGGCAGGCACTCGTCGGACATGCCCATGTGGTCGATGGACAGTTTCGGCAGCTTGGTGATGACCGGTTCGAGCGAGCCCAGCATGGACCCGTCGATGTACAGCTCCACATGCCAACCGGCCAGTTCGTAGGCGCGCAGGGCCAGCATGGTCAGCCCGACGATATCGCCGCCCGCCCGCTTGAGATTGAACCGGATCGCGCGGACCCCGGCCCGGTTCAACTCGATGATCTGCTTGTCGGTGGCGTCGACGGGCAGCATGGTGACGCCCACCCAGCCCTCGCCGAGCGCCGCCAGCGCCGCCATGAGATAGCTCTGATCGGTGCCCTGGAACGACCCGCTGACCACCGCACCACCGTCGATATCGAAGCGGGACATGCGCTTGCGATAGTCGGCGATGGTGTACGGGTCGGGCAGGTAGCCCTCGTTCTCCGACAGCGGGAACCGCGGGTCGAAGATGTGGAGATGGGCATCGAACACGTTGATCAGCATGCCTCAGAACGGTGACAAGTGTGGACAACCTTGTCCGGCAAGCGGATTCGCGCTGGTCAGGACACCTTGTCCGGTACTGGTCAGGACACCTTGTCGGGCTCGGAGGCGGCGAGCATCTCCTCGCGCTCCACGACCTTGACCCGCTCGCGGCCCTGCGGCTCGCCCAGGGCGCGCTCGTGCGCGTCGAGTCGGTACCAGCCCGCCCAGGTGGTGAACGGGATGCCCTTGCCCTCGAGGAATTCGGTGACGGCCTCGGGTTCCGGCTTGGGGGCCGGAACGAAGTCGGCGGCGTCGTCGAGCAGGCAGGCGATGGTCTCGTTGGCGTCACCCTTGGTGTGGCCGATGAGCCCGACCGGGCCGCGCTTGATCCAGCCGGTCACGTAGGTGGCGGGCTCGTAGCGGTCCTTGCCGTCGGCGTCCTCGTTGACCAGCACGCGTCCGGCCTCGTTGGGCACGGTTCCGGCCTGGTCGTCGAAGGGCAGGGCCGGGATGTTCTGCGACAGGTAGCCGACCGCGCGGTACACGGCCTGGATGTCCCAGTCCTTGAATTCGCCGGTGCCCTTGCAGTTTCCGGTGCCGTCGAGCTGGGTGCGCTCGGTGCGCAGGCCCACGACCTTGCCGTTCTCGTCGCCTAGGATTTCGGCGGGGTTCTCGAAGAAGTGCAGGAACAGCTTGTGCGGGCGGTTGCCGACATCGCGAATGGCCCACTGCTCCAAGGTATTGCAGATCATGTCGACCTGCTTGGAGTGGCGGCGGGCGGCCTCGGAGCCCTCGTCGTAGTCGATGTCCTCGGGGTCGACGATGACCTCGATGGTCGGGGAGTGGTCGAGTTCGCGCAGCTCGAGCGGGGTGAACTTGGCCTGGGCCGGGCCGCGGCGGCCGAACACGTGCACCTCGACGGCCTTGTTGGCCTTGAGGCCCTCGTAGACGTTCGGCGGGATCTCGGTGGGCAGCAGTTCGTCACCGGTCTTGGCCAGCACGCGCGCCACGTCCAGGGCGACATTGCCGACGCCGAGCACGGCGACCTTCTCCGCGTCCAGGGGCCAGGTGCGCGGCACGTCGGGGTGTCCGTCGTACCAGGACACGAAGTCCGCGGCACCGTAGGAGCCGTCGAGGTCGATGCCCGGAACGCCCAGGGCGCGGTCGGCATTGGCGCCGGTGGAGAAGATGACCGCGTCGTAGAACTGGCGCAGGTCTTCCAGGGTGATGTCGGTGCCGTAGTCGATATTGCCGAGCAGGCGGACCTGGTCCTTGTCGAGCACCTTGTGCAGGGCGGTGATGATGCCCTTGATGCGCGGGTGGTCGGGCGCGACGCCGTAGCGGATCAGGCCGAACGGTGCGGGCATGCGCTCGTAGAGGTCGATGCTCACCCCGTCGAACCCGGCCGGGGCATCGGACTTCATCAAGGCGTCGGCGGCATAGATACCGGCCGGGCCCGCGCCCACGATCGCAATGCGTAGCGGGCGGGTCGCTGCACTCTGTTCGGTCATTCTTCCGCGCACCCTTTGGGTCGAAACTAACTTGCCGTCAAAACTTAGCCGTCGTTCTTAGCTTAGGCTAAGTTGACGCCCTGGCCTCGGCGACCTTCGTTGGCCCCCGACGCTGCAGCGTTGCTGCGTGGTCTTGCTATTCCCGCACCGGAGCGGAAATTCTGCTGATTCTATCGATGGCGCACGGACGCCCCCGCGCGCGGGCGGGGAAACTGCGGGAACGCCAGGCATGATCTACCCATGAGCGATGCCGAGGAGACCGTCGAGGAGACGTCGATTCCGATCGAGCAGAACGAGACCCGCAGCATGTGGCCGTTCCTGGTCGCGGCGGGTGTCATCGCGGCGGTGATCCTGGGCATCGTGATCGCGACCCTGCTGTCGCCGGTTGAGAACAATGTCACAGATCGCGATCGCCTCTCGGTGGCGGCGGGCGAGTTCATCAAGTCCCGTAACGACACCGGCAAGTTCGTTCCGGCCGTGGCCTGCAAGGGATTCGACGAGAACAACTCCCCGCTGAAGATCGCGGGCACGAGCGGCAAGGGCATCACCTTCGACCGGATCGACGATCCGGTCGTCGACGGTGACAAGGCCACGGCGCAGGTCACCTTCAGCGTGGACGGCGCGCAGTCGACCTCGACTTGGCATTTCACCAAGGAGAATTCCCGGTGGTTGGTCTGCGGTTCGTGACATGGTCCGAAGACCGACCGGGGGTTTGACACAACACCGGTTTTTTCGGCACTCTCATCCCAGGTCATGAGTACCAGCGCCAAGCCCCGGCTGGCTGGTCGGCAACCCTCCTCCGCGGTGGGGTGCTCCGGGTGACGACCTGGCCACGCATCGAGCAGCGGTGCGGCAAGTGCGGATTCACAGGAGGTACAGGTGAGCTACGCGGGTGACATCACGCCGAAGCAGGCGTGGGAGTTGTTGCGCGACAATCCGGATGCGGTGCTGGTGGACGTGCGCACCGAGGCGGAATGGCGATTCGTCGGCGTGCCCGACACCAGCGGCATCGGCCGCCCGACCGCGTTGATCGAATGGGTGGACGCCACCGGCACGCCCAACGCGCGGTTCGTGGACCAGTTGAAGCAGGCTCTCGCCGACCGGAACCCGGATTCGCAGGCCCCGGTCCTGTTCATCTGCCGCTCGGGCCAGCGCTCCATCGGCGCGGCCACCGCGGCCACCACCGTCGGCATCACGCCGTCGTTCAATGTGGTCGACGGTTTCGAGGGCGCGCTGGACGCTCAGGGCCACCGCGGTGCCACCGGTTGGCGGGCCGACGGCCTGCCGTGGCGGCAGTCGTGATTTCGCCCAGCTCCCCCAGCTCTTCCGAAGGGAACCAGTCATGATCACCGGTGGCTCTTTCGACAAGCCGCTGCCCGAGGGCGTCGGCCCCGCCACCCAGGCCGTGCGCGGCGGCACCCGGCGCTCCGGCTTCGACGAGACCTCCGAGGCGCTGTTCCTCAATTCGGGTTTCGTCTACGAGAGCGCCGAGGCGGCCGAGGCGTCGTTCACCGGCGATATCGAGCATTTCGTCTACTCCCGCTACGGCAATCCGACGGTCGCCATGTTCGAGGAGCGGCTGCGCCTGATCGACGGCGCGGAAGCCTGTTTCGCGACCGCGTCGGGCATGTCCGCGGTCTTCACCGCGCTGGGCGCGCTGCTCGGCGCGGGTGACCGACTGGTGGCGGCGCGCAGCCTGTTCGGGTCCTGCTTCGTGGTGGCCAACGAGATCCTGCCGCGCTGGGGCGTGGAGACCGTCTTCGTCGACGGCGAGGATCTGGACCAGTGGGAGCAGGCGCTGTCGGTGCCGACCCAGGCCGTCTTCTTCGAGACCCCGTCCAACCCGATGCAGACCCTCACCGATGTGCGCGCGGTCTCCGACCTCGCCCACGCGGCGGGCGCGAAGGTGGTGCTGGACAACGTCTTCGCCACCCCGCTGCTGCAGCGCGGGTTCGACCTGGGCGCGGACATCACCGTGTACTCGGGCACCAAGCACATCGACGGCCAGGGCCGTGTGCTCGGCGGCGCGATCCTCGGACCGCAGGACTACATCGACGGTCCGGTGAAAAACCTGATGCGCCACACGGGTCCGGCGCTGAGCCCGTTCAACGCCTGGACGCTGCTCAAGGGTCTCGAGACCATGCCGCTGCGCCTGCGCCAGTCGGTGGACTCCGCGCTGAAGATCGCCCAGTTCCTCGAGAACCATCCCGCGGTGGCGTGGGTGAAGTACCCGTTCCTGTCCTCGCACCCGCAGTACGAGCTGGCCAAGCGCCAGATGTCCGGCGGCGGCACGGTGATCACCTTCGAACTGAAGGCCGCCGAGAACGAGGCCAAGAAGCGGGCTTTCGAGGTGCTCAACCGGCTGCGCATCATCGACATCTCCAACAACCTCGGTGACGCGAAGACCCTGATCACCCACCCGGCCACCACCACGCACCGCGCCATGGGTCCGGAAGGCCGTGCGGCCGTGGGTATTACGGATGGCGTCGTGCGCATCTCCATCGGCCTCGAGGATGTCGAAGACCTCCTGGGCGACCTGGATCAGGCGCTGAGCTGATCCATCGATCGTCGAAAAGGGCCGGAATCCAGTGGATTCCGGCCCTTTTTCCATGTCAGGGGAGACGTCAGGTCGGTGTCAGCCCGATATCAGGCCACCCGCCGAAAGTTATCGGCATGACGAAGAACAACAGCTCCTCCGCTTCCTCCTCCACCACCTGGTCCGGCATGATTCCGGTCGACGACACCGCCCTGTTCTGCACCGACACCGGCGGCGACGGCATCCCGGTGATCTACCTCAACGGCCAGTTCGCCACCCAGGGTTACTGGGCCAAGGTCATCGCCGAGCTCGGAGACGGCTTCCGCCACATCACCTACGACGAGCGGGCGCGCGGCAAGAAGTCGCTGAAGTCCGCCGACTACTCCTTCGAGGCGTGCGTCCGCGATGTCGACGCCGTCCTCGCCGCCCGGGGCGTCGAGAAGGCGATCGTGATCGGCTGGTCGTACGGCGCGCTGGTGGCCGCACACTGGGCCAATCGCAACCCCGACCGGGCCATCGGCGCGGTGCTGGTCGACGGTGCCATGCCGCACGACTGGCTGGACGACGCCATGGAGGCGCGCATCCGCAAGCTGTTCAAGCGGCTCGCCCCCATCACCGCGCTGCTGCGTCCGACGGGCCTGACCCCGAAGCTGACCGCCGCGCAGCAGGCCGAGAGCAATATCGAGCTGGGCAAGCTGTCGCGGGCCGCGGTCCTGGGGCCGGTCCTGGACAACATCACGGTGCCCACCCGGTTCGTGCTCGCCTCGGGCTCGTCCCTCGGCAGCCACGGTGACGAACAGGAGGTGATCCGCGCCTCGGTCGCCGGTGCGTGCGAACGCAATCCGCACATCAAGATCAGTGCGAAGGTCGCCAGCAACCATGATCACATCCTGCGCAAGGACTTCCGCGCCGTGGCCGACGCGGTCCGTGAGGTCGCATGACGGCGGAGGGATCGAGCAGGCATTGACAGTATGCTGTCAAATATGACAGCATACTGTCATGCTGAAAACAGTCCACATGGCCGTGTACGACACCTTCTCGGACTGGGAGGTCGGGCACGCGACCGCGCACATCAATCGCGAACTGTGGCATCGGGACCCCGGGACCTGGCAGGTGAAAACCGTTGCCCTGGGCCCGGAGCCGATCACTTCGATGGGCGGCATGCGGGTGCTGCCCGATCTCGTGCTCGATGAGTTGAAGCCCGCCGACAGCGCCATGCTGATCCTCCCGGGACTGGGTACCGAGTTCGATCCCCAGAGTCCGATCACCGCCTTCGCCCGCAAGGCCCGCGAATTCCTGGCCGCCGGAGTCCCCGTCGCCGCCATCTGCGGCGCGACGTTCGGGCTGGCGAAAGAGGGGCTGCTCGACGATCGCGCGCACACCAGCAATGACCCGGGATACCTCGGCTACTCCGGGTATTCGGGCGGCGAGCACTACGTCGCGTCGACCACGGCGGTCACCGACGGTGATCTGATCACGGCCACCGGTACCCGTCCGGTCGACTTCGCCCGCGAGATCTTCGCTCGCCTCGGCATTTTCGAGCCGCATGTACTCGAGGCCTGGTACAAGCTGTACGGAAACAATGATCCGGCAGGCTTTTACGCGCTGTACGAGTACGAGCAGCAGCGGGCCGCGGAGGCGCGATGACCCGCACCGAGCCGACCCGCACCGAGCAGCAGCTCTTCGCTACCGCGGCGGTCACCACCTTCAAGCTGAACGGTCAATTCCTGGCCGTCGCCGAGGAATTGGCCAAACCCGCCGGAATCACCGTGGCCTGGTGGCAGGTGCTGGGCGCGGTACTGCACGAGCCACTACCGGTCGCGGGCATCGCGCGGGAGATGGGCATCACCCGGCAGAGCGTGCAGCGGGTCGCGGATCTGCTGGTGGACAAGGGGTTTGCCGAGTACCGCCCGAATCCGGCGCATCGCCGCGCCAAGCTGGTGGCGATCACCGAGGCCGGTCACGACGCGGTGCGGCGGATTGATCCGCAGCACGCGGCCATGGCGAAACGCCTGACGGCGCAGCTGGGTAAGGAGAAACTGGCCCGCATCGTGGACGCGCTGACGGATCTGTCGGCCGCCCTCGAGGCGCTCGAGGGCGACGCGACGGACGCGGCCTGACCGATTCGATGCGGCCTGACCGATTCGGTACGGTCCGACCGGGTTTCGGCTAGGCCGCGAACGGATCCTTGGTCTTGCCGACCAGGGCCGCCACCGACGGCAGGATGGTGGTCGGGCGGTACGGGAACTGCTCGACCAGGGCCGGGGTCGAGATGCCGGTGGTCACCAGAATGGTCCGCATGCCCGCCTCGAGGCCCGCGATCACATCGGTGTCCATGCGGTCACCGATCATGACCGTGGACTGCGAGTGCGCGCCGATGCGGCGCAGCGCCGACCGCATCATCAGCGGATTGGGCTTGCCCACGTAGTACGGCTTCTTGCCGGTGGCCTGCGTGATCAGCGCCGCGACCGAGCCGGTGGCCGGGAGGATGCCCTCGCGCGAGGGTCCGGTGGCATCGGGATTGGTGGCGATGAAGCGCGCGCCCGCCGCGACGAGGCGGATGGCGGTGGTGATGGCTTCGAAAGAGTACGTGCGGGTTTCGCCGAGCACGACGTAGTCCGGATCGGAATCGGTGAGGATGTAGCCGATTTCGTGCAGCGCGGTGGTGAGACCGGACTCACCGACCACATAGGCGGTGCCGCCCGGGCGCTGCTCGTTGAGGAAGGTCGCGGTGGCCAGCGCGGAGGTCCAGATCGCCTCGACCGGGATTTCCAGGCCGGTGTGCTTGAGCCGGGCCTGCAGGTCGCGCGCGGTGTAGATCGAATTGTTGGTGAGGACCAGGAACGGGATGTCGTTGTCGCGCAGTTCGGCGAGGAACTGGTCGGCCCCGGGCACCATGTGGTTCTCGTGCACCAGGACGCCGTCCATATCGGTGAGGTAGGAGAGGATCGGTTCTGCGCTCGAGTTGGTCACGCGCATATTCTCCGCTATCCCCGGACCGAGCGCTCATATATTCCTGCTCTTGCTGACCGTCCGACCGGTCTCATCCCTGGAGTACCGTTCCCCGACCCGGGGTTCGACGTCTTGGGTGTGACCCCTGCCGCACCGTCTTTCGCCGCTGACTAGGGTGCGAGGTAAGTCCGTTTGCGGCGCGCGCGTCGCAGGCGACCGGCGGGAGGTTGGCCCGCACAATCCAAGCGCAGCAAGGCGACAGGAGTGCCCAGGTGAAGGACCTCAAGCTCGGTTACAAGGCGTCCGCGGAACAGTTCGGCCCGCGCGAACTGGTGGAGCTGGCGGTGGAGGCGGAGGCGCACGGCCTCGATTCCGCGACCGTCTCCGACCATTTCCAGCCCTGGCGGCACAATGGCGGCCACGCCCCGTTCTCGCTGGCCTTCCTGGCCGCGGTGGGCGAGCGCACCAGCCGCATTCAACTCGGCACCTCGGTGCTGACCCCCACCTTCCGCTACAACCCGGCGGTCGTCGCGCAGGCCTTCGCCACCATGGGCTGCCTGTACCCCGGCCGCATCATGCTCGGTGTCGGTTCCGGCGAGGCGCTCAACGAGATCGCCACCGGCCACACCGGCGAATGGCCCGAGTTCAAGGAGCGTTTCGCGCGGCTGCGCGAGTCGGTGGATCTGATGCGCGCCCTGTGGACGGGTGAGCGCACCGACTTCGACGGCCAGTACTACAAGACCGTCGGGGCGTCGATCTACGACGTGCCCAAGGGCGGCATCCCGGTCTACATCGCCGCGGGCGGTCCGCTGGTGGCCCGCTACGCCGGTCGCGCCGGTGACGGTTTCATCTGCACCTCGGGCAAGGGCATGGACCTCTACACCGAGAAGCTCATGCCCGCCGTCGAGGAGGGCGCGGCCAAGGTCGGGCGCACCCTCGACGACATCGACCGGATGATCGAGATCAAGATCTCCTACGACACCGATCCCGTTCTGGCGCTGGAGAACACCCGTTTCTGGGCTCCACTGTCGCTGACCGCCGAGCAGAAGCATTCCATCACCGACCCGATCGAGATGGAGGCCGCGGCCGACGCGCTGCCGATCGAGCAGATCGCCAAGCGCTGGATCGTGGCCAGCGATCCCGACCAGGCGGTCGAGCAGATCAAGCCGTACCTGGACGCGGGCCTGAACCACCTCGTCTTCCACGCGCCGGGTCACGACCAGAAGCGCTTCCTGGACCTGTTCCAGCGCGACCTGGCCCCGCGCCTGCGCGCCCTCTGACGCTCCGCGTCTAACTGGCTCTGGCGGGACCCGCGTCACACCTCAGCTAGCGGTACATCGGGACGGACATCCCTTGTGAAGTCCGGTCCCGATGTGCCGCGCGTTGGCTGAAAACTGGTGCTGGACCGGGACATATGTCATGTGATTGCTGTCTCGCGCGGACGACCTCGCGCATGGACAGTCGTGGAAACCCCAGCTCGGACGGGCCTTGACGAACTAATAGCAACCGTGCATCAGTTGCGTCGATTGTCGTGTTGCCAGGCAGCAGCGGAAATCGGCCCATAACGGTCGGTAGTCTTCTGCTCATGGCTGCCACACCGGTTTCCAGTGTGTACATCGCGTCCCCCGAGGGCGACACCGGCAAGTCGACGGTGGCGCTCGGCGTCCTGCAAGCCCTCGCCGCGACCACCCCGCGCGTCGGCGTGTTCCGACCCATCACCCGGTCCGCGACCGGACGCGACTACATCCTCGAGCTGCTGCTCGAGCACTCCACCTCCGATGTCGACTACGACCAGGCCATCGGCGTCACCTACGAGCAGGTGCACGAGGACCCGGACGCGGCGATCAGCGAGATCGTCATGCGCTATCACGCCGTCGCCAAGCAGTGCGACGCCGTGCTCATCATCGGCTCCGACTACACCGATGTCGCCAGCCCCAGCGAACTGCGCTACAACGCCCGCATCGCCGTGAACCTCGGCGCGCCCGTCCTGCTCGTGGTGCGCGGAATCGGCCGCACCCCCGAGGAATTGGGGCAGCTGGTGGAGCTGTGCCGCGGCGAGCTGGTGTCCGAGCACGCCAAGCTGGTGGCCGTGGTCGCCAACCGCTGTGAGCCCGCTCAGCTCGAGGCCGACGACGCCATCCTGAAAAAGGTTGCGGCGGTGCCGTCCTGGGCGCTGCCGGAGGTGCCGCTGCTGCAGGCACCCACCATGGAGGAGCTGCGCGAGGCCATCGGCGGCGAACTGTACAGCGGCGACCCGGAACTCATGCAGCGCGAGGCCCTCGAGGTGATCGTCGGCGGCATGACCGCCGAGCACATTCTGGAGCGACTGACCGACGGCGTCGCCGTCATCACCCCCGGCGACCGCTCCGATGTATTGCTCGCCCTGGTGAACGCCCATGAGGCGGAAGGCTTCCCGTCGCTGGCGGGCATCATCATGAACGGCGGCATGCTGCCCGAGCCCTCCATCGCGCGGCTCATGGCGGGCCTGCGGCCCAAGCTCCCGATTCTGTCCACCGACCTCGGCACCTTCGAGACCGCCAAGGCCACCGCCCTCACCCGCGGCCGCGTCTCGCTGTCCAGCATTCGCAAGGTCGACACCGCGCTGGCCGTCATGGAGGAGCGCGTCGATCCGCGAGAACTGCTGCGGCAGATCGACGTTCCGATTCCGAACGTCGTCACCCCGCAGATGTTCGAGTACCAGCTCATCGAGCGCGCCCGCAACGATCGCAAGCGCATCGTGCTGCCCGAGGGCGACGACGACCGCATTCTGCGGGCCGCCGGTCGCGTACTGCAGCGCAAGATCGCCGACCTCACCATTCTCGGCGAGGAGGCCGCCATTCGCGGCCGCGCCGCCGAACTGGGCGTGGACATCGACGCCGCCGAGGTGCTCGACCCCAAGACCTGCCCGCTGCGCGACGAATTCGCCGAGGAGTACGCCCGCCTGCGCGCCCACAAGGGCATGACGGTGGAGCGGGCCCGCGAATTCATGAGCGACATCTCGTATTTCGGCACCATGATGGTGCACATGGGGGTCGCCGACGGCATGGTGTCGGGCGCGGCGCACACCACCGCGCACACCATCCGGCCGTCGTTCGAGATCATCAAGACCACGCCGGGCGTGTCCACGGTGTCGTCGGTCTTCCTCATGTGTCTCGCCGATCGCGTGCTGGTGTACGGCGACTGCGCCGTGGTGCCGGACCCGACCTCGGAGCAGCTGGCCGATATCGCGGTCTCCTCCGCGCGCACCGCCGCCCAGTTCGGCATCGACCCGCGCGTGGCCATGCTTTCGTACTCGACCGGTGAATCGGGTTCCGGCGCGGACGTGGACAAGGTTCGCACCGCCACCAAGCTGGTGCACGAGCGTGCCCCACAGCTGTTGGTGGAGGGCCCGATTCAGTACGACGCCGCCATCGAACCCACGGTGGCCAAGACCAAGTTGCCCAATTCCGAGGTGGCGGGTCAGGCGACGGTCTTCATCTTCCCGGACCTCAATACGGGAAACAACACCTACAAAGCGGTGCAGCGCAGCGCCGGAGCGGTGGCCATCGGCCCCGTGCTCCAGGGCCTGCGCAAGCCGGTCAACGACCTCTCGCGCGGCGCGCTCGTCGCCGACATCGTGAACACCGTCGCCATCACCGCCATTCAGGCCCAACAGGAGGCGCAATGAAGGTACTGGTGATCAATTCCGGTTCCTCGTCCATCAAATATCAACTGCTGGAACCGGAGTCGGCCGATGTGGTGGCCTCCGGGACGGTGCAGCGCATCGGCGAGGACGTCGAGAGCGATGTCGTCACCGTCGAACACAAGTGTGGCGGTGAGACTTTCGAGCATCGGGGACCGGTCGCCGATCACGCGGCGGGCCTGCGGGTGGTGTTCGACCTGTTCGGCGCGAGCGGCCAGGATCTGGCGCACGCCGACCTGGGCGCGGTCGGGCACCGGGTGGTGCACGGCGGCGAGGTCTTCTACCGGCCGACCCTGATCGACGACGACGTGGCCAAGGCGATCATCGACCTGTCGTCGCTGGCCCCCCTGCACAATCCGCCGAATGTCACCGGCATCGAGTCG
The DNA here is from genome assembly GCF_035818795.1 of Nocardia sp. CDC160. NCBI lineage: Bacteria > Bacillati > Actinomycetota > Actinomycetes > Mycobacteriales > Nocardiaceae > Nocardia > Nocardia sp. CDC160. Next base: position 82,398 of record NZ_JAYKYT010000011.1, on the reverse strand, counting down.
GCGCGGGCGCTGCTGCCGGACGTGCCGCAGGTCGCGGTGTTCGACACCGCGTTCTTCCACGAGCTGCCCGCCGCCGCCAAGACCTACGCCATCGACGCGGAAATCGCTGCCGCGCACGGCATTCGCAAGTACGGCTTCCACGGCACCTCGCACGACTACGTCTCCCGGCAGGTCGCGGCGTTCCTGGGCAAGGACCGTTCCGAGCTCAATCAGATCGTGCTGCACCTGGGCAATGGCGCGTCGGCCTCGGCCATTCGCGCCGGGCGGGCCGTCGACACCACCATGGGCCTGACCCCGCTCGAGGGGCTGGTCATGGGCACCCGCTCCGGTGATCTGGACCCGGGCATCATCTTCCACCTGATCCGCACCGCGGGCATGGGTGTGGACGATGTGGACAACCTGCTCAACCGGCACTCCGGCATCAAGGGCATCTCCGGTGTCAACGACTTCCGCGAACTGGGCCAGCTCATCGAAACCGGCCACACCACCGCGAAATTGGCCTTCGACGTCTACATCCACCGCCTGCGCCGCTACATCGGCGCGTACCTGATCGACCTCGGCACCGTGGACGCCATCACCTTCACCGCAGGTGTGGGCGAGAACGACGCGCACGTCCGCGCCGAGGCGCTGGCCGGGCTGGAGAACTACGGCATCAAGCTCGACGCGGCCCGCAATACCGCGAAAGACCGCTCGGCCCGCCGCATTTCGACCGACGACTCCGCGATCTCGGTACTGGTCGTGCCGACCAACGAGGAGCTCGCCATCGCCCGCGCCGCGGCCGACCTGGTCGCCTGAGGAAGCAACTCTCGGGCTCTCAGGGGCTTCCCCTGAAACCCCTTTCACGCCCCAAAAGCGGCTTCATGAAAACATCACGATGCGCCTGGCATCGTGGTCGACGGGCCCGGTTCTTCCCCGGTCCACCGGAACCCGTGTCGCACCACGCACAACTGCGGTAGGGATCGAACATATCCCTCGCCGATCCCGTGATCTCACGGCTGCCCCCGAGATCGCCGCAGGCGGCACGGGCTCTCTCCGGTCCAGCGCGAGGCTCAGAACCAGGACTTGGCGCGCACCGCGTTGGCCAGGTCCACGAGGGCGTAGCGATGCGTGCGGGCGGGTGCGGAGCGCGCCAGGCCGCGCAGGCCCGTTTCGATGCCGCGGCGCAGATCCCGTTCGGTGAACGGCGACCCGAACAGCTTGGCGGCGGGCGACTTCGGGCGTCTCCCGGCCTGCACCCAGCCCAGCGCGATGCCCAGGGTGAGGATGCGCAGCTGCGCCGCGCGCCCCTCGCCGGGCGGCAGGTCCTGCACGCGCGCGGCCGCCACGTGCAGCGTCGATTCATCCAATTCCGCCGCGGGAGCACAGGTCAGCAGCATCAGAATGGCGGTCATTCGCGCCTCGGAGTAATGCCGAGAGGCGGGCGGCACCTGATCCAGCGCGTGCACGGCCGCGGTGATGTTCCCGGCCGCGGCCAGCTGGCGGGCCAGCCCGAACGCGGCGCTCACCACGCCCCGGTCGGTGCGCCACACGGTGGCGTAGTAGCTCTCGGCGTAGACCCGCCACTCCTCCGGATCGGGTGAATCCCAGTGCTGGAGAATGAGTTCCGCGGTGGCGGCCAGCGCCAGCTTCGGTCCGATCTCGCCGGGCAGTGCCTCCAGCACGGCGTCGAAGCGGGCGAAGGCGCGCTCGTATTCCAGTTCCAGCAGCTCGGTCAGGCCCAGATACCAGTCGATGCGCCAATCCGGGGCGGGCGGCAGCGGCTCGTCGGCGAGCCGGGCCAGCAGCATGCGCGCGGCCGCGGGCTCCTGGAGATCCAGGTGGGCGCGGGCCTCGGCCAGGGTCACCTCGAGTTCGAAGGTCTCCGGCGCACCGCCGGGTTCGGCCGTGGCGCGCTGGCGGGCGTGCCGCAGTTCGTCGAGGGCGTGGCGGGGTTCGGGATGCGCGGCACCGGCCAGCAGCGGTGCGGAGGGGTCGCCGGGATCGATGATCGGCACCGGCAGCGCCGCCACCACATCGCCGGGCCGCAGCAGGGTGTCGCGGGCGACGCCGTCGATGATGCCGTCGGTCTGCGCGATCAGCTCGCCCGTCCCGAAACTGGTGCGCGGCGGACTGAACAGGGTGGACAGCTGCGGATGCTCGGTGCCGGTCTCGACGGCCAGGATCTCGCGCAGCACCCCGGTGAGCTGGGTGCCCAGCACCCGCGCCGAGGGGAAGCGGCGGTCCGGGTCCGGGTGGGTGGCGCGCAACAGCAGCCGGTACAGGAACTGGTGCCGGGCCAGGATCGGCTCGTCCTTGGGGTCCGGAATGCCGTCCACGTACGCGCCGCGCTCCATCGGCATGTGCAGGGTGAGCACGGCCAGCGTGCGGCCCACGGTATAGATGTCCGAGGCCACGGTGGGCCCGGTGTGCGCGATCTCCGGCGCCTGATATCCCCTGGTGCCGTAGAGGTTTCCGTACGCCTCGAACTGACTGACCGCACCCAGGTCGATGAGCTCCACCCGATCGGTGGTGATCATGATGTTGTCGGGTTTGAGATCGTTGTAGGCCAGCCCCACCGAGTGCAGGTAGTCCAGCGCCGGAAGGATTTCCAGCAGGTACGCGATGGCCTCGGTGACCGGCATGCGTTCGGGCGCATAGTGATCGAGCAGATCGCGCAGCGAATGCCCGCCCACGTACTCCATGACGATATAGCCGATGGGAGTCCCGTCCGGGCCCGCGTGCTCCACGAAATTGTGGATCTTCACGATGCTCGGATGCACCACCTCGGCCAGGAACTGCCGTTCGGCCACGGCGACAGCCTGCGCCTCGGCGTCACCGGCGTGCAAGAGGCCCTTGAGCACGACCCAGCGGTCGCTCACATTCCGGTCGATGGCCAGATAGATCCAGCCCAGTCCGCCGTGTGCGATACAGCCCTGGATCTCGTACTGCCCCGCCACCCGATCGCCTGGATGCAGCGAGGGCCGGAAATCATAGGGCGCACCGCAGGTTTGGCAGGTTCCGGCCGTTGTCGACGGGTGCGTCGGCGTGGCCCGCCCCACGGGCTTCCCACAGCGCCAACAGAACCGGCGGCCCTCGGCCACCACCGGATCCTCCAGCACCGCCGCCTCCGGATCGACCGGTTCGACCGCGGGAATCGGCACCAACCCGGCTCCGAGCCGCCGCACCACCGGACGTGGACGCGTCATGCGCGCGGTCCGCTGTGACGGCCGAGTCAGTGTACGCGGCTCGCCCGCGGCATCCGACTTCCCCTGGCCCTGAGGATCCGAAAGCCCCTGCGCCGCAGCCGGTTCCGCCACCTCGTTCGACGGTGCCGCCGGGGCCGTCCCGGGACGATTCGTGATCTCCGTGCGCGCGGGCCAGTGCGGCCCGGTGATCTCGGTCCGCGACATCGCCGAAGTCGGCTGCGCCGGTTCACCTTCCGCGGTGAGTTCCTCCCGGGTGGTCGCCCGCGTTTCCATGCCGTCGGCATCGGGGCGCGCGGTCGCGCGGGTGTGCTCCTCGGCCCCGCCGGGTTCGGGAGGTTCGGGCGGTGGCCCGGATTCGGACGGTGTGGTCATCAGTCCTGATACCTCGGTGCGGGCGGGATGGCCGCGGTGCCCAGCTCGGGCGCCAGCCAGCGCTGGTAGAGCTGGTTCCACGTGCCGTCGGCGCGAATCCGTTCCAGGGTGCCGTTGACGAAGCGGACCAGATCGTCCGAGCCCTTGGAGATGCCGATGCCGTACTGCTCGGTGCTCAGATTGGGTCCGACCACCTCGGTGGCCGGATCCTGTTCGGCCAGACCGGCCAAGACGGTGTCGTCGGTGCTGACCGCGTCGACCTGCCGCTGCTGCAGCACCACCAGGCAGTCGGCCCAGCCGGGCACGGTGAGGATGGAGGCGGCGGGCTGCTGCCGCCGAATCAGGTCGAGCGAGGTGGTGCCGCTGGCCACGCACACCCGCCGCCCCGCCAGATCGGTGAGTCCGGCGATGCCGGAGTCGCGCACGGTCAGCACCCGCTGGTGCGCCTGCAGATACGAGGTCGAGAAGGTCACCGTCTGCCGCCGTTGGCAATTGATGGTCATGGTCTTCACCACGACGTCCACGGTGTGCTCCACCAGGGCCTTCTCGCGGTCGGCCGAGCTGAGGATCCGGTATTCGACCGCGGCCGGATCGCCGAGCAGATCCCGCGCCAGCTCCTTGGCGATGTCCACGTCGAATCCGGCCAGGGTGCCGGTGGTCGGATCGCGGAAGCTGAACAGATTGCTGCCCGGGTCCAGGCCCACGAGTAGTCGGCCGCGGGCCCGAATGGCATCGATGTTCGGGCCGCTGCGAATCCCATTGGGCCGCAGGCTGGCCGTCGGGTCCCCGCAGTCGGGGGCGACCGGCGGCGGGGCCGTCTGGGTCTGCGCCACCACGGCTCCCGACGGCAGCGGCGGTTCGATGTAGCTCGGCACCCGGGTGGACGGCGCGGGCGGCGGGGGTGTGTTGTCGGCGCAGGCCGCCGTGACCGTCACGGCCAGCGCCAGGGCCGCGAGCGCGAGGGAGCGGGCGGGTCTTCGCATCATCGGTACTCCCGCAGCCGTGGCCACAGACCCGCCGCGACCAGCACGGCGGCCGCGGTGCTCAGCACCAGCGCGCCCGGCCCGAGCAGGTCCAGGGTGCGGGCGGCGTGCGAGGTGTCGGCGCGCAACATGTTCCGGGTCTCGGCGATGCCGTCGCCGAGGGCCTTGTCGAGGGCGTCGGTCTGGGCGGTGGCCTCGTTCGCGCCCGGCCCGGTGGCCACGGCGGCCGCGCCGAGGAAGTCGCCCTTGGACAGCGCGTCGTTCATGCGCTGATGGGCGGCCCGCCAGCGGTCCAGCGCGCCCGCGGCGGTCTTCACGTCGTTCGCGCCGGGCGCGTCGGAGGCGTAGCCGGACAGGATGTTTCGCAGTTTTCCAATGGCCTGGTCGTAGGTGCGGTCGTAGTCGGCGCTGGTGTCGCGGCGCACCAGTTTCAGGGTTTCGGCGGTGCGCGCCTGCTGGGCCAGGATGCGGCTCTCGGTGAGCGCGGCGGTCGGCACGCTGCCGTCGTCGCGGGCGTGGGTGGTGTCCACGGCGGAGATGATGCCCGCCACCACCGTCCAGGCCAGCAGCACCACCATGGTCGCGCTGGCCAGCAGCAGACCGAGATTCAACACCCGGTGCCAGCGTCGGAACAGGAACAGCTGCGCGATGATCAGGGCCGCGACGGCCAGCAGCGGCAGCAGGATGGCGGGCCACGGCGGCCGCACGTGATTGCGCTGGGTGGCGGTGATGGCCGCGGACCGATGCTCCTGCAGTTCCTGCGCCATCGGCAGCAGCGTGGTCTGCATGAGATTGGAGGCTTCGCTCAGGTAGGCCGCGCCGACCGGCTGCCCGCCGCGATTGTTGGCCCGCGCGGTCTCGACGATGCCGGTGTAGACCGGCAGCCCGGTGGCGATCCCGGCGCGCAGATGCGTATCCGCGTCGCCCTCACTGCGATTGGACTGGGTGACCAGTTCGGCGGCGGCCTCGCCGACCGCCTGGTTGTAGCGGTCGCGCACCGGTTTGGGTTCCAGCCCACCGGAAATGAAGGCGGTGCCCGCCGAGGCGTCGGCCACCGACAGCGAGGTGTAGAGCCGTTGCGCCGAGTAGGCGTCCGGTTCCGATTCGCTCAGCAGCACGTCGAGGGCGTGTTGCCGATTGGTCACCGCGGTGGCGGTCACCATGCCCGCGGTCACGCACAGGCTCACCAGGATCAGTCCGACGGCGATCAGTTTGGCGGGGGAGGACCGGGCGAACGAGCGCAGTTCGGTGGTGGCGAAGCGTTCTCGCCAGGCCGCGGCGGCCACACGAGGGGACAGCTCCTCGATAGCCAACTCCTCGGTACGAGCCATCCTCACCTCCCAGTCACCGAAATCGAACGACCGACTTGTTCCCGTCGGATGAGCTTATTGTGGACGTACCTCCGCCGTGACGCGGGAATCCCCGCGGTGTGCCCCGCCGTGCGGGAAACGCGCACGGCGGCGTGATCGGACGAGGGGATTGTGGCGATGCGCGGTGACGGCGACGGTTGGGCGGAGAGTCCGGATGGCACCCGTCAGTGGGGTCGTTACGGCGCCGCCGGACTGTTGCTGCGCGCCCCGCTCATTGGCGGCGGTTCCGCGGTGCTGCTGCATCACCGCGCCGCGTGGACCCATCAGGGCGGTACCTGGGCCCTGCCCGGCGGCGCCCGCGACTCGCACGAGACCACCGTGCACGCCGCCGTCCGGGAGGCCGAGGAGGAGGCGGGCATCCCGCCCGGCTCGATTCGCGTGCGCGGCTCCCGCGTGACCGCGACCGCGCCCAGCGGCTGGACCTACACCACGGTCGTCGCCGATGCGGCCGATCGCCTGGAGACCCGGGGCAACAAGGAGAGTCAGGATCTGGTCTGGGTCCCCGAGGACGAGGTCGAGGACCGCCCGCTGCATCCGGGCTTCGCTGCCGCCTGGCCGACCCTGCGTGCCACACCCACCCGCGTCAGCCTGGAGGGGTTCGCCGAGACCGAGGCGGTGGCGGCCGCGTTGCCGCGCACCCTGGATCTGGCCGAGCTCGGATTCCTCTGGCTGCACGCCAATGGCGACGGGGACGGCCGCACGGCCCGCATCGGTGGCGGGTCCGACCCGAAACAGACCGATTTGGCCGGAAATGTGTTGTTCCTCACTCTGGATCAGGTGTTGTCTTGAGGCGTGAGCACGCGCGAGCTTCCGACCTACTGCCGAATCTGTGAGCCACTCTGCGGGCTGATCGCCACCGTCGAGGACGGTCGGCTGGTGCAACTGCGCGCCGACAAGGAGCATCCGCTCTCCCGCGGCAACGCCTGCCCGAAGGGCATCGCGTTCACCGAGATCCAGAACGATCCGGACCGCGTGCTGTATCCCCTGCGGCGCACACCCGCGGGCGACTTCGAACGGGTGTCCTGGGATACCGCGCTGGACGAGATCGGCGAGCGGCTGCGCGGGCTCATCGACCGGCACGGAATCGAAAGCCTCGGCTGGTATTTCGGGAATCCGTCCTCCTTCTCGTATTCACACACCCTGTGGATGCTGGGATTCCAGATGGCCGCCGGGCTGAAGCACGTGTATTCGGCTGGCTCCCAGGATGTGAACAACCGCTTCGTGGCCAGTCAGCTGCTCTACGGCTCGCTCACCTCGGTGCCCGTGCCCGATCTGGACCGCACCGACTTCCTGCTCATGCTGGGCGCGAATCCGCTGATCTCGCACGGCAGTGTGATGAGCGTGCCGCGGATTCGCGAGAAGCTCACCGCGATCACCAAGCGCGGCGGCCGCGTGGTCGTGGTGGACCCGCGAAACACCGAGACCGCCAAGCTGTTCGAGCATGTCGGGGTGCGCGCGGACGGTGACGCCTGGCTGCTGGCGTCGCTGCTGCAGGTCATCTTCGACGAGCGGCTCGAGGACACCGAGGCGCTGCGCCGTCAGGCCTCCGGGGTCCGCGAATTGCGTGCCGCCGTCAGCCGTTTCACACCCGAGGCCACCGCCGAGGTGACCGGACTCGAGCCCGAGCGGGTGCGCGCCCTGGCCCGCGATCTGGCCCGCGCGCGGGCCGCCGCCGTCTACGGCCGCACCGGCACCTGCCTGGGTCGGCACGCCACCCTGGTGGCCTTCCTCATCGACGCGCTGTCGGTGGTCACCGGCAATCTGGACCGGCCCGGCGGTGCGGTCTTCGGCAAGGAGCTGGTGGCCGTCTCCAAGCTGAACGCCCGCCTCGGTTTCGTCGGGTACGGCAAGAACCGTTCGCGCGTGGGCGGATTCCCGGATGTGCTGGGCACCTTCCCGGCCGCCATCATGGCCAAGGAGATCACCACCCCGGGGCCGGGCCAGCTGCGGGCCCTGTTCACCTCGGCGGGCAATCCGGTGTCCTCGGTGCCCAACGGCCGCGAATTGGCCTCCGCCATGGCGCAACTCGACCTGCACGTCTCCATCGACATCTATGTCAACGACACCAACCGGCTGGCCGACTACATCCTCCCGGCGACCACCTTCCTAGAGCGCGACGACATTCCGCTGCCGTTCACCGCGCTGTCCCCGACCCCGTACACCCAGTACACCGAGCGCGTCGTGGAGCCGTACGGCGAGGCCCGCGAGGAATGGCGGATCATCGACGCGCTGGCGACCCGAATCGGCGTGCAGCCCTTCGCCATCGGGCCCGCCCGCCCGGTGGGCCGCCTGCTGAGTTCGGTGCGCCGCCGCGTACCGGCCCTGGCCGCGGCGCGCCCCACCCCGACCCTGCTGGCGGATCTGGCCCTGCGCACCGGCCCGTACGGCGATCTGTTCGGCCTGCGCCGCAAGGGAATCAGCCTGCGCATGCTGCGCCGCCACCCGCACGGCGTCGTGCTGGCCGATGCCATCACCACCGGCGTGCTACGAGACGTGGTGATGCACAAGGGCGGTCGCGTCCGACTGGACCCCGACGAGATCATCATCGAACTGCGCACCCTCGCCGATCGGCCCGCCGATCCCACCTACCCGCTGCGCGTGATCGGCCTGCGCGAGCTCAAATCCCACAACTCGTGGATGCACAATGTCGAGTTGTTGATGCGCGGCGACCGCGAGCACGCCGCCCGCATCAATCCCAAGGACGCTGCCGTGGCGGGCATTGCCGACGGCGACCGCTGCCGGGTCACCTCCGCCCACGGCTGGATCGAGGTCACCGCCCGCCTGACCGAGGACATGACCGAGGGCACCGTGGCCATCCCGCACGGATGGGGTCACCGCGGCGGCTGGCAGCGCGCGAACGCCGCGGGCGGCGCGAACGTCAACGACCTGATGTCGACCGATCTCGCCGATGTGGAACGCCTGGCGGGCATGTCGAACCTGAACGGCGTCCCCATCCGCCTGGACCCGGTCGCCTGATCAGCGGTCGTTCTCGAGAATCCGCTGCTTGATCGCGCGGGCCGCGGCCTCCGGATCGTCGGCCTCGGTAATGGCCCGTACCACCACGATTCGGGTCGCGCCCGCGTCCAGCACCTCGGGCAGGGTCTTCTCGTCGATGCCGCCGATGGCGAACCACGGGCGCTGGGTGTGGGAATCGGCGGTGGAGCGAACCAGGTCGATGCCCGCGGGGGTGCGGCCGGGCTTGGTCGGGGTGGCGAAGACCGGGCCGGTGCAGAAGTAGTCGATGTGCTCGTCGATCGCGGCCAGTCCGGCCTGCGCGCGATTGTGGGTGGAGCGGCCGAGCACGACCTCGCTGCCCAGGATCTGCCGCGCGTACCAGGGCGGCAGATCGCCCTGACCCAGGTGCAGCACGTCGACTCCGGCGGCGAGCGCGATATCGGCGCGGTCGTTGCAGGCGACCAGCGCGCCGTGGCGGCGGGCCGCGGCCTTCAGTTCGGCCAGGGCGCCCAGTTCGGCCTTGGCCTCGAGCGGTCCGAACTGTTTCTCCCCACGCGACCCCTTGTCGCGGATCTGAATGATGTCGACACCGCCCGCGAGGGCCGCCTCGGCGAACTGCGCCAGATCGCCCTTGTCCCGGCGGGCGTCGGTGCACAGGTAGAGCCGTGCGGTCGCGAGTCGCTCCCGCGGGGAGATCACGGAGCGTTCCCGATGGGGTACCGGCCGGTTCGGGTGGGAGGGTTGCACAGCCACGACGGTAGTCGCGCTACGGTGGTTGAGTCGAAACGACCCATGGGGACGCACCCGCTGCCGCGCAGCGCGACGGTGTCCGTGAATTTTGGGTTTCGAGAGGTATATATGCAGGTCCCGGCGGCGCCGGGGCGGGTTAGGTGGATCCAATGCGGACTTTGGCCGTCGTCGGCGGCGGTGTGATCGGACTGTCGGCGGCCTGGCGGGCCGCCGGAGCGGGCTTTACCGTCACCCTCTTCGACCCGGCCGTCGGCTCCGGATCCTCCTGGGTGGCGGGCGGCATGCTCGCACCGCTGTCCGAAGGCTGGCCCGGCGAGGACGAGGCCCTCGCCTTCGGTGCCGCCTCCCTCACCCGCTGGCCCGGCTTCGCCGCCGAACTGAAGGCGGTCAGCGGTACCGATGTCTTCGTCGCCGACGAGACCCTGACCGTCGCCCTCGATGCCGCCGATGCCGCGGACCTGCGCACCATCGCCGACTGGGTCAATGCCCGCGGCCACGAACTGCGCGTCCTGGACCGCGCGGGCGTGCGCGCCGCCGAGCCGAATCTGGGTCGCGCCGTGCGCGCCGGACTGCTCGCGACCGCCGAACCGGCCGTGGACAATCGCGCCCTGGTCGACGCGCTCCGAATCGCCTGCGGCGCAGCCGGAGTCGAGTTCCGCGCCGAACGGGTCGAGTCCCTGGCCGACCTGCCGCACGACCGCGTCGTGCTCGCGACCGGGGCCGCCGCGGCGCAGCTGTGGCCCGGCCTGCCGATTCGCCCGGTGAAGGGTGAGATCCTGCGCCTGCGCCGCCGCCCCAGCGCGCCGACCCCGCCGCGGCGCGTCATTCGCGCCCGGGTGCACGGGCGGCCGATCTACCTCGTGCCGCGCCACGATGGAATCGTGCTGGGCGCAACGCAATACGAGGTCGGCTTCGACACCGCCGTCACCGTGGCGGGCGTGCGCGATCTGGTCACCGACGCCGAATCCGTGCTGCCGGGCCTGGGCGAATACGAATTCGCCGAGGCCATCGCCGGTCACCGCCCCGGCTCGCCGGACAATCTGCCGCTCATCGGCCATCTCGACGACCGCGTGATGGTGGCGGCGGGCCACGGCCGCAATGGCATTCTCGATACCCCCGTCACCGCCGACGCCGTCCTCGCCCTGCTCACCGATACCGAGCTGCCCGAGGCCGCGGCCGCGAATCCCCACCGGTTCGCGCAAGGGCCCGGCGCGTCGGCCCCGCAGCGGCAATCTTCGGTTGCCGCACCGCTTTACCCAGGAGGAGTTCGATGACAATCCCGGTCGGCGTGACCGTGAACGGGCAGGACCACGTCTTCCCCGACACGCTCACCGTGCGTGAACTGCTGGCGCGCCTGAACCTGCCGTCGCAGGGCGTGGCCCTGGCCATCGACGGCGCGGTGTTCCCCAAGTCCCGCTGGGACGAGCCGGTCGGCCGCGGCTGGGAGATCGAGGTGCTGACGGCGGTGCAGGGTGGCTAGTCTCGTCGAGCCCCTGGTCATCGCGGGTCGCGAATTCGGTTCGCGGCTCATTACCGGCACCGGTGGCGCGGAGAACCTGGCCGTCCTGGAGGAGGCGCTGGTCGCCTCCGGCACCGAGCTGACCACCGTGGCCATGCGCCGGGTGGACGCCGCGGGCGGCACCGGCGTGCTGGATCTGCTCAAGCGCCTCGAGATCGCCCCGCTGCCCAATACCGCGGGCTGTCGCACCGCCGCCGAGGCCGTGCTCACCGCGCAGCTGGGCCGCGAGGCCCTCGAAACCGATTGGGTGAAGCTGGAAGTCATCGCCGACGAGCGCACCCTGCTGCCCGACGCCATCGAATTGGTCGCCGCCGCAGAGCAATTGGTGGACGACGGTTTCACCGTGCTGCCCTACACCAATGACGATCCGGTGCTGGCCAAGCGGCTCGAGGACATCGGCTGCGCCGCGGTCATGCCGTTGGGCTCGCCCATCGGCACCGGCCTCGGCATCGGCAATCCGCACAATATCGAGATGATCGTGGCCGCCGCGGGTGTCCCGGTCATTCTCGACGCGGGCATCGGCACCGCCAGCGACGCCGCCCTGGCCATGGAACTCGGCTGCTCGGCCGTGCTGTTGGCGACCGCGGTCACCCGCGCCCGCCAGCCCGCCCTCATGGCCGCCGCCATGGCCCGCGCCGTCGAGGCCGGTTGGCTCGCCCGGCAGGCCGGACGCATCCCCAAGCGCTTCTGGGCCCAGGCCTCCTCGCCTGGATTCTGACCTGTCGGCCCGGATTCTGACCCGTCGGCCCGGATTCTGAACCCGGAGTCCGGGCTCGGCCGTAGTCATCCTCGAGGATGAGCGACGCGCGACCAATTAGCGATAGTGCGCGCTCCGAATGTGGGGAAGACTGGTGCCCATGATCGAACTGAGAGGCCTGACCAAACACTACGGCCAGACCGTCGCGGTGTCGGACCTGTCGTTCACGGTCCCGCCCGGCCAGGTGACCGGCTTCCTCGGCCCCAATGGGGCGGGCAAGTCGACCACCATGCGCATGATCCTGGGGCTCGACACCCCGACCTCGGGCACCGCCCTCATCAACGGCCAGCCCTACCACGAGTTGAAGAAGCCGCTGGAGACGGTCGGCGCCCTGCTCGACGCGAAGTGGGTGCACCCCAACCGTTCCGCGCGCTCGCATCTGCGCTGGATGGCGGCCTCCAATGACATTCCGGCCGCCCGGGTCGAGGAGGTGCTGCGCCTGGTCGGCCTCTCCGAGGTGGCCAACAAGAGCGCGGGCGGCTTCTCCCTGGGCATGTCGCAGCGGCTCGGCCTGGCCGGGGCGCTGCTCGGCGATCCGCAGGTGCTGCTGTTCGACGAGCCGGTCAACGGCCTGGACCCCGAGGGCATCCTGTGGATCCGCCGCTTCATGCAGCGGCTGGCGGGTGAGGGCCGCACCGTGCTGGTGTCGAGCCACCTGCTCTCCGAAATGGCCCAGACCGCAGAGCATCTCATCGTGATCGGCCGCGGCCGCCTCATCGCCGACACCACCACGAAGGATTTCATCGAGAAGGCCTCGGAACAGTCGGTGCGCGTGCGCAGTCCGCAGCTGGATCAGCTGCGCAGCCTGCTCACCTCCAATGGCATGACCGTCCGCGAGGACGGGGCCGAGGCGGACGGTCCGGCCCTGGTCGTCGCCGGTGTCACCAGTGACGCGGTCGGAAAACTGGCCGGTGCCAACGACATCACGCTCTACGAGCTCTCACCGCAGCGGGCCTCGCTCGAGGAGGCGTTCATGCGCATGACCGGTGGCGCGGTGCAGTACCACGGCGAAGGCTTCGATCAGGTTATGGGAGGTGCGCTCTGATGGGAGTGCTCGCGGCGGAACGAATCAAGCTCACCTCGACCAAATCCCCGGTCTGGTGCACGGCGCTGCTGGTGGTGTTCGCGCTCGGCATCGCGGCCCTGTTCAGCCTGGCCCTCAATGCCTCCTGGCGGGTCTTCCAGGATCAGCTGGCCGAGGGCAAGATGACCCCTGCCGACGCCCCTTACGCGGAAAACTCGGTGGCGGGCCTGGGCATCACCGGTCTGGCCCAGGGCATTCCGGGCTTCGGCTACCTGATGGTCATGATCTTGGCCGCGCTCGCGGTGACCAGTGAATACCGCTTCGGGACCATCAAGACGACCTTTCTGGCCAGCCCGAACCGGACCGCGGTCCTGCTCACCAAGGCCGGTGTCATCGGGTTTGCTATGGCGTTGCTGAGCGCGGTGCTGACCTTCCTCGGATTCTTCATCTTCAAGGCGATGGTCAACCACGACGCGGGCAGTCACCTGAGCCTGAGCAGCGGTGATCTGCGCGTCTTCTACGCCGTGCCGCTGTTCATCCTGCTGGTGGTGTTCCTGGCCGTGGGTGTGGGCACGCTGATCCGGCAGTCGGCGGGCGCGTTGTCGCTGCTGATCGTGTGGCCGGTGATCATCGAACCCATGGTCGGCGCGTTCGGCCGGATCGGCCGCGAGATCCAGGTGCTGCTGCCGTTCCAGAACGCGGGCCTGTTCCTGGGCACCGTGGACGCGAAGTCGCAGTACTGGCACTGGGGACCGTGGGGTGGTCTGATCTACTTCGCCGTCTTCGTGGCGATCGTCTTCGGTGCCGCGCTGTTCGTCGTGAACAAGCGCGACGCCTAGCTCGTGAATACCGAATAGAGACCCTGCCCGGGGAGCCGTCGGCCACTGCCCGGCCCGGCGGCGCACATCGGCCCGATACGGATTTCCGTGTCGGGCCGATGTCTTTTCTGAGGGGCAGGCTAAGGCTGTGTGAAAACTTTCGATTCCGGCCGGAAACTTCTAGATCTCGTACTGAGCGGTCTGTAGCATCGCCTCAGCAACCAAAACACTCAAACATCGGCGGGTCCAACGTTGTGGCCGCTAGCACCGATCGGGAGGTGTCAGGTGGCAATTGTTAATCCATCCCACGACGGAGCCCTGGGATACGCTCTGGGCGTGAGCGAACGACCCTCCGACGGCGGTGAACGCGCCTCCGACGCGAACCGCACGGACGGACTGGGAACCGATCGCAACCGCTCGCGCGACGCGAGCGGCAACCGGGCGCGGGAGAACCGCATCGACCCGGACGTGGTCATCCCCCTGATCCCCGCCGAACTCTCCGCGGACGCCGACGAATCCGACGCCCAGCCGCGTCGGCGCGGCCGCTTCCCGGGGCAGCTCTCGGCCCTCGTCAATGCCGCCAACCAGCGCGGCGATCTCATCGGCGTCATCCGCAAGGCCCGCGAGAACCTGCCCGGCGATCCGGCCTTCGGCGATCCGCTCTCGGTGTCCGGTCCCGGCGGCGTGCGCGCCGTGGCCCGCGCCGCGGACAAGCTGGTCGGCGATTCCCCCAGCGCCGCACGCGAATTGGGGCTGGGCGCGCTGCAGGTCTGGCAGGCCATGCTGGAACGGGTCGGCAAGGGCCGTGGGGCGCAGGAGATCACCATCATGTTCACCGATCTGGTGGCCTTCTCCAGTTGGTCGCTGGCCGCGGGCGACGAGGTCACCCTGGACCTGCTGCGGCGGGTGGCCAAGGCCATCGAGCCGCCGATCAATGATCGCGGCGGCCAGGTGGTCAAGCGCATGGGCGACGGTGTCATGGCCGTGTTCCCGTCCGCGGACCGGGCGGTGCGCGCGGCCATCGCCGCCAAGGAGAATCTCTCGGCCGTCTCCGTGGACGGCTACCGCCCGCAGATGCGCCTGGGCCTGCACACCGGCAGCCCGCGCGAAATCGGCGGCGACTGGCTCGGCATCGACGTCAATATCGCCGCCCGCGTCATGGAGGCGGGCGGGAACGGCAACACCATGATCTCGGGCGCCACCCTCGACGCACTGAAGCCGGAGACCCTCGAGGAACTCGGCCTGGGCGTAAAGCCTTACCGCCGTAGCTTCTTCGCCGCCCCGCTCAACGGCGTCCCCGAAGACCTCCGCATCTTCCGCCTGGAGGCTGAGTAAGGGGTTTCAGGGGAAGCCCCTGAGAGTTCGAGAGTTGTTAATGCGTCATCCAGAGGATGGCTCCGACTGCCGCGAGGACGCCGCAGGCGCCCAGGCCGATGGCCAGCGGGCGCGAGGTCTTGAACAGCGAGTACGCCCCGCCGAGCAGAAATCCGGCGAGGGCGAGCAGGACGATGGCGGTGACGTCTGAGGACACGCGCTCAGTCTGCCTGAAGGTTGCCGCCACTCCGGTCACCGGTCCCGACCGGGCGATCCTTCAAATAACAAGCACGCGGGCTTGATTTTTTCAGGGGCGGATGTGACCCTGTAACCGACCGCAGCGCCGAAGCTGCGCCGGACTCAGGTGTGCACAGGAGGCCCTTCATGAGTCAGCTCGCCGACACTCCGGATGTCATCCGGATCGGCAATTGTTCCGGGTTCTACGGCGATCGGCTGAGCGCCATGCGGGAGATGCTCGAGGGCGGGCAGCTCGACGTGTTGACCGGCGACTATCTGGCCGAGCTCACCATGCTGATCCTGGGTCGGGATCGCATGAAGGACCCGAACCTCGGCTACGCCAAGACCTTTGTGAAGCAATTGGAGGACTGCCTCGGACTCGCGCTCGAGTCGGGCGTGAAGATCGTGTCGAACGCGGGCGGGCTGAATCCCGCCGGGCTCGCGCAGCGGATCCGCGAGGTGGCCGAGAACCTCGGTCTCGCACCGAAAGTCGCCTATGTGACCGGTGACGACCTGCTGGCACGCGCGGGCGAACTGGGGCTGGGCGCACCGCTCACCGCCAATGCCTATCTCGGCGCATGGGGTATCGCCGAATGTCTGAACGCGGGCGCGGACATTGTGGTGACCGGCCGGGTCACCGACGCGTCGGTGGTCGTCGGACCGGCGGCCGCGCACTTCGGCTGGGGCCGAACCGATTACGACGCGCTGGCCGGTGCGGTGGTGGCGGGGCATGTGATCGAATGCAGTACCCAGGCCACCGGCGGCAACTTCGCCTTCTTCACCGAGATCGCCGATCTGGGCCGCCCCGGCTTCCCGATCGCCGAGGTGCGCCGCGACGGCAGCAGTGTCATCACCAAGCACGAGGGCACCGGCGGCGCGGTCACCGTAGACACGGTGAAAGCCCAGCTCATGTACGAGATTCAGGGCGCGCGGTACGCCGGGCCGGACGTCACCACCCGCCTCGACAGCATCCGGGTGAGCGCCGACGGCCCGGACCGGGTGCTCATCAGCGGAGTCACCGGCGAGGCCCCGCCGCCGCAGACGAAGGTTTCCACCAACACCATCGGCGGCTTCCGCAACGAGATGGAGTTCATCCTCACCGGCCTCGATATCGAGGCCAAAGCCGCACTGGCGCAACGGCAGCTGGAATCCTGGCTGGCCGTGCGGCCCGCCGAACTGGAGTGGACCCTCGCCCGCCTGGACCGCCCCGACGCCGACACCGAGGAGCAGGCCAGCGCCTTGCTGCGCTGCGTGGTGCGCGACCCGGACCCGAACAAGGTGGGCCGCAATTTCTCCGGTGTCGCGGTCGAGTTGGCCCTGGCCAGCTTCCCCGGCTTTTCGCTGACCTCCCCGCCCGGCAACGGCGGCCCCTACGGCGTGTTCACGCCGGGCTACGTGGACGCCAAGGAGGTCCCGCACACCGCGGTACTGCCGGACGGCTCCGAAGTGGCGATCGCCCCGGCGGGGGAGACCCTCGAACTCGACGCGGTCGCCGAACCGGCGCTGCCGCAACCGCTTCCGGCGGGTGCGAGCAAGCGGGTGCCGCTGGGCACAATCGCGCTCGCGCGCTCCGGTGACAAGGGCGGTAACGCGAACATCGGCGTTTGGGTCCGCACCGAGGAGCAGTGGCGCTGGCTGGTGCACACCCTCACCGTCGACGAACTGCGCCGCCTGCTGCCCGAGACCGCCGAGCTGCCCGTCACCCGGCACGTGCTGCCGAACCTGCGGGCGCTCAACTTCATTGTCGAGGGACTGCTTGGGGAGGGCGTCGCCTATCAGGCCCGCTTCGACCCGCAGGCCAAGGGGCTCGGCGAATGGCTGCGCGCCCGATACCTCGAGATTCCCGTGGAGCTGCTGCCATGAGCACCGGATATGTGAATCCCTGGACGACGCCCGAGCGGCGCGAATTGCGCGCCACCGTGCGCGGTTTCGCGGAGCGGGAGGTGCTGCCGTACCTCGACGACTGGGAGCGGCAGGGCGAGATTCCGCGCGAACTGCACAAGAAGGCGGGGGCGCTGGGGCTGTTGGGGATTCAATTCCCCGAAGCCGTGGGCGGTTCCGGCGGTGACGGGATCGACGCGGCCATCGTGTGTGAGGAGATGCATTACGCGGGGTGCTCGGGCGGTCTGTTCGCGTCCCTGTTCACCTGTGGCATCGCGGTGCCGCACATTGTCGCGTCGGGGAATCGCGAGCACATCGAGCGGTGGGTGCGGCCGACGCTGGCGGGGGAGAAGATCGGGTCGCTGGCGATCACCGAGCCCGGTGGCGGTTCGGATGTCGGGCATCTGCGGACCAGCGCGGTGCGTGACGGCGACGAGTTCATCGTCAACGGCGCGAAGACGTTCATCACCTCCGGTGTGCGGGCCGACTATGTCGTGACGGCCGTGCGCACGGGTGGCCCCGGCGCGGCCGGTGTTTCGCTGCTGGTGGTGGAGAAGGGCACGCCGGGATTCACGGTCAGCCGCAAGCTGGAGAAGATGGGCTGGCTGGCCTCTGATACCGCCGAGCTGTCGTATGTCGATGTGCGGGTGCCGGTGTCGAATCTGGTGGGGCCGGAGAATTCCGGATTCTCGCAGATCGCACAGGCTTTCGTGAGCGAGCGGGTGGGCCTGGCCGCGCAGGCGTACGGGCACGCGCAACGCTGCCTGGACCTGACCCTGCGATGGTGTCGGGATCGGGAGACCTTCGGCCGTCCGCTCATCAGCCGCCAGGCCGTGCAGAACACCCTGTCCGAGATGGCGCGTCGCATAGATGTGGCGCGCGTCTACACCCATCATGTGGTGGAGCGCGCCGCGCACGGCGAGACCGATCTGATCGCGGAGGTCTGCTTCGCCAAGAACACCGCCGTGGAGACGGCCGAATGGGTTGCGCACCAGGCGGTGCAGCTCTTCGGCGGCCTCGGCTACATGCGTGAGTCCGAAGTCGAACGCCACTACCGGGATGTCCGCATCCTGGGCATCGGCGGCGGTACCAACGAGATCCTGACCAGCCTCGCGGCCAAGCGATTGGGGTTCCAGTCTTGACCATTCTGCGCACGTCCCTAGACCCGAACTCGGCGGAGTATCAGGCCGCCGCCGAGGCCATGACCGCCAAGCTCGCCGAGGTGGAGGCCGAATACGCCAAGAACATCGCGGGCGGCGGCCCGGAGAAGCTGGCGCGACATCGCAAGCGCGGCAAGCTGACCGCGCGGGAGCGCATCGAACTGCTCATCGACGAGGATTCGCCGTTCCTCGAGCTGGCCCCGCTGGCGGCGTGGGGCAGTGAGTTCCACGTGGGCGCGAGCGTGATCGCGGGCATCGGCATTGTCGAGGGCGTCGAGTGCCTGATCACCGCCCCCGACCCGACGGTGCGCGGTGGCACCTCGAATCCCTGGACGCTGCGGAAGACGCTGCGGATGAACGACATCGCGTTGGAGAACCGGCTGCCGGTGATCGGCCTGGTGGAGTCCGGCGGCGCGGATCTGCCGACGCAGAAGGAAGTCTTCGTGCCCGGCGGCCGCATGTTCCGGGACCTCACCCGGCTGTCCGCGGCCGGAATCCCCACCATCGCACTGGTTTTCGGCAATTCGACCGCCGGTGGCGCGTACATACCCGGTATGTCCGACTACACGGTCATGATCAAGGAGCGCTCCAAGGTGTTCCTGGGCGGGCCGCCGCTGGTGAAGATGGCCACGGGTGAGGAGTCCGACGACGAATCGCTGGGCGGTGCCGAAATGCACGCGCGCGTCTCGGGTTTGGCGGACTACCTGGCCGTGGACGAGCAGGACGCGATTCGCCTGGGCCGGTCCATTGTCAAGCGCCTGAACTGGCAGAAGAAGGGCCCCGAGCCGCGTCCGCTGACCGAGGTGATCGAGCCGCTCTACGACCAGGAGGAGCTGCTCGGCATCGTGCCGGGCGATCTCAAGATCCCGTTCGACCCGCGCGAGGTCATCGCCCGCGTGGTCGACGGCTCCGACTTCGACGAGTTCAAGCCGCTCTACGGCTCGAGCCTGGTCACGGGATGGGCCGAGCTGCACGGCTATCCGGTCGGCATCCTCGCCAATGCGCGCGGCGTGCTGTTCTCCGAGGAAGCCCAGAAGGCCACCCAGTTCATTCAGCTGGCCAATCAGTCGAACACGCCACTGCTGTTCCTGCACAACACCACCGGCTACATGGTCGGCAAGGAGTACGAACAGAAGGGCATCATCAAGCACGGCGCGATGATGATCAACGCGGTGTCGAATTCGAAGGTCCCGCACATCTCGCTGCTCATGGGCGCGTCCTACGGCGCGGGCCACTACGGCATGTGCGGTCGGGCCTACGATCCGCGCTTCGTGTTCGCCTGGCCCAGTGCGAAATCCGCCGTCATGGGCGGCGCGCAGCTGGCGGGCGTCATCTCGATCGTGGGCCGGGCCGCCAACGAGGCCCGGGGCATTCCGTTCGACGAGGAGGCCGATGCCGGGTTGCGCGCCATGATCGAGGCGCAGATCGAGGCCGAATCGCTGCCCATGTTCATGTCGGGCCGCCTCTACGACGACGGCGTCATCGATCCCCGCGACACCCGCACGGTCTTGGGAATGGCGTTGTCGGCCATTCACAATGCCCCGATCGAGGGCGCCGACGGCTTCGGCGTCTTCCGGATGTGAGGCACGGTATGGAAATCACGAATGTGCTGGTCGCCAACCGGGGCGAGATCGCGCGACGGGTCTTCGCGACGTGCCGTCGCATGGGTATCGCGACCACCGCGGTCTATTCCGACGCCGACGCCAACGCCCCGCATGTGGCGGAGGCCGACGCGGCGATTCGACTGCCGGGCAACACTCCCGGCGAGACGTACCTGCGTGGTGAATTGATCATCGAGGCCGCCTTGGCCGCCGGTGCCGACGCCATCCACCCGGGCTACGGATTCCTTTCCGAGAACGCCGAATTCGCCGCGGCCGTCCAGGCCGCCGGGCTGACCTGGATCGGTCCGCCGGTCGCGGCCATCGAGCAGATGGGCTCCAAGGTCGAGTCCAAGAAGATGATGGACGCCGCGGGCGTCCCGGTGCTGAAGCAGCTGGATCCGGCGGAGGTCACCGCCGACATGCTGCCGGTGCTCATCAAGGCGTCCGCCGGTGGTGGCGGCCGCGGCATGCGCGTGGTCCGCGAGCTCTCCGAGCTGACCGGTCAGATCGAGGCCGCGCAGCGAGAAGCCCAGTCCGCCTTCGGCGATCCGACCGTGTTCTGCGAGCGCTACCTCGAGACCGGCCGCCATATCGAGGTGCAGGTCATGGCCGACACCCACGGCACGGTGTGGGCGGTCGGCGAGCGCGAGTGCTCGATTCAGCGCCGCCACCAGAAGGTCGTGGAGGAGGCACCGTCCCCGCTGGTCGAGAAGGTCGACGGGATGCGGGCGCGGTTGTTCGAGGCGGCGCGGCTGGCGTCGGAGGCCATCGGATACGAGGGCGCGGGCACCGTCGAATTCCTGGCCGACGACAAGGGCGACTTCTTCTTCCTGGAGATGAATACCCGTCTGCAGGTGGAACATCCGGTCACCGAGCAGGTCACCGGCCTGGATCTGGTGCGCCTGCAACTCCAGGTGGCCGCCGGACGTCCGCTGCCCGCGCGGCAGCCGGAGATGCGCGGCCATTCCATCGAGGTACGCCTGTACGCCGAGGACCCGGCCCACGACTGGCAGCCGCAGTCCGGACCGGTGCACAAGCTCGACATCCCGGGCACCCTGGGCGAATTCACCGTGCTGACCGAGCCTGGCGTGCGCCTGGACACCGGTGTGGTGGACGGTTCGGTGGTCGGGGTGCACTACGACCCCATGCTGTCGAAGGTCATCTCCTTCGCCGAGACCCGAGACGAGGCCGCGCACCTGTTGGCGAGTGCGTTGCAGCGGGCCAAGATTCACGGCCTGGTCACCAACCGCGACCTGCTGGTGCGGGTGCTGCGGCACCCGGCGTTCCTGGCCGGGGACACCGACACCGCGTTCTTCGCCACGCACGATCTCGAAAAGCTCTCCGCCCCGCTGATTTCGGAGGAGGACGAGAAGCTGTCGATTATTGCCGCGGCCCTGTCCGACGCCGCCGCCAACCGCCGCTCGGCGCGGGTCGGCGGCGGGCTGCCCAGCGGCTGGCGCAATCTGCCCTCGCAGGGACAGTCCAAGTCCTATGAGTCGCGTCTGACCGGTAAGCACGAGGTGCGCTATCGCTTCACCCGCGCGGGGCTCGAGGTCGAGGGTCGCGACGGACTCGAATTGGTCGAGGCCACACCGGATCTCGTCGTCCTCCAGGTCCCCGGCGAGCGCGGCCCGGTGCGTCGGCGCTTCGAGATCGCCCGCTACGGCGATCTGGTGGCGGTGGATTCCCCGCTCGGCCCGGTGGCCGTGCGCCGCCTGCCGCGTTTCGAGGATCCGGCCGACCAGGTGGCCGAGGGCTCGCTGCTGGCCCCGATGCCCGGCGCGGTCATTCGCCTGGGCGCACAGGTCGGTGATCGGGTCGAAAAGGGCCAGCCGATCCTGTGGCTGGAGGCAATGAAGATGGAGCACACCATTGCCGCGCCCGCCGCGGGTGTCCTCACCGAATTGAACGTTTCCGCCGGTCAGCAGGTAGAAGTCGGCGCGGTGCTCGCCGTCGTGCATGCCGAAGAGTCCGCGGTCCCCAGCGAAGAGCAGGAGTAGGCAATGAGTTTCATCGAGACCGACGAACAGAAGGCGCTGCGGGCCGCGGTGGCCAAACTGGCCGCCAAATACAACTTCCGCGACTACGCCGGACCCAAGGCCCGGCGCAACGAGCCCTTCGACGAACTGTGGGACGAGGCGGGCAAGCTCGGCTTCCTGGGCGTCAACCTCCCCGAGGAATACGGCGGCGGTGGCGCGGGCATCTACGAACTCGCCCTGGTCCAAGAGGAATTGGCGGCACAGGGCTGTGGACTGCTGCTCATGGTGGTCTCGCCCGCCATCTGCGGCACCATCATCACCAAGTACGGCACCGAGGAACAGAAGCGGTACTGGCTGACCCGCCTGGCCGACGGCTCGTCGAAAATGGTCTTCGGCATTACCGAACCCGACGCGGGCTCCAATTCGCACAAGATCACCACCACCGCCCGGCGCGACGGCGACGACTGGATCCTCAACGGCCGCAAGATCTTCATCTCCGGTGTGGATCAGGCCGAGGCCGTGCTCATCGTGGCCCGCACCGAGAACGCCAAGACCGGCAATCTGCAGCCCGCCCTGTTCATCGTCCCCACCGACGCCCCCGGCTTCGTGAAGACGAAGCAGGAGATGGACATCATCGAGCCGGACAACCAGTTCACGCTGTTTCTCGATGACGTCCGGCTGCCCGCCACCGCGCTGGTCGGACAGGAGGACGCGGCCATCGCGCAGCTGTTCGCGGGCCTGAATCCGGAGCGCATCATGGGCGCGGCCATGGCGGTCGGCATGGGCCGCTACGCCATCGACGCGGCGGTGGCCTACGCCAAGGAGCGCGCGGTGTGGAAGGGCGCGCCCATCGGTTCGCACCAGGGCATTTCGCATCCGCTCGCGCAGGTGAAGATCGAACTGGAGCTGGCCAAGCTCATGATGCAGAAGGCCGCGTTCCTCTACGACGCCGGTGACGACTTCGGTGCCGCCGAGGCCGCGAACATGGCGAAATACGCTGCGGCCGAGGCCAGTATCAAGGCCCTCGACCAGGCCATCCAGACCCACGGCGGCTCCGGCCTGACCTCCGACGTGGGGCTGGCGGGCATGTTGGCGGCGGCGCGGATCGCGCGGGTCGCTCCGGTCAGCCGGGAGATGATCCTCAACTTCGTCTCGCAGCACTCGCTGGGTCTGCCGAGGTCCTACTGATGGCCGACGCGCACGAGGGTCCGTTCGTCCGTTACGAGGTGGCGGGCGGATTCGCCACGCTCACACTGGATTCCCCGCACAACCGCAATGCCCTGTCCTCGCGGCTGGTGACCGAGTTGCTGGAGGGTCTGGAGCGGGCGGCGGCCGATGACGCCGTGCGAGCCGTGGTCCTGACCCACACCGGCAATACCTTCTGCGCCGGAGCGGATCTCAAGGAGGCGGTGGACGCCGACCCGGCGGCCGCCGCCGATATCCGCACCCGCTGGATGATCTCGGTGCTGCGCGACATCCTCGTCATGCCGAAACCCGTGGTGGCGCAGGTGAACGGCAATGTGCGAGCGGGCGGTATGGGGATCATCGCCGCCTGCGATCTGGTGGTCGCGGGCCGCGACAGCAGCTTCGGCCTCACCGAGGTGCGCATTGGCCTGGCCCCGTTCATGATCTCGCTGAGCCTGCTGCCGCGCCTGGCCCCGCGCGCGGCGGCCCGGTACTTCTCCACCGGCGAGATCTTCGACGCCGCCGAGGCCGAACGCATCGGCCTCATCACCGTGGCCGCCGACGATCCGGCCACCGAAGTGGCCCGCCTGCTCGGTGAACTCCGCAAGGGCGCGCCGCAGGGACTGGCCGAGAGCAAGCGGTTGGTGAACGCCGAGCTGCTCGCCGCCTTCGACCGCTCCGCCGAGGAACTGGCCAAACGGTCGGCGAGCTACTTCGGTACCCCGCAGGTCATCGAGGGCATGACGGCCTTCCTGCAGCGCCGCCCGCCCACCTGGGCAGAATAGGCAACCATGGCGACACCCCACGAACCCAAGCAGGACCGCAGCCGGGCCACCCGGCAGCGGCTGCTGGAGGCCACCATCGACTGCCTGGCCGAGACGGGTTGGGCCGCGGCCACGGTCGCCGTGGTGGCCGAACGGGCCGGGGTGTCGCGCGGTGCGGCCCAACATCATTTCCCCACCCGCGAGGACCTGATCACCGCCGCGCTGGAGTACATGTTCGAAACCCGCATGGATCAGGCCAAGGCCGACGCGCTCGCGGTGGCCGAGGTCGCCGAGGGCGCGGCCCGCACCGAAGCGGTCGTCTCCGGCCTGGTCGAGTCCTACACCAGCCCCCTGTTCAAGGCGGCCCTCCAGGTGTGGACCCACGCCGCCGCCGATCCGGCCCTGCGCGAACGCATCGTCCCCATGGAGGCCCGCTTCGGCCGCATCTCCCACCGCATGGCGGTGGAAGCCCTCGGCGTCGACGACTCCGACCCGGTCGCCCACCACCTGGTCCAAGCCACCCTCGACCTGGCCCGCGGCCTCGGCCTCGCCGACGTCCTCACCGACGACTCCTTGCGCCGCAAGGAAATCGTCCAACAGTGGGCCGCAACCCTGCACGCGGCCCTGTCCACCCCGCGCGCCTGAACGCTGGCCAGCCCCCCGGTTCGGTCGCCACATCGACGAGCATGCAATCGAGCAGGCAAACGTCGAGAAGACCTCTGCTCGATTGCATTGTGGTGGGGCGGGAGGTCGGCGGCCGGTCGGGAATTCGGCGTGGCGGCGCGGTTCCGGTGTCACCATGGGGGGTGGCGTTTCCCCAATCCCACCCAATCCGAGGTGATCTCAGATGAACGCCCACTCTGCCGCCACCGAGACGGCGCTCGCTTACTTTCATGCCTGGTCGGGTCATGATGTCGACAAGGCCATGGCCTATATCGCCGACGATATCGTCTGTGAGAGTCCGGGCGGCCGGATCGAAGGGGCGGATGCCTACCGCGCCTTCCTGGAGCCCTTCGTCGGGATCGTGACCGGCACCCGCATGCTCGCCGCGTTCGGTGACGAGCGGACGGCGCTGGTCATGTACGACACGTCGACACTGCCGGTCACCAGCGCGCCCGCCGCCGAACTGGTCACGGTGCGAGACGGTGTGATCACCAACAGCCGCATCATCTTCGACCGGCTGCCCTTCCCGCCGCCGCCCCAGTAACCACGACGCTGCCGTCGCCACAGGTGTCAGAAGCCGAAAACCTCAGCCATGGCGATGGATTCGTCGTCCCAGCGATGTTCGATGAGTTCGCGTTCGGCGTCAGGGAGGGCGGGGTCCCATCCCGCTCTGCGCCAGAAGGCTTCTCGATGCTCATCGCTGAGGGGATGGGGCGTGGTCATGGCGGATTCCCTGGATCGTGACGACCGTCACAATCGAGTGTATCGAGAAGTGTCGAGCGCTCGTACCCGATCGGGTACGAGCGCTCGGTGTCCTTGTGGCAGTGGAAAACTCACCGACTATTCGGTTTTGGGCGAGGTCAGGTCGTAGAGCGTAATGCCGTCCACTTCCTGCGAATTGAAATGTGCCTTGACCCACGCGGTGATTTGCGAGCTCTGGCTCTTGGTATTGCCATTGCCGCGATCGCCACCCATCTGATTGCCCGCGATGAAGTAGTGGATCCGGCCCACCTGCACGTACTCCTGGAACTGGGCCAGCGTCGGCGACGGGTCGCTGCCGTTGAAACCACCGACCGGCATGACCGGCAGTTGGGTCGCCAGCTGGAAGCCCGCGGCCGAGTTCGAGCTGACCGTGGCGGCCACCCACGTGTAGTCGGAGCCGTCGGCCTTCAGTAGCGCGGTGACCTTGTCGCTCGGCTTGCTCGCCATCATCATGTTGCCCGCGCCGCCGCCGAATTCACCGGGGCCGCCCTCGGTTCGGGCGGCACCGCCCGGCCCGCCCATCGGCCGATCGCCGAAGCGCCCGCCGCCGGGACCCCAACCGCCCCGGACCATGGGTCCGGCCGAGGGCATCGGTCCCTGATGCGCGGTGGTCAGCCCGCTGATGGTGTAGGCGAGGGGACCTGCCAGCCCGACCAGCACCGCGGCCGCCGCGGCGACCAGACCGGCCTTGCGCGGCAGGCGAATCAACATGAGCAAGGTGGCGACAATGCCGCCGACCAGGATCACCCAGCGCAGCCACGGCACGAAGGACGTGCTGCGGGACAGAATGATCCACGCCGTCGCGGTGGTCAGTCCGAGCGCGAGGGCGGCGGCCAGACGCACCCACAACAGCTCGCGATGCTGCCAGGCCACAACCGTGCCGATGCCGATCAGGGCGGCCACGGCCGGGGCCAGCGCCACCGTGTAGTACGGGTGGAAGATGCCCTTCATGAAGCTGAACACCAGCCCCGTGCCCAGCAGCCAGCCACCGAAGAGAATCAGCGTCGCCCGCTGCGGATCGATGCGAGTCGCCTTGCCGCGCAGGACGATTCCCACGATCAGCAGAACCAGCGCGGCCGGGATGAGCCAGGCGATCTGACCCGCCTGCTGCGGCTCGAACAGCCGCCCGATGCCGGGCGTGCCCCACATGCCACCACCGCCGGTCGGCAGCTGCTCGCCGCCGCCGAAGCCACCCACGCTGCCGGTCTCATCGCCATTGAGGCGACCCAGCCCGTTGTAACCGAGGGTCAGCTCGATGATCGAATTATGCTGTGACCCACCGAAATACGGTCGATCGGAGGCGGGCCACAGCTCGGTCACCAGCACCCACCAGCCCGCACCGGCCACCAGGGCCGCGCCCGCGCCGAACAGCTGCGCGATGCGCTTACCCAGCCTGGGCGGACCCGCGATCAGGTAGGTCAACGCCAGCGCGGGCACCACCAACAGCACCTGCAATTGCTTGGCCAGAAAGCCGAGTCCGACGAATCCGCCGGTGAGCAACAGCCACCGCCAGCGCCCGTCGGCCACTGCGCGGTTCATGGCCCAGGCCGCGGCGAGCATGAGGAACACCAGCATGGCGTCCGGATTGTTGAACCGGAACATCACGGCCGCAATGGGAGTCAGGGCCAGCACCAGACCGGCCAGCAGCCCGGCGCTCGCGCCGAAGGTGCGGCGCACGATGGCCCACAGCAGTGCCACCGACGCCACGCCCAGCAGCGCCTGCGGCAGCAGCATGCTCCAACTGTGCAGCCCGAAGATTCGGACCGAAATCTCCATGGGCCACAACGACAGTGGCGTCTTGTCCACGGTGATGGAGTTGGCGGCATCGGAGGAGCCGAAGAAGAAGGCCTTCCACGACACCGAACCCGCCTGCACGGCCGCGGCGTAGAACGAGTTGGCCCAGCCATTGGCCGACAGATTCCAGAGGTAGGCGATGCCGGTGCCGAGCAGCAGGGCCGCCAGCGTCAGATACTCACGGCGATCGCCACGGGTGTCGGTCGGCGCGGCCGGGGGCGGGGTGACCGGACGTTCGGTCACTGTCGCGGTCATCGGACCGCCTCGGGCTCGGGATGTTTGCCAGCATTGCGGAAGACCCAGCGCAGGCCGACGAAGCGCAGCAGCGTGGCGACCAGGTTGGCGACCACCAGCACCACCAGTTCGAGGTGCACCGCCGCGTCGGGCGCCCAATGGTGCAGCGCGAACAGCGAGCCACTGGTCAGGGCCAGGCCGACACCGAAGATGGCCAGACCCTGGAAGTGGTGCGACACCGCCTGATTCGAGCCACGCACCCCGAAGGTGAAGGCGCGGTTGGCCGCCGTATTGCCGATCGCGGTGATCAGCAGCGCCAGGAAGTTGGCCACCTGCGCGCCCGTGATCCCTTGCAGCACAACGTAGAGCAGCAGATACGCCAGCGTGGAGGTGACGCCGACAATGCCGAAGCGCACCAGCTGCCCGACCATGCCCAGCGGCACGCCCTCCACCAGCGGCTCGCGCCCGATGGCGGCGCGCAGCTCATTGATGGGCAGCCGGCCGGTGGTCAGCGCGCGGCCGACCCGCCAGACGCCGAGCAGGTCCTTGCGGGCGGTGTCGACAATGTCCACCCGGGAGTCCGGATCGTCGATCCAGTCCACCGGCACCTCGTGGATGCGTAACCCGATTCGTTCGGCCAGTACCAGCAGTTCGGTGTCGAAGAACCACTCGCCGTCCTCGACCAGCGGCAGCACCAGCTTGGCCACCTCGCCGCGCATGGCCTTGAAGCCGCATTGCGCGTCGGAGAACTTGGCCTGCAGGGAGGCCCGCAGGATGAGGTTGTAGCAGCGGGAGATGATCTCGCGCTTGGGTCCGCGCACCACCCGCGAGGAGGAGGCCAGCCGAGTTCCGATGGCGACGTCGGAATGCCCGGACACCAGCGGCGCGACCAGCGGCAGCAGCGCGTTGAGATCGGTGGAGAGATCGACGTCCATGTACGCGACGACCTGAGCATTCGAGGCCTGCCATACCTCGCGCAGCGCGCGGCCGCGGCCCTTGCGGTCCAGGTGCACCACGCGCACGCCGTCCAGCTGGGCCGCCAGTTGCTTGGCCACCTCGAGGGTGGCGTCGGTGGAAGCGTTGTCGGCGATCGTGATTCGCGCCGTGAACGGGAAGCTCAGGGTGAGGAAGGCGTGCAGTCGGCGCACGCAGGGGCCGAGGTCGACCTCTTCGTTGTAGACCGGAACGACCACATCCACGACGGGCGCGGTCACTGCTTCTGCGGAGTCCGCCTCCCGGACGGCGGTCACGGTGTCGCTCATGGTGACAAACTTCGATCACCAGCCTTTACCCCACCTGCGGCTCGCCTGGGAGATTCCTGGGAGCGTGGCCGCGTTGTGCCCGGGGCTACCTCGGGCCGAGATGCAACCGCCACAGCGGCGAGACCGGACCATGACCCGCGCCGAGGTCGTAGGAGGCTTCCAGGCTGCGGAAGGTCCACTCCTTGGCGAAGGCGACGGCGTCGGGCACCGAATAGCCGTGGGCCAGCGCGCAACAGATGGCGGCCGCCAGGGTGTCGCCGCCGCCGTGGTCGTTCCCGGTGTTCAGTCGCTTGGCGGGGAGTTCGTGGAAGGTGTCGCCGTCGAAGAGCAGATCGGTGGACTGCTCGGAGGTGCGCAGGTGACCGCCCTTGACGATGGCCCAGCGCGGCCCCAGGGCGATGAGCGCCTCGGCGGCCTGGCGGGCGGTCTTGTCGTCGACCACGTCGATGCCGGTGATGAGCCGGACCTCGTCCAGATTCGGGGTGACCACGGTGGCCAGCGGAATGAGGGTGTGGCGCACCGCGTCCAGGGCCTCGGCGTGCAGCAGGGCGTCGCCGTGCATGGAGGCCGCGACCGGGTCCACGACCAGCGGGATGGTGCCGTCGCGGCCGATGCCGACCTCGCGACACACGCCCGCGACCGCCTCGATGATGGCGGTGGAGGCCAGCATGCCGGTCTTGGCCGCGCCGATTCCGATGTCGCCCACCACGGTTCGCACCTGGTCGGCCACGATCTGCGGCGGAATCTCGTGGAAGCCGCTGACGCCGAGGGTGTTCTGCACGGTCACCGCGGCCACCGCCACGCAGGCGTGTACGCCGCACATGGCCATGGTGCGGGAGTCGGCCTGGATGCCCGCGCCGCCGCCGGAGTCGGTGCCCGCGATGGTGAGGGCGCGAACCGGGGTGGTGCCATTCGGAGCAAGCGGTAGGAGTTCCACGTCACAGACCCTAGTGGGGACGAATCGGGCCGCTGCGTCGACCCTAATTGAAAACCGTTATCATTAACCGCATGACTTCGGACCCGATCCAGAACCCGCTCCCGGTGACCGTGCTGTCCGGTTTCCTCGGCGCGGGCAAGACGACCCTGCTCAACCACATCCTGGCCAATCGCGAGGGCCGCCGGGTGGCGGTCATCGTGAACGACATGAGCGAGGTGAACATCGACGCCGCCCTGGTCGCGGGCCAGGGCCACCTGGACCGGACCGAGGAGAAGCTGGTCGAGCTCACCAACGGCTGCATCTGCTGCACGCTGCGTGAGGACCTCATCGAATCGGTGGGAAAGCTGGCGCGGGAGGGCCGATTCGATCAGCTGGTCATCGAATCCACCGGCATCTCCGAGCCGATGCCGGTGGCGGCCACCTTCGAGTGGGAGTTCGAGGACGGATTCCGGCTGGGCGAGCTGGCGCGACTGGACACCATGGTGACCGTGGTCGACTGCTCGACCTTCCTGGCGGAAGTGGTCAAGGGGCAGGCCCTGGCCGAGCGGAATCTGCAAGCGGCCGAAGGGGATGCGCGCACGATCGCCGATCTGCTCATCGATCAGGTCGAGTTCGCGAATGTGCTGGTGCTCAACAAGACCGACCTGGTGAGTGTGAATGCCCTTGGGACAGTTGAGGCCACGATCCGGCGATTGAATCCCGCCGCCCGCGTCGTACGTGCCGCGCACGGCGTGGTCGATCTCGCCGAGGTCCTCGACACCGGCCGCTACAACCCCGACCTGGCGGCCCAATTCGACGGCTGGGACGAGGAATTGGCGGGCGGCCACACTCCCGAGACCGAGGAGTACGGCATCAGCAGCCTCACCTTCACCGCCGACCGCCCCTTCCACCCCGAGCGTTTGAACGCGGCCCTCGAACAACTCCAAAGACTGTTGCGCAGCAAGGGTTTCTTCTGGCTGGCCAGCCGCCCCGACCTCGCCGCCATCTGGTCGCAGGCGGGCCCGAACCTGACCTTCGAGGCGGGTGCCTACTGGGAGGCCCTCGATATGCAGCCCGGTCAGGAAATCGTCTTCATCGGCATCAAATTGGATCGGCCGCACGTCCGGGACCTCCTGACCTCCGCTCTCCTCACCGACGCCGAATTGGAAGCCGGGCCGCAGGCGTGGCTGCGGTACCCGGATCCCTTCCCGTCCTGGGGCGGTATGCACGAACACGCGTAGTCCGGCTCAGTTCGAGATGCCGGGGGTGCGGCGGAGGTAGGTGGGGTCGGTGAGTTGATCCACCAGGAAGTTCGCGATGTCGGCGCGGGAGATCTTCAGGGACAGGCCGGATTCCGTGGCGGGGAAGCCGCGGCGGAAGTTGCCGGTGGCGGGGCCGTCGGTGAAGGCGCTGGGGCGGACGATGGTCCAGTCCAGGTCGCTGGCCATCACGTACTGCTCCTGCTGGACGTGGTCGGCGTAGGCCTGGCGCAGGAGCATGCCGAACATGATGTATTTCCAGACGAAGTTGAGGTTGCCGCGGCTGTCGCCGACGCCCAGAGAGGATTGACAGACCAGGCGTTTGACGCCGGTGCGGTCCATGGCCTCGATGATGCGGCGGGTGCCCTCGGCGCGGACGACGCCCTTGCGGCCCGCGCCGAGGGTGACGATGACCGCGTCCTGGCCGATGACCGTGCGCTCGACGGCGGCCGGGTCCAGGACATCGCCGACCACGACCCGCAGCCGCTCGTGCGGCGCGGAGATGCGGGACGCGTCGCGGGTCAGGGCGGTGACCTCGTGTCCGGCCGCGAGGGCGCGGGCGACGACGTGGCGACCGATGGTCCCGGTGGCTCCGAAAATTGCGACCTTCATTGCTCTCACCTCGTGTAATTCGTTGTTGCGAAGGTGAATTCAGTACATCAACGGCGGCCGCCGGGGAACATCGATGCGCGTCTCGCGAACATGCGGGAGGGTCCAGGCATGCGAACGGCCCGCGCTCCGATCCGGAACGCGGGCCGTGCGGCCCGAATCAGCCCAGCCGGGCGAAGAATTGGCGAATGTCCGCGAGCAGGACATCGGTCGCCTCGTGGGCGGCGTAATGCCCGGCGGCATCGTTCGCGCTCGTCGCATGCGTCGACGTGGTCTCGTGGGCATGCCAGCTCACGATGTTCTTGTGATCCCGGTCGGCGAAGCGGCGGATCGACTGGAAGTCACCCTTGAACATGCACAATGCCGTCGGCACGGTGGTCGGGCCGGGGGTGCGCTCGGTGTCGTGGGCGTCCTCCCAGTAGAAGCGGATCGAGGAGGCCGCGGTGCCGGTCAGCCAGTAGATGGCGGTATTGCCGATGATGAATTCGGCGTCCAGGCTCTCACCCATGAGCTGGGAGTTCCAGCCCAGCAGGCCGATCGGCGAATCCGAGATCGCGAAGGCCAGGGTCTGCGGCTGCTGGCTGTGCAGGGTGTTGAAGGCGAACTTGTTGTCCAGGAACCACTGCAGATGCGCGAGCGCCGCCTGATCCTCGGCCGACAGGTCCGCGAACTCGGCCGGATCGCCGGACGGGAACGAGAACAGCTGCGTCACATGCATTCCCACCATCCGATCCGGGGCGATCCGCGCCATCTCCGGCGCGACCATCGAGCCCGCGTCATTGCCGATCGCGCCGAACCGCTCGTAGCCGAGCCGGGCCATCAGTTCCACGAAGGCGCGGGCGGTGCGGCGGGTGCCCCAGCCGGTGCTGCGGGTCGGCCCGGAGAAGCCGAAGCCGGGCAGCGAGGGGATGACCAGGTGGAAGGCCGGGGCCTCGGCATCGACGGGATTGGTCAGGGGTTCGATCACATCCAGGTACTCGAGGATCGAGCCGGGCCAGCCGTGGATGAGGACGGCCGGGACGGCATCCTCCCGCGGCGAGCGCACATGCAGGAAGTGGATGTCCTCGCCCTCGATCTCGGTGGTGAACTGCGGGTAGGCATTGAGCTTGGCTTCCAGTGCCCGCCAATCGAATTCGTTCAGCCAGTACTGGGCCAGACCCTGCACCCGCGCATTGGTGACGCCGTACGCGTCGCCCACGCCCGGCAGCTCGTTGGGGAGGATCGCCTTGCGCAGCCGCTCGTTCAGATCGTCGAGCTGGGCCTGGGGGACGTCGATGCGGAAGGGGCGGATGGCGGAGGCGGCGGGCTGGGCGTTCATGTTTCTCTCCTTGGTGGAACGGAATGTTTCGTTCTGTTTCAACCATAGCGGAACGGATCATTCCGTTCAAGTGCTATTCTCGATTCATGCCGAAGACAGCCGAACCCGCAGCTCAGCGCTCCCTGCCCGGCCGCAAGGCGCAGGCCGCCCGCAATGACGAACTCATCCTGGCCGCCGCGCGGGACGTGTTCCTGGCCGAACCGAAGGCCCCGATCTCGGCCGTCGCCGAGCGCGCCGGGGTGGGCATCAGCGCCCTGTACCGCCGCTATCCGAGCAAGGAGGAGCTGCTGCGCACCCTCTGCTACGACGGGCTACGCCGCTACAACGCGGAAGCCGAAGCGGCGCTGCGGGATTCGGTCGGCTGGCAGACCCTGGTCGACTTCCTGCAGCGCGTGGTCGACGCCGATGTGCACTCGCTGGTCGTGCATCTGGCCGGTACTTTCACCCCCGACGAGTCGATCCTCCCGGAGGTTCAGCGCTCGGCCGAACTCAATGCGGAGATCCTGCGCCGGGCGCGCGAATCCGGCCGCCTGCGCCCCGACATCGAGGTCGCCGACTTCGGCCTGATCCTCGAATCCTGCGCCGCCATCTCCCTCCCCGATCCGGACCGCACCCGCCAACTCCGCCGCCGCGTCCTGGCCCTGCTCATCGACGGCCTCGCCACCCAGGGTGACCTCCCGGGTCCGCCACCCGGCCCGGGCGAATTCGCGCATCGCTGGCAGTCCCGGTCCCAATGAACCGAAGGCGCTCCACGAATACTTCGGAACCCACATCCTGAACTATGACGATTTCCGTCGAGCCGCTCCGACCTCGGTGAGAAGAACCGAACCGGAAGGATCTGCCATGAACTGGACCCTCGAAGTAGTCATCGTCCCCGTGTCGGACGTGGACCGCGCCAAGGATTTCTACGCGAACAAGCTCGGCTTCCACGTCGACCACGACGTCGTGCCCAGCCCGGGCATGCGCATCTGCCAACTGACCCCGCCGGGCTCCGGCTGCTCCATCGTCATCGGCGAGGGCGGCACGGTGCCGAAGATGGAGCCCGGATATCTGAAGGGCCTGCAACTCGTCGTCCCCGACCTCCGCCGCGCCCACGCCGAACTGGTCGAACGCGGCGTCGATGTCAGCGACATCCAGGTCCTGCCCGGCCCGCCCTCGGCCGGTGACCCCCTCGACAACGCCGGATTCGTCTTCTTCGACGACCCGGACGGCAATAGCTGGGCCGTCCAGCAGATCTCCAACCGGGCCTGAAGACGACTCTGGGCGGATGGCCCGAAAGCCATCCGCCCAGAACAGGATTCGTCTTACGACACGACCGGCAGGTACACCTTGTTACCGGCCGCGGCGAACTCCTCGGACTTCTCCGCCATGCCCGCCTCGATGGCGTTCACGTCGGTGAGGCCGTGCTTCTCCGCGTAGTCGCGCACGTCCTGCGAGATGCGCATGGAGCAGAACTTCGGACCGCACATGGAGCAGAAGTGGGCGGTCTTGGCGGGCTCGGCGGGGAGGGTCTCGTCGTGGTACTCGCGCGCGGTGTCGGGGTCCAGCGAGAGGTTGAACTGGTCGGTCCATCGGAACTCGAAGCGCGCCTTGGACAGTGCGTTGTCGCGCTCCTGGGCGCGCGGGTGCTGCTTGGCCAGGTCGGCGGAGTGGGCGGCGATCTTGTAGGTGATCACGCCGACCTTCACGTCGTCGCGGTTGGGCAGGCCCAGGTGCTCCTTCGGAGTCACGTAGCAG
Organism: Nocardia sp. CDC160; assembly: GCF_035818795.1. Classification (NCBI taxonomy): domain Bacteria; kingdom Bacillati; phylum Actinomycetota; class Actinomycetes; order Mycobacteriales; family Nocardiaceae; genus Nocardia; species Nocardia sp. CDC160. The sequence continues at coordinate 47,990 of NZ_JAYKYT010000011.1, read as the reverse complement.
AGCATGGCGGTACCGGCCTGGGCGATGATGGCCGCGCCGATGGCCGAGGTGATGTGGTCGTAGGCGGGCGCGATATCGGTGGCCAGCGGGCCGAGGGTGTAGAAGGGGGCCTCCTCGCAGAGCTCCTCCTCCAGCCGCACGTTCTCCACGATCTTGTGCATGGGCACGTGGCCGGGGCCCTCGATCATCACCTGCACGCCATAGGATTTCGCGATCTTGGTGAGCTCGCCCAGGGTGCGCAGCTCGGCGAACTGGGCCTCGTCATTGGCGTCCGCGATGGAGCCGGGGCGCAGACCGTCACCGAGGGAGAAGGTGATGTCGTACTTGGCGAGAATCTCGCACAGCTCGGCGAAGTTGGTGTACAGGAACGACTCCTGGTGATGCGCCAAACACCAAGCGGCCATGATGGATCCGCCGCGCGAGACGATGCCGGTGACGCGCTTGGCGGCCAGCGGCACGTAGCGCAGCAGCACGCCTGCGTGCACGGTCATGTAGTCCACGCCCTGCTCGGCCTGCTCGATCACGGTGTCGCGGTAGATCTCCCAGGTCAGCTTGGTGGGATCGCCGTTGACCTTCTCGAGCGCCTGGTAGATCGGCACGGTGCCCACCGGGACGGGGGAGTTGCGCAGAATCCACTCGCGGGTCTCGTGAATGTTCTTGCCGGTGGACAGATCCATGATGGTGTCCGCGCCCCAGCGGGTCGCCCACACCATCTTCTCGACCTCCTCGGCGATGGAGGAGCTCACGGCCGAGTTGCCGATATTCGCGTTGATCTTCACCGCGAACTTCTTGCCGATGATCATCGGCTCCGACTCGGGGTGGCGGTGATTGGCGGGGATGACCGCGCGACCCGCGGCGACCTCGTCGCGCACCAGCTCGGGCGAAACGCCTTCGCGCGCCGCGATGAAGGCCATCTCCTTGGTGATGATGCCCTGGCGCGCCCAATTCAGCTGGGTCGGCGGGCCGTCGACCTGCGGCTTGTCCCAGCTGTCGCGCAGCTTGGGCAGGCCCGCTTCCAGATCGATGGTGGCGCTGTCGTCGGTGTACGGACCCGAGGTGTCGTACACGTCGAAGTGCTCGCCATTGGTGAGGTTGATGCGCCGCACCGGAACATTCAGGGTCGTGCCGTCGACCTCGACCTGTTCGTAGTGCTTGACGCTGCCCTCGATGGGACCGGTTGTCACGGTGTCGACTGGCGCAGATGTGCTGGAGACACGACTCGATGACATTTGAATCCTCCCTACGCCGGCATTACCCGGTCAGGTTCATACGGTCGACGGCCCACTAGCCGTCCTCTCAGCCCGCTGGTGCGAGCCCCCGTTGGCATGCGTACTTTTCCGCAGCCGACCATACCCGGCGGAGGCAAGGGTGTGGACCGGCGGCGGAAAAATATACGAGTCGGCTCTCAGTGCTCCTGCGGACCGATGGGCCAGCCGAGCGCGCCGAAGGCGGCGTTCAGATTGATCTCGGTCTGGGTGGCGAGGGCATCCAGGCTGCCGAGCATCGTGATCACATCGTCCGTGCGGCAGCCGACCGGATCGCCCGCACCGGGCGCGAGCCGCGACTTGATCCAGTTGAAGGCATCGGCCATGCCCAGCGTGGTCAGCGTCAGGTGCTCGCTGAGGTGATCGCGCTTGTAGTAGACGGAAGTGCCACCGTCACACCACCTTTGGACCATGCGGTCGTTGGTGTACCAGGGCACCGCCTCGTCATAGACGCCCTGATAGACCATGGTCGGCGCGGTCGGCGGATTGTCGCCCAGCACAGTCGAATCGAAGACCTCCTTGATCTCCGGCAGGGCCAGATAATCCGCGATCGGAATGGTGAGCATGCGCTGATAGTCGGTGAACATCAGGTTCAGCACATTGCGCACCAGGCACTGGTTGGCGGTGCGGTCCATGACCGCCCGGCCCTCCGGGGTCAGGTACTTGTCGGTGGTCTCCGCGAACTTCGGATACGCGTTGCGCAGCGAGGCGATGCCGACGCCGATCAGGCTCGCGAACATGGAACCGTTGACGTGCAGCAGCGATTCGACATCCGACACCGGCGCGCCCATGGCGATGCCCTTGATGTTCAGTTCCGGCGCGTAGCTCGGCTGCATCTCCGCCGCCCAGCCGCTGCCCATGCCGCCACCGGAGTAACCCCACAGGGCGACCGGCGTATTCGCGCCGTCCAGGCCCAGCGGCTGGAAGCTCTCGGCGGCGCGCACGCTGTCGAGAATCATGTAGCCGGGCTCCTTGGCCACCGCGAGATGGCCGCCCAGGCCTTCGTAGTCGGGCACATTGATGGCGTAGCCCTGACTGATGGAGGCCGCGAGCTCGAGGTACTCGACGGTGGAGTGAATGCCCTCCAGCGCGGGCAGCCCGCCGCCCTGCTGCAGGACGTACGAGGGCGCGCAGGCGGGCGAGGTGCTGTCGTAGAAGAACTGGTGCGAGACCAGCGGACGGCTGTGAGAAGTGTTGGCACCCTCCGGAATTGCCACCGTGGTGGCCGCGACCGTCGGCTGTCCGAACAGGTCGGTGGTGCGGTAGAGCAGCTGCCAGGACCGCACGTGCACCGGCAGCACGGTCAGCACCGCCAGCTGCACTTCGCGAGACCGCAGGATGGTGCCCGGCTCGGCGGATTCGAAGCCGTCGGGCGCCTGATAGAACGGGTCCACATTCAGCGGAAGCGGTTGCGCGGCAGCCGTTCCGGCGGTGAAACCCCCTAGTAGCACGGCCGAAGCGGCCGTCAATGCCGTCGCGAGGGCGGCCGCGAGCAGCCGTGTCCCTCGTCTTCGGCGATCCCCATTGATTGCCACGCCTCTGTTCCCTTCCTCATCGACGTGACAGCGATTACAACACGGTATCCAGTTACCAACAAGATGTCTTTCTGAAATTGCCTTGGCTATCGTCTAGGCATGTCCCGCAGCAAATCTGCCGCGCCGACCGACCGGACCCCCGTACGGCGTCGCATCCGCGGCCTGGACGCCGACGAGCGCAGCGCCCAGCGCCGCCGTCAACTGCTGTCCGCCGCCACCGAACTCTTTGCCCGGCAAAGCTATTCACTGACCTCGATCGAACAGATCTGCCAGCACGCCTACGTCGGCACCAAGGGCTTCTACGATCACTTCGAGAGCAAGGAAGCCTGCTACACCGCCCTGCTCGCCCAGATCAGTACCGGTATCCAGCAACGCGTCGCCGAGGTCGCCGCCGAGACCGCGGATCAGGACTGGCCGACCCGCCGCGCGGCCGTGGTCGCCGCCTTCGTCCACGCCATCGCCGACGACCCCCGACTGGCCAAGGTGACCTTCGGCGAGGCGGGCGGCATTTCCCCCGCCGTCGAGGCCCAGCGCCGCAGCAACCGCCGCTGGTCCGCCGAATTCCTGAAACACCAATGGCTCCAGGACGATCCACGCGAACACCCCGGCATGCTGCCCCTGGCCCTCGCCACCATCGGCGGCATGTTCGAACTAGTCGCCGACTGGCTACACCACCACGACGACGGCGGCGCCCCGGACTCGGTCGAAACCCTCGTCGCCGACCTGAACCACTTCGTCGCCGTCGTCGACGCTGGCCGCGCCGCCACCCGCTGAGCGGTCCGCCCTCAGTCGCGCGACCGGGCGGCGAGCGTGATTTCGCACCGGGTCGGATAAATCATCCGATGTCGAGCAGGATGCATTGATGGCCAAGACGAAGGTATCGATCACCATCGACGATTCGGTTGCCGCTGACGCGGATGCCGCAGCCGAGGCTGCCGGTCTCAACCGCTCCGAATACATGGAGCGGGCGGTGCGGGAGGCCAACCTACGGGCGGCACTGCAGCACTACAAGACCCTCACTGTCCCCACTTTCGGAATCGACGAATACGCCCAGCGCATCTATCAACTCAATCGGGAAGTGGGCCTGTGATCCAGGGCGGCGAGCATGATCTCGCGGAGAGTGTCGCGGAGCCAGATGTGGGCGGGGTCGGCGTCATTGCGGGGGTGCCAGGCCAAAGCGTAAGGGAGCGGCGGGGTTTCGAGCGGTAGGTCGAAGGTGGTCAGACCGAGTCGTTCGGCCAGGCTGCGGGCGCAGGCGGGGATGTTGCCGATCAGATCGCTGTCGGTCAGGAAGAACAGCGAAGTGGGGAAGTCCGCGACGCTGGCGACGACGGTGCGGTGGAATCCCCGCTCGGCCAGTGCGGTATCGATCGGTCCGGTGAGGCGGCCCCGGCGGGACGCCGAGAGGTGGCGGGCTCGCGCGTAATCCTCGATGCGAATCGTGTTGTCGCGCAAGGCCGGATGCCCGCGCCGCGCCACCCCGATCATGTGGTCCGAGTGCACCGGCCGGATGTGGAGTTCGGGTGCGCGTGAGTCGATGATGCCGATTTCCAGGTCGGCCACGCCGTCCCGCAGCAACGGGAGATCGACGTGACTCTCCGGCACGAAGCGCAGTGAGATGCCGGGTGCCTCGGCCGCGGCCCGCTGCAGCAGGGCCGGGCCGTAGACGGCGGGTAGGGCGTAGTGGGCGAGCACCGTGAGGTCGCGGGTCACCGTGCGCAGATCGGTGGTGCGGGCCGAGGTGAACAGGCGCTGCACGCGCTCGATCAGTTCGCGCACCTCCGGTTCGATGGCCTGGGCGTGCGGAGTCGGCGTCATGACGCGGCCCGCGCGGACCAGGATCGGATCGTCGAGGGTGCGACGAATCCGGCCGAGAGCGCGGCTGACCGCCGGTTCGGACAGATGCAGGCGCGCGGCCGCGCCCGTCACACTGCGCTCGATGAGCAGGGCGTCCAGCACGACCAGCAGGTTCAGGTCCATGCCGCGCAACTCGCTGGATTGCGTCTGGTGCATGTATCAGATGATAAAGATGCATTTGAGTAATTTCATGGACGCCTTTAGCGTTGAAACCGTTCCGTCCGGATGGTGACGGAATTCCAATTCCCCATTGCCGTTTGGAGTACATCCATGTCCACGGTCGTGTCCGAAGCAACGGTCACCGATACCCCCGTCTCCGGGCCGCCACGCGCGGTCCTGCTCGCCCTGTGTGCCTGCGTCATGGTGGCCCAGGGCATGGTGGCCGCCATCAACCTGTCGATTCCGCTGCTGGCCGCGTCGTCGTTGCAGCCGAGTTCGTCGGAGCTGCTGTGGGCGGTGGACGCCTATGTGATCGTGTTCGCCGCCCTGCTCATTCCGGCTGGAGCGCTCGGTGACCGGCACGGCCGCAAGGGCGCGCTGTTGGCGGGGCTCGGGCTGTTCACGGCGGGCGCGCTCACCAGCGCCCTGGCCGCGCATCCGATCGAGCTCATTGCCGGGCGCGCGGTGTCCGGCGCGGGTGCCGCGCTCATCGTGCCCGCGACCATGTCGATCCTGGTGCAGCTGTCCCCGGACGCCCGGACCCGGGCCAGCGCGCTCGCCGCCTGGACGCTGTCGCTGGGTCTCGGTGGGGCCCTGGGCAATATCGGTGGTGGCTTGCTGCAGCAGTATCTGCCGTGGCAGGCGTTGTTCTGGGTGATGGTCCCCGCCGGACTTGCACTGCTGATCGCGGTGGCGGTCGTGACGCCGAAAACCCCACGCCGCGAGGCGAATCAGGATCTGCCCGGCGCGCTGCTGCTCATGGCCGGATCGACGGCGCTGCTCTACGGCATTATCGAGGGCCCCTCGCACGGCTGGGGCGCGCCGGAGGTGCTGGCCGGATTCGGGCTCGGCGCGATCCTGATCGCGGTGTTGGGCTGGCATTCGCTGCGCTCCCCACATCCGCTCATCGACCCGCGCGTGTTCCGGTCCCGGTCACTGTCCGTGGCCGTCTTGGGCACGGCCACCACGTTTTTCGGGCTGTTCGCCCTGTTCTTCGTGAACTCGCAGTACCTGCAGTACGTGAAGGGCTTCTCGGCGGCGCAGGCGGGTCTGGCCATCGTGCCGCTCACCCTCGGCATGATCCTGGTGCCGCGCTGGGCCGTCCGGCTGGAAGCCACCCTGGGGCCGCGGATTCCGGCCGCGGGCGGGCTGGCCGTCATCGGCGCGGGCCTGCTGCTGGTCGCCACCGCGGATGCCGACACCCCGTATCCGCTGTACGCGGTCTACCTGGTGCTGCTGTCGTTCGGTATGGGTTTCGCCGCCCCGGTGCTCACCACCGGCGTCATGGCCAATCTGCCCGCCGACCGGGCCGGGATGGGTGCCGGATTGAATTCCGCCGCAAGGGAATTCGGGGCAGCCATCGGTGTCGCGGTGATCGGCACGCTGATGGCCTCACGCACGGGGGACGGTGCCCACCATCCGGCCGCCTTCGCCGACGGTATGGGTCTCGGTCTCGGTGTCATCGGCGGGCTGGTACTGCTCGCCGCCGGGGTGGTCGCCCTCGGTTACCGTCGCTGAAGGCTCCGGGGGCGACTCCTCGAAACCGATCCGCTTGTGCAGTGCCGCAAGCGGTTTCGGGGACCACCAGTTGCCGGTGGACATCAGGCGCATGAGGGCCGGGGCCAGGAGACCGCGGATGATGGTTGCGTCGGATACGACGGCCAGCGCCAGGCCGATTCCGAACAGCTTCATGGGTGCGACCTCGGAGGTGGCCACCGCCAGCAGGACCACGGCCATCAAACCCGCTGCGGCGGTGAAGATTCGGCCGGTGCGGGCCACGCCGAGGGCGACCGAGCGGGTGTTGGCGGCGCGGCCGCGGTCGGAGGCCAGCCACTCCTCGCGGATGCGGGACAGCAGGAATACCTCGTAGTCCATGGACATGCCGAAGGCCAGGCAGAACATGAGGATCGGCATGAACAGGTCGATGTTGCCGGTGGCGGTGAAACGCAGGAAGCCGGACAGGTGGCCCTGCTCGAAGATCCAGATCATCGCGCCGAAGGTGGCGGTGAGGGAGAGCATGTTCAGCAGCAGCGCCTTCACCGGGAGCACCACGCTGCCGGTGAACAGGAACAGCAGGATCAGGGTGATGACGGCGATCAGCGCGCCCGCCAAGGGAAGTCGGCTGATCACCGAGTCCATGGTGTCCTCGTTCAACGCGGCCGCGCCGCCGAAGAGGACATCGCCGGGCGCGTCCACCGCACGCAACTGCGACAGTTGCCGCTTGCCCTCGGCGGAGTAGGGCGCGACCCTGGTCCCGACCGACAGATAGGTTCCGCCGGGTCCCGCCATCTGCGGGATTCCGGCCGCCATCTTGGTGCCGTTCGCGTAGACGCCGTCGCTCGACAGCACCGCCGGAACCCCGGGCACCCGCGACAGCGCGGCGGCGTACGCGCCGATTTCCCTGCTGTCGCCGTGGAATCCGGGCAGGACCACCACGGCGCTCGACGCCATATCGGCCGAGAAGTCGTGCCGCAGCGCGTCACCCACCTGACGGCTGGACGCGAAGGTACCGATCACCCGGTCGTCGGGCGTCCCGAAATGCGCCTTCAGGAATGGCGATCCGAGGCCCAGCAGCACCGCTGCGGCGATCACGGCGACCGGCAGTGCCCGCCGCATCACCCGGGTGACCAGTCGGTACCAGAAGGTGTCCTCGGGCCGCTTCGGCGCGAGAGCCGTGCGTCCGGCCAGGCGGCGCAAAGGCTTTCGCAGGTCCCAGGCGTTCACGCGGTCCCCGAGCAGCATGAGGGCGGCGGGCAGCAGGAGGACCGATGCGCCGACCGCGGCCGCCACGACGGCCACGCCCGCGTACGCGAAGGACTTGAAGAAGGGCTGCGGGAACACCGCCAGCGCGGCCAGTGCGAGCGCCACCGTCAATCCGGAGAAGACGACCGTGCGCCCCGCCGTCCGCACCGAACGCAGGATGGCCGAACGGGTATCGCGCCCCGCGGCCAACTCCTCGCGATACCGGCTGACAATGAACAGGCTGTAGTCGATGGCCAGGGCCAGCCCCAGGGCGCTGGTCATATTGAGCGCGAAGATCGACACCTGCATGACCGTGGTCAGCCCGCGCAGAATCCCCAGCGTGGCGGCAATCGCGAAGAGCCCCACCCCGATCGGCAGCGCCGCCGCGATCACACTGCCGAACACCAGCACCAGCAGCAGCCCCGACACCGGCACCGCGATGGCCTCGGCCAGCACCAGATCCTTCTCGACCTGGTGATTGATGTCGGCGAAGGTTCCGGCCATGCCGCCGACCCGCACCCGCACGCCGTCGCGATCGCCATTGAACTGGTTGGACAGATCGGCCGCGCGGTTCTGCACATCGGTATCGGTGCCGGTCACGGTGGCCATGATCAGTCCACGCTGGCCGTCCTTGCTCTTCAGTGCGGCAGCCAGATCGGGCCGGGCCGTCGCGCTGGTCCAATACGACTGCACGCCGGTAATATTCGGATTCCGGCCGAGCTCGTCGGTAATGCGCTGCGCCTCCGCGCGCACCTGCGGAGCATTGACGCCGCCGTCACCGCTCACCATGACGATGAGGTTCGGATTGCCGCCGGGAAAGTTCTCGGTGATGAAGTCGTTGGCGCGCACCGACTCCAGCGAGCCGGTCAGATACCCGCCGCCGACCATGTGGGATTTCGCGGTGGCCCCGAAGCCACCGCAGACGAGCATCAGCAGCAGTGCGGCCACCAACACGGCGCGGGGACGCGTCATGGCGAACCGGGCAAGATTGGTCAACACGACGCCACCTCCGAGGTCTCCCGACGCTCGGAACCGTAGCGTTCCTGATCTACCGCTCGGTAGGGTCAGTGATGACGCTCATGTCGATACTGTCCAGCTATCAAATGGCTTTCACGGCACGGCCGCGCACCTCACCCAGGCTCAGGCGGCCGCCGCCGACGGCGGGTGCGGTGGCGGTGATCGTCACCTCGTCGCCGTCGTTGAGGAAGGTGCGCTGCACCCCGTTGAGCTCGAGGGGTTCGGTGCCGCCCCACGTGATTTCCATGAGCGATCCCCGCTCGCCGCGGTCCGCGCCCGAAATGGTGCCGGACGCGAACAGATCACCGGTGCGGGTGGACGCCCCGTTCACCGTCATGTGCGCGAGCATCTGCGCCGGAGACCAGTACATGCGCCGATACGGGGGAGTGGAGACGACCTGCCCGTTCCACTCGACACTCAGCGTGATGTCGAGCCCCCAGGCCGCCGTGTCCCGCAGATACGGCAGCGGTTCGGGATGCTGTGCGGGCAGCGGAATGCGCGCGGCGGCCAAGGCGTCGAGCGGAGTGACCCACGCCGACAGGGTGGTTGCGAAGGACTTGCCGAGGAACGGGCCCAGCGGTTGCCCCTCCCACGCCTGAATGTCCCGCGCCGACCAGTCGTTGACCAGCGCCACCCCGAAGACGTGCTCGGCGAACTCGCCGGTCTCGATCGGGCGGCCCAGCTCCGACCCCGCGCCCACGATGAAACCCAGCTCGGCCTCGATGTCCAGCCGTCGGCTCGGCCCGAAATCCGGTGTGCCGGAATCGGTCTTGCGCTGGCCGTGCGGCCGGACGATATCGGTGCCCGACACCACCACCGTGCCCGAGCGCCCGTGATACCCCACCGGCAGATGCCGCCAATTCGGCAGCAGCGGTTCGGCATTGGGCCGCAGCATGCGCCCCAGCGCGGTGGCGTGGTCGAGGCTGGCGTAGAAGTCCACGTAGTCGCCGATCTCCACCGGCAGATCCAGCCGCACCGCCCGCACGTCGTGCACGGCCGCCGCGGGCAGCTCGGATTCGGCGGCCGCGCGCACCCGCTCGCGCACCTCCCGCCAGCACTGTGGACCCTGCGTCATGAAGGCGTTCAGGCTGGGCTGGTGGAACATCGGATCGTCCAGCGCCACCGCCAGATCGATGACCGAATCACCCAGCCGCGCACCCACCCGCGGCTCCTCGCCCAGCGGACGGAACACGCAGTACGGCAAATGCGTGGGGCCGAACCCGGAACCCTCGGGCACCTCGATACGCACGCGACTGCTCATCTCCCCGTTCACCTTCCCCGTCACCCACCCATCCACTCAAATCCACTGACTCGGCCCGCGACCCGACCAGGTCCACGCGTAACCGGGATCCTCGCACGCCAACGCACCCTCACCGAGCTGCAGCGGGTGGAAGGTGTCCACCATGACCGCCAGCTCGTCGAAGAACTCGATGCCGATGCTCCGCTCGTAGGCCCCCGGCTGCGGCCCGTGCGCGTACCCGCCCGGATGCACCGACACCGAACCCTGTCCGATCCCGGATCCCTTGCGCGCCTCGTAGTTTCCGCCGCAGTAGAACATGATCTCGTCGGAGTCCACGTTCGAGTGGTAGTAGGGCACCGGGATCGACAGCGGGTGATAGTCCACCTTGCGCGGCACGAAATTGCAGACCACGAAGTTCTGCCCCTCGAACGCCTGGTGCGCGGGCGGCGGCTGATGCACGCGCCCGGTAATGGGTTCGAAGTCGGCGATATCGAAGGTGAACGGGTACAGGCAGCCGTCCCAGCCCACCACGTCGAAGGGGTGCGTCGCGTAAACCATGCTGGTGCCGACGATCTCACCGGCGGGGCGATGCTTGACCAGCACCTCGACATTCTCGCCCTCGCCCGCCACGAGTTCGGTCGGACCGTGCAGGTCCCGTTCGCAATAGGGTGAATGCTCCAGGAACTGACCGTATTTCGAGAGATACCGCTTGGGTGGCGTGATGTGGCCGGAGCCCTCGATCACGTACGCGCGCAGGGGTTCCGGGCCGTCGGGAATCCAGCGGTGGGTGGTGGCGCGGGGTAGCAGCACCTGATGCCCCTGCCGCACCGACAGCGACCCGAAGACGGTTTCCACCCGCCCCGAACCGGATTCGATATAGACCAGCTCGTCCCCGATCGCATTGCGGTACAGCGCCGATTCCCGCAGCGCCGCCACGTACGAGATGCGCACGTCGGCATTGCCGAGCAGCAGCCGCCGCCCGGTCACCACATCGCTGTCGGACGGCTTGTCGCCCAGGAAGAGTTCGTGCAGTTTCAAATGCCGGTGTCGCAGTGGGTGATTCGGGTACAGCCGCTGCTCGGGGAGCACCCACACCGACGAATCCACAATGGCCGGAGGCAGACTCCGGTGATAGAGCAGCGAGGAGTCGCCGGAGAAGCCCTCTTCTCCCATCAGCTCTTCGTAATAGAGCCGACCCTGCGCATCCCGATGCTGGGTGTGCCGCTTGGGCGGCACCGAACCGAGTTGCCGATAGAACGTCATTGCCGTCTCCCGCATTGACCGATGGTCCCTTTCCCATCGTAGCCATCGGATTGCGGGCGGGACCCCGGTTCGGGCAGGTGTGCTCGAGCTTGGCTCAGGCGTGCCGCAGGGCCCGGTAGACGGCCGCTCCGACGAACTCGCCCAACGTGTCCGGAGTCCATTCACCCGGATCGGTCAGCAGTGTTCGGACCGCGCCCTCGCCCGCCGAGACCCACAGTTCGACGAGTGCCGAGAGTTTGCGCTCCGCGTCCTCGGTGCCCCAGGCCCGCAGGGTCGGCCGCAAGCGGCGGGTGCAGCGCTCCACGGCGAGCAGTCGGCCCTTGCCGAACGAATCCGCCACGGCCGGATCGGGATTGCCGTAGAGCAGCCGCCAGCTGTCGGGTCGCGTGGACACGGTGTGCAGCAGCGCGCGGAAGCCCTCCACGAAGACGGCCTCGTCGGCCTCCACCCGGCGGCGCGGCAGCACGTCCAGGATGCCCGCGATCAGGTACTCCTCCTCGCGGCGAATCAGGGCCTCGAGCAACTCCACCCGATCGGTGAAGCAGGCGTAGACGACCGGGCGCGTCACCTTCATGCGGTCGGCCACCGCGGCGATTGTCACCGCGGCGATGCCGTCGGCGACGGCGATCTCCAGCGCGGTGTCGAGGACCTGCGGGCGGCGGCGTTCGGGACCCAGGTGCCGCGCGCGCTCGCGGGGTCGCGTCGCCGATTCGGTGCCCATGCGCACCGAGGGTAGCAGTGCCCGCGAGGGCGGGAACGGCAGGTCGGATGGGTTTCCATGATCGTTTCATTCATTCGTGTAGAAAAATGCTACATTCACGAAGGAAAGCATCCGGAGGAGCTGCGGACTCCTCCCCGGCCGGAGGAGACGGAGCCCGATGAGCCAGCGCCTGTTCAACCCGAAGACCTGCGACTTCGCCGAATTCGACACCGAGACCCGGCGGCTGCTGCGCGCCACCGTCGACTACTTCGAAGCCTGCGGCAAGGTCCGGTTGCTCGCCGAGAGCCGGGATCGGGTCTGGTACGCGGACTTCCTGGACTTCATCAAGCGCGAGCGCGTCTTCGCGACCTTCCTGACCCCGGCCGCGCAGGCGGGCGGCGACCCGAACAAGCGCTGGGACACCGCGCGCATCGCCATGATGAGCAAGATCCTCGGGTTCTACGGAATGCAGTACTGGTACGTGTGGCAGGTGACGATCCTGGGCCTCGGCCCGATCTGGCAGAGCCCCAACACCGAGGCCAAGGCCCGCGCGGCCGCCCTGCTCGAATCCGGTGAGATCTTCGCGTTCGGGCTCTCGGAGAAGGAACACGGCGCGGACATCTACTCCACCGACATGGTGCTCGAGCCGAAACCCGGCGGCGGCTACACCGCCACCGGCGGCAAGCACTACATCGGCAATGGCAATCTCGCGGGCATGGTGTCGGTCTTCGGCCGCCGCGCCGACCGGCCGATCATCGACTCCTCGGACTTCCTGCGGAAGATGACCGACGAGGAGTACTCCGGCTACCTGTTCTTCGCCGCCGACTCCCGGCACAAGAACTACAAGCTGCGCAAGAACGTGGTCGACTCCCAGATGTATGTCGCCGCTTTCGATCTCGACCAGTACCCGGTCGCCGAGTCCGACATTCTGCACACCGGTCGGGCCGCCTTCGACGCCGCCATGAACACGGTGAACGTCGGCAAGTTCAACCTCGGCTTCGGTGCGGTGGGCGCGTGCGAGCACGCCATGTTCGAGGCGGTCACCCACGCCCACGAGCGAATCCTGTTCGGGCACCGCGTGACCGAGTTCCCGCAGGTGAAATCGCTGCTCGCGGACAGCTACGCGCGCCTGATCGGCATGAAGCTCTACAGCGAGCGGGCCATCGACTACATGCGCTCGGCGAACGAGAACGACCGGCGCTACCTGCTGTTCAACGCCATCGAGAAGATGTCGGTCACCCGGCACGGCCAAAAGCTCTACGAGGACCTCGCCGACGTCATCGCCGCGCGCGGCTTCGAGAACGACATGTACTTCCCCATGGCCATGGTCGGCATGTTCGGCCTGCCGCGCCTCGAGGGCACGGTGCACGTGAACATGGCGCTGTCGCTGAAGTTCATGCCCAACTTCATGTTCCATCCGGCCGACGCCGGGCTGGCCGCCCTGCGCTACCTGCCCGGCGCGGGCGTCGCACCCAAGGGCGCGGTGCGCACGGTCGCGGGCGCGCTGAGCTGGACCAGTCGTCGCGCCACCGGTCCGGCGGCCAAGGCGGTTCCGGCGCTGCGGTCCGAATTCGCCCGCGCCGCACACGCTCCCGTGCCCACCCGCCGCGATGCCGCCGATGACGAGTTCCTGTTTCGGCAGGGGCCGAGCAGCGGTTTGGGCAAGGTCCGCTTCGGCGATTGGCGGCCGGTCTTCGAAAAGTTCGCGCGCATCCCGAATGTCGCGGTCTTCCTCGATCAGGCCCTGGCCTTCCAGGCGCTGCTGGCCGCCGCCACCCCGACCGCCGCGCAGCAGCAGGACGTCGACTTCCTCTTCGCCCTCGGCGAGCTGTTCACCACCCTCCCGTACGCCCAGCTCATCCTCGAGCAGGCCGAGATCGCCGGAGCCGACGAGGCGGTCCTGGACCAACTCTTCGACCTGTTCGTCCGCGAGTTCTCCCGCCACGCCCTGACTTTGCACACCAAGCCCACCGCCACCAAGGCCCAACAGGTCCGAGCCCTCGATCTGGTCCGCCGACCGATCGCCGACCCGACCCGCTTCGAGGCAGTGTTGACGCAGGTCACAGCGCTGGCGGGTGTGTACGAGATGAACCCCTGAACCCAAATGCTACATTCGTGAATGAATAGGCTTCCGGCCTAGCCATCGACACTGCAAAGGAGCAGAAACGATGACGGCAGTGACCGAACGTCCGCAATTCGACGCGCCTGCCCGCACCATCCGCGAGGTCGACTACGGCTTCTTCGGACCAGGCTCGCCGACCTGGAAGGTCTGGACCGCACCCACCGCGCTCATCGGATTCCAGCGCGCGGTCACCCTCGAGCACTTCGATCCGGATCTGACCGCCGCGGTCGCCGATGTCGGTGGCATCTACAGCGATCCGCGCGGGCGGCTCGACCACACCTTCGCGTACTTCCTGATCGCCGCGGTGGCCGACAGCCGCATGGCCATCGAGGCGTCCGAACACCTCATGCAGGTGCACGCCAAGGCCACCGGGATCGAGCCGATCACCGGAAAGCGCTACAGCGCCAACAATCCCGACTCGCAGCTGTGGATCCACGTCACCGGCTGGCACTCGGTGCTCAAGTGCTACGAGATGTACGGCCCGGGCCCGCTGAGTCCGGAGGAAGAGGCGCAGTACTGGCGGGAGTGCGTCATCGCCGCCGAACTGCAGACCTGCAAGCCGTCCGATGTCCCCACCTCCCGCGCCGAGGTCCGCGAGTACTTCGAGCGGGTGCGCCCCCGCCTGTGCAGCTCCGAACGCGCCCGCCGCGGCATGCACTACCTGCTGTTCACGCCGTCGGAGAAGGGCGTGAAGCTCTGGGCCGGGAGCCGTTTGGTGGCCCCGGCCGCCATTGCCACGCTGCCGAGGTGGATGCGCGAGACCGGCGGTTTCGACCAGCCGGGCCTGCTCGACGCGGCCTATCCGCCCGCGGTGCGCCTGGCCATGAAGACCCTGCGGAACGACCGGCTCGAGCTGAAGGTCGCCAAGCACTTCATCGGCACGATGACCGGTCGCCTGCTCGAGGAACATATGCGAGCCGGGGTTCCGGTGAATCCGGTCACCGTCACTCCGCAGCAGGCCAAGCAGCTGTACGGCCGTAGTTCCCGCTCGAGCGCATAACGGCACGGTTAACTTTTCGGGATGGGGCCCGGTCGATCCGGTCATTTCGGATGAAGAGACGTACCTACGCTTGCGTAACGGTACGGGCGTACGGCAACCTGCGCTTGATCTCCAACATCGCTTGATCGATTACCTATGCCCGAGGAGGCCCTTCCGTGTCCCACTACAAGGCGAACCTACGAGACATCGAGTTCAACTTGTTCGAGGTACTGGGAATCGGCGAGCTGCTGGACAAGGGCGCCTACGGTGACCTGGACGCCGACACCGCGCGCGAGATGCTCGCCGAGGCCAAGCGCCTCGCGGAGGGGCCGATCGCGGAGTCGTTCGTCGACGCCGACCGCAACCCGGTCGAGTTCATTCCGGATCAGCACACCATCACCGTCCCCGAATCGCTGAAGAAGACCGTGGCCGCCGTCAACGAGGCGGGCTACTCGGGTCTGGGCATGTCCGAGGAGATGGGCGGCGTGCCCGCGCCGAACGCGCTGATCTGGGGCATCCAGGAAATGCTGGTGGCCGCCAACAACTCGGCCTCCTTCTTCAATATGGGTCCGCTCATGCACAAGGTGCTCTTCGAGGAGGGCACCGATCAGCAGAAGAAGTGGGCCACCCACGCGTGGGAAAACCGTTGGGGCGGCACCATGGTGCTCACCGAGCCCGACGCCGGTTCCGACGTCGGCATGGGCCGCACCAAGGCCATCGAGCAGGCCGACGGCACCTGGCACATCGAGGGCGTGAAGCGCTTCATCTCCGGCGGCGACGTGGGCGACACCGCCGACAACATCTTCCACCTGGTGCTGGCCCGCCCCGAGGGCGCGGGACCGGGTACCAAGGGCCTGTCGCTGTTCGTGGTGCCGCGCTTCCTGTTCGACACCGAGACAATGGAACTCGGCGCGAAGAACGGCGCGTTGGTCACCGGCGTCGAGCACAAGATGGGCATCAAGTCCTCGCCGACCTGTGAGATCACCTTCGGCGGCGACATTCCGGCCGTGGGTTACCTGGTCGGCGGGGTCCACAATGGCATCGCGCAGATGTTCAAGGTCATCGAGAACGCGCGAATGATGGTGGGCACCAAGGCCACCGGCGCGCTGTCCACCGGCTACCTCAACGCCCTCGAGTACGCCAAGCAGCGCGTGCAGGGCGCGGATCTGACCCAGATGACCGACAAGAGCGCGCCGCGCGTCACCATCACCCACCACCCGGACGTGCGCCGCTCGCTGGCCACCCAGAAGGCGTACGCCGAGGGCCTGCGCGCGCTGTACATGTTCTGCGCCTCCTACCAGAACGCCGATGTGGCGCAGGCCAATTACGGTGTGGACGCCGAGCTGGCCGAGCGGGTCAACGACCTGCTGCTGCCGATCGTCAAGGGCTGCGGCTCGGACCGGGCCTACGAGAGCCTGACCGAATCGCTGCAGACCCTGGGCGGTTCGGGCTACCTGCAGGACTACCCGATCGAGCAGTACATTCGCGACTGCAAGATCGACTCGCTCTACGAGGGCACCACCGCCATCCAGGCGCAGGACTTCTTCTTCCGCAAGATCATTCGCGACAAGGGCGTGGCGCTCGGGCACGTCGCGGGCCTGATCCAGAAGTTCGTCGACGGCGGCCCGGACCAGTTCAAGGTCGAGCGCGGGCTGCTCGGCGCGGCACTGGCCGACGTGCAGGCCATGGCGGCCGCGCTGACCGGCTACCTGATGGCCTCGCAGCAGCAGACCGACGAGATCTACAAGGTCGGCCTCGGCTCGGTCCGATTCCTCTACGCCGTGGGCGATCTCGTCATCGCCTGGCGACTGCTCGAGCAGGCCGCCATCGCGCAGGCGGCGCTGGACGCGGGCGCGGACGCCAAGGACAAGAACTTCTACACCGGCAAGGTCGGCGTGGCGTCGTGGTTCGCGAAGAACAAGCTCCCCCTGATCAGCGGCGTGCGTTCCGTCGTCGAGAACATCGACAACGACATCATGAAGCTGGACGAAGCGGCTTTCTGATTCTCACCGCGTGTCCCTTCGGCGAGTCATACGGGCTCGCCGGGGGGACACGCACATTTCGTTTGTGACCTGCGGTGAACTGTCGTGCCCGCGGGGTACAACTACCGCATGGTCTTCCCGGTTAGCTTCGGCTGGATCCAGATTCTGCTGCTGGTGCTCGCCATCGCGGCAATCGGATTGCTGATCACGGCTGTTTTCAAGGCGCGCAAGGTCGGCTGGCGAGTGCTGGCCGGGCGTGGCGCGGGTGCGATCGGGCTGGTGCTCGTCGCCGTGGTGATCCTCTGGATCACCACGCTGCTGCAGACGTTCCTCGGCCTCACCGGCGAGGTGAAGGCCGCCCACATCGAGGCCAAACCCATTGCCGGGCAAGAACACATGATGGACGTGGATCTGACCCTCTACGGCGACAAGGACCACGCCGACAAGCACGAGACCTACAAGGTCGAGGGCGACATGTGGGTACTGCAGGCCAATATCGTGGAACTCGAGCCGTGGGTCAACGCGCTCGGCTTCAACTCCGGCTACAAGGTGACGCGCCTCTACGGCCAGCGCCTGGACGGCATCGCCACCAAGCAGAACCAGATCTTCCTCAACGGCAGCGACCAGGACTTCTTCCAGGACATGAAGAATCAGTCCTGGTACACAAAGCCTTTCGTGCGCTCGGCCTACGGCAACGCGGTCATCGCCACGGCCGGAAACTACGACGTCTTCATCTCCCGCGACGCCATCAAGACCCGACCGGTCTAGCCGCATCGGTCCGCGAGATCCGCGTCAGTCGGCGAGATCGGCCACGACCGGGGCGTGATCGCTGGCGCCCTTGCCCTTTCGCTCCTCGCGGTCCACGTTCGCCTCGGTGACGCGGGCCGCCAGGGCGGGGGAGGCGAGGATGAAGTCGATGCGCATGCCCTCCTTGCGGGGGAAGCGCAGCTGGGTGTAGTCCCAGTAGGTGTAGACGCCGGGGCCGGGGTGGAAGGGGCGCATCACATCGGTGAAGCCCGCCTCGTTGATCGCCTCGAAGGCGTCGCGCTCGCGGTCGGAGACGTGGGTCTTGCCCTGGAAGAACTCCGGCGACCAGACATCCAGGTCGGTCGGTGCGATATTCCAGTCGCCGACCAGCGCGATCTGCGCGTCCGGATCCTCCGCGAGCCACTTGCTGCCCGCGGCCCGCAGCGCCGCAAGCCATTCCAGCTTGTAGGTGTAGTGCGGGTCGTCCAGTGCGCGGCCGTTGGGCACGTACAGGCTCCACACCCGCACCCCGCCGCAGGTCGCCCCGAGCGCGCGGGCCTCCACCACCGGCGCGCTCAAGAGCGACGCACCGGCGTCCTTGTCGAATCCGGGCTGATCCGGGAATCCGATCTCCACCTCCGCGAGCCCCACCCGCGAGGCGATGGCCACCCCGTTCCACTGGCTGACGCCAAGGTGCGCGACCTCGTACCCGGCGGCCTCGAAGGCCTCGAACGGGAACTGCTCGTCCTTGCACTTGGTCTCCTGCATGGCGAGCACGTCGATATCGGCGCGGTCCAGCCACGCCAGCACCCGATCCTGCCGGGTGCGAATCGAATTCACGTTCCAGGTGGCGATGCGCATGGGGGTGGCGGACCTTTCAGCAATAGTCTTCGAAAGCGAAATCAGGGCGCGGCGTACCGGTAGCCGTGGTGCTCCAGGAAACCCATCTCCTGATACAACGCCAGCGCCGCGTCATTGTCATCCGACACCTGCACGTACGCGTGCGTGGCCCCGCGCGCCTGCCCCCAGCGGATCATCTCCGCGCACACCAGCGTGCCCAGTCCGTGTCGCCGATGCCCGGCCGCCACCGCCACGCAGGTCAGCCCGACCCACTGGCGGCCGTCCGGGGCCGTGGTCACCGCGGCCCGGCCGATGGCCAGCGGCGTCGGCAAACCCAGTGTGGCGAAGGCGACTTCGCCGTCGCGCACCGCGGTGAGCACCTCCACCACCGGCGTGGACCCGACATCGGTGTCCCCGCCGCGATGCCGGTGCATGGACAGCCACGCCCCGTCCGGTTCCGGGGTGAACCGCACCATCGACGGGCCCTGCGGCAACATGAGATTCGCGATATCGACGGCCAGCACCCGGGTTTCGTTCCAGCTGCGCCACTGCGCGGGGGCCGTGGCCAGCCGATCGGGCAGCTGCAACACCATGGGCAGGCCGTGCGCGGTGTACCACTCGCCGATGCGGTGCAGGGTCTCGGCGTTCATCAGCGCCGGTCCGTCCGTACCGCCCAGCGGCACCGCGGAATTCGCGCGATTGGTGTAGCCGTTCCCGGCGCGCAGCAGCCAGCCGTCCACCCAGGACCGGTGCAGGCCCGGCCAGGCGTCGGCCGCCGCCGACTCCAGGGAACGGATCTCGCTGGTCCGAATGGGCCTGGGCCCCACCGGCTTCCAGGCCACCACCTGATCCCAGGCGATGGAGACCACCTGGCCGTCGGCGGTGCGCACGGTCAGGGGGTCGGTCGCGGTGAGCTCACCGATCACATCCGTCAGCGGTTGCGGATATCCCGCGGGCAGGCGATAGCGAACCACGACCCGCTTGCCGATCGGCGGGAGTTCGGATTCGGTCATGGGCGAATCAGTCGTCGTCCTCGTCGACGTCGTCGTGCCCGAACGGATCCGGGACGGTGCCCGGCACCCAGCTCAAACCCGGCTTGCCCCAGCCGTTTCGCTTGATGGCCTTCTTGGCGGCGCGGGCATTGCGGCCCACCAGCACATCCACGTAGAGGTAGCCGTCGAGGTGGCCGGTCTCGTGCTGCAGCATGCGGGCGAAGAAGCCGCGGCCCTCGATCTCGACCGGCTCGCCCTTCTCGTCGGTGCCGGTCACCTTGGCCCAGTCGGCGCGGCCGGTGGGGAACTGCTCGCCGGGCACCGACAGGCAGCCCTCTTCGTCATCGTCGGGATCCGGCATGGTTTCCGGGATCTCGGAGGTCGTCAGCACCGGATTGACCACGCAGCCGCGACGGCGCACCATCTTGCCGTCGGACACCTCGTCCGGGCAGTCGTAGACGAAAATCCGCGGGGAGAGCTCGTCCTCGGCCTTGATGATGACCTGATTGGCCGCTAAGCCGACACCGTGGGCGGCGTCCATGGTGTCGTACATGTCCGCGATCAGCTCGGCCAGCTCCTCCGGGGACTGCGTGACCGGGGTGGTCGCGCGGTGCAGAACCGGGTCGCCGACAATGCGAATCGGGAGAATAGCCATGCTGAGCAGCCTACTGGGTGGTTGCCGGGCTGCTCACGCTGGCCGTTCCCCATGCGACACGCCGGGGATGAGTCACCGAAACACGCCGAGCGGTACGCATCGGGAAGGTCCCGCCGCGTGGTTGAATGATCGGCGACGCACAAGCACCATATTCGTCTGGTGACCACTCGGCGAGGGAGCACTATGGACAGCGCAGCGGCACGAGACATCTCCGCAAGCGAGGACGGTATCCCCGCGGGCTCCGTCGGTATTCCGGACCATGGCCAGGCAGGTGTCGCCGACGAGGAAGGCGCGCACGGCCTTTCCCGCCGCGAACTCGACATTCTGGACTTCGAGCGCAAATGGTGGAAGTACGCGGGCGCCAAAGAGGAAGCCATCCGCGAGCTGTTCGACCTCTCGCCCACCCGCTACTACCAGGTGCTGAACTCCGTCGTCGACAAGCCCGAGGCGCTGGCCGCGGACCCCATGCTGGTCAAGCGGCTGCGCCGACTGCGTGCCAGCCGCCAGAAGACCAGGGCCGCACGCCGTCTCGGTTTTCAGGTATAACCCAGTAGGCTCGACGCGTGAGCACTCCGAATTCGCCGTCCGGCGGTCCGCCGCTGCGGGCCCTGGCGATGGTTCTGATCGCGCTGTCCATCGTGTTCGCGGGGATCGGCGCGATGTCGCTGTCGAGTTCGGACTCCTCCGGCGCGAGCTCGGAGTCGAGCTCGCAGGCCAGCAGCGCCGCGCCCACCACCACTGCGGCACAGCAGAATTCGACCCAGGTCACCACTCCGCCGGTCGCGCCGACCACCACCGCCGCGCTGCCGACCACCACCACGACACCGCCCGCACCCACCACCACCGCGGCCGCGGGCATCGACAAGACCGTTCCGGTACGGGTTTACAACAACGGCACCATCCCCGGGCTCGCCAAGAAGACCGGTGATCAACTCAGCGCCGAGGGTTACAACGTCACCGAGGTGGGGAACTACCCGAACGGTGTCATTCCGAAAACCACCGTGTACTACGGCAGTTCGCCCAAGGAGCAGGCGCTGGCCCAGGCCATCGCCGCCGAACTGGGCTGCTCGGCCGAACCCCGGTTCCCCGGCATCTCGGACTCGCCCACCGGCGTCATCGTCATCGTCACCGGCGGCTAGTCCCGACCAGAACACCCGGATGGCCCCTCCACGGGACACACACATGCCTCTGGCATCATCTTGTCCGGTACGAACTATGTCCACCCTGCTTTCCCGATAAACTCGGACTCGTAAAGGAGTTCCCCGATGGCCTCGTCCACAACTCGTCGCCCGTCCTGGTGGACTGTTGCTCCGGTGCTCGCGGTCGCGGCCCTCGGCCTCACCGCCTGCTCCAACAGCCAGGAATCGAGCGACGTCAAGGGGACGACCCCGGCGGTCTTCACCAGCTCGCCCGCCCCGGCCGGTACCTCGAGCGGTCTGGGTAATGCCGCGGAGCCGCGTGATTCGGTGTCGGCGACCCTCAAGGACTCGAACGGCCAGACCGTCGGCACCGCCACCTTCGCCAACGTCGGCGGCCACCTCGAGGTGGTCGTCGAGGCACACGGCCTCAAGCCCGGATTCCACGGCCTGCACCTGCACTCGGTCGGCAAGTGCGAGCCCAACTCCGTCGCGCCCTCGGGCGGCGCGCCCGGCGACTTCCTTTCCGCCGGTGGCCACCTGCAGGTCGGCGACGCCAACGCGCACCCGTCCAGCGGCGACCTGACCTCGCTCGAGGTGCTCAAGGACGGCACCGCCAAGCTGACCACCACCACCGACTCGGTGACCCTGGACGAGATCAAGGGCAAGGCCCTGATCATCCACAACGGGCCCGACAACTTCGGCAACATTCCCACCCGGTACGCGCCCGCGCCGGATCAGGAAACCCTCTCGACCGGCGACGCGGGCGCTCGGGTCGCCTGTGGCGTCGTGTCCTGAACCCACTCGAGGTGAGCCATGGCCGGGGTAGGCATTTCGAAGGTCCCCTTCAACTCATCGCCCCGGCCCACGCTCGGTGTGGAATGGGAGGTCGCGCTCGTCGACAAGCGCACGCGCGACCTGTCCAACACGGCCGCAGCCGTTTTCGAGGCCTGCGGTGATCTGCGCGCCTGGGACGGCACCCCGCAGATCACCAAGGAACTGCTGAAGAACACCGTCGAGCTGGTCTCCGGCAAGCACGACACCGTGGGCGAGGTGGTCGACGAGCTGCGTGCCACCCAGGACGCCGTGCGCCGCGCCGCCGACGAGGTCGGGGTCGACCTGTTCTGCGCGGGCACCCATCCGTTCGCGCAGTGGTCCACCCAACAGCTCACGCGCAGCGCGCATTACGACGAACTCATCGAGCGCACCCAGTGGTGGGGCCGCCAGATGCTCATCTGGGGCGTGCACGTGCACGTCGGAATCTCCCACCCGGACAAGGTCTTCCCGATCCTCAACGGGCTGCTGCCGTCCTACCCGCATCTGCTCGCGCTCTCGGCCTCCTCGCCCATGTGGGCGGGCGTGGACACCGGCTACGCCAGCAATCGGGCGCTCATGTTCCAGCAGCTGCCCACCGCCGGACTGCCCTTCCAGTTCGAAAACTGGAGCCAGTTCGAGGAATTCGTGCGCGACCAGACCAAAACCGGTGTGTTCGAACAACTCGGCGGCATGCACTGGGACATTCGGCCCGCGCCCAAGTGGGGCACCATCGAGGTCCGGGTCTGCGACGGCACCCCGACCAAGGCCGAACTGGCCGCCATCGTGGCGCTGATCCATTGCCTCATCGTGGATCTCGATCGGCGCGTGGAGTCCGGCGAAACCCTGCCCGCCATCCTGCCGCCCTGGCATGTGCAGGAAAACAAGTGGCGCGCAGCGCGATACGGGCTCGACGCCATCATCATCACCGATGCCGACAGCAACGAGCGGCTGGTCACCGACGATCTGATGGATCTGCTCAACCGGCTCGAACCGACCGCCAAGAGCCTCGGCTGCGAGAACGAACTGGCCCTGGTCGCCGACATTCCCAAGCGGGGCGCGTCGTATCAGCGGCAGCGTCGGGTGGCCGCGGCCGCCCAGGGCGATCTGGTCGCGGTCGTCGACTCGCTCGTCCAGGAACTCGAGCAATAGGATCGCGGACCGAGGCGAGCCCGCGAACAAAGGCGTCTTGCACGCTTGTGATTTCGGTTACGCCGATCTGCGTGCGCTGTACGCGTGGCCAGCGACGATAATGCGCTGACCGGGGGCTGTTCACCCGACCCCGGTGCCCACGTTCAACTGGGCACCGGGGTGGCGTTCATGCGGCGTTTACTATGGCTGGATGCTGCTCGACGACCCGCGCTCCCGATCCGGCGGTGCCGCGCGCCGTCCGGAAACGTGGACGCCGTCGCCGCGCGCCCGCCTCGCGGCGGTGCTCGGCATCGGTGCGGTGGCACTGATCGCCCTGCAGATCGTCGCCTCCCGGCATCACTTCGTCGGACCCCTCGAGAGCATCTGGGACGACTTCGCGGGCAATGCCAAATCCTTCACCGTGCCGTGGGCCGGACTCGGGCTCGCCCTGATCGGACTGTCCTGGCGGCGGCGCGCCCTCGCGGTCGGCGCGGCCCTGGGCATCGACCTTGTCTACCAAGGGATTCGAACGCTGCACGGCGGCCCGCTGGCCATGGGCAACGGGCCCGTCCTGGTGCTGCTGGCGCTGATCGGGCTCGCCTACTGGAAATGGCAGGGCAGCGAGCGCGCCAACGCGCTGCACGCCGCCGCGCTGGGCATCCTGCTGGTGCTCTCCAGCAAGGTGGCCGACGTCTGGCTCGGCATCACCGTGCTGGCCGGGCCCCGGGTGCTCGACGAACACGTGGTGCTGGTCGACCACGCCCTCGGCGACCCGTCCTGGATGATGGGGCAGCTGCTGGACTGGCTGGGGCCGTTCGCCTCCGCGGTGCTGCACTGGGTCTACATCGAACTGCCGTTGGGCGCCATGATCGTGACCGTGTGGCAGCTGCGCAATGTCGTGCAAACGGGGGAGTGGCCGCGGCACTATCTGGTGCGGACCTTCCTGGTGCTCGGACTGGTCGGGCCGATCTTCTACGTCGTATTCCCGGTCGTGGGGCCGATTTTCGCGTTCGGCGCGGACAGCACCTTCTCGCTGGGCCACTACTGGCCCGCCGTGGTGCCGCCGGTGGACCTCGCGCCCGGATCCATTGCCTTCGACCACTTCACCCCGCGCAACTGCATGCCCTCGCTGCACACCGCGTGGGCGCTGTCGATCTTCATCCACTCCCGGCGCGATCCGTTCACGGGCGCGCCCGCGCCGACCTGGCTGCGCTGGGGCGGCGCGTTCTGGCTCATCGCCACGCTCTCGGCCACCCTCGGCTTCGGCTACCACTACGGGGCCGACCTGGTCGCGGGCGCGGTGCTGTGCCTGACCGTCGAATCCGCGCTGCGCGCGCCGGAGCGCGGCTGGGACGGCACCCGGGTGCGACTGGTGGCCGCCGGTGCCGCGCTCTTCGCCGGATTGCTGTTGTCCTACCGCTACCTGTCGGTCGGCTTCGCCGAGCATCCGGTGCCCGCGGGCATGATCGTGCTCGGACTGCTGGCCGCGTATGTGACGGCCTTCTATCGGACCTGGTTCGCGCAGCTTCCGGACGCGCCCGCCACGCTCGAAACCGCCGTGCGCGCCTGACTATTCGGGGTCGATCGACTCCTGGGTCGCCGCGTTCGTCGCCTCGCCCGCCGGGCGGCTGCGATGCAGCACCACCAGCCCGGCCAGACAGCCCGCGGCCACCAGGGCCGCCGTCCACGCCGGAGCCGAGGTACTGCCCGAGGTCACCGTGCACACCGTCGCATTGCCGGTGGATCGCACCGCGTAGTCCCCGCGCGCCACGTAATCGCGCATGCCAAGCACCGCCGACGGCACGAAGATCACCATGGTGCCCAGCACCCGGCTCGGCACATAGCGCGGCCGGGCCGAGGTGAGCGCGAAACCGATGAGCCAGGAGACGACCGCGGCACCGCCGACAATCAGCCAGGCCCATTCGGTATCGGCGGTGAGAGCCGTGGTGATGCCGAGCACGATCGCCGCCACCAGACACGCCGATGGAGCGCCGTGCCTGCTGCCCATCCACATGCCGAAGGCCGTCACCGCCACCAGCAGCGGAATCGACCAGGCGGGCAGCTCGGCCGCCACCGTGGCCGCGGCCACCGCGCTCAGACCCACCGCCAGCAGCACGATCTCGCCGTCCCGGCCCGGTAGCAGCATGGCCGCGATCATGGCGGTCCCCACCGCCGTCACCACCGCGAGGCCGATGCCCGCCAGGCTGCCGCCGTGCCGGGCCAGCCATTCCGCGCTGGCCAGGGTGATCAGCACCAGCACCACGCCCGCCAGAATCGGCGCCAGCGGCAACTCGATCGACAAGCGTTGCGCGACCGGATGATTGCGATTGGCCAGGAAGCCCAGCGCGGACAGCGCCAGGGCCAGCAGGAGCATCCACAGGGGCGGCATGTCCGTGGCGTGCCAGTGGTCGCCGGTCGTCTCGTCGATACCGCCGCCGATGCGGGGCACCGGATTCACCGAACCCAGCAGCAGGCTGATCAGAATGCCCAGCGTCCAGGCGAAGGCGGACAGCCGGTGATGCAGCACCGCCGCGCCCAGCGCGCCCAGCACCAGCCCGCCCGCCAGCGAATCGATGAAATTCATGGTGGACAGCGAGGAATGCGGATCGGAGGCATGCCCGAAGGCGTGATTGGCCAGTAGGACGAGCAGCCCGCCCAGTGTGGTGCCCCACGCGACCTCGACGCTGCCCAGGGTGGTGAGCAGCACCGCCACGATCATGGCCACCAGCACGCCCGCCGAGATCGCCCGGGGCAGGCTGTAGGCCAGCAGGTCCAGCTGCAGCGCGGAAGTCTGTGAGGTCCAGCCGAAGTCGATGGGTAGCGCCAGCGCCAGCCCGGCAACCGTTGCTGTCACCAGTGCCGTGATCGTCTCGGCGGCGACCTGATACGACCTCACCTGCGCAAACCTACCGGTGATAGGCGGACCGGTCGGTTCGACTCGCCTACTTTGTGCGGATTCGGCAAACTTCGAAACCGCAGGCAAAACGGACTAATCGGTCGGTTAGACGTATCCGGAGGGATCGCCCGGCGGGCCGGAGGCATCGCGCTGGGCCGCGTACAGCCGCAACGACTCCACCTGCACCGGATCCAGCGACGGGCGCACCGCCTTGCGGGCCGCCGTCATATCCTCGGCGGTCACCTCCCCGGCCTCCACATCGCGGCGCATGGCCGCGAGGGCGGCCTCGCGCAGCAGGGCCGAACAGTCCGCGGCCGAATAGCCTTCCAGGTCCCGCGCGAGCCTGCGCAGGTTCACGTTCTTGGCCAGCGGCACGTGTTTGGCGGCGGTGCGCAGGATTTCGGCGCGGGCGTCGACATCCGGCGGCGGCACGAACACCAGCCGCTCCAGGCGACCCGGCCGGGTCAGCGCCGGATCGATCAATTCCGGCCGGTTGGTCGCGCCGACCACGACCACGTCCCGCAGGGGTTCCACCCCGTCCAACTCGGTGAGCAGAGCCGCGACCACCCGATCGGAGACGCCGGAGTCACTGGACTGGCCGCGGCGTGGAGCCAGCGCGTCCACCTCGTCCAAGAAAATGAGCGAGGGCGCGGAATCCCGTGCGCGCTGGAACAACTCGCGCACCGCCCGCTCCGACGATCCCACCCACTTGTCCATGAGCTCGGCGCCCTTCACGGCGTGCACGCTCAGCTGCCCGGTCCCGGCCAGCGCGCGCACCAGGAAGGTCTTCCCGCAGCCGGGCGGGCCGTAGAGCAGCACCCCGCGCGGCGGCTCGATGCCCAAGCGGTGGAACGAATCCGGATGCCGCAGCGGCCACAGCACCGCCTCGGTGAGCGCCTGTTTGGTCTCGGCCATGTCGCCCACGTCGTCGAGGCTCAGGCCGCCAATGGCCAATTCCTCGGAGCCCGACCGCGACAGCGGGCGGATGACCTCCAGGGCCCCGACCAGATCCTCCTGCGCCAATACCGGATCCGCGTGCTCCCGGCTGGCCCGCGCGGCCGCCCGCAGCGCCGCCTCCCGGATCAGGGCCGCCAGATCCGACACCACGAATCCGGGTGTCCGCGTGGCGATCTCCTCCAGCCGCAGGCCATCGGTGGGCACCTTGCGCAGCAGCTGTTCCAGCAGTGCCGCCCGGACCTTGGCCTTGGGCAGCGGCAGCGACACCTCCCGATCGAAGAGCTCCGGTCCGCGCAGCCGCGCGTCGAGGCCCACCGCATTCGAGGTGGTGGCCAGCACGGCCACGGCCGGACGCGCTACGGCACAGCGCAATTGGTCCAGAATCAGGGTGGCCACCGGTTCGGGTTCGGCGGGCAGCAGGGCGTCGATATCGGTGATCAACAGCACTCCGCCCGCGCCGGAACAGATTTCGGTCACCTTGTCCGCGACCGCGCGTAATCGGCTGCCGCTCTCGATCGCGCCGATCGCGGGGCCGTCGAGTTCCACCAGCCGCCGCGCGCCCACCACCGCCCGCGCCAGCGTCGCCTTGCCGACGCCCGCGGGCCCGGTGATCAAGACCCCCAAATGCGAAGTGGCCCCGAGGGCCTTGAGCAATTCCGGCTCGTCCAGCGCGAGATTCAGCCATTCCGTCAGCTTGGCGGCCTGGTTCTGCACGCCCGCCAGATCCGCCACCGCGACCGCGGCCGTGGGCGCGGTCGAGGCCGGGCGCTCGCGCACCACGATCGGGGCGGGCGCGGGTAGGTCGGTGTCGTCGAGCAGGCCGTGGGGGGTGTCGGTGCCGCCGATGCTCCGGCCCAGCGTCACCACGGTGCTGGGCAGGATGGTGACCGCCCCGGGCTGCGGATCGGTGACCGTGACCTTGAGAACCTCCGAGGTCCAGGCGATCCCGAGGTTCTTCAACGCCTGCCGGGCGGCGGCCGGATTGTCGGTGGCCAGCAGATCGCGCGGCAGCAGGGTGACGGTGTCGCCGACCGTCACGATCTTGCCCAGAAGTGCTTGCCGCAGCGTCGATTCCGGGATGGCCGTCATGGCGAGGCTCGAACCGGTGACCGCGACCCGGCGCGCGTCGTAGACGGTCGCCGGTGCGATCGTGACATCACCGTCCTCGCGCACCTTCGCATTGGACAGGATGACCTCGTCGAGCAGCGCGACACCGGTGCCGACCGCCCGCCCCGGCCGGAACGGCCCGACCACCGCGGTGGTGCGCCGCCCGCCGGTCAGCGTGACGCCGTCGCCCGCCTGCAGGCCGAGCGCCATCATCACTTCGGGATGCAGCCGCACCAGCCCCCAGCGGGCATCCGCGCTCGAGGAGTTCCGGCGGGCGGTCAGCTTGATTTCCGGCACCCGTCAATTCTGCCTGGGGGCGCGGACCGACTTCACCGATTGCTGGCTTCAGCGATTGACGCGGTCCGGGAACCGATCTCGCTGTCCGGGGCGACGCAGCCGCAGCCGGGCCGTGGAGACCCGGGGCACCCGACCGGCCAGCGGGCGCTGACGGCGCTGGGCCCGGCGCTGCGCGCGGCGCTCGGACGGCTTGTGATGCCAGGTCTCCGGTCGCGCGGCCACCCAGCGGGCCGAGTGCACCGCGAAGGGGATGTGGCACAGGTACAGCGCGACCAACGCCATCATCAGGATCAGCGGGTAGGTGACCAGCAGCGCGGCGACCAGACCGACCAGCACCAGCAGGATCGGCGCGGTGCGCGGGGCCACCGAGACCGACTTGATGGCCAGCGTCGGCAGCGTGCTCACGCACAGCAGACCGGTGAGCACGGTCCACACCGCCACCACCGGGAAGCTCACCCACCAGCCGTCGTGGAACTGCTCGGACAGCGCGATGGGCAGCAGCACGATGAGCGCGCCCGCGGGTGCGGGCACACCCACGAAATACTCGCGCTGCCAATCCGGCCGGTTGTCGTCGTCCATCAGGGTGTTGAAGCGGGCCAGCCGCAACACCATGCAGACCGCGAACAGCAGCGCCAGGATCCAGCCGATGCTGTCGGCGTGCAGGAAGGTCACGTACAGCACCAGGGCGGGCGCGACACCGAAGGCGATGGCGTCGGAGAGCGAATCCAGCTCCGCGCCCATCTTGGTGGTGGCATCCAGCATGCGGGCGATGCGACCGTCCAGCATGTCGAAGATGGCCGCCGCGCCGACCAGGGCCAGCGCGATGCCCAGCTTGCCCTCCATGGCGAACTTCACCGCGGACAGGCCCGAGCACAGGCCCAGGATGGTCACCATGCTGGGCAGCAGGCGGACGGTGCGATTGCGGCGGCGCTGGTCCGGCGCGGGCGCGAGTTGCTCCATCATGAATCCAGTTCGGCCAGCACCGTTTCCGCGCCGATGGTCCGCTGCCCCGGCGTCACCAGCAGCGTGGTACCGGCCGGGAAGTAGGTGTCCACGCGCGAACCGAAGCGGATCAGGCCGTAGGTGTCACCGATGTTCAGCTTGTCGCCCGCCTTCGCCTCGCAGACGATGCGGCGCGCGAGCAGACCGGCGATCTGCACCACGATCACGCGCTGGCCCGAGGCGGTTTCGATGACCACGCTGTTGCGCTCGTTGCGCTCGCTGGCCTCGGGCAGGTCCGCGGACAGGAACTGGCCCTTCAGATACGCGACCTGCTCGACCAGGCCGCTCACCGGCACCCGCTGCACGTGCACGTCCAGCACGGACAGGAAGATGCTCACCCGGGGCAGCGGCGCGTCGCCCAGGCCGAGCTCGGCGGGCGGCACGGCGGTGTCGACGAGGGCCACCTCACCGTCGGCCGGGGCCACGACCACGCCGGGTCGGTTCGGCGGCACCCGGTGCGGGTGGCGGAAGAAGGCGGCGCAGGCCGCGGCGGCCAGCAAACCCGTGCGGCGCAACCACTTTCGCCGGTAGCCCAGGGTGGCCACGGCGAGCGGCGCGGCGACGAACGGCAGACCCGCGGGGTGCAGCGGCGGAACGGCTTTGCGAACCAGATCGGCCACGTGACCGAGGCCGGTCTGTTCCGGAGTGCCGGGCGGGGTGGGTCGGCGGGCCACAGGCTCCTCTTTCATGCGCGGACAGGTGCGGTCGTTGACCGCGATCACACGATACGGGAAGCGCGTTCGACGCTCGCGTTCTCGGTGACCGAACGCGAGCGAACACGGGTGTGAACACTCGGTGAGCCACCTGGCAAAACCCCGTGATTGTGAGCATACGCACACGTATCAGGGGGTATCTCGGTTAATGTGAGGGAGCCTCATGTCTGCGGTGTCCTGAAGGTCCGCTTCTGGGGTGGGGAACCCGATGAAGGTCACGTTCGACGCGCAGTACATAGGAGAAGACCAATGGCTGCTCGAATTGCCTCGATCAACGGGGTAGAGCACACGGCAATGCTCGGGCTCGGCGTGTACCGCCCGCAGCGAGTCGTCACCAACGATGAGGTCGCCGGACCCATCGACTCCAGCGACGAATGGATCCGGACCCGCTCCGGCATCCGCACCCGCCGCTTCGCCTCCCCCGAGGAGACGATCGTTTCCATGAGCGCCGCGGCCGCGCGCGACGCCATCGAGGCCGCCGAGATCGACCGGGCCCAGATCGACTGCGTCATCGTCGCCACCTCGACCTGGCTGCTGCTCACCCCCGCCGCCGCACCGCAGATCGCCACCGAACTCGGCCTGAACAATGTCGCCGCTTTCGACATCTCGGCGGGCTGCGCGGGCTTCTGCCACGCGGTGGCCCTGGCCTCGGATCTGGTCAAGGGCGGCACCGCCCGCCACGTCCTGGTCATCGGCGTGGAACGGCTGACGGACACGATCAACCCGACCGATCGCGGCACGGCCTTCCTCTTCGCCGACGGCGCGGGCGCGGTGGTGATCGGCCCCTCCGACGAACCGGGCATCGGGCCCACGGTGTGGGGTTCGGACGGCACCCAGCACCACGCCATCCGCCAGGACAAGGACTGGATGGAGTTCTTCGCCGAGATCGACGAGAAAGGGCTGGACGCCGTCCGCCCCTATCTCGCCATGGAGGGCACGGCCGTCTTCCGTTGGGCCGCACACTCTTTGGAGAAGGTCTGCCGCGACGCCATCGAACAGGCGGGCCTGACCGCCGAGGATCTGGACGCCATGGTTCCGCACCAGGCCAACGGCCGCATCATCGAAATCATGGCCCGGGTCCTGAAACTCCCCGACAGCTGCGCGCTGGCCAATGACATCGAGGAGACCGGCAATACCTCGGCCGCCTCGATCCCGCTGGCCATGGAGGCCATGATGCGTCAGGGCGATGCCAAACCCGGCGGCACCGCCCTGCTCATCGCCTTCGGCGCGGGCCTGTCCTACGCGGCCCAGGTCGTCACGCTCCCGAACTGGAAGTAGCTAACCCATATTCCAAGCGACGGTCACCTCGAAGGTGACCGTCTGCTGGCCCGGTTCGAGGGTGATGTCGGGCGCGGCACCGGGGACCCCATTGCGATACATGGGGGTGGGGGTAGGCGTTGCGCCACTGCCGTTTTCGCTGATGGTCTTGACCGTCTTCAGCTTCAAGCCGGACAGGTCCGCGTACTGCTGGGCGCGGCTCTTGGCGTCGTCGAAGGCCCGGGCACGGGCGTCGGAGAGCAGTTTGGTGTTGTCCTCCAACCCGAATGCCACCGAATTGATGCGGGTGTCGTTGCCCCCGGCCTGCACCGCCGCCGACAGAATGCCCGACGCCTTCGGCAGGTCCCGCACGGCCACGTGCATGGAATTCGTCGCGCGATACCCGGTGATGTTGTGCCCGTCGGTCCCGTAGGTGGGCTGGACCGACAGATCGCTGGTCTTGATGTCCTCGCGTTTGGCCCCCGCCGTGACCATGGCATCGGTGATCGCCTTGGCCTTCGCATTGGCCTGGTCGACGGCCGCGGACACATCGCCCGCGCTCACCTCGGTGCCCAGATCGGCATTGAGCACATCCGGTGTGCCCTGCACCTTTCCGGTTCCGGTGACGGTCACCGTCCGGTCGCCGGAGGAGTCGGAGCTGCCGCAGCCGGTCAGCAGCAGCGCCACACCGACGGTCGCGGCACAGATCGCTGGAAGTCGTCGCATAGGCCGAACCTACGCTCAGCTCTCCACGGTTTGCTTGATCTTCCCGAGGGTTTCGTGCATGCCCTCCACGAGCGCGGCCTCGAAGGGCTGTTCGCCGCCGAAGACCGTGTCGATGGTCTTCTGCAACCACCACGGCAGCTTGCCATTGGGGACATCGCGCCGCTGGATCAGGCGGGTGCCGTCCGCGGTGGGCTCGAGGGTGTAGCTCCAGACCGTCCGGTTCTCGGTCATGCGGAAGGCGATCGCCTTGTTCGGCTCGAAGCGCACCACCTTCGAGGTGGTCGGGTAGACGTACCCCGAGGCCTTGTTCAGATTCACCGTCCAGGTGCCGGTGTGCACCGCGCGCCCGAGCGGCTGCATGCGCAGGGTCTGCGGACTGAATTCGGGAATGCGCTTCAGATCGGAGACGACACTCCAGACCTTTTCCGGCGCGGCCGCGATATCGATACTGGCTTCGAGTTTGTTCGGCAACGCTGCCTCCGGGGACGTAACGATCGGTACCCGCATCCTAGTGCGGGGTGGCCTGGGTCACCCGGGCCGCGTGGCCCGGATCACGCCACCTCACCAGCACGTATAGCTCGCGCGTCGAGTTCATTCCCCTTGGTGAAAATCAACTAGATCACATTACGGCGGTGCTGATGTCCGAAATGTAATGAGCGGCGCACAATGTGGGATAGACGAAGCATCAGACACTGCCACCAGCTTCCGACTGGGAAACGTGAGGTGATCGGCCGTGAACCTGCGCTCGCTCCTGCATCGCAAGACCAGAACGGTTCCGCTCCTTCCTGCCGAAGAGTCCGGTGCCGATGCGGAGTCCACCACGACGCCGAAGCATTTCGTGCGCAAGAAGGCCAACGGGGCCCTCGAAGAACGATTAGAGCGCCTGCTCACGCCGACCGAGCTGGATCTGGTTCAGCATCATCGGATTTGACTCCGGGTTCCATACTCGATAGGTGACTTCACCAGCTGCCGTGAAACCGGCCATCCTCAGCGTTGACGACGATCCGGGCGTCTCGCGTGCGGTCGTGCGGGACCTGCGCCGCCGGTACGGGGCGGACTATCGGATTCTGCGGGCGGAGTCCGGCGCCGACGCGCTCGAGGCGCTGCGGGAGATGAAACTGCGCGGCCAGCCGGTCGCGGTGCTGATCGCCGACTACCGCATGCCCGGTATGAACGGCGTCGAATTCCTCGAGCAGGCCATGGACCTGCACCCGTGGGCGCGCCGCGTGCTGCTCACCGCCTACGCGGACACCAATGCCGCCATCGAGGCCATCAATGTGGTCGACCTGGACCACTACCTGCTCAAGCCGTGGGATCCGCCGGAGGAGAAGCTGTATCCGGTCGTCGACGCCCTGCTCGAGGCGTGGCGCGGGGACGAGCACAAGCCGGTGACCGAGACCAAGGTGGTGGGCCACCGCTGGTCGGCCCGCTGCTCGGAGGTCCGGGAGTTCCTGGCGCGCAACCAGTTGCCGTATCGCTGGTACCAGGTCGACGAGCCGGAGGGGGCGCGGCTGCTGACCGCCGCCAATGCCACCGAGGACCAGTGCCCGGTGATCATCAACCCCAATGGCGATGTGCTGATCATGCCCACCGACGCGCAGCTGGCCCAGGGCGTGGGCCTGAACACCGTTGCCACCAGCGACTTCTACGACCTGATCGTGGTCGGCGGTGGCCCGGCCGGTTTGGGCGCGGCGGTTTACGGCGCGTCGGAGGGGCTGCGCACCGTGCTGGTCGAACGCACCGCCACCGGCGGGCAGGCCGGACAGAGCTCGCGCATCGAGAACTACCTGGGCTTCCCGGACGGGCTGTCGGGCGCGCAGCTGGCCGACCGGGCGCGGCGGCAGGCCGTGAAATTCGGGGCCGAACTCATTACCGCGCGCGAGGTGGTGGCCCTCGAGGCGTGCGGCGCGGCCCGCGTGGTGCGCTTCGCCGACGGCGGCAGTGTCGCCGCGCATTCGGTGCTCATCGCGACCGGCGTCAACTACCGGCATCACCCGGCGCCGGGCGTGGACGAGTACACCGGCCGCGGCGTCTACTACGGCTCGGCCATGACCGAGGCCAGCGACTGCGCCGACAAGGACGTCTACATCGTGGGCGGCGCGAACTCGGCGGGCCAGGCGGCGGTCTTCCTGTCCCGGCGGGCCAAGACCGTGCACATTCTGGTGCGCGGCGAATCCCTCGAAGCGTCCATGTCGCACTACCTGATCCAGCAGATCGAGCAGGTGCCCAATATCAAGGTGCACACCCGCACCGAGGTGGTGTCCGCCGACGGCGACGACCACCTCGAGCGGATCGTGCTGCGCAATAACGAGACCGGCGCGGAAGAAAAGGTCGACGCGGAGCGTTTGTTCCTGTTCATCGGCGCGGCCCCGGAAACCGACTGGCTCGACGGCATCGTCAAGCGGGACGACAACGGCTACGTGCTGGCCGGACCCGACCTCATGGTCGACGGCGAACGGCCCGCGGGCTGGGAGCTGCCGCGCCCGCCACAGCATTTGGAGACCAGCGTCCCGGGCGTCTTCGTGGCCGGTGACGTGCGATCGGAATCGGCCAAGCGGGTCGCCTCGGCGGTCGGCGAGGGCGCGATGGCCGTCATGCTGGTGCACCGCTGGCTCGCGAAACAGTAGGAGTAGCGCACATGGGCAACACCCGATTGATCTGCGACCCGAACGAACTGCGTCAGCTGTTCCTGTTCGAGAAGCTGAACGACGAGCAGCTGGCCTGGCTGTGCCGCGACGGCCGGGTCGAGATGTTCGAGCCCGGACTCGTCTTCCGCGAGGGCGATCCGGCGACCTGCTTCTACGTCCTGATGGACGGCGAGGTGGTGATGACCAAGATGTCGGGCGGCGAGGAGCTCGAGCTCGTGCGCACCGAGCACGTCGGCTCCTACGCGGGCGCGTGGACCGCCTACATGGGCGACAAGGTCGACCAGAACTACACCGCCTCGTTCTACGTGACGCGGCCGTCGAAGTTCTTCGTCCTGGACGCGGGCACCTTCGCGAAGATGATGCAGGACTGGTTCCCCATGGCCCTGCACCTGCTCGAGGGCGTCTTCTTCGGCAACCGCAATGCCAATGAGCGCATCGGCCAGCGCGAGCGGTTGCTGGCGCTGGGCTCGCTGTCGGCGGGCCTGACCCACGAGCTGAACAATCCGGCCGCGGCCGCCGTGCGCGCCACCTCCTCGCTGCGCGAACGCGTGGCCGGGATGCGGCACAAGCTGAAGATGATGGCGCACGGCAAGTTCGACTCCAAGGCGCTCGAGTCGCTGGTGCAGTTGCAGGAGGAGGCGGCCGCACAGGTCGCCAAGGCGCCCAAGCTCACCTCCATGGAGGCCTCCGACCGCGAGGACGAGTTGGGCGACTGGCTCGAGAATCACGGCATCGCCAACGGCTGGGACCTCGCACCCAACTTCGTGCAGGCCGGATTCGACACCGACTGGCTGGAGAAGGTGAACGGCACCCTCTCCGGTTGTGGCGCGGATGTTTTCGAGGGCGCGATCCGCTGGCTCAACTACACGGTCGAGACCGAGTTGTTGATGAACGAGATCACCGATTCGACCACCCGCATCTCCTCGCTGGTGAACGCGGCCAAGCAGTACTCGCAGATGGACCGGGCCCCGTTCCAGGTGGTGGACCTGCACGAACTGCTGGACTCCACACTGGTCATGCTGGCCCGCAAGATCGGCGACGACATCACGGTGATCAAGGAATACGACCCGGCGCTGCCGCAGGTGCCCTGCTACGCCGCGGAATTGAACCAGGTGTGGACCAATCTGATCGACAACGCGGTCGCCGCCATGGCCGGGCGCGGCACGCTGACCATTCGCACCTATCGTGAGAACGATTGTGCCGCGGTGGAAATCGGCGACACCGGGCCCGGCGTCCCGGACGAGATCCGCACCCGCATCTTCGAACCCTTCTTCACCACCAAACCGGTCGGCGAGGGCACCGGCCTCGGACTCGACATCTCGTTCCGGATCGTGGTGAACAAGCACCACGGCGACATCCGCGTCGAATCCGAGGCCGGGAACACGCGATTCATCGTCCGCCTGCCCCTCACGGCCACGACGGAAGGCAACTGATGACCGAGCAGATCGAAGGCATCGACCCCACCGTGCCGCCCAGTGGTACGGGCTGCGTGGAATGCGATGCCGCGGGCGGCTGGTGGGTGCACCTGCGCCGCTGCGCGCAGTGCGGGCACATCGGCTGTTGTGACATGTCGCCGAATCAGCATGGCACCAAGCACTTCCAGAGCACCGGGCACCCGTTCATCCAGAGTTTCGAACCGGGTGAGGAGTGGTACTACAACTTCTCGAACAAGGAGATGTACGAGGGCGGCCCGGAACTCGCGCCGCCGCACGCGCATCCGGCGGATCAGCCGGTGCCGGGCCCGCGCGGGCGGGTACCGGCGGACTGGCAGCAGCACCTGCACTGAGGCGCTCACCCACCTGCGAGCCCTGTCCTCCCGGGAGTCGAGCTTTGCCTTCCGGGAGTGGCCTGTGCCGGGTACGCTCTGCGAGCGCCGGGCCGGTCCGGTGTCAGGCACTTTCGGGAAGTTCGGAAAGCAGGGTATGAAGCGTCTTTCGATCGTCGCCCTCGCGGCAGGTGCGATGGCGTTGAGTCTCGCCGGTTGTGGATCGGACAAATCCGGTGAGGCGAACGGACAGAAGCAGGCCGGGACCACCACCGCCAGAACCACCACCCTCGCTTCCACCACCGCGGCCGCACCCGTGGTGCAGCCGCCCGCCGACGCGCCCACCAGCGCCACGGTCGCCAAGAAGACCAGCGCGCCCGCCGGAGCCCAGACCACCTGCGGCGATTTCCGCGATCTCACCGACGACGCGGAGAAGCAGGTGATCGATCAGATCCTGGCCGCCCATCCCGGATCCTTCCTGGAGGGCAATGCCAATATGGCGCTCGGCACCGCCAAACTGGCCTGCCTGGCCTCGACGTACGCCAATATGCCGGTGGCCGTCGCAATCCGGGTGGCTCCCAAGTAATTTCGCCGTCGATCTCCATTAGGGATCCATTGGCGAGCCATCAGCGGCCCGGCGCACCGTGGCAACGTGTGGATACTCACCGCCGCGGAGCGCCTCCGCAGGCGTATCGTCCTCAAACGATTGCGTAGTACGAGGACTGGGGTACCGATGGACGCCGACGGGCTGGTCGAATTCGAGCGACATCGGCCGCGCTTGTTCGCGCTCGCCTATCGCATGCTGGGCTCGGCCGCCGAGGCCGAGGACGCCGTGCAGGAGACCTACCTGCGCTGGGAAGCCACCAACCGCACCGAAATCTGTTCCGCCGAAGCCTGGTTGACCACCATTCTGGTGAATCTGTGCCGCGGCTGGCTGGATTCGGCGCGCGCCCGCCGCGAGACCTATGTCGGGCCCTGGCTGCCCGAACCGGTCCCGACCGGCCGCGGCGAACTCGGGCCGCTGGAATCGGCCGAACAGCGGGAACTGGTGTCGATGGCCTTCCTGACCCTGGCCGAACGGCTCAGCGCCACCGAGCGCGCCGTCTTCGTGCTGCGCGAGGCCTTCGGCTACGCGCACCGCGAGATCGCCGACATGCTCGGGCTCACCGAATCCAATGCGCAGCAGGTGTATCGGCGGGCCGCGCACCGGGTGCGGGAGGAGCGCCCGCGCTTCGAGTCCGCGCCGACGCACGCGCGCGAACTGGTCGAGAAGTTCCTGCAGGCGGCGCAATCCGGCGATCTGGCGGCGCTCGAGTCCATGTTCACCGCCGATATCGTGGCCGTGGCCGATGGCGGCGCGAAGGTCCACGCGGCCAAGCGGCCCGTCGTCGGCATCGCGGCCGTGCTGCGCTACATGGCGGGTCTGTTCTCCAAGGTTCCCGATGCCACCTTCACCGTCGAGGAGGTCAATGCCGCACCGGCCTTCGTGGTCCGGACGGGGGAGACCCTGGTGGGCGTCAGCTCGGTGACCTTCGACGGCGAGCTGATCGCCGGGTTCCAGTTCGTGGTGAACCCGGACAAGCTGGCCTACTTCGCCCGCGTCGAGCGCGAGCTCACCGACGAAACCGCTGGCTAGCGGCAGTTTTCGTGCCACGAACCGGCCTGTGACACAGGACACGTCCCGAATCTGTCAGGGATCGCGGTGCTGTCCGGTCTAGAGGGTGTCGGCCACCGAGCGGCCGACGGTGTACCTGAAGTGAAAGGGAGCACTCTCATGACCGGACAGCATCGAATCGTCATCCTGGGCGCGGGCTACGCGGGACTGGCCGCGGCGCGGGAAGCCATCAAGGCCAAGGGCGCACACATCACCGTCATCGACCTGCACACCGAATTCGTCGACCGGGTGCGCCTGCACCAGGTCCTCGCCGGGCAGGACGTGGCGCGCTGGGAACTGCGGAAGACCCTGGCGGCCAAGGGAATCGAGTTCGTCAACGGTCGCGCGGAACGCATCGACACCGCCGCCTGCCGCGTCGAACTGGCCACCGGCGACGCCGTCGCCTACGACACGCTGATCTACGCCCTCGGCAGCCGCGCCGATCTCTCGATGGTGCCCGGCGCGGCCGAATTCGCCCACACCGTCGCCACTTCCGAGGATGTGCGGCGCATTCCCGCGCTCAGCGGCCGGGTGGCCGTGGTGGGCGCCGGTGCGACCGGTCTCGAGACCGCCACCGAATTGGCCGAGAGCCGCCCCGATCTCGATGTCGTGCTGGTCAGTTCGGACGAGCCGGGCGGCTGGTTGATCCCCAAGGCCGTGGCACACATTCGAAAGGTGTTGGACCGCCTCGGCATTCAGGTCCGGGTCGCGAAGGTGGCGGCGGTGACCGCCACCGGTCTCGACCTGGTGGACGGCGATCGCATCGACGCCGACATCGTGCTCTGGACAACGGGTTTCACGGTGCCCGAGGTGGCGGCCCGCTCGGGTCTGCCGGTGGACGGGCGCGGCCGGGTGCTGGTCGACGACCGGCTGCGGGTGCGCGACCTCGCGGACGTCTACGCGGTCGGTGACGCGGCGGTCATGGTCGGCTTCAACGGCCGCGAGGCGCGCATGTCGTGCCAGGCGGCGCAGCCCGCGGGCAAGTACCTGGGCGCGGCGGTCGCGGATCGCCTGCGCGGCAAGCAGCCCGCGGCGTTCAAGCCCCGGTTCCTGCTGACCTGCATGAGCCTGGGTCGCCAGGACGGTCTGGTGCAGTTCATGAAGGCCGACGATTCGAACGGCAGCGTGGCGATCACCGGTCGCCCGGCGGCCTGGGTCAAGGAGCAGATCGTGAGCGCCGTCGGACGGGCGGCGAAGATCTGAACCAGCCGCGAAATTCGTCAACCAATGGTTGACCGCAGCAGTGCGGTCAACCTAGAGTTGACGCATGACGAACTCCATCCGCCTCGACGATCTGATCGACGGCATCAAGAAGGCCCGTCCCGACGATGTCCTGGAACAACTCTCCGACGCCGTGGTCCTCGGCAACCACATCGGCGAGGTGGCCGACCACCTGATCGGCCACTTCGTCGACCAGGCCCGCCGCTCCGGCGCCTCCTGGACCGATATCGGCCAGAGCATGGGCGTCACCAAGCAGGCCGCGCAGAAACGCTTCGTGCCCAAGGCGCCCGCCGATCCGAGCCAGGCCGCGGCCCTGGACCCCAATGCCGGATTCGCCCGCTTCACCTCACGTGCCCGCCACGTCGTCATGGCCGCGCAGGAGGAGGCCCGGGCCGTCGGCAATCTCGAAACCCGTCCCGAACACCTGGTGCTCGGCCTGCTCGCCGAGCCGAAATCCCTTGCTGTGAAGGTCATCAAGGCCAAGGGCGTCTCCGCCGATGCGGTCCGTCGGGCGGCCACGGCCGCGCTCCCCGCCGCCACCGGCGAACCGGTGCCCGCCCTCATCCCGTTCGATGGGCAGGCTCGCAAGGTCCTCGAGCTGACCTTCCGCGAGGCATTGCGGCTGGGCCACAACTACATCGGCACCGAGCATCTGCTCCTTGCCCTGCTGGATCAGGAGAACGGTTCCGGCGTGCTGCACGGCCTGGGCCTGGACAAGGACTCGGTGCAGGCCGCCATCGTGGACCTGTTGGGATCGCTGCCGATCCCCGGATTGACCGCCCCCGCCCCCGACGCGCAGTAGTCGACGTGTCGCTCCGCCATGCCGCCGACCTGGTGATGTAGGGCTCGCGACCCCGCTCGCCCCACCGGGTCCCATGGTGTCCATGATGCGCCAGATACGATTGTGGAATGGCGGGCGACGAGGGTTCCGACCTAGTTGCGGGGGAAAAGCGCGCTGATCTGCTGCGCGCGCTCAGTTATGTCACCACCGAGGACACGCCCGATGGCGGCTACATCGTGAACGGTGACCTCCCACCCGAGGTCGCCCCACCGTTCATCCGGGCCATCATGCGCATCGAGGCCGAACTTCTCCTGCAGGACGCCGAACTCGTGACCGTCGAGCACGGCGAGCCCCGCACGCCGGAGGAGCGCCGCACCGATGCCCTGATCGCCCTGCTGCTCCGCGTGGACGACCGTTCGCACTTCTCGTAGTCGTCGGGCGCGTTTCCGGTAGCTCCTTGGGGGAATCGGCCGCCGAGGCGACTCGTGCGGCCATTCGCCGGTTCCGGGCAACCTTGCACTCGTTGGGGTCGAGTGCTAGAAATGGCTTTGGCACTCCGTACCCGTGAGTGCTAGGTCGGAACGGTGAGGCCGGTACCTCCGGTCGTCCGTCGCGGGCACCGAAGCTGACCAGATCATGCCCATCCCTGATCTGGAGGATCTCAACGCAATGGCCAAGACAATTGCGTACGACGAAGAGGCTCGCCGCGGACTCGAGCGTGGCCTGAACAGCCTCGCCGACGCTGTCAAGGTGACCCTCGGCCCCAAGGGCCGGAACGTGGTGCTGGAGAAGAAGTGGGGCGCCCCCACCATCACCAACGATGGTGTCTCCATCGCCAAGGAAATCGAGCTCGAGGACCCGTACGAGAAGATCGGCGCGGAGCTCGTCAAGGAAGTTGCGAAGAAGACCGACGACGTCGCGGGTGACGGCACCACCACCGCCACCGTGCTGGCCCAGGCGCTGGTCCGTGAGGGTCTGCGCAACGTGGCCGCCGGTGCCAACCCGCTCGGCCTGAAGCGCGGCATCGAGAAGGCCGTCGAGGCCGTCACCGCCAAGCTGCTCGACACCGCCAAGGAGGTCGAGACCAAGGAGCAGATCGCCGCCACCGCCGGTATCTCCGCGGGCGACTCGTCCATCGGTGAGCTGATCGCCGAGGCCATGGACAAGGTCGGCAAGGAAGGCGTCATCACCGTCGAGGAGAGCAACACCTTCGGCCTCCAGCTGGAGCTGACCGAGGGCATGCGCTTCGACAAGGGCTACATCTCCGGTTACTTCGTGACCGACCCGGAGCGTCAGGAAGCGGTCCTCGAGGATCCGTACATCCTGCTCGTCGGCTCGAAGATCTCGACCGTCAAGGACCTGCTGCCGCTGCTGGAGAAGGTCATCCAGGCCGGCAAGCCGCTGCTGATCATCGCGGAAGACGTTGAGGGCGAAGCGCTTTCGACCCTGGTCGTGAACAAGATCCGCGGCACCTTCAAGTCCATCGCCGTCAAGGCCCCGGGCTTCGGTGACCGCCGCAAGGCCATGCTGGCCGACATCGCCATCCTGACCGGTGGCGAGGTCATCAGCGAAGAGGTCGGCCTGTCCCTCGAGACCGCCGGTCTGGAGCTGCTGGGCACCGCCCGCAAGGTCGTCATCACCAAGGACGAGACCACCATCGTCGAGGGCGCGGGCGATCCGGACGCCATCAAGGGTCGCGTGGCGCAGATCCGCACCGAGATCGAGAACTCGGACTCGGACTACGACCGCGAGAAGCTGCAGGAGCGCCTGGCCAAGCTGGCCGGTGGCGTCGCCGTCATCAAGGCCGGTGCCGCGACCGAGGTCGAGCTCAAGGAGCGCAAGCACCGCATCGAGGACGCCGTCCGCAACGCGAAGGCCGCCGTCGAGGAGGGCATCGTCGCCGGTGGTGGCGTGGCCCTGCTGCAGTCCGCCCCCGCGCTGGACGCCCTGTCCCTGACCGGTGACGAGGCCACCGGCGCGAACATCGTTCGCGTCGCGCTGTCCGCGCCGCTGAAGCAGATCGCCTTCAACGCGGGCCTGGAGCCCGGCGTCGTCGCCGAGAAGGTCTCGAACCTCCCGGCGGGCCACGGCCTGAACGCCGAGTCCGGCGAGTACGTCGACCTGCTGGCCGCCGGTGTCGCCGACCCGGTCAAGGTCACCCGCTCGGCCCTGCAGAACGCGGCCTCCATCGCGGCCCTGTTCCTGACCACCGAGGCCGTCGTCGCCGACAAGCCGGAGAAGGCCGCCCCCGCGGGCGACCCGACCGGCGGCATGGGTGGCATGGACTTCTAGTCCGCGCCTCCGGCAACGGAATTGAATGAATCGGGCCCGGTCACCTGACGGTGACCGGGCCCGGTCATTGAGGGAGATAGGCGAGTGCCCGGCCACCTTGCGGTGGCCGGGCACTCGGGTTTTAGGGGCGAAGGTGGCCGGGCACTCGGCTGTTTTCATGGCGCGCTGGGGTTTTCGCGGCAGACTGGTTGGGTGAGCGATTCGCGGGCGGGGATTTTCTGGGATGCGGTCGAGGGGCGGGCGCCGATGCCGCGGGCTGCGCAGACGCTGGGCTTCGAATTCGTGGATGCCGACGCTGAATTGGGGACCATCGATGTTGCGTTCACCGCGACCGAGGCGTTCACCAATCCGATGGGGGAGGTGTTGGGGGCGTTCCTGGCCGCGATGCTGTACGACACCGTGGGGCCCGCGCTGCTGGCCACGCTCGGTCCGGGGGAATTCCAGTCCACTCTCGATCTGCAGGTGAGCTTTCTGCGTCCCGCCCGCGTCGGGCGGTTGCGCGGTACCGGTCGCGTCCTGCGCCGCGATGGTGACATCGCGTTCCTGGCGGCCGAATTGCGTAGTGCGGACGAGGAACTCGTCGCCACGGCTACGGCGACGGCTCGCGTCATTTCGCTTCGATGAAGGCGCTCATTACATTCCGCCGATGAAGCGGGCATGGCGGATGGCGTCGGCGCGTTCGGGGAGCACCGAGTCGACGAGGGCGGCGATGCGGCCCAGGACCGGGGCCAGGCGGCGGGGCCGGTCGATAATGGCGTCGCAGATGATGTCGCCGCCCTCCTCGGCGGTCAGGG
Organism: Nocardia sp. CDC160; assembly: GCF_035818795.1. Lineage (NCBI taxonomy): Bacteria > Bacillati > Actinomycetota > Actinomycetes > Mycobacteriales > Nocardiaceae > Nocardia > Nocardia sp. CDC160. The sequence continues at coordinate 4,705 of NZ_JAYKYT010000011.1, read as the reverse complement.
CGTTGGCGGTGGCTCGCTGGTAGACGGGGTTGGCGGTGATCATGTCGGTGCGAACCAGCGGCAGGTAGATGGCGGTGAATCGCAGGTTCTCGGTGTGGGTTTCGGCTTGCAGGTTGGTGGCCAGCGAGTCGAGGGCGGCCTTGGAGGCTACGTAGGCGGCGTAGCCGGGGCCGCCGTAGAGGTTGGCGAGGGAGAGGATATTGATGATCTGGCCGTCGCCGTGGGCGCGCATGGCCGGGGCGAAGGCGAGGATGAGCCGGACCGCGGCGAAGTAGTTGAGCCGCATGGTGCGTTCGTAATCGTGGAAGCGGTCGTAGGACTCGTCGAGGCGGCGGCGAATGGAGCGGCCCGCATTGTTGACGAGAATGTCGACGCGCCCGTGGTCGGCGAGCACCTTGGCGGCCATGGCGTCGAGCGCGTCGAAATCATTGAGGTCGCAGGGGTACGCGACCGCGCGCCCGCCGCGGGCCTCGATCTCGGCGACGGCGCTGTCGAGTTCGTCGGCGCGCCGGGCGACCAGCAGCACGGTCGCTCCGGCCGCACCGAGTCGCAGGGCGGCGGCCCGCCCGATGCCGGAGGAGGCCCCGGTGATCAACACGGTGCGCCCGGCGGCGGCGTCCGCGAGGGTGCGGTGCCGCCGCAGCCGCGCGAGGCTCACCTGGGTGTCCAGTCCGTGCCTGATCTTGTAAAGCAAACCGCTCGAGTCCCGCATGCTCAGGAATGCTAAGTGGCCCAGCGCGATTCGGCGTCGATTCGGATCCAGGTCAGCGCCCCCAGCGCAGCACGGTGCTGCCGATGGACATGCCGCCGCCGAACGCGGACAGCAGAATGTGATCCCCGGGCGCGAGCGCCCCGGCCCGCTGCGCGGTGTCCAGGGCGATGGGCACCGACGCCGCACCGGTATTGGCGACATGCTCGACCACCAGATGATGCCGGGCATTGGGCAGGTCGAGCGCGGGCGCGAGATCGCGCAGCATCGCGCCATTGGCCTGATGCGGAATGAAGTGGCGCACAACGGTTTCGGGAAGCCCGGTGGCGCGCAGGACCTCCTTGATGGACAACGGCAATTGATCGGTGACGAAGTCCCGCACGGCCCGCCCCTCCATGGCGAAATAGTGGGCCTTGTCGTCGGGATCGAGCCCGCGCGCCGGAATCCGACTGCCACCAGCCGGGACTCGAATGGTGGCGTGCAGATCGCCGTGGGTGCGCAGCACGGTGCCGAGCAGCCCGGCGGGCGGCTCGACCGGTCCGAGCACGACCGCGCCCGCGCCGTCGCCGAACAATACGGCGGTGCGCCGGTCGGTGGGATCGATGATGCCGGAGTAGATGTCGGCCCCGATGACCAGCCCGTACCGGTCCGAATCGAGCATGCCCGCGGCCGCGCGCAGGGCGAAGAGGAATCCGGTGCACACGGCGTTCACGTCGAAGGCGGCCGCGCCGTCCGCGCCGAGCAGCTGCTGGACGAGCGCGGCGGTGGCGGGCTGTGGATGGTCGGGGGTGGAGGTGGCGACCACGATGTAGTCGAGTTGGCCGGGTCGGATTCCCGCGTCCGCCAGGGCAGCTCGCCCGGCCGCCGCGGCCAGATCCGAGGTCGCCTGTCCGGGTGCGGCGTAGCGGCGGGTGCGAATGCCGGTCTTGGTGAGGATCCAGTCCTTGGTGACGCCGGTATTGGCGGCGATCTCGGCATTGTCGACGACGCGGTCGGGAAGATAGGAGCCGGTGCCGAGGACCCCGATCGCGCGGGCGGCGGGCACGGGCAGTTCGAGCGGTCCCGCCTGGGTGTAGGCGATGGCGGGAGACTGTTCAGTTGTCATGTTCCACGGAAACTAGGGATCGCGGCGCGCTCCCGGAACGGTTACAACCACCGTGGTGAAAAGTCGAGTGGCACAAGCCAATTCGATCGCATGACCGGTTCCTGTTCAGTGGTGGGCGCAGTTGTAGGCCTGGATGGCCTTCCCGTCGCCCTGCCCCGGCAGTTCGCGGCAGTGCTGCCGGATCCAGGTCAGGCGATCGTCTTGCGCGGGGGTGATCAGGGCCAGCCCGACCTGGCCGGACTCGATCAGGCGGGCCACCTGGTCGGTGGTGGGTACGGGCGAGGCGCCGGTGAATCCGCCGATGCTGGGCACTTGCTCTCCGCTGACCAGAATGAACGGTGACGCCAACGCGGTCGTGTAGGTGAGCAATGGATAGCGTGGCCGCCCCGGCAGTTTCGCCAGGTCGGCATTCAGTTTCCGCGCCTCGCCGATGGAGGAGGCCATGAACCCCTGGGTGACCTGCCGCGCTTGCGCGGACTCGTACGGGGTGTCGAGCGGGCCGTAGCCGTCGACCACCACCGATACCGCGGCTGCCGTCGGCGCGGCCAGCGCCGCGACCACGAGCAGTGCGGTCGCCAGCGTCGCGCGGGCGCGGATCGCGGCCGCGATGATCAGCACGGTGGCGATGACGAGTCCGGCGCGTACCCAGCCCGGCGCGGCAGCGGACAGCCACCAACCGTAGGCGGCGGTGGCGGCGACGCCGATCAGGCCGAGCACCCACACCCGACGATCCGAGGATCCGCGGAAGGCGTTGGCCCCCATGCCGATCAGCGCGGCGATCGCAGGCGTGAGAACGGCCAGATAGTAGGGGTTCACCGTGCCGATCACCAGAAACACGATCACGTGAATGAGCAGCCAGCCGCCCCACAACACCAGCGCCGCGGTCTGGCGATCGGTGCGCGGTCGCCGCCGGGCGGCCCACGCCAGCGCGACGAGACAGAGGAGCGCGAGCGGAAGCAGCCATCCGGTCTCCCGCCCGCCACCACCGCCGAAGAGATGGTCGAAGCGATTGTCCGGTCCGAGCACGAGTTCCGCGCGGTACCCGCTCTGATTGGCGGCGGTGGTGAAATTGGCGGCCCCGACACCGAATCCGTCATTGGTGCGGCTGGCCCCGTTGTAGACGAACACCTGCTCGAACAGCGAGTTGTCGTGGCTGCCGTCGACATAGGGCCGATGCCCGGCGGGCAGCAGGCTGACCAGCGACATCCAGCTCAGTGACACGGCCGCCGCGATCACGCCGAACCCGAGGAGTCCCGGAATGCGCTGCCGCAGTTCGGATCGGGACGCGGCGACCAGCACCGCCGCCACCAGTGCCGGGACGATCAGCCAGGCCTGCACCATCTTCGCCTGGAAGGCCAGGCCGATGCACAGCCCGCAGTACAGCAGATTCCGCGCCCGTCCCGACACGATGGCGGCCGCCGCCTGGTCCGCGGCCAGCACCAGGAGCAGCACGAGCAGCGTGTCGGAGATATTGCCGCGGTTCAGCGCGACCGTCGCCGGTGCCACGGCCGCCACCAGCGCGGCGACCAGGGCCGCGTAGTAACCCGACAACCGCCGCACCGCCCGATAGAGCACGAGCACGGTGAGCACGCCCTCGACGACCTGCGGCAGCAGGTACGCCCAGAGGTGTGGCCCGAAGATCCGCACGGACAGCGCCTGAATCCAGATGGCCCCGGGCAGTTTGTCGATGCTGATGGTCGCGGCCGGATCGAAGGCGGCGTAGAAGAAGTTGTGCCAGCTCATGCTCATCGAGCGAGCGGCGGCCGAATAGTAGAGGTGTGGTGTCTGCGCCCCGATGCCCCAGGCGTAGAGCACCGCGGCCAGCGCGGCGACGGCGAGCAGTGCCGGTCGGGCCCAGCGCGGTTGCTCCGCCGGACCCCGCAACCATCGTGACCAGTCGATTTCGTTTCGTACGGGAAGTGCGAGTGCCCCTGCCACAGCCCCAATCTCGGCCCGCCGCCGACCCTTGTCAAAGGAATTCCACCCTCGGCGGAGCGAAATCAACCTCCGGGTGGACTCGGTCGTACCGAGTGTCAGGGGTGGGGATGTCGTTCGGAGAGGGTGACGGCGGCGTCGATGGGGCGGATGCCGAGCCGGGCCGCGGCGGCCTCGATGGTGGCGCGCGTTTCGGTGTCGTTCGGACGGGCGGGGTCGTAGAGGAGTTCGACCAATTCCATGGCGGCGATCGCTTGGTCTTTGGTGAAGGCGCGACCCGGCAACCAACTAACACGCCAGTCGGTTTCTTTAGCGCCGCCGGGAAGTCGTTCCGCGAACTCGTCGACGACGGCGCTCGTTATCGACCACTCGCAGACGTACACGCCAGCCAATTTAGTCCCCTGACCAGCCGATTTGACTCTGTTCGTAGCAACACGTAACTTATTCCAGGTCAGAGCGACACGGACACCGACCCGGAGCCCCAAGGGCCTGGGAAACGAGGTTGGACGAGGAGCGCCTGATGATCACACTAGCTTCACCTGACCAGCGGATTTGGTTCCGTCGCGACGGCTGGGCTAAGCTGTAAAAGTTGCCTCACGATCGAGCGGGACATTGAGCCCGGGAGATCGTTTGTGCGTGTGTTCTTTGAGAACTCAATAGTGTGTCGATGAATGTCAGTGCCAAATATTTTATTTGGTTCCAATCATTCTCACCCCGTGAGGGTGGTTGGACATTTTTAGTCAGCTTAATTTCCGAGCTGGCGTTTTCTTGCCAAGGTTTTCGGACTCTGGTTAATTCTTCCGATTGCATCTCTTCGGAGATGGGATTGAGAGTCTTCAACGGAGAGTTTGATCCTGGCTCAGGACGAACGCTGGCGGCGTGCTTAACACATGCAAGTCGAGCGGTAAGGCCCTTCGGGGTACACGAGCGGCGAACGGGTGAGTAACACGTGGGTG
>NZ_JAYKYT010000010.1:0-220553 GCF_035818795.1 Nocardia sp. CDC160 | reverse complement strand
CTGACTGGAGCCCTTTGAGCAGGTCCAGCGGTTGTGAGAGTTCTGATGCACCAGAATGGGTGCAGGAGGACGAGATCACGACATGGCGCGACGACGACACACCCCCGAGCAGATCATCCGCAAGCTCCGCGAGGGCGAGAAGCTGCTCGGTGAGAAGTTCTCGATCGAGGAGGTGTGTAAACACCTCGAGATCTCCGAGGCCTCCTGGCATCGCTGGCAGTCCCAGTACGGCGGCATGAAATCCGATGACGCCAAACGGCTCAAAGAGCTCGAACGCGAGAACGCGCGGTTGAAGAAGATGGTCGCCGAGCAGGCCCTCGACATCGACATGCTCAAGGAACTGAACCGGGGAAACTACTGAACCCGGACCGGCGCCGCAGGGCCGTCGTGGTTCTGCAGCAACGATTCCGGGTGTCGCAGCGGCGTGCCTGCCGGGTGGCTGGGCAGTCGCGGTCGGTGCAACGCCGACCGCCGGCCGTCGCCGAGATCGAGCGGGCGCTGCGGGCGCGGTTGCGCGCGATCTCGCGCAAGCATCCGCGGTGGGGCTGGCGCAAGGCCCATGCGCTGTGCCGCGGCGAGGGCGTGGTCACCAACCATAAACGGACGCAACGGCTCTGGCGTGAGGAGGGATTGAAAAGACCGAGCCGGGTGCGTAAGAAACGCCGCATCGGGCCGGGGCGAAATCAACGCATGAAGGCATCGTTCCCGGATCAGATGTGGGCACTGGACTTCCAAGTCGACGTCACCGTCGACGGCCGCCAGGTCCGGTTTCTCAACATAGTCGACGAGTTCACGCGAGAAGCGTTGGCCACCAGGGCCTTCCGATCGTGCACCGCCGATCAGCTCGTCGACGTCCTCGACGAGATAATCGCCAACACAGGTCGAAGACCCAGGCATATCCGCATGGACAACGGCACCGAGATGACCGCGCACGCGATGGCCGACTGGTGCCGGTTCACCGGCGTCGACGCCTCTTTCATCGACCCGGGATCACCCTGGCAGAACGGGATCTGTGAATCGTTCAACGGACGTTTCCGTGACGAATTCCTCGCTTGCGAGGTGTTTCATTCGCTGACCGAAGCGCAGGTCCTTGCCGAGGACTGGCGCATCGAGTACAACAGTTACCGGCCACACGGATCGCTGGGATTCCTTACCCCGCAAGCATTCCGGCAGCAATGGTCACCGACCGAGTTCGAGCAACAGCTACAACTCACATAGCCGGTGGACCCGCCATCGGGGCCCAGTCACGGCCTTTTCGACCACATCTCGAAGCGCCTGAATGGAAACCATAGTGTCGCCCTTCTTGCACTACGACCTCGAATCAAGCTGGGAAATCTGATCTGCGGCATGGGATCTGCGCTGCTTGTGATCCTGCTGTTCCAGCCATGGATCAGTGCTGAAGGCCCGGACGGCACGGCCACGTCCAATGCATTCGGAACGCTCCACTACACGAGTTTGCTTCTTTCCCTGTGGTCGAGTTCGCCCCCACACAGAGCTTCAATCTCGGGCGCATGGGGAATCCTGACCGGACTCGCCGCTATGTGCACCCTGTGCAGCGTCATGGCTGATCTGCGCGGCCTGAATGTTGGTCGTTCGTATGTGACAGCGGGCTTGGCGGCTGCCACTGCGATATTTGCCTCGGCAACGCTCATCTACCTCAACAGCAAATGCGGTGAACTCGAGCACATGCTCAAGGCAGGTCCGGCGACGGACGCCGGCACACAGGCAGGCCTGCGCATCCGATGGCTCGCAGGCAACGGCAGCTATCCGCTACCAGGGCTATACCAGTCGTCTCTTACCTCCGCCAAGCTCACACATTGGGCAATATTCGCCGCGGCGGTCTCGGCGATCATGGCCGTCGCCACGATCGACCGGCTCCGTCGAGATGACTTGTTGAAGCGAGTCCGTTCAGTTCGAAACAGCCAGACTTCAATTTTGCCAACACCACTGGCGCTAACGGAGCCAGACATGGTTCCGCCAGGCCCGGCTCCCACGGATTGACATGCCCAGCCGGTGGCCAGGCGTGTCCATCGAGCGGATACCTGCGGCTATTCATCCAGAGCAGCGCGGAGAATGTCGGAGGTTCGCTCGAGCAGTTCCTCCATGCGTGCGACTGCATCTTCGAGCAGATCCGGTATGTCGGCGAGGGTTTCATGATCGCGGCGCCGTGCAGCGACACCCTTGTCGTAGTAGTCCCTACTCAACGCCGGCGGTTCATAGGCAGTCTCATCGGACGCTACCCGTGAACCAGGCGCTGCCAACGAGTCATGTTGGCGTATAACGTATTTCGGCAACTCACCCAGTAAGTGCCGCTTCACTACCGCCGCAACGGCGCCCGGCGATAGGCCAGGAAGCACTGGCGCCTCGCCCGAACGATCAATCCGCGGCATGGGTGCATAACCGTGCTGATCGAGCATGACGAAAAGTGGCTGGTCGGCAGCCGCGATGTCGCCCGGAATCCCTGCCAGCGTGCCGGATTCGAGTGCAGCCTTGAGCAGCGTGTGGCCAGTGTAGCGTTGCAAGGCCGGACGGACGTCCATCCACGCCTGCACGACCGCCACTGGGCAGCAGCCCGGGTCTCCGGTGGCGCCGATCGTGGCGAGCGGATGCGTACCGACCTGGACAGAATCAGCGTTGATACGTATATCACTGCAGGTCATTCGTGCGATATCGGCGAACGATACGCCAGATGCGGCAAGTACCAAAACTGCTGCATTGCGTCGACCGACCAATCCGCCGGGCCACCCCCACGCTGGAATACTCGGCAGCAGTTGGTTTACCAGATGCCTCCAGTGCGCGGCACGCGCGCTGCGCGCATCATTCAATGCCTGCCTGAGCGCCTCGGCCCGGCCGGGTACAGGTAGTCCCGTAAGCCGATGCGCACTGTTGATCGCCGCCAGCCGCCCAGCCTGGGTAGCGGGGCGGCCGGGGTGATCAGCGAGGTATTCCAGCACTGTCAGAGGCGCTGCCGGCAACGCCTGCACCTCAGCAGCCGCACACCAGATCGCGAAGTGGCGCCAATCTCTGCGATAACGCGATGACATGCCCAACGGTGCGGCGGTGCAATGAAATTCGGCGTCACCGAGCTCCATTCACACACGTTCCTTTCAGAGACCCAGATGATCCGATGCAGAGAATCTTCCCCCAGACTCACGCTTACCGGCGCCCACCACAGCACTAACGTCGCTGAGACGCATATGTCGGGCTACCACGTACGCCTCCGCCCCGTTGGCCATGGCCTGGACCATCGCACCCGCCCGCGCCGAACTTCCGCGCATGCGATCTACTACCTCGGGCTCGAATCCGGCCTGGGCAGCACGGCGCTTCAGGATGTTCGGCACCGAACGGGAGGTCAGAGCCTGCCCATATGGCAGCCCGTCGCGATCCAGCGGACGAAATAGCGGACTGCCCGCCCGTCGGACGTTTGGCCAATCTCGTTCACAAATATGCAGTTCATCGGCTGTATTCCGCCGCAGCACACGCTGAACAGCCAATTGCCCAGCGGCGGCCGGGTCGCCAGCGCCGACTGAGATTGCCCGATCGAATGCAGCCAGCACCGCCAGCCATCTCAGTAGCGCACAGCACGGGCACATTCGGGGTTCAGCGCCCTTACCCAACCGGACGACCTCGATATCACCGCTCGCCCGGCCCCTGACACGAATACGCAAGCATCGATCGGCGGAATCCGGGGGGCGAGTCACATCGGCGATAGACAACCCGACGAGTTCACCCCGCCGTAGACCGGCGGCATACTGGACGAGAATCAACGCAATGTCTCGTCGTGCGGCAATGCGTGCACGCCAGCCATGCGCATGCTCGTCGATGCTCTCCACGATGTGCGCCACCATAGGAGTCAAAAGCGGGCCAGCCTTGTTCGCCTCGATACCGGCACGCAGCCGCTTAGCGCGGATATCGGCCAGCGTGTCGGACACAACCACCGAACGGGCCGGGTTGGGCAACCCCGCGATGGAATAGTGATAGGCGATAGCAGTACACCACGCCTGAAGTGTTGCTACCGCATATGCAGGCTTCCCAGACGCATTGACCATGTCGGCAGCTTCAGCCAGATACGCTGCCAGTCCCTCTTCGTAGGACGGCATCATCCCCGGATCTGACGGTAGCGGAGGCCCACCCCGCTCATGGCACCAAGCAGAAAACCGCCGCCACGACACCGCGTAGCCAGCAACTGTACCCGGCGACCTGACCTTCTCCCTGCGTGGTGATGAAACCCGGGCCCGGTCGTCGGCGGTCAACTCGATCCTCGCCGCCAATCACCCCACCGCCTGATCATCTACTCGACAAAGGACGACCCAGAAGCCGCTGATCACCGTATTCATAGTCACGTACGGTATCAGAATTGTGCGCTTTACCTGCGCATTAGTTGATTGGGTTTCCGATATCCAGCCCTAAGGGAAACCAGAACAAAAAATGGTTGGGTGAGTTGCGTGGCGAATCGCGAATCTCGAAGCCCCGCCCCTCACCCAGACCGACTCGACGTGGTTCACCATCGGTCAGAACTCAACCCGAACCTCGCCCCAAATTCTACGATATCCTGCCCTCACCTGCGGATTTCCGCCTCCTGAAGGCGGGTGCGCCATTGCTTGAATCAACATAACTAGTGCCTCGCAGGCAGTGACACCCCCGCTCACGACAGCCAGCTGAACACAGGAAACGGGCCCCGCCGGCCAATCACGCGATGCCTCGAAGTTTGGCACAGCCGACACACCCGACACCCGGGTCCACGAAGGCGGCCGTCACATCGATCGGAGGCTCGGGCGCCTTGTGGTTCAGGTTCTGCCCTGGTCAGAGCGCATATGCGGCCAGATTCGACGCTGACGCACTTTCGCGCGAAATTCGTATCGAAGTGCCAGATCGAGGTCCGAGCGATCATATGGCGCAACTGGACACCATTTTGCGCAGAGGTGGTCCACGCCACACCGCAAGCAGGTCAGCATTCGGACATTTCGGACATTTTGAGCAAACGCTTAGTAACCATCGCCTGAGGGCCTCCTTGCTATCGAACCATCGAACCCGCGACAACAGACTTCTCCCCTCGGGGGTGGATCATCTGGTCGACACCTGGAAATCATGTGTTGAGTCAACGACTGCTTCGTGTGGCGAGCGAGCCGATCCCGATCAGCTTCAAAGGCGACCTCGGCTCGGCCGTAGCCATCGAGCACTCAACGGCCCGTGATTGCACTGGTCGGACATGACGGAATCGGCTACGCGAACCAGGTCGTCGACGAACCAGCCGGGTCTTCTGTGGTCCACGATGTCTGACTAATCGGGTCAATACCTGACCGCCTGGATACTCGTGACCACCGGCAGAACTGCGAGGCATCTATCGGGCAGAACGATTTAGGTCTGTAGCCGCTCTAGGCGCTCTGTCGAACTCCGACACAGCCCGCGGGACTCTGCAACACGCCCCGTTGCCACTCGCCCGCAGGCCCTCGCCCGTGGTCGCTTGCTCAACGCGTCAGTGCGTGCAATACATCGTCAAAGCAGATCATTACGCAGGTCCCGACACGCTCGGAGATTCGGGCCGATGAACCCCCGGCACTCCTGTTCCACCACGTCTGGTCATACGTCTTGGGCACCTAGGAGGCCACCCCATTCTCCGCACTCCCCCCGATACTCAATGCCAAGGACTACCCACATGATCTACGGGCGGGCATGTTCTCCCCTCGGTCTGCAACGGGGTCAGTGATCAGGGGACGCGTAGCGACGTCCTGCCGTGATCGTGACAGCAATGTGGGCGATCAGAGCTCCTTCCAATCAGCGCCCTCTTACGGATCGTCGCACAGATTTCGGGGAGCATGCCCACGAATCGTGGCGATGTACGTTACGCCTTGCAGGTCGCAACTGACTGCGGCGAGTCCATTGCGAATGTGAAGGCGCGACTTCAAGTGATCAGGAGTTGCCCCCGGACGGAATCCCTCCTCGGCCGTGGACCGTCAAGAGGTCCTGTGACACCTACTGCGATACCGATCATCCCAACGTGACGACATCCTTATCGCCTTCTTCGCACCATACATGTGGAGGCCCACCAGCCCGCGATCCGATGCACGTGTTTCCTGCACCCAGTCCCCCGCTGTGCCGCCACATCGCGAAGTTCATCGACTTCGACCGATACACTCACAGGGGTCCGATGAGTTCCACATGATCGCCATACGTCGCTCGCACAGATGAGGAGGAGGAAACGATGCCTTGCCTAGCCGGTACTCCAGTTCGGATTCGAGCGCAGATTGCGCCGACCCGCGGCGCACACGGCGGCGAACGAAGTGGTATACCGGGGACGATCGAAGGCCAGATCAAGGGAGCAGATTGCGACGTTGACCTGCGTGTTTTATGTATAGCCAGTACGGTGATGTATGCCAGGATCAATCTTTCGTGCCACTCTAAGGTCCTACATAAGACTCGTTACATGACGACTCATGCGACCCATCATCAGACCCAGCTTACGACGAATCATGCGACGGTCGATAAGACGTTAGACGTGATCGTGTCAACGGGTCGCCTGATAGCAGCGTCCACTGTGATGCATCCGATCGATGCTCTTACCAGTTCATGCCTCCGATGGCCGGATGTATGCGAGGCTGGCAAAGCCGTCCGTAGTTCCGCAGTACGATCAACCCTTTACATGCACCTACCAGATGCAGTGAGTTGTGGGTACCCCATAGTCGATCGACCGGCATCTTCATTGATGGTCGACGCGGCGCTTCAACCTACTCCTGAGCCTGCTTATGTTATCGCCCAGTCATTTACCCACTCATTCGCCGTTGCTCGGATTCGTAGTTTGGGCATTGGACAGATTTCGGGGACTGCCTATGCTGAGTCAGGTTGCATAGCTCTTCATTGCGTCATTATTAAGATCTATGCGAGGGTAGGCGCATGGACCACTGGACCGATGGTGTCACTACCCCCATTGAAGATCGGTTCATCACCGCATCTCAATGGCCTTCCATCGGCCATGATTCAGATCATCATATTGATTTGTGCAGATGCTTCGACAAATGCTTATGATTGGATCATGACTGCGATACACCTACCTGTCTCCAGTTTTATCCACTTAGATGTCGCTCGTACAGTGAGTTCTACGGTGGTGTTTCCCGCATCCCAAGTGACCCCGCCCCATAGGCTTCGCGTGGCAAAGCGAATGGGCAACTCATTCGCCCATATAGCGGTGATATATATGGTCGGAGGTTGTAACCACCTACTTATCCTAGACATTGCGCTTGACATGGCATGTCTCCATGGCTCGTCAGCAACACTTGTTCGAGTCATCACGAACGGCATTTACATGGGGAAATGCCAGCTCATGACCGCACCCGATACAGGTATCCTGCGGCAGCTCGAATCACTGTTCTGAGTCTGTACTGACATCAGGACCCTGACATTGGTGTACTGGTTGGTCTCTTCCAGTAGCTTTGGTTGGTTGCTTTTTAAGCCAATGATCTAGACGAAGTTAGAGACATTGGAACGACCCACAGCAAGCGTGGACCGTGGGGCCAGCGATTGACTCTGCGGTACCGTCGAAGTCCAGAGGTGGCGTCGGATTCGCTGTAGGATCGCAACTTTGATGCTTCGACGAGTTGAGTCGACTGCCGCTCGGGAGCTCACGACACACCCGCTCGAGGTGGTTGGTTGTCATGTTGCATGTCCGGTAGTGTTGCGGCCGTGACAAGTTCGCGTTTGCTGTCAGATGTCCGCGCCGTGAGGCGAACGATTTTGGTGGCCAACCAAAAAGGGGGAGTGGGGAAGTCATCGATCGTTGCGGCCATCGCTGTCGCTGTTGCCCGACGGGGCAAGCGGGTGCTTGTAGTCGACGCCGACCAGCAAGGCAACTGCACCATACGTGATCTCGGTGTCAAGGACTCCGACGAAGGGCGGTCTCTGGCGATGACGCTGCAGTATGGGTCCGCGCTCGAACCCGTACGCGATGTCCGCCCGAACCTCGATGTCGTCTGCGGGGGAAAGCTATTGGCAATGGCCGGCGCTGTGGTCGCGACCGCCGAGCAGCACGGCATCGACCCTCGTCAAAACCTGCTTCTCGCTCTCGAGACACTCGTCGATAGCGCCGGATACGACCTGGTTTTGATCGACTCCGGTCCCGGCGACCGCGGCGTGTTGGACCTGCTCCTGCAGGTAGTGAGTTGGCTGATCGTTCCTACCAAGGAGGACGACGGAAGCATCGACGGCGCTGAACTGCTCGCTCGGCGCTATCTGTGGGCACGCAAGAACGGCGCACAGATCGAGCTCATGGGGATGGTGCTGTTCGACTGCAACCCCCGGGCGGTCCGGCGCAATGAGGACACCCTCGGAAAGATCATGGATTTGCTTGAGGGAACAGGCATCGAGCCATTCCGTAGCTTCATCCGACAGGACAAGGCATCCGCGCTCGACGCACGTGCGTTTCATCTGACTGCTGAGGAACTCATCTCCTTCTCGCCCTCCAAAGCGAACAGCTCCGGCGAGGTCGATGACACACCTGCCAAGCGATGGTCCCGTGACACCGAGCCCTTGGCGACCGACTATCAACAGTTGACCAGAGAAGTGCTCATCCGGCTCGGTGCCGGCGAACGCGCAAAGGAGAACGCGTAGATGGCTCGGAAAGGGGCTTTCAAACAAGACGACCTCGACGATATCGACGACCTGCTGCCGCCGTCGCCGCCGGCTCTCGCATCTCCCAGCGCACCCCCGCAGCCTGCGGTTGCCGCCGCGCAGCCAATCCAGCAGCCGCCGACCGCCGCCGAGCCAGTCCCGCCCGCACCCAAAGCACCACGTAGGAGCACACCGAAAACGGTTGCAGCGACAACCGATACACCCGGTAAACGCACCCGAGCGACTGCAAGCCGGCCCCGAGCGGTGCAGTCCATCGCCGAGGCACACGTGGCCGCGCGCGTCGCCGAGGCATTGCGGCATCTCACCCACAGTGAGAAACAGCAGCGCGGCAAGGGCCGCAGCTACGGCGAGGTCGTGCTCGACGCTATCGAGGAGTTCGAAACCGAACTACGCCAACATTTTCAGGAGTTGGCCAATGCGAAGCCGTCGGGCCGATTGTTCCGCCGGGTGGATCAGACCCGACCGCGGCGGCGCAGGCACACCGAGCCACCGGTCAAGATTCCACTGGCAGGCATCATCGCACCTGACATCGAGCTACTCGACAATCTCGTAGTGGAATGGCAGGCGGGCAGTCGCAGCGCGCTGGTGGATGAAGCACTGCAGCTGTATCTCGCCGATCTGATCACCGAGATGACGGCTGAAGCGCCGATCGAGGGAGATGCTCAAAGCGCTGAGTAGACAGCACTTCAAAGTACTTTGGCAACCGGGGGACACTGCCTTCGGTGGACGCACGCCGCCTCCGGGCCGGGGGAACAGCACCCGATTTCATCACAGTGACAAATATCCGAAGGATTCCCTTGTCCTGATGGACAGTCGCTGGCTCACTAGCCGTAGTTTGCGGCTAGTGAGCCAGACTGCGAAATCCTGGTGACATCGGGATGTGTGGCAACCCTGGACGCAGTACCACGCCAGAGTCGTTGGTATCAACGTTCGCCTGCGGGTAGACCACCAGAACCTGTTTGAGAGCCTGCGTGAAGTCTCGGCGGAACTGGTGCCGGCGACGGCGGTCGGACGAGTCTGCTGCCGAACCGAATTGAACCATCAGCGACTCCCAAGGCACAGTAGTCTCCCGCTTCACCGAAAACATTCGGTACGTAAGCCAAGCGTAGATGTCCAGTCGCAGCGCGGATCCGCCCAGCGCCTTGATGGCATTCATATCCAAAGGCACCGGATGCGCGGTGACCTCGTTGAAGAACTCCTCGCTCAGCCGGACTGTAGAGGTGAACAACGACGGTTGCCCCTCCTCCGAATCGGCGCCACACCAGATGTTGTAAGCACTGGCGACATAGAGTTTCGCGCCAATCTTGCGGTTGACGTCCCCCTTGTACTCGATGGTGAGGGTCGCGTTGAACAACCTGTGAGACTGATTGCGCATCCTGGTCAGCGACCCATTCTTTCCACCGGTCGCAGCGAGACCCATCGCGGCCATGAAGTCCGTGAGGCTGTCTCCCAGAACAACTTCGGGTGACCCCGTACGCACGGCCTCGGTCGAGAGGAAGGTCAGGATGAGCCGTGGCATCGTCCCGTAGGGGTACCCGATCGATACCGGGTTGTTTTCGCTGTCGGTCGTCATGCCTGGCTGAACCGTCAGCGACAAGTCGCCGTTGCGTCGACCCCAGGCAGGCACGTCTCCGGGGTCGCGATATGGCAGCGAGGTCTGGGTAAACATGCGAGCCAAGTAACCAACTTCTTGCTCGCCATCCCACACTTCGGCCGCCGCACGGACGATGTCCAGCGGAGTGCGTTTGGGGCGCGGCATGGCCCCTAGCATTGCACGTCGCTGGCAAAATGCCAGTTTCTGGCCTTACCGTGTCCGGGAATACGCATACTTCGCGGACATGACGTGGTCGGCCCCACGCATACCTGGCGGACATTGCCAACCTCCGGTCGATGACAACCTGCATCCCGCAACCGACGAAACACGCATATCCTGCGGACGCTTGCAGCCACTACCAGCAGGTAGCGAGCCCAACGGCACCTGACGCAGGCAGTACGCATACCTTGCGGACATCCTGATCATGACAATGGTCACGCCGGCGAGACGATGCACCACGGCGCTGGACCGCACAAGCCCGGATCCTGGGCACGCCGAAAAGCAAGGCTGTCGAGCCGGCTCGACAGCATCACAATCCGCTGCGCCCGCATAACCTGCGGACAGCCCTCCACCGCTCGAATCCTGACGCGCATACCTTGCGGACAGGCGGAACCGACCCACGCATACCTTGCGGACGCAACGACCCAGTCCGATCGATCGCCGCTGTGCGCATAGCTTGCGGACAGACCGGAGCCGCGCCGCGCATATCTTGCGGACAGAACAGGGCCTCTGTGCGCATACGTTGCGGACACCGAATCCTGTCGTGCGCATATCTTGCGGACACATCGGCGCTATCCACGCATATCATGCGGACAGTGGATAACTGGTGTCCGCAAGGTATGCGCACGACAGCGATCGAGCGAGTCGGAGTCAGGACGGCCTCGGGCCAGTTCACATGGGTTTCTTGTGCGGTCTGTGTGCCTTCCGGACAGACGAGGCAATGTCAGGTTTTCCAAGTAGTGCCGCATATCATGCGGACTGTGGATAAGGGCAAGTTATCCACGCATATCTTGCGGACGATTTCCACATCGCACTGTGCGCATCGGCTCCACCCGGCGGACCCTCCACGCATACCTTGCGGACATGGGTTCGGCGTTTTCCCAGGAACGCACGCATACCTCGCGGACGCTCTGCGCATACCTTGCGGACGCCCATCCATCATTTCCGCAGGTGACACGCAGGAAACATGAACCTCATGTAGTTCTTTTCCTAGAAGAGATTCCTGTAGTAGGCTCGGCGCTGGCTGTGGATAGAGACCGTTGCGCTCAGCCGCCCCCCAAATGCCAATTTCATCTACATGCAGCTCAACACCCCTGCACTGACCTGCCAGAACCTCGTTCCGACCACCCATGGTCTCGGATCTCCCCTGAGCGGAGCCTGTTCCGCTGCTGGAATCGACCCCGGCAACCGCTGTCTTAGCCGCACGCCAAACCAGTACGTCGGGCCCTAGGTCGGCAGCCGTCTTCTGTCAGAGAGTGAACCCACGCGCACAGTCGACGCTGATCCGTCCGCAAGATATGCGCCGCCACGGAAGTCTCATGCCGCTCGCCCGAGCTCAAGTCGCCATGGGTGACCGCATCATGCCCTCACCCATGACTTCGTGCCCTCCAGGAACGACTAGGCGGACGATACCCGAAACGCCGATGCAAGTTACCGACTAGAACCGTTCGTTGGGTACAGTATCCGCGGTTGGGTAACACACCATCAATGATGCGAACCTGACCGATTACCCAATGAAGAAGCCCTGCCAGAACTATCCAACCGACGTCTCTGGCGGGGCCCTTCTACTTCTCCACAATGTTTGTCAGGTCGTGCAGGCTACGATGCTTGGTTCCAACGGACGATCGACTTACGGTAGCGACGCCACCAGGTGAGGCCCCACAAAGCGTGTGCACTGCCGAGGATCAGCAGGACAACAGCACTGTCGAGGTTGGTAATCATCGAGTGATCCACGCCGATATGAGTCACCACGCGTGAAATAAGCGTCAGGTCAGCGGGAACTGTAAATGTGCCCATCGCAACCAGACAAGCCACCGTTCCGACAATCACGACGACGCTGTAGATCCGCACAGCCTGGCGTTCGTGATCTGGTAACCCGAAACTGGGATCGACGGTCCTAGTAGTCGATCCGGAAAGGAAGTGCCGCACCCGGTTCCCCAGGTAGCGAACATATGCGGTGCCGTCACCGTACAAGTTGCGGCAGGCCAGGACGTCCTGCAATACGTAATACACGTCGGTCCGCATGAAGACCATGCACTCGAACGGCAGCGACATCAGCGCGATCACCGTAATCGCGGCGAGGACTCTGTGTGCGGCAGTCGCCGAATTTGTTGTCG
The DNA here is from genome assembly GCF_035818795.1 of Nocardia sp. CDC160. NCBI lineage: Bacteria > Bacillati > Actinomycetota > Actinomycetes > Mycobacteriales > Nocardiaceae > Nocardia > Nocardia sp. CDC160. The sequence continues at coordinate 208,001 of NZ_JAYKYT010000010.1, read as the reverse complement.
CCTGGATAAGGATCGCGACCGCGGCGACCGTCAGATTCGTCGCCATTCCTGCCAGATACGCGGTGAGCCTATGTCTGCGGGGGGCGAATTCGATACCGCTGATGTCGGTTTCGGCCACCAAGAACTGCAGCCGTGTGCTCAATCGGATCCGAGCGTGCACACCTGCCGCCCGTGCGGTGATCAAGTGAGCCAGCTCGTGGACATACACCAGTGACCATCCAGCCCCCGCGCTCAGCGCCAGCACGGCACTTCCTCGAGGGCTCCACAGCATTTCGTGGAAGCTGGGAATCAAGGAAGGCTGCTGCACAAGTGCGACGCTCGCGGCCAACATTAAACCCAGGAACAGAATGGGAACCACCGGGCTCAGTGCGAATCGAACGTATTCGGGGCGTATACGAGGAAAAGACGCGCGAAGTGGTGGCTCGACGACGATCGGGCGGCCATCGACGGCAGCGAGGAAACCGAGCGCCGCCAGGTCCTGAGTGAACGAGAGCACATCGAACACGCAACCTTCGGTGTGCGCCATGTGTGTCGCAGCTTCGTCGATGGTGTGGCCGTTCCGCAGGAGTTCGATCGCGACGACACCTGCCAGCGGTATGGCCACGACGCAGCGTGTTTCGAGTCTACCGGCGATCCATCCATCGCCTTCCTGCCGAATCGCGATGTTGTGCAGTCGAACCCGGCTCTCCGGAAGAACAGTGGCGGGTGCGGGGTCGATCACCGTGAGTCTCCGCAGGTTGGGCAATCCGCCCGGCGTGCGTGTCGAATCAGGGTCGATTCGCCGGGGATCGCGAGATTCACCTCGTATGAGAAGCCTGGTTCGATAGGTGGTGCACCGGTGAGTACGGCGAGTGCGAAATGTGTCAGGAAAGCACCCGTAATGGTCGCCGACACGATGTTGACCGGCTCCCATGGAAATCGCGGGTTCAGATCGTCGATGGACATTCCCGGCGGCATACGCATGTCCGGTGCATCGACCGCCTGATCATGCAGGCACTCCCAGCATGCGCCGGATTCGGGTCCGTGCACACTTGCCGATGCCATTGGACCATGGTAACCACCGACCACCCAGGTTATACCCGCCGGGTAAAAGGCCCTGTTGGCCCAGCGGCGGATCACACGCGGATTGTCGGCGCACAATGCCACGAGATCATAACTTGGCTCAAGCAGAGCGCTGAGATCAGCCTCGCTCACTATCCATCGCTGCTCACCGGAGATCTCCACATCGGAATTGAGATCACGCAAGTGCTCCGTCGCGGCATCGACCTTCGTCCGGCCAATGTCGGCCTCCCGATACAGAACCTGCCTGTTCAGATTCGAGAGTTCGACGAAATCCGCATCGATACAGTGTAGCGAACCCACGCCGGAGGCAACGAGCCCCTGCGCAACAGCTCCACCTACGCCACCGAGACCAATCAATAGAACTCTGGATCGCCGCAACTTGATCTGGACATCCCATGAACTGGCACGCGGCAATCTGTCGATCCAGCGTAGAAACGGGATACTGCGTGAGTATCGATCACGCTCCCGGTCGGTCAGCTCGGCCGGCACCGGTGCGCCGTAGTCCTCCAGCAAGCCCGCATCGAGTAGCTGTTGCATGGTATCGACTATTTCTCGCGCCGATGCCTTCTCATGATGGGTCGAAACCGCCGACACTATCTCGTCGGGTGATCTTGTTCCGTCTAGAGTAACCACGAGGGTTTCGATCCTGCCATCCGGATCGTCGATCTCCATCCCGAGCCCATATACTGTGGCCCCTATTCGTACGGTGCCGTCGACCGTGGCGTACGGCGTCAGTTCAGGCTTGACCCGCGGCCTCGCCATATCTAGAACGCGGATTCGGCTGGTCATCGAGCCTCCGGGAAATCGATTATGCGATCAAGCAATCCAAAATCGGCGAACGGTCCGCCTCCGACCCGAACATTTCCAAAGGTGACGGACCGTCCAGTATAGTTTGGTTATCTGTTAGGCGCCGTTGCTATTACACTGGATGCCCGTGGTCTCCTACTTGTCCGGCGGGCGAATCGAGATCGTCGCCGGACTCGGGCGCGCAACTGCTGGACGAATTGAGCTATTGATCTTCTTCATCAATACGCTCTTTACATGGATTTTCACTGCCGCCAGCCAATCTAGGCGGGCGGGCTGGAGAATATCAGCAAATAAGCACTTCCACCGAGGCAATACCCTGTGGCGAGCAAGTGACGCGCGATGATCTACTTACTTATGAGGCACCGTTCCCAGTGCTTGGCATGCCGGTCGTTTCCTTCTTGTCCAACAGGCGGATCGTAATCGGGGTCGGACGTACCTGGGGAGTATCCTTTAAGGAGCTGATCTGTTCCATGATTGTGCTCTCTCCTTGAGTGTCTTCACTGCCATCAAAGAACTCGGCGAGTGGGCCGTGTGGCCATGACTACGGTACCAATTTTCGCTAGATGATCATTTCTCCACTGCTGGGAGCATGATCTTATGCTTCTATGCGTTGTGAACAGAAAAATTTCCAAGCCATCGGTCCTAGTCGGTGCTATCACCTGAAGTCATCCAGTCGCTAGTGGCTATCGCCCGCTAAGCGCCTATACGGAAGTTCCACCCGTAACTGCGGGGTGAGATCGCCTGTGCCGGAGGGCTTTCGGCGGGGACCTTGCCGGGGTTGGATCGGGTTTGTCGAAGGGTCCATCCGCTGACGAGGTCGCGTCAGCATGCGCCCGGCGAGTGTGTTTGCCAAGGGGCGGAGCAGCGCGGATCCGGTCGCGCTGCTCCGAACGTTGAGGGTCCATGCAAGCAGGGGCTGCGGGCGGTGATGGTGCTGTTGTCGCTGGGTGGGAAGGAGCCAACGGCGATCGCCGCGCTGGCTCGAGGTGCATCCGTCCACGGTGCTTTACTGGATCCAGCGCTTCGACACCGAGTGCGTTGCCGGGCTGGCAGATCGGCAACGTCCGGGTCGGCCGTGCACGGGCGGACCGCGGTTGCTCGACCGGATCACTCGACTGTTGAAAACGCCTGGTCCGTGAACGACTCGACAGATCTAGCAGCGACTGGGCCGGACCGGCGATGAGCCTGCACACGCTCGCTCGGCGGGTGCGGTTGGCTTCGTTTCGGCGCTCGGCACCCCCCCAAAAAAGCGCGGGGGCGCTAGTAAGAATCTTGCGTAGCTCTCAGCCCAGGCTGCCGCGGTCCCGCTCCGACCAGTCGGTGAGGGCGAGACTCACCGCGGCGCGCAACGACAGGCCCAACCCACGCATCCAGATGCGCTTCAGTTCGGCGTCATCCTTGTCATGTAGAGCGGCAGCAATGCAAATCGCTCGATAGGCATGCTGATACGACAGATCCTGACCGGCCAAGTAGTCCACACGCCAGTGGCCGTGTCCGACATGTCGGGCACGGTGGTGGGTCGCAGAGGAAGTTATACCGTCGGTTGTCACTCTGACCTGTTCATCTGGCGGGCGGGCCGGTACGGCGGCCGCACGCCAGGTATCCATTGTCCACCGAGTGTCGTATCTATTCGTCATGAGAGCTTCCCGATGATTGCGTTCTATCGCGATCCCCGTATGGGCTATTTCTCGGATCGGCGCAACAACTCGGTCCACTCCGATACCGAAGAATGATGCAATCAACAGTGACAATCCGCACCTGCGAAGACATCGGCCAGGGTATCGAGATTGTTCAACTGGGACAGGGTATCGGTGGGCAATTTATCAACCACAGCCATGTCCCGTCCGGCTGACAGCGTGCCACCTCGAACGTCGCGCGACCGTCGACCAAGCGAGCGGAGGTCAGTGCGAGCCTGCCGTGACGAATCGCTTCCTGTTGGCGAGCGACGAAAATCGGTCTGCGGGCCAGCAGCTTCCGCATCGCCTCACGGATAGCGACGCGTCCGGTGATGCGTCGCTCGGTCCCGATTATGATCGTTGCGTCGGGCTCGTACAGGGCGACCAGGCCCTCCAGGTCGCCATTGTTCAGTCGGTCGACGAAGTAGGTGCCGAGATCTTCTGGGCGATCGGCGAATTCGGCATTGCTCATGGTTCCTCCATCACGGTCCCAGCAACGACGCTCCGAGATGGATACGGACCGCGAGGTTGCTCCTGGGATCCAGACGGAGCCTAGGCCTGCCGTGTCGGCGAAACTATCCGCCGACACACGGGACATGAGAAACCATGAAAGTGCAGGACAAACATGCTCTAACCGACAGCCGAGATCCGCGCAGCACCCGGGCGGAAGCTCAATCGCTGCGTGTTGAAGTCCCAGAAACGATACACAGGCCATTGCAGAGTGTGCGACAACCAGGCGAACAGGACCACTGTCCAGTGTGCTGGTCGAACCTGGAAGCCATGGTCACGGATCGTGCGCAAGCCGATCATCTGGAAACGCCAAAAGCTACGTGGGCTGGAACGTCGTCGCCTTGCCGACGTCTGTGCCCGCAAATTCGTCAGTTGATCGATTCGGATGTCGTGCTTGGTGATGCACAGCGCCAGATCCAGGTCCTCGGCGACATCAGCGCAGACTCGGGTCTCGTCTCGAACCTCCAGCCACGTGCTGCGGCGAATTGCCATGTTCGGGCCGTACATATTGCCTACCCGCCCACCGAGCCTGCCACATCGAATCAGTAGTCTTTGGCCGAACACGAGTAGGAAGCCGATGGGCGAGTCGTAGTAGGTGCACAAGCCGGTCAATGCACCGGTGTCGGGATGGGCGGTGAAGAAGTCCACGATCGTTGCCGCCCAGTCTTCGTCGACCAGGGTATCGGCGTCGGTGCGTCCGACGAGTTCCCCACGGGCCTTGTCGAATCCAGCATTACGTGCTGGAGCGATACCCCGTCTGGGTTCGAAGATCAACTCGACCTTCCCGTGCGTCGCAGCGAAGGAGCGCACAACCTCCGGGGTGCCGTCAGTGCTGCCGTTGTCGACGACGATCACCTCCGTCACAGCTTCCTGAGATACCAGCCTCTCGAGTGCACGTTCGATGAAGTCAGCTTCGTTGAGCACTGGGACAACAACTGACAATCTCGGTGTCGAAAGCTCCTGGACCATCGAGCATGTTCCGTTCTCGACTCGCGAACCCCAGCGGACATGTCTGCCAAGGAGATCATCGTCTCTGCTGATCGTTCGACCTGCACAACCGTCGACAGTCTCACCGGCGCTAGAGCCGAAGACATCCGCCACGACGCCGAGAACGTGGTACGCCTGTACGCCTGTGCGGCACTGCACGATCACAAATTGAGGGGGCCGTCTGCGACCCCTCTCCTCCGGCCTGCGGCTGGTCACGGCAGCGGGCTAGCGCAGCTCGTCGGGCGGAGGCGCTCCACATCTTGCGCATGCCGCGGTGCGTTCGCCGACATCGCGTGCCTCCACAGCTTGTCATACGCCTTCATTCATCGTACCGTTGTTTAACGGTACGATGAATGCGGCACTCCGTCCGGAATACCGCTTGACTGATCACGCGGGGTCGCAATGCGTTTGGTCTCGAGTCCTACATCCGCGCTCCCGCCCGAGTGGGCAAAACTCGCCGACGAGGTCGCCGACTACAGTGTCTCGACCCGCTGGCTCGAGACACTGGGCCCGCTCCTCCCTGGGCAGCCATGGTGGTTGGTGGCGAAAACGGGCGGGCAGGCTCGCATCGGATTGCATGCTCGATGGTTGGAATCACCGCCGGCGGAAGCCCGTTACGACATAGGCGCCGTATTGCGGGGGTCCATTCCTGCACTCGAACCGCGGCGGACGCCTGTGGACGTTCCGGCAACAGAGGACCTCTACCCAACGGTTCTGGTAACGCTCCCCGGATACTGCTGCGCCGCAGCGGGTTCTGGGGCCAGCGACCCCGCCCTGTTGCGAGAGACGTTGAATGCGATTGACGGTTGGGCGGCAGCAAGAGGTGCACGGTCGGTGTCGTTCCTCTATGTTCCCGAACGCCAAGCGCTACTGCGCGAGGCGCTCGCAGGCTTCGGTGCACTCCCTGTCGACCTGTATCCCACCTGCGTTTTACCGATCACATTCGATTCGGTCGCGGAATACCAGCAACAACTCTCCCAGCGCCGCCGGTCCGGACTCCGACGGCTCGTCCGCAGACTGGCCGATAACGGAATGACAGCGGCCGAGGTGAAGTTATGGGACGTCCGAGATGAAGTACTGGAACTACGGCTCGGACTGTTGCGCAAATACCATTCCGACGCCGATCGGGCCACACTGTCTGCCACGCTCGACCGGATGATGGACCACTACCCCGCCGAGGACATAGTCGTGACGGCCGTTCGTCGAGGTCACGAGGTCGTTGGATTCACCCTGGCCCTACGCCATGGCGGGACGCTGCGTCCACTGTGGGGCGGACAGACCTCCGAGGCATACGGAGCGTACTTTGTTATGAATTTTCACGTGCTGATCGCTGCGGCGCTGGAACGCGGGATCGAACGAATCGATTACGGCACCCTGAAATGGACGGAGAAGACTCGGCACGGATGTCGACTCGAATCTCTGACCGGTCACATGTGGGCGGTCGCCAACGATGCATAGCAGCCGAACCTTTCTACTGGGTCAAGCGGCATCGCTCGTCGGTGACGGATTCGCAGTTTTGGCTGTGCCTTTGATCGTGCTACGACTGACCGACAATCCCGTACTTGCTGGTATTGCTTCCGCCCCGCGAGCACTCGGTTACCTTATCGCGGGGCTCCCCGCTGGCCCACTGGTTGATCGAGCCAACCCGTGGAAAGTTCTCATCGCCGCGGACTTTTCGCGCATGACGATCTTCCTTCTTCTTTCCGCAACGATGATGTTGCACATATGTCCCGTGGCAGCTGTGCTCGGACTGGCCGTCTTCGCCGGCGCCGCGGGCGTCTTCTTCGAGACCGCACTCGCAGTCGCCTCCCGCGATCTTTTCGAAGGCGAACAATTGCTGCGCGCCAACGCATTCCTGGAAACCTCCCGTCAACTTTCACTTATTCTCGGACCTGTCGCGCTCGGCTTGCTCGCAGCGACCATTGGGATCGCGGCGGCGCTACTGGTCAACGCGGCGACCTTCGCGATCTCACTCGCAACGGTATGGCGAGCTGCCTCCGGCATCGACGCACTCGTCACGACCATCGACCGAGTGCCCGATTCTCGTAGTCGTGGTCGTCGTGGTTGGGCGGCGGTACGCGAATCGTTGGCTGAGCTGGCGGAGGGTTTTCGGTATGTGGCGGCAACGGCGGTCCTCGCTGGCTTGGTGACATTACAGGTGATCACGACCTTCGCAGAAGGTACCGAAACGCTGGTTCCGTACTTCGCCAAAGAAGTTCTCGGCGGCTCTGCAGATTTTTTGGGAATCGTCATTGCTGGGGCTGGGATTGGCGGAGTCCTCGGTGCAGTCATTTCACCTATCGTCGCGGCGCGATTCGGTTCAATTGAGTTGTGCACGCTGAGTGTGCTGGGTATGGCTGTCGCGCTGGCCTTGATCGGTGCGGCGGTCGATTTATGGTGGCTAACCGTATCTTATGCTCTGCTGTCAGCGGCGTCGGTACCGGCGGTGATCGTCGTACGAAGTGTGCGTCAGGCGATCGTGCCTCGGACAATGCTTGGCAGAGTCACCAGTTCCGCGAGATCAGCGATACTTGCCGCCTCGGCAGCCGGAGCCATGGTCTCGGGCGTGCTGACCCGAGCTGCCGGTGACAATCCCCGGCCGGTGTTCTTCCTGGCTGGCGCAATTATCGCGATAACAGCGCCGGTAGTCTGGTTCACTTCCCTGGCCCCCCACCGTGCCATCGATGCTCTATCGGACAGGACCAACCAATGCGACCCCACATCCTCGTGATCCACCGTACCCGGGGGCCCGCGGTTCCCTACCTCGACCACATCGATCACGATATGAAGGCTGTCACCTATATATGTGCCGAAAACGCTCGTGATCGGGTGCCAGTCCGTGCTGCGGCGGAAGTCGTCACATTCCAAACAGAGGAAGGCGTTCCGATTGCGGCACGCGAACTCACGAACCGCCACGGTCTACCTGAACGAATCGTCGCACTCGATGAGCTTGACCTGCTGACCGCTGCAGCTCTACGTGAGATCTACGACATCGACGGTGATCGACTCGACCACGTTCTGCCGTTTCGAGACAAACTGCTGATGTACACGTCAGTCGCCGGTACAGGTATCGCCGTGCCGGCATTCTCCGCCGCGCCCGACCCGGCTGCCGTGCTCGAATTCGGTGCACGGCATAGTTTCCCGTTGATCGTCAAGCCGCGACTCGGCGCAACAAGCCGTGACATTCGTACCTTGTGGTCCCCCGAGGACGTCGCCGAGCTACCTGATCTGGATGCCGAACCGTTCCTCGTGCAACAGTTTTGTCCTGGTGAAATAGCCTCGATCAACGGTGTCTGGACCGGCTCTGATCTCGGTCCGTGGCGGGCAGCACGTTCCTTCCACACCCTTCTGGGATTCGCAGACAGTGAAAGGAGCTGGGGCACAGTCGATATCGACGACACCGAACTGAACGTGCGCCTAGCAGACTTTGCACACTCAGTCCTGGCCACACTCAGTCGATCCGTACCCACCGTTTTTCACCTCGAACTCTTTCTCGACCCAGCCGGCGCCCCCGACCTTCAACTGCTCGAAATCGCATGTCGCATTCCGGAAGCCGAAACGACACATCTGTGGAGCGAGGTCTATCGCTACGACCTCGTCGGCGCCGCACTCGATATCCAGCTCGGATACAGCCCAGACGCCAGTCCACTGCCTGTCGCGCACGTCGCAGGCCAACTGCTCGTACGCCCAGCCGCCCGACCTCCTTGCGCCGTGACCGCGGTTCACTTCGAGGTGGCCCCCGAACACGAGCCGTACCACAGCATGATCCCCCGTGTCGGGGAACTCATAACAGAGCAGACGGGCTACGCGGGTGTCGGCGCCAGCTTCCGATTCTGCGGCCGCTCGTCAGCACAGGTCTTCGCCGCATTGCGCGCCACGCTGGCCGGATTCGACCTCGAATGCACAGCTGCCGCACCCACGGTCAATTCGGGTGAGCGCGTCAGAAGTCAATAGACGAAGAATGGGTGATTATTGTGAAGCTCTACGTTGGCGAACGGCTCGCCGAACTGGCTCGACAACGTGGTCTGTCCGATGATTACGTACATGAACTCCGGGTAGTGGCCAGCGTGCTGCCTTTCCGCGTGAACGATTACGTCGTCGACGAACTCATCGACTGGTCCACCGCCCCTGCCGATCCGATCTTCCTTCTCACATTCCCCCATCGAGACATGCTGCCCCGCAACCACTTCGAATCCATCGCGGAACTCGTTCGAGTCAACGCATCACGTACCGTCTTGAACAAGGCCACCGCTGAGGTGCGTCGAGCGCTGAACCCCCATCCAGCCGGGCAGATCGAAGACAACACTCCACTGTTGAATAGGCATCCAGTACTCGGGCTGCAGCACAAGTACCATGAAACAGTTCTGGTGTTTCCTTCACAGGGCCAGACTTGCCACAGCTATTGCGGATACTGCTTTCGATGGGCGCAGTTCGTCGACAGCGAGATCCGTCAGGCCTTGTCGGATCCAGCCATCATGACCGAATATCTGTACAGTCACCCGGAAGTCACTGATATTCTTTTCACCGGCGGGGACCCGATGATCATGCGCACCGAAGTCATACGCCGTTGGGTCGAACCGCTCCTGTCCGACTCACTCGATCACGTCACAACACTGCGGTTCGGAACAAAGGCGCTGTCTTACTGGCCCGCTCGCTTCACCGTCGGCCCTGACTCGGACAACCTGCTACGGCTATTTGAGCAGTGCATTGCCAAGGGCCGGCACGTGGCGGTGATGGCTCACTTCTCCCACCCGCGCGAACTACAAACTGCCACAGTCGAAAAGGCTATCGAACGCATCCGCGGCACAGGCGCGATCATCCGAGCCCAGGCACCTCTGGCAGCACATGTCAACGATGACGCGAAGACATGGTCGCAGCTGTGGCAGCAGTTGGTCGTCGCCGGCGTGATTCCCTACTACATGTTCATCGAACGCGACACCGGAGCCAAGACCTTCTTCGAGGTCCCGCTGGCTCGCGCACTCGACATTTACACCGAGGCGATCTCGCGCGTATCCGGGCTGGCCCGAACCGCACGCGGACCCGTCATGTCGGCTCACGTCGGCAAGGTGGTAATCGACGGCGCCCCCCGCATCCGCGGCGAGCGAGTCTTCTCTCTCCGACTTTTACAAGCACGCGACGCCGGCTTGGTAGGTCAGCAGTTCTTCGCCCGATACGACCCGGACGCATACTGGCTCGACGAGCTCGAACCAGCGCTGGGAACCGAAATCCCAGCCGGGCTAGGATTTCCAAGGTCAAAGGTCCAAGGCGACATCCGGGCATCGACCCCCGCGTAACGGTCCCTTCGGCTGGATAGGAGGGCATATCGGGGGAGTATGAGGACTCCCTGAGGTTAATACGTTGGCAATGATGTGTTCCGTGCGAATGGCTCGGACGCGCTGTCCGGACCTCCGGTTTCGATCCTGGAGCCGCTGCCAAGCTCCGGCACCTCCGCAGCCCAGGCAGATACGCGCTATCGCGACATCCAGCAGTACAGATGCCGATCGGAGGCCGCTGCCTCACGTGCGAGCCGGACCAGGTCACAGAGGAAGCCTGCAAGAGCAGGCACTCGGCAATCGACGTTAGTGGTGCCGGACCTTCGAGCGCGTGCCCAGAGTTCCGCCGTTCGCCTGAATGTTGGATCATCCACTGCCGCAAGTGAATTACGCAGGCAGTCGGTGACTGTCACGACCGACGGCCCTCTGCTTCGTTCGAGCGAGGCAATTGGCACACACCAGCGGGGCCCGCCGACCACCACTTCGAAGTCGACGCCGCGCAGCAGCGATTCCAATCGCGCCAACTGCAGCACCGGATCGATGCCGACAACCATACCGATCGACGGCAGGCCCAAGGATGCAGCTTCGCATCTTATGGCGGCCGCGGCGGCGATATCGTCTGTTGCGGCAAAGTACTCGTAGACCTCGATCAAACTTCTCCTCCTCTCAGTCGGGTCAGTCGGGCAAATCTCGCCGGAGCGGTGCCGTCCTCCGCGACGAACCAGGACAGCTGTAAGGGTCGCCGCGGCAACGAGATTCAACGAGACAGCGCTGTACCCAGGCAGTCGTGAAGGATGGTCGATGGTGTGGACGTCAGAGACCAGGCGAAGAGCGCATGCACACGGATATCGAAATCGCCATCAATGCAGTAAGAACAATGCCCTCCGCAACCTTGCCCGGTTTGATCTGCCACAAAACTATCGGTGTGATGGCGCCAGCCGCGAAAGCGAGGACCGTCATCACAAGCGCTACAAAGCCCACTCATGGTTGTCGACCACAGAACCATCGATCGACCATGACTGAGTACTTTTGTGCGCCCTGATCGATTCCACGAGCCGCTTGAGATAGGAGGAAATCGGAATCGACATCGGCAGCACCAGCTCCGCCCGTGTCACCGCGCTGACAAACCGAAATCTTGCAGCTGTCCGTCCCATCTGCGTCGGAAATCGAAAAGTCGGTCAACGAAACGGCGCTCCAGCTCCACAGGGGGAGTGGGTCGCCCGCCATGTTGAGGGGTATTCGCGGGCGACCCACCACGGCTTACGATCGAGGATCCGGAGCGGCAGGTGTGGTCGGGTGCTCGCGGGATCGAATGCCGTGAGCACAAATCTAGATGGGGTGTACGTGCGAAACATCCGCCAACGTGCCGACGCGGAATTGTTTCGGGAGGCAACACTCGATCGTCGCCGAATCAATAAATCGGAACCATAGGCCCGCGAGACGAGGCGACCCGAATGACGTCCTACCCCTGGAGGGTTCGATAGTCGGCCCTCCAGACGCGCCACGGTGACGTGTCGATGCGTTCGGCATCACTTCCTCCGTGTGGTGTCGGGGGATGGGTGGGCTGCCCCGTCCCTCGACCTGGGGAGCGTGATCGTCATCGGCAAGACCCTCGGTCTCACCTCTTGACACATTCCGATATGGGTATATGTTGGAGCCATGGCACGAGCAGCGACCACATCGGACGTCTTCAACGCAATCGCTGAGCCACAGCGCCGCGAGATCCTCGTACTGTTGCGGTCGGGGGAGCGGCCGGTGACCGAACTGGCGCAGGTACTTGGGCTGACCCAACCCGGGACCTCGAAACACCTGCGAGTACTCCGCGAAGTCGGGTTGGTGCGCGACCGCAAAGCAGGTAAACGACGTCTATATGCTCTTGATGCCAACGCTTTGCGACCAGTCCACGAATGGACCGGCGGATTCGAGCAGTTCTGGAACGACACCTTCGACCGACTGGACGAATACCTGCAAGATCTCAAACAAACACGACGGGAGCAATGAGCGATGGCAGTAACACCCCCGACGTCGTCGCCGACGACCGATCGCGAGGTCCTGATCTCCCGGGTCATCCATGCCCCACGAGATCTGGTTTTCGAAGCGTTCACCGACATCCGGCACCTGTCGAAATGGTGGGGGCCCGCGGGATTCACCACCACCACCCGGGCCTTCGACTTCCGCGTCGGTGGGAGATGGGACTTCGTCATGCACGGACCGGACGGGACGGATTACCAGGAGTGGATCTCCTGGACCGAGATCGTCCCGCCTGCACGGATCGCCCTGCTGCACGGCGAGTCCCGCGACGACCCAAACGCATTCGAATCGATCTTTACCTTCGAGGCTGAAGGTGGCGAAACACGCGTCGAGATGCGCACCGTCTTCCCCACCAAAGAGTTGCGCGATGAAGCGGTAAAGAAATTCCACGTCACCGAGGGCGGCCACCAAACCATAAGCAAACTGGCCACCTACGTCACTGAGATACTTCGAAAGGAAGGTAAGCGCTAATGGCCGGAAAAGTCTTCTTCAGCGTGTCCATGTCTCTGGATGGGTTCATCGCACCCGAGTCCACCTCCGAGTTGATGGGGCAGCAGTGGATGGAGCTGCAGGGATGGATATTCCCGCAGCGATTCTTTCGCGAGAACCTGAAGCTCGGCGAGGGCGGTGAGGAAGGCCGCGACAACGACATCGTACGAGAGACCTTCGAGCGCACCGGTGCGAGCGTGATGGGTAAGCGCATGTTCGAAGCCGGCGAAACGGCATGGCCTGAAGATGCGCCGTTCCACACCCCCGTCTTCGTTGTGACACATGAAAAGCGCGATCCCTGGGAGCGGATTGGCACCACCTTCCACTTCGTCACCGATGGAATCGAGGCCGCCATCGATCAAGCTCGTGAGGCCGCGGGCGAACGTGATGTCCGAATTGCCGGCGGAGGCGAGACGATCCTCCAGTACCTGAACGCCGGTCTGGTGGACGAGTTCTCCATCGCGCTCTCACCGGTACTGTTCGGCGCCGGCGTTCGACTCTTCGAAGGTGTGGATGCAAGCCGAGTGGGCCTCGAACAGGTTCACGTGGAGTCGTCACACCGTGCGACGCACCTGACCTATGCCGTGAGGAAGCGATAACCGTATCGATCCCAGCTCGATGTGGTCTGTGCAGCGGTGAGATCCGCGACCGGGCGTCGGGAGACACGGACGATCAGCTGAGATCTCAAGTGTGGCAGTCTTCGTCGGCACCGACGAGGGCTGCCACACCTTTGTCGCAAGCAGTGCCAAAGATGTCCGGCACGACACCGTTGGTCAGCCGGTTGAACTCGTATCGTTCCAATACGACCTCTGACGACACGCTGACGAGGTTGTCCATACCTAGACGGGCGTGCTGCGCCTTCAGTTCTGAATATGGAGGTCCGCATGCCCTTCATGAACATCACCGGTATCCATCACTTGCGGTTGACTGTGACCGACCTGGATCGCTCCCGTGACTTCTACGAGAACGTCGTGGGGCTCACTGTCGCCATCGAACAGGCGGGCGATCCTGCAGACCCCGAAGTGCGTAGCGACCCCTCACGACTCTATGGCGGGGTGGTACTGCGCACCGGTAGAACGCTGTTCGGCCTACGGCCTGTCGCGGTTGCCTCGGATCGGTTCGACTCCGAGCGCGTCGGGCTCGATCATTTGAGCTTCTCGGTCTCGACCGTCGACGAATTGATCGCCGTCGCGAAGCGTCTGGACGAAGCCGGCATCGAACACGGTGAGGTTACGGAGCTTACGACCATAGGCATCAGCATCTTGTCCTTCATGGACCCAGATGGGATCCATCTCGAATTGTCAGCTCCTTCGAACTGACCGAAAAGGATCGCTGTGCAGATTCATACGACCCACTCTCGTATGGTCGGATACACGGTCACCGCCGCGCCTGAGCAATCAGGCGAGACCTACTTCGAACCACAAACTCAGTCCGAAACAACCAGATTTATGGACTGCCTACTCGTAAAAATTGTTGTTCAACCTGGAGACATCATGTTGTGCGAGGCCGCCTCGGTTGTTGTCGACCAGGTCGCCGCTCAGACCGAAACGACGCTCATTGTCATCGACGGATACGGCAGTCAACCGGCCTTCCCGATCGCTGGACATACCCACGCTGCCAACCTGTCCACCGATGTCGGCGATATCTTGTCCGATGTTGCTGATCGTCTGCGTGCACGCGGAAGGCGGGTGCATCGCGCTCCCTCTGGCTGGCCGAAGTCCTGGGACGCAGATCCCTTCGAGTACCACGGAGCACAACGGATAATCGAACTGGCAATCGGCCAGGAACCAACCGAATGGAGCGCCGCTCACATAAGCGGCTGGAGCACACGCTGTGGACTGCTATTTCGTCCCTGACGCCGGCGAACTGCGCGCATGAGAGCCAAGCTCCCACTGCTGACGGCCTCAAAGCCCCACGAAGGCAACGTTCGACGGTCGAGTCAGACTTCGTGTCTGCTATCCGAGATCAAATTGACTGCGAGCTGGAACCTGCCGAGCTGCACTGTGTCGTGCTCTCGAAGCGGGATTCTATCGCCAACGTCGATTCGAACATCGTTGACCAGAGTTCCGCATCTGGACCCGTCGTCCCGGATCCAGACACTGCGGTCGTGCTCGATGCCGACACTCGCATGCTTCCTCGACACCCCGGCCAGCGCCAGACCGTCGGGCAGTTGAGCTCCCACGCCACGCCCCAGTGGAACCTCCGAACCCGGAGGGATGCACAACTCGATCGGGAACAAAGAGTCCATAGTGGACAGATATATGAAGACCGGAGGATGTTTGTCTTCTGACACACACGAATTGTGAGCCAGAGGATGAGCATTCCCTCGAATGGGAACAAGCGGCAATGGTCGTCGCGGGAATACCGGTCGCCTCATCCGACGACACCCCCGCCGCGCACCCGGGGCCGACAGAATTGAATCCGGTGAGGAGGTTCGGGAGGGGTTTGCGGGGGAGGGGCTGAGTTTGCTGAGCAGTCCCTCCCCCCGGGTATTCAGGAGCAGTCGATATGAGCAGCTACAGAACGGCGCTGCCGATGGCGAGCGATTGCATGAGAATGGACGAACCGGAAGAGGCGGAACCTGAGTCGAAACCGCAGCCGAGGATGGGGCAGGGGGGCGGCTCGGGGGGGCGAACCCAGACCGGAACAGCAGTCGGGGTCGCAGAGGGCTGGGGCTGAAGAGCCGTATCCGCCGAGGCGGTACCGATTCCGGCCAGCAGGATTCCTGCAGCGGCCGCTCCGACAGTACAGGACATCCGAACTCGTACCATGGTGTGGATCCTTTGCGTAGCATTCGGCGGCAATGATCTTGTCGCTAGTTGGTCGCCAAGCCTGGCGACTCTTTCTACTGAAAATCCGATGCCGCCAACATCCGCTGGAATGCGGTGATTGCGGACTGCTCGAAGGTCCTCCGCTGGTCGGTGGGTGCCGGAATCACAATCTCGCATCAGTGGGCGGACCGTTCGAACGACTTTGTCGCAGTGCTCAGGTTCCGTACGTGACTGATTGCTGATTGAAATCGCTGATCAGCGAACCATGTTCAGCGAAGGCGCTTCGCGCTGCAGATTGGCAGGTATCGACAACGAGCTTCTCGAACTCGAGCGGCGACAGCCTCGAGATGGAGTCTGACAGAACAAGCTCGACGAGTGCACCCCGACCATCGACCATCACAGTGACCGCGCCGTCGGGTGACGACTCGCGGATGCGGATCGAGGCGATGGCGTCAGCAAGCTTGTTCAGGTCGTCCATTTGCCGCCGGGCGGCTGTTTCGATCCTATCCATCTCGTGGTTCATGGCGATCTCAACTCGGTTCGCGGTACATCGTCGTTGCTGCTGTCTTCTTTGACGATGAGCCGCAAGCCCGGCAGAGACATCCGCCGTCACGCTGAGTTTGCTGGTGCCTCCCGCCGAGTCGAATTGGCCCAAGAAGTTGGGCCGACGTGCGGATGTTCACCGCTCGCCGCGCTGTAAGCCTTATTTGAGGAAATCTGAACCCGAGCGCCCTGAAGGAACGGTTGTGATATCGCTTCGTGGATCGTCAGTGACACCTCTCACTCAGGCGGCCCGCGATCCTGCCTGGGCCGACCTGAAAGACGGTATTCACAAATTGCAGCTCGTCCAGACCGCTGACGGAGGCATCGACGCCGACAACAACCGGACGGTGGCTGCACATCGACTCGTTTGGCGGATAGCGAATGCCGTAGCGACCATGGCCCGATACTTCCCCTATGACCGCGAGTATCTGGACGCTGTCGTGAATGATCTGCGTAACTGGGCGCGTGCGGGATTCGATATACCGGATTTCTCCAGCTCGATGTATGCCTTCCAGTCGACTCGGATAAGGGAGGACGGACGCACTCATCTCGTTCTGTTCCCGATTTACGCTAGAAACAGTGGCGGTGAATGCAGATTCGAAGCCATGCTGGTAAGCGAGACATGGCCGGATTGGCTGGACGATCTCGAGCGAACGCGTTTCGCGGCGGATTCATACAAGCCGCTGATGCTCGCCGATTTCACCGGTGGGTACGAGGCACGGCCGGGCGCTTTCTTTCCCGATACAATATCGGCCTCACGCTCCGCGGCCGACAATGTTGATCACAGTCTGCATCTGTTCGCCTGCGAGGCGGCCCGGTTCCGGGCCGTATGCTCCACCGCGGTGTCGTCATTGCAAATGCAATTGCCCCGAGACTATGCACTCCCGCTCCACGAGGGGCACTCCTCTCAGCAAGCATTCCTGTTGCTCGGACTGCTCAGGGATTGGAGTCGCCCCACCGCGGATCAGTTGCTCGGTGAGATCCCCGATGACGAGCGCGGCCCGTTCTGGATATCGGCACTGGCCCAGCTCAGGGTCGATGTGAATGCGTACCTGGCGGCTGCCGATCTAAGGAATGAAGAACATCCGATAGGATCCATGGTCCCTGGCATTATTCTGCTGGACACGATGCTGCGGGCACCACTGTTCGGCAGGCGAGTACGAAACGTCGAAAGTCTGGCTGGTCAGCTGCTTTTCGCGTTTCTGCAGCACCATCGAGCGCTGCGATGGACCGGGGGGAAACTGCGAATCGACGACAGCATCACCGACGCGGTGGAGCATCTGTCCTACGAAATCGACTCGCTGATCAGTCGAGGAGACTCGGGACACGCACTGTGGACAGCGGGACATCGCCTCGTTTCGCGATTTGTTCCGCCGCGCAGAGGTTCTGGATGGGACGAAGGCTCGGGCAGCCTCACCTCGGTGGCTCCCGATGAGTTTCCACTGGAGGCCTTCTTCGTGCGTCTGTCCTCACGTGTCTCTGAGTTCACGGCTGGATCATTGTCAGTACTGTGATCCGCAGATTGCTCGGTGCGCAGCCTCACGCGTAATCGGCTCCAGCGCCGAACGTCCGGCTTCCGGCACTCAGACGAGGCCGTCGCCGGTGTCACCGAAGTAGCTCAGCCAGCTTCGTGGCTCGTAGTCGAACTCCTGCTCTGACAGGGCTTCCATGCGAGCAATCTCTTCTGCACGTGGCAGACCGAGTAGGTCGAGAACCTCAGCCGGGACGCCGGACTCGGTTAGCTCCGCGCGCCGCAATAGCTTCGCGCGATCGGCGGCCTGCCTGCACAGCCGCAGGATATCGTTTGCGAGATCCTGCGGGGCGCGGAACAACGCATCCTGTGTGAGTGTAATCGCCTGTGGCAGAGGTATTTCCGTGCAGGTCACCGCAACGCTGCCGTCTCTGGTCTGCGCAGTCGCGGTAGTGAAGACCGTTATCTCATCCATCGGCAGACCACCTTTGTGAGTAGCACCTTCCTGGTCTGTCGACCGTGATCCAATGACTGACGCAACGGCTCCGGTCCCGGATCTCTGCGAGTACACCGAACACACACGATGTGCTTAATCAGTCGTGCCGATACGCTGGTGCCCAAGCTCCGCTGCCTTGGGGAGATGCCGAGAGGGCGCGTCACTGCGGCAACCGATCATAAGCAGTCAGCGCGGAGGTACGCGTCAGAGTGGGGCCCGCGACGAACTGGCTCAGGATCTGCCAGGGTGCCGGACGTGGGTTGGACAATCCCAGCATCGTCGCGGTACCGGTGTCGGGGATCCCGTAGCGGATGCCGTTGTCGGCGACGTAGAACAGGCTGTCGCGACGGGTGCTGTCCGGTTCGATCCCGGTGGCCTGGACGTATTCTCCCGTCGATGCAGGGATATAGGCAGCGCCGGCGTGGTCGTCGGCCGGGCTGGAGGCCATCGTGACAGGTTTGGCCGAATCGGGAAGCGGCACTCGCGAACCAGCCATTAGGTGCAGGACTGCCGGCCCGGCACCAAATTTCGACCAGGCTATACAGGCGACGGGTGCGTCAGCGCCGGGTATGATAGTCGGCCGCTGTGTCGGAAAAGTGTCGATCGGCAGTTCATCCCTGACCGGTACACCTTTGAGAGCATCGGGTGGGACCACAGTGATCTCGGACATCCCCTGAGAATCCGCCGCCCGGATCAGATCGGCGGCAAAGGCTGAGACCCGTTGTACGCCATCGGAAACAATGACATACAGCTCGGTTGATTGGACTCCGATGACCTTTATCACGGTGCCAACGCGCAAATTCGACAATCGGCCAGTGGCCGACTCGCCCTCATGTGGGATTGCGGGTGGCGCGATGGCAGGTACTTCCACTGTGGCATCGAGCAGGCCGGAGCTGATCGGCCGTGCGATCGCGCCCTGCAGCCGTAGCGCGCGGACGATGACATCGTTGCCAAGGTCGAGGTGCGCTCGCTGTCCGTTGTACAACAGAAATGTCTGTCCGTCTCGTTCGGCGAGGAGCGCCTCCGAGGAAGAGATCTCACGAGCGTGATCGTTCACCGCCCCGGCTCCTGCAAGTACGGTCGTGGACAACTGTTCTCCCGGGTCCGGCGATGGGTCGATCGTGTCGCACAGAGCCCACGTAAGAGAATCGGAAGACCCTGAGAGAGGAAGGGCCGCGGGTGCACCGGGGATCCCGAGAATCGGCCCGCGCGCCATGGCGGACAACTTGGCGTCCTTCACCGAGGTAGGCGATTCGGCGCTTCCCACGATGAGGCGCGCGGACGCGAGGTTCAGCGCTGGGTGCAAGACATTGTCGACCACCACATACAGGGCGCCACTGTCCTTTCCAACGACAATATGGGCATCGCCCAGCGTCCCCTGCGGCCGCAGAATCGCGAGAATCGCACACCCCGCCGTCGCAAGAACAGCAAGCACCAGACCGATGATCAGTGACCGCAACTGCGAACTCATCGGGTCGTGCAGCATCCGCACATCGCGACGAACCATAGCGTGCTCGAGTCGGCGCACGAGGAACCGATAGCCGTTCACCTGCGCCCTGGTGGTCAGCAGCGACGGCATTGTGCCTCCGCGAGCATTGTCGAAGGCTGCATCTCTACGACGACATCCAGCAATAGAGCTGCCTGGACTCGGTCCTCGCGGTGCGTGCGAGGGCCGCGAGATCGAAAAGGAATGTAGCCAACGACTCTGCCAGACAAAGGATGTCGTTACAGCTGAATTCGTGGCTGCGTGCCCACAGCGCCGCGGTTCGTTCCAGCTCGGATTGGCCCGCCTCGGCCAAGGACTGCAGCAGCGTGTCGGTGACGGTGACCACCCACGGACCTGCATTGGGGCC
This sequence comes from Nocardia sp. CDC160, assembly GCF_035818795.1. Lineage (NCBI taxonomy): Bacteria > Bacillati > Actinomycetota > Actinomycetes > Mycobacteriales > Nocardiaceae > Nocardia > Nocardia sp. CDC160. The sequence continues at coordinate 188,032 of NZ_JAYKYT010000010.1, read as the reverse complement.
GATCGAGGTGAGTAGCTCGCACCAACGGGGCTGGGAGAGCACTTCGTCGAAGTCGATCCGCCGCAACAGTGACTCGACGCGACCTATCTGGACAGCCGGGTCGATTCCGGTGATCAAACCCAGCGACGGCAGGCCGAGCGAGACCGCATCGGACCGAACGGTTGCAGCCGCAGCAAGGTCGTCGGGAGCGGCAAAATATTCGTAGAGACTGGTCATGAGCGTCCTCAGGAAAGACCTGCGAGTACGTCGGCGAGTGCATTGCGCATGTCGTCCGCCTCGATCCGCATCAGAGATTGTTCGTCGAGATGTTCGAGTGCGACGGATTCGTCGGTGGCCAACCGGAATTCACGTTCTTCTTCGGCCGCCTCGACGATATTTCGGACGAAACGGCCGTTGCCGGCGACATCGATGCCGCGGCGACGTTGCCCGGTATCGTCGGTGATGACCTTGTTGTAGAGAGCGGTGCAGGCTTCGACCAGCAGTTCCAGCGCGTCGTCGGTGATCACTGAATCGCGCTGGGCCGCAATGTATTGTCCGATGTCGCCCAGTTCGCGGGGCTGATACGAGTCGAAATGGACGCGTTTGGCAAAGCGTGAGGCCAAGCCGTCGTTCGATGAGAGGAACCGCTCGATCTCGTTATCGTATCCAGCGATGATCACCACCAGGCGATCCCGGTCGTTCTCCATCCGTGCCAGCAACGTGTCGACAGCCTCGCGACCGAAGGCGTCGCCGCCAGCGAGTCCAGTCTGGATAAGTGTGTACGCCTCGTCGATGAACAGCACGCCGTCCATCGCAGAATCGATCAGCTTGTCGGTCTTGATGGCCGTTCCGCCGAGATTCTGGCTGACGAAATCGACGCGTTTGGCCTCCACCACCTTGTCGGTCTTCAAAAGACCTATACCGCAGTAGATCTTGGCGATGATCCGGGCGATAGTGGTCTTCCCGGTTCCGGGCGGCCCGGTGAACACCAGGTGTTGGCCGCGGGCTCGACTGGACAGGCCCTTCTCGGCACGAACCTTCGCCACCTGCGCCGAGGTCTGCAATTTGGCGACCTGATTCTTCACCGCGGTGAGCCCGATCTGTCCTTCCAGTTCGGATCCGGCGTCGGCGAGTAGGCGCTTGGCGCGGTCGGCGCTCTGTTTCTTGTGCTCTGCGTCAGGGGCCGGAGCCGATGCGGGATCCCAAGGATCGGTTCGGGCTTGAATGTTCTGCGCAGTGGTGACAGCGATGCGGTAATTGGGGTCGCGCATCGCTTCGGTGTTGGCGTCGAAATCCGGTGCCTGCGAATAGACGTTCTCGAACAACGCACGGGCCTCCTCCTCTTGGCCCAAGTCACGCAGGCACATACCGCGGATGAACATCGCCGTCGTCCGTGCGGCCGGAATCGGCCCCTTCTCGGCGACCTCCATGCGGCGGATTGCTTCGCCGAACAGTCCCAACTGGGCGCACGCCGTGCCGACCATGACATTCGCGCCCGCGGCAAGATACGGGTCGGGCCAGTCGGCCGAACCTGCCAGGACCGTCATCACGTCAGGCCAGCGTTGCGTCGTGAAATGCAGCAAACCCCGGACATACGCGCAGATCCGGTCGTCGATGGCCTTGTCCGGGCTCGTCATATGCGAGTTGCGCCGCTGACCGAGCTCGTCGAGCAGCTGCTCGGCTTCGACGAATTCGCGCTCGTCGATCAATCGCGTGATCTGCGCGAGCCAGATCTCGACGAACCCGGCCAGTGGATATTCGATGTACTCGCCGACCCGGAACCGGCCGGCCACCGATCGTGGCGGCAATCCTAGACGGCGCAATTCCCGGTACAGAGTTGTGGTGCTCGTCTTGTGCAGGTTGAACAGCACCTCACGACTGGTATCTCCAGCAGCCGCACGCCCGAGCCAGCCGTCGCACATCGCTGGATCGAGTTCGGTGGCGCGCCGGAACGCCTTTTTCGCGTATGCCAGATCAGCAGTGGCCTGCTGCCCGTCCACCGGTAACCCGAGCGCCAGGATGCCCGCGTCGAATACCTGTTGTGCCTGTCTGATATCAGTCATGACGAATGCTCCGGTCAGTGGGTGGACAGGTCGGCGATCTGGATCATTTCGTTGCCGTCTGTACGCGATACGAAGATGCCGCGCCCGGGTGGGAGCTTGGTGGGGCGAACGTCGCCCAGCAGTACACCTTCGTCCTTGGGAGTACTCATCAGGACGGCATCGACCGAGAGGTCCTTCAACGGACCCAGCACTGGATCGAACAGCGCTCTCGACGCGCCGCCCGCGCGGCGTGCAACGATTAGATGCAGGCCGATATCCCGCGCCTGAGGCAGGAAATCCAGCAGGGGCAGCAGCGGATTCTTGGCTGCGATCATGTCGTAGTCGTCGACCACGACATAGATCTCCGGTCCACTCCACCAATCGCGATCATGCAGCCTTTGCGGCGTGATATCTGGTTCCGGCAGACGAGTCGACAAATAGGTCGCAAGCTCCTCGATCGTCGGCACCGAGGTGTGTGGGGAGGTGGAATAGCCCGCGAGAAATTCGTTGTCGACCACGCCGAGCAGGGTGCGCCGGTAGTCGATGAGCACGATGCGCGCCTGCTCGGGCGTCGATTGCTCGATGATGCCGACAACGATGTTGCGCAACAGGTTCGTCTTGCCGCAACCTACGTCGGCGAACACCAACAGGTGCGGTTGGACGTCGAAATCGAGAACGATCGGCTGCAGCGCGGACTCGCCGAGCCCGATCGGAATCCGGGTAGGCGCCAGCTCGATGCCAGCGGCACGGACACCTGCGAGGACTTCGATTCGGGTGATCTCGCGCGAGAGCATCCGCACCGGCGGTGCCTGCTGCTTGCCGAAGATCTCGGTGAGCTGCTGGCCAGCTTGGACTATCGATTCGGACAGGTTATTCGGTTGTGATATGCCGTCGAGCCGAGGCAGCGCCACCAACATGTGCAACCCGGTGGGCGTCAGGCCGCGGCCGGGCCTGCCCATCGGCACGGCCGCGGCCAGGCGCCGGTTCATTTCCGAGTCCGCCGGATCTCCCAGGCGCAGCTCGATCCGAGTACCGAGCTGATCTTTGACAACGGGCCGGATCTCGGCCCACCGCGACGCCGCCACGATGAGATGCACGCCGTAGGAAAGGCCTTGCGCTGCAATGGCATTCACCACCGGCTCGAGCATCTCGAACTCTTCACGGAAAGCGAGCCAGCCATCGATCACGAGGAAAACGTCACCGAACTGGTCGGCCGCCAGCGGATGATCGGCTCGCTGCTCTTCAGGGAGTGCAAGGTACTCCTGCTTGCGTCTGCGGAATTCATGCATACTGTCGACGCCGAGCATGTGGAATCGTTGCTCGCGCTGGCGCAGCAGGACGGTGATCTCCGCGATCGTACGACGGACTCGGTCCGCCTCCATCCGATTCGCGGTCGAACCGACATGGGGGATAGCACCCATCGTGGACAGTGTGCCGCCGCCGAAGTCCAGACAATAGAACTGGACCTGATCAGGGGAATGAGTGGCGGCGGCAGCCAAGATGATGGTCCGCAACGTCGTCGACTTGCCCGATTGAGGCCCGCCGACCACCGCGATACTGCCCTGGCCGCCGGTCAAATCGACCGTTAGTACCTCACGCTTCTGCTCATACGGCTTATCGATGAGCCCGATCGGCATCCACAACCCCCCGTACCGGTTCTGCGGCGAGCGCCAATCGGGGTCCGGTAGCAGCATGTCGACTGTGGGAGAAATATCCAGCGGTGGCAGCCACACTTCGTGCGCCGGGCTGCCGTGGCCTGCCAGGCGCGAAACAACGACCTGCAACAGTGATCGCTGCTCGAATCCCACCGCAGGTTCCCGCTCCAAGGCCTCCAGATCCGGTAACGAAATATGCATGGGCTGAGTCTGTTCGGGTAGTTCGACCGCCCGCGCGGTGAAGTAGGTCGGCGTGCGAAACTCCGGTCCAGCACCATCCTGATGGGAAACGCTCAGAGGCGGGACATATGGGCCCGAGACGTAGGTGGAGTTGAATCGGACAGGATCGGTCGCATCACTCTTGAGGAAACCCGAACCGGGAACCGCAGGCAGGTGGTAGGCGTCGGTGATCCCGAGTACCTGCCGTGATTCGCTGGCCGAGAACGTCCGCAGACCGATGCGATAGGACAGATGAGAGTCCAGACCCCGCAGCCGGTTCTCCTCCAGTCGCTGTGATGCCAGCAGCAGATGGACATGCAGTGACCTGCCCAAGCGTCCGATCATCACGAACAGGTCCGCGAAATCCGGCTTCTGCGACAGTAATTCGGAGAACTCGTCAACCACGATGAACAACGCGGGCAGTGGGGCGAGCGGGGCACCCGCCGCCCTGGCCTTCTCGTAGTCGGTCACATTCGCGAAATTTCCCGCCGCCCGCAGCAACTCCTGCCTGCGGTTCAGCTCGCCGGCCAGCGCGTCGCGCATCCGGTCGACCATCGTCAGCTCTTGTTCGAGATTGGTGATGACTGCAGCGACATGTGGCAGCGGATCCAGACCGAGAAAGGTCGCGCCGCCTTTGAAATCGACGAGCACCAGGTTCAGCTGATCGGGGGAGTGCGTGGTGGCCAGCGAGAGGATGAGAGTACGCAGCAGCTCGGACTTTCCCGAACCGGTGGCGCCTATACACAAACCGTGAGGACCCATGCCACCTTCTGCGGACTCCTTCAGATCCAGCTCGACCGGGAGGCCGTCGGGATTTGTGCCGATCGGTACCCGCAGCCGCTCGCGACCGGACCGTGACCGCCACACCTCCCGAGGGTCGATATGTGCGGCGTCAGATATCTTCAGCAGCGCCATCAGACCAGGGTCACCACGGGTTTCCTCACCAAGACTGACGATTTTGGTGGTAGTGGTCAGACGGTAGCGGGCCAGCTGACGAGCAAAGGCCTGTGCCTCGGCCAGATTCACCCAGTCCGGGGCCGCGAACTTCTCGACCCCCCGTGCGGATCGCGCGGCGAGCATGCCGTCCGTGACCACCAGTCGTAACCCCCGCTGCATCACCAACGCATTCGATGAGCCGCTGAGATCCAGGACGGTCACCGAGTCGAGTCCATACTCGCCGACAATCCGGTCGGTGCCGTCGAAGTGGCCGTCATCGAGGACGACGATCAGTTGGACCCGGCCCGCGGTCGGCTGGGCGTTGCGCATGAACCGGCCGCGTTCCAGCAGTTCGGCCGACAATGCCTGCTCGAGCTCGGCCAGCGAGGAGTAGATCATCCGGAGCGAACCGATGTCATCGTGATCATTCGGATGTTGCAGTTGCGGTAGCCATTTCGCCCACGACCACACGGGCCCGTCAGGGTCGGCGCAGACGATGGCGACAGCCAGATGATCCGGACCGTGGAATGCACACAGCTGCATCAGCATTGCGCGCACCACCATCCGGGCTTCGTCACGGTCACCTTCGATGCCGATGGCAGGGAACACGCGTAGTGAGATTGCCGTCGGAAGATCGTGAACCACCGAATGCGTCCGAACGAAACGGCGCAGCGCGACCGTTGAAACCGGTTCGAGATCCTCGACCGGACCGGTCTCCGGGCGAGCGAGCCTCGTGGCAAGGCTGTGGCTGCCGACGCCGATCCGAGCATGCCCGAAATCAGGATCGTTGGGACGCCGCTCCCACATTCGGCGAGTTCCGATCATCGACGCCAGATTCACTGGCGGCGGATGATTCCACACCAGCGCACTCCGTTGTGCCACAGCAGTTTCGCGAACATCCTTGCGCAACTGCGCCAAGTATCGGAAATAGTCCTTCCGTTCCTCGTTGAGCTCGGCGGCCTTCTTCCCTCCGCCGCGAGACATCCCCGCATACATGCCGAACATCGACATCAGCATCATCAGCGGGAACATCAACGTGAACGGGTTGGACAGCGCTTGGCGGCCCGATGACAAGGACAATGCCAACATGCCGATGACCGCGACAAGCATCACCACCGGCATCAGCCTGACCAATAACGGCGTCGGCATCGGCCGCGTCAACTCCGGCGGCGCGTGCAAGACCACCTCACCACCGAGTGGCCGCGGAGGCGCGATGCGGGCTAGGCGCACGAATCCGTCTGTGACCATGGTCAGTAATCCACGTCCTCGACGAACGGACGGCGACGATTGCGGCGGTAGGCGATCGAGAGCACCTGCGCGACCGCACCCAGCACTGCGCAACCCAGCAGACCGGTCAACGCAACCCGGCGCGGGTGTGGATCCACACTCGAAGGCGCACGGGGCGCGTCCAGAGTCCGCTCGGCGGCCGACTGCGGCGCTGGCCCGGGCAGCTGCGCAGTCAAGGCAGCCAACGGATCGATAGTGCCGGCACCGACCCGATCATCACGCCCGCTGCCCGGATGATGCGCTGTTGCCACGATCCGGTCCATCACACCGCGCGCCGACAGCGAAGGAAATTCAGCTCGAACCAAGGCGGCGAGCCCGGCCACGTATGCGCCCGCGAAGGCGGTGCCGTCGATCGTGCCGGGACCACTGCTTGTCTGCACACTGTTGACCAGACCTGTGCTGCCCGGTGCGCTGTCGAGGGAAACGATGCCGCGACCCGGTGCCGCGACCGATACCCACGGCCCGTTCAACGAGAACGCCGAAGGTGACCCGTCCGCGTCAACCGAGGCGACCGACAGTACGAACGGCGCATACCAGGCCGGGCTGGATACGGTTTTCACTGCTGCCCACCCGATTCCGTCATTCTGGTCTTTACACGGACCGTCTGTCTGCAGATTGCCTGCCGACGCGACCACCACCACGTTGCTGTCGTAGGCGAGCTCGAGTGCGACCCCCACGGCACCGTCGGCTGCATCCTCGCCCGCCGGCACGCACGCAGCTTCCCCAATGTCGATCACCGTTGCGTGCATCTTCACCGCTTGCACGATCGCCCGCGCCAGGGTGGCGGTGTTGCCGTAGCCGCTGGAGTTCATGGCACCCGCCGGATGGCCATTGCCCGAATTCTTCGGCTCGAAAGCCAGACTTAGCTGCCGGATGGCGATGATCGAGGCATCCGGTGCGACACCGGAGAAACCGTCGGTTGCGCTCGGCCGGGCACCGACGATTCCCGCGACCAGGCTACCGTGGCCGTCGCAATCGTCGGTGCCATCGCCGGTCGAGACGAAGTCACCACCAGCAATGACGGTGGGCAGCCGAGGGTGCGGGCTGACGCCGGTATCGATGATCGCCACGGTTTGACCCGAACCACGGCTGAAACGCCACGCCGCCGGAAGATCAAGGACTCGTTGTGCTTCCGGCGCACCGCGCAATCCGGGACCCGACCACATCGGGCGCGCGCATTGAGCGTGCTGCTCGGTCTCGATCAACGGGCCAACCGGACCAACCGGAACTGGCACGCCCGGATCGATCACCGGCGGAGAGATGAGAAGCACCGGAGCAGCCCACGCCGACGGCGCGAGTCCACTGGCAGCAAATGCAATCGCTCCGACTGCTGCACTCAGCAGGCGGAACCACTGTCGGAATCGGATGACACTCATAGATCGCGGGCAGCACCGTAAATGTCGAGGCTCCAGAAAGCGAGCGGAATGATCGCGACGATCAGGAGGTACTCGAACAGTTCACCCGCACGCCGGGCCACCGGCGAGATCTCCGTCGACGGTCCGACAACACCGAAACCGATAGCGACCATGGCGATTACCAGCAGAATCGCAGCGGCGGGGATCAACGCATGGTCATAGCTTTGCGCGTACTCACATGCCAGGCCGATCAGCGTGAGGCAGCCACCGACGATCAGCGTGCCCGCCTGGGTGCGATCGGCGAACGTACGGCCACGCAGGCACAGCACCAGCCCGATGGTTACCGCAAGTGCGGCACTAGTCCACCGCGGACCCCCGACCGGCACTGTCGCCACCATCGCTCCGGCGACCACGGCAGCAGTGGCACCCACGACCACTCCGGATTGGATCTGATTGGCCTCACGAACACGGTCGGCGAGATGAGCCGCAGACGGCAGTACTGTCGCCCCGATTGCGCCGATGCCCTCAAGGGTCGGGCGCGGTTCGTGGTCGGAAGGATCGATTGCCGCGCCTGCGGTCGGTACCGGCGGGATCGGCAGCCGCGCATAGGACGTTGCCACCCGCGGAGCCAGCGAAACGACCAGCAGCGCGCAAACCACAACGCACACTCCAGCTTTGGCGGGTGCAAGACCCCACAAGACCATTACCGCGGTTATACACAACCCGAATGTGAGCATCGTGGCCGCGGCCGCGAATATCATCGCGCCCGCACCGGTCAGCCGATAGCCGGCGACCGCGACGAAAAGGGTTACCGCACAAGCAAGCATGACGCCCGGGCTGCCAAGGGGCCCCGGTACCAGCAGCGCTGTCCCGACGAAGATCAGCAGCAGCGAATACACCGAAAACATCGCCGATACTTCGTCCTCGGCGAACCGGCGGGCGGCAACATACGCGGCGAGCCCGGACCCGGCACCGACGCATTCGGCGAGCAAGGCTGCTGACGTCTTCGGTCCTTCGTCACCCACAGTGAGCAAAACCCAATCCGCGACCGCTACACACAGCAATCCCAGCGCCATACCGGCCCAGCGCGCCGCGGATATCGACCAGCTGGGGAACGCGGTTTCGGACAACTGAGCAACGGCATCGATGACATCATCGAAAAGTGCGGGGGCCTCACGAATCGCAACCGGACTCAACACCAGCAGCTCGCCGTCGAAAACCTGGGCGTCGATCAGAGTGTGGTGGGACGGAATCGGATCGGTGCCGAGACGACCCAACGTCCAGTGCCGGCCGCCGGCTGTCGTGGTTTCATCGTATGAGTCCCGATCAGGGTCGCGGTCTTCTATCAGACGCGCCACCTGTGCGATGAACGCAGCGATCGGCACCGACGCCGGTAACGCCAAGTCCACCTGTGTTGTACGACCGATCACGGAGACCCTGCACACGTCAGGCCTACCAGTACCCGGCATCGATACGTCGAACAAAGATCGAAGCTCCACAATGTGTCATTCACCGGATAATGCGGGGCCGCCCCGCGATCTCCCGAGCAGAAGCGCGGGACGGCCCACAACGGCATCCGAGCCCAGCGATGGGCTGTGTCATCCAGTGTGGAGGGATGGCTCGACTCGGACGGCCGCACACAAAAGGTAGACAGCGATCAGTTTCGAGACATCCGCCATCGTGCCGAGGTGGCGTCGAGTCTTTCACCAGGGCGCCGATTGGGATCGGGGCCAATCCTGTTCATCCTCGACAGCATCCGACACAGTGCGAACCGCAAGGTTGACTATGGCGCGGAATCGGTTGCTGTCTGCGGCAACAGCGATCGATGGCCTGCGTGCGCTGATCACGTATCTGCCATCACCATGCAGGTCCCGCCAGCTCACAATCTGTGTGGACAAGCCGCGAGGACCGAATTTCGATCTACCCTGGGTGACTTTCACGACACCGACGGTATCGGCTCGTGCCCGCAAGAATGTGGAAGTGCGGTGATCTGCGGAATCGCCGAACGCGCTCGCGGTCACCATCGATCGCTGGAGTGAATAGTCCACGTCGGCTTGGTCGTGCTCATCTGGGAGCGTGATCTCGCCTAGAGCGCCCGCAGGCACCCGCGGCAGGCTCTCGACTACGGCTCGAGCGATGCCTTCTCCGCCGAGTTCCGTCACCTCGAAACCGCCGCTGTGCCATATCGTCTCGCCGGGAGCCTGCACCACCCGATAACCGCGATCGCCACACCGCGCGACAAGCATACGTATGCTGCGCTGCGGGTTCTGCGGATTCTCGCCATCGACACCGTGCACGACGATCCGCAACTCAGGCCGGGCAATCGTTTCGAGTACCTGGGTGAACGACCCATCCAGTTCGTGGTGCAGCCGCTCTCGTGCGATCGACACCTCGCGCATGAACTCTACCCATCGCACCGCACGGCTGGTGAACAGCAGCGGCGCAGGAAGATGATCGCCGACCCAATCCTGCCATAGCACAAAGAATTCCAGGTCGCTGAGAAACCAGGTCCTGTTCATTCGTCGAAGGTCAATGGATTGAGCTGGGCCTGTTGCGGAGCTCCCACTGATCGGCGAGATGCTGGTTGAAGGTCACCTCCGAGGAACCGCTGAGCGCCGGGCGAGTGGACGGCACCTTCGCTCGTCGCCCCGTTGGCCGGCTCGGCGTCAGCAGTCAACTCTGTACCCAGCACCGGCCGGGTCACTCGCGGGGACGTACCGAAGGCCTCGAGCAGATGATTCTGGGATTGCAGGCTTTTCGAACGCTTGCGATCTTGAGACTGGTTTGCTCCGGCGCCACTGGCGGCGGGGCTCATCATGCCGGGGCTGCCCGGCATACCCGTTGTACTGAAGGGATTCGGAGGCTGAGCGCGTCCCGTCGCTGTCGGATCCGGGCTTGCCAGGGCGGCGCGCGGGAACAGCTTGTCCGCCAACGATGGATCGTTGACAAGCGGTGCGTACGGTGCCGAGATCCCGGGCCCGGTTCGAGGCCCGCCACCGACCGGCATGGCCCGGGAGTCTTCAGGAGAGGCAGGCTGGTCCGGAACCGAGGTCGGATCGGGAAACGCAGGGGTGCTGGGACGGGGAATAGCCTGCTGCGCCGCGCTCGCCAGTTGCTGGCCGATCTGCTGCATTATCCCGAAAGCCTGGTTGCTCGCCTGCTGGAGCTCGGACTGAGCTTGCGCCCTCCTCTGCTCCGCCTCGGAAGCCTGCTGTTGCTGTGCGATGGCATCTTGCTGCTTCTTGTCGGCCAAAGCCATGGCCGCAAGCTGTTGATCGTCGGCCTGCTTCATTCTGAGGTCTTCGGCGGCCGACTGCGCCTTTTGATCCTCCGAAGCCTTGTTCAGAGCAGCTTGCTCTCGTTTCAAGCTTGCGAGGTCCTCAGCGGACCCATTGCCCCTATTGGGCAGATATGTTCTTGAACCGGTCGAAGGTCCGGACGGAATCGCTGATCCTGGCAAATTCGGAGGTGAATCCAGAACATTGAACTTTCCCGCAGAATAGTTCGGTAGGCTGCCTAACATACCCAGTAGATCGGCGAGGGATCCGGTAGTCGGCGGATTCGAAGAGCTGGACGGCGCAGTGGCTGGGTCGGGAAAAACCGGGATGTGTGCATCGGTATACGAGATAGCTGGCATGTACGTCACTTGCATTCCGGTGCGGTATTTTTCACGGGGATCATCGCCGGGGTCTGAACTGTTCGGAAAATTAAGGCCAGGTATATCAGGAGGGATCGGAGCATTCGGCATGATGGATCTGGTGGTCCGCAATGACTGTGCCAGTCCGTGAGTCGGGTCGGAGAGAAGGCTGCCAATCGTCCGCATCGTATTGGTCAGGGTCTGCGTGCTGTCAGCGTAGTCACTCGTTCGCTTGAAGGCAGTATCGGCGCCCTGCCCGGTCCAGCTGTTTTTCAGCTGGTATATTTGGGTGGTCAGGTCGTTGAACGCGATATCGAGTTCGGCTGCCATTGCATTCCATGCGGTACCTGCGCGATCCACCGTGTCGGGGTCTACCATCTCGTAAAGCTTCCAGTAAAAGTCATTCACGGTTTGTAATTCTGGACCCCATGGATTGTCATGGTAGACCCAAGGCATTCCTTGGCCCAAGATGTTCTTGGCGGGTCCGAGTTGAGTCGACCACGTCGTATTGTCGGATTCCAATCCATCCCATGTATCCGTGAGGGCATTCCAGCCGTAGTTAGGAGTCCGGTAATAGGGTTCGAGTTTCATGCTGGATCGAGACTGGGCGAACGTGGGGTCGGTCGGGTTTGTAAAACCGCGGGCCCCCGGGAAGGTGTAGATATCCGGGTATTGTAGGGTTACGTCGGTGACACTACCATCGGGATTGGTGACGTGCACGAGCGAAAAGCCGTCGAGTTGATTCAAGCCGTGATCGAGCATTGCCGAGCTATCCGTCTTGTCGATATCCGCGCTGGATGGCATACTCAAAATATTGAGGCTGGTTGCGGAGCTCGACTCGGCCTTGTTGTACATTTTGATTGCTGAATTGAATGCGTCGCTCATCGCGTAGAGAATATTCAAATGCGATCCAAGTGTGACCGACCCGAAGTCGGCGCCTACTTGACTCAGCTTCTTTGCGAGTAGCTCGCCTGAATTCAGGCCGGAAAACGTGTTCACCGTTGTCGCTTGTCCGGACTCTTGTTGAACAAGCAGGACACGACCGATCGCTGTTTGCAAAGCCTGGCCGAGCTTCACAGCCACGTCGCCGTCAAGCTTGATCTGCCCGGTTTTCAGCTGGGCCGAGACCCCCTGCCATGCTGCTGGGCTGATGTCGAGATGATCTCCAGCAGCCGGGGCCGCAGGGCCGACCGATGAGGACGGGTCTGGTGAAGAATCCGTTGAAGTGGGCATTCTCCTGGACTCCTGACAGCAAGTTTGGTCGGACGGCCCGTAGATGCCGCCAACGATTTGGCCCAACTCGAAGGGAGGCTCCCACTCGCCCTGATAGGGCGACATCCGCCATTGTGCGGATCTCAACGGTTCGACCGTCAATCTACGCACAGTGGCGGATCTTCGTACCGCCCATCGCATGCAGAATCTCCGCGAGGATCTGGGAAGGATCAAGGATGAGCGGCGAAGTCGAGGTCGACCCTTCAATACTGGTCGACGTCGAGGACAAGTTGCGCGATGCAGGAGCCAAGGTCGCCCAGGTACTGGCGTCGCTGGAATACGCCGTGGGGTTCGAGAGTGCGTCACCGGGCGGACACGACGAGGTATGCCAGAACATCGACAATGGTCAACACGGCTATGACGGCTACATCGCAGGACGTGATAGCGCGTACGAGGGTCTCAGACAACTGCGTGACGGGCTCCTGGGGACCGCCGAGGGTACACACGAAGCTCTCGACATCCTGACCGCCAGCGATCAAGCGTCCGGGGATCGATTGAGCCGTGCCGCGCTCGGCCCGGAGGACCGAATTGGTGAATGACGCCGAAAAGGCGCAACTGGCAGAGCTACTGGAAACAACGCGCCGGCAGATGTCAGTCGTGGACGACCTACGTCACCGACGGAGTCTGCTGACTGCCACTGCCTCCGCCGGCGACGGGCGCGTGCACATCACAGTAAACGCTGATGGCCAGCCCATTCGAACCGAATTCGGCGACGACATCGGAGATTTGACATTCGACGAGATCGCAGAGGCAGTGACCGAGGCCGCTCAACGTGCGGCCGCCGACGTCACCCACCGTGGACAGCAACTGATGGAACCAGTGCTCCAGAATAATCTCCACTTGCCGAAACTATCCGACATCGTCGCCGGCGCGCCTGACCTGGATCACATGATCGACACCTCCGGACAGCAAGCCCGGCAGATACCGGGCGCCGCGACAGACCCCCTGTGGTGACGTGTTGCGGGGGCGAGCCAAATGACAATCGGAATCCCACACGAGTGGGATTGGATCAGCTGGATTGCCTTCAATTCCTGGCCCGAAGCTAACGAGGATGAACTACGCCGCAAAGCGGATACATATCGACAGGCAGCCGACAACTTAGGCGGGGTGGATGACGGCCTGCAGCACGGGCTCGATCGGCTGAATTCCGGCGAGTCGGGTGTCCATGCCGATGAAATCGGCGTACGCACGAGGACATTGATCGAGGCGCTGCCTCAGATTCGCAACAGTCTTGTCAGCGTCGCTGACTACCTGGACAGCGCCGCTGACCAGGTCGAGTCCACCAAGATCTTCATCCTGTTGGCAATGGGAGATGTCGTCAGGGCGGTTCTCGTCGCACGCATGTCTCCAGAGGCCGCCCCTTACATACCTGTGATCGAAGCTACCGGGCAATCGATTGTCCGTATCATCTACCGACGTCTTGCCGCCTGGCTGGGGTCCCTCAGTGTCAAAGAAGTCCTCTCCGATATGACACTCGATGCCCTGAAACAGCTCGGTCATATGGCCGGGCAGGACTTCGGAATCCAGTTGTACGAATATGCGCATCATCCTCACGCAGGTCTGAACGTCGCGCAATCGTTGAAGGCTGGAACCATCATGGCCCTGAGTTCTCCGGTCGGGTCCTTCCTGGGTGCCGGTGCCGCCAAGGCCTTGGGCGACGCAAAATCTCCGTGGGGCGCCCTCGGCCGAAGCCTCGCCATCACCGCCATACACGCGCCATTGAACATTGGAACGATGTCGCTGCTCACTGGACAGCAGTTCGATCCACGAATGCTGTTGGGCGCCATGGCTCCCGGCGTTGCGATCGGTGTCCGCGGGGCCTACCGGGTCGGCCACGTCTCATCCGCCGCGGAGACGATCGAACCAACTCGATTCAACCGAGACGATCCGGCAAGCCCAGGAAAATCTACCGTCGATTCAGAGAACTGGTCAGGCACCGGGACAATGCCCGAAATCCGCCAGCTCGAAGCTGGTGCGCCCCACGACGGGACGGGACCAGCGTATGTTTCCCCTGGGTCTGGGGCCAATGACGAGCCAGGACGGGGCTCCTGGGTGGATTCGACAACGACCCACGCAGCCGATTCCTCCATCGCGCCGCTGGGCGCCTCGCAGGTGCCTGTAACAAGTCGAATCGACGCGGGTGCTGGCACGAACACTCGTACATCCGCCGGACTTATTGGTCCGAGCGAGAGCGCTTCGACTGGTGGAGCCCACCCACCGGTGGATGTCCGAACGGCCTACGCCACCAATCCAGAATCACCATCCCCACGTGACGCAGGTGGGGTCCCGCACGAGGTACGCGCTACCCCATCGGGCCGGACCGCCCGAACTGCCGACATATCAACGCAAACCGATAGCCGGCCACCCACTCCGGGCCCACGTGCTCATGAAAGTGCACTCGCTGCCGGGAAAAGCGAAATACCACCGACTGGTCTCGGTGCCAGAGCCGGTGCGCCTGGAAACGAGCACGAAAACACCAACGGACACAACACCCAGGTGAGCGAGGCGGGCCACCACCACAGTGCGACCCCACCCGCGGAAGCAGGCGAACATCAGCAGGGTACCGGCCGCACAGGCGGGGCTGATTCACCCCCCGGGAACGACAATCCGCCCAACGACCCTGACCGCATCTACAAGGATCTAAGGATCCTCACCCACACCGACAAGACCGGCGGTGCCGAGCTTCATCCTGACGACCGTGAGGTTATCGAGGTCGCACACGAGCAACGCGATGGCGAAATGCTCGCGGCGGTGCGAGATGCATTGCTGTATCAGGATGCACCGGGGCAACATTCCCTGCCGAGCGCCGACGAGGAATTGCGCGCACTCGCCGAGGACCCAGCACAACCAACAGGGTTGCGGTTGGGTGCAGCACTGCGACTCGGCGATAGAGATCTGATCGATTCAGTGCGGGAGAAGGCTGACTCGGCGCCACACAACACACCCGCTGCGAACCTGTCCGACACTCCGCGCGAATACAACCGAGCGAACTCGGGCACGCAGAAATCCGACGAGACTCCAGAGCGGCCCGGCACGGACGTGCTGCCAGAGACGACCGAGGACCTCCGGATCCGCGCCCTCGACACCAGCAAGGAGTTGTGGGAACGCCTCGCGGCTGCCTACAAACTCGGCGACCAATCGGTCATCGACTCAGTGCATCACGCAGCGCAGACACGCGCCGGCGATGCATACACGCTGCCAGACACAGACCAGCAGCTGCGTGAAATAGCCGAAGACAACAGCGGGCACTTCTGGAGACGTTTGGCCGCAGCCTACAAACTCGGCGATAGCACGCTCGTCGATAATCTAACAAGCAGCAGACGGGATGCGGCGCCGAAAGCATCCCGATATCGACTTCCTTCCGACCCTGGGGCGCTGCGAAATATCGCAATGGACCCGTCGAAGCCCTTTGCATACCGCCTCGAAGCAGCATATGCCAGTGGTGATGAAGAGATTGTCGAAGCACTACGGCACGAATGGACTCCCCATGAGCAAACTCTCGACGCCGTATCCATCGATGGCTTACGGCAGCTCATGCGGTCTGCCCGCTACCATGCCCGATCGGCCGATATTGCCCGCACATTGGAGATCCGACTCGCGCAAAACCCTGAAGTAGCCGTACCGGAACAGTCAACAAAGCTGTCCGACTACAGCGTAGGAAAACTGCTCGTTATGCTCAATGATGCGCGGGCGAAAAATGATACAGCTGCCTATAACGAGACACTGGACGAGCTTGCGTCCAGGCCCGCAGGAGCGGCCAAACTGCGAGAAGTTGCCCAGTCGGCGATGTCCCGCGGTGACCTCTCTGAAATGGCCAAGATCAACAGTCTTTTAGCCGCGGACGACCGCAGCCGACAAGCGACGGAATCGGATGTCGTTCCATTGCCGCGGGCAGAAGATTCATCAGCTGAGCGCCAGTCGCTGGAACCGGCGACTCGGGCGAAGACCGATATCGATGTCGAGCCGCGGACTCAGTACGAACCGTCGCCATCCGAAACGGCAGACCCCGCAAACATCGACACAGCGAACGCATCCGATCAGAGAGGGGTCGTCACCCATTCGGTCCGTCCGGGTACGGCTGGACTGTCGTCGATACCCGACTATTCCGGGCACGATCTGACGATCGGCAGCTCACCGAACAGCGACGCCCTCACCGCTGCCGATGGCACATCGGTAACGGCGAATGTTCAACGCTCCGAGCCCATTTCGACTACGGGGCGTCACAGTGCAGATGCCGCGGCCCACGTGCCGCCATTGGTGACAAACGCTGGCTCAACCACTCTGGCGCTGTCGGCGGCCGATGGAGTCGACAAGCCATCATTGGCGCACGCCTCCAGTCGGCCGCCGTTACCTCGAACAACCACCGTAACGACAGTCACGGATACCTCGAACAATGGTTCGAGATTCGAACCCGAGTTGAACATGGCTGATGGATCCACCACTATCAGCGGCCCAGGCCCCGATCCAGAAGGTATGCCGGATCGGCCCAGAACTACAACATCAACCGAACAATCCGCTGGCCTCGTCGGCGATACACGTAACGACCCGGATCAGGCGACCGTGTCGCCTAGCAACAACGGCAATGGCGACAACTCGGGGCACTCATCGACGCTCGCAGGCGAGCCGACGCCCTGGGAAGAATCGCTGTCCTACGCGCAAGGAACTCCGCCAGACACGATCGTCGACGACATTCGCGAGCTGCTGACACGACGGAATGTGCCCGCAGCAGATACGCCTATCGAGTTAGCAGACATACTCGCTTGGACGGTCCTGTACGGTCTCGCTGAGACCGGCCGACCAATTGTCACACTACGGCTGATCGGTGCGACGAGCGCAATGGGATCTAACCTAAAAGGGGACGTATCCGGCCGCGAGTCCGAGGAGCCGACCGATACTCCGACAGAGGATCCTCTGGTCTGGATCGAATACAACCCCACGACGCCATCATCTGCCTACCACACGGCAATCACCCTGCGGCTCGACTCGGAGAACGATCCGAAGCGTACCAACGCAATTCTGGAAGGCTGCGTGAGGCTAGCCGAAAAATTCGACGCAGCCGAGGTGCGGTCGATAATCCGGGAGGCGCTGGACGAAGCAATACGCACCGCACGAGCCACCTCTCCTCACAAATATCGTCCGACCACTAATCTCGTTCTGGAAATAGAACCGGACCAGTTAGCCGTATCACTCGCTTCGGATCGACAGGTTCCATCGCACGACGACCTCGACGTCGGCGGGGTCGAGAGCCCGGCGGCCAGGCCGACAGCCGGACAGCCGAGGCGGACCGCAAGACCTGTGGCTGCAGGTGAAAACGCCGATTTACACACCACGCTCACGTCCCTGCCGCCGGAACCTAAAATATCTCAAGGCAGCAGCTCGATCACAGACCCGGGCGACGGGCTTTGGCGTCCTGCTGAACCCGACCTTGGGGACCAGCCCGACCCAACGGCGTCTACTTCACAATGGGCCCACGATGATATCGCCTCAACCCCCGAGTCCCAGCCTCCCAAGCCTTCGTTGCCGACGAGATGGCTAACCAGAGATCAATGGCCATCCTTCGACGTTCGCGAGGTGGCCGGCGAGCCGTGGACGCCGCGCATCAGCTCGAACTCCAGCAGTATTCAGGAGCCGATCGTCGCCGACGACGGCACATGGACCTGGCAACGGTCGAATACAACCTCCGACAACACCACCAACAGGTCTTCTGGACAGCCGCTTACCGCGAGCGTACGAAATCCGCTCGATGCTCCCTGGGTCCCACCACAAGCGATCGCGCCCGCCGCCTCGTTCAGAGTGAACGAGGGGCTGGACTTCCTGAAAGCACCCCGAGATGTCCGGGGTCTCTTTGATGTCCGTAATGCGCATGGTGAGGATTGGCGACCGGTTATCGGTCGAATAGGCAGCAGACGGGAGCCGGAGCCAGTTGTTACGGTCGACGGCGATGTCGTGTGGACCCGACCCGAAAACACCGATCGTCCCAAGAGTGTGGAAGTCGCATCGCGTCGAGCTGAGGCGATTGATCAGTCCGCGGCCGAATCGTCATCCCGGGAATTCGCGCACGGAGCATCCAAACAGAAAAATCCCACTTTACGAGACGCCGAGGAAACTGACGAACGGCTCCGCTTCTTCGAGCCCACTCCCCAACCCGACGAGGCACCCCAGTGGGGAAAGGCGGATCCAATGTCGTGGCCGCGCAACCCACCGGGCAGCTTCGCCGGCTACGGGGGAGAGTCTGCGTCGGAAGGTTCCGAATCGGACCGCCTTTTGATGCACGGCCATCACGTTATCCCCCACGTCTATCGTGCGGGCGAACGAGTACCCCTTGTCTTCACCGGAGCGAGCGCGCCCGACTCCTCCCATCGCGGTCTGCTCCTCCCTGGCGATGGTGTATACGAGGACGTCATCCGCACAATACCGTCGATATCCAACCTCGCTCTACTCAAGTCAAACAAGCATTACAGATGGCTCATCGAGGGGCAAATCGCCAATGGCATCGGCAGTGCGGTTATGAGGTCCGCTTTGCCGCTAGAGATCAAAGAAATGACGCATTCCATGTCGATTGCGGGTTTCGTTTCTGTCTCGCCCTGGCTCGCTGGACTCGTTGCGCCTATTGCTGGAGAGATTGGTAGACAACGGGATCCCAAGAACCTGATGCTGATAGCGAATATAGGCGCTGCGGGCGCCACTACAATCGCTCTTCTCGAAGTTCTATCGCATGCACCCTTTGCGGCCGAGGTATTGGCCCTGGCAGCGGGGGCCGAGGGTATATTCACCACTGTAATCGGAACCAACTTTCGACCCGTATCGCAAGGACTCCTTGGCCCGTCGGAGCAGGTTGCAGGAAATCAAATCAATGCAACCTCCCCAGCGATTGCCCAATTCATTGGTTCGGCGATTGCGCCCGCATTGTTGATCTCCGGTGCTCCGTTCGCGATTGATGCTGCATCATACGCGGCCAATATCGCGATTCTCATGGCACTCGGGAAAGATCTTCCAACCGGGCCCTCCCGTAGAAGCGCGGGCGATGAACCCAAACGCAATATCCTGCAAGGAATCCGTGAAAGCGCGGCCCTGCTGGGGCGAAACGCACCACTTCTCGAACTGACTGTAAGCGCCTCCATCGCCCGCTTCGCCGCAGGTGCAGAAAATCTCCGTGTGGTGGAACTGTTGTCCGAAGGCGGATCGTCCCCCCTGCTCAAAGGGCTAGAGATCTCTGCAACCGCGCTGGGCGCAATGACACGCTTCGTCTGGCCGCAATGGGCCAACCATCTAATCGCAGATGCAGGATCACGCTTCAACTTGGCCTTACTCGGCGGTTATACAGTCGCAATGGGGCTCGACGCGGCGTCGGCTGCCTTCCCCGCGACCTTCGCGGGACAGTTCTTGACTGGAGCATTGGCCGCCGCTGCGACTACTCAGCTTTATTCCATCCAAACGAAGACGGTGCATCCAGATGATCTCGGCGGGGTGAACAGTTTGCAGCTCGCCGCGTTCAGCCTCTTGTCGGCATCCGCGGCTGCGATCACGGGTGTCGGGCTAGCCCATCTTGGCCCCGAGGCTGTCGCCTATTTGATCGAGTTCCTCATGGGCGGAACTACTGCCACAACTGGATTGCTTCTGCTCCGACGGCGCGACAAGGTTGTTCGCCGCCGCTCCGCAGTGGAGTCCGAGAGCAGCCGGCTCGAAGTGACTAGCCGGTCAGGGAAACGAGAGTTGCGTCGCCGCTATGATGGAAACCTCGAAGTCGCCCAGTTCGCCGTAAACGAGATGGCCGACATGGTCGAAAACCTTGCCGCCCTAGAGTTGGCAGGCTTCGACCCACAAGTATTGTTCCTCGACAAGAACTTGAAATACGTTGCCGCCACTTGTGATCCGAGATTTGGACCTTTATATCGCCAAACCCGGGCGGTCGATGCCGCTCAGCTTCGCCAGCTGATTGCCGCAGCACAGCTCGAATCTGATAACAGCGCCGACGCCAGGGCCCAGCTCACGGCGCTCCTACTCGACGCCGGACTGCGGGTCAAGAATGAGAACACCGTGGTCATAGTCGCCGGTTTCGTTCAGACCGACTATTTCTCGGAAAGGCTCTCAGAGCTCTTCCACAACGCAGGGTGGCTACCGTCGTTACCTTTGTTCTCGAATTATCGGCGCGACACGCTCGACGTCGCCGCCCGAATCGTTGGCGCAATGGCCGAGACAAATCTAGGCCAGCGCGCACTTCGCGACGCTGTTGACCATGCCGCGAGTAGGCGCGCAGCCGGAAAAGACTGGCGGGAAACGGTCGAGCGCGCCACAGACCACTTCGTCGCCCAAGTGGAAACTTGGATATCAGGCGGCCAGGCAAATGCTAGGTTCGCCAGCGTCCTGGCCGCTTTGCCTGAACTGATCAGCGAGCTCCGCAAAACCGGCGCTGTCGCGAGAGCTGGCCACAGTTACCACACTTCGGCTGTAACCCACCTGTCCAGCGCTGCGGTGAGCGGCAGCGAACCGGATTTCCAAGTGAGGTACGAAGGAGCGTCCTCTCCAACCGAACGATCGGCCGAGGTGCCGACTGCGACGGAACAAACTCCCGCGGACTGGCAGTACGACAAGGCGACTGATCGCGCGCTCGGCAGGCTGCTTGGCGGGCGCGAGTCGAGAGGGGACTCAGAGCCCTACACCGGAATCAACACAGGACCGCATGGGCTCGACGTTGCTGGCTTCCCGGAAACGGGCGACATCTACGGCGGACCGTCCGATACGCCGCGAATCAGTGAGAAGGTTCCGCCCACGAACTCATCAACTGGTGGTGAGCAGCCGGACGAGGCACCCCAGTGGAGAAAGACGGATCCAATGTCGTGGCCGGGCAGCTCATCGGGTGGCCTCGTCGGCTACGGGGGAGAGCGGGGGTCAGACGGCGGTGGCAATGGTCCGTACTTGAGGTCACCAGCGGAGGGGGATGAACCTGAGCTGCGGGATGACCCCGACGCCGTCAACGTGGCAGCGGGCACGTCGCCGGTTGAAGTCGAGCGCACGATAGAGGTGATGGCGCCGTGGTGGCAAACCGATGCTCGCCGCAGAGCCGGCCGTGCCGTCGCCGCCGTAATCGACGAACTGGCTCCGGTGACTGCGCGGTTGGAGCTCGCCCAAAACGGTGATTTGCGATTGATCGCATTGTGCCACGCCCGTCACACCGGCACCAGATCCGGAGTGCCGGAAACGGTTATCGCAAATCTTGCAGCGAGCGCAGAAGAATGGTCCGTAGCACCACAGGATGGCGCACTGCGATTGGATGCGTCGCTCGTATATCACCCGACGGCAGCGGGTGATATAGGTGAAACAGACGCCGATCAGGTGCGTCGGATCGCTGAGTTCGCGACTGTAAGCAGGCGCGTAACCCTGCTCGAAGACCTGGCGTTGTCTGTCCGGGAGCAGTTGGTCGTGGCCGCCGGGCAGGTACACGGACTCGCAACTGAAGTCCTCTCGGTGTTGTGGAGCCGGGGATCGGTCGAGGTCGATATGTTGGTCGATGCTCTCGAAAGGGTGAGAGTGGAGACACAGCGTCAGTTCGGTGCCGGACCTGTGCTGCTGGTCTCTACCGTCCTGGCACCGAGCTTCGTGGTCGTGGTCGTGGACGGGTACGCGGCTCGAGGTGCGTACGCATGTACGGCGCTTGTTCAGGTACGAGTACAGCCGGAAAATGGCACGCCAAAAGCATCATTACTAATCGACAGCTCTCAACTCGCCGCCGCATGGGTGGATTGGTGGCCAGAAGACCACCCGATGTCCAGAGGACGAAAACCCGGATTGATATACGAGACCGATTCCGCAGTCTTTAACGAAAAGCTGCGCGAATATCTATCGTACATAGTTCCCGAAGGCCGGGAGCCTGGCTCCGAAAACGCACAGGTTGCTTGGCAACCCGATGACGACGATATCGCTGCAGTCCGACAGATGATATATGCGCGAAGCCCGCAGGACTGGGGAATTGAACTAATTGATGCTGCGACCATCCACACGTTCGCACTTGCGAAGTTCCGGGGGCTCCATAGTCGGCCGGAGATTTCGAGACTGGCGGCTTACGCGTTATCGACCTTTCAGGTCGAAGACGCCGCCCGCCATGCGTGGGTGAAGGCATTCGACGAACGGGTCGACCCCCGTCATTCACGCACCAACAGCCTCCTGAGTGCAGCGAATCCCACTATGGTGCATGATGCTCTCGAGCTGTTGAGCAGCGTTGAGCGCGATTGCGTCTTCCGTCTCGATGGGCCAATCAGTGCCGATGACGAGTCAGTGGTTGCTCTGACGTCCGCGTTACAACAGGTGATAGAGGAATCTGCACATCGTCCACCAGCTGATCGACGGCTGGAATCTCGTGCCGCCTCGCGATCAAGCCGCTCGAAGTCGCCCGATCGCAATCCATGGCCATTCGACCTCGCGTCGGCGTTGGAGCAGGCGGACGGAGTGCGTTCGCACCGCGATTTGATCGAATTCGCTGGTCAGCTGACCTCCCGCTTTCCGTCGTACTGCAAGCTGCGACCACTCGGAAAGTCCGCAGGAGGTGCGACGATGTGGCTCTTTTCGGTGGAACCAGAGCCGCGCGATGCAGAATGGGCGCTGGTATACACGTCAACACATCCATGGGAGCGCCTATCGGTCGCGTCGCTGACAACTCTAATGGAATGGTGGGCTACCGCCCATGAAGCACGAAACATCGGTCTCGACGTTCTCCTGGAATTGGATGTCGATAAAGTGCTAGTGGTTGAGAAATTAGTAGAGGAGGTATTGCAGGAAGCTCTCGATAAAGGACGGTCTATGACCGACTTCGAATGCGCTATGCGCGCACACCATCGTCCAGGATGCACTGCGTCGCCCGAGCAGATCGCAAAATATCCGGACTTGGCCCGCAAGACCAGGCCTCGTCAGATAGAGTGGGATCAGGACCCAGAATTCCCTGAGACTTCCATATTTCTCGCGACTATCGGCCTGCGCGGATATCGCACAATCGAATCATGGCACGGCGCAGATTACGGGTTTCCATATCGGCTGGTCGGAAATGTTCATGATGGGCTGGAATCGGCGTCGAGGGTCGAAAAAGCTGCAAAGGAATGCGGATTCGATTTCAGATACGATGTTACTGACGGCAGTGGTGGCGACAGGATCAAGCCCGGCATTTACTTGCGCGCGGCCGAGCCTTTCGAAAACATTTATGAAATCGCGTGCAGAGCGCGAGAACGTGTTCTTCGAGAGTTTCCGGAGCGTGAACGGCGATACGGTAAGGATGTCAAGTTCGGGATAACAGAGACGAAAATATTCGAGCATACTCTGGATCCGCAGATTACAATCGGCGAGTTCGTTAGTATCTGGGGAGCACGTGCCGAGCAGCTTGAGGACTTGTACGAACCCGTAGAAGAAAGTCAAACGACTATCTTCTATGAATCCGCCTACGGTCTACTCATGGCTCTCAAAGAGCAGGTAGACGAAATGAGAGGTAAGATCGAGGAAAATCCCGATGTCGCGAATCGGATAGCGCTGTGTGCCTATCAATTCGACCAGTCCTTGCGTTCTCTTTCGGAGATGTTGCATCACTGCCGCCATCGCATAAGAAACGGAACGGCTTCGCCCTACCTAATCGATCTCGAGGCCATTCTCGATAGTCGTATGTCAGACTGGTGCGGCTTCACCGAGGAAAAACTCAGACTACGGAGAGTGTCGCTGGACCGCGTCGCTCGCTACCAGGCCAGTATCTTCATAGACCAAGTCTTGAGTGACCGTGGCGACGACGCGCGCCCTGATGCGCCCGAGGCCATCGATCCCGGTGCACCATCGCCGTCCGGCTCCGGCACAACGGAACGGCACGACTCAACGCAACCGCCCCGGCTTCTCGCCGGCGATTCAACTTCGGATCAGGCACTCGCGGACGACTTGCCTTCCGCCGATGCCCTGCGTGAAGTACCGCGAATAGAACGAGTGGCCGGAAGCCCCGGCGTGACAGGCCCTGAATCAAACATCCAGCTCCGCCACGGGGGCGCGAATCCCTGGCTGTTCAAGGCCCTAGGTCCGGGCGCTGTTGTCGAGCCTCGGGACCGGCTCCGTTTCCTGGAGGACAGGTGGGAGGAGCTCGAGGCGCCTCAGTGGGGATTCTCGCGCGACCCGTTCTCATGGCCGCGTAATCCACCAGGCAATGACGCCGACCACGGTAAGGCCTTCAAGGCGAAGCGTCCGCTGGATCTCTTTCCGAAACGGAAGTCCAGGACTCCGCGGATCGACCGCGGTTCCTGCGATAGCGGCATCGAGGCTCCACCGGCTGCGACACCTGGCAGCCCACATCTGTACACCCGGGATGCGGAAGGAAACTGGTCCCTCGGGGATTCATCGGATACAGGACAAGCCGTGCAGGGCCATGTCTCGCTATGGAGTCTGCTTCACCGAAACCATACATTCGCACTCACATACGGAATCGACGTTACGGATGCTTTCCGAGCGACTCTCCTTCCCGTTGCCGCACCTGAAATTACGTCCAATCCACAGATTGCAGGGTGGATGAACGTCGGGGACGGGCTATCGCAGGGGAGCGCATTGCTGCTAGGGCCTGCGCTAGATACGCACGGCCCGGAATGGGTCATGAAAAGGGGCGCGCTGGTCGGCGCGACGGCAGCTCTTGGTGCCTTCGGCGCGGTTATTCTACACGCACCGCACCTCAACGCGGTGCTACCTATCGCGATGCTCGTTGAATCGACCGCAGGCATCAGCATCGCACTCGGTGCTCAAAGGATATTTGGGGATTCCTTGAGACCCGAAGAACGGTCCACCGGAAATGGCGCCCAGGCAATGCCTTTAGGGAAGATCGCTGGCACACTTGTCGCGCCCGCTTTGGCGACGGTCGCACACGTGCTTCCGCCAGGATTGGATGTTCTCTTATGGGGGGCAGAATTTATGGCGTTGCGTTCCTTGCGAAATATCCAACCTCGACGAGCGGAGGAACTGCCGCGCCGGCTCTTGAACGATATCGTCTTAGGTCATCGCGAAGTGGTGAAAGATGAATTTCTTCGAGGTTACTTAGGGGCCTCGGTGCTCAGTAACATTGCCTTCGGTGGTCTCAGTGTGTATTACCAGAGTGCAGTGTATGGCAGCCATCTTCCTGGCTGGTCTAAAGGATTTCTACTTGCGGTGAATGCGGGAGGCGGAATTGCTGGCATGTTCCGCCCGAACTGGATGAAGGCAATCCTGGACGAGTCGGATCCTCGGAAGTATTATTGGTGGACTCTTTTGGGCTCTGCAGTATTGACGACAGCGAGCGCGGTGTCGGACAGCCTTGTGCTCATGACGCCGACGCTGTTCGCCTTGGGTTGGTCATCGGTCAATCTCAACCGCCGGATACTCTCTCATCAGCAAAAAGAGATTCCGGAGCACGCAGCCGGCCGTGTGGGTGCCGAAATATTCGCGACTTCCAGTGCCGCCATCGCGCTCGGCAGCCTGGTCGGAACCATCGAACACAGTGTCTGGATTCCCACGCTCTCCGCCATACTGGCCGGTGCCGGATACGGAGCCCGCATCCTCTGGCAGCGAGCTAACCCAGGGCCGCGGCACCCCAACTCCGAAAGCGCGCCAGACGATCTGCCGCGCACTAACGAATTCCGCTGGCAAACCGAATCCGGTGGCAATCCGATGCCGTCCCTCGACGACCTGGCAGCCCTCCATCGGACGAGCGGCGAGCCTGTAGTCGTCGTGGAACTGGGCGCGAACGATATCGCGGGGTTGCACAAGCTCCAGGTCGGGTTGCGGCAACAAGTGCGGGCCGCCGCGGTCCGGCCCGACGTTGGACTCACCGCAGCGGCCACAATGACCGATCTGATAAAAGGATTGGTCTGGCTCCATACCCGCGCCAAGACGCGCATCAAGGTATCGGTGACGGGTTACGGTGCCGTCACCGTGGACATGACTGTCGCGGGGGAGGCAGACTTCGCGAAGACTGCCGCACGGGAGATAACCGCGGAACAAGCGAACTACACCATGATCGTGGCGTGGCCGAGCCGCCGGGAAATGCACATTCGCCTAGTTTTCGGACCGAAATCTCCAGGCGGGGACAGGCGCAAAGTCTGGTTGGTCGACGCAGCGGACTATCTATTGGAGCGGATTGATGACGCATTGCTGGCCGCCTTCTCGGCTCCGGCAGTATCGCCGACGGCGTGGGAGCTGGTGGAAACGTTCGTTCGCCGCGCGGATATCGGTATCGATGAGTTCGCCGCTCGCCTTGGGATGACTAGACGAGCCATAGAGATGGCGGTGACCGGCAGCCGCTTCGCATGGTGTGATTTGAGTTCGGCAATGGCACGTCATGCAAACGATGATGTTGTCGCACAGGTCATTCGACGGATCGACGAGCTGGCCGATCGTGTCGGGCGGGCCGGAGTGTTGCGAGCAATAAGCGATATCGTCGGCCAGTACGACCTTCCGTGGGAGCGAGGCCAGGAAGCCACCGCATGTTTGAGGGCTCTCGCACGTATCGACCGCAAGCCCATGACCGCCTCGGCAGAGTACCCCGGCGGCGGAATGGTCAGCCTATGCCTTGCTTGGCCTGGTGGCGGACCGAGCACTGCCACCCTACTGGATCGTGCCGGAGACGTACTCTCAACCGCCCCGTATTGCCTTGTCGCCCAGGACAACAATAGCCGTGTCGCCGAGATACGACTGGTTTTCAACGGTGACGGTGCCACAGGCCGTGACGGCATTTGGATCGTGCCCGCCTCGTGGCCCTGGGTGTGGGATACCTCGGGAGCGGTATCGCGGCTCATCTTGCACACGGTCCGCACGGCGGCGGGTAAGGCAGAAGGCGAGCTGCCGACGGTATGGCACCCGGACCAGATGGGCGATGTTGAAGCCGCGTCCCTCGAATCGGTCCTGCCGTACTGTGAGCAATGTGACAGATACGATCTTGCTAAAGACGTCATGTCGGTTCTCGCTCGACCGCAACTCTCGATTGGCGACGACCAGCGCGGGCTAACCGATGAATTGACCAGATGGCGCACCGAGGTGCTCAGAGTCCTGAAAATGTCAGGCGATACCACTGATATCCCCGAAGCTGGCCGTCTTGCCGTTGAGCAGGGGACCATCGAAGTGGAACCGACATTCCTTGCGGACTGGGCACTGATGCGTCACTCCAGTCAGGACGACCTGGACCGGTTGACGTGGATCCGGATTGCTCACTCGGTGCGCGAGAAGCGCGAATGGTTCGAGGGGCGGATTGACCCCGAAAGAGCAGAAAGAGCTCTCGCACTAATGTCACGTCGCATGTTCGGCGGTCTCTCTCCAGTCGAGCTCGCCCATCTGCTGGGCGAGCAGGGCGAGGCTTGGTCTGCACAGAGAGTTTTGGACGTCGAGAACGCAATAGTCCAGATTTCGCCACGCGAGGTCAGAGCATGGGATAAGGCGTGCCAGGCCAAAAATATCGTTGAACAACGAAAAACCAAGATTCGTGAGACGAATCCAGCGGTTCAGAGCTATCTTCAGACGCACCAAGCGGTTCAGAGCTATGTTCAGGCGAAACTCGCCGACGCTATCGCAGATTTGAGTGCCGATCTCCTCAAATTCCGCGAGCGTATGGACGCGCCAAAGTCCAACACGCGGACGCAGAATCGAACGAGCCTTCGACCTGCACGTCAGCCTGCCGAGACCGATGTACTCGCGCAACTGGCCTGGACGTTCAATGACAATTCGAATCATGGACGCCGGACAGCGGAGGGATCCTTACTGGCAAGACGGGCTGTCGGAGCCCGATTACAGGCTCTGCGATTGCAAGATGAACTATCGACCGTCGCTGTGGAATGGTGGTCAGGGCTTCCGACTTTCCGGATCAACCAGATAGAATCGGGCAATGGGCCGCGTGTTTCAGAGGACGAGATCCGACTGATCGGTCGGGTTCTATCTTATCGACCGAACATTGTGATCGATATGATCAAGATGCTGCACGCTACCGACAAGCATTTGGTGGATTTCGCTGATAGATTCACAACGCAGGCGGTAGCTCTACAACGACGGGCCAAAAACTCAGTTGCGCAACCGGCAGTTGCTCTTCGTTCTACTCGTTGGCCGGGTTCTGAAGAGACGCGAGACCTCCACGTCCGTAAGCTGGTGACCCTGCTCGAACTCAACGTCGATCCCGGTGACGTGGCCGCCGTGCGGATGATACTTCCAAATGAGGAGCGGCTCGACTCCGCGCGCTGGCACGACCTGCTAGACGGCTTGGGTATCCCAGATCAGCCAGAAGAACTTGCGTGGGTCGGTATGACTTCAGCACAGCTTAAGGCAATGGCTCTTCGAGCGAGTCGCAGCCTGCAATTGCGCGCGCTCTGCGTGCTGGTAAACCCCGACCCGACGCTGGCCGGAGCCTTATTGCTCAGGTCACCCATAGGGTTCGACGGGATACACAACCCAGAACTGCGCAGCGCAATGCGATCCGTAGCCAACGCGTTGCTCGATGAAGATCTTCATGCATCTTCACCATTTCATGGCGTGCCCATGCCGTCTTTTAGATCGACGATACTGGCGAACCCCGCGGAGGGGTGGGTGCTTTCCCGGAATTTCCAATCAAATCTCAACTTCCACGATGCCGATCTCGACCGTGTAACGCGGATGGCCCTCACCAGGCTCGTACTTGACAGGCTCGATGCTTCACAGGGCGAGTTGAAAGTAGCCAGAAGCCTTCGCATACTCCGTAAAACCGACCGGGAATGGGCGGTCCATCGGTTGGCGCGGCTTACCGGGCTGGGCAATCCGTTCTTATTGTCGAAGGAAGGGTTTCTCGAGGCATTGGCTAAGAAGCAGCACAATGCCTTTCGAAAGTGGAAGGTGCTTATCGAACATCGTCGGCTGAATGTTCCCTCGCGATCGGCGATACTGGACGACCATACCGAGGCAGCCCGAGTGGTGAGGCAAACTTTGCGTTTACATCTACTCGAGTCGATAACCAATTTCAGGCCCATCCCAAGCGACCTGCTGGAATTGGTCTCGCGCCCGAATTCGAATAGATACGAGAATTATCCTCTGAAGAATCTCCGAGGGAACCTGACAACCCTGAGGCCCGCTATCGATCAGCTCATCGACGCGGAGCTGCGTAGAAACTTGTCACTATCAGTAGACACGTCGGTGGATGATTTAGATACCGTCCGCGCCCGTCTCATAGCAGACCCATATGGCCCCTTTGCCGAGATAGAAACCTTCACCGGGCGCCTGCATGAGCTGCTGCTGATGGTCGTGCTTGCTCGTCATTTCCTCGATGAGTTCCAATCCGATCGGGTGCCGATGGGCGATGACACCGTGGTCGTCGAGATCGGTGATCGGAAGCAGTTGCAGATCAGTGCGCCGCGACCTGTCGGGGCACTGGGATCACACGCCGCGATCACCCAATTTCTAAGGCAGGAGTTGGAAGGCGCTGTCGGCGTGAGCGAAATCGAGGACGCGCAGATCGCCGGCTCCCTCCTTTTTGATCATCTGCTCTCCAGTCACATCTCGCAGGACTGGTGGCCCCCCGTCTTCGGGCAGTCCGACCCGTTGGATTGGCAGCCGAGAACCGCATCGATCGAAGCATGGAGTGTCGGCAGCCTGCACCCCTCGGCGCTGATACAGTACCGCGATCAAAGTGACGAGGAATCCGATATCCCGCTCCTGGTCGAATCGCTGAGAATGTATGCGGATCGGATCGATGTCATCATGCACGGTGAGGGACAAGGGCGCACCGTGCTCGCGTACTTGAAGTTCGGCGGCGGTGATCGAGGTGCGGGCGCCCCTCCAACTTATCAGGGTGCCGTTCGGATGTCGCGCGACCGGCTTGTCGCGGAACTCGATAGTGAGAGGCGGCGAGTAGTCGAGCGCGAGGAGCGAGACCGGCCGAAGCACCGTTCGACCGGCGATACTTCGTGGGTTGCACAGGACCCGAATGTACCAGCCGCAATTCGCAGAGTGCGCGCAAAAAACATCGACTTCGGCGACTATGACCATCAGACCCTACTGGCCTGGCACCTTCGGATCCAGGCAACCAATCCACCTCCGCTACCATATGTGGACACAACCGCTGAAATCCTTGGCCACACAATCGAAGTCCGATATCTGCTGGGAAATCTGTCGGAGCCGAGCCATTCGGTGAAAGACGAGATGGCGCGGCAGCTGTTGGAGTTCGCCTCCGACGAGAACAGTGACATTCCGATCGTCGCGATAACGACCGGCAATTTCGGCTACGCCTTGGCTCTGAAGGCCACGCAGGTGAGGCGAAAGATCATCATCTTCATGCCGGAGACCGCACACCCAGTCAAGGTGAAGGCCTTCAGAGATCTGGGTATCGAGGTGAATCAGATCGGGCGCGACTACAACGAATGCCACGAGTATGTCCAGACGGTTTGGTCCTACGACAACGCCGGTTTGATCGTCGATCAAGAAGCGGTCTCGATGCAGGCCGCGATGCACTACCACCTGATCCAGCACATCATCGAGCACCCAGGCGAATTCGGGACCGTATTCGTCCCTATCGGAAACGGATCATTCGCCGGCACGATCGCAGGGAAGATTCTCACTCAACAGCCGAGGCCCGTGGCACAGCCGGACAGCGAGCGGTTTCTCGACGCAGACACCAACACGCTCATGGATGACCTGGCGGCCCGAACCATTGCCGCATTGAGATCAGGCGTCGACCTGGTGGGTGTCGCGCCGCAAAACGCACCCGCCTTCACCGAATCATTCCGATTCGGCGAACCCGTTTTCCGACCGTCGTTCACGATAGCCGACAGCGCCGCCCATTCGGAGCCATCCTCACGAATGGTTGAGGCAGCGATCGCACGTACCCATCACATCGTCGTCATGCCTGAGAAGTTCATCCGTCCGTTGGCACGACAGCTGACCGAAATTTTGGGTCATCCGGTCGATCCAACAGCGGCGCTAGCCGCATACGGTCCGACCTTGTTCTACCAGACAGAGGTTGCGACCAGCCCGTACTACTTGCCTCCCCGAGAGGAACTAGGCATAGACACTGCCCACTACTGGAAACCGAAGGACGGAAAAATGCTGGTGTTCATCACCGGCGGAAGGCCCGGTACCGCGGACGGCGTCCCCGACTACTGGAACCTCGATCTAACGTCCACCGGCCGGCCATTGGACGAGAACGATGAACTTCCCAGGGACTCGGCCGAAGCTGGGCAGGGCACGGTTGCAAGCCAATCTGGGCCGCCATACGTTGCCGACGAGCTCGCAGAGGCCGCGACGGTCTTTGCCGAACTCGATATCCTCGTCGCTCCCGATCCAGGCATACGCCAAACCAATCTTCGGCGCGTTCGCCAGATGATCGGCCGCGAGTTGGTGCCGGTGGAAGACCTGGACCGAATCCTGACCGAAATGGTCACAGGGGCGCGCCGACGCGCAGTCCTGCTGGCTGATTCACGCATTGTCACCCTGATTGATCTCGAAGGTGCGGCGACCGTATTCGACTCGACGATGCCCGGCCGGATGAGCCTAACCGCATGGTCGAAATCCCCTGCCAAGCACTCGTTAGGCACCTCTGACAAGCTGCTGATCGATGACGGAGGAAGGCTGCCGGACCCGGCCGAAGATCGATGTGCTGCCTTGTTGGACGCCGTGACCTCGACCCCGGAGGAACGCGACCAGGTCAAGAAGGCATTGGAGCTGACTTATGACTACGTGAGCCTAGCCATGCGGAACGAAAATGGTGAGCCGATCCTCGACCTGAACGGCAAGCCCGTCAGAGAACATGGGTTCGACCCCACCCGCACGTACAGCGCCATAATCGTCTGCGGCAGCCTCGATGAAGGCGTCCCTTCGCTCGTGGCGAACTTGGTCCGCAGCCACGGGTTGACCCGCAGGGTGGTCTTCACTGGCTACCAGGGGGAAGCGGAGCGGTTCGCGATCGAAGCACAGAAGACGGGTCTCAATGTCGAGTACTGCATCCAAGAGTCGGAGGCAACCAACACCCGAGAGAACATCGAGAAATCAATCATTCTGCTTGAAGACCTCGGCTGCGAAATATCGAATATCCTGGCTATCAGCCATCCGCCGCATATGCGCCGACTGCTCGAATTTCTAAGAGAAGCGCGCAACCCACGGGAAGCCGATAAACGACGGCTGATCCCAGAGGACGCCACGATCAGTGTCGCGTCGGTAGCGGTCGGATTCGAGGATTATCTGAACTTCGGATACCGCTCAGGTGATCCACGCTTGCCCACCCACCCGGGCAGTATCGCAGTAGCGTGCCTTCGCGAAATCCGCGGCCTTCACAAGCCGAACAACCCGAAATACTCGGCTAAGCCATGGCCGAGCGCAGAACTCGAAGCTGCCTACGAGCTACTCGAGCCCCGCTTCGATTTAGATGACATACACACCGGCGGCGTCGTTCTGTCCGTGCCGGGCGACACCGGGACGCATGCACGCCTGACGCCGAATTCGTCAGGCAACGCCCTATTGCCAGACGCCGGTTCAGTTGTGGCGGATGGTGATGGTCGTCCGCCAGGGATCCCCGCGCTGCCCGTCGTAAACCTCAAGTCCGATCGGTCCGATGGTATCCGTACAGAGGCGTCGAACTCGAGGCCCCTCGCAATCGATCCGGGGTTGCGGACTGATACGAATCCTTGGATGTTGAGGGGGCAGGAGCCGGGTGTGGTGATGGGTCGTGAACGGTTGCGTTTTCTGGATCCTCGGTGGGAGCCGCATGCGCCTCAGTGGGGATTCGTGAGCGATCCGTTCTCTTGGTCGCGGAATCCGCCGGGTAGCGAGGACGCCTATGGACAGGCCGACAGCCAGGTCTGACCCGAAGCCGAGCCTGCTGGCGAACATCATGGGCCTGGGTGAGTATCGAAGATCGAACCGCAGCCTTCGTCACCCTCGCCGCGGTGGGCGGCATCGGATCGCTACTCGCGGGGCTGGTGCGAATCTTTGGAGGTTGGGGGAGAGCTGGGTGTTGTGGTGGTCCGTGAGCGGTTGCGTTTTCTGGATCCTCGGTGGGAGCCGCATGCACTGCAGCGGGGGTGCGTTAGTGATCGGTTTCTGGCGCGCGAGGCTCGATTGATCCGAGTGACTCCTACACGCCCTACCGACGCGGCGGCAAGACCGTCGTCCCGGGGTCGATCATTCTCTGGAATACCGTGTCACGGCTGATGTCGCGCCCCCTCGCGGGCGGCAGTCTGGTGATGTCGAGGATAACTCGACGTATGGGACCGACAGGCGCTCCGACGCGCACGACGGGGCGTTCGATTCAATGGGACCGAGCAACATGTCCATACACAACGGCCAATGTCGGGTTTGCGTAACCTTTTCTGGTTTCCCGCCCCTCACCTACCATGCGGAGCCCAGCGTGGCTGCTCGCTTCGCACAGGCAGTCCGTCGCACAGGCGTGACGATATCAATAATGCCTGGTTCTGGAAACGATCTGCCGCCACTGCCATGTGCGCGGTTGTGGGAATGTTGATCTCTCTCGGGAGCGCGGCAGCCAGACGACACCGTCATGTCGACGATGGCCCGGTATGGTCCAGCCCACGAGAGATCCGCAGCGGCCTAGGTGCGTTAGGCACCTTCGAGTGCCTTCTTTTCAGCGGGCTAGCTGTGCGTTGATCATCAATGCACAGCACATCTCTATCCACAGGCTAACTAGCTTGTGACGATTTTCGCCCCGAATTCAGGAGCTCACATGCCTTTCACACTTGATCCTGAGGTCGCTGATGCCCTTGCGCCTTTTGCGCCGCCTCCTGACGGCAAACCGCCGGTAGTCGGGGATGTCGGCGCCCGCCGCGCCATTCTCGAGAGCGTCTTCCGCTATTGCGATTCCGCGCAGCCGTTCCCACATGACATCATCGTCGCCGACTACGAACTTCCGACGTCGGATGGCGCGACGATCCGAGGACGCTGGTATACCCGAAGCGAGGATCCAGAAGAGCCCGGACCAGCCGCCCTTTATCTGCACGCGGGCGGAATGATCGCCGGCGACATCGATATGTTCGATGGACTAGTCGCCCGCTATGTCTCCGCCTCTGGAACACCGATCCTTTCGCTGAACTATCGGCTCGCCCCCGAGCACCCGCACCCGACCCCGCTCGAAGACGCCTACGCGGGCCTGACCTGGCTATACGAACACGCCGACGATCTCGATGTCGACCCGGCCCGTATCGCGGTATTCGGCGATAGTGCAGGCGGGGGTCTGGCCGCGGCGGTGTCGATCCTGGCTCGCGACCGCAATGGGCCGTCCATCGCGCGACAAATACTCATCAGGCCGATGCTGGACGACCGTACTCTGACTCCCGACCCCCTACTGGCGCCCTTTGTTGTCTGGACGTGGGACGACAACCGCACCGGTTGGCAATCGCTACTTGGCTCTAGCGCAGGCGGACCCGATACGCCGGCCTATGCAGCCCCTGCCCGCGCCACCGACCTCACCAAGCTCCCACCGGCATACATCGAGATAGGGCAGCTCGATATCTTTCGAGACGAAAACCTCACCTACGCATTGCGCCTGGGCCAAGCGGGCGTGCCGGTCGAGTTTCACCTCCACCCGGGAGTGTCACACGGATTCGAAGGTGTCGCTCACTATTCTGCAGCTGCCAGACGAGTCATGACCGATCGCCACCGCGTACTTGCCGCCTTCTGACAGCGGTACCGCGCACTTTCTGACAACAGGAAAAGAGGCAACTCGTGAACCACTCTGACCCACTGTCGCCTCGCCCCCGAGCCAACTTCGACAATGTTGCGACACTCGATGCCGACGACGTGCAGGATCTGGCCACGAAGATCACCGGCCCCACCCTGACACCACACGACGAACAATACGATGTCGAGCGCACCGGGAACCAGACCGCTCGAATGCATCGGCCGGCGATCATCGTGGGCGCGACCGGGGCACCCGACGTGCAGACTGCGATTGCCTTCGCGCGCGATCGCGGTCTCGCCGTGGCCGTGCAAGGAACAGGGCACGCTTCGGCGGCCGTTGCGGCGCACGATGGAATGCTGATCAACACCACACGCATGAAGGGGTTCCGGCTGGACGAACATGCCAGCTCCGCATGGGTCTCGGCAGGGACGCGATGGGATCAGATCCTGGATGACGCCGCGACCGTCGGTTTGGCGCCATTGTCGGGCTCCGCCCCGCACATCGCCGCCGTCCCATACACCCTCGGCGGTGGTCTGGGCTTGCTGTCCAGGCGCTACGGATACGCCGCGGACCATGTTCGCAGTCTCGACGTGGTCACTGCCGACGGCAACTTGCAGCGCGTCACGAGCAGTACCGAACCGGACTTGTTCTGGGCTCTGCGAGGCGGCCGGGACAACTTCGGCGTGGTGACCGCGATGGAAATCGGGCTGGTGCCGGTCACCAGTCTGTATGGCGGTGGTCTGTTCTTCCCGGCGACATCGGCTGCCACCGTGTTCGAGACCTACGTCCAGTGGACAGCCACAGTGCCCGACGAGATGAGCTCGTCCATCGCCCTGATCTCGTATCCCGATGCCCCCGCGCTACCCGAGCAGTTACGCGGCAGACACATCGTGCATCTCCGAATCGCGTATCTGGGAAATCTCGACAGGGGCACATCCCTCGTAGCACCGCTGCGAGCGCTCGGACCATTGATCGACACTGTCGCGCCAATTCCGTATACCAAAGCCGGATCCGTCCACAACGACCCGGCCATGCCGGGCTCTTTCGAAGCCGAAACCGCCATGCTGGGCGAACGTGGAAACTCTGCAGTACATGCACTACTCGAGGTCGCGGGTCCCCATGCGCAGGTTCCTCACGTCGTCGAGATCCGGCACCTCGGAGGTCAGCTTGCCCGTCTGCCCGCGACGGCGAACGCGGTCGGACACCGCCACGCCCGATACGTCATCAACGTCATATCGAGGCTGGAACGAGCTGATATCAGCGAAATCAGGCCTGCGCACAAGCGCGTGCTCGACGCCATCAATCGATGGGTTACCACCGGCCGGTCTCTCAATTTCATGAACGGCAACGGGGCTGCGGTACACACTCCGGCTGCTTACAGTCCAGCCGACTATCAGCGCCTACGTGAACTGAAAGCGATCTACGACCCGCACAATATGTTCCGACACAATCACAACATCCCACCATCTCCCCCCCACGGGGGCCGTTCGACCGAACGAACACCCAGGGCGCGAGGCCTAGCCCCGCAGGCTCACTGGTCAGATCGGTGCGACAACGGCCATCCCCGCGAAAGAGCATGACTGTACGGGCGGCCCCAGTTTGGTGCAGGAGCACCGAATCAGCTAGCCAGTCGCGTGGCCTTCCCAGCTGTGGTGGTCGCACCGGAACTGAGTAAAGTCCAGAGCTGTCTCTCCTCTTGGCCGTCATCATGCGAGCGGCCTGTGAGTCAACCGACCGCGTGATAGATCGGCCGTTTCACGGAGAGAGCCAACTGATGCCCGCCATGGACCGGTCTTCGGCGGCGCTGCGGTTTGTGAAAACCTGCGTAACTACTCCGATGTTCGCCTCCGAACTTCGCGGCAAGGTTTGACACAAGACCAAGCGAGCAGGAGGCCGCCATGAGCGATTTCGAAAACACTCTCACGACGAAACCTCGGGTTCCCTGTTCGGCCAATCCCAGCGACTGGGACCTCGACGCGAGCGGACCAGCCCAGTGGCAGCGATCGATCCAGACCTGCCGTCACTGCCCAGTCTCGGCTCAGTGCCACGACCTCGCCAGAGGCTTCGCCAAGGCGGGCATCGGACCGCGGGGAATGATCTGGGCTGGCGTTGCCTATGACAGCAACGGCAAGATCGTCGCTGATATCAACCGGCACAGGGAAACGCCGGTGCTGCGCGGCCCGACGAGGATAACCCGCCGACGGACGAACACTCTGCCATCCCACCACCTGAGCAGGGCTCCGGAGATACCAGCAGTAACAGGAATGCACCTGATCATGGGTCGCCGTAGCGACCCTGCCAGTCAGCAACACCCAGCGGCGCAACCGGTTGAAGCTGCGACAGAGCCATGACATGACAGCCCTGCACTCCGCGAGCTCTCGCTGGGAGTAGTGGAGAGGTGGACGTCAGTTTGGGATCCCGACACGTATTGCGCCTCATCACTGCGAACAGCACTCGGCTCATGGTGGGCGGAAGTGCAGACTCTGACGGTGGCCATCAGTCGTGTAGAGCTTCGCAGACGGCGCACTCCCGAACACGCTAGTGGAAGCCTGAATCCGTGGGCTGCTCTGGGCGGGCAGCGACTGTTGTGAACGTATCACGTCACGGCTTGGTGCCCATCAGAAGTTCGCCAGCTACCTGTTCGGTTCCACGAGGTCAGTTGATGGGCAGGGGAATTCGGTGCGTCGAAAGGCATATTCATTGCGCGCCAAGCGAGTTCGCCTCTCCGCGAGCTGGCGGATGTTCCGCGTGTTCCTCGTTCGTACCCTCTAGCGAGGCTCGGCCAGCAGTAGGAAGGTCTGACGCCAAAGTGGCTCCGGCTCTTGATATTCCCCGCATGCTGACGGACCTGGAGATGATCGGCCTCGCTGTCATCTGGCCGATCGGACGGTCACTTGGGAAGTGATCACGACCAAGATCGGGAAGGGAAGCACAGAATGAACAGCGGTGTGCATATGAAACCGGATCCGTGTACTAGCGCTGCCCAAGATCAACCGTGGGGGACTGCCTATCCGAGATTGGACCTGACCCGTGCTGGCAGCACGTCCGGGCGACTACTTGATTCCCGCCTTCAGCGACAGGGTGTGAGGGACCTTCTATGAGCACCGCAGACAATCCCTCGACTGCTGCCGGTTCCCAGACCCACAGTGGCGAAGACCGGAATCCAGCTGCTCGAAACATCAACAGTCGCAGACCCGAACCCTATATCCCCTTCGAAACGGCCCCAGCGGACTCGGTGCCAGCACCCGCCGACGATGGCAGGCAAGGCCGCCTCAACGACAAAGGATCGGCGACCGCCGAAGCGCTCCTGGCCCAACTGGCACGCGAGCTCATCGAAACGGCTCCACACCAGTATCAGTCCACGGAGGCCGAGTTCATGGCTGCCGACGGGTTGGTCCGCGGTCGAATCTTCTACAACCTCGACAATGAGCGGCGGCAACCCTTCGAGCCCTCACCAGCAATGTGCACGACGATCCACCACCTCAGGTCTGAATTGGCCACCCCAGAACGTGGACCATGGTGGACCCTGCGGCTGCATCTCACCGCTGATGGCAGCCTCGACATCGACTACGACTTCGGTGACGCCCCACTCGAAGAACTACTTCCACCCGAACTGTACCTGGCCGACCTACAAGAATTTCCACGTGTCCGACTGCCCGCATGGATGGCGGCCTACTCTGGCCACGCCGATCAGCAACTGCGCACACCCCGCACAGCCGCCCTGCAGGCCCGCGCAGACCGGGTGGCCAACGTCCGACCGATAATGATGAAGAACGAGTTCCCCGACCTGCCCTTGATGTGGGCGCGCTGGGCTGTCCTAGCCGCTTCCTTCGTCGCGGTGCGTTCAGAGCACGGCCCGCGCGTATTGCCTGCCTTCGGTTGGTTCGAAGGAACCAACCGCTGCGGCTCGACGCTCCGTATTCTGCCGGGTGGGAGAGCGGTGCTGTCTGGTGGCGTATGGAAGGCGCCAGAGCTCGAGGCGGCCTATAACAACGATGGCGTGATGCCGAATTACTATGCCGGCGCTCCGGATTGGATCGCAGAACCAGTACTCAACCAACGGGCCCATAGCGGGCTGCTCTCGTTCTGCTACTGGTGGGAAGCGGGTCGATGGTATCGGGGCGAGTCACCGCCTGCGGCGAACTGCACGACAGCTATGCCCGAACTGAGAACCGTTGGATCCGTCGCTGCCACTATCGCGGCCATGATCGATAGGCATGCAGATCCGACATTGCACAGCGCAGCTGAAGAGTTGGTGAGGTCGGCGGACGAGCGCGATATCACTCGCGATGGGCTGACCGCGGTCTTCCCTAGCTCGGATCGTTTCGACATCGACGGTGCCCTGTACCAGTTGGGCCTGGCGGGATTGGTGCGAACGCAGATAGAACCGATCACCGCCGCACAGGCCATCGCCCATGTGCGGCAATACATCCTCAAGCGCCGCTACGATACCACCGGATACCCGCTGGGGGAGTTGGTCGCTGACCGCATCGAGGTCGGCTGGATGGTATACGTACCCGTTCCGACCGGTGCGGTCGCGGCCGGCAGAGCGGTGTTCTACGTTGCGGACGACGGGGTAATCGAGCATTCATCGTCCTCGATCATGCCCGTTGCGTACATGTCAGGATTCACTCAGCGCTATCGACAACGAGCAATTTTGCGACGCGAGGCTGGATTCACGCCCAGCTCGGATTAGATCCGAATTGCGCCGAACGTCGATAGCTTTGTGATTGCCATGACGTCGGGAGGGTTGGGCGGTACACGTAGTCGTGGAGCTGGCGTCGATGTGGCGCCGGGAGGCTACCGCCAGTGCGGAAGTCACACAGCTGATTTGGGGGCAACATCGAGTGAGCTGCCCGCCAGCCCATCGAGCAGGTGGGTTACTGTGGTCTGGAGGATGTTGATGTCGTCATACAGCCGCGCCACGAGCATCGCGCCCTCCAAAGAACTTACGATGACGAACGCTCTCGTCGACAGCGGCCCGTCAACGGCGAAGGCGCCCTCGCTCTTGCCTTGAGCGAGAACCTCCGACAGCCACGCTGCGGTCCGGTCGAAGAAATCGACCACCGATTCCTTCATCGGCACCGACAACGTATTGAACTCCGCTGCAAGCATGCCGCACAGGCACATTCGCTGTTCACGCAACACGCTCACGTATTGGCTGGCAAAGAACTCCAGACGCGCCAGCGCATCCTTCCCATCGACACTCGACAAGGCCTCGAAAAAGCGCTGGTCGTATCGCTGGACCAGTGCCAGTCCGAGCTCGGCCTTGCCTGGAAAGTGGTAGTGCAGTGCAGGTTTGGACAATGACAGCGAGGTCGCGATATCGGCGTAGCTGAAGTTGTTGAACCCACGGCTCTGAACCAAGCCCTCAGCGATGTCGAGGATCTGGGTGCGGGTGTGGCCTTCTCCGCCTGCGGGGCGTCGCTTCATCGTCGGTTACCCCTTGACTATCGGGCCGATGCTGACAACAATCTGACCTACTGGTAAATAAGCTTACCTCCATCG
Organism: Nocardia sp. CDC160; assembly: GCF_035818795.1. Taxonomy (NCBI): domain Bacteria; kingdom Bacillati; phylum Actinomycetota; class Actinomycetes; order Mycobacteriales; family Nocardiaceae; genus Nocardia; species Nocardia sp. CDC160. The sequence continues at coordinate 147,527 of NZ_JAYKYT010000010.1, read as the reverse complement.
GGTTCGAAGCGACATGTGTGCTTTCCGGTCTGGCACAACCCGTCATAGTGTCGCGATCGGGCCACGGAGCAACGTCCACGACACGCCAATGTCGTGAGCCAGTGGCAACGTGTTCGAGGGCATCGGTATCGCGCCGCGCAAGTGTCGTGTCTGTCGACGATCAGGAAGAGGTGGGGTACCCGACGCTTCTGGAAGTACGGGTCTTACAACGAAATAACCTCTCCACCATGAGATTTCATCTCGCCGCGGTGACGTCAGCCGAACTGCGGACCACATCCCCGACCGCAGTATCCCCGGAACCGTAAGGGACATGCAGGCAGCAGGAATGATGAAAGAACACTCCGAGACCACGGCATCGGTCGGATCCGCGGGGGAGGCGGACTCCGACGCAGGTTCTATACCAGTTAGGCCGCAAGGGCTCATAGGCCAACTCGTTGGACGACAGGACGAGCTCGATCGAATACAAGCCCTTGTCCAGCGATCGATTTCCGGGCACGGCGGGATCTTGATCGTCGAGGGCGAGCCGGGGATCGGGAAGACCGCGCTACTCGTAGCCGCCGCGCGGCAGGCCAGCGCCAGTGGGGTAAGGGTCCTGCGTGGTGAAGCAAAGGAGCTCGAGCAGCGAGTGCCTTTCGCGGCCTCGACATCGCTCGCGCCGGCATCATGGGAGCGCCCCGACGCCATCGGCCGAGACGATGACGACCTCACAAATGCTGCCATCGGCCGCGAGATCGCGCGGGTTGAAGCGCTGGTCAGGGGATTCAAGGACCGCTGCGCCTCCGCGCCCCTCATGGTTATCATGGATGACGCGCACTGGGCGGATTCATCCAGCCTGCTCATGCTGCAACGGCTCGGCGAATCCGCCAGCGCGCTTCCACTCCTGGTCGTCATCGCCCTGCGGACACTGCCGCGCGACGGCGATCTGTCAAGCCTGATCAGTCAATTCGAAACCTGGGGTGCAGAACATCTGCGACTGGGCCCCATGAGCCCCACCGAAGTAGCAGAGCTGGTGGAGATGTCATTCGGTTCGCCGGCAGGACCTCGCCTGTCCGACGTAGTGGCCGGAGCCGGCGGCAACCCGCTCTACATCATCGAACTGGTGACCGGACTGACCCAGGCCGGAATGATCGAACTCGGTGAAATCAGGCCCGATCCAGACTCGCAACTGTCCGCGAGCCCCGAACAGATCCGGCTACCGGAATCGCTCACCGATGTGATCGTGCGGAGGCTGGATTTCCTCCCTGCTCGATCTCGACAGATACTGCCCATGGCAGCGGCGCTGGGCACCGATGTCGAAGCTATCGAGCTGTCATCGGTGCTCGGCGCCGCGCTGATCGACGTCTGGGATGTTATCAGCGTCGCAGTAGAAGCGGGGATCCTCGTTCGCGTGGGTACCGATCTGGTGTTCAGGCACGATCTGATTCGCCAGGTATTTGCTGAACAGCTCCCGCCCTCGACTCGAATTACCCTGCAACTACGGGCTGCGCGAGTGCTGATGTCTATGGACGCGCCGGTCGAGCGGATCGCTACCTATCTGTTGGCAGGCGACGTCCCGCTCGAGAGCGCCAGCCTGGACTGGCTGATCGAGGCGGCCCAGAGATTGACAGTTCGCGCGCCGGGACTGGCCGTCAGCTTGTTCGCTCGGGCGATCGAGAACCAAGGGCTCGACATCTCCCGTTCCGATTCTCTGCGACTGTGGCAGGTCAGGGCACTACTGTGGAGTGGAAGTCCTGAACAGGCCGAACAGGCGGCTCGGCGGGCTTTGTCCGACGTTGCCGCCGTCGCGGACAGGAATCCCGCTGACGTCAGCCTGTTGCACTGGCTCCTGGCGCACGCCTGCTTCGCTCAAGGAAATGTGGCCGATGCTGTCGCGGTCGCCGAGTCCGTCCTCACATGGTCCGATCTCACCCGTCTGCAGAGGGGCCAGTTTCTTGGTTTCTGCGCCCTGTCCTATCTGTTTCAGCGACGCTGTGACATGGCGGAACGCGCTGCTGCGCTGGCGATTTCAGCTGGGGACGCCCTCGAGGATCCGGTCGCCTGGGCCCTGGGGACTGTGACACTCGGATTGTTGCGATATCACCAGGGGTTTCTTGCTGAAGCACAGCAACTCGGTGAAAGCCTGGTACAGAACTATGTACGTACCGGCTCCCGTCGGCTTTCTAATATCGACCCGTACTCGCTGAGCGGACGTTGCTACCGCGATTTCGGCGAGTTCGCGAAGGCGGAGCATTCCTTCACCTTGGCAATCCGATTGAGCGAGAGCACCTCCGGCATGTATCTCGGGTCGATCCGACTCGACCTGGCGCACACGCATTATCTGCAAGGCCGATGGGACGAGGCCTTGTCCGATGTGCGCGCCATCCAATCCGGGCCCGACGTGTTCGGCTATCCCGCTGCGGCCCAGTGCTTCACAGCACTGATCGCCGTGCGCCGTGGCACCTACACAGACGACCCCATGTCGCTTCCTGAGCCGCATGGACGAATGGGAACCCGCAGCACGTTTCATCTGCGTCCCTGGGTGCGCGCACTGGTTTACGAATCGCATAACCGCCCTGATGACGCGCTGGCAGCGATGAAGGACGTCATTGATCAACTCGACAACAAAATGACATCCGTCGTTATCTGCCCGCTGTACCCAGACCTTGCCCGATTGGCGATCATTGCAGGTAGAAAGGATATTTCTGACAGAGTCGCCGCGGCTGCGGAGGCACTCGAAGCAATCTGCCACACTCCGAGCCGGCATGCGAGTGCCTTACTGTGCCGTGGCCTCGCGGATGCAGACACCGGTCTTGTCAGCCAAGCCATCGAGATCTACAACAACGCCGCTCAGCCCTGGTATGAGGGCCAGGCCAGCGAGAATCTCGCAGTACTGCTCGCCGAAACAAATCGGCCGGACGATGCGCGTGTCGCCCTGGCGAAAGCGATCGAGCTCTATACCGGCCTCGACGCGGCATGGGATACAGCACGAGCCGAGGCTCGCTTGCGGGACCTTGGGATCCGTCGCGGTCGTCGAGGCCCCAGGAATCGGCCCAAGACCGGCTGGGAGGCCTTGACTCCGACCGAACGAAAGGTCGCCGAGCAGCTCGCCGAGGGCCGATCGAACTCCGAGATCGCCACAAGAATGTTTCTGTCGCCTCGAACGATCCAATCACATGTCTCGAGTATCCTGGCCAAACTGAACCTGCAATCACGGGTTCAGGTGGCCGTGGGATTGGCACAGCAGACGTTATGATGGCAGAGAAATCTGCCTCGGCACCTGTGCGAAAGTGTGCCTGGTCTTTGTCCATTGATGCAGTCGAATGAATTCCATGGCAGGGTTGACAATCACTCGATCTGTAGAGCGTCGATTGGCCAGGGCTGCGGGGCGTTCCGGTGCAGGGTGGGCTTTGCCCAGAACTCGCCGCTAAAGGACAGACCTTCGTAGATTTCATCACAGTGACAAAATAGTGAAGCCCTGCTCGGGTGGTGTTACCCCGCTTCGTCGGCCCTCGGTAGAAAACGTGTCGAATCGCCCGCCTCAGCGGCGTCTCGGCAATGGGGGAGGGGTACTTCGAACCGGCGACGCGGTTAGCGTCCACGTCAACGAGTCGAGGGGATCGCATCTCCGCGGGTCGAAAACGATCGGCTACTGTTCCACACGCTCTGCCGTGAACGCCGGCGTCGTAACATCGCGAAACGCTGCAGGTGCAGCGAATCTCATTGATTTCAAGGCAAGTCGCGCCAAGCGCGTCAGAGTAGCAGCGGTGGCTATAGCGGTGTCTCCCGAAAGATGGCGACCGAGGCGCTACAACGATCCATCAGCAGCCCGGCGACTCAATGCCTTGCGGTCTCAATAGGACACCGACCGGCCCTATTTCAGTGCGCCACTGGGCAGTGTCGGTGGCGTTGCGCTGGCCGACCGGTAGTTTTCGCGTCGATGAGGCCCACGCCGCGGCTCGGATTCTGGTTACCAGCGGTGGAATTCAATCCGACATCCACGGCGACCTCTAGGCCGGGTTGGACGCGCCAGTTGCGATACCCAGTGCGGCGCAGGCGCCGTCGATAGCCGCTCGGCGGAGTTCATGCCGTGGTGTATCGGTGAACTGGATCGTGCAGTCCTGGAGGCCGCCGAAGGCGATCACGGCCCGAGCGGCCTGCTCCAAAGTGGGATTGGGGCCGTAGAGCAGCTTCACCAGCCGCTTGCGCCAATCGAGGACGAGGTCGATCAGGCCTAGGTCGGCGAGTGTGGTCAGCTCGCCGAGCATGAGCACAATCTCTTTGCGATTGCGGTAGTGGAAGTCGAAGTAGCCCTCCAAGAGGGCGCGAGGCTCGACGTGGTCCAGTGCCTCGCAAGCGGCGAGGAACTCTTCTTCCTCGTCGATGATCGGCTGCACGATGCTGCGGACGAGCTGCTCGCGTGACGAGAAGTGGTAGTAGAGCGCTGCTTTGGTGATGCCCAGCCGGTCCGCGATCTCCTGCAAGCTGGTCCGCTGCACACCCTGTTGTGTGAACAGCTCGCGGGCGATCTCCAAGATCCGCTGTTTGGTATCCGAGGGGCGAGGCATGCCGCCGAGCTTATCTTACTAACCGATCGGTAAGGCGCTACACTTACTTATCGTTTAGTAAGGAGACGTCGACATGCGGGTTCTCATTTCCGGCGCCAGTGTCGCCGGCCCGGTCCTGGCCTACTGGCTCACTCGGTATGGCTTCTCCGTCACCGTCGTCGAGCGGGCGCCGACACTACGCAAGACCGGCGGCCATGCAGTGGATTTGTTTCGGCCCGCGGTGGACATCTCGGAAGCGATGGGGGTGCTCGCACGCCTTGAAGAACGGGCGACCGGTACGAACCGAGTAACTCTGCACAGGGAGGGAGCACGACGTTCTGTCCGCGTGGACCTATCCAAACTCCTCGGTGCCACCTCCGCCCGGCACGTCGAGATCATGCGCGACGACCTGAGCGAGATCTACTACACCGCCGCGAGCGACAAGGTCGAATACCTCTTCGGTGACTCGGTCACCGCGATCTCGCCTGAGGGCGACGTACGGTTCGAGCGCGCCGCGACGCAGCGTTTCGACCTCGTCGTCGGCGCGGACGGACTGCATTCCAATGTGCGCCGCCTCGTCTTCGGCGACGAATCTCGTTTCAGCGTCTTCATCGGGGCTTACCTTGCGGTGCTGACCATGCCGGACACCGCCGACCTCGACGGCGACCTCCATATCCATGTCGGCCTCGGCCGCACCGCCGGCATGTATCGTGCCCGGCACCTTCGTGAAGCGCGGGCGCTGTTCCTGTTCCGGACCGAGCGTGAGCTCGATTACGACCGTCACGACCTGGCCCGGCAGAAGGAGCTGCTGCGTGGCGCCTTCAGCGGCTTCGACGCCGATGTGGATCGCTGGCTGCACGAGCTCGACCGCACCCCGGCGTTCTATTTCGACTCGATCGCCCAGGTCCGGATGGACACATGGTGGCGCGGAAGAGTCGCGCTGGTCGGTGATTCCGGCTACTGTCCCGGCCCCGCGGTCGGCGGCAGCACCAGCCTGGCTGTCGTTGGCGCGTACGTGCTCGCCGGGGAGCTGGCACGAGCAGGCGGAGACCACAAGCGCGCCTTTCCCGCATACGAGCGTGCGATGGCGGAGTGGGTGCGTGGCAGCCACGAGGTGGCGCTGAACGCGGCGAGGACCTTGGTACCTACGTCCCGACTTGGGGTATCAGGCCTGATTCAAGGCGCCCGCCTGGTTTCCGCCCTACCCCCAGGACCCAGCCGTGCTTTGGTCCGCCTGACAACCAAGAGCACACGCCTCTTCGACTCCATGACCGTCGACGACTACGAGGCCGCCAGGTCAGGTTCCGAATCCCCGCTAGCTGAATAGGAATGGTGGATCATGTCTGCGCTGGCACGCTGGTGCTACCGGCACCGTTTCGTCGTTGTCACCGCCTGGGTCGGTGCCCTCATCGTCCTGGCGATGTTGTCGCAGGCGGTGAAGGCGACCTACGACAACACGCTGACACTGCCGGGCACCGGCTCTGGCAGCGCCCAGCAACTACTGCTGCGATCGGCACCGGACCTCGCCGGTGACTCTGACCAGATCGTCTGGCAGGTGAGCCAGGGCAGCGTCACCGATCCATCCATCGAACAACGAATGTCGGCGATGCTCGCGCAGGTGTCAAATCTGCCGGAGGTGGCATCGATCGCGAGCCCGTACACACCGAGCGGCAACATCCAGATAAGCCAGGACCGGCGTACCGCCTACGCCATCCTGAACTTCACCAAGGCCAGCCCGGACCGCGACGATATCAACCGGGTGATCTCGACCTCGACCAGCTCCCGCGAGCCGGGCCTGGCAGTCGAGCTCGGCGGTGAGGCGATCTCGAGCGCCGAGCAGACGACAGCGTCCAGCGCGTCGGCGATCGGCCTCGGTGCGGCCGCTGTCATCCTGCTCATCGTGTTCGGTTCAGTGCTTGCGATGGCGCTGCCGATCGTGACGGCGGCGGCGGGGGTAGGTAGCGGGCTGATGCTGACGGCCCTGTTGACCCACCTGATGTCTGTCAGCGGTATCGCGCCGATCCTCGCCGCACTGATCGGGCTGGGCGTCGGAATCGACTACGCCCTGTTCATCGTGACCAGGCACCGTCGCGGTCTGCAAGCCGGACTGGATCCGGAGCACGCAGCGGTGCAAGCGCTCAGCACCTCCGGCCGCGCGGTTCTGGTCGCCGGCGGAACCGTATGCATCGGTCTGCTTGGGCTCCTCACCATCGGCCTGGGGTTCGTCGATGGGCTGGCTGTCCCGGCGGCAATCACCGTGGTGTGCACCATGATCGCGGCTGTCACGCTGACGCCCGCCCTGTTCGGGGTGCTCGGGGCGCGTGTCCTGAGTCGCAGGCAGCGACGAATGCTGCAGGACAGTGGGCCGAGCCGGGCGGACAACAGCGGCGGATGGGCGCGCTGGGCACGGTTCATGGTCCGGTTTCCCGCCGTGCTCGCCTGTCTGGGGCTGGCGGTGATGGCCATCGTGTCCGCTCCTGTACTGCACCTGAGACTGGGAACCGCCGACGCGTCGAACGACGCGCCGTCGAGCCATACCTACCAGGCGTACGAGATGCTCGCCGAGGGGTTCGGGCCGGGCTTCAACGGACCATTGCTGGTGGTCGCCCAGACCAGGTCCGCGGCTGACCGCGCTGCGCTGGATCGGCTCGACCGAGCGCTCATCACTGTTCCCGGGGTGGCTGCCGCGCAGACCGTGCCGACGGAGACCGGACCGGGGGCCGAACACGTGGCCGAGGTGATCCGGGTCCTACCCACCACGGCGCCCGAGGCTCCGGCCACCTCCGACCTGATCGCCCGACTGCGTAACTCCGTCATACCGCAGTACACGCAGGACACCACGCTGCAGGTCGATGTGGGCGGCCGGACGGCCACGTTGAACGACTTCGCGGCGGTGACAAGTGCCAGGCTGCCCTGGCTGATGACCACAATTGTGGGCTTCAGTTTCGTGTTGCTCGTCCTCGCCTTCCGTAGCCTGCTCATCCCCGCGCTCACAGCGGCGCTGAACCTGCTCGCGGCTGCGGCCGCGTTCGGTGTATTGACCGCGTTCTTTCAATGGGGCTGGGGAACCGGAGTGATCGGCCTGGGCGCAGCCAGTCCTATCGAGGGCTATCTGCCGGAGCTGGTGCTGGCCATCCTGTTCGGCCTGTCCATGGACTACCAGGTGTTCTTGGTCAGCGGGATGGCCGAGGAATGGTCACATAGCCACGACAACGCCCGGGCGGTGGTCGCCGGCGTAACCCACACCGCACGCATGATCACGGCTGCGGCGATGATCATGATCGCTGTGTTCATCGCCTTTGTGTACCTCGGCAAGCGTGACATCGCCGAGTTCGGTGTCGGGCTGGCCGCCGCCGTGGCGCTGGACGCCTTTGTCCTGCGGCCGGTGCTTGTGCCGGCCTTGATGTACCTCTGTGGTCGAGCCAACTGGTGGATGCCCGGGTGGCTCGACCGCCGACTCCCGCACCTGGCCATCGAACCACCCTCGCAGCGGCATCCCACGTCCCCCATTCTGGAGCGTGCCTCACAATCTCGACCATTCCCATGATCGAAGGGACTCTCTCCGTTACCGGCGGCATCTACTACGCGGTGCGAGACTCCGGTCCGCTGGTCGTGGTCGGCGCGCCAATGAATGCCGGTCCGTTCACACCGCTGGCACAGCTGCTCACGGCCGATTACACCGTGGTCACGACTGATCCGCGGGGGCATCTGCGCAGCGTGCTCGATGATCCGCTGCAAATTCGACCCCGCGGCGGCGAGCGGCGGAACTGACGGTTTTGATCGAGCGTGTGGGCCCCGGCCCGGCAAGGATGTACGGTTCCCGCGGTGGCCACGCTGGCATTGGTGCAGGCGCGTCCGGACCTGGTGAGTCTGGCGATCGTGCACGAGCCGCCGCTGTCGGAGCTGTTGCCGGATCGAGACGAGTAGGCCGAGCACCGTCCTTGCGTCTCGGCCAGGCGGCGTGTTCCCCGTTCTGGGAGCCTCCTACGAGAGGCGCGGGAACACCCCGCACGACATCCCCCGAAAGCAACATCCGCGTCGCATGCGGTGGGCAGGCGGCGCGGATCGAGGCGAAATCGAGCTATTTGGCGCTGGTCCCTGTGGTGGTCTTGCGCGGAAGCTTGCGTCCCAGAACCTTCTCGGCCTCTCGCAAACGCGCTTCGCGTTGCTCGGGCGTCAAATTCCGCCTGATCGGATGCAGGGTGTCCTGCGTCAGTGCGCTCACCGCTCACCCTCCTGCTCGACAACAGCCCTGATTCGCCAAATGCTACGCGCCGGGTCCCGGTCGACGCCAACGACCACGTAACTGCGCGCGTCTATCAGCAGCACCTCCTGCTCGAGTGGAAACGCCGCAAGTTCTCCCAGGCGCAGGGCGGGTGTTCCCGTCGGCACTATGAGATCGAGGATCACCGGGTCGATGTGACGTCCCGGTGCCGGGGGAGGGTTCGCGGCGGCGCTGGTCGAGAGAAAGGCCGGTTCATCGAACACTTCGCCGACCAGATCGTGAGCAGAGGCCTCGTCGACAAGTCCGTACAGCCGGGCCTCGGTCTCTCTGCTGACACGGACCGTCGTCGGCAACGGATATTTCCGCAGACCGCTACGAATGACCTCGATCCGTCGTGCGAGGACCGGCGTCATGGGCGCCAATCCACGCATGGCCGCATTGATCAGTTCGAATCCACTCCACGCATACGCCTCGATCGTGTCGCGCTCCCGAGCCGTGAGACGATCGATCCCCTGCTCCGCCAGCGCTTGCTCAGCCAGAGGAATCGCACTGAACCCGTAGTCGTCGGCGTCATCGTCGCTCACACCCGGATCCTTCCGTATCGCGCCCATCCGTTCATCTGCGGGCGTCCGGAAGGGGCGCGGTGCTATCGGTTGGCTCAGCGCCGTGGGGCTTGAAGACGACGAGGGACTTTCAGCTGTTTTGCGAGCGTGAGATGGGAGCGTTGACGCAGGAGACCATGCGCGTCGAGCAACTGACTCCGCACAGCGTAAGGACCAGAGGAACGCCGCCGCGAAGCCGATAAACTCGGTATCAAGATCCGCAAGCAAAGCATTGCCACCAGGAGCGGCAAGTAACTTGGTGTTCGGCGACGACATCGTCGCCGCGGCCATGATCGACCGCCTGGTCCCACCCGATGATCATCTGCAGTTGTATACAGGCCTGCCCGTGCATCTGAGCCGCGATCCGATCGGTGGTCTCCCTATCAATGTCGAGCCGTTCCGGCTGTGGTGGCGTGGCCACCACAGTTCTGCCGCTGCTGCCCTCGGCAGGCGTGGTAGCGCTAGTCGCCGGCGCGGACGGGTCGGGGGCGGTGACGCGGCGTGCGTAGCGCACCGCCATCCCTGCGGCCCCTGCCATCACGATCCCACCAGCCCATGCCATCCCCGTGCGCATCTGACCCACCCCGTTTGTTGTCGTTACCACTTGCGCTACATGTCAACGAATCTGCACGATCCGATGTTGACCATCCCTGCAGAGGGTGCCGGTCGTACGCCGCGCCCGGCAACCGATTTCGTGACCGCTTTTCCACGCCGGGCGCGCTCGCACGCCGCCGCAAATGTCCTCTGGGCACCACTGGTCCGCGAGAAGTCCATCTACGACCTGACAAAGCTTGGTCACGGCACTGCCCGCCATTTCGTCACTTGACGAAAGTTGAGACTCGCGGTGGACGAATGAATCACGGAATGGGTGCGCGCGGATCGAACAGAGCCCCAAGCCAACCGAAACCGCGCTGCCCAACCTTTGCTCAAGCCGAATCGCCGGCATGTCCAAACGGCGGTAGATCCATTGCAATCTGTTGCGCAGCAACATAATTGGTGTACCGATAAGATACCTTATGTCAAGCTGCATGACTGGTTCCCCCGTCACGCTTCGCGGGCGGTTAGGACAACACGCCGTCGATGCACATACTGGATGATCGCCAGGTCGACGTCGGCCGTGCCGCCGGAGTGCTGAATTTCCACCGTGAGATCGGTCCGAACGATCGCCAGCGTAGTGCGCCCCCGGCGGGATCCAGTTCATAGAGGTCGTCTGGGCCTTCGATCAACTGGCTACCGACGCAATAGTCGTTGTAGTCGGTACCCGGCTGTAGAGCGCCGGGGCTGAACTGGCCGTACGGATTTCCGGTACCGGGGCTGAGCACAGTGTCGAAGTGCGTCTCGGCTGCATTGTGCACCCATTGTGGCGCACCGCTTTCGTTCATATCGCATGTGAAGGCCCAGCCGCCAGCCCAGACGGTATCGCCCTGATGAAAACTGGCGCCTGCCCACAGGCATCCTGCGTGTGACATGTCTGCTGTGGCCGGCGTCGGGGCGGCGAGGATGAGCCCCCCCAGCGCGATGGCCGCCGTCGATAGAGCGCGAGCTTGCCAGTGGAGTTTTGATCTGCGGGAAGGTGACTTTGCAGACGCGAACATCGATATCTCCGTTTCGCTGCCTGTCGTTCCGGGCCGACAGCGACTCGTACGACGATCTCAATGATTACATCAGATAGCGTACCGTTAAATAACGGCCCGATACTCGTCACTCCTGGGGATCTGCAAATGAACCGATGATTTGTAGATATCAATATCTATGCATTAAACTCCGGCATGTCACCACTGCTCACCCTCTGTCGCAATCAGCAATGTTTGATACTGTCCACGACATGGACATCGCAGTCTTCGTCCTCGACGGAGTCGCCGATTTCGGTTTCACCGCAGTCCTTGAGACCTTCAACATGGCCAACGCCCTGCTAGACGAATTGGAAAATCCGCCTGAGCCGTGGCGGGTCCGAACTGTGGCACTCGGATCCAACATTCGTACCGGCCATGGCCACCTGGTGCCGACGGTGCCGTTGGACACCATCGGCGACGCGATTGACGTGATGATCATGCCGGCGGTCGGGGTCCTCGACTCCAAAGGCCTCATCAACATGGTGTCGTCTCCCGTCAACCAGCCATTCCTTGAACGAATCTCTGCGATGCAGCAGAATTCCGTCCACCTGGCGGCCGCTTGCACCGGGACGTTCTTTCTGGCCGAGGCCGGTGTGCTCGATGGTCGTCAGGCGACGACGAGTTGGTGGCTCGGCCCCGTTTTCCGCCGCCGATATCCGAATGTGGATGTACGCGAGGGCTTGACACTGTGTCGCTCGACTGGGGCGACAACGGCAGGTGCCGTTCTGTCGCACCTGGACCTGGCTCTGTCTTTTATCGCGCCTGTAAGTCCGACGCTGGCCGAGCTCGTTACTCGATACATGATGGTCGGAGATCGTGTCACCCAGGGCGAATACGCGATCCCCGAGGTCATGGCCCGCGGCGACAAGCTGGTTGCCGCGTTCGAGCGGGCGGTCCGAGATCGGCTCGCCGAACAATTCGCCATATCTGACATCGCCCGGGAACTGGGCACCACAACACGAAGCTTGCAGCGCGCCACCCAGGCCGAACTCGGGATGTCCCCCAGAGACCTCGTAGACGAAATCCGCCTCGACAGAGCGGGCCGGTTGCTGAGAACTACGACCCTCACCATCGATGCGATCGCGATAAAGGTCGGATACCTGAACCGCGGAACTCTACGTGCATTGTTCAAGCGCAGGCGCGGCAGGAGCATCGCCGAGGTGCGCGCCTCCGGGACGCACTGGGAGCATATTTCCCCGCGCTGACTGCGACCCAGCGCGCGACAGCCTCTCGGCTGGCGTGGGTTCCCTCCCAGCCTTGAAAGCAGGAGACCTCGGCCGTCGTGCCGCGAATCGCTACTCTTCCTCCGAGCGCCTCGCATCCAGCTGACGCTCGCCACTACCGCCAGAAAGTCGAGGAAGACGATGGCTAGCAACAACCTGCTGGTTGCAATCCTGTTGGCGCTGGGAAATCTGCTTCGTTAGCACTCGAGCCGGAGATTCAAATGGTCCACGCCCGCCGTGGGTTTCGGCAAATCGGGTTCGGGCGAGATTGCAGCGACGCGCGAGCCTCTGCCCTGCGGACCCCTGCATGAGAATCAGCCGTCTCCACTCCCCCGACGCTACATTCATGCCACTCGATCCCGACCGCCGATGCCGACCTGTCCGAACGTCTGGACCTGAAATTCATTGTCGAGTCTGACCTTTGGCCCCGGCGTCGCCACGAGCGGGCCATGTTCGAGGGCGCCGCCGAACGACTCCACCAGCAGTTGGCGGGCGATCGACCAGCCCAGGACGCAGCGGGAGATCGGATCCAGCACCACACGCAGTCGACACAGTTCCAATCGGTCCGATTCTACGTGACGCCCATACGCCACAACCAATCTAGAACTTAGGCAGTGGCACCGCTCACCACACCCGGATGTGCGCTCGCGCCCGTATCCGCAACGCCCTGATTGCGTTAGTGCCGGTCGGCGCGGGGGAACCAGCACTCGGATCTATTCGGTCAACCCGGCTACGGTCGAGCTGAATCCGCTATCCGATGAGTCGACTCCCTTTGTTTGTCGGGCGACTCCCGGCGACTACTTGCGGAGCACCCTCTCACGGAGCCAGCTCAGGTCGGAGAGTGGCGCCTCGTAGGTCTTTGACCACTTGGGCCGCCACGGCGACCATGGAGTCGAAAGAGGTTAAGGTCGAACGCCTCGAAATACGCCTTCGCCAGTGACGGAGCGTCCGCTCGTGACAGGACCTCGTCGCGATGCGTGCGATCCAGAAGAAATGCCGATTCTCAACCCTGGGGATCAGTTCGCCCGGTGTCGCGCAGATGGCGATACCGGGCAAAGACGGCCTCCCTTATATTCGAGGCCCAGTCGAACAACGAAACCTCGTGTTACGTCAGAGCAGGACCAGTGAATGTGACCCGCGGAGCTCGAAGTGCTGAAGTTCCGTCCGCTGCCAAATTTTTGTGCAAGCGCTCGAACAAGGTTCCCTCGATGCTGGTCGGCATCAAGTCACCCGCCCCCGAAGATTCCCGCGAGTTTCCCGGAGACGAAGCTCGTGTACACGATGAACTGGTCGCGAAGATCACCCGCAGTGATCGGGCCCGGCGACGAAGCTGTCGTTACCTCCAACCCCTCCAGCCCCAGACCAGTAGATGCACCTACCAGGGGCATAGGAATAGACTGGACCAGCGTAATAGGAATACAAGCCGAAGTCCGCATCGCCTGTCGAAGTCCGGCCTAGCGGAACAGGCACTGGAGGTACGGCAGTACCTACGTAGGCCGAGGCCCAGGTTTTGGTCCCCAAATTCTGGGTTTTCCAGGTGACAACGCAGTCAGTTGACCCGTTGTACAGCAGGTGGACCACCACATCGTTGAGGTCATGATGATCGATCTCGTAGTAACCCGCGCCGCAGGTCGCTTCGGGGCTGGATGCCGCGTTGGCGTTCGCCCCAACCGTCAGCGAGGCTGCGATGATGGCGGCTGCGGCGACGAAAACTCGTGTTGTCGATTGAACGAGAGACATTGATGGATACCTGTCTTTTGGCTCAGGGATTTTCGCATTTGCTCGGAACAATAATCGGCTCCACGTCGCCTCATGTTCCCACGGCTGGGAATTCCGTCGGCATTACAGCCGCAGCTGGCCTCAGCTGCGCTGGCGTCGTGGTTGCAGTGTTTCGCTCGCCTCGCGGACCAACATCGGCAGACCCGAACTCGGACCATACGACGTGGATCTGAGGGCTGAGTGCCTGTAAACAAACTGATCCCGTTTCGTCAATGGCCCAGAGTTGCTGATGAGTCCGGTGGAATGGGGTTGGGTCTGATCTGGTCGTTTGTTCTGGCGTGACGGGAAGCCGGCACGTCGCGTCCTTCGGTCGACAGTTGCCGCCGGATCAAGGTGACACACTGTAAGTCGGCCTGCGTGACACGGGCAGACCGACTAGTCGAAGTGCTGTGCTACCCGGAGGCTGTGTGACCACACGAGATGTTGATCAGGACAGCGAGATCGAGAAGGTTGTCCTCAACTATGTTCGGATGGTCGCCGAAGTCAGTACGACGGCCGGCCATGGACACCCCGGACGGGTATACAGATCCGCCTCCTGCTGGAGTGGGGCCGATGTTTTCATTCCCGCTCCTCGGCTTGCTGGAATCACCAAGATGCCCGACCGGTTCTGTTACGAGAACGCAGCTGCCACCGTGCGCGTCGGCGCGGGCGCGGTCTGGTGTATGCCGAAGGCTTCGCGACCCCTAGCGTTGCCAGTGGACTGCCGCTTGAGCATGCGTGGTGCGTGACGCTGGACGGCACCGTTGTCGATCCGACCTGGCGCGACGCCGGAGTCGTGTATTTTGTTGTCGCAGTGGCTGATTCAACGATGATCCCCTCTGGCGGTGGTGGTCTGTTGTGGGATTTCGATCGCTCCCTGCCGCTGTTACGCGACGGCAGCCCCACTGAGGCCTTCGCCAATGTCGGTCGCCAACCCCGGTACAACATCGGCAACTGTCGAGAACTGAATAGGAGGTCAGATCAGGCGGGCCAACGGAGAATCGCCAGGTCAGCCAACGGCGCTCCGACCTCCTATGACCAAGACAATCCCTCGTCCTTTGGATCGTGATGTGGCCATTGATGTTCCGGCCAACCACTGGTCGGAACAGAAGTCCACCAGGCACGCGGCACGACTGTTGACAACACCGCGGACGGCCTATCGGCACTTCCAGGAGGTTCAAGAGGGCCGAACCGGATTCAACATGGCCAGTTTGTGCAGACCGTGGCTGCCAAATGATTTGGAGCCACGCTTGCCCGGAATCCCGGCTTACCACCAAGCGATAGTGGCACTGCCGCTACTGCCGCCCGCAGGCGGCGCCAATAGGAATGGCGGCTGGGGCGGTGGAGGACCCGGGACGAGGCCGTGTCGAGGCGGCCAATGGTCGCATCCTGGATACCCGGGGTAGGCCGGAACCGAGCCTCTCCAACCATCTGTACCCGAGGGGGGATCACGGTGAAAGCCCGAATAGATCCCTGCCGGATCTGCCCAATCCTCCTGCTCCACAGATGAATCACCATTTTGGTCCGACGCTGAGCCTTGCGCTGAGGGCGGATCGAACGCGGTGTCCGCAAGCGCCGTTTCTGCAAACAGAACGGGCGAGACAGCAACGGCTGTCGCCAATGCTGCACATGCGAGAGGTCGAGTGACAACAGTTCGGAAGGCAAACGGGTTCATTGTGCGAGCCCTTCAAGATCGGAGCTAATGTCCACACGATCGACCGTGGCGGACAACGCAGATGGGATCAGATCCCACCCGCGACCTCTACAAACTACTTGCGCGCAGCGGCCTCGCTATTGCCACTGCTGGCAATCTAGTGCGGGCGATCAATTGACGATCTCCTGTGCTGCGGCTGACCTTGGCGGACGGACATGCTTCGTCCAGTCTGGAGCTAGCGCAGGTCAGTTGGTTCCGGCAGCGCAGATTCGACTACATCGAACGGCAGATCGGCCGCGAAGCCGGCCTCGGCGCCGGCGACACGATGAGCAAACTCGATGAGACCCTGACGTTGTCGCTGATCGAACGAGAAGTCGAGTGCCGACGTGTAATACTGCCGAAGTGTAGTCTCGTCCACTGCGTCCCACATCGCTACCTCGCGGCAGATCTCGTCGATTTCCGCGAGCGCCAGATCACGGGCGGCAAGTAGGTCATTATGGACCGAGTCAACAATTTCGGCATTGCAATCCAGATATGACCGCCGTACCGCGAAAACGGCGAAGACGAAGGGAAGCCCTGTCCAATCTCGCCACATCTGGCCCAGATCATAGACGAAGTACCCCCGGCGAATCGCTGCGTCGGCTGCCCTCAACGCGCTATCGCCGATGATCACCGCGGCCGAACCGACACGCAGCATTGATTCCAGATCCGGTGCCCACGTCACGTAGTGGCAGGAGACGCCGATAACATCGCGGAGCAGAAGCCTGGCCAACTGAACCGATGTGCGGCTGGTACTCCCGAGCGCGACCGTGGCACCACCCAGATCTTCCAAGGGGACTGTGCTGATGATGAGGCAGGACATGACCGGACCATCACAACCTATCGCGATTCCGGATAGAGCGATCAGATCGCTGGCATGTCGGAGAAACTCGAAGGCGCTGATCGGGCTGATATCGAGCTGACCTGTGACCAATGATTCGCTCAAGCGGTCCGGGGAAGCGACGGTCAGCTGCAACCGAAGATGACTTCCAATTCTCCCCAGCCCCCAGGACAGCGGCAAACAGTTCAAAAATTCTATATGCCCTACGCGTGGTCTTCGTATCGGATGGCGACCGATCGGCAGTTGACGGCTACTCAACGCAATCGACCGGAGGACTGTTTCCCGCCGTTCTAAGGCGGGTGGGTCCAACTCAACTTCGGACAACTTGTAGACCTCCAAATCGATGGTTATCGAGCGCTGGACATTGGAGGGAGCTGTTCGAGGCATCCCGTCGCAGCTCCATCCGCCGCCGGGATGCCCATGATCCATCTCCGGATATCCTGGTGGCCGGGTCGATTGCGATATTCTGGTGCAGAATCTCTCGCTTCCCGACAGTGGGAATACAGCACGCGAGTCTGCAGAGTGTCGGTGGGGGGCACACGGGCGAGCATCGCGTGCCAGGGATATGGTCCATAACCTGCCAGGATGTGAACTCGGCGTAGATTCGTTGCACACCTCAGGCTTACGACGGCAGTCCCCCGAGCTGACCGTTCGCGTTAAGCTCCGAATACGCCCTCACGTCCTGCGGGTGACGTGTGGCGCACGGTTCGCCTCGGGCGAGTTCTCAAATATGGGGATCTTCTATCCTCAGATGAATTGATTGTTTCCAAGGAGCGTCCATGCCCACGGTCAGGAGTGCCGATCCCACGATAGATGACGAACCATGGCAATCGTTCGGTTCCTGTCGAGGTATGGATTCAGCGGTGTTCTTCCATCCTGACGGCGAACGTGGCCGGGCTCGAGTGGCCCGAGAACGTCGTGCAAAGCAGATTTGCAACCGGTGTCCGGTAATGGATCAGTGCCGCGCATACGCGCTGGCTACTAAACAGTCGTACGGAATCTGGGGAGGGATGTCCGAACACGACCTTCAGAAACTACTGTACGCGAACACAGGCTCATCGCCGAGGCTTCAGCGGCGCCGGAGCAGTCGACTTGACCTGTAACCGGATCGCGCCGCGCAATTGATTCTTCGACAGCTCGTGTCCGAAGACGTGGTGGACGTACCAAATTCCAGTACTCCCCTGCCTGGCGATGTTGCGGGCGGAGCTGACGCGGCCGCGGTAACGTCGTTACCACGTCATTTTCATCTTCAGCAGCCGCTCGTCAGTCGGCCTCGGGGTTTCGGAGCCGGGGCGGGTGTGTACTGGACTTGCTGATATTCGCAGATGTGATCGTTTATGGCGTCTAATAAATAAGTGTTGCTGCTATCCGCAATGTGATGCGGGGCTCAATGCCCCTCCCATACTCCCGTCCGGATTCAATGCTGCTCCACCCCACTGAATGCACTGATGCGGTGCGTAGAGACGAACCGGACCGGCGTACTGATAGTATTGGCCTGTGTCGTTCTTTCCGCTGCTTGTTCCCGCAAGCTTGACGGCTGCCTCGGTTTTCGTCAGCTGCCCGACAAACGCGGTTTTCATCGTTACCACACAGTCGGTTCCTCCGTCATACGAGAGATAAATGACGGCGCCGGCCAGGGTCACCTGATCGATTGGCCAGTAGCCTGAGCCGCATATTTGTGCTGCATCGCCCGCTGAAGCAGCGTGCGCAGCCCCCATGGGAATCAGCGAGAATGCTGAGCCGGCCAAGAAAATTGCAGCCAGACTACGGACAGTTTTCATAGTGCGCGCCTTCCATCACAATCCAATCCTATGTATCCGGGCCAAATGATATGTCGCGATTGAAACCCCGGGTCTTCCCATTGATGGGAATGGTTGCCGGATTGAGGCTTATTTGCAGATGGCCGTCGTGCCAGTCACCGAGATGTCTTCCCAGGGTTGGGAAGCTTGATCTTTCCGGTATCTGTCAAGCTTCGGCGAGCAGTGCGATCGCCGAAGCGGCTGGCCGCCTCGTTGGCATGCCAGTGCTCTCGGTGGTGACACCTACAGATCGAGCTGGAAAAAGCAGACGCCGACAGTCGGACTCGCCCGATGTCGAGACCAGAACATGCAATAAAGGTGGCCTATCGATGATCAAAATGAACCTGATCCGCAAGGGAATTCTCGCCGGTGCAACCGTCGGCGCCCTCGTCTTGCCGGCGACCTCCGCTACCGCTGACGTACCTGTGATCACTCCCACCGGTGACGGTACAACGACGTCACCGAGCGACACCCCAACCAACCCGAACTCCACCGACTCAACACAGACTGGATCCTCGAGTGGAGGATCGTCAACCACCGGATCCTCCACCGGCGGTTCGTCGTTCACCGGCCCTTCGATCAACTTCGGCTCCGGCACAGGCGGATCGATTCTCAGCAATGCACTCATAGGTGCACTGCGCGGAGCCCTCACAGGCTCCTAGCCGCCGCTCATGGTCAGGGCCTGTAAAGGTCGCGCCTCGGCGGGGTCGTTGTCATCTGTGGCGGATCGTGTCCCGTGTCATTTCCTACCTAGGGGCACGATCGGAGTGCAGCGGTGGTCGTGGTAGCCAGGTCGGTCAAATTGCATGATCCACCAATTCACTGAGCGACCCGAATGGCGCTAACCACGATCGACCATCACACAGTGGAAACGCACGATCGACTCGCCATGCTCGACACCTTGGCGTATTGCCTTCTGCGCCACGTGAAACGGATCGAAAAACTCCCCATTCGGCAGTTCCACGCCGAGCACACCGCTATCACGGAGGCTCCACTGGCCGACGGCGTCGACGGCGACGCACTCTCCCAGCAACGAGCCGACCAGTAACGCGAGATCTGCAACTACTTCCGGTTCGGGATCCCATCCTGGTGCGGCGCGTATCCGCTCGATCACATCCTCAACCCGTTGGAGAGATTCCCTGCTCAGCCCAACATCGATCACGTCTGACAAGTCAAAGAATTCGATCGCGAGCCCAACATTTGACTCAACTATCCGGCATACCTGCTCGGTACTGCACTCTCCCACCACGTGACGGTATCGGTGCGGCTCGCCGGCAGCTGGCGAGAGCATTCCCACAGACGGAGACACCCATCAGTCGAGCCCTGTCAGTCCGTTTCCCTTGTCGCACAAGACCACCCACGTGCTCTGGCTCAAGGTGGCCATCGCCGAGAGTTCGGGTGCGGGTGTAAACTCAAGAGAGCCAACCGATCATCGACTCTGATATTCGGAATCAGGGCTGGGTCAGCCTATCCAACAGTAGAGCGACTGCTTCTGTGTGTTTGCGGATCGTGCCATCGCGGTGAGCTCCCACAGGATCTCGGACGCCTTGTCCGGCTCGAATCCCAGATATTTCTGACCGTACTCGGCGATCCACTGGTGCGCGACCGTGTCGACCGCGTCGCGATCGATATCGGCCAACGCCGTCTGGAGTTGAGGGGAAAGTGCGAAGACTTGCAAGATCGAATCCAGATCGGGCATGGCAACGACCCGCGGTCCGCCGGAGCTCGCACCGTCGGCGTCAGTGCCGAGCAAGATCGATTCCCAGTCGGTGACGGCGATATCGGCAAGGAAGTTACCGCAGGTCATGGTGGGAAACACACCGTCAGGGCCTTCGTCCACCACACTGGCCGCAGCATGGTCGTCTGGTGCGATGAAAAACTCGACAATGATGCTCACCGCTGAAGTATCACCCGACTCGGCCAGTATCACTTCCCGATGCTGGCAACAACACATTCACTGCATCAGCCGACGACACGCAGCCGACGACACAGTGCAGGCTGCCAGCCGCACGCCAAGGCATCCGTGTGAGCCATCCGCAGAACCGGCTCGATTGATGCCTCGGTGATCCCGGTGCCCCCACCCTCTGGCAGTGACTTCGATTGTCGTGTCGGGTGTGCAGCCGCGTCTACGAGCTTGCGCGACCAGACGCCCAGCGAAGGATTATCGGAGGCGATCGTCTCCATCGACGAATCGAGTAGCCGGCGGGGAGTCGGTGTTTCGAATGTCTGTCCGCCCAGCCGACCGAGCTTGGTCACCACCAGCTGGCCTTGGGGCCGGTTGGCGATCAGCAGCGCCGTGGTCAGCTCGGACCGCGGGGCGAGCCTGCCGGAGGCCCTGTCGATGAAGATCTGTTCGCAGCCGCCTGCGGTGAACGCGTCGTAGTACTTTGGCTGAGGGCTGCTTTTCGCGGGTGGAGACCCGCCCGTAACCGATTCGCTTGAAGCGCAGCGTCATTCAACCCCCGACAGGTCGACATTGAAGCGTACACGGCAACCTTGACATATTCGGCGGCCTCCGACCTGGGGTGAGCGCCACCTGCCGCGGCGCGGGTTCGAAATCGAGGAAGCCCGTGTCTTCGACTTTGGGAAGGTCATATCTCCAATGCCTGGGCCAAAAATGTCGTCCACCAGGCGTCGCGATCCAGCGCGAGCGGGTCGAAGGCCATCAGACCCTCGACGATCGAGCCCACGGCCGAGCTCAAGTTCTCCTCGTTGGGTTCGGCCAGCTCCCACAACTCTCGGTAGAACCTGCCGACGAACATGACGAACAGCCCAAGGTTCGAGTTGGCCAGGTACACCTCGGTCGAATTGTCGAAGAGGCAAAACACGCGATCGCTGCGCACCTCAACGGCGAAACGGAGGTCTCCGCAAACATCGTTGATCACCGGGACGTATTCCCGGTCTCCCACATACTTGGAGCCGAGGACACCGCCGACCGGCAGCGGTGTGAAACTACCGACCTCCACCGTGGGCAGACCCACGGTAGTGAGGAACTCGCGAGTCGGCGCGGACAGACCAAGATACACCTGTCCCGGTGGTAGTACGTCGAGGTGATGATCTCCCCAGATCGCTACGACAGATTTGATGAGATCGTCGTTCAACCAGCTCACGAGGCGCAACTCCATGGTCAGCGTTCGTCATTTCGCTAACCACAGTTAAGTGCATGGCCTGAGACCGCTGTCCCCATAGGCGGCAACGCTCCCCATCCAGCCGGTCCTATGGAAGTCAACTCGTTGACACCCACACGATGACGCGGCTCGACCCAGACGTGATACTGGTCTAGCTGACTCGCCCGAACATTGATCAGAAATGGGGTGTCACGGACCCGCATTGACCCGGTCCCCGGTCGGCCCGAGTTCGGCGTCGATGTCGACCTCGACGGCGCCCAAGAAGTTGATGTTCTCGCCGTGCTGAGGCGAAATGTGCGCAGTACCTCGTCATCGACGTGCCGGCCTTCCCGGCGATCTGTTCGACCGCCTGCCCGTAATACTCTGCGGTCCAAGCGATCACGGCATCGTGGCCAAGGTCAAACACCACGCCTTCGTGTTTGGTGGCAACGATGACCTTGGTGCCGTGGGTGGCGTGCTGGTCGGTAACCTCAGCAGTGCCTGGGCCCCTCGATCGATCGTCACCACTGCCGCAGCGGCCATCGCCGCGGTCATTTTGGCTGCACCCGGTGTCTGCCATCTCCCCCTGGTCTAGCGATCCTCCGAAGCCGCAGGATTGCTCGCACGAGCGTTCGTGCCTTCACCGAATCCGACACGGCCGCAACGTGAGTCCTCGACTCCCATGATTGGGAAGGTCCAAAGGCTCGACGCGTGATAGTAAGGGAGTACGGAAAGTGCTCCGCAAGAAGTCGGTTCCGGCAGGCCAGCTCACCGGGTGCGGCATGACCCCGTCCCGCCACGCCTACTGGGGCCTCAAGGACGTGGAACTGCCCCCGAGTTCGGTTGAGTTGTCGCAGATTTCGCTACCAGGTGAAGCGAAAGAGCGGGCGGGCTGACTCTGGTGGCGGCCTACCCCCGCACCAGCGGAAGTCCCTAGAGACTTTTCATCACTGTATGGTTTGGCGAGGCTTCACTGAGACTTCCATCAGCAACTTCATGCATGTCACACCTTTAGTTCATACCCACCGCTACCAGCGGTGGTCACCGCGAAAGGAATCAGCGCATGAGCCTGCCGACGATCGATGGCCTGGTGTCATTGCCGGCCGTCCAGCATCTGGATCTACTGGCCCCCCCGGTGGCCGAGGCGGTTTCGGCTTGGCCGCAGGCCGAGCACCTCGCCGTTGTCGAGATCGATCCGTCTTTGGCCGACACCGCCGCGATGATGGAGGCATTCTCACTGCCGCTGACGGCGGGCGCGAACTGCGTTCTCGTGGCGGGCAAACGCGATGGCGAAGAACGCGTGGCAGCCTGCGTGGTCCGTTCGGACACCCGAGTCGACGTCAACAAGATCGTCAAGCAGACCCTCGACGTCCGGCGCCCGTCGTTCATGCCGATGGATCGGGCCGTCGGCGAGAGCGGCATGGAATTCGGCGGTATCACCCCGATCGGACTGCCCACATCGTGGCGGCTCCTGGTCGACAGTCGTGTTTCCACTATCGAGGTGGCTGTCATCGGGTCCGGCCTGAGGCGATCGAAGCTGCTCCTTCCGGGGTCGCTGCTCACGCGACTGCCCGGCGCCGAGGTTATCGAAGATCTGGCGTATCAACCGGATTCAGCTACATAGCATCCGCCGCCTGGAACGTGGGCGCTCACGGGCGATAGACGACGAGGGTGCAGTTTCTGTTGGTGTTGTCGGACCCGACTGCGCAGCGGCTGACACCGTCTGTGCCCGCCAGACGAGTTGTTCGGCGCAGCTCTGACTGGAGCCCTTTGAGCAGGTCCAGCGGTTGTGAGAGTTCTGATGCACCAGAATGGGTGCAGGAGGACGAGATCACGACATGGCGCGACGACGACACACCCCCGAGCAGATCATCCGCAAGCTCCGCGAGGGCGAGAAGCTGCTCGGTGAGAAGTTCTCGATCGAGGAGGTGTGTAAACACCTCGAGATCTCCGAGGCCTCCTGGCATCGCTGGCAGTCCCAGTACGGCGGCATGAAATCCGATGACGCCAAACGGCTCAAAGAGCTCGAACGCGAGAACGCGCGGTTGAAGAAGATGGTCGCCGAGCAGGCCCTCGACATCGACATGCTCAAGGAACTGAACCGGGGAAACTACTGAACCCGGACCGGCGCCGCAGGGCCGTCGTGGTTCTGCAGCAACGATTCCGGGTGTCGCAGCGGCGTGCCTGCCGGGTGGCTGGGCAGTCGCGGTCGGTGCAACGCCGACCGCCGGCCGTCGCCGAGATCGAGCGGGCGCTGCGGGCGCGGTTGCGCGCGATCTCGCGCAAGCATCCGCGGTGGGGCTGGCGCAAGGCCCATGCGCTGTGCCGCGGCGAGGGCGTGGTCACCAACCATAAACGGACGCAACGGCTCTGGCGTGAGGAGGGATTGAAAAGACCGAGCCGGGTGCGTAAGAAACGCCGCATCGGGCCGGGGCGAAATCAACGCATGAAGGCATCGTTCCCGGATCAGATGTGGGCACTGGACTTCCAAGTCGACGTCACCGTCGACGGCCGCCAGGTCCGGTTTCTCAACATAGTCGACGAGTTCACGCGAGAAGCGTTGGCCACCAGGGCCTTCCGATCGTGCACCGCCGATCAGCTCGTCGACGTCCTCGACGAGATAATCGCCAACACAGGTCGAAGACCCAGGCATATCCGCATGGACAACGGCACCGAGATGACCGCGCACGCGATGGCCGACTGGTGCCGGTTCACCGGCGTCGACGCCTCTTTCATCGACCCGGGATCACCCTGGCAGAACGGGATCTGTGAATCGTTCAACGGACGTTTCCGTGACGAATTCCTCGCTTGCGAGGTGTTTCATTCGCTGACCGAAGCGCAGGTCCTTGCCGAGGACTGGCGCATCGAGTACAACAGTTACCGGCCACACGGATCGCTGGGATTCCTTACCCCGCAAGCATTCCGGCAGCAATGGTCACCGACCGAGTTCGAGCAACAGCTACAACTCACATAGCCGGTGGACCCGCCATCGGGGCCCAGTCAGCTCCGTCCGACTTGTCTGGACTTGGGCTATCGGCCAGATCGAGAATCTCACCGGAAGCGACAATGCTCAAACAAGGCGTAGTCCTGCTGTGGGCTATCGGCCGTGCGCAACACGGCGGAGCACGGCTCACGAGCTGGGACCAGACCTGTGCCTGAGCTCGGATCGCTGCTGACGCAGTACCGCAGAGACGGCGAGCGGTCCGATCCGCGTCCCGATTATCCGATCGCCGCACTCTGTCAGGCGGGTCTATGGACCCTCGACACCACCGATCCGGTGCCATCCGCCCACGGCGACGCCGACCTGTGCCGCTGGTTCGAGGAACGACAACCAACTAACGGGCTTCCCGAATCCATCTACCGGTTGCTCCACGCCAGCGGTGTCGCCAGGGTCAAGGTGATCGCTGCCGTCGTCGACAAATTCTTCGACGATATCGATCACGCCTCCCTGATCGCCGACGTTGGTCTGGATGGTGTCTTCATCGCCGCAGACGCGCCACCAGGCGCCGAGGCCTCCGTTGCCAGCGCTTCTTCCGATCCTCACCGTGTCTACCAGGACCTGGTCGACGCAGTTTCAGCAATGGAATCGACCACCCACGGAAAGCGTAGGGCCACAACCAGTCACGACCCGATCCGGCTCGCAGCCGCCCGACGCGCGGTCATCCTGCGTAGCGAAGGGGAATGCGAAAACCCCAGCTGCGGAAACCGAGCGCCCGATGTCACCGACTGCGGACTCCCGGTACTCGAAGTCGACCACATCGCCGATATCGCCACGGGTGGTCGCGACCACCCGATCCAGATGATCGCCCTGTGCCCCAACTGCCACGCCGTCAAAACCAGAGGACGGTCCCGGCACCAACTCCGCGAACAGCTCCTCACCACAGCCCGAGAACGCCATCACGAATGGACCAAATCGTAGGTTGGCCGGCTGTGCCCCCGCTGAGCCGCAGTGGATCCCTTACGACAGCCGGAAGACCCGAAATAGGCTGGTGGCCTTTCGAACTCAGATATTCTGAAGTGGCAAGGCGGGTTGCATAGCCGACAAGCAGGGGTGCGTCTGCGGATGCGGCGGAGCGAACCACGGTTTGGGCCGCGTGAACTGGGCATATGCCCTCCTTCCAGCACCGAAGCGGCCGATCGGGTTCGGCGATCTCGGTGCCGCGGACGTGCAGCGGTACGAGCGGGTCGCAAGCCAGCGCGCTGGCGATGCACGCACAATGTGGAAGACGGTCGTTACAGACCCTTTGAGCAATGAGGCTGCTAATCGCCGACCGAAATTCACCAACCAGATGGGTCGCGCTGCTGCGCGCGGCCTTGCCGACGACGACGCAGTCCGGTGGCTGGCCGACAATCCAGCAGCATTGCTCGAAGCGAAGTTCCTCGCCGGGCAGATCGCCGAGGTGGCCGACGAAATGCTCGGGACGCTCCAAGGCAAGACGCAACACCGCAGACTCGCCGACCACTTCTGGTGCGATGTCCTCGGCGCCTTGGTACTGACGCTCGAGGAGGCCGAAGGAGCCATCGAGAAGCTCCGGGATCGCGCTATTGATTGGCTGGTCGACGAAGTGTGGAAGCGATTCCGCGCCTCTCGCCAAACCGATTGGGGTGCAACACCTAACGGCAGGACTGCGCCAGGCCCGAGCCGCGCTCAACGGGATGACCAACAGCACCTCGCGGACGAAGTGCTCGAGCATGCGGTGCGATCGCTGCTCCGAAAGATCTGCGATGGATTGGGGGCCAAGCAGATCACGTTCGACATCCTGGTCCTGAAACTCCGGCTGATCGCCATCTGGCTATGCCCGGATGTCGTAGCACACCGACTCGTATGGGAGCACTGCTGGATTCCGCTCGCCAAGGGGTGGATCGATGACGATGTCCTTGAACTGATGGCGAACGCATTTTCTAAGCGACCCGAGTAGCCAGCTCGCCGAGCATGGTCAGGGAACGGTCCTTCTTCGCCGATCGCAGCTTGTGGCCACCGTCGCGCGACGACCAGTCGATCTTGCGACCGCAAACGAGCTGTGAAGGTTCACCGAGCCGCCGCGACTCTTCTGATCAAGCGCACGTGGGGGCTGGTACATCCTCCGACAGCGGGCTGTGGGAGGGCAGGACGTACAGCACGTCCAGCACCAGGGGCTCGGATCCCAGATTGCGACCGATGTGTATGTAACTGGCGCTGGGGGCCTCAGCCAAGGATTCGCCCGCATGGTAGACGCCGTCGGGCGTGCAATCGGAGTGATAGTGAGACAGAACGCCGCTGCGCACCGTTCCGTAGACAGGGCCGTCGTGGTAATGCCAGCCCGTGGATCCGCCTGGTGCAATGGTGATTTCGCGGAGAATATAGTCGGTGCCGCCAATGCTGATCTGGCCGAGAACCGTGCCGGTGACGCCCTCCGCGGGCGTCGCTGAGGCCGGACTCGCTATAACTGCCGTCAAACCGATGGCCGCCAGTCCAGTAATCACGGCGCGCAGCCCATACCGGGACGAGTTCCGCGCGGCCCGAATCGATTTCATTTGCTCCTCCTAATGCTCAGCAGCGAGTACAGCGTGCCGATTGCTCTGCGTCTCGCCCACGAGATCGAAGGGGTCCCCGCGTCGGCGGCCCGATGGGGCGATCGGTGCTGAGCAGGTGCGATCGCCTGAATGAAGTCTGGATCGGGCGAGACCCTCGTGGCATCCGTCAAATGACGGTGTTAGCTACTCAACGGCGTCACGGTGAGGTGCGCCGAGAGATTCCTTCGTCCGATGTCGCTTCCCGTGGGATTCTCCCGGAGTTGACAGTCTTTCCGGGTTGGACGCGACGATGACCCTGCGGCGCGACTCTATGAGACTTAGCGCGACGACCAGATGCTGCTCCGCGCCCAGGCCGAACGCTGGACTGGAAGTCTTGCGATGCACACACATGATCTGTCGAGACTGGATCCGTGAGCATCAAAGGCCCTGCTTCGAATGCGCTCGGCCTTCTCTCCCTGCCTTTTCATCGAGGGATTCTCAAAAGAATCCGTCGCGAAGGGGTTCTAGCGCAGGATGGCCGAAGAGCTTCGAATCCTTCTTCACATCCGGCTCAGTCGAAGGAACCCCACTCCCACAGCGATTCGACCGCCCATCTGAACTGTCGAACTGCCACCCAGGTCTCGGTTGGCTCGACGATCGTGCGGGTGCCAGCACGCTGCCGGGTGCAGCCGACGAGAAGGTGAGTGGCTGTGTTCCCGCCGATCACGTGATCGGGCGTTCTCGAGGGGATTGACCACCAGGATCCACCTGGCCACCGACGCCGACGGCCGGGGGCTTGGCGGTGCTGGCCACGGCCAATCCAACGACTCGCCACTGCTGCCACCGCTGTTGGCGCAGGCGGTTGTGCGACGCCTGGAAGGCGACCACTGTGCAGCAAACCCCGGAGGTCGTGATCGCTCCGCGCCTACTCGGCGAAATCGAACCGAACCCTGTTGCGTCGCAAACGGATCCAGAATGCCATTAGCGAGCGTTTCCTTCAGGTCGCCAACCTCGGGACGCCGAGGCAGTTGCGCACGTCGTCGTCGGTGCCGGTACATGTAGCAGCCCCGAACACGATGTCGCGGTAAGGGCTGGATCGTGCACCCGTTCCCTTTTCGTTTCGTTTGTTTCGTGTGAAGTAGAACGAAACAAACGAAACGAAAAGGGTTTGAGTCGTTGAGCTGAGTAAGAGGTTCTGACCGCCGATAAGGGAACGTTATCGGAGGTCAGAGTAGGTCTTCAATTCGAAGATCCAGCTACAACGCGGGGTTTCGTTATAGCGACCCCTTCCGAATGTGCGAGCAGACTCCTGCAAATGCGTGCTAGTCCGCGAAGAGGGCAAATGGTATAGGGACAGCCGATGCGACTCCGTCTGGTGAAACCCTGACAGCGATAGATTCGTCACGTGATCTTAGATGGGTAGCCGGGCCTCTCGGCTCAAACCCACGCCGACGCGGGGGGAAGTCCGTGATCATGACACTCGGAGGAAGTCTGACCTGTGCGAGCAGTGATACGGAAGAATCCGTCTGTGGTTGATGCTCGAGGATTTCAGCGCATCTGCGACATTCTGGCCGTCGCGCACAATCGTCAGTGCACTGTAGGCGTTGACGACTGTCGTGACACTGACGCCGAGAAGCGTGGCGAGTTCGCGCGCTGCGGGTAGCTGCTGTCCAGGCCGGAGCTCCCCCCACCCGGACCGACTTCCGAATGAGATGCGCGAGTCGCTGATACCGCGGGGCTACTGGCCTCCCCTCTCCGACACTGCGGCGAGTTCTGCTGCCCAGATGTCGGGGTTCCGGTAAGAATCGTGTCACCTGGTACATGAAGCCCTTGTAAAAGCGGGTTGGTGCTGGTCGGTGCGGGCGTAGGTTGCGGCGCGTGATGAGGGAGCTGGACCAGGACGAGCTGATCGACCGGTGGACGCTGCTGGGCAAGGAACCGGAATTGGTCGCGACGAAGCGGGGTGCGGCCAAGCTCGGATTCGGGCTGATGCTGCGGTTCTATACCGAGCGCGGTCGGTTTCCGCGCGGACGGGCCGAAATCCCTGACACCGCGGTCGATTACATCGCACGCCAGGTGGGTGTGGAGCGGACCGAGATCGCGTTCTACGACTTCACCGGCCGAACCAGCAAGGCACACCGGGCCCAGATCCGGGAGTCCCTGGGATTTCGGGAATGCAGCGCGACCGACGCCGACGAGACCGTGGCATGGCTGGTCGAGAACATCAGTCAGCGTGAGCGCAGCGGCGAACGGGTGCGTGAGCACCTGTTGGCGCGCCTGCGCGAGATGAAGGTGGAGCCTCCCACAGCCGGGCGGATCGAGCGGATGCTGCGCTCAGCACTGCACCGGGGTGAAGAGTTGCTGTTTGCGCAGGTCAGCGGCCGGTTACCGGAGCCGGTCCGGGCTCGGCTGTTGGCGCTGATCGCGCCTGTCGGCAGTGGCGACGAGGAGAGCTCGGAGAGTGACACGGAGGATGGGCGCGCGGTGCTGGCGGCGATCCGGTCGGATCCGGGCAACGTCAGCTTGAACACGATGCTCACTGAGATCGCCAAGCTGGAAGCGGTTCGCGCGATGGGGGTTCCGGCTGATGTATTCGCCGATATCGGGCCGAAGATCGTGACCGGCTGGCGCGGACGCGCGTCGGTGGAATCGCCGAGCCACCTGCGTGATCATCCACTCGAGACGCAGCTGACCCTGCTGGCGGCGTTGCTGTTCTGCCGTTGCCGGGAGATCACCGACACTCTGGTCGAGTTGCTCAATTCCACGGTGCACCGGATCAATGCCCGCGCAGAGGTCCGGGTCACCAACGAGCTGATCAAGGAATTCAAACGGGTGACAGGTAAGGAGAATCTGCTGTTCAAGGTCGCCGAGGCTACCGTCGACGCGGGCGACGAATTGGTGCGCGACACGGTGTTCCCAGTCGCACCGCAAGGCGTGTTGCGAGATCTGGTGGCCGAGTTCAAGTCCTCGGGCCCGACCTATCAGCGCACCGTGAAGGCCACACTGCGCTCCTCGTACACCAACCACTACCGGGCTGGGCTGATCAAGCTGCTGTCGGTGCTCGAGTTCCACAGCAACAACACCACCCATCGGCCGGTGCTGGACGCGCTCGAGCTGATCGGGCGGTATGCGGGCACGAGCCTGCGCTACTACCCGGCGGCCGACGAGGTGCCGGTGCATCGAGGTGTGTCCGGGGACTGGGCGGACCTGGTGTATCAGAACGACCAGCACGGCACCCGGCGGGTGGTGCGGATGGTGTATGAGATCGCGACGTTCCAGGCGTTGCGGGATCAACTGCGGTGCAAGGAAATCTGGGTCGTGGGTGCGGAGAAGTGGCGTAACCCGGCCGAGGATCTGCCGGTCGACTTCGAGGAACGCCGCATCGAGCACTACGAGAAGCTGGGCAAACCCCTGGACCCGACCGAATTCATCACCGGGCTCCGGACCGAGATGCGCGCCGAACTGGATGCCTTGCACTCCGCCATGCCGCACTGTCCCTGGTTGGAGATCAAGGAGCGCAAGCGCGGTGCGATCAAACTGGCACCGCTGCCGCCCGTCGCCGAACCCCGCAATCTGCGGAAACTGAAGGCCCAGGTAGGAACCCGGTGGGGCGTGGTGCCGCTGATCGATATGCTCAAGGAAGCGGTGCTGCGCACCGGATGCCTGCGCACGGTCACCTCGGTTGCCGACCGCGGCAATCTGCCCGAAGTAGTTCTGGCCGAACGGCTTCTGCTGGCGATCTATGCCTATGGCACCAACACCGGAATCAAGGCGGTGGCCGGCGGCACCGACCGCCACAGCGAAGACGACATCCGCTACACCCGCCGCCGCTACCTCAACGCCGAAGCAGCGCGGCGGATCGCGATCGAGATCGCCAACGCCACCTTCGCCGCCCGAAAACCCTCGATCTGGGGCGAATCGTCGACCGCCATCGCCAGCGACTCAACACATTTCGGGGCCTACGACCAGAACATCTTCACCGAGCACCACTCCCGCTACGGCCGCCGCGGCGTGCTCATCTACTGGAGTGTCGAGCGCAACGGTTCGGTGGTCATCCACTCCCAGCTGCTCAACTGCTCGGCCTCCGAAGTCCATGCCATGGTCGAGGGCGCGATGCACCACGGCACCGACATGGACGTGGAAGCCTCCTATGTCGATACCCACGGCCAATCCGAAATCGGATTCGGCGTCACCAAGCTCCTGGGATTCGATCTGCTGCCGCGGATCAAACGCATCAACAAATGCAAGCTCTACCGGCCCGCCGCTGGAGAAGGCGACCTGTGGCCGGGGCTGAAACCGGCCATGACCCGACCGATCCGGTGGGAGTTGATCGCCCAGCAGTACGACCAGATGATGAAGTACGCCACCGCGATCCGCACCCGCACCGCCTCCACCGAGGCGATCCTGCGCCGGTTTATGAAGGCCAACGCCGCCCACCCCACCTACCAGGCGATGATCGAACTCGGCCGGGTCCAGAAGACCATCTTCCTATGCCGCTACCTGCGCAGTCGCGAACTGCAGCGGGAGATCAACAGCGGCCTGAACGTGGTCGAGTCCTGGAACGGCGCGAACTCGGTCATCTACTACGGCAAGACCGCCGAGATCGCGTCCAACAGGCGTGACGAACAGGAGCTGTCGGTGCTGTGCCTGCGGATCTGCCAAGCCGCGCTCGTCTACGTCAACGTCTTTATGATCCAGGACATCCTCGACGACCCCGACTGCCCGGTCGAGCTCACCGCCGAGGACGAACGCGGCCTGACTCCACTGTTCTGGTCACACGTACTGCCCTACGGCGAGGTCAAGCTCAACATGAGCTCCCGGCTCGCCCTCAGCGGATAGGCAACCACGCGCCCAAAGGCCCCGATGGTGCTGCCGGACAGTGATGTCCGCGGTCTTGCCGTCCGGCAGCATTCCATCAAAGGAGACGTGCACTACGGGGGCCGCCGGTGTAGGACACCGTGATCGGTGCAACCGCCCGCACGGGCCGCGGTGGGGAGGCGTGCATGTGCGGCCAGGCCGGAACAGTAGCGCCAGAGACGGCGCCGAGTGCGCAGGTCGGGCCCGGCCGTGTCCGTGTCGTGCAAGCGCGTAACCGGAGGGAGATCGGCAGCCGTCCGGCATGGGGATCCGCGTTCACCCGGCGTGTCGAATCGGCGAAACCGCTGGTCACAGCCTATCGCCCGCTATGTTTGCCGAGGTTTTGCCGTGGGTGGATCGGCTCGCGGGTAGATGAAGCGTGGAAAGGGAGGCGTGGGTGTCCCCACGTGGACGTGGCATCGCGCCGGTCGTTGGCACGGTGTGTCCGGCCGTGGTCGTGCTGCTGTTGGGTGTGTTCACCGCTGGTGTCGGCGTCGCGGACCCGAACGTTGACAAGTTCCGGTCGCTGGAAACCCCTGACGGGTGGGAGATTTCGATCGGCAAGACCGAGGAGAACCTCGATCGATGGCCACCGTTGAACGCCGCCGCGTTCTCCCGCGAAGCGTTCGTCTCGGTCACCGCCAACGGCGCGATCAACGGCAAGGGCCACACCCCGATCCGGTCTGGCGTGATCTCGGTCGGGTTGATGATTGGCTGTAACACAGATGTGAGCCCAGGCCTGACCGCCGGGCTCAGCGGCACCCTCGGCGCCAACCTCGGCGTCCTTGGTCAGGGCACAGCCTCCCAGTACCCGGCCGGAACCCTCGGCGGCAACGCCGGTCTCAACGCCGGGATCACGCCCAGTATTCAGGTCACCCTGCGCCCGGGCACCATCACCACCGTCGCACTCGGATCCAAGCCGATGGCCGCCGCGACCGCAGACCTCGCGATGAAAGATGTTGCACTGCACGTGGATTCATGCATGGGTCAGGTTGCGATGCGATCGATAGCCTCGCTCACCGTCTCCACCGCCAACCGCGACGACACGGTCACGGTGTACGGGGAGCCGCAATGGTTCTGAAAACCGACTTACCGCAATAAATTTCGCGCCAAATGTAGCTGTCCCGCACTTCCGTTACCAGCCCTCGCCGCGGCGACGGGATATGACGAGGAAAGGACTCTGTCACCGATGACAGTACATACGGGCACCCTTGATGACGGACCTCTACCCGCCCGGCACTCGCCGCTCAGGGAGGGATCTCGGTCCAGTCATAGATGGTCGGCGATGTCGACAGCAGCCGTGCTCGTCACCGCGATGGCCGCGGCGTCGTTGCATGCGATGACAACAGCTCCCGCCCTGGCGCAGCCACCGTTCTGCATCCCCTCACCAGGAGTGTCCTGCCCACCACCGCCACCGCCGCCACCTCAGAATCCCGGGGTGCCCTCGACAGCTCCGGCGCCCACCGCCCCCGCACCCACTCTTCTGCCCGGCCAGTCCGGCAACGGCGGCCCTAACGGTGGTGCATACATTCCCCCCGCCCCGCCGGCCTACAACGGCACTCCGATCGTTCCCGTCCCCGGCGCGCCCGAACCCGTTCTCCCAGGCAATGAACCACCCGCGGAGCCTCAGCCCGCGCCAGGCGAAGAACAGCCTCCCGCCACCGAGGCACCCCCGGCAACTCCCGGAGTGCGACCCGTGGCGGCTGAATACAACTGCAGCACATGGACCTGCTCGCTATATTTGACCAAGTCACAGGTGAAATGGCTGGCTCGCAACGTCAACCTGGCAGTCGGCGGCCCCACGGGCTTGGCCGTCGCGATCTGTGGTTATCTGGCGCCGGCGTGGCCGGTGGGCCTGGGATGCATAGCCGTCATGCTGGTCTATGGCTTCCGCCTCATGGACGCGGTCACCGAGGCCGCAGGACGGGACGCGTGCGTCAGACTCCGATTCTCCAAGTATCCAGAAGTGGCGCTCGTCGGTATCTACGTGGACGACTCAGGATATTGCAATGCCTCATAAATGGAAGAACCGTCTCGTGACATTGATCTGCGGCGGGATCCTTTGCGCGGTCGCGATCATCGCCCACGCCGCCGGAGTGAAGTCATGGAACTTCGTCCTTGTCGTGATACTCACAACGGCAGCGCTGCTGCCGCTGGGGTACGTGATCTCCAAGGTATTAGGAGCCCGGAATGGGGAATAAGCTCACGGTGGCGATCATCGCCGCCATAGCTTGCGCTGTCGGTGTGGCAGGCTGTTCCAACGAGTCGTCGACTACGAACGACGGCAACGGCGGACCTCTGCGGGCCGCCTTCGATAAGTATATGGCCGCATACAACTCCCAGAACCTCGACGAACTGGTGGCGGCAAGCTGTTCGGAGTCCGCTGACGACATCAAGAAGCCGACCGACGGCAAGTCCGCCACAGACGTATTGAAGAAGGACCTCGAGACGGACGGGAAGATCGTGCTCGACGACTTCGTCAGCCCGTTCATCTACCTACATGACGGCAGTGCTTGGATCGTCAGCCACTACGAGAACGACGCGAAGAACGGAGCCGTTCTTCCGAATCCGCCCATCCAGTATCACTTCAAGAAAGAATCCGGAGACTGGAGGGTCTGCGGGCCACAGTCTATAGCGCCGCCATCTGACCAGAAATGACGATGGAACGGAAAGGGTGAATTCCTGCGGGAGACCCGAACCGAAAGGGTTGATCGAGTCTCCCGCAGACACCCGGCGGGTTAGGTTGGTTCGCGGAGCTTCCACTCAGTGAAGTGGCGCAAAACTGCTCCGTTGGCCGAATTCGGGGTCCCGGTAGTAATCGTGCGGAAAACAACGACAATGGCTTGACCAGCGGTGATGGTGTTGGAGTTCCTGCGGCTGCCTTGAGCCGCGAGTGGTCGTTGGGGTCAGGTCGGTTCGAGGTGGCGGTAGATGGTTTTGCGGGAGACGCCGAAGGTTTCGGCGATCTGGGTGACGGTGTATTTGCGTTTGCCTCGGTGGTCGCGTTCGTCGTACATCTCGCGGGCCTTGAGCGCTTGCAGCTCGGTGAGGGCGGGTGGCCGGCCGCCGACTCGTCCTCGGGCGCGGGCGGATTCGAGTCCTTCGAGGGTGCCTTCGCTGATGAGGTCGGCGAGCATCTCGTCCATGGCGGCGATGACGTGGAACAGGAACCGCCCGGCGGGGGTGGTGGTGTCGATGCCTTGTTTGAGCACGACCAGGTCGATGCCGCGTTCGTCGAGCTGGGCGGCGAGTTCGGTCATGTGCCGCACCGAGCGGAACGGCCGCGAGAGCCGGGTGATGACCAATTCGTCGCCGCGGCGCAGGTATTCGAAGCATTTGTCCCACTCAGGGCGCCGCGCCAGCTTCCCGGAGGCCTTATCCACCCAGATCCGTTCGCACCCGGCCGCGGTGAGCGCGTCGATCTGGGAGTCGTCTTTCTGCCCTCGCGTGGACACCCGCGCGTACCCGAACCGAGCCATGCCCCGGACTGTCCCACAAAGGGCTGACATGTCGGGTTTCGTCTCGTAGATATCGCACACGGGTTCTGACCCAAGTCGGGCGAATGTCGACCTGGGCGGACGGGTCGGCCGGTGAGGTGGCTCGGTATGGGACACAAACGATCGTTTTCGTCCATTCCAGCCGTGGCCGACCCCTTACCGTCCGGCACCAGAACCTGCGGGAGCAGGTAGGCATCGGCGGCTTCATGTACCAGGTGACACAATTCTTACCGGCACCCCATGTCATGCGCCACAGCCGAATTGTAGCCGCACAATAGCCATGATATATTGATGCAGTCCTTTCGGCCCCGCTCGGGGAACCAATATCGTGCACCACGATGTCTGTTGTGTCATCCCTCAGTCGGTGGAACCTGGTTTTGCAAAGTCCTTCCTCACCAAAGAGCTTCGCGGCGGAGGAAATGTATCGCGCCGTTGACGGCGACTAGCAAACACTAAAACACTGACTTCTTACGTCGCTGAAATCGTCGAGACCATGGAGGGTCGCTGATGACCGGAAAAGTGTTCTTCAGTTTGTCCATGTCGCTGGATGGATTCAGCGCACCAGAGTCGATGGATGGTCTTTTCGCCACGCCTGAGCAGTTGAAGCGGGATCCGAAGTTGGCGCGTGGTGTCGAGCAGTGGCTGGATCTGCAAGCATGGCTCGTCCCGCTGCGGTTTTTCCGAGAGAACCTCAAACTCGGCGAAGGTGGCGAGGAAGGCCGCGACAACGACATTGCCCGCGAGACGTTCGAGCGCACCGGCGTGAGCATCATGGGCAAGGGGATGTTCAATCTTGGAGAGAAGTCATGGCCGGAGGAGGCGCCGTTCCATACTCCTGTGTTCGTGGTGACGCACGAAGAGCGCGAGCCCTGGACACGTGGTGAAACGACCTTCTACTTCGTCAACGACGGAATCGAGAGCGCACTGAAGCAGGCCCGCGATGTAGCAGGTGAGCGGGACATCCGCATTGCAGGCGGCAGCGAGACAATGGTGCAGTACCTGAACGCCGGCTTGGTCGATGAGTTCACGATCGCCGTGTCGCCGGTGTTGTTCGGCGTCGGCACCCGCCTGTTCGACGGCGTGGACTCCTCCAAGGTCTCGCTGAAACAGATCCGTTCGGAGTCGTCGTCGCGGGTGACGCATTTGACCTACGCTGTTCATCCTCGGTAGCTGACGGCGTTGAGATGATCAGGTCGGAGATGACGGAGCGGAATACATGCGGGTTATGGAGGGCGCTGCTGACGGCGAGGGATTCTTGTTCGACGATGCGCACCACCCGTATGGTGCCGCGGTGATCGAGGCGCTCAACCGCACCGGGCTCAGGCTCACTTACCACGATTTCGGGCCTGGGCCCGACCGCGACATGTGTTTCGGGTTGGCCGAGCCGTGTGGGGATGACGAGTTGGTGGTGGGGTGGAGTGAACGGGAGGGCTGGAGTTGGGTGAGTTGGGCGCGCCCGCAGCGGGCCGAGCCCACCGGATACGGCTGGTTCAACCTACCCCGGATGGCGGTCCCAGACCTCGTCGCCGGCGCGGTGTGTGACCGACTCGGGCTCGCCCCGGTCGAGGTCGCGGCGGTATGGACGCAACCATCGACATATGACCCCACCTCGACGGCGGTGGAGGAAGCGTTGGCCGCCTATCGCAGCCACCCGGCATGGACGAGCGATCACCAATGAGCCCAACCTATTCCATTGCGGTTGTGCTGCATGCCGGTTCTGGCATTCCGAACCGGTTGCGTCAACCTGCTCGGATCCGGTGAACCGGTGCGGCACCGTCACCCGCAAGGGCGGGGACGCGAGATGCCATCGCCTGGCAGTTCTGCACCGCGCCGCTACTGTTCGACGTGCTCGCAGTTGATGGGACGGTCGTGATAGGCCTGACCTATCGGCAGCGGCGAGAACTGCTGGAGGAGCTGGATCTGATGGGCCGGCGGTGAACGAGGCCGCCACATTGGGTGAGAGGGTCCGCCGAGCCGATGCTCGACGCGGCTAATGACAACGCGCTCGAAGGCTGTGTGGCCAAGCGACTGGACTCTTTTCCGGACCGAGATCTGTAGGTCGTCCCTGATCGCTGAGCGATGACTTGTTCAGGGGTGGGAGCAATCGTGCATCCAGTTGGGATCCGGCGCCGACCAGGGTTGATACCGCTGACCTGCTAGCAGATGGCGAGTGCCATTGCAGCACGGGTGGTTTCGTGCGCGGCTTTATGGGATAGGACCCAGCTGGGAGGGGGTGGCTTCGATGGCGTTATCGCGGAGCCGAGCACCACTTCCCTCTCCGCGACGAGGACCGCATGCTGATCGCGGCCCGCCACCACGATCAGCATGCGCTTGGGCTTCGCCCTACAACCGGCCTGCGAGGGATCGATCGATTTCTGCGGTCGTGCCCGCTCAGACGAGCAGTCGCGTGGTCGACGCGTTGATGCCGACGGCCAAGCTGTTCAGGCCAGCACCGGTCGCGACCGTGGCGTGCACGAGCCGCACACCCATCGACTTCGGGCCGCCGCCCCCGGAACCGTCCGGGTCGGGAAAGAAGTCGAACGAACGCGGGCCGCCGTGACCGGATCCGCCGCCGGCGTCTTCAATGTTGGGGAAGTCCTCCGGGTTCGGCTTGTTTCCTCCCTTGTCCTTCGGGTCTTTCGGCGGATCGGCCGGCGGCGGATCCTTCGGGGGATCGGCGGGCTTCGAGTCCCCCGGCTTCTTGGCCTCCGCAGCTTGCTCCTTCTTGTTGCCTTCCGCTTCGTTCTTCTGACCTTTAGCGGTGTCACTCGCACCCTGGACTATGAGCGCGCCGCCTATAGCAGCGAAAACGTAGGCGCCTCCGATAACCCATCCTGCGGGGTTGCTGATGGCGAGCAAAGCGATGCCAGCACTGGCGGCGATACCGATGCCAGTCAGGGTTTCCGCGTTTCCTCTGCTTTGCTGGTCGCGTCCCTGCTGTGCCTGTTGGCGTCCTTCCGCCGCCTGGCGGTCGTTCTCGTCGGTGACGCGACTAGCTCCTGTTCCGTACCCGAACGGTCCTCCCAGCACCGGTGTGTCGCTGAAAGATGGTCCGAGACCGGCGTTTCCGTTCGGGCCATGATCGTGCAGACCATACTGATCACCCATGCGGCCGCCGGAACCGTCGAACTCGCCGTCACCGAGACTGTGATGTTCGGGTCCCAATGCGCCGAGGCTGCCGCTGCCGTTGTCGCCCCGGCGGCCGGAAGACCGGCTGTCGCTGCTGCGGTCACCGAGGTTGTAGCGACTACGCGGATCGTTAGCGTCACCGCCCTTGTGGCCCCCACCCCCGCCGGATTGGCTACCGCCGGGGACGAACCCGCCCACAAAACCGCCGCCCTGATTGTCCGAAGCATCGCCGTAGGGGTTGCGGGCGTTGCGGTCACCGAGGTCGTACTGGCTTTGCCAGTTGTCGCTATCGCCGCCGCCACTAGGGGCGTGATGGCTGTTGTCACCTTGGGTGTTGATGCCGCCGTTGCCGGTGTTGGCGCCGGGCCCGTTCAGCCCCGCCCCGCTGGCGCCGCCGACGTTGTGTCCGGGACCGTAGCCGGGAGCCATCTGCGCGAATTTTCGGGCCAGGTCGGCGAGCCCGGCGTCGAGGGTGATGTTGTCCCAGTCGCGCGGACGCAGCACGGTCAGCAGGCGGGTCGTGGAGTCGAAGACCGTGGTGGCGCGGTGGGCGACGAACACGCTGGTGCGCACCCGACGCGTCCACACCTTGAGGGCGTCGGCGGCGAGGTCGGGGGGAAGTGCATCCCATGCGGACTGCAGCGCCGAGGTGAGGAATCCTTCGACCCCGGTGGCGTCGCCGCGTCGTATGACGAAGTCGAGGGTTTGCGCGACCGCGCGGACTCGCGCTGCGGGCGGCATCAATGCCAGTGATGCGGTCATGCAGCCGGTGTAGTGCTCGTAGGCGTGGTCGAGTTAGTGGCCGTGCAGGCGTGCGATGAGTGTGGAGCGGGGCTGGTAGTAGGGGTCGCGGATTTTGTGGGCGGCTTCCTGCAACAGCATGAGCGCGACGGGGATTGGGGCCACGACGTACTCGCCCTGCCGGAACACGATGTCGCCGCTGGCAGTGTGCCAGCGTCCTAGCACACCGGGTTGCGGTCGGGCCGGGCGGGGGCGTGGGCGCGGCGGTGCAGGTTCTTGTTCGAAGATTTCGATCATCATCATTTCTCCTGGCGACAGCCCCCGCGGTACGGCACGTCGGACGACGGTCGAGGCTCCACCACGGCGGCACTGTCCCCGCCAGCGTGACCGGCAACCGACCACCCAGCACGAGTAGTCCAGTACTCGAATCTCGCCTCGCAGTGCCTGGTTACAGCCGAATTCGATAGGGAATTGTTGCGGGCGACAGGTGTACCCACTGTGGTCGCCATGCCCGCAATGTGGGGTCGCCGTAGCATTCGCCGAATATCGGGCGGATACGGTGTAGTCCGCTGGTGGGCACCAGTTTTCGCGTTCGAGGGGTGCGGTGGTGCGAGTGGTGCTTGGCTTGGCTGCCGATGATGCTGGTGGGTATGCCGGAGGTTCGAGTTCGTGGCGACACAGGCGTTCGCTGATGAGGAGTTGCAGCGACTTCGGGAGTTCCCGGAGATCAGCCGCGAGGAGCTGTTCCGATTCTTCACACTGGTCAGTTGGCGGGCTGCGTCGAGGGTGTTCCCGGCCCGGGCGCAGCGCATCATCCGCGGCCCGCAGGTTCTCCGCGCTGTGGAGGGCTTGCGTGGCGGCGTGCTGGTTGCCCGGTTGCGGTTGTCACCGGAGAGGCGGGCATCGAACATGGTGGGATCGACGAGCTGTGGAAGTGCGTGGCGGCCAACGTGATTCCCGCCCCGGCCGGGTGGGTCGACGAGGAACCGGGCTGGTCCCCACTCGACGCGCAACCGCCTGCGGGGTTCAAGCTAGAGGATTACGCCGGGCTCCTGCCTGTCCCGGTACAGACGCCCCGCGCTGCTCGCCAGGGTATGCGAGTAACGCGGTCGGCGGGCGCCTGGAGTGTCAGCCGGACGGTTCGAAACAAGTAATCATGTTGATACAGAGAGAGTTTCGGATGAAGCGCAGCGATCTGGCTCACCTGCCCGCGTTCAATGCTAGGCCAGCGGCGGCTGGCCATCGGCATCCGGCATCACCGGCAGGTAGTCAACATGGCATATATCGGTGTGCCACAACGTAATTCGTAGCAATTCATGCTGCTCGGGCGGTGTGATTGGGGTACCGGACTTGGTTGCGAACTTGGCGGTTACTACCAGCTTCAGCACACCATGGCATGCTTCCGATGCGACGGAATTATCGTGCGGCACATCATGTCTCGCGCCGTCCTCACCCGCGCTTCGGCGGCTCTCGCGTCGGTCGCCCCCATTACCGATATTCCGACTCAGTCTCTCGCGGATCCGCGCCGCCCATGACAACCCCTGCTTCTTTCTGTTCACCAAGGGCATCTTTGCCCAGCATAAGGCCGTCATCACCGGCGGTCAGGTCGCGTGCAGACGCAAGCCGGACACCTTCAACACGGCTCTGGTCTAGCCGGTGTCGATCAGTTCCCACAGTCCCCGGGTCGGTGCCTGCGTCATGCCCCCGGCGACCAGGTGCCCGAACCCGTTCTGTGCCTGCGACGTCCAGCGGACCGCGCCCGAGGTGGACGCCCGCGAAGATGATGAACGGGCAGGTTCGTGATCCGGCGACGCTGGCCCGGCCGCCCGGCAGCGCTGGACCGGTCGAGCAGTTTGAGCAGCATCAGGTGATCGTTGATGTTGGCCGCGGACAACGTGACGGCGAGTGAGAATACCGAGCCGGTGTGGCCAGTCAGTGCACTGCGCGTGGCGCCTACACACTGCTTGAGCGGAATCGGCGCGTCAGCACGCGTCAGCATGTGAGGAGCCGATCATCGGACCGGTCTGAACCGACACGACCGCCCAGCAATACTTCCCATCGATGGGAAGCCCGTAAGCCTGGCTTTGGGCCAGCGCGCTAACGTCAACGAAACGACGCATGATCCGACTCACAGAGGCTGGTGGTTCAGATGAACATGGACGCTCAGAAACACGACAATCGAGAATTGGGCATCGCCCAGCTTGTCCGGGGAGATCGGCCCGTCATGCCGGTAGTCCTGATGGGTTGGAAGTGGGAGGATGGCGGCAGCGAAAGCCGGTAAACAACCGATGCGTTTTCGCCGCCGACAGTGTCTGGTCTGCTACTGGTTCGACGGATTCTTCGTGGCCCATGCCTACCCGGATCGCGAACCACTCACATTGGCGCCCTTCAGTGTCGAGATACTCGCGGCGTTCGAATCCTGGACGGATCCCGAGGTGGCGGCCCAAGCGAATCCACTCTTCCTGGGCGCGGTGGACTCCTTGCACGAGGCGGGCCTACTACTGGCCGAAGGCACCGATGAGGCCGCGCGTGACGAGGCAATAGCGTCACATTGGGGTTCATGGGTGCCCGAGGCGTCCTTCTTTCACTATGCGACAACCGCTGTCGCTTATCCTCAGTCTGAAGCGGTGCCTGCGTCGAATCCGGAACTTTCCACGTTGCCGCCGACCCACACACTGTTCACCGAGTATCCGGCAGCGAATCGAATGTTCCTGCCGCGCAGGCCCGTTCGTTTCGATATATCGTTCGAGCAAGTACTGTTCGAACGACGCACTTGTCGAGACTTCACCGATGCGCCCATTGCGTTAAATACCTTTGCCGCGTTGTTGGCCACCGTGTTCGGACCGGTCGATTACATCAATTCCGGGACTAGCGCCTTGTTCCGCCGCACCAGCGCTGCCGGTGGATCCCGCCAAGAACTCGACGCCTACGTCGGAGTGCGTGCTGTCGAGGACGTGCCTGCGGGCTTCTACCACTACAACGTGCGAGAACACTCCCTCGAGCTGCTGGGCGAAGGGCTAACCAGCCGACAGATCACCGATCTCTGTGCGGGGCAGGAGTGGGCAGGCGGTATGGCGTTCTTCGTCGTCCTCGTGGCAATGATCGACCGAATGCGCAGCAAATACGCCATTCCGCGGGTCTATCGGGCGTCATTGATCAACGCGGGCCACCTCGGCCAGACCTTCGCCATGACAGCCACCGCGCTTGGTTTAGGCCCTTTCCAGACCGCTATCTGCGACGACCTCGCGCTCTGCGAAGCCTTCACGTTGGACGGGATAGGCCAACTGCCGCTGTATCTTCTCGGCGCCGGCCATCCGTCTCCCGCTCCGTCTCTGTCGCCACCGGTTGCGGAACTCGACACAATGCGCCGGACCACGCTGACTTTCGAGCCCTGACTATGTGCTAGCCACTGTCGAACGTCCTATGACGGTTTGCCGGTCGGCATTTCACCGCCACCGCGCCGGACGTACGTGCTCTGCCGGATGCGTGTTCGAGTGCTATCGATGACGACGTACCTGCGGTGAAACCAGTGACCGTCGCTCGTGCCTCGTGCCACAGACAAAGGTTTGAACCGGCGGATCTCCGGCGTCACACCGATACTCCGACAGAGGATCCGCTGGTTTCACACTACGGCTGGTCGGCGCAACGAACGCAAAGGGATATCCCACTTCCTGCGGCAGAAACCTGAGAGTGGTGAGTCGGGAAGCGGGAACGGTTAGTGACCCATAGGCTTAATGCATGAGTTGCGCGCCGGTCGCTGGCGCTGAGGAAAGGCCGTGGGTCACCGGAGATGCACGCATTCGTGGACGAGACCAAACAGCACGGGCTGCTGATCGTCTCCACTCTCACCGAAGTCTGCCACCTCCAACAGGCACGGAAGGTGCTGCAATCCAAGCGGCTGCCGGGGCAAAACCGCATTCACTTCAAAACCGAGAGGGATTCCCGTCGCCACGAGATCTGCTCGGCGCTGTGCGCCCTGAAGGTCCGGGTGATGGTGTACGACGCGACCGCCATCAAGGACGCGGTCGAAGCCCGAACCGATTGCCTCACAGCGGTTGTCGAAGACCTGGCCGCGCTCGGCGGTCGCCGGTTGACGATCGAGCAGGACGATTCGCTGGTCCAGGCCGACCGCCGAACCTTCTACAACGCGGTGCGGAAGTTCGATGTGGCCGCCACTCTGGAATATGAGCACAGGCGCCCCAACCAGGAGCCATTGTTGTGGGTGTCGGACGCGGTGGCCTGGTGCGTCGCCAAGGGCGGTGACTGGCGCCGACGCGTGGACCCGCTCATCACGCAGGTCCGCAAGCTGTCCTAGATACGCGAAACCCGGCTCACCAACCGTCCGGATGGCTGCCGGGTCCACTTCAAGGATGCTATTGCGTCCTGCAGCATCGATGATACAGCCAGCCATTCCAAATGGAACAGGACATGTCGAAGGATCTGCAGGGGGATTGGCCGCTACGACGCGGTGAACAACCTGTGCTGAGCCTGTGCGTCGAAGACACCGTCATCGAGTACTTTCCAGACCTGCAGCCACGACGATCCCAGTTCGCCGACATGGGTCCACCGTAGTAATCGCCGAAAATCCAACGAAGTCCCATAGACGCTGGTGAGAGCCATGGTGCGAAGGGATCGGCTTGCCCAGGTGGCGGTAGATCGTGGGGAGGGTGACGCCGAGCTCGGCGGCGATCTGGCCGACGGTGTAGCGGGACATGCCGTGTTCGTCGAGTTCGTCGTATATCTGCCGCACCAGATTCACCTGCCAGGGCCCGAATTTCGGCTTCTGCCCGCCGGTGCGTCCGCGAGCGCGCGCCGCGGCCAGGCCGTCGCGGGTGCGTCTGGACATCAGAGCGTGCTCGAATTCGGCTATTGCACTCAAGATTTGGAAGAACATCCGTCCGATAGCGGTCGCGGTGTCAATGCCTGATCGAGGACAACCAGGTCCACGCTCCGTTCCTGCAGGATCTTCGACAGTTCGAGCAGGTGTACAACCGAAAGATCAACCGCAGGAGGGAGCGGCCGAGCCGGTCGAGCTTGGTCACCACCAGTTAGCCTTCGGGCCGGTTGGCGACCAACAACGCCTTGGCCAGCTCGGGGGCGGGAGACGAGCTCGCCAAGGCGTTGCAGATGAAGATCGACTCACAGCCAGCCACAGTGAGCGCATAGTGGTGGGCTTCGGGGTGTTGGTCTCGGATGGAGGTCGCCGCGAACCCAGCCCTCCGGCACCCCCCCACCGACCTCATCGGCAGCCCAGCCAAGCACCAACCGTCCTGTTCCGTACCGAAACCGACAAATCAACTTCTACCAGGGCACATC
This sequence comes from Nocardia sp. CDC160, assembly GCF_035818795.1. Classification (NCBI taxonomy): domain Bacteria; kingdom Bacillati; phylum Actinomycetota; class Actinomycetes; order Mycobacteriales; family Nocardiaceae; genus Nocardia; species Nocardia sp. CDC160. Next base: position 103,110 of record NZ_JAYKYT010000010.1, on the reverse strand, counting down.
CCGAACCTCGTTGGATTATCGGCGATCATTACCCGCAACCCCGCCAGGTATAGCGCGATCCGCACCTGCGCGTCACGCCACCGTGCGGCAGTACTGGCTGGATATGGCCACAGCTCAACGACTTTCGTATGGTCGCCCATACGAGTAGGACGCACCATATCCCGTCCAGGTTCCCGCCCACCGGGGACGTCACGCTGCCGGACCGGCGGGAGGGCAACGTGTTTCGGGCATTCCCGCCGGCCGTCGGGCGTTTTCATGCTCGGTGCTTCCATGGCTGGGAGAAGCGCCGATACGGCAGCCGCAAGGGAGGGCGGCTTCCGGGATCTCGAAGCGTGGGCGCCGCCCGATAGCCCAGGGGCGACACCAGAGGGTGCGGGTGCTGAAACAAGCCTTGAGACCCATCCGCAACACTACGAGCAGAAACCCTGGCGTGCAACCGCTTCCAGGCGGAAAGCACACCAGTTCGGTCCAGCGCACACCAGGTCACCTCAGGTTGCCTACAGGTTAACCAGCAGCCGAATCGCGGGTGCGCCATACGGTGGGCACTCACACGCGCCGTCGCGCCACCACCAACACCACGGGCACGGGACCGGCAGCGCGGGGGACTCCCCCGGACTCGAGCCACTGATTCGGCACCCGGCTCGGAGTGTGGGGCAGGCCCGCGATGCCGGGTACATAGAGCTATGACCGCCGCTATCGGCAGGCTGCGGTGGCCGACGGTGCCCGCGTGGGCGCCAAATCTGGTGCCTCGTGAGGCGGGCGATGATCTCCGGGCACTGCTGCAGGTGGGCGAGGGCCCTGCGTGATGCTCAGCGCGGACTCTCGGGCGAACAGCTGCGCGCCCTCATCACGCCGCGGCGGAAATGGTCAAGGCTGTCGCCGGTAAGGCCGCCGAGCTGGCCGTGGGCCGGGGCCAGCGCCTGAGCGAACCCGTCCTGCGCGAGATCAGTGCGAGCCTGCAGGCGGCCCTGGCCGATCAATCGGAGGCCGAGGGGTTGCGCGCCGGAACCCTCACTGCCGCAGTCGCGTACGAGGGGTTCGGCCTCGCGGCGCTGACCGCGGTTCCCGGCGATGGGCACCGCGGCGTCGGAACGCTCTCGACGAGAGTCGATCCCACCGCCGATTACGCGGAGGATTTGGCCGAGCCGACTCGTCGGCGCGCTGATCCCATCGGTGCCGACAGGTCTGATCCACAGGCCGGGGTGCGACGTGAGCTGGAGCAGATATTCGCCGAGGTCGAATCCGTGTGCGCTGCTGTGGCTTCCGCCCGATCTGGCCACGACACAGCGGCCGCCGATTTCGCTGATCTCGTCGACCGCATCCAGGCCCTGCGGCGTGCGCAGAAACACCTCGACGGCGTCGAACGAGTAGCAAACAGTCGAACGAGCCCGCAAACACCTGACTCCCGGCGTCTGAGCCGACCCACACCGTATCGGGTGTGGCAGTCTTCCGCGCGTGTATTCCGTTGAGCACGAACCACAGTGGCAGCCACCCCGGCTCGGGCTGCTCGCCGAGCAAGGACTGGTCCCCAGAACAAGTGCATTACATCGATAGCGGTTGTGTCCCCTGCGCAGCGCTCGCCCGCGAACAACTATTCCCAATAGCGGGGACGGCTGTCGAGAACATTGCGGCTTGCGACCGTACGATCAGCATGCGCGATCGCTGACATAGCGGAGGTGTGGAAGCCGTTCCACGCCTGGGCTGCTCCAGCAACAGCAGGTCGTAGACGCCCCGACCATTCGGATCAGTTCAACCGCATAGGCAGTCGACCACGCAGATCTGCGACCGCGTGCCTGGCCCGGTCATGGCCAGGCACGCGGTCGCGGAACGATCGCTGCCCATTCTGGAGCAAGCTCAAACCCCTATGGACCGAAATCCAGGGGATATCAATAACGCCGCTTTGAGGTGTCTACTCCGGTCGAGTGTTGGATCTGGCACACACTTGGTGATTGCCTGGCTAGTGTTCTGATCTTGGAGTGTTGACGGTTCTGTTCTCGCATCTGGACGGACTGGTGGTCGCCGGAGTTCGCGTCGTTGCTTCGACTCTTCGCATCGACGCGGCAACCGGCGATGAACCGGCTGGCTGTCCGAATTGCTTGAGACAACTGCTCAAACGGTTTCCGCCGCTACGGGCTGCCCGGTGGGCCCACGTCCCAACGCCGAGCTGGTCAGTGTTTCCCTCCTCGCTGATCGCCGACCTCGGCGTCGACCCCCCACCACCGGTTCGATGTATGACTTCGGTGATGACTCCGGCGGCCTCGAGCGCGGTGAGATCCTCGTGCGCGACCGTGAGCAGGTCGGCCGCTGTGATCGGTTCACCGACCCACCCGTCGGTACCGACCGGTGCCCAAGGACCCCGTCCCGATATTGCAGCCACCCGTCGGCCGATCCCCGCTCGGCAATGTGAGGACAGACTTGACAGACATCGTATTTGCCTAGTCCATGAGTCGGGTTCGGGCCGTCGTCTTCCCCGGCGATACCGTGCCACGGCCGCTACTTCGAGCAGTTCGGCGGGAATGGTGTGGTCGTCGAAATCGGTGCGCAGGCTGTCGAACTCACCGAATTGCCGGCGATCTTGCGGGAGCCCAAAACCTCACTTCGGATGCGTGGCCCTCTTGGTGGTCGGGCCCTAGTCGTCAGACGGCCATTTGTCGAGCTCGGTCCATTCTCCGAAGGGTGGCTTGCTCGGGGCCAACACGACGATGCCGTTATCGCCGGTCACGCTGTCTGGTAGGTACTTCTCGATTTCGAACCCTCCATCGGGATCGTCGGTGGCGTTGCTGTCGACGATCCAGAAGCCGCCAGGCTGCTTCATCTGCGCAGCAAGCACCTCTTCGGTCGTGGCGCCCGGGAACTGGTCAACATATCCGGCTCCGGAGACCTGCGACCGCAATCCAGTCCACTTGCCGTCCACTCGCCGCCAAACCTTGCTACCAGGACGAGCATTCACGCGATCTGCCATGAGTTGAAAGTATTTATCAGAGCTCGTGTTCCGGGCTCCGATAAGCAGAAACTATCGGCGGACATGATCATTTCCGGCAGGCACGCACATCGTGCGATCTGTTCGGAAGTTCGAACAATGATCATGCTGTCCGGCATACACTCACCACTATGACCGAGTCGCCTCAGCAGGCCATCGCCGATCTCGCTCCGCTGACCGAACTGGGCCGTGCGGATCTGGGGGTGTGCGAAGCCGCCCGCGAGCTCGCCGACTTCACCCGCGGGTTCGTGATTCCCCCAGGCCCGGGACGCACCCAGGGCTACGCCCTCGAGGACGTCCTGCGGCTGCGCTCCTACGCCGAGGATCTGGTCGAGGCCGTGGTGGTCGCCGAGCGGGTCTACGGCACCAGCTGGGAGGACATCGCCGAGGTCGCCGAGGTCGCCCGGTCCACCGCGCACGCCCGCTGGTCGGCTGCCGAGAACCGGTTCAAGGGTGCTCACCAGGACGCCCAGCTGCGCTACGCGGTGGGCACCGGCCCGCACCCCGACCACGACGCCGGCGAACGGATCGCCCGCCTGGACGCGTGGCTCGTCCGCCACCGCGAGCACCTCGACCCCGACCACGGGCCCCACCCGGTCGCCGATCGCATCGCCCGCATGGACCCGCTGGCCGAGATCGGTGAGCTGATCATCCTGCGCGGCATCGTGCTCGACGAATTCCTCTCTCCCCCACCCGAGCTCATGGCCCCGATCGCGCGCCGCGCGGCCGTGCTCTACGACCGTCTGGCCGCCGACGAACCCAGCGAGGCCCGTCGGCGCGAACACCGCCACACCGCCGACATGCAACGCGCCTACGCGCGGGAACTCGAAGCCCAGATCCACACCGCCCCAACACCTTCGGCAACAGACGACACCACCGCACCTGATCCCCCACTCGCCGAAGGCGCGTCATGACCAACCGATCCCGCCAAGCCGCCAAACTCGCCCAACTGCTCAGCGAGCGCACCGGCCGTTCTGTCCGGGCCGTCCACGACGGCCCGAAGCAGGGGCGATACGGGGGCTGGGTTCTGGACTGGGTCGACGGGCCCACTCTCGACACCATGCGGGCCTTGCTCACCGAGTACGCCGACCAGTTCCCGGATCTGCCGCCGCTGGGCGAATTCCGGCTCTCACGCTCCCGCACAGACGAATCCGAGGCCGTGGCGATGCTGCTGTGGCTCGACGCCGAGCCCGACCGCGCCAGCACCTACGCCCCGACCTTCCTGTTCGGCATGGCCCACGACGCCACCGACGACCCCGACCAGGCACCCGAGATCTGGCAGCGACGCGGCCGCACACTCCGAAACCTGGTCGACCAGGCATACAGCAACGCCAGCCCGACCGGGTACGCGCCCAGCGGCCACACCGTCGTCGCCGAACAGATCATCGAGCAGATCCACACCGGCGGATGGGAATCCGTGCTCGCATGGCTCGACCACGCCGAGCAGGGCCCTCGGTACCGGCACCTCCGCGCTGTCGACTGACCAGAGCGTTCACGCTTTAGGCCCGCCGCGCCGGAACACCGTCCCACACCATCTACCCGAGGAGACCCACCATCATGACGACCGACCGATCCGCCGCCGTCGAGGCAGCGTTCCCCGTGACAGAGGCCCCGATCACTGCGGAGGACATCGCCCAGGCGGTGACCGCCATCCGTTGGTTGTGGCGGTACGTGGATGACGGCACCATCGACTATTCCACCCTGAATCCCCTGCAGTTGCGCGAGATCAGCGCCGAATTGGGTTCGATCGACGCCACCGCCGCGAGGGCGATCGGACATCTCGCTACCGCGGTTTCCGAACAGATACCCCAGGCCGAGCAGGCCATCGTACGACTGCGGTCATCGGCCACTGGCCACGCCACTGCGGGCGACGAGCTCAGCCGAGCCTCATCCGCTATTCGGGCCGCGCGGCTGGAACTCAAGCAAACCGAAGAACTCAGCGAAGAACTGATCTAGCTGGCTAGATAGCCAGGCTTCGACAGGTCGGCCGCTCAGAGCACGACCGGCTGGCCGACCTCCCGCAATCATGCGGTGGTTTGTCGGGCAGAATCAGGGACCCATGGCCGGCCGTGCGCCGTCGCCGAGCACATCATCGAGCAGATCCGCACCGGCGGATGGGAATCCGTGCTCGCATAGCTCGACCATGCCGAGCGGAGTGTGCGCGCCTCGCCTGCCGTCTTGCTTCCTGCGTACCGACTCGAAATCCCCAGGGCCGCAATCGACAAGCGTGGGCTTATGCCCGGTCAGGCATGTTCCGTCGTCGGCGCGGGAGCAATAACGAATACGTCCACGCAATAACATAAGACGCGGGTTTTGTTGTCCTGGTTCCCGTCCCGCTTCGGAGGTCGCGCTCCCTGGACCGGCGGAATGGCAAGGTATCCGGGGAATCCCGCCGGTCGTTGGGCGTTCTCGCACGCGGCCGCTTCCATGGCTGGGAGAAGCGCCGATTCGGAAGCCGCAAGGGCGGACGGCTCCCGGGATGCCGAAGCGTGAGTGCCGCCCGGTAACCCGGAGGCGACACCAGCGGGTGCGGTTGCTGAGACAGGCCTCGAAATCCATCCGCGACATTACGAGCGAGATCCGGTGCACGATAGCCTCTTCCAGGTGATAGGCACGCCAGGTCGGTCAGGCTGCACGTTAACCCGACGCCGGATCAGGCGGTGGAGTGTCCGGTGGACATTAGCCTGCTCCGTCGCGCCACCACCCGCACCATGGGCATGGGACCGGTAGCGCGAGGAATCCCCCGACTCGAGCCACTGGCCGGGCACCCAGCCGAGGGTTCGCACGATCGGTGGTTCGGCCGCGTCGACGAGGATGATCCGGTCGGTGTCCCCCTGGGCGATAGCGGCGGCGGCCATTTGCGGGATCGCGGTGATCGGGGTCGGGATCGCGGTGGGTAGCGCGCGGGCACCCGCCGGGGCCGTCGCGATGACGGTGTCCTCCGGCTCGCCTGCGTCGCCGAGCCCTGCGACCGCCCATCCAGCATGGCATGCCCGTGTTGTGGCAGGTCAGGGCAGTTCGTCGATGGTGACGCGCGGGTCGAGAGTCCCAAGCACAGGCCCACGGTCGGTGACGACGGGGTAGTCCCGCCCGACCCCGGCGACCACGGCGTGCGCGGCCGACAGCCCGTCCGGGACCGGTGGGGCGGCGGCGAGGACGGCACCGACCTGGGACCAGGCCGCGGTTCGGTCGAGGTCGATCACCACGGTGGTCGGCAGGTCCAGTAGCACCTCGAGCACCGGCAGCCGCTCGGCCGGAACCAGGGCGCGGGCCTCCGCGAGCGCGGTGGTGGGAACGATCAGGGTGTCGCTCATCTCGACGACAGCGAAGGCGATCGCGAGAGTATAGGGGCCTTGGTGGGCGAACTCGATCAACGCGGCGCGGTCGAAAACCACGCCGCTGGGGAGCTTTTCGCTCATGCCGCTCCGGCGTGCGCCCCTTCGGGGGCCTCCGGATCGTGGCCCAACACCTTGTAGGCGCGCTTGAGCAGCGCCGGATCGACCTTGCCGCCCGCGAGCTCGCTGATGCGGGCCAGAGCGTGCTCCCGATCGGCCTCACTCGGCTGCGGGGCCGCCGCGGTCAACGCGGTACGCAGCTGTGCGGCCACCTCCTCGGGCAGCCGCACCTGAATCTCCCGGTCGGTCATGGTCACCAGCGTATCGCCCGCCACCACCGCACGAAACCCACACGGCGATGGCTCGGTGCTGTTCGGCTCAGAAGCCGTTTTTGAACCTCTTCCCGCGTGAATAGCGGGGGCTGCCATCCGGTGCGCTGGGGGTCATAGGCTCGGGTGTGGCCAGGAAGCAGAGGGAGGCGGGGGCTGACGGAGGCGGGGGCTTGGTGGTTCTGCGGCGGTGTTTGTGCTGTGGGAGAGGGCTTTCGGCGCGGCGGGGGCCACGGACGGTGTATTGCTCGGATTCGTGTAGGGCGCGGCATTGGCGGTGGGCGCGGCGTGCCCGTGCGCGGGTCGCGGCGATGCGGGACGAGTCCCCGGCGGCGCGGATGGTGTGCCCGGAGTGCGGGACCGAGTGGACCAAGGGTCTGCAACGACGGGCGAATGCGGTGTATTGCTCAGCTAAATGCCGGACTCGGGGCTGGCGGCGGCGAAGCTGCGTTCGCGAAACCATCACCGTGACGCAGGAGCGAACGGATACCGACGGGTCCATAAAACGGGTTTGACCTGGGAAGATAAGGGGGGTGGAAGCTCTGGTGGTTCGGGTTCGCCGCGCGCATGCTGGTGTGGTCGGACGCCGAGGTTCTTCTGTCGGCGCATCCGGTGTCGGCGACTCGGTGGCGAAAGTGGTGAACCGCGATGTCTGCCAAGATCGGGTGTGTCAGCCGCAAACGCTATGACGAGATCGTGGCCGAGGGCCGCAAGCTGGTGAGGCAGAAGACCAGTGTGCAGTTCCGCATCGGTGAGCTGGCTCTGGAAATCGAGCCGATGCGCCCCCAAGGCGGCCAGAAGTCAGGGCCGGGTGAGGAGTTGCTGACGGTCTCGCAGGCGTTGTCGCTGTTCGCCGACGATATCGGGTTGTCTCCGAAGACTGTGGAGGAGTATCGGTTCACCGCCGCGCATTGGCCGGAAGAGCAGCGCCGTCGTGGTGTGTCCTTCGATGTGCACCGAATTCTGTGCAGCGCGAACGATCCGTTCGAACTGATCGATAATCCGCCCGATGGAGTGCGGTGGACTCTGGATGAGGCCAAGCGCGCGGTCGGGCGACGGCCCGTGCAGGCGGTCTCGGCCCAGGAGCGGGTGGACCGCATTCACGATCTGGCCGTCGATGACCACGTGGCCGCGCGGGTGGCGACCGATTTCATCCGCCGCCCGGAGGTCGCGGCCCGCGTGATCGCCGATGACACCGCCCGGCATCTGGTGAACAAGGCCCAGATCGACCGCTCCAAGGTGGTGTGCGAGAACGTGCGCAAGCGAACCCCCGCGGTGGAGCGGGTCGAACACACCGCGCAGTTCATGGAACTGATCGGGGCGTGCGCGGCATTCACCGCGCAGGTGGGGAGGGTGATCCCGACCTTGCGCGGCCACCAGTTCAGCGCTGATGAGATCGCGACGGTGCATAACAACGTGGCGCGGGTGCGCGCGACCGCGGATTGGGTGGAGACCGCCGTCGAGTCCGGAAACCTCACCCTCGATGAGGGATTCGCCCGACTACTGCGCGGCGAGTAACCATCATGGTCCGGCCGCTGCCTCCCCATGTCAGCGGGGAGATGGTGCGGATCGCCCTGCTCGAGGCGCGCCCGGCCGGGCTGACGCTGCGGCAGCTGTGCGCGGCCACCGACCTGACCCCCGCGCAGGTCCGGAGCGGATTAGGCTGGATCCGGAAAGTCACCGCGGCTGAGCATATGACCCCGCTGACCTATAACCGTGTGCTCGGTTACGCGCTCTCGGACGACGAGGTCTATTGGATCGCGGCAGAACGCGGGTTCTTCCGGATGGAGCTGACCCGTATCACCAGGATGCTCACCGCCGTGCTGGACCCTCATCGTGCGCGCCAGCCCGTGGACGGCAGCAACGGTGACGACTGGATTCGGTTGGTCCTGGAACAGGTCGGAGGCGTGCGAGCGACTTTCGAGATGCTCACCAGGCTGAAGGTCTGACCATGTGCCCGAACCGAATTCCCGCCCGCCGCAAGCGCAAGCGAGCCCGCCGCCCGGCCATCCTCGCCCGGGCCCGCCGGTATCCGACCGACTGCACCGATCTGGAGTGGGCGCTGCTCGAGCCGCTGTTGCCGACCCCGGCGTGCCGAACCAGCAAGGGCGGTCGGCCGGAGAAGCACGATCGCCGCGTGATCGTCGATGCCATCCGCTATCTGGTCGATAATGGCTGTAAGTGGCGAGCGATTCCCGCCGACTTTCCCCCGTTCCAAACAGTTTTCGGATTCTTCTCGAGGTGGGCCCGCGCCGGGGTGCTGGGTCGCATCCGCGACCAGCTGCGCCGCCGGATCCGGGAGCGGATGGGTCGCCCGCCCGGCGCGGTGGCGGTGGTGATCGACTCCCAGAGCGTGAAGGGCGCGGAGACCGTCAGCGCTCTGACCAGGGGATATGATGCGGGTAAACGCATCAATGGAAGGAAGCGCCACCTAGCCACGGACAGTAAGGGCCTGCCCGTGCTGATCCTGGTCACCCCGGCCAATCAGAGCGACCGCGACGCCGCCCGGGAACTGCTGTGGCGGTTGCGGATACTGCATCCGGAGCTGACCATCGCATGGGCCGACTCGGCCTATAACGGCGCGCTGGTCGGCTGGGCCTCCCAGTTCCTCGGGCTCACCCTCAACGTAGTCGCCAAACTGCCCGGTCAGTCGAAGTTCGTCGTTCTGCCCAAACGCTGGGTGATCGAGAGGACGTTCGGCTGGCTGCTCAACGCGCGGCGCAACGCGAGGGACTATGAGCGTCGCCCAGACCACTCGGAGGCTCACTTGACCTGGGCCGCAATCACTTTGATGACGAGGCGTTTGACCCGCGAACAGCGTGCCCAGAGCGCGGATCGTCGGGCGGCGTGAACGCTGTGGCGCGTCGTTCCCGCCCGCGCCGATGCGCGCAATGCGGAAAGCCGCTGCCGGAGCACTGCCGCCGTAGCCGCCGCTTCTGTAGTGCGCGATGTCGGGGCCGCGCCTGGCGGGAGCTGCGCGCCCATGACCGACGTATCGCCGAGCTCGTCGCCTTCGGCGGTGAGCAATACCGACTGTGGCAGACCGGCGCGAAACCCACCCGGCCCCGCAAAACCTGCCCGGTCTGCGGGAAGTCCTGGCCCGCGGCCATCACCCGTGCCGATGCGCTCTATTGCCGTCCCGCGTGCCGAACCAAGGCGTGGAGAGCCCGCCGAACCAGCCGGTAGCGTTCAACAGCCGTCACGCGGTGACGGCTGTCCGCGACGCCAACTCCCGCTCTGCAGGCACCCGCTGCGCAGTGTCGGCGGTGACCTGATCGCGTTCTCGTGCCGCCCGTAGTACCGCGATGATCGACTCACCCACCGCCGTGGCCACTGGCGGCGGGAACGCGTTGCCCACCTGCCGGTACTGCGCTGTCTTCGCGCCCGAGAACACCCATCCGGCAGGGAATCCCTGAATCGTGGCGGCCTGCTCAACGGTCAGCATCGGCCCATCAGCGCCGAACAGGTCACGCTCCTCGGTCTGCTTCTGCCGACACGTCACCGCGTCATTGGCCACGCCCAGACCGCAGATCCCGAGCTGTTTCCACGCGGCCTTGGCCCTGGTGGGTCCCAGGTCCGCGCCGCCGTGCTTCTTCGATCCACCCACCAAGGTCGGTGCGACACCGGCGCACGACCTTTCCCGCCACCGATTGAACGCCGCGTGAGCCCGGTCGGAGTGCTCGCCGACGAAATAGGGTTCGAACCGGACCCGCATCGACGCCTCAAGGGCGTCGGCGACAGTCACCGCAACCCGATGCGTGGGTTCGGGCCACACGTAGTCGAGGTCGGCGATCACGTCGTCACGAAACGCGACCAGTATCGCCCGAGGCCGCAATTGCGGTACTCCGAAATCGCTAGCCTCCAACACGTCCCATCGGCACACGGTGTAACCGAGCCCGGGTTCCTCTCCGATTTGGCCGTCATCAGCGAAGTACGGTCCGCCTTGCAGTTTCGAGATGATCCAGTCACGGTAGCCCGCGAACTTGGGATCCATGATCCCGCGCACGTTCTCGATCATCACCGCGCGCGGACGCAGCAGCTCGACCAACTCCAGCATGCGCGGGAACAGGTCACGTTCGTCCTCCCGCCCCAACTGCTTGCCCGCGTGGGAAAACGGGGGACACGGCACTCCACCGGCCAGCAGATCCAGCCCACGCTGCGCCAACAACTCGGCCCCCCAGGCCAGATCCCGCGTGGGATCGAAGTCCTTCACATCCATCGCGAGCACATCGCATCGTTCCCACGAACCCGACCGCGGCGGCCGCCCTTCTGGATTGGCGATATTGAGTCGCAAGGTCTGTGCCGCGTGCTCGTCGAGCTCGACAAGGGCCAAGTGGCGGAAACCAGCGCGGTGCAGACCAGCGGCCTGCCCACCCGCTCCAGCGCAGATCTCGACCGACAGGAACTCCTCTGCCACCGCCATCCCTTCGCTCACCCTTCCACTGACACATGGCCACGACCATGATGGCAGCCGCTACCGACAACCGATCCTCAAGCGCCACAGAATCGAAGACTCGCCCGGCCCGAAGTTCGCAGACAGGTTCTCAGATCGGCTTCGGGGTGTCGGTGGTGGTGAGCGGCTGGATCAGGACGTCGAACTGGGGTGCGTCGGGCCATGAGGGGCGCAGGGTTCCGACGCGTTGCCAGCCCCATTTGCGGTAGGCGCTGTAGGCGCGGGTGTTGTCGGGTTCGACCAGCAGCGTGGCCCGCTGCTCGGGACGGCCGCGCAGGAGTTCGTCGTGCAGGGCGCGTGCGAGTCCGTGACCGGTGTGCTCAGTGCAGACCATGATCTCGCTGAGTGCGAAGGTGCGGTGGCCGTCCTCGGCGGTGAACGCGGCCCGGTCGCCGTGGTCGAGATGAAAGTCTCTCCACCAGGCCGCATCCGGTGGCAGCGGCCACCCCCAGGTCTGACCTGCGGGGTGGCCGTCGACGCGGGCGAGGACCAGTTCGAACCCGCGGGAACGCGATGGGTCGGTGTAGGCGTCGAATCGGTGCATGAACTGCTCGGGTGCGTCGAACGGATCCCCGGAAGCGATGGCTTCGACGTAGGAGCGACGGTAGATGTCCTCGACCACCTCCCGCATTTCGCGGGCTTGCTCGGCGGTGAGGTGTTCGAAGGTGACACCGGTCGGCGGTGTGGTCATGCGGTGATGGCTTTCGTTGCGAGCGAATCGAATTGGTCGCGGAAGCCGCTGCCGATCGTGAGCTGGTCGACTGCGGTGCGCAGCGGTTCGAGGACGCGCAGGGTGCGGGTGGAGGAGACCTTGGCCAGGCTGGTCAGCACGGGTGTGGCTTCCTCGAGGGCGCCGGTGAGATCCCCGATCTGGGCGCGGGTGGTGGCCGACCAGGCGCGCAGGTTGGTGGCGTTGCGGGTTCCGGCCTGCTGCTCGGCGGCCGCCCCGTACAACTCGACCGCCCGCGTCAGCTCGCCGATATCGGCGTAGCCGCGGGCCTCGTGCCCAGCGATCTCGGCGTGGGTGACGAACCGCAGCCACTGCGGAGTCTGCTCGAGCGGCTCGAACGCGGCGGCCTGGTCCATCTCTCGCCACGCCATCGCCAACGCCCGCCCGAACCCGGCCCGATCCTCCAGCACGCCCCGCGCTTGGGCTTCGCGCACGGCGATCAGCGCGTGAATACGCCCAGGAGGGCGACCGGCCATGAGATCACGGGCCCGCGCGGTCAGGGTCAGTGCCCGGTGCGGGCTGCCCGCTCCGATACGCGAGAGCGCGATGGACTGGTTGGCTGCGTAGAGGCAGGTGTGGGCGATCAGGTCGTCGTCGCCGGACTCGGTGCCTTTCTCCATCGCGTCGGCGTAGCAGCGGCGCGCGAGCGGGTGCCGGTCCGCATCGTAGGCCAGCCATCCCGCCAGGACCGCGAGCTGCCCGGTGGCGCTGGCGTAGGCGGTGCCGGTGGCCGCAGTGTAGTCGCCGGTGTCGAGGCGGTGTTTGTGGCGGGCCAGCTGCTCGACAGCGAAGTCGACCAGGCCCGCGCCGCCAGAGCGTTGATCCTCGCGCTCGAGCGCGTCGACCCCGGCCAGCAGCCGGGACACGTCGCTGCTGCCCAGATGCTCCCGGTCCCCCAGCACCAGCATCGCGGCTCCGGCCACGGCCGCCAACCCGAAATCACGCCGCCTCACGTCGTCATCGACTTCCCATGCATACAACCCACATTCACCCGACGACGCACCGCCGCGGGACCACTCACCGACCACACCGGCCCCATGCGTGCGTGGTGCGGTCCGGTCGGACTGTCGTTGTTCGATCATCTGGGTAAAGCGTTGCTGCTGGGCCGGTTTCGCCCGCGCCAGCAGGGTGTCCATCGCGTCGGCGAATTCCTCACCCAGCACGATGGTCTCGCCGCGGCGGGCCCACTTCTTGACCACCCATATCGAGCAGCCGATCACCGCCGCCATCTGTTCCTGCGTCAGATCCACGGCCTTACGCAGCACCACAGTGTCAGCACCGGTCCACTGCATACCCTGTCCCCTCGCCCGGCGGGAAATGCGTGCCCTCAGCGTAAACACCTAGCGGCCAGCGCAACCCCCGCGTACACCGCCGTACACCAGCGGCCACCCGCATACACCACAACCTCCTTCACTCGAATCGGGTCAGCCCGCAAGCTCGACACCAGCATCCGGTGCCCGCAGGTGTCGCGCTCGCCCCGCCACCAGCAAGGGAATCGACCCCGCAGAGAGATCCCCGGCACCGGGTGCTCCCCCATCCCAACGGAGGGACCCCTATGGCTGCCGCCCCGATCACCCCGGCCTGCCCCACACCCGGCACGCCTGGCGCCCTACCGGCATCCCTTCGGCGGGCCCGTACCCACCGCCCATGAACGCCGTCACGGCCCCGGTCTGCCCCACCGGTCACCGGGGGTTGCCGAGCAAGACCGCACTGCATCTGGCGTTGTGCGACAACACCATCGACGACCCTCTCTGCCGCGCGGTCCACGCGCTGACCGCCCGCAACAGCATGTACCGTCCCGGCAGCCGAGACGAAGGCGTCGTGATCAGCGGCTCACTCAGGTAGATCCCCTCCTGGTCGTCAGTCCTCGGATCCTTGCGCGTCCCGCCCCATCTGTTTCACAAGATCAACCAAAGTATCCATCTGATCGCGCTGTGCCGGGGTCATCTCCGCGAGCCGGAATGCGATCTCGACCTGATCCAGCTGCGCCGGGGTCATCTCCGCGAGCCGAGACGCGATCCGCTGCACCCGCGGCGAGGCCGGTACCTCGGCAGGCTCCCCTACCGCACCGCGAGACTGGGCCGCTCGGCGGCGCCTGTGGCGCGCGTCCTCGTCCGGGTTCGAGCCACCGAAGTAGGCCTCCCGCGCCGCGCCGCGCCGCCAGCCGAACACCGCGTCGAGGGCATCGGTGGTCTCCTTGCGCGGGATCCCGCCAAGGCCCTTCTCGAGCTCGCGTACCCGCGTAGAGCCCAGTCCGGGGATGTCGTCCTGGGTCAAGCCTCGCCGTCGACGTGCCGCTCTCACGATCATGCCGAAGCGCACGGGGTCCGCTGTGCCAGTCATACCGGTGAGTATATGTCGATTAAACGGCCACAAAGACATCGGATTCGGACCGACCGTCGTTAGCAATTTCGGCAACGCGCACAACTGCGAGGTTGGCCTCCCGATTGTATGGCAAAAATCCTTTTCAGATGGGGGCGAGACCTGCCGCTCGGAGTGCCGAATTCAGCGGTGAACCCACATGAATCGTCGGTAACATGCTGCAATACTGTCGATTTAGTGTTGATTTCTCGTTGAATATGCGCCTACGCTTCAAGCAGGCTCGACCAAGATCGAGGAAGCGCCAGACGACCACCGCCTGAATCGGGCCCACCGATCCCCACCCGCAGAGGGAGGTCCACCATGCGCCCCGAAACTCACACCGACGCCGATTCAGCCCCCACACAGCCGGGTACCGCCAAGTCCATCGCGGCCCGCTGGAACTGGGTCGTGATCGACACAATGGACGGCCCCGACCAGGCCACCGTCGTCCTCGACGGCGACACCCCCCGTGAGTTCTCCCGCCTCAACCGCTGCTCCATCGCCCGCGTGGGCAGCGTGGCCCGCATGATGGATCCGCTCATCCATGAGGTCTACGACACCGGCCGCACCCGCGACAAATACATCACCCTCACCGACGACCGCGTCCAGCACCTGATCGGCGTCCCGGTTCTCGGCCCTGCCGGCGTCGTGCAGGCCATCGCAATGTGGTGCGGCAACATCTCCGAACCCCTCCCCGCAATCCCCGTTATCGGCGCGGCCGAATGGAACGGCTCGGGCATCGTGTCCGCGAACCCAGCCGCGATGTTCCTGCTACGCACTCCGGCCGGAGATGCCCTGAGCGGCCACACGATTCCGGAGACTATCGCAGCCTTTGAGAGCATCGACCACCACGGGTTCTTGTCGCTGTTCAACCTGCCCACCGTCGACACCCCCGCCGACCGCTGGTCAGGCACCGCGGTCACCATCGACGAGTACGGCGAGCGCCACAACGTCTTCATCGCCGCCCGCGCCACCCGCATCGACGGAGAACGCCGAGTACGGGCGGTCATCGCCGACGCCTCCGGCGGCAACACCACCCCGAATTCCACGAAGACGACAAACTCGCCGTCGTGAGCGCGGTCTTCGCCCTGGCCGCCGGGGTCGAGGACACCGCCGCCACCCGCGCCCGCGTCCGCCTGGCCCCCACCGAGGACTGGATGCTGCTGGACGCGAAATGGACTCGCATCCTCGATGGCGAACGCCCCCAAGCCCTGCTCGACATCACCCCGATGGGCGAGGTCCCCGTCCCCGTCGTACGCGACTGCAAAGCGTGCCAGGAAATGGCCAACAACATGAACAAGGCCAAGCCGCGGTACTGATCTCGCCACGCACTGACCTCAGTCCGGCAGAGCGCGCTCGTCACGTTCACCGCTGCGCTGGCGAACGGTATCCAATACCGCAGCCGCGTGGTCGACGAACAGCAAGTGGCCGGCCCCCTCGACCAGGCGCATCTGCGCGCCCGGGATCATCGCGGCCAAGCGACGGCCATCGCCTACGGGGACGTTGGCATCGCGCGTACCGTGCCAGATCACGGTCGGCACAACGATATCGGCGGGATCGAACCCCCACGGGCGCGCGAACAACCG
The DNA here is from genome assembly GCF_035818795.1 of Nocardia sp. CDC160. Classification (NCBI taxonomy): domain Bacteria; kingdom Bacillati; phylum Actinomycetota; class Actinomycetes; order Mycobacteriales; family Nocardiaceae; genus Nocardia; species Nocardia sp. CDC160. The sequence continues at coordinate 87,336 of NZ_JAYKYT010000010.1, read as the reverse complement.
CTGCATATCCGCTGCGGTTCCCCGGCTGCCCGGCACGAACGCCGTGCGGATGTTGGCCGTGATATCGGCACGCAGCTGGTCGTCACGGGCGATCCGGTCCTGATCGGCCTGCGACATCTGCGCGATCATCGCCGCCACACCCCGATCCTTCTTCACGATCGACGACAACCGCCGTGCGACCGGGCGCGCCAGAAACGGGAACAGCCGCAATATCATCAACCCTCCCGCCCGCTTGCCCTCCCCCGAATCCGCCGCCGCAGCATCGGTAACCGGTGCCAGCGAGCTGACCAGCACGCAACTACTCACACGGTCGGGCAAGGCGTGCGCGCACGCCATCGCGTACGGACCGCCGCCCGAAGCGCCCAGCACCGCGAACTCGTCGAACCCGAAATGATCGGCCACCGCGGCCACCGTCTCAGTCCACTCGATCACCTGACGCTGCGGAGCCAGCTCCGACATCCCCATCCCCGGCCGATCCACCGCGACCAGCCGCAGGCCCGCGGCCGCCGCCGGAGCATCGGCGAACGCCACGGCCTCGACGTGGCAACCGGGCGAACCATGAAAGGCGAGGACCGGGTACCCGGTGTGGTCCCCGCAATCCATCCCACCCACCACCGCACCCTGCAATCTCATCGACCACAGCTTCGAAGAAGGCATGCACGCGACCCTACGAGCCAGCGAATGACCAGCACACCGAAATGGCGAACTGCTAGCACGCCAACCAGCACTCTGCCCGAGATGTCAGGCTGCCAGTGCCTTTGAAGACCTCGGGAATACTCGACCACCTGGCGGACGACCCCACCCGCGCCCGGGTGCGATTCGCTGCCAACGAGAACCGGATGCTGCTGGGAGCCCAATGGACCTGCATCCTCGACGGCGCCCCCAGGCCCTGCTCGACATCCCCACTGTCGGAAATCCCCGTCCCCGTCTTCCACGACTGCAAGGCATACGAGGAAATGGCCATCCAGATCCCAAACAAGGCCGCACACGCTGAACCACAGGGTGGTGCAGGAAATTCGCGCGATCCGACGTGAGAGCGCCCGCCAGTGCAGACAGTTTCGAGAGTCGGAGGCCGATACCGGCACGACGGTCAACGCGACTACCTGTGTCGTCACTCCCGGCGCAACCGGTGTTCGTCGCTGCCCTGGTGAGCCGACGAATCCGCAGCAGATAGAAGCGCCGACGGCACCGCGATCGCGACCCGGGATCCTCCGGAATGTCCTTGTTGTCGGGTGCGATTCAGCAGGTTGCGCCATCGGAACCGGCACGCCGAGATGGATCGCTTGAACCTCATGGGAGGTAATGGTGCGCGCTTTGACAACCAACCGCGCCCGCTCGGCGGGGACATTTCCAGCAAACCACGCAACGACGAGGCAGCCACGGTAGCGACAACTTGAGGTTGTCTTATCGATCCGGACAACCTAGAGTTGTCGCATGTCGACGAATCCAGTGCAGTTGACCTCGCTGATCGCCTACGTCCGAGAATCCGAGCCAGATTCCGGACCGTTGGATCGGGTGGAGGCCGCGTGCCGCACGGCCGCTGATCTGGAGATGGTGGGCGACCATCTGTTAGGGCACTTCGTCGATGAGGCACGTGAGGCAGGCCTGTCGTGGACCCAGATCGGCGAGCGTATCGGTATCACCAAGCAGGCAGCTCGCAAGCGCTTCGCGCCACGGGATGTTCCCGAGGAACCGGCCACGCTGAAGCAAAGGGTCTTCGGGCGCTACACCGACGACGCCCGCCGGGCGATCGCCGCAGCGCAGGATATCGCCCGGAGCCATCACCATCACTACATCGGCACCGAACACATCCTGCTCGGGATCTGTCGCCAGAAACACAGCCTGGGCGTGCTCGCTCTCCAGGCCAGCGGTGTCGCGGTGAACGACCTCGAGGCGACGGTGGTTATGCGACTGGCCAATCCCAGCAGCGAAGTGCCAGAACGGCTTCCATTCACACTCAGCGGGAAGAAGACCCTCGAACTCACAGCCCGCAAAGCCCTCGAGCTCGGACACGACTGGGTTGGCACCGAGCACCTGCTGCTGGGTCTGCTCACCACACAAGCGGGCATGGCTGCCGAGGTTCTCGCCGAATACGAGGTCCGCCCAGCCGACACCCAGACCGAGATCCTGCACCTACTCGCACAGCAGCGCTCAGCGGAGCGCGGGGCCGGGCCAGCACAGGCCGACTCATGACATCGAGCACCCCGAGAAGAGGCTGATCAACGTGGATCTCACTGCCCTGCTCCAAGACTTCTGCACCGACGAGCTGACACGCAGCCCTGTCACTGCCAGCAGACTCGGAGCCGATCCCACGCACGACTCGACCCTGCCCGATCTGTCCGAGACTGGTCGCCGGGCATCTGCCGCCGCGGATCGACGCTGGGTGTCCAGGCTCGACGAGGTCGACAGTAGCCGGGCCAACTTCGCCCAACAGCTGGACTGCGAGGTCGCACTCGCCGGCCTACGAGGGCGGCTGCTGTTGCGTGACTGGCACATTGAGCAGCGCAGCGCCGAACTCTATACCAGCCCCACGTTAGTAGGTGTCCAAGCACTGTTCCAGCATCGACTACGCCCTCCTACGGAGCTGGCCCGCGATGCAGCGGCTCGGCTTCGGCAAGCGCCGGAACTGCTGCACCAGGCCCGCATCGCTCTCGACCCGAGTCTTGCCAGCCAGCGGCTGCTCCGACGCGCCGCGAACCACGCACGCGCCGGAGCAGCATTCTGCCGCAACATGGCTGGGCTGGTCGGGCTCGACGACACCACCGACCATGTCCACCTCCACACCGCCGGCGACATCGCCGCCGACGCCTACGAACAGTTTGCGATCTACCTGACGAAGCTGGCCGACAACGCCACCGGCGACCCGGTCATCGGCGAAACCCGGTACACCGCCCTGCTGGCCACCAAGGAAGGCAGTCGCCTCGCCGCCGACGACGTCTACGAATTAGGCACACAACAGATGCGGCAAATCCGGCAACAGCTGGCCCAGCTCTACCGCGACCATCCAGACCTTCGTACCTCGACCCAAATTGCGGCCCACCCCGCTACCACCACAGAGCTGCTGGATCGCTACCGCACCGAAGTCGTCCGAGCACGACAGTTCTGCATCGAACACAGCCTGCTCACACTGCCCGACAACGAACACTGCGATGTCGCGCCCACCCCAGAATTCCAGCTCGCGCTGCTGCCCGTCGCCTCCTACCAGCCCCCAGCCCTGCTATCCACTCATGCAATCCAGCAGGGATGTTTCCTCGTCCCCGCTCCACCACCAAACACCCCACCGGAGAACATTCCGAAATTGCTGGCCACGCAACGCGTTGCCGGTTTCGCCAACACCACCATCCACGAAACCTATCCAGGTCACCACGCCCACCACACCCGCATGGCCACGACCGTTCGCGAACACCCCGTACGCGCCCTGTTCCCCAGCGCCTTCTTCAACGAAGGCTGGGGGTTCTACGTCGAACAACTCGCCCACCAGCATGGCTACTTCACCGAGCCGGAATCGCGTCAAGCCCACTTGGGCTCTGCCCTCGTTCGGGCCGCCCGCGCTACTGTCGACTCTGCCCTCCACAGCGGCGACATGACCTGCGAGCAGGCCGAGTCGTACCTCATCGAGAACGTCCGGCTACCACATCAGCTCGCCACCGCCGAAATCGACCGATACCTCGCCTACCCGACACAGGCAGCCTCCTACCTCGTAGGCGCCACTGAAATCGCCAGCCTCGTCGCCGAAACCGACGCCACGCCCCAACGCCACGTCCACGACCAGCTCACCAGCAGCGGCGCGCTACCCCTGCGCCTTGCAGCCCGCGCGACGAGGGAATGACGAGGGAATAGGGAATGCGAATCTCGCAATCGCGGTGCTGGGAACGGGCCTGTTGCATTAAAGGTGGATCCGACCTCGGTGGTTAGTTTCCGGTCGGGGCGATCGGCCTTCGAAGGTTACGGCGAAGGCGCTGAGCGCCGGTTTCCGCCTCGTCATCCAACGTGCCTGGCCACGACGAGATCCATACGTTAATGGATTGGGACCGCCGAGATGAGGTCAGGGCTCCGCAGAGTGACATCGCATTCCGGAGCGACAGTTACCATGTCTGGCATGCCCTCGTCGGGTCGTGATTCGCGTCCCGTTAGTTTGTCTGGGAAAGGGCAGAATCATGGCAGTCGAGATTCCGCACGATGTGGCGTTGTTTCTCAACTACGCCGGTGTGCCCTATCCCGACATCAACGAGGATCAGGTCCGCGCGCTGGGAGCTCATGTGCGGAACTTCGCGGACGGCGTGGCCAGCACGCACGATACCGCGAATCGTGTGATCAAGGATATGGGGAAGGTCTACTCCGGATACTCATACCGGGCGTTGGTTGCAGCCTGGGGGCGAATGTCGAAGTCGCATATGGCCAACTTGGACGCGGCGTGCCACGTGGTGGCCACTGCTCTGGATACGGCTGCTGTCGTGATCAAGATGACTAAGATCGCGGTGCTGGACGAACTCGCAGGGCTAGCAGCCAGTTACGCCGCCGCAATGACCGCTGCAATAGCTACCGATGGCCTGTTCGTTGCGATCGAGCAGGCGATCACCGCCGCCGCCCGCAAGATCTGCCAGGTCATGGAGCAGGTGCTGATCGGCTACATCCTGTCCGAAGTGATCGGAAAGGCGATCGAGCCGCTTGAGCATGCCATCGACCGCATGGTCCGGGGGATAGTGGACGATGTCGCGGATGAACTGTTGGGTCCGCCGCTCGGATCGACCGAGCAGCCGCTGTACATCGAACCAGACGAGGTCATTAACTACAGCGATGCCTTGGACCGGCTGGCCGGTGAAATCGGGCGTCAGGCATCGGCTTTCGCGGACAAGGTCGCGGGACTGGACTTTACCTCCCCAACCTTCGACGACGGTGGTGACGGCATGCATGTCGTGGATCCCTATAGAGGAGAGGGATCGCGGGTCGCGACGGAAGAACATACCCCCCCATCTGTGACCACCACATCAACGACGGACTCGACTGGCGTGCAGGGCGCTGCCCATCTCCCTTCTGGATATCCGCTCTCTTCTGGAAATCTGCCCAATCACTCCCGCACGCCGGTGCTCGAAGGGCCCGCTGAGGCTACCGGGCATCGGGCGCACCTTTCCGCAGCCCGATTGCCGAGACCGGATGCACTACCGAACATGGGAACCGGTGGTGTGCAACCGAATCCGGAGACCAGCGACCCTACCTCACGCACTGGTGGCGGTCATGTGACAGCGAGCCCCGATGGCTGGCCGCCGAATCCCGCGGCGGGCACGGCTGGGACGAGTCCAGATGGACCGACGGCAAGGACCGACTCTGGCTTCACTGCCCAGCACGACCACGGCGATACACGCACACACAACCCGGTGTCCGATCCTCAGTCACCATGGCGTGCTGCCGCTTCAGAGGACCCATACTCGGCGATGGGGCCGGATCGGGCGCGCGATTTCCTGGAATCCCTTGCGCAGGCGGGTGTTACCGACGATCCGTTGGCGCCGAGCCGGTCGGACCCCGCCACGCGCGCCGGCGGGGGCTCCGACCAACGCATCACCCCCTGGCGAAAGTCTGCTCGCAGCAAGGCAGTTCGTAGACACTCCACTCCAAAAGCGGCCCCCGCCTCTGGCACGCCATGGGCGGCCCGTACTGCTCCGCCGAGTTCCGAGCCCACGGTGTTCGCCCAACCGGAAGCACGATCAGCACCCTGGCTGGCCGACAGGCCAACTGAGACCACGAATACTCCCGATACACCGCAGACTGAACAGTCCAAGCATTCCTCTGCACACGTCGCGGAAAAGTAAACGGCCAGTGCGACCCAACCTCCGCGGCTCATCGCTTCGCAGTGACGGACGCGGTCCCGCACAGGCTACGACACCAACGCCTCTCGAAATCACAGAATTAGTAATCAAGTCACGCGAACAGCGAATAAGCCTGGTCCAGGAATGAAAGGTAATCACTACAGGTCTTCCAGAGATCGGCTGGTGCGATTAGCGATGTTTCGGAGTTCGACAAGGCTCGCCGCTTCGTACTCAGGCGCGTCCTCTTCAATGCCACCCATCAGGTGATGCATGAGGAATGTCCTGCAATACTGCAGGGCAACGCGAGACGATTCGCCCCGCGAGTATGCATCGTTGAGTCTCATTCTCCAGAGTCCCTCGGCCCTTCTACCTGAACAGCCTGCAGTAGCATTAGGCAGATATCCGGCGGCGTCACCTGAGATGGAGGACCATATATAGCCGATCGGTGCACCATCTTTCATGACAATCAGGTACCGGACGGCCGCATCGGTCTCGGCGTGATATGTCCGCGGAGGTGGCGCACCGGCCAGTGGACTCCATCCGTCGGCGCGGTCCAGAGGCGTACCGTCATCGAACATCCCGTCCTGGATATTCGGCCCAACTCCAAGCGGAGGGCCGGTCGGGTTGAGCTGACGCCACAGCGCTAGCAGGCTGGGCGCTTCTCGTTCACGGGTATCAGGTATCCCGCCTCCGACGGCGTCTTCCGGAACACCAATCCACCGCCTGACGGCTTGCAGTGGGGTCAGCCCTTGGCGATAGCAGCTATCGAGCCGTTCTTCCCAGAAGAGCAGGGAATCTAGGGGCGGCCCGGGGACCGGGAAGCGCCGCGCAAACCCCGCCGAGGTGTAGGACTTGGAGCCCCACAAATACCCTATCAACTCGCCTCGCAATACCACCGGTAGATAGACCAAGGGTTTTCTGGTCCACCTTTCGTATCCTTCGAATATTGGGTACTCATCAGAATTGGACATCGATCCCATCTCTCTCGCGTGGCCAGCCCCCGTGGTTGATTGGGTCGACCGCACTGCTCGCTCGTCCCGGCCACTATCTGTGAATAACCTCTGCGTTGAGGGTTAACCCACCCAAGTCGTTGGGCCTTGCCCCTGTGATCACGTATCGAGTCTTTGGCGCCAAGAGGAGCTCGCGCTGTTCTGGATAAACGCTTCGCGAGCCTATCCACAGACCGTGGCTGCCCCGTGGTATGTCAATCGCCAACACATGCTTAGCCTCCCTCTGCTCCTTGTCGATCTTGGACAAATCCTTGTCGGCGTGCTTCGATTCATCAGCGTCAACCTGGGCACGATCTGGCCCCAGACTTGTCGACATGAAACCCAGTTCGGTTTGAGCTGCTCCATGTAACGACTCCAGCAGTTCTTCATTGATTGGCCGTGAACCTATTCTTATACCATTTATGTCGACAATAAAGTCGATGTCTCGCAGCTCTCGAATTGCATGAACAGGATCAGGAATAGGGACATCTACCGCATTGCGTATCACCTCCGCAAGCCTAGTCACAGCCCCGACACTGGGGGGCTCGCCGAGAAAATTCTCAGCACGCCTGCAAATAAATGAGTCGAGCCAGATCTGATCTATTTTCCCTTGCGGGCTGGGACTTCTCAATATAGAGAATACATGCATTCTCTGTAGGTCGCTGATATCATCTCTGGAGCCCAACAATCTCAGTAGAGCAGTCGTCGGAACCGGCTTCTCCCCGGTGATCGGGATCAAGTCTTCGTAAACGCGTTGCGCGTTGATCCACTGCCTCACCCTTGCTGTTGGATCCGTATCCCGCAAGAGACGGAAAGGATACGACCACTCGGTGAACTTCCGAACAGCATCAAGCTGATCCGTCGGCAAGGCGTCACGGATCGGGCCGAGAAATTCCTCGCCGTATTGCTCGGCTGCTGCGCTTGTTTCGAAGTGTAGATATCCACCCCAGAGCCGAACCCCCGGCGGAAAGCTGGTGCGGTTCGGTCCATCCCGCGGCAGTTCTTCGGGATGATCGAATGTCTCCGGGCCCAGGGGGCGCTCATCCACTCGGAGCTGTTCATGGCATCGCTTCAGCGCGGCGTGTTCGGTCCGCGTGGCGGCGGAGTCGACATCCGCACTGGAGGAGCGCACACGATCGCGCAGATCGGACGCATCGTTCAAAAAGCGACTCTGGCCGCCATTTCCATGAGTGTCGTGGATGGTCGCCGGTTGATCCGTCTCACACACATGGCTTTCGAGCAGTTGCTGGCCGCGTTCGTCGATACTGTCGATTTCCCGACTCCTCGCACGAACTTCCTCGGCGAGTTCGCCCAGCGTGTCGTGCATATGGGAACCGGTCCGATGGCTCAGCAGCTCAACCATGCCGTCCGCCATCCGTTGCAGCTGTTGTCGCAACTCTTGCCCGGGCGCACCCGTCATCGTCGGCGTTCTTTACCCTGCAGGTGCAGCTCTCATCCTCCGATTACCGGCTCGATCGCTGCCGCGTAACGGCGCGCCTCTTCGGAGGAACGTCCACTGAACTAACCGGTTCCTTCGAGACGGCGTCGAAGACGAAGCTCAACGATCTCCGCAGGAATGTTGCACAGAGCCCGGGACGCAACCTAGCGGTAATGCGGCGCCGTTGGGAAGAAGAAAGCTGGCGTGGTGACCATCGCCGAGCCTGTTGCCTCCATGATTGTCGCTCGAGTGGCAACTGGGCTCGGCCAGTGCAGGCGTCGCCACAGCTGTTGCTGATGCGGTCAACGCGACGGCGATAAACGATCCGACGAAGAACTTGGCCAGGTAGCCGAACATGGGGGTTCCTCCAGTGTCGCCTCGAAACCAGCTCGAGAGCACTCAATGATGTACCGTCATTTAACGGCACATCAGTTGGCGACGCAATTGGCCGACTGTTCCCGTGCTGGGAAGCATGCGACCTCATCGACACAACAGCCGAATGAGTCCCGAGCCAGTACCGCGTCCGGAACCGTTGATGTGGGAATCGGGCTGGCGGATTGAGCGTAGTGACCGGGCCGTGGTGCGCCGGTGGATGTGGTGTCGTGGCTGGTAGGCCAGGTATGGTCGTTCGGCCGGTGCCCCTGGACGATGGCCGGACTGCAGCAGATCACCTGCCCCAGCAAGCAACCGGTGCGGGTGCGGCGCGCGATCGTGGTCCTGGCCTCGTAACCGTTTCACCGCCTCGCAATGCTCTATCGGTTCGAGCCGGCAACCGCCCCGAGGCGATCCCCCGATCTCATTCCAAGGCTGCGGGTACCAGCGGGCGGTGACGGTGGAACTCGTGTCCGAGCACAGCATCAGTAGGTAGCGCGTCCACCGCTGATGTCGAAGACCGCGCCAGTGGAGAAGCTCATCCGATCCGAGGCAAGCCATGCGACGAGTTCGGCGAGTTCGTCCGGGCGGCCGACTCGCTGCATGGGTATCAGGCCGGTGATCCGTGCGAGGACCTCCGGGGAGGTGTTGTCGTTCATCGGTGTTGCGAACACTGCAGGGGCGATCGCGTTGATCAACACGCCTGAGGTGGCCAATTCCTTACCCGCGGCTTTGGTCAGGGCGATGACAGCGGCCTTGGATGCCGAGTAGATCGACAGGTTGGGGTTTCCATCCTTGCCGGCCATGCTGGCGATGTTGATTACTCGTCCCCACCCGCGCGCCACCATGCCTGGCACGAACGCCTGCATAGCCGCAACCACGCCGAGGAGATTCACCTCGAATACCGTGCGCCACTGCTCGAGCCGGGTGTCGAGCATCGGCAGGCTTGATCCGACGACGCCCGCCGAGTTGACCAGAATGTCAACGGCTCCAAGGTGGTCCGCGACCGTGCGTAGCGCAGCTACGTCGGTGATGTCGACGCAGATGTCGGCGCCTGCGGCGATATCGATGGTGACGGTTTTGATCCCGTCGCTGCGAAGTTTGGCTGCGGTCGCGGCACCGAGCCCGCCCGCACCACCGGTGATCACAGCGGTCCGCACAGACGCCGAATCCCCGGTTGTTCCTCCCGCTTCCGCGTGCTGCGTGTGAGTTGTCATCGCGGTGCCACTACTTTCTGCCGCTGTCGCCCGAGGCCGTCGATGCCGAGGTCCATGACGTCTCCCGGCTGCAACCAGATCGGCGGGTCGAAGCTCATTCCAACCCCAGGTGGTGTGCCGGTGTTGATCAGGTCTCCGGGTTCCAGAACCAGAAACTGCGAGATGTAACGCACGATGGTGTACGGGTGGAAGATCATCGCAGCGGTCGTGCCGTCCTGCCGTCGAACCCCGTTGACATCGAGCCACATGTGCAGCGACGAAATGCGTTCGATCTCATCGGTTGTCACCAGCCACGGACCTGCCGGATTGAACGTCTCCGACGATTTCCCTTTTAGCCATTGACCGTTGCGTTCCAGCTGAAAAGCACGTTCGCTGATGTCGTTGACCAGCACCCAGCCCGCGATCGCAGCCCTGGCGGCCTCGTCGGATTCCAGGTAACTACTACGCGTGCCGATGACAACGCCCAGTTCCACTTCCCAGTCCGTCTTCGTCGCACCGCGCGGGATACGGACGTCGTCGTAAGGTCCGACCATGGTATTGGGCGACTTGGTGAACAGGATCGGTTCCCTGGGCACGGGCTGGCCGGTCTCCGCGGCATGGTCACGGAAATTCAGTCCTACGCAGAGAATCTGGTGCGGCCGGGCGATCGGCGCCCCGATGCGTTGTGAACCCAACCGATGGGTTTGCCCAAGGGCGTGACGCTCGGCGACGATCGACCGTATACGCGCGATCCCGCCCGACCCGAAGAACGACTCGTCGAAGTCTGTGACAACGTCGGAGAGGTCGACGTACCAGTCTTCCGCTACAAGAGCGGCGGGTTTTTCGGCGCCGAGCGCTCCGATCCGCAACAGCTTCACGGCTTGCCTCCGATCATGATGGCGACCCGAACCCGGTGGCGAGTGGCTGGGGAATCCCGCGAATCCCGGTGCGGATAGTGAAGATCCGGCCGGAGTCCGGGTAGCGGGCAACTTGATCGGCAGTGAGGCGGTGGGTGCCGGTGGTGATGACCAGGGTCTCGAGTCGAGGTCCGGCGAAGACGACGCTGGAGGTGTGAGGGGCGGGAACCTCGATCGCCTGAACCAGATGTCCCTGCGGTGAGTAGCGCTGGACCTGGCCCAGTCCCCACACGGCGATCCAGAGATGATGTTCGGAATCGATGGTCATTCCGTCGGGCAATCCGCGGCGGAACCGGATGAAAATCTCACGTTGGCCCGTCGCACCGGTCGCCGGATCATAGTGGCGGCGAAACACCACTCCCCGTGAGGAGTCGATGCTGTACAGCAGGCGGCCATCCGGACTCCACACCAGCCCGTTGGCGAGGCTGAGGTCATCGTCGATGACAGTGATCAGCCCATCTGTGCCGACACACACCAGCATCTCCGAGTCCGATGGGCCGTCGACACAGGCCGTACCGACGAGATATCGGCCGACAGGGTCGGCCTTGGCATCGTTGAGCCGGCGGCGGTGGTCGAGACCGAGAACCATAGGCCCAGGACTGAATCGGCCCGCAGCCACCGTGTAGAGGCGCTCGGTGCCGGCGACAACGAGCTCGCCGGTCATGGTGGCTGTGACGGCGCTGACAGTCTCATCGAGATGCAGGATCTCGGTAACTGTGATGTTGTCTGCGTTGTCGAGTGTTCCGAGGTAGATATCGCCCTGCGGCGTGTCGACCCATAGCACCTGCTGCCGGGCCGGATCCCAGAAAGGGCCTTCAGCTAATACATGGGTCCTATCAGTGGCGACCTTTGGCGTTGCGATCATGAGAGGTCACACTTCTTCCCAGAATTCCCAAGCCATATCGGGTATTTCGATGCTGAGGTCCGGTCCGTGGCACGTCCCGATCGGTACTCCGCGGCACTGTTCCCCGGCTGAGTCCGGGGTGTACCGAAAGCCGCGGAACTCGGCTCCGCGGTTGGTCTCGACGTGGTAGGTATGCGAGCGGAAGGAGCGATTGGACAGCGCCACAGTGAGTTTGCCGTCCGGCCGGGTAAAGGCGCAGACCCGCAGATCGTCGTCCGAGCCGTCGGGTTCCTCGACGGTGACCGAGCGGCAGTCCCAGGGCATGTGCCGGACGAAGCTGCCCACGGCATGCCAGTTGTAGGGATTCCACGTCCAATGTCCCGGGGGCAACTCGGGGAGGTTGGTCCCGTTGTGCCCGTGTGGTTGCCACAGGCCCAGCGAGTAGCCGCTGGCTTCCTCGTGGCCGAGCGGTTTGAGTGCGTGGATCCAGAACCAGGACGGTGCGTCAGCGAGCTGGAACCAATTCATGATGTTCTGCACTGTGTTTAAGCAGCGTGCCGGTGTCGCCGGCCCCTGCAGGTATTCGAACTCGTTGTTCATCCGAGGTTTGCCGGTCGGCTCGCTGGGCGGGCGGATGTGCTTGGAGTCCGAACCGACCAGGTGCATCACCAGGATGTCGACCAGGTTGTGGTGGGCGGGGTCGTCGAGTACCGGCCTGATGAAACGGAAATCCCAGGACAGGCCGGTGTCGGCGAGGATGGCGATGCGCGGGTTATACGCGCGGACGGCCGGAGCCACGGCCTGAAATGCCCGCACGTAATCCTCTGGGCGATAGGAACATCCGGGCCAGGTGCTGTAGAAGAAGGGTTCGTTCTGCATTCCCCACATGGCCACCGGTATTCCGGCCTCGTCGAGGGTGCGCAGGTCTTGGACACGTGAGGCCGCGAAGTCGGCGAGGAACCGGTCGACGTCTCCGTGATACTCGGGGTCGTCGGCGAAATCGGGCCCGAAGCAGCGCAGGCCGTCCTGGTCATGGTCGATCCCGATATAGGATCCGCTGGTCTTCCAATATGGTTGCGGGGACCAGTATTCGTAGGAAACACCTTCGATCCCGGCGACCTCGATCATCTCGCGCAACTCGTCGAATTGTGTAGGCCATCGGGGCCGCAGGTGTTTGCGCTCGGCGTCGGTACCTCGGACGAACAGACCGCCGGCCAGCCGACAGTATCGGAAGCCCGACAGCATCTCCCGGTAGAGCCGCTGGCGTTCGGCAGGAGTCAGGTCATGCGGGACACTGGTCGTCTCCTCGGGGATGCCCAGGTTACCCGACCCTATCGAATCCGACATGATCTCGAATCCGATACCGGTGATTAGCTGTTTGGGTGCGTCGGTGTGCACGACGATCCGGGACCGCTCGGAGGCCGGTTCGACTCTCGCGGGCCGTTGCTCGGGGTAATGGTAGGCGGCGATACGTTCCGCTTCGTGTCGTGCGAGGTCGTCGATGAACCGGATAGTGGGTGCGTCGAGCGTGGTATCAACGGGATTGTCGGACATGGATTCCTACCTGTGAATCGGGCGTTCCAACTCTGGACGAAAATCGCTGCGGGAAGTCACGCGCGAGGCCACCGGCTACGGTTTACGGTGTATCGGTCCACGACTTCCGGGTCGAGCTCGAATCCGAGACCGGGACCATCGGGCACGCTCAGCCGTCCGGATTCGTAGAGCGGGGCCTGCTGTACCAGCTGGTGTCGCAGAGCGTTGGGTAACTGGTTGTATTCGTAGCGTCGGGCGTTGGGAACCGAGGCCAGATAGTGTAGTGCCGCGTGCATCGCCACCGCCGACCCGACGCCGTGTGGCGAGACGTCGACATGGAACGTCCCCGCCAGCGCGGCTATCCGCAGCGCCTCGGTGAGGCCGCCGCACCGGGTCAGGTTCGGCATGACGACATCGATTGCTCCCCAGGTCAGTGAATCTCGAACGTCATAACGCGTGAAGTGGGTCTCGCCGTTGACGATCGTCAAACCGGTCCGGTGACGCAATTCGGCCAGCGAATCGAGGTCGTCTACCGTTAGTGGCTCTTCCAGCCAGGAAACACCGAGTTCGGCCAGCCCTCGGCCGAGCCGGGTTGCGGCGTCGAGGTGATAGCTGCAATTGGCGTCGACGAGCACCTCGACGCCCTCCCCGACCGCCTCGACCACCGCGGCCACATGCGCAAGGTCGATGCCGACACCGCGACCAAGTTTGAGTTTGATCGCGCGAAACCCCTGCGCAGCGAATTCTACGGCGCGGCGAGCGGATTCGGCCGGCTCGTCGAGCAGCGGGACGGGACTGGCGTAGCACTCCACTGATCGGCGGATCGGACCGCCCAGGAGCCGGTACACCGGCATCCCCAGCGCCTTTCCCCGCAGATCCCACAGTGCCAAATCCACTCCCGACAGCGCTTCCATGTAGAAGCCACGGTTGTGCCCGAGCGCTGCCTGCGCCTGATACATCGTTTCCCACGCCGACACGCTGGACATCGCATCGGTGCCGAGCAGCAGCGGGGCGATGATCCGATCGATCACAGTGGCGGTGACCTCGGGCGCTGGTAAACCGTATGCCTCACCGACTCCGATAGTGCCGTCGTCAGCATGCACGAACACGAGCGTGGTGTACTGCCCAAGCCGGGGCAACACCCGATGGCTGGCGGCGGGATGGGTCAGCCAATGCGGAACATTGTCGATGCCGCCGTACGCATCGGCGAACGGTGCCGCCAGCGCCACCACCTCGATCGCGGCCACGCGGATATCCTGATCGTGTTGCCTCGCAAGCTGATCGAATTCAGTCGACATAGAGTCCTCCGTTCACGTTGACGGTCTCGCCGGTGATGGAGGCGGCCGCGTCCGAGGACAGGAACACTGCGAGTGCGGCGATCTCCTGGGGAGTGGTCAAGCGGCCGATCGGTATCTTGTTCGCCAGATCGCTTTGACGCTGGGGTGAATGTGACTGTCGGAACAGGTCGGTGTCGACGATGCCAGGGGCGATCGCGTTGACGGTAATGCCCCAGCGTGCAACCTCGATCGCGACATTACGGGTCATTCCGATCATTCCGGCTTTGGATGCCGCGTAGGAGACGTTGTCGCCGTATAGCGGCGCGGTCTTGGCGCTCATGGAGGCGATGCCGATGATGCGACCGAAACCCTTGTCACGCATCGCGGGTAGCACCTGTCGGGTCCATAGGAACGCACCCGACAGGTTCACCCTCAGCACACGCTCCCAGTCGCCATAACCAGTGTCGACGGTGGGACTCGGCATACTCACGGCGGCGTTGTTGACGAGGATGTCACAACTTCCGAACTCGTCGGTCACCCGATCGGCCGCCCGGCGCACCGACTCTTCGTCGGTCACGTCGACCGTGTAACAACGAACGCGGCCGGCTGACCGGCGCACCAACCCCTGCGCCCCGGAGGTATCGATGTCGACCACGGCCACCGACGCTCCCGCCGCATGCAATGCTTCGCCGATGGCGGCGCCGATACCGCGGCCGCCACCGGTCACGACCGCCACCCGATCGGTCAACCCGCTGCGCACGATCGGTTCCTCGCTAATGCATGATGCCGTCGGCGTACAAGCCGAATGCTTCGTGCGCGGCACCGAATCCCAAGTCTTGCACCAGCCGTCGCTTCCAAGGACGCTGCGCGATAGCGTGCGTCAGCCGCCGTGCGGTGCGGGGGCGGCTCACGATCATCTCGGCAAGCTCCCAGGCACGTGGCAGCAGGCGGTCGGCGGGTAGGACCTCGTTGACCAGCCCGAGTTCCAGGGCCTGTTGGGCCCCGATGGGTAGGCCCGTGTAGAGATGGTAGGCGGCTCGTTTGGTGCCGATGAGTTCCTGCAAGGTCAGTTGCTGGCCATCACCCGGTGCGCTGCCGGCCAGCAGGTGAGGGTCGATTATGGTCGCCGTCTCTGCGGCGAGAGTGATATCAGAGAGCAGAGCGAACTCGGTGTGCGCGATGCTCGGTCCGTTGATGGCCGCGATCGTTGGGATGTCGATGCCGAACACGAAGTTCTCCAGCAGTTTCGTCATGTCGTAGAAACCGTGCTCGTAGGCGAAGTCCTTGGGCCGCGTGGCATCCGCGGGACCGGCGCCCGTCGGGTCTGGTACTCCGAGCCACTGGTCGCCTGTCCCGGTGAGGATCAGCACCTCGTTGTCGGGATCGTTGCCGATCTCCTGCCATGCTTGCGCCCACGCGTTGTGCATGGCGAAACCGAATCGCGCGGGTCCGCCGTCGGTGTGCATTCGCAGCTCGATGATGCCATTACGGCGTTGCATGACGAAGTAATCGGCGTACTTCTCGGCGTAGGTGTCGAAATTCGGGCGTGCGACGAAACCACCGACTTGGGCATGCCAGTCGTCGAGTTCTTTGGGCATCGAAATACCTTTCTGAGATTGGTCCAGCTATCCTGAATTACTAACCGAAGCACTGCTTCGACTATACGAAGCAGTGCTTCGTTTGGCAAGTGGGCGATCATCGACGCAAGGATGGATGTCATGAACACCCCGGATCGAGCGACCGACGTGGCGATGCGCGCCGACGGTCGGCGCAACCGTGACCAGCTGATGGACGCTGCGCGCGCCACTTTCGCGACCGAGGGCGTCGATGCGTCGCTGCGGGAGGTGGCTCGCCGGGCTGGTGTGAATATCGCGACGCTGTATCGGCATTTCCCGAACCGGGAAGCCCTGCTGGAGGCGGTGGTCCGCGACCTGTTCGACCACCTCACGGCGCGCGCCCACACCCTGACTGGCGCGGACGACGGTCTTTTCACCTGGATGTGCGAACTGGTCGACGCATTGAACGCCTACGTCGGCCTGCCCGGCGCGGTACAGAGTTCGCTGCAGGATCCGACCTCGCCGTTGCACGAGGCCTGCAGCAGGCTCGGCAGCGCCGCTACCAACCTGCTGACCAGTGCCCGAAACGCCGGCCAGGTGCGATCGGACCTGCAAACACACGAAATACTGGCCACCGCCAATGCGGCAGCGTGGTTGGGCCAGCTACCCGTCGGACTGTCCTCGCACCGGTTCCTGGCCCTCTTCACCGAGGGCTGGCACTGCGACTCGTAGAGCTGCTAAACCATTCTGATCTCGTCGTCTGGACCTGGACTGTAGGTGTTCGGAAACCCGACGACCGACATGTGGCAGATAGCTCTTCCTGTAGACCGCCGCAGGCCTTGGGGGCTGCGATACCTTCGAGCTGACGCTCCAGGATCAGCGCACATTCGAACGCGGCGAGGCCCCCACCACCGACAGCACTAGCATCGCCCTGAGCGTGTGCTATCGGCATAGGCTGCGGGGCAGGTATAACGAGCAATTGGATAGTTCTATGGACCGAGGGCGAATTCGAGAGGAACCGGCGGGTCCGATCGCAAACGACGCTCGTCGCGGTCCCGACAGCGACAGCGTATGGCTCATCCTTCCGGAACCGGAATGGGATGCGGAGTCTCCACTCCCGTCGGGAGCAATGGTCGGCGGCTGGAGGCTTGGTGAGAACGGCCGACCCGGCCCGTTCCAGCCCAATCCGCATTATCGCCCGCACGATGGAGCCACGCCCACCGATCCCCTTGACGCGGTTCTGCGCCTTTTCGCCGCAGGCGAGGATGTCGGCCACCGGATCGTCCCCATGGTGCTCGGCGCAGTCCTACAGATCGGATGCGACGAGCGTGGCGCGCCGCGGCCGTGTCGCGCCCCAGACGGGGCGCCGTGCGTCGCGGTGGTCACTGCCGAGGTACACAAACGGCGGGTGAATGTAGACCGCTGGCTGTCTATCACCGGCGATTGCCTGCCCGAGCTAACACCGCCAGGTGCGGACATCCTGTTCAATCCCGGTGGACCGGCCCAGTTCCGGCTCGTCGCCAAAGCGCTGCGTCACGTTGAATGACGGTCACTGATGGGTAGACTCGCATTCCAGTTCGAGCAGGTCAGCAAGCGGATCAGTCAGGCCTTGAAGGAGGGGGCCGATACGATCGGCGCCCGCCTGCTCGACACCCGTGAGCGAATCGGAGTGGCCACCCAGGACTTGGCCAACGTCGACGGCGCCGTCCGAATATCGTGGCGCGACAACGATATCGACCTACATGGCACAGATCGCAGCGGGAACTCCGTACGCTTCAACGCACGTCAGGTGCGCAGCATCCCGCTGCGAACCTCCGACGGCGAGGTCATCGGTGTATCGTTCCCGTCGAAAGCCGACGATGCCGAAGAACTCCGTCAGTGGGCTCGCATGCCGACACGGAACGCCGCCATCAAATACCAGGACGTCGAGAAGATTCCTACAGACGACGGTGACGGCGTCAAGCACATGTGGGCTTTCGGTCCGTATGTTGCGACGCCTTGGGCCGACCGCGACACCATCTACGCACACGCCCACGGCACGGCGACTTCGTACGACGTTAAGGTCACCATCCGAACTCCATTCCGGCGCCGGAGCACAATCGTCAGCCTGGACGGAACCGAATACGGCAAGTTGCTCGAGGCCAACAGATACTTCACCCGAGCCGCTGGGGCCACCAAGGACAAGGACCTGGTGCTGATCTCGTGCAACGCCGGATCTCCCGACGGCTCCGCACTGGAGGGCACGGCCGCACACCTGCACGAATCGGGCGCTCTCACCGGCAGCGTGCACGGATTCATCAACGAGGTCATCTGGCCATCAAACCCGGTTACGGGAGAGGCCAACCTCGGAGCCGCACAGGTGACGGGTGCCTCAGGCGCTCCCACATCGCCGATCGCGACGGTCCCTCCCCCAACTACCGGATCGGACCCGCCCTAGCGCCCGAGGCAGCAGGTCCTAACTACGTCAGCTGGTTTTCAGCCGACAGAGCCCGATCGACCAGCCGGGAGAAGTACACATTGCTCATACCTGCTGACTCCAGTGACGAAAACGACACCATGATTCACCGTGAAACTTGAACGCGGAGGTCGCCGAAGGCCACATGTGTGCGACCGGATGCAATCTCGTCGGCGTGTCGGACCGCTGCATCCAGTGCTCGACTCTCAGTCTGCCGCAGCAGCTCGGCGAACAGGCGTCCCTCGAGTTTCAGGCCGTCGGATACCGGTAGCTGTTCGCCTTGGATGATGGCTTCCTTCCCAGCAGCCAGCTCTGCACGCGGAAAGACAGCCATCTGCTCCGCGAGGTCGAGTACGTCCGCGGCAAATGTGGCCGTCGGCAGGACTCGCTGGACGAGTCCGAGCCGCAGCGCCTCCTCGGCATCGATCACTCGTCCGCTCAGCACCACACCGGCGGCAGCCCTGGCACCGAGGAGACGGGAGAGCCGTCGGGTAACTCCGGCACCGGGAAGGAATCCGAGACCGATTTCGGGCAGTCGGAAGTGTGCGCGTTCGCTGGCTATCCGGAACGTAGCCGACAGGCTCAGTTCCACCGCACCGCCCCACGCCTGTCCATCGATGGCGACTACTACCGGTTGCGGAATGTCTTCGATACGCCGGAACGTGTCGCACCAGGCGCGTGCCTCGGGCGGTGCGCCGACGGCCAACCCCGCAAGCTCGTCCAGGTCCGCGTGCGCTGCAAAAAAGGAGGGCACCGCACTCTCCAGCACGACGACACGCACCGAATCGTCCTCGGCAAGATCTCCCAACCGATTGCCAAGTTCAGCGAGGCCATGGAAGGTCAGGAAGTTTCGCGGTGGATGATGATAAGTCAAGACGGCCACCTGCTTACCCCGTGCTATGCGCCAGAGAGGCATCTGGTTCTCCTAGATCGTTGCTGGCAGAACACTCAGAGGCTTGAGTGGTATCGGTCGGGAAGCCGTGAGTGGGCGCATAGCCGTCAGATTCCGGCGATGAGCTTGCGGAGCAACTCGGCCAGCTGATCGCGTTGGGATTGATCCAGAGCGCCGAAAATATCGGAGCTGACCCTTTCCTGCAGGTCGGATATCACTGCTTGTAGAGATTCTCCCGCCTCGGTCAGGCGCAACCGAAACGCGCGCCGATCAGCTGGATCCGGATTGCGCAGCATCAGACCCTCGGCTTCCAGTCCGTCGACCAGGGGGGTGACGGCGCGGGCGGTGACGCCCAGCTGGTCGGCCAGGTCCCGCATCCGGATCCCCGGCGTTTCACCGACCGCCACCACCAGTCGAACCCGTGCTGGGGATAGGCCGTGCTCGGCGAAGCCCGCGAGGCCACGGCGGGCGAAGGAGCCGGAGGCGCGGTGTAGCAGTTCGCCCAGTTCGGTGGCCGTCACATGTGTCATGAGGCCTAGTGTAGCCAAAATAGGAGAAGTCAGTAATAATGGAAGATGTAACTATCTGGTAGGTAAGTAACTGGAGGTGGACATGAAGACGATCGTGGTCACAGGCGCGACAGGTCATCAGGGTGGCGCGGTGGTGGATGCGCTGCTGGCATCCGGCACGCCATGGCGGGTACGAGCCCTGACGCGGAAGGCTGACAGTGCCGCGGCCAAGGCTCTGGCGGTTCGCGGAGTGGAGCCCGTGGAAGCCGATCTGGATCGGCCTGAAACACTGACTCCCGCCCTGGAGGGCGCCTATGGGGTTTTCGGGGTGCAACAGCGCGGCAAGAAGGAGACCGCGCGCGGCGTGTCCCTGATCGATGCCGCAGTACAGGCGGGCGTCGAGCATTTCGTCTACTCGTCTGTCGGCGGCGTGGAGCGAGTCCGCGGCATCCCGCACTTCGACAGCAAGTGGGAGGTCGAAAAGCACCTGCGACAGAGCGGGTTGCCTGCCACGGTCCTGCGACCGTCCAGCTACATGGAGGGCTTCACCATGCCTGGCGCGGCGACGATGGGGATGTCGATGATGTCGGCGACACTGGGTGACTCGAAAACCCTGCAGATGATCGCGGTTCGCGACATCGGGATTTTCGCCGCTCTGGCCTTCGCCAGCCCAGCGACCTACATCGGCGAGACACTGGAGTTGGCGGGCGACGAGTTGACCGTTCCGCAGATGGCCCGCTTCACCGGCAAGAAATACTGGCGACGTATGCCGCAGTGGCTGCTGCGTGCGATGGGACCGGAGTCGCGAATGTTCTTCTGGTTCGGCGAGTCCGGATACCAGGCCGACATCGCAGATCTGCGCCGCCGTCACCCGGGTCTGCTCACGTTCGAGCAGTGGTTCACCCAACAGGCCAAAGGATGAGCATCGCCGCGCGGTGGGCGGTGCGGATGGTGGCGACGGCGGCAGCAGCGGACGCCATCGTCCAGGCTATGCTGGCCGGCAAGTTCCTGGCGGGCAACTATGACGCCCTTGGTGTGCACGCCGGCAACGGCGGCGTCCTCGCGCTGATCACACTGGTGTTCCTCCTCGCAGCGCTCCTCGATCGGCAACTGTCACACGGACCCTGGTGGCCGATCCTCACCATCGCAGCTGTTCAGGTGGCCTTGGGCATCCAGAGATGGCTGGGTGAGTCCAACCGCCTGGCATGGCATGTTCCGCTCGGCATCACAATCGTGACCAGCCTGTTGATGGTGACGGTCTGGTCGTGGCGCACCCGCCCTGTCGTGGAGTTGGCGCGGTGAGCGGCAGATTGACCCGCCGGCGCGTACTCGGATTGGCGGCGATCGCGGCCGCCGCCGGAGCCGGGTTGACATGGGAACTGTCTGGGGCGCGTCAGGTCGGCGAGATGGCACGCAGCGAGCTCGCCTTGCCGGAGCCATTCACCCTGCCGGGGACAATTCCGGCGGTTCTCGAGCCGCAGCGACAAGACTCGACCACCGACTATTACCAGCTCACGCAGCTGCGCGCGCATGTGCAGATCATTCCCGGACACTTGACCGAAATATGGGGCTACAACGGACTATTCCCCGGACCCACGCTGAAGGCCACCCGTGGTCGTACCGCGGTGGTGACCCACCGCAACGAATTGCCGGAACCGACGGTAGTGCACCTGCATGGCGGGCACACCCCCGCCGAATACGACGGTTACCCCACCGACCTGCTCTACCCGGAGGGAAGCCCGGCCCCCACAATGGATCCCGACGATCCCCAGGCGAGGATCACCCAGGGCAGCCGCGACTACGTCTATCCCCATCAACAGCCCGCCGCCACCCTCTGGTACCACGACCACCGCATGGGCCATACAGGCGCCACCGTGTGGCGCGGACTGGCGGGCTTCCATCTGATCGGCGACGACATTGAGGACTCGCTGGGGCTGCCTCGCGAGGACTACGATCTGCCTCTGCTGTTGTGCGACAGGTCTTTCGGATCCGATGGGTCATTCCTCTATTCCGGCATGGAACCCGGCCACCACTCCCAGGGAATGCTCGGTGATGTCGTGCTGGTCAACGGAGTCCCCTGGCCGCTCTACTCCGTCGCCGCCGCACGGTATCGCCTGCGGTGGCTCAATGCCAGCAATGCTCGCGTCTACCGACTCGTCCTGCACGGCACCCACCGAGAGGCACCGAACTTCATTCAGATCGGTTCGGACGGAGGCTTGCTGGGCGCACCGCAGCACCTCGACGCCTTCGATATCGCACCCGGAGAACGTATCGACACAGTGTTGGATTTGTCTGGCTACCGGGTCGGCGACGAACTCACCGTGGTCAACGACCTCGGGACCGGCAGCACTGTTCCCGTGTTGCGCCTACGAATCACCCGCACGGTGACCGACACCTCCCGGATACCGGATCGCCTCGCGGACGTCGAGCAGATCGACACACGAACCGCGACGCATCGATCGTTCGACTTCCGGCAGGACCGAGCCAGGGACGCATGGCTTATCAACGGTCGCCCGTTCGACCCGCTGTTGGTCGACGCTGACGTCAAGCTTGGACAGGTCGAGATATGGCGGTTGACAACGAATTTCAATCACCCGGTGCACGTCCATCTCGATCAATTCCAAGTGCTGTCTCGAAACCGCCGCCCGCCCAGACCAACCGACCTGGGGCGCAAGGACACCCTGAATCTCGGCGCCAGCGAGGAGGCCGAAATCGCGATCCGTTTCGGCGACTACACGGGCCGTTATCTGATCCATTGCCACAACCTCGAACACGAGGACATGGCCATGATGGCAACACTTGTCACCCATCGATAGGGAGGAAACCATGACACGCTCCACCAGCAGTCGTGCTGAGGAGCTGGCACTGAAGGTCATGCTGCCGGTACTCATCGGACTGTATCGACTCAGCGGCGGTCGTCTCGCAGGCTCGATGAACGGCACCTCGATCATGCTGTTGACCACCACGGGCCGCCGATCCGGACAGCGACGCACAGTGCCGGTGAGCTATCTCGCCAGCAACTCGACCTACATTGTCGCGGCCACCAATGGCGGCCGCGATACCCAACCAGGCTGGTACCACAACGTGCGAACGCAACCACAGGTCACGATTCAGGTGAAAGACCGCACAATGACGGCCGTCGCCGAGATTGTCGACCCACAGACACGCGACGAGTTGTGGGCACGACTCGTCACGTCCGCCCCTCAGATCTACCAGGGCCTGCAAGCACGCACCACCCGCACATTTCCGATCGTCATCTTTCGCCCTACGCCGTGACCGCCTCTTCTCGTTCCTCTGGTTCGCCGGCGAACTCGGTGACATCGTGAACAGGGGTCCACATTCACAACAACCAGGCGCCGACACCCGCAGCCAACGCTCGCGCCCCAACGGCGGCGCGCTGCCTCGACCATGCCACAGGGCACACTCGTGGCGGGGACGACGAATCCGTCGAACACCAATTGACGCAGCGGCTGATCAGCGCCCCACTTTCGGCGAGTCGGTTGACACGTCTGCTCGCCTTCGACCGCACCGGCCGAACCCGACGAGTCAGCCCTCCGAAGATCAACGGACCGAGGTCATTTCACCCGACTGTGCCATTCGAAACGGCGGGGAGAACAGGCTCGAGGCTTGACCTGAGCGGCGACACAGAGCCCAGGTGTCGGGGATGCCGTAATCGGATCTGATCTACGCAAATCGACTGCGGCCGAATGCATCTTGTGAGGCGGGCGCTTGTTCTCCTCGGCTCGAAACATGGTGTGTGAGAGGGTGGGCTTCACTCGTGAACTCGGTTCCACCGGTGCGGGTTACGAGTACTGAAGGCAATCCGACGGAGGAGGGCTTGGTGAAGGTATTGTTCGATGTTGCTGGGCTGGTGGGGTATGGCTATCGCACGGACGACTTCTACGAGGTGGGGCGGGAGAAGATTCGCGAGTATGCGCGAGCGGTGCAGGATTTCCACCTGGCGCACTGGAGTGAGGACGCTGCTGGCGAGCTCGGGTACACCGGCCTGATCGCACCGCCAACGTTTCTTTCAACCGTCGCGGCGGTGGCCAATCGTCGGCTTCTCGAGATCGTGACGACTGCCGGCTACGACGCGGTCGTGCAGACCGATCAGGTCTTCGAAATGTACAAGCCAGTGCTCACTGGCGACCGCTTGGTCAGCGATGTCGAGCTCTCGTCGGTGCGCAAAATCGCAGGCAAGGACCTGATCACTGTAACCAATACCTTCATCGACCAGACCGGCGAAGTTGTGCAGGTCATGCACACCACGCTGGTCGGCATCACCATCGACCACGTCGACGTCGGCATCAGCGACATGATCGAGCGTGTGATCATGAGTGGACTCGACACG
Organism: Nocardia sp. CDC160; assembly: GCF_035818795.1. Classification (NCBI taxonomy): domain Bacteria; kingdom Bacillati; phylum Actinomycetota; class Actinomycetes; order Mycobacteriales; family Nocardiaceae; genus Nocardia; species Nocardia sp. CDC160. The sequence goes on along the minus strand of NZ_JAYKYT010000010.1, from coordinate 63,203 downwards.
GCCGCGGAGGGAATGCCGACGAGCGCTCCGAATACAGCGACTGCTGCGAACCTTTCGTCGATCTCACGCACGCGCGTCCCCCGCACCGCAATCCGATTCGAGGACATCGCGGTCGGCGACGAGCTTCCTGCTCGCACCGTTAGGCTGACGCGTGGGGATTTGGTGAATTACGCCGGGGTCTCCGGCGATGTAAACCCGATCCATTGGCATGACGCCGTCGCCGCGCTGGCGGGCCTTCCGGATGTGATCGCCCACGGCATGCTCACAATGGGCCTGGGAGCAGGATTTGTCACCGCATGGCTCGCCGATCCGAGTGCGATGACTAGATACAGGGTCAGGCTGTCGAACTACACAGTCATCGAAGCCGCCTCCGCTGGAAGCCTCGAGTTCACCGGCCGCATCAAATCGGTCGACTCCGAGACCCGGACCGCAGTAGTCTCTCTCGTCGCAAAGTCCAGCGGACGCAAGGTTTTCGGCCTCGCCACCGCCGATGTCCGCCTCGCATAACCTGTGCCTCTACAACTCCGAAGGCTGCCAGCACACCAGTGGTCATAGCCAGCGATTTCGAATGATGGGAGCCCAGCACAAGGGGTTCGAACTGTAATGCAGTCCAGCTCTGGGGTGGTTTCCGGAACTCGTCCACGAGTGCAGCGCGCATGCCGAGAAGAAGTAGGAAAAAAAATTGTCTGCCGAGGCTTCACCATCGAGACGTGCAACCTTGCATTTCAAGGTCGCGCAATAACTTTCACGCGCGGCGACTGACAGATTCGGCCGGGTGGTCGATTGGCGCGAAACCGTCCGACCGACAATCTCCAAGTTCCATTACAAAGCACGAGCAAACAGTTCCCCGATCACTCGCGCACCTTTTGCTGGATCAGCCACAACATCCGACGGCATCATGTGCACGTTCCATAGCGTCGCGAAGCCATGCACCAAGGACCAAGCCGCCACGACCGCCGATCCGAACTCCGCCTCATCGACCTCTGCTCCGATTCCTTCAGCCAGCAGCGAATAGGCGCGATCTCCCGCCCGCGAGACGTCTGGGTCGTCGGCACGGTAGAGGTCCGGACGGAACATGACCTCGAAGTGCGCTCGATGATCGGTCGCGAAACGCACGTAGCGGACACCCAATTCCACGATTCCGCGCCCCACCGCATCCGCCAAGTAGTCGGCCAGTAGGTCGAATCCCTCGGTGGCCAACGCCGTCAGCAATCCGGCCTTATCACCGAAGTGATGCACCGGAGCGGCATGAGAAACCCCCGCCCGTCGGGCCAAGTCACGGAGGCTGACCGACGTCGGACCTTGCTCGTCAATCGCGGCCACGGCAACTGCAAGCATGGCTCGACGCAGGTCACCGTGGTGGTAAGGCTTGTTGTTGGTCACCAACTAACCCTACCTCGATCTAACCATTGACAAGATGCATCCGGTTGATGTTCAATCTTTCCACTGGAAAGATCTGAGAAGGGATCGCCATGGCACCGCTCGTCATCCTCATCGCAGTCACCCTGACCCTCATCGTCGCCGGCCGATTCGGTATCGCGGCGCTGCGCGACCCGACTAACGGGTTGCGCGGTGGTCTGGCCGCGATGTTCACCGCAACAGGCCTGGCCCATTTCATCGGGATGCGACAGGAACTTATCGCGATGGTTCCTCCTGCCCTGCCCTCACCGGGGCTTCTGGTCACGATTACCGGAGTACTCGAATTGATGGGTGTAGCCGGCCTGCTGTGGCAGCGACAGACGGCCCATTGGACTGCGATCGGGCTCACAGTTCAGCTGGTGGCGATGTTCCCGGCGAATGTCTACGCCGCTATCGATCATCAATCGACTGCATTCGAAGATCAGCTCGTGCCGCGCACCATCATGCAACTGGTGTTCCTGGCCGCAACCGGCACGGTGGCGGCCCGCACGCGGCGGGCCGAGATACGACGGACAGCGGTGGAGAGCTTGCGATGATCCGCGCTTGGTGGTGGCATCCACCGCTGATGACGCTCGCGGCGGCGACATCGCTGTTGTTCCTCGGGTGCGTCACTGGCCTGATGATCGATCATCGAGTGCTGACTGGGTTGCCGATCTGGGCCAAGCCCGCCAAGTTCTCGCTCTCGATCGTCGTATACGCGATCACATGGGCCTGGCTCATCGCACAGCTGCGCCGCAGCCACCGCATCGCGTGGTGGTTCGGCACGGTTGCGGCCGCGGGCCTCACCATCGAGATCATCATCATCGTGGCACAAGTCGTACGGGGAACGACTAGCCACTTCAACCGCACCACTACCTTGAACAGCACACTGTGGGACATCATGGGTCAGTCGATCATTGTGGTGTGGCTGGCGACCTTAGGCGTGGCGATCCTGCTCATTCGCAATCCCGTAGCCGACCAGACCCGCAACCGCGCCGTGCTTCTCGGCTCATGGGTCTCGGTGCTCGGAATGGCGCTCGGGATCCTGATGATCTTCCCGACCAAGGCCCAGCAGCGCACACACAGCCTTATCCGAGGAGCACACACGGTGGGGGCGAGCGACGGTGGACCGGGATTGCCCCTCGTTGGATGGAGCACAATCGGGGGTGATCTACGCATTCCACACTTTGTGGGGATGCACGCCCTACAGGTGATCCCGTTGATTGCGATCATGCTGGAGCTCATGGCTCGACGGATTCCTTTGCTGCGGCACCCGGACTTCCGCCGCAGGCTGATCACACTCGCCGCCGGTGTGTATGTCGCACTCCTCGTCCTTTTGACCTGGCAGGCGTTGCGCGCACAGTCGATCCTCCACCCCGATGAGATCACGTGGCTAGTTTTCGCCGCGATCGTATTCGGAACGACCGGCGCCACATTGGCCCTGATTCGTGCTCACCACGGCACCGACGCGACGGTGCATCCGCGACGCTTGATCGCAGTCGGATCGAAGAGGGCAGCGCGGTGACCGAGTCGCTATTTCAGCTCTCCTTCTTGACAGCGACACCCTTTTGGGCGTTGATGATTTTCGCACCAACGTGGAACCACACCAGGCGGGTCGTTGCCTCGCCCTATATTGTTGTGCCACCGTTGCTTATTTATCTGTGCCTATTAATGCCAGTGTTTATCCAGTTCTGGACCGCTGTCAGCAACCCCGACCTGGACGTGCTCCAAACACTGCTCGGCGAGCGCCACGGGGCGGCGGCTGTATGGGCACATCTGGTCGGATTCGACCTTTTCGTCGGGCGCTGGATATATCTGGACAGTCGTATCCGACATATCCACCCTTGGATCATTTCACCAATACTTGCCCTCACGATCCTGCTTTCACCATTCGGGCTACTGGGTTATCTCGCCATACGCGCGAGCGGGCCGGCCTTGGCCCATTGCCGTACACCCATTGCAAACGTGGACGAACCGACCAACCGTCCTGGTTCGGCTAAGTAGACGTGTGAGCACGGAGTGCCAAAGGCCCTTAGCCGGATACCCAAGTTGCGGGAGCTGGCTGAGCCGCTGCTGCCGAAGTTCGCGCCGGGCAAGCAGCGCTGCGGCTCTGCGCCGACCGACCGGACCGTCGAGCGGTCTTCACCGCCGTCGTGTAGGTACTGACCAGCGTCTGTCATCGGCGGATGCTGCCGCCGTCGTTCGGAGTCAACGTCGCGACTGCTACCAGCGGTTCGCGGTATGGAGCAAGACTGCCTTGTGGCACCATCTACACCGGACCGACTCGAATTGGGCAACCAACGCTTGATCTACTGGTCGCGGGCGGGATCGACGCGGCAAGCGTGAGAGCAGCAAGAAGGTGCAATCTGACCGGCCGAATCCGGTCGATCGCGACAAATCCGGGTCACAACTGCGCGGGCTGTCCGATCACACCGGAGTCCCTCTGGCCGTGGACGTTGCGGCGGCCAAAACCAACGACGCCCGTCTAGGCGACTGCGTTCCGCGTGGCGTGATTTACCTTCTTCGGGCGGTGATGGCAGCGACGGCATCGATGGTATGCCTGGGCGGGCGTCGCAGGATCATTGCGAGGTCGTCGGTCGGAGTGCCGGTCCAACCTGTGCGAAATGCCCGGTAAACACCGAGCAGGATATCGATCACGCAGACGTTGTGCCCAGGGTGGTGGCGTTGGAGACAAACTCGTCGTCGGTGATGGATTGATAGCCGATCGGCTCCTCGGTGTGGCAACGAGTTGTTCCAGTCGATGCTGTCGGCGGCGGGTCCTTACCGTAGAACTTGTACTACACTCTGCTTTGGATCGGGCACGGCTGACAATTCCTCAAGGTTGTCGCTATTCACCCGCGCCCGATCCGTCAGACTGACATCGGAACTGAGCGAATGGCCATGCGCAGTAACGGCCCAGCGCTCCGCTCAGGCTCGACCTCCGACCCAACGGCGGAGCAGGATGCACGGTATGGTGCATGCAACTGCGGTGCCCGGCCATGGACTCGCCAAGTCGGCGTGAGCCACCAATTTCGAAGCAGCCCGAATCGGGGCATATCGGGCATTTGGGTTCGCGCCAGTTAGCAAGGCCTCCGGTCGCTCACGCGATTCTCCCGCCGATCGTGCACACAGGGCGGCTCATATGCATCATCGCCCCGAATCGCGGAGGTCGTAGTTCTCACGATTGGCGAGCACATCGTTCATATGCAGCTCGGCCCAGTCTTTGATTCCGCGCATCAGATGGTGCAGGGACAATCCAAGGTCGGTCAATCTGTAGGTCACTGTTGTAGGAACCGTCGGGGTCACGATCCGGTCGACAAGGCCGTCGCGCTCGAGGGACCGCAACGTCTGTGTGAGCATCTTCTGGCTGACTCCGGCCAGCCGCCGCGATAGCTCTGAGTACCGCAGTGGCTGCGGGTTGTCATCGCAATGGTCCCCGGAACTTGGACCGTCGCCGCCCAAGGCGGCCAGAATCAGCGCGACCCATTTGTCAGAGATCCGCGCTAGCAACTGTCGGCTCGGGCAACCAGCCAGGAACGCATCGTACTGTGTCCGCGCATCTTCCCGCCGTTGGGCGATTGTCCTCGTTGCCATGGACCGCCCCTCTCTTTCCGAAGAGTAGCTTACGCACTCTGAAGTGCGTACTTCCCAATGGGGAGTTACCTATCAATGATGGAGGTGATCAAGCGTCAACACAATCAGGAGGATGAGATCATGACCGCGTCCACCTTTCGCGCCGCTGTCGTCCGCCACCCGAGTGGACCTGAATCGATCAAACTCATCGATATACCCTCTGCGGAGCCCGGCCCGGGTCAGGTCCTGGTCGCGATTGCCGCCGCGCCGGTCAATCCTACAGATCTTGGGGTCGTCGGCGGATTCTTCCACGACCTGGGTCTGATCAACCAGCCCGACTACACCGGGCTCGGCTGGGACTTCGCCGGTACCGTCCAAGCAGTAGGAGAGGGGGTAGACCTAGCGATCGGAACTCCGGTTGCCGGTGTCGTACTCGGTTTCGACCGCGACTTCGGCACCTATGCCGAGCAACTCATCGTCAACGCCGCCGACCTCGCCATAGTGCCGGAGGGACTCGATCTGGTGTCAGCCTCGACAGTGCCGCTCAATGGACTGGGAGCGGCACAGATAGTAGACATGCTCGGTGACGCACCTACGGCTAGCAACCGACTGTTGGTGATAGGGGCGGCGGGAGCGATCGGAGCAAATGTGGTATCGCTCGCACCTGACCGTGGTTGGCAAGTCACCGGGTTGGCCCGACCCGATGACGAGGGATTCGTGCGAAGCCTCGGCGCCGAGTTCACCGACACCGTCGAGCGGGGCTGGGATGCCGTCGTCGATGCCACGCCGATGCAGATTTGGGGTCTGACGCCGGTCCGTGACGGAGGGATCTTCGTCGGTGTCCGACCCAATCTCGTGCCTGCCGTCGAGCGCGACATCGCCGTGAGCGTGCTCGTGACACAGTCGGATGGCCGACAGTTGAGCCAACTCCTGGCCCGTGCCGCAGCCGGTCGGCTCCCGACCCGTGTACACGCGGTCGTGCCGATGGCTCAGGTCGCCGACGTACATCGCGCTGTAGCCAAGGGTGGGGTGCGCGGTCGTTACGTGCTTGTGCCCTGAGCCGTGGCCTTGAACCTAGGACACTCCAAGCAACAGCACCTCCACCACACTGTGCATCCGCCGATCGACACATCGGCTGTGCGCGACAAACAGAGCCGCCATCGGCGCCCGCCAGGCCCCCACGCTCAGGACCGCGGCCGTTCCGGTGGTCCTGCAGAGTGATCGCAACCCTTGTCAACTGCGGGAACAGGGGAGCCGATGCAAGGAACACCTTCGACGAGAATCACGACAGCGCGGTGCCGCGACTGCGGAATGCCCATCGAACTGGGAGTCAACCAATGCTTCGACCTATGCCGAATAGGTATCACCTGTCACCGCGAGCCCGCGTCACGGTGGCACTTGGTGTGAGTGTATGGATGGCAGCGATCAGTGGATGCACGCCCTCAGCGACAACGTCGACTTCCACCTCGCAAACAATCGTCAGTACCGACCCCATCGCAGTCACCTCCTCAGGCCCGGACGGCGGGCCGAATCCTCCTTGGCAGCCAGATGTCACTGCTGTGCCCACAAGCTCGGACCAGACAATTCCTACGGAAACAACCGATCCGCAACCGATCACATCCGCACCCCCGACCAGCACGCCAGCACCAACCCTCAGTCGTCCTGTTGCTGGAACTCCTTTCCCCGGTGAAGGTCTCACTGCACAGCAATCCTCCGATCTGCAGAAATCTGTAGACGGCGGGCACCAGGCCTGGCGCCTGGACGAGATCCAGGTCGCAAAGACCTTTGCAATGCAACGGTTCGGATGGACGAACGTCCAGGCCAACACCGGACCCTTTGCGGACATCATCGTCATCACCAATCAGGACAACGGCAAAGTTGCCTTGCATTGCTCCCAACCGGTGACGATAGGCAGCCGCGGTATCTGGGTCGTCGATAGCGGAACTTGGAACTAGTTCATCGCCAGCTATCCGCTGGATCGAACCTGCGGACGGGACAGCTGGCACGACGGTTCATCTGACCTCCGCCAGACCGACCGATTCTGAGGAGTCGGAGACGGACGACCTCAGGGCATCAATGAGAAGCGGGACTCTAGCGGAGCTGGAAAAGGCAACTCGCACAGTGAGCAATAACACTCGCGCCTGACCATGTTATTCACTTGCTGTACAACAGGTTTCACCATACCGAAGGCTGCATCGGACCGAGATGGGCAAAGAATCTGATGCCGCCGCTCGCTACCGCGGTGGCGTCGCGGCGTACCGGCGGCTCGACCAGCTCACCGACAGGGCAAAGCGGCACTAACGCCCGCCAGGCGCTTCCGGGTGGCTGGCAAACACAAGCGATGGCAATCCGGCACGATCTTCAAAGCTACGTCGTGGTGGTGCCGGACCAGCCGAAACTGAAGGTATGCCCCTTCGAAACGCACTGAATGCCGCCGCGCCCGCCGCCGGTGCAGGTAGCGCCAGCGTAGGTGATCGTCGAGCTAAACTCGGTCACTGGCAGGCTATTTGCATCGGATCGGCCGTGCGGACCGAGCAGGCCGAAGGTAGGGTGCGCGGGGAGGAAAGCCAGATCGATTGCCAGATCCGTCACGGGAATCATGTTCAACCACTTGGCGATACCGGGTGCGATATCACAACCCGTGGTGCCATCCGGTTTGATCGAGCACTGCGCGTAACCTGCGTTGAAGTAAACAGTATCCCCGATCAGGAAGTCGTTCGGGTTCAACGCCTCTGCACTAGCGGTTCCAGTACCAATCATCGAAATCGCTACTGTGGCCAGGGCTGTACCAGCGAAGGCATGTAGTCTCATTTGCATTTCCCCTCATAGTTCAGTCCCGACCCGCTCTGACCCTGCGTCACGAAACTAGCTGCCTCCGCCGCCGACCGCGAGCGCACCAACTTCCCACTCATGGGAATATTCGCGGTCCTTCTCCGTGTTGGGCACAGCTCGTCGGCATCGGCGGTGACCTGGCACGCCAGGGCCAAGGTCAGTTGCCGGCAACCAGCGCCTGGTCAATCAGCGGCCAGGACTGAGCCATTTCGTCAGCCCAGTAGGGCCAGGAGTGGGTGCCGCGCGGACGTATGTTCACCGACGCCGGAATCTGTAATCGCGCAAGCCTGGCAGCGAGCGCGGCCGTACACACACTTGCGCCAGCCTCGAGGGGCCCACCCACGGTGATTGCGTCAGGCAACTCAACCTGCCCAGGCGCGTCGTGTTCGCCGGGAATCCCGCTACCACTGGACAGATAGACCGCCGTGCCACGCAGGCCGTCGGCATGAGCTAGCACATCGTGGGCCAACCAGTCAGGGTCATCCAGGGGGCCGAACATGTTCTCAGGGTTTCCACCGTAGGTTTCCACGATCGAGCGTGCCTGTAGCTGACCTGGGCCCGGGGCAACCGTGTAGCACCCGCTGTGCGCTGCGACTGCCTGGTACAAACGCGGATTGCGAACGGCCAGCATCATCGCTGCCTCTGCACCCATCGATACCCCTTCGATGGCTCTATGGCCGTCACCGTTGAACCGTGATTCGATCAAAGGGGGCAACTCTCGAGTCAGGAACGTCTCCCAACGGTTGACGCCGAGCACTGGATCAGGGTTTTGCCAATCGGTGTACAGGTTGGCCGGACCCCCTACAGTCAGCACGACATTGATGTCCTTGTCAGCGAAGAATTCCACCGCGTGCCCGCTCGACGTCCAATTACTCTCATTCTCCGGAGCCCCGCGGCCGTCCAGCATGTAGAGCGTGGGCCGAGAGCGACTGCGATCGATAGGCAGCAAAACCTGCACTTGGACAACCCTGCGCATCGCCGGAGACGCCACGAACACCCGGATCCATCGGTCTGTGATCGGTTCGATACCGGTGATGGCCGGTTTGGCGAGTTCGGCGCTACTGTTCGGCGGCGCGTGGTAACCGCCGGACGAACCAGAATCGGGTGGCTGCGCTGAAGCAACCCCGATCAACGAGGCGCATATGCACGTCGCTAATACAGCCCCGGACACAACCCACGATCTCCGTATATCTCGCATTATCAATTCTGCGCTCCTACCTGCCGTAATCCAATTTCAGCGCAGCAAGCCTCATGATCCCCAATCTGCACTTCTGCTCGAAATCGCAAGGTTCCACGACCATAAATGCCGTAGAAAACTTCCCAGGAGCGGGAAGGCGCCGGGGCAGAACACCGCATTGGCTGGGTTAACGTGGGCCGAGACACATGGTTACCTGCGCATATCCAGATATACATATCTATAATTCGAGTCACCGCCCTTCCACCCTTGTCATAGCGGCGAACACATTGTCCGACTTCCCATTTCATGGGTGGCGATCAGGCTTTCGCTTACATCGGTTCAGATACCGGCCTGAGTAGGTACGGAATGGTTCGACGTAGGACGTCGAAGTCCATGCTGGAGGTGGTGCGGCCGGCGCGGCTGAGCCAGCCGTGCGCCGCCAGACGATTCAACTTCGAACGCAACCCCCTCGACCGTCGACCGATCTGTGCGGGCAACGCCCACTTCGGCGGCAACCTGCCCGACCTGCAACCCGTGACCCGCCTCGGCGAACACCGCGAGAATGTCGCAGTAGTCCTCCCAGCAGCACCACCGCCACGTCCATCTCGGGCCGCCGCCGCGGCACCAGCATCAACCCGATCGGTGAGCGGGATCTCGAAACCAACGGTGACGGTTCGGCATTCGCGCTCTCGGTCGGCTCGGAAACATCGGAATCGATCGACTCATCGGTCGCGACAGCACATGCTCGGCCACGGCCAACTCCTCGGTCAACTCCACGATCTGCTCCCGCAACAATTGCACCCGCTCAGCAGCCGCCGTTTCGCGCCGCGTGACCTCCTCGCGCCACGCCACCATCGCGCCTCGACACCGACCAAATCCCCATTCCGACCACAAACCGCGAACCCACCACAGCGACAGTGCCACGAGGACTCACCCAGCTCAAACCGCCACAGCCGCCATACGACCCATTTCCACTGTTCGGGTCTCCCCTCTCAACGGCGGGAAGGCCGAACTCTTTGTGCCAGCCTGACCAGATGGGAATCGAACCGCCTGAGTTTCCGCCCTTCCGGGCGGTGTTCCTCCAGATGTTCGTGGAAGAGCCACTCATCCGCAGCGGGGAGATCGCTGCAGCGCTACGTGCAACGCTCGCGACATACGGGGAGGTTCGAGAGCTCAGCGAGGACGGCGAATGCGACGACCGGATCGAATTCAACGCCTATGTCGTCCCGCCTGATCGGGCCCATATCTGCCTCGAAGCCATGGGAATTGATGCGGGAGACGGCTGGTGGTCGGCCTATGACCTGAGCAGTGCGGTCTTCGACCGGCGGCGCGCCCCGAACTCCCGGTTTCTCCATGACAACTTGGTCTGGGCCTGCATCGATTGGGTAGAAGCATGGACGCTGCCCCGATTCCAGCCAGGCGATGCAGTGCTCGTCACCAACACCGGATTAGCCGCTACGGTCAAGCGGTTAATCGCCCCCGACATCCCCTACGGCCCTTGGTCTTACAGTGTTCACCCCGCCAGCGCTGCGCCGTCAACGACCGCTGATTCCGAAGACCTGGTCGACAACCCGGATACTTGGATCGACTGCCGCGACGACGAGCTTCGACCCTGCGACACCCCACAGGCAACATAGCTCCCAGGATTCCCGATCCGGATGTAGTGCCCGACCCGGGTGTACGAACTATCCACCATGACCAGGGTGGTCTGGGCCTGCCGCACCCACCCACGGAATGAACAGTTTGTTCACGGGCTCTGACAGAGTCGCTCACTATCGCCTGCACATTTGCGCGGACGGGTGCGTCACTGGGATATCCAGCATCGATAACCTATAGCGGCATCTTGCTCCGACCAGATTCGATCAACAGGGCGATGCGACCACAATCACTGTGGTCGCATGCCTCGGGTTCCCACTGATGGGACGGCGTTAGCGTCTGGATGCCAGTCGATCCTGACCAACGCCCGAGCTCTGGAGGAACCAGATGCCCGACAACGACACACCGCGGTCGAGAAAGCCGGACCTGGTTTCGGTGATTATCCCTGTCTTCAATGGCCTCCCCTTGCTCGAGATGCAGTTGGAAGGCCTCGGAATGCAGGACTATTCAGGATCATTCGAGGTGATCATCAGCGACAACGGATCCACCGACGGCCTCGCCGACTATATTGACCGCCACCCGCTCCGGGAGTCGCTGCGCCTACAGCGAGTCGACAGCTCTGACCGGCCGGGTGCCCCTCATGCACGAAATGTTGGCGCAGACGCAGCAAAGGGAGATTTCCTGGCATTCACAGATCAGGACGACAGAGTTCATCCCACCTGGCTCAGTGCACTGGTCGCGGCCGCTGCCGACTACGACTCAGTCGGTGGCCCGATAGAGACCGTGACCCTCAACAGCCCGAAGGTCGCTCGCTGGCGGCCGTCCCCGGCACCGAACGAGCGATTCACATCCCATTACCTGTACTGGGCTCACGGGAACAATATCGGCATGTGGCGCACAGTATTCGAGAAGGTAGGTGGGTTCGACGAGTCGATGGTCTGTGGTGACGACATCGATATCTCCTGGAGTATCCAGGAGGCGGGCATGACCCTCGGACACGCACCTGACGCCCTGGTCGCCTATCGATTGAGACCCAGGTTGTGGCAGGCGTTCCGCCAAGCAGTCGGCTACGGCCGAACGCAGGTCGATGTCTATCTGAAGCACTCCTCACGAGGCTGCCCGCCCTACCCTCTGCGCTCGACTCTGATCACCGTCGCGGTGGTCATTCTGTGCAATCCGGCGTTCGTATTCATGCGCAAATGGGTTCCCACCGGCCTGTGGGCATTGCATGCGGGCGTCCTGACAGGACGAATTCGAGGGTGTATTCATCATCGAACCTGGGCGTACCTGTAGAGATGCCCAAGCGCCACCACCGCGCCCGAAGCCATCATTGTCTGGAAGAAGCACGCATGTCGTTGTCCCGTCGGAAATTTCTTGGTGCCGCAACACTGGGCGCTACCAGCGCATTTGTGGGCGAGGCTGCCTCGTACGGCGATCCAGCGACTGCGATTCCCGCTGATTCGGACTACAACACACTGACGCTCAGAGGATACAACCGACGGTTCATTGCCCACCCGGATGAGATCTTCGTGCCGTCGAACGCTATCGAGGTGCAGGACGCGGTAGACGCCTCGATCCGTGCCAATCAGCGGATCGCAGTCCGATCAGGCGGGCACTGCTTCGATGACTTCGTCGACAGTCCCGACACGCGAGCACTGATTGATTTACAGCGCATGAACTCAGTCGACTGGGACCACCAGTACGGAGCGTTCTCGGTCAGTGCTGGCGCCGACCTCGAGACCGTCTATCGGGAACTGGCGCGATGGGGCGTGACGATCCCCGGCGGAATCTGCCGGAATGTCGGTGTGGGCGGCCACATCAGCGGCGGAGGCTACGGCCCGCTATCTCGGCAATACGGTCTTGTCGCAGACCATCTGTATGGCGTTGAGATCGTCACCGTCGATTCCAGTGGTCGGTCAGCGTTGACAATCGCGACGCGGGAGGGCCCGAATCGAGACTTGTGGTGGGCACACACCGGAGGTGGCGGCGGAAACTTCGGCATCGTGACCCGATTCTTTTTGCGCACACCGACCTCAGACGGCTCCGATCCGTCACAGGCCCTGCCTCCAGTACCGGATTCGGTGGTCGTTGGACACCTAGTGATGCCGATGCCGCTGTCGTCCGAGGACTCGTTCGCGCAGCTACTGAACAACTACCTCGACTTCTATGCCCGGTATCGCCAGCCCCGCAACCGGTATGCAGCTGTCTTCGCTCGACTGAACTTCCACCCGATCATCGAAAGCTTCGCTGACCTACTGGTCTTCTCACACGGTGACGGTGACCAAGCCTATGCCCAACTCGACGAATTCCTGACCGCTGTGACCAGCAAAGTTAAGCCCGCACCACTTGTTCTGCCACCAGTGCGGGTCACCTACATCGACTGTATCGACCAGTTCTATGCGCCACGACCGGCCAACCCGTTCCGAGTAAAAATCAAAACCGCACTGTTGCGCCAACCATACTCGGCCGATCAGCTGAAAACCCTGTACCGCGGACTCGTCGATCCGGTGATGACTGCGGACTCCTTCGTCGAATTCGCACCCTTCGGCGGCATGATCAACGCGGTCGCGGTCGACGCCACCGCGATGCCCGCCCGCGATAGCTTCATGAAGATGCTCATCCACGCGGCCTGGCGCGAACCCGCCAACGACGAACAACTCGCGTCCTGGGCGCGGAAGATCTACCGCGAGCTCTACTCTGATACTGGGTTCGCACCAGTACCCAACGAACGCAACGGCGGCTGCTACATCAACTATCCCGACCCCGACCTGGCGGATCCGGAATGGAACACCTCCTCGCTCCCCTGGCATGGCTTCTATTACGGTTCCGGATACCCGCGACTTCAACGCATCAAAGCCGACTGGGATCCCAATAACAACTTCCGCCATCGTCTTTCGATCGAGCAGCCGTAGTCGGCAATCGGTTAGCGTCTTCGGATTCGGTGCCGTGGCGGATGTTGTGCCTCTTCGGCGTCAACGACGATCAGTGTCGATCGATCCACGCTTCTCGAGGACGCCGTTGATGGACAGCTATGTCGCCCCAAACCACAATTCGATACCGCTTCCCTCCATCGCCACACCGGCGCGGTTGACCATGGAAGATCTAACAGCCGTGGCCGAAGCGTTCGGCCTCCATAGCGTCAGGGACCTGCTCCCAGGACCTGTTGCAAGGGAGAAGCAATGAGTTCTCCACTTGGACCTGCACCCACCCGTCAGACAACCTGTGTGAAATCGATCTACGATGCTCGAATCTCGATGACACGACGACGTCGGTGGCCCGCTCGGCATGCCTAGCGCGACAGCAACCCGATTTGCGTTCACCTGCCCCACTACCTCGAAAATCCCACGCTCGGTCGGTACGTGCAGAACCGCGTGGAATTTGGCAGCTATCAGGGAGTCCCGATGATCGAGCCGAAGGTGCCCTCTTGCCCGAACACTGTGGCCCGCAGGAGGTTTGGGCGAGAGCAGGCCCGAATATGTTACCCCTCGACCGAGCAGGCTTCGGTGGGCGATGTGACGGCCGTGATCACTGCCCTCAACGACGCGACTGACATTCCTTACTGCCTGGATCGACTCACCAGGCAAGAAGCAATCGCTCAGATCATCGTTGTGGACCGTGGAAGCGTCGACGACACCCAATGGATCGTCGGGGTGTACTCATCGATTACCGAGAAGATCCGCCTGATTACTGAGCCCGGCCTCGAGCTGGTCGCCGCGCGCAACCTCGGGTTCGATGCCGCCGACAGCGACATCATTGGGCATCTTCGTCCTGACGCTCGCGTCGAATTCGATTGGGCCCGAACGACTTCACGCCATCTATCCACACATCCCGAAACGGCGGCGGTCACAAGAACCAATCTCACACATATCGGGCTCAAGATTCCGACCGCGGACGCCGATCGGCAAACGCGTCACAGATCCCAGATCTTCGACCTCGCCGCCGGGTGGCCGTGCGGAGCCAACCTCGCCATACGCCGTTCGGTATGGCTGGAGATACGAGATACATCTGTCACGGTCAGCGTCCCGTGGGCAGATCTCGATCTGGCGCTCTGCCTTCGGAGGCAGGGCCGCCGAGTAGATCAGCTCGTTCCCCTGTGTTGATTCCTTACCCGCTATCGATCTAGATGCCGAGGGTGAGAACCCGATCCGGTTACCCCACCGCCATCGTCCGACTCCTTTCGGTCCACGTGGACGCCGATGTGGTTTGCTTAGTAGCATGAGCGCGGGTGTCGAATACACGATCGATCAGCTGGCACGTGAAGCCGGTACGACCGTGCGGAGTCTGCGTGTCTACCACGAGCGCGGAGTGCTGCCACCCCCCACTTTGAAGGGGCGAACCGGGTTCTATGGGCCCGAGCATCTCAACCGGGTGCACACCATAAGTCGGCTGCTCGATCGAGGAATAAAGCTCAACGGCATCAAGGAGCTGCTCAACGCGTGGGATCGCGGAGATGGCCTCGGCGAGGTCCTGGGCGAGATGGCTCCGGGAGCGCCCGCTCCTCAGGAATCGGTCGAGTCTCAGAAGCTTTCGGCGACCGAGCTGGCCGATCGATATGCCGACGTGCCTAACGGATTGGCCCGTGTCGTCGCGGCGGGCATGTACGAGCCCGTCGACGCGGCGACCTACCGCGTAATCGACCCACAGCTGATTCGGATCGTCGACCAGTTCGTGTCGGCGGGTATACCTCTCGACGAGGCTGTCAGCGAACTGGAGAGATTGCGAATCGACTGCGATCGGATCGCCCGCCGTTTCGTCGATGTCTTCCAGCGAACAACGCGTGACCCGCACCTCGAGGACACGAACCTCGCGGCCCGGGCTGCACACAGCGAACAACTCTCCATTGCTCGTGCTTTACCGGGTCGCGCAACCTCGGACCTGATCAACCGATTCGTCGCACGATATCTCGAAGAGGAAATCAAGCTAACCGACGCGTAGCCGTGCATACCTGTTCCCGTCGTTGGAAATTGGACGAACGCCGGCCGCGTTCTCGGGTCCTACTCTGTCGGATATGGACGGACCCCGGATCAGCACGGCAGACCGCGAGCGTGCATTGCGCGAGCTGTCGCAGCATTTCGGTAATGGACGGCTGACTCTGACCGAGTTCGAGGACCGCAGTGCGGCGGTGACCACAGCAACCAGCCTGAATCAATTGGCCCAGCTTTTCATCGATCTGCCCGTCAACACGCCAGGGCCTTCACAGATCCCTGCCGAACCCACGGTAAGCCCACTCGCGGTAGTCATCACGTTCCTGACGATCGCTGCCACCGCGTTGTTCGCGGCCACCGGCAATCCACTCTCGCTGCTTCTGGTCGCCGCCGCCGTGCTGATCCTGCTGATTCGCCGCACTCGGTAGCTGCATCCGCAAATCTCGACATCGGTTATTGGTGAGCCACGGTACCGATGGGTCCGGAAGATGTTGGTATCGGCAAATTTGACACCACCTGACGGGATTGCAACGGCAGGATCGTCTGTGACTCGCGGATGACATCGGCGTCGGCAGTCCGCCCTCCAACAACACAGTGACCCACCCTGGCCTCGCGGCCGGGCTGGTATCTGCATAGACCGCGACATAGTTTCGGAGCCGAAAGCCCGCGCGCCTGGACTCGCCACGGCGTGGCCGAGCCCAACGAGCCGTGTCTGACGGCCTCGATCGTCAATCCGGGTGCGACCGTGAGGAATTGCGTATCACGAGCGTCACAACCCGCCCGCCCGCCCCCCGGCGGCGGTGTGGGCGGAGAAGCTCGCCGAAGACGGTCCGCCGGTGACGGTGACCAACCTGCGGCATTCATGGTGGATTTCCTGCCGGTGGTCCG
Organism: Nocardia sp. CDC160; assembly: GCF_035818795.1. Taxonomy (NCBI): domain Bacteria; kingdom Bacillati; phylum Actinomycetota; class Actinomycetes; order Mycobacteriales; family Nocardiaceae; genus Nocardia; species Nocardia sp. CDC160. Next base: position 46,814 of record NZ_JAYKYT010000010.1, on the reverse strand, counting down.
GCGGACGTTGACGCGCACGGGTTTTCAGGTCGATCACGTGCAGTATTACTCGGACGCGCTCAAGCCGTCGCATGTACACACCCGTATGGGGAGAGATCAAGCTTCACATGAGCAGCAGCCGCCTCGCCCTCGGTGGGTGTGACCGACTCAACCGGACCGTTGGTTGCTGATCGTTCCCAACCGTTGCCCGAACACTACCGAATCGGCTGACCCGATCAGCCGACCCCGTAGGGTGTCAGCCGGCGCACCTTCCCGGCGGCACCGTTCAGCCAGGCCGAATTCAGCAGTCATCCTGTAACCGTGAGGCTTCGACGAGGTCATCGCAGAATTTGGCGACATCGTTGCCGATAAGTTCCACGACTCCTTTGCCTGCAGCGATCCCTTCTTCGAAGAAGTCGAGAATCCCGGATAGCAAGCTCTCGTCCGCCAGCTCGACCGGCCCGGTCTTGAACAAGTACTTTTGAATCTCCCGGTAGACAATCTCGTAGTCGGTCGGGAGCGCTCTGACGCGAGCCATATGCGCACGCCACTTTCGCTTATCTTCGACGATGTCCCGGATACCCACCTTATTCTCCTCGCCGGTCGAGTTTGCGTGCAACGTTGCGGTTCAGCTGCTCGCGCCACCTGTCGCGATAGCTCTTGGTTCCCTCTTCGCCGGCGATCGCTGCGCAGAAGCCCTTGATATCGTCGCCCAGCGCCTCGTGGACGCTCTGTCCGTCCGCGGCTGTCTCCTCTAGCAGCCCGAGGGCACCGTCGAGAATCGGCATCATGTTGCGACCCGTGAAGTCCCCGTAGACGAACAGATGGGCTTTGATCTCGCCCCATGCCGCTTGATATTCGACTGGAAGGGCCTTGGCTCGAGCTTCGAAGGCCGCGCATTCCCTAGTGAGATCGTTGCCTGTGATTTTGTCCCAGAAGTTCATCAGGAAATCCTCCGACGGTAGGCCATCATGGCGAAAACGTAGGCGACAACAAGGATGCCGACACACCAGGCCAGCGCGATCCAGATGCTGTCGCCGACCGGCTGTTGGGCGAACAGGTCGCGGATCGCATCAACGATCGAGGTCACCGGCTGGTTGTCAGCGAAGGCGCGCACCGGGCCGGGCATGGTGTGGGTGGGCACGAAGGCCGAGCTGAGGAACGGCAAGAAGATCAGCGGGTAGGAGAACGCGCTGGCGCCGTCCGGAGAGCTCGCGGTGAGACCGGGGATGATGGCGATCCAGGTCAGGGCCAGGGTGAACAGGACCAGGATGCCCAGCACCGCCAGCCAGGCGAATACGCTTGCGCCGGTGCGGAATCCCATCGCCACCGCGACGCCCACCACGACAGCCAGCGAGATCAAGTTGGCGACCAGCGAGGTCAGCACGTGCGCCCACAACACCGACGAGCGGGCGATCGGCATCGATTGAAAGCGTTCGAAGATGCCGTTGTTCTTGTCCTGGAACAACCGGAAAGCGGTGTAGGCGATGCCGGAGGCGACAGTCATGAGCAGGATGCCCGGCAGCAGGTACTTCACGTACGAGTGCATCCCAGTATTGATCGCACCGCCGAATACATAGGTGAACAGCAGCAGGAACGCGATCGGCATGATGACCGTCGTCATGATGGTGTCCAGGCTGCGAGTGATATGGCGCAACGATCGTCCCAGCAGAACGGCGGTGTCGCCGAAGAAGTGTTTGTTCATCGGTGTTCCTTAGGTTTTCGCGCCGACACCGCGGTCGGCAGCGGCGTCATCCCTCCGGCCGTCGCCGACGATGGCGAAGTAGATGTCTTCGAGGGTCGGCTGCTTCTCGACGTACTCGACGGTGGCTGGCGGGTGCAGTGCCTTGAGTTCGGCGAGGGTGCCGTTGACGATAATGCGGCCCTCGTGCAGGATCGCGATCCGATCGGCGAGCTGCTCGGCCTCGTCGAGATGCTGCGTGGTGAGCAGCACCGTGGTGCCGCTCGCAGCAAGTTCGGTGACGGCCTTCCACACCTCGACACGGGCCTGTGGGTCCAGCCCCGTCGTCGGCTCGTCGAGGAAAATGACCGCCGGATCCCCGATCAGACTCATCGCGATGTCGAGGCGGCGGCGCATGCCACCGGAATAGGTGGAAACCTTTCGCGTGGCCGCGTCGGTCAGTCCGAACCGCTCCAGCAGATCGTCGGCGATCCGGCGCGGGTTCCTCAGGTGTCGCAGCCGCGCGACCAGCACCAGGTTCTCACGCCCGGAAAGGATTTCATCAACCGCAGTGAACTGTCCGGTGAGACTGAAAGACTGGCGGACCTCATTCGCTTGGGTAGCGACGTCGAATCCGTTGACACAGGCGGTGCCCGAGTCGGCCTTCATTAGCGTGGCCAGGATGCGTACGATCGTGGTCTTGCCCGCCCCGTTGGAGCCGAGCAGGGCGAAGATACTGCCACGTGCGACGTCGAAATTCACGCCGCGCAGCACATGCAGATCCTTGTAGGACTTCTCCAGATCCCGCACATCGATCGCGGGAGCTTGGTGTGTCGTCATCGAACCGGCGCCATCTTCGGTATTTGGCATGGCTATTTGCCTCCTTCGTGCAGCTCTGCGAGCCGTTCGGACAGGAAGTTCCAAGTCCCCCAGAATTCGTCCAGGTCTTCCTGTCCCCGCGCGTTCAGGCGGTACACCTTGCGCGGCGGCCCCTTCTCCGATGGGACCTTCTCCACGTTGACCAGGCCCTTCTTCTCGATCCGGACGAGGAGGGCGTAGACGGTGCCCTCGGCGATATCGGAGAACCCCTGGTCCCGTAACCACGAGGTGATCTCGTACCCATACGCCGGCCGCACGGCCAGGATCGCCAGGATGATGCCTTCCAACGTGCCCTTCAGCATCTCCGTGATCTGCTTGCCCACGGAACACCTCCTCGCGCTACTTAGTGGCGATGACTACCGGTACATAGTACCGCTGAATAGCGGAAGGGCAAGCTGGTGTAACCCTGCCAGTGGTCACGGCGGCGGCAGCAACAACCGAGAGCCGCCAAACGGTACTGACCACAACGAAATTCGATCGATTCACCCGCAACCTCGCCGAAGCCGGTAAATGCCGACCGACCTGTGCGACGCGGGTGTTGCTGTTCGGGCTCGGCAGCCAAACCTTCGGCCGGGACGATCTGTTCGGCAAGCTGTTCTTGCAAACCTTGGGCATCGTCGCCAAGTTCGAGGCGAACCTGAACCACATGTGCACCCGCAAAGGCATGGCCAAGACCCGCGCCACGGCCCGACGGCGAGGCAAGGAAATCCGAAAATGCCCCTCGCGGCACGCACGACGATCCACCGCATCACCACCGGTGCCACACCGCGGAACTAACCCTCATTTGCGGCTGGTGACATGATCCTTACTGGCACCCCTACTCACCGGCGACCGGATGACGATCGACCCGGACTCCTACCATCGTGTTCTCGGCCTAACCTGGTTGGCCAGGTCCACCAATCGATAGCGATGCAAGCGGTCGGGCGCGAGCTTGGCCAATACGCGCAGGGAGGCTTCGAGACCGAGGCGAAGTCCCCGCTCGGTGGCCGGGTATCCGAGAATACGATCGGCATCGTCCGGTCGGCCTCCGGCATTCAACCATGCCAGCGCGACCCACAACACGACTGTCCGTAGCGGCATCGCCCGTGGATCGTCGCGGTGTGACTCCACGCGCTCGGCGGCAGCATCCAGATCAACCGAGGTGAGCTCCGCGACCGGACGTGATAGCAGGAGCAGACAGCCGGTCAGACGCGCGACATTGTGATGTCGGGACGCGACGGGTACCTCGTCGAGAACACTTACAGCCTGCAACCTCGCGCCCCGGGACTCCAGCTGCCGCGCGAGCCCGAACGCGGCGCTGATCACTCCGTGATTGGTGCGCCAGACTGTTCGATAGTGAACTACCGCGGCCGTGTGCCAGCGATCGATGTCGTCGTCCTCGGTCTGCTGGAGGTGAAGCTGCGCTGTCGCCGCAAGCGCGAGTTCAGGCGCGATCTCGCCTGGCAGTATCGAATGAACAGCGTCGAAATGTCGGTAGGCGCAGGCGTGTTCGTCGTGCAGCATCGCGGCGATCCCCGAATACCATGCGACGCGCCAATCTGCATTGGTGTCGATCGCAAGACCGTCTATCAACTGGCTGGCGACATCAGCCTGTCCTAGATCCAAGTGCGCCCGAATCGCGGCGAGAGTGCTTTCCACGCCGAAGGATTCAGGCTTCTCGATGGTCCCGTCGACAATCCGCTGACGAGCTTGGCGCAGCGCCTCCAAGGTGTGCGCCGGATCTCCGTGCTGCAGGCTCGATAGCATAGCCGAACTGGGGTCGCGTCTATCGATCAGAGGTACCGGGAGCGCGGCGATGACTTCTCGAGCGGTAATCGCTCGACCGGAGCCCGTTCCCTCGATCATTCCATCGATCTGCCCGATCATTGTTTCGATTCCAAAATCTCCTCGCAAGGAACCGAATGCGATCGAGGCTTGAGGATGCTCACGCCCGGTGTCGGTGGCAAGTACCTTACGGAGCACACCAGCAAGCTGGGAGTGCATCGCATAGGCAGAGGTGAAGCGGCGCTGTGGGTCCGGGTCTGTTGCCCGGACCAGGAACCGGTACAACCACGGGTACCGCCTAAAAATCGCTCGCTCGCTTGGTGCGGGAATACCCGCCGAGCGGTGCCCGTTTTGGTCCCTGGGCATGTCAATGATCAAGGCGGCCAATGTCCGGCCAACCGAGTAGATGTCGGACAAGACGGTCGGCCCGGTCATTGTGATCTCAGGCGCCATATATCCAGGCGTCCCGTAGATGCTGCCGCCCGAACCCAATGCCGCCACTGCGCCGAGATCGATAAGTTTGACTTCTCCATCGGCCACCATGATGTTGTCAGGTTTGAGATCGTTGTAGGCGAGTCCACACGAATGCAGATAGTCCAGTGCGGGAAGAATTTCCATCACATAGGCAATTGCATCGGCGACCGGCATTCGAGACGGTGATTGCCGATCGAGTAGCGCGCGCAGTGAACGTCCGCCGATGTACTCCATGACTATGTAACCGTCGGGAGCGTGTTGGGTCGACCTGTGCTCGACAAAATTGTAGATCTTGACAATGCTGGAATACGCGGCCTCGGACAGGAATTGCCGTTCAGCGAGTGCGACGACATGTGCCTCGAAGTCGAGCGGGTTCCGAAGGCCTTTCAGGACCACCCAGCGGTCGCTCACGTTGCGGTCAATCGCCAGGTAGAGCCATCCGAGTCCGCCGTGCGCCAGACATCCCTGAACCTCGTACTGCCCCGCTACCAGGTCTCCGGGGCTCAGCGAGGGCCGGAAGTTGAACGGCGACCTGCAGACGGGGCACTGGCCTGCAAGAACGCCCGGCTGATCCGAATCACTTCGTCCGACTGGCTCCTGACAGTTCCAGCAGAAGCGCTCCGACTCCGGGACTTCGGGATCAGACAGAAGCACAGTTCGTGGGTCGATCGGCGCGGTACTCGGCATAGCCACCAGACCACCTGCCAACCGCTTGACGCTGGGGCGTGAGGTCTCGGCATCTGCCTTGTCACTTTGATCGCGCCCCTGAGGCGAAACCCGTTGGGTCGAGCCACCTTCGGGCGGTTGCCTGTTCGGAAGGCCTTCGACTGCCTTCGTCATCCGCAGAGTCGGCCACCCACCCGGCCGATTCGTCCAGGCATCGGCGGATGCTTCCTGGCCGGAAGTTGTTCGATCATCCGACATCGGGATCTCCCGATCCGTTCTGGATCGACTGTCCACTTTGCAGATTTCGCTGTTGCCTGCAAACCCGTTGTCTTGGCGCGAACACAGCCGAACTAGCTCTGTTCGGACGGGTCGGCTGTTGTCAGGGCCTCGCTGCGCGGCAACGGCCGCTCCACAACGATCGGAAACTGCCCTGTGTAGCCGACCCGATCTTTGGCGATCTGCAGTACTCGCTCGCGGGCCAGGAACCATCCAATCAGCAGCAGAGGCAACAAGATCACCGCCGCGGAGATCACAGAGGCTCGTTCGGTGCCGCTGCCCCCGAAAGCCATAATCGCGACCACTGTCACCAGGAACGCCAGCGTCGCAAAGCTGGTGTAGGGCGCGCCCATCAGCCGGAATGCCGGGCGCTGCGTCTCGCCCCTGCGCCATCTCCGCCACAGTTGCAGCTGACAAATAATGATCGCCGACCAGGTCGACAGGGTGCCGAGCGCGGACATATTCAGCACGATCTCGAAAGCCTTCGCGGGTACGACCGCATTGAGCCCGACGCCGGTCAGCGCGACGGTTCCGGTCGCCAGGATTCCGACGTATGGAACTCCGCTCGGTGACATCCGCGCTGCAACGCCTGGCGCACTACCATTCATCGCCATCGAGCGCAGGACCCGGCCGGTCGAGTAGAGGCCCGCATTGAGACTCGAGAACGCGGCCGTCAGCACGACGACGTTCATGATCGAACCGGAACCGCTGACACCAAGTCTCGCAAAGAAGGTGACGAACGGGCTTTCTCCCGCTTTGAACGCGGTGTATGGCAACAAGAGTCCCAGTAGCACCAGCGACCCGACATAGAAAACCACAATCCGAGCGATGATCGAGTTGATCGCCCGCGGCATGATCTTCTCCGGGTTCTCCGCTTCGCCCGCCGCGGTGCCGACCAATTCGACTCCGGCATAGGCGAACACAACCCCGGTCGTCACCAAGACCAGGGGTGTGGCACCGAGCGGTGCCAGGCCCCCGTGTGCACTAACCATGGTGAATCCGGTTTGCGCACCTTGGATTTTGAAGCGTCCCACCAGGAGCACGGTCCCCACTACCAGGAATGTGGCAAGCGCGACCACCTTGATCAGGGCCGCCCAGAACTCCATCTCGCCAAACCAGCGCACCGAGATGAGATTGATACTCACCACCAGTGTCAGAGCGATCAATGCAATCAACCACTGCGGTATGAAACTGGTGGCTCCCCAGTAGTGGACATAGGTGGCAATCGCGGTGATGTCTACGATCCCGGTCATGGACCAGTGAAAGAAGTACATCCATCCGACACCGAAAGCCAGCTTCTCGCCGTAGAACTCACGCGCGTAGGACACGAACGACCCCGAGGACGGGCGATGCAACACCAGTTCGCCAAGCGCTCGCAGGACGAAGAATACGAATACTCCGCAAACACCGTAGATCAGGCACAGGCCTGGGCCGGCACTGGCCAACCGGCCACCGGCACCGAGAAACAGTCCGGTTCCGATCGCACCGCCGATCGCGATCATCTGCAACTGACGAGGACGCAACGCCTTGTGATAGCCCACATCCTCAGCGTGCAGAACATCCGGCGGCACCTCTGCGGGACCTGGAACGGTGGTCATGAGCCAGCCTTTCGACGGCAATACTATTCCGCCAATTAATGTACCGTTAAGTAGCGGCCCGTTCAATCTCGAATCCTCGACTCGTCGCAGCGCCGGCCGGCTGAGGCGTCGGCGGACAGATCAGTCGTCCAGCGGATCACCATGGGTCGATACGCTTGACGCGTCAGATAGTTGGAGTGGCAGATGGCATGGCTCGATCGCGAGTTCATTGCGGTACCCGACGACCGCAAGAATCAACTTGTCTACAAGTGGCCGGATGTCAGCATCCGCCGTTACAGCCGCGCGATTGTCAACGCTGATGAAACCGCGCTGCTCGTCACGTCTGGGCACGTGGTCGCAGCTCTCGGACCCGGCAGACACCGGATCGACACCGACGAACTGCCCGGCCTGGGCGCATTGATCGACACGATCAGCGGTGGCAGGTTTTACCGCGCGGAGCTGTACTTCGTTTCGACGCGCGAGTTCCCGGCGATCAAGTTTGGTGGACGGATCGCCGACATCGCAGATCCGATCAGCGAACAGGTTGTCACGCTGCGGGTATTCGGCGAATTCGCCCTGTCGGTACGTGACCCCACAGTGCTGCTCACCTCGTTGGCGGGCACCGCCGACCTCTCCCAGCCCGCCACACTGGAGTCATGGTGTGCCGAGATCCTTCTCAAGGCAATGAAAGTAGTTGTTACCCAAGGGATCTCGGGCGGGAAGTGGCAGGTGCTGGGCATGTCGGCTCAGCTGGGGCCGGTAGAGAACGAGGTGGTGCGGAGCGCGAACCTTACTTTGTACGAGTATGGGCTGCGGATCCCCAGACTCGGCAACTTCGATCTGACACTCGCCCCAGAGGATGCCGATCGACTCAAGAGACTGGCGAAGGACCTCACCTATATCCGCCTGGCCGGAGATTTCCAGCGCTACGCCGCCGGCGAACTGGCGCTGGGCGCCAGTCAAGGTCTTGCCCACGGCGAGAGCAGAGCCGATGGCAACCTCATAGGAACCACCCTGGGGCTCAACGCGATTCGCCAAAACTTGGAAATCGGCGCTGGAGTTCACCCCGCGTCGGTGGCCAGCTCTGAACAACAGGTTTGCATGCGATGCCGCACCGTCAATGCAGGTCACGCCCGCTTCTGTATCGAATGTGGCGAAAAGATCGAACGCAGGTCCACCGGCCGGCGATGCCGCTGCGGCAATGAACTCCCCACAGCTGCCCGGTTCTGTCCCGAATGCGGCCAATCAGTCGATTGAGCGGAAGCACGCTCGCGCGAAGCCGTGTCGACAGCAAGCAGGTACCGAGCAGATGTGGGGCCCGCTCATTTCCCGCTTGTCAGACTCAATTCCCCACCGTTGACCACGCTGCGGACCTGCCGGGCCGCCACCGACAAGGTCGCGAGGTCATAGCGGCCAGCGCTGGCAATCTCGGCCAGTGTCGCAGTGACACGGGCCAGACGAGACCGGCTCAGAGACTGCCAGTGAGTGATCTTCTGCTCGGTGGACTCAACTGGCTCCGTTGTCGTCAGCACATCGATTGTCAAGGCACGCAACGCCGAGTAGAGATCGTCTCGAACCGCCAAGCGCGCCAGCGTAGTCCATCGATCGCCGGCTTCCATGCGGCCGACCGCGTCTAGCAGCCGTTGCACTTCGAAGGTTTCGTTGAGTGTGTAGTAGAGGTCCGCAACCTCTGCAGCGTCACGCTCGCAGATGTCGGCGACGTCGAGCACATCCAGCAGTGGGAAACGGTGAATGAGAAGGAACACCTCCTCGGCGAGCTCTCGCGGAGCGCCGAGGCCCAATACCGTGCGCGACCGGCCGAGCAGGTCGTCGGCAATGTGACCGGGCCGCCAAGCCGGGACTGTGGGCGCCAGCGCGCCAATACCCTCGCGATACCGGCTGATATCGGCACCGATCGCTATCGGTTGGGGCCGGTTGATCAGCAGCCATCGCGAGGCGCGATCCAATGTGCGCTCGGTTTCCAGCTCGAGGGCGTCCCTCGCCGCCATAGGCATTGCCGTCGTGCGAATTCGGTGCCAAAGGTCCCGCAACCCGAATATTTCGACTGCAGCCGTGAAGGCGCGTACCGCGTCGGTGGTCGTGGCGCCGGTCTCTTCGATCAGCCGAAAGACGTAGGTGATGCCGCCGTTGTCGACGATATCGTTTACCAGCATGGTCGACACGATCTCGCGCCGAAGAGGATGCTTGCTGATTCCGTGCGACAGTCGATCACGCAGGGGGGCAGGGAAATACGCTGGCAGCATCGCGGCGAACGCGGCGCTGTCGGGGAGATCGCTATCGAGCAGGTCCGCTTTGATCGAGAGTTTGACCTGCGCGAGCAGGTTCGCCAGCTCGGGCGAGGTCAATCCTCGGCCCGCCTCGGCCAGGCGCTTCACTTCGGCGTCGGAAGGCAGTCCTTCGATCTCGCGCTGTAGGCCGCGCCGTGCCTCCAGATCGGCCAACAGTCGCCGGTGCACATCGACCAGCGATGGCGCGCTGGTACGAGCCAGGCCCATGCGATTGTTCTGAGAGATGTTGTCACTCAACACGAGTGTGGCGACCTCATCGGTCATCGACGCCAGCAGCGGATTGCGTTCGGCAGCGGGCAATTCGCCGCTCGAGATCGCACTATCAAGCAGAATCTTGATGTTGACTTCACGGTCCGAGCAGTCGACCCCTGCCGAGTTGTCCAGGGCGTCAGTGTTGCACTTGCCGCCCTGCCTGCAGAACTCGATCCTGCCCGCGGCGGTGATGCCCAGATTGCCTCCCTCCCCGATCACCTTGACCCGCAACTGATTCGCGTCCACCCGTACGGTGTTGTTCGCTTTGTCTCCGACCTCGGCGTCGGACTCGTTCGACGCCTTGATATATGTACCGATCCCGCCATTCCACAGCAACTGGACGGGCGCGAGCAGGATCGCCCGAATCAGATCTGGTGGCGACATCGATGTGACATCACGAGCCAATCCGAGTGCTCGCTGGACCTGAGAGCTGATGGGAACCGACTTGACTGTGCGTTCCCAGACTCCGCCGCCGGCACTGATCAGTGCATTGTCGTAGTCAGCCCACGACGAGCGCGTAAGCGCGAACATTCGCTGTCGTTCCTGGAACGAACGGGCAGCGTCCGGATCGGGATCCAGGAAGATATGGCGGTGGTCGAAGGCCGCGACGAGCCGGATGTGTTCGGACAACAGCATCCCGTTACCGAAGACGTCGCCGGACATGTCACCGATACCGACCACCGTGAAATCCTGGGATTGGGTGTCGACACCCGTCTCGGCGAAATGACGCCGCACTGACTCCCATGCGCCCTTCGCGGTGATCGCCATTGCTTTGTGGTCGTAACCGACCGACCCGCCCGAGGCGAACGCATCACCCAACCAGAACCCGTACTGCCTGGCGACGTCGTTGGCGATGTCGGAAAATGCTGCTGTGCCCTTGTCCGCGGCTACGACCAGGTAGGTGTCGTCCCCGTCTCGACGCACAACTCGGTCAGGAGGCACCACAGTACCGGTATCGCGGTCCACATTGTCGGTGAGGTCCAGCATGCCCGCTATGAAAGTCCGATAGCAGGCAACGCCCTCCGCCTGCAACGCTTGTCGATCAGCGGCGGCATTCCCCGATGGCGCGGGAGGTCGCTTCACGACGAATCCACCTTTCGCCCCGACCGGCACGATCACTGCGTTCTTGACCGCTTGTGCTTTGACCAGCCCCAGGATCTCGGTTCGAAAGTCTTCCAGCCGATCCGACCATCGCAGACCACCCCGCGCGACGGGACCGAACCTCAGATGCACGCCTTCCACTCGCGGGGAGTGCACGAAAATCTCGTAGCGCGGTCGAGGTTGCGGCAACTCCGCGATCTTTCGAGGATCGAGTTTGAGCGCCAGGTATGCCGGTGGTTGCCCGTCGTGGTCGTGACGATAGTGGTTGGTCCGCAGGGTGGCGGTTATCAATCCCAGGATGGCACGCAGAATCCGGTCGGTGTCGAGGCCGGCTACCGCATCAATCTCGACGCTCAGCTTTTCCGCCAGCTCGTCAGCCCGCGATTCATCGGACCGGGCCGAGCGGTCAGGGTCGAACTGCGCGGCAAACAACTGTGTGAACAGTCGAGCCGCGAGAGGATACGCCAGCAGCACTCGTGTGATGTTGGCGAAGGTGTAGGCAAATCCCGCCTGTTGCAGATACTTTGCATAGGCCCGCAGGACGACGACCAGTCGGATCGACAGCCCAGCACGGAGAACCAGCTCGTTCAGACCGTCGACCTCGGTCCGGCCGCTCCACATCGCTTGGAAGGCATCCGAGAAGCGTTCGCAGACAACATCTTCCGATCCCCAATCCTCGGACGCGGGCACCGGCATCCGGAGTCCGAAGTCGTAGATCCAGCGCGGTTCGCCATTCGGCAACGGGATTCGATAGGGCCGCTCGTCAGCGACCTCCACGCCAAGACTGTGCAGTACCGGGAGCACCCGGCTCAATGACACTTCATCTCCGGCCACATAGAGGGTGAAGCGCCACTGGTCGTCTGGCGCATCCGCTTCCCGATACAAACGTGTGTCGATCCCACCTCCGGCCAACCCGATCAGTCGTGTCACATCCTTCAATGCTCGGCTGGGTTCGAACTCGTGCCGGTACGACGCGGGGAAGGCGTCGGCGTACTGCTGGATGAGAGTCGCCGGCACCAACCCGATCCCAGCGGCCGCCGCGACCAGCCGGTCGCCCCACGTTCGCGCGCACTCGTACAGCCGGTCCTCGATCCGACTCCGATTGGCCTCGGAGAGGTCGGCAGGTTCCGTATCCCGCCCGCGGTGGACGGTGAAGTACAACACCGCAAACTCTGATTCGGCGACCCGGACCGAGTAGTCGACCTGTTCACCGCGGAATTCTGCCCGAACGAGTTCTTCCATTTGCAATCGAACAGCCGTCGAGTAGCGATCACGCGGGACATACACCAGGCAGTAGATCGACCCGCTGCGCACATCCTCTCGCAGAAACAGCCGCACCTGTCGGCGTAGTCCAACATTAACTACGGCGGACACTGTCTCGAACAGCCGGCGGGTCGTCGTGGAGAACAGCTCGGTTCGAGGAAAGGTCTGCATCATCTCGAGCATTGCTTGACCAGTGAACGAGTTCAAGGCGACGCCCGCCCACTCGAGGACCTGATGTACCCGCCTCGAGATTACCGGAATATCGAGGATGTTCTCGTGAAGTCCGGCGACGGTGAACGTACCTACGAAAACGTGGTCGCCCGGCAGTGGTTCGACCATACCGTCCGGTCCGATCGAATCCTCGGTCTCCTCACTGCAGTCGGCGATGCGGACGAAGATGAGGTCGCCAGCGCCGGGCACGAGCGAATCGACCGTACCGTTGGTCAGCTGCACCATTGGCCCAGCGGAAGTCGAGGCCGCAATGGGGACATCGGAATTCGCACCGTTACGCAGGACACCGAGGCCGGTGCCGGGTACCTGGTGTGAATCGACGCCTGGACGCGCCTGATAATAGCCATAGCCGAGGAGGGTGAATCGCCCCTCCGCCAGCCACCGCAAAAGCCGTGCGTAGTCGGCCAGTTCGGTATAGTGCCGGCGGTCGGCGGATCGTCCCAATCGTTCGGCGGCACCAGCGAGAGTCTCGGCCATCGCGTGAGTGTCATTCGCGATTGTGCGAACGTCGCGCAATAGCGGGCCGATTTCTCGCTCGGCGCGTTCGAGGACCTGGTCAGCGGTGTCAGCCTTCAGCTGAACATGAATCCACGACTCATGGAAGCTCCCGTGTCCGGCAGAGTGGTCACCGTCCTCGATATCGCTGTCCCGTTCAGCGACCGCCTGCAATCGGCCGTCACTGGTACGGGTCACGTCGAAGACCGGGTGTACCACTTCGGTGACCACGGCCCCTGCCCGGCGCAGCGCCGCGGTCACCGAGTCGACCAGCAGCGGCATGTCGTCATTGACGATCTGGATTGCCGCACCCAAACCGATGGCATCGTCACTTCTGTATGTGCGCAGGACGGCGGTTCCCGGTTCACGTTGAGCCGCGAGCTCGTAATGGCTCTGGAAGATCTGTTCGGCACGTTCGGTAATCGCCGACGTTCCTGGCTGTATCCAGCGGAAATAGGCTGCAGCCAAGGCAGTGGGCTCATTCTGCAACCCTCTCCATGGCATCGACTGCCTGGTGCTCGCCACCATCGCCCTACGCCTCCTGGACTCCGAGTAATGTTCAGAGCCTCATAGTTACTTACTTAGTGTACCGTTATTTGACGGCGCATTATATAGAGTATCATCTGTGCGGAGGCACTAAGCCAGCCCCGCCCGCACCACGAACGCCAGTGCCGCCGCAGAACCAACGAAGGTGCCAGTCTCGATCTCCAACCCCGTTCGGGTGTCCGCGTACCACACGTTGTCCGAGGGCCCGATCGCCACGAAGACTTTGCCGTCCGACACGACTTTGGCGCCCGTCGCCCGCCATTTGCGGATCGTCGAGGCCACCTGATCAGGCCGCTCGACCTGCACGTAGCAATCCAGTTCCTGATTGCCGGCGATCCCCCCGGCTAGCAGTGGCTCGCTGGCCGCAATGACACATCTGTCGACCGATCCAGCCGGCCCGGGCCGATCGCAGGTAGTGACCGCGCCCAGCATTGCCGGAAGCTGCTGGTTGCCCACTACCGAAGTGGTGGGCATCGTGATTGGGACCGAGCAAGAATGCACAGTCACCATCGCCAAACCGACCAAGGCTGCCACACCCACTCCAGCAGCCTTCCACTGCCAGCGGCGAAGCTGGTGGGCACCAACCCTTTCCGATTCCACCAGCGCGTCTTTCCCCACCACCTCGATCGCTCTGACAATCTTGCCCGACGACGTCGCGGGCTCGGGGTCCGAGATCGGCGCTCCACAGTGGGAACAGCGGGAATCAGCACCGCTGTTCCGGTGCGAGCAGTATCTGCAGACGAAAGCGGGAACGGTCAATGTCCGGTGATCACAATCGAGGAGATCGCAACGACGTTGGTGGAGGGATCACCCTTCGATTCCAATACCGTGAGCGTGATGTGCGATGCGGTAATCGGCGGATTCAACCGGGTGACCACAAGGGTTCTCTGGCCGAGCGTTTCTTGGGTGTCAGTGGTCGCGTTGGGATCGTCGAAACGGTACGAGACTCGGCTCACCGTACGGTATTTGGGCCACTGATCTACCCCATCGGATCCAACGCTGTCCCATCCGGGGACTATGCCGACCGAATCGAGTTGATAGGTCTTACCGAGATCGATTGTCAGAACCTGCCCGTCGACCTTGTAGGCGCGCACACACGACCAAGCCTTCCCTTGGCCGCCGAAAGCGTCCATCCCCGCGGTGCTGCCGGGCGGACAATGCGACTGCGCCGACTTCACCTGGATGACAGCTCCGACAACCGTGGTCGTGGTCGGAACAGACGGCGCCGCCGTCGGAGAATTGGTCACTGTCTCAATGGCGGCCGGTTTGGATTGATGGCTGCCCTGAGTAACGGTTAGCAACAGCACCAGCGACACCACCAGCCCGCCACCGATAACCAAAGCGATCTTCGGTCGTCTGAGCCAGGCGAATGCGACCCGCGCGGAGAGGTTGCGGACCACCTCAGCGGCCGCCCCAGCGCCGTTGCCCGCCGATGGTGGATCCTCTGCGGGCGCAGACTTAGGTTCGGAGGCGGTGCGCTCGGAATAGTCCGGCGGAAACTCGACCTCTGGTGCAATCTCCGATACCCCGCCATTGAGCAGCGCGAGAATCTGATCGCTCGCCCGCGGCCCGACCGCGTGCCGACGGCCCGCCTTCGGTGCTGAGGTTTCGACCTCGAACTCCTCGGGACGTACACCAACGGACGCGACGACACGTGGCGGCTTATCGTGCGTTGCCGCCTGAACCTCCAGTGATGGTTCGGACAGCAGCGCCTTCAAGACCGCACCGCGGTGGCGTTGGAAAGAGTCGCCGAGGTCGGTATCCGACATGATCCGGATCGTATTTCTCCGCAGCCCGAAACCCGACCGGAGTCTTACCAGCCCTGAGAAGCCGGTCGCATCCGAATCAGGGCTTCTTGTCGCCAGTGACGAAATACTCGGGCGGCACGTCAAAGACCCGAGCCAGGGCGATGATCAGATCCAGCCGCGGAATCGCGTCGCCGTGTATCAGCCGGTACAGCCCTGACTGCGAGACCGGAACATCCGGATAGGCCAACTCCAGATGCTGTGCCAGCGCATACAACGTCAGAGATCGTGTCGATCCGTCCTCGGTCGACACCATCGATTCGGCGATGAGCTCGGACAGCCGACTGGAAAACAGCTCCGCAGCCGCCTGTCTGGGAGTCGGGACGTCACTGTCTTCGCGGCCTTCGATGTCGCCGCTGTCAGCATCACGTTCTGCCATCACGCCAATAGTCATTCCTCACTCCCAACTCAGTCAACGCCCCGGATGGTTGGTCACCGATTCCGGGTGACCCGCTTCGGTCCGCGCCGTGGTGGGATCGCCCAGCTCATCGACATATCGGGTTTCACCTCGCGGCTCGATGAGATCCACACGCAAGGTTCGCATGGGAATGCTCACCTCCACGGCAGTCTCACTTACCTGGCGGATCTGCAGATCCGCGGTCCGCCGTGGCGGGCGGCCTCCTCCGGGCTCGTTGATGGTGACGGTAGTCGGAGCCGCCGAGGCACGCGGCGGAATTTGATCAAAGACGACAATCGTCGCCTGCCGCTGACCGACCTCGGAATCGGCTGCGTGGACACCCTCTTCGACGGCAAGTCTCAAAGATCGCTCGTCGCCGACGGCGTCGATCAACTGGCGCCACCGCTGCGGGCGAGCCGAATGGACTTCAACATCAGCGCCTACTGCCATTGCCCGCAAGACGATCTGCTGTGCGACCGGCAGTTTCGCCTGAACATCCACGCTGCGCCGCCGCGGTTGGTATTGGGCCGGGTCGAAAAGGGCCAGCGCGAGCGTATGGCGAGGTTGTCCGCTGATGGATCCCAGAATTTGACCGTTGGGCCCGATCGGGATGGTGAGGTCAGCAAGCAGCTCGTCAGGCGCGAAATCGGTCCCCGATTCGATCAGCGGTACTGCGCTCCAAGACGTCTCTGCCGGAAGAGAGGCACGCAACGCGACGGCCTGGTGGCCGGGCAATCTGCGCAAATAGTCGGGCAGGGCTGCGGTAACCGGGGGGCCGACGAATCGCACAAGTGCACGCGGGCCTTGCTGAGACTCGGTCAATCCGAGCACAAGCGTGGTGTGTCCCCGATTCCAGGCCCAGCAATCGTCGAGCGTGGCAGCGTCGAGACGCCCCCAATCAACCAGGAAGCTGGTCGCATCTCGTCCTGGAGAAGCTTGTAATCGTCCCCATCGTTCCCGCAATTCCGCCAGTTCGACTCCTGTGTGCAGTAGCCGGATTGCCTCGTGCATCGCTGCCGAAGGCAGTGCCTGCGCCGCGATTCCGCGTTCACGCAAGCGCACGGCGATACGGTGGGCAGCGGTCGCGAGCGCTTTCGGTGCCACGACAGCACACGGCCCACGCTGTGTCAGTGCGGCCAGGTTGCGTTCTTGATCCAGGCGCAGCACCAGCCAGGTCAACCGATTACCGACCACCGGATGTGATCCGACCAGTTGGTCGTAGAGCATGCTGTAGCTGCCGGTCGAACGAACGCGTTGCCCGGTGGTCACGATATCGATATCGATATCGATGCCGTATTGATCGAGCATCGGCATCAACGCGGCGACGGCAACGGTGTCCTCTGTATAAATGGTGGTCTCGGCAATCACGGTCGGCAGATCGAGATCGGGAGCCAGCTGCACCATGGCCACCAAAGTTGTTCCCGCTGTGCGTATTCCGCAGGTACCCGCAGCAACCTCAACGTCCTGGATATCGGCCGGTTCGAGCAGGGCACGACTGCGTGCCGAACGCCGGAATCGGTACTGGGCCCACCCATACAGCCATCCGACAGCGGTTCGATCGTTCACACGCACTGTCACCGACGCCAATACCGCCGCCAGGCTAGCCGCACAAACCCACCACGGAACTCGCGTCGACATTCCGGCCAGTACCGGTCCCCCACCGATCACCATGGCCGCGAATGGCGCACGTTCTGCCCCTGCCAGCCGGATCCGCGCACTCACTCCCGCCTCCGCAAGATTTCCTCGGCCCCGACCACACACAAGGCCAGCGCACCGGCGAGGGCGATGATGATCAGTGCGTAGGTACCCGGTCGAGCATCCTTCGAAGGTGGTGGTGCTGCCATAGCGAGGGTTCTCGGGCTGCCAAGTCCGGCCGGCAACTGCGGTGGGGTCCGATAGGACAGCGCTGCCATTGGATCGATCGATCCCGCGCCGACGGCGTTGTCCACACCGCGGGCCGGCGCGTGGGCACTGGCCCGCAACCGGTTTACGATCTCGCCCGGTGTCTCGGCTGGGAATCGTGAGCGCAGCAACGCTGCGACTCCTGCGGCATAGGCTGCCGCAAACGATGAACCGCCGACCGGGACCAGACTCCCGGAAGCCCCTATCCCGTTGATCAATCCGCCTCCAGGACCCAATGATTCGATTCCTGTACCGGGCGCGGCAACCGAAACCCACGGTCCAGTCAGGGAATCCGGAACCTCCGCGCCGGTTGCAGTTGTGAATCCGACAGAAACCACGTCGGAGGCGAACCAACTCGGGGTCGAGACGGTCTTCACACCATCCCAATTGCGCGGGTCAGCGGGCTTGGTCGGATCGATGTCCGGATTCTGCTGACAGCCAGGATCTCCGGTGTTGCCGGCCCCGGCCACCACTACGGCTCCTCGCGTGCGCACTGCGTATCCGATCGCTACCGCAAGCATGGACTGGTCAACTGCGGCGGTCGTTGTGACACAGATCGGCAGTGATATCACGATGACCCCTGCGCCTTGGTTTGCCGCATGTGTGATGGCGCGAGCCAAGGTCCGGACGTCCATCGCGCTCTGCTGGGCAGAATCGAAGCTGGCGGGCCGCTCGAAATCGAATGCATCCGACCTGGAGCGAATCGATATGATCCGGGCCGCCGGCGCGACACCGGCGAACGCGTCCCCGGGATCGCTTGCTGCCCCGATGATTCCGGCGATCAACGTGCCGTGCGCATCACAGTCGGACAACCCGTCGCCACCGGGCACGACATAGTCGCCGCCACCGATCAGATTGGGCAGCCGCAGGTTCGGTGTCACCCCCGTATCGATCACCGCAACAGTTACACCGGCACCGTTGCTCAACGCCCGCGCATGGCGCAGGTCGAGGGCAAGTTCGGGTGGTGGCGGCTGCGACAGGTCGCTGTCATGTAACACGCCCGCCCCCAGACATCCACGGTTCTGTTTGGTGGACAGTTCAGGTCCGGGTGGATCGTCCAGAGGCGTCGACCCGACTACGACCTGCGGTTGCTCGACGGCAGCGGCCGGGATGACCGGTACGAACGCCATCGCCGCAGCCGCTGCCACAACCATGGCGGCCAAACGCATCAGATCCCCCGAGCAGCGGTGTAAACGCCCATGATCCAGAAGGTCAGGACAGGGACAACGAGAATCAAGGTGTATTCGGCCAGGTCGATCAATCTTCGGGTTATCGGAGATAACCGTCGACCCGGAAGCCTCAGCGCCACAACGCATCCCACACCGGCGACACCGGCGACCGCGGCTCCGACAACAACCCTGGCCGACACCGAGTAATAGGCGTCGATCAGCCCGAATCCAGCTCCCACGACGATTGCCGTGGAAGCAGCGATCAGCGCGAGCGCCTGAACGCGATCCGGATGCCAGCGAGCCCTCAACACCAGCAGGCCCGAAACTGCAACGGCCAACACAATTTCACGGACGCCTCCTACTGCTGTCACGGCGACGATGACTGTGGAACCAGCCAGAAGCGCTGACGCGGCGAGGATCAGACCCCGCAATCCTGTGACGGCGAGACGAGCGCGACGTTCGATGTCCGCTCCAAGCCTGCTCTGCCATCGCCCTGCACCGTCGGTCTGCCCCTCCGCCTCTTCGTCACCATTTTCGGATTCGTCGAAGATGTCGGTGAGCGTGGCCGGAGCGATGTCGCTGCCCGGGTCGGGCAGATCCGGTGGGCGAATCCGAGCCGCTATCACAGCAAGCCGGGGGGCCGCGGTCAGCAGCAGAAGCCCTGCAAAGACCGTCGCCGCGACAGCATGACGTGCCGATACGGCGAGGTATGTCACCGACAACGCTGCAGCGGCTATCAGGACGCCCGACACCGCGGTGGCAAGCAAGGGGGTGACGCCGATTCGTGTCGACCGCAACAGCGCGGCCGCAGCGATAGCGACCACTGCCGCCCCGGCCGCTACATTGGCCGCAGTGAAAGGTCCCGGCTCGGCGTAAGCATGCGGGACCAGCATTGCGCCACCCATGAACAGGAGTGGCAGTGCGGCGATCGCTAGTCCCAGTACAGTCCGGGCCGCAGCGGCGCGCCGATCTGCAACCAGCGCGGCAGCACCGTAGCTCGCACCCAGCAACACGGCAGGCAGCGCGTACGGAAGCGTTGATCCGCTGCGTATCCACGAAAGTCCCAGCATCACTGCGAAGGCCGATGCACCGACACCGAGTACAGACAATCCCGCGACAGTCGCGGTGTCACGATCGAATTCGGCGAAATGACGGGCGTTGGTCCGGGCCAGCGCGTCGGTGATGTCCTCCACCAGCGGTGTGAAAACTTCCGGCGATTCGACCGCTGACAACATCAGGACGGTCCCATCCGCGACATCGTGATCGGCGAGGGTCCGCCATCGGGGTATCGGCGGCTCGCCCACTCGGGCCAGACTCCATTGCCCGCTTGGTGGAGTGAAATCGACAGAGTCGTCGTCGATGGCGTTGGTCAACACCGCGAGCAGGTCGTCGATGAAGGTCTCGATGGTGAACCTCGTCGGTAGGACGACATCGACCTGATAGCGGGAAACCATGACCGCGACCCTCGCGCGCGCGACCTCCGCGGAATTCTGGGAGGTGGCAGGGGCCACTGCGAATGACGTGCTCATCACCGCCGTCCGAACGACGCAGGTGCACCCGTCAAGTGATCGGGAAATCCTTCGGCCAGTTCCGCGCCCAGTTGTTCGAACGCCAGCCGAGTGCGCTTGTCCAGCAGCCTGAGATCGATCGAACCGCCCTCGGCCAGATGGGCATCGTAAGGCAGCACGCATGTAGGCCGTTGGACGCTCGCGAACAACGTCTCTATCTGACCGATATCGACCGATGGCTTCTTCGGGTGATGGTGAACGATCGCCACCACGGACGACCCGAACAGATGCTGCAGCCCGTGAGCTCCCAACCAGTTCAAGGTGGCGACAGCACCGGTAACACCGCCCACTGTCGGCGGGGTGACGATGACGACCGCGGCACTCGATTCCAGCACGGTGGCAGTCGAGGAGTTCAACATGCCGGTCCCACAGTCGACAAGCACCAGGTTGTAATGTCGGCGCAAGATCTCCACTGCGCGGGTGTACTCGCGCCCCGACAACGGTTCGGTCGCCCTCGTCGACCACGGAGAGGCGACCACGGCCAAATCTGAATCATTGATCGAGGCATAGGACTGCACAGCAGAGAAAGCATCGGTGTTCGGCGACTGCGCGAGATCACGCAATGTCAGCCCATATGGGTGGCGCGCGGTGCGCGCGGAAAGATCCCCGAAATCCGGGTTGGCGTCGATGGCGACAACTCGATCCGGCCGCAGGCTCGCGAAGGTCGATCCGAGTGTGGCAACCGTTGTCGTCCTGCCCACTCCTCCCTTCACACTGATCACCGCAATTTGGTAGGGGCTGGTCAGTTGGCGGCGAACGAGCGCGCGCCGATCCTCGGTGTCCTGTTCAGCGCGTGAGAGACCCAGCCGGAAGCCGACTCGGTTCAGCGCCCCGCGCATGCCATGGGTCGAACGCAGGTGCGCCGGCCGTGATACCGCGATATCAGCGAGAAGGTCCAAGGAGTTGACAGCAATGGGTGAGCCATGCGCCGAAACCGGTTGTACCGCAATCGAATACTCGCTCGGATCGTGAGGTCGAGACGAGGCTGGGATTGCAGCCGAAGACTGTCGGGCCGGGGCGGTATTGGACGAGTGCCGACCAGATTCTAGCTGCGATTGGCCCTGACCAATAGCAGCTGATATGGGCGTCTCTGACAATGCGCTCTCCGCCATAGCCGGTGCCGCCGGCTGGTTTTGCACCGACGCTGCGGGACCCCCGTCCCGTGGAGACGGACCGGCCGAACCGGGTGGCGGAGATCCGTTCTCTTCGCTGCCGTCCGATTCCGGACCTGCATCCGACCTTCGCTCGGAAATCCAGCCGAGTCCAGTACCGGACAACCCGTCGCCCGGAGCGAAGAAGGCATCGTAGCCCCGAGCCCGGCCGGATGCCCCGGATCCGCCCGGTGCTGCATCCATTTCTCGTCCTCTCGAAATCCCTGCCGGACTTTCAACTCCGGCTCGTACCGAACCAGCTCCGCGCAGGCAACAACTCGATCAGTCCTTCGGCTCCGGCCCGCATGGCACTGTCATCACCTGGGGTATAGGTCGACCAAATTTGGCCGTCGATCCCGCGACGAGGTATCACAACGATCCGCCCGAGGTTCGTGTCGAGCACCACTAAACCGAGTTCCGGGCTTTCGGTGGCCCCGTCGTGGTGCTCGATCATCACCACTTCGGCCCGGCGTGTGGTCTCGTCCAATGCCTGGGACAGCACCCTCGCAGTCCGCGGTGTGGCACCCAATTCCATGAGCGCGCTTCGCCTTTCAACCCTGCCCTCGGGCACTACAGTGAACTGCTCCAGTGTCGCGGTCATCGGCTCGAATCGCGCGGGTGGACAGGAGCCGAGTGCCGCCTTCAGTACGGCACAGATAGCATCCAACTGGTTCATCTGCTGATGAACCGACTGAATGACAACCTCGTCGCCGCTGCGCAACGCGAGCACATGGTCTTCTCCACACCGCACGAGCGCCAGCCGCAACATCGCGTCAGGGCGGGCGTCCGGGCCGGTATCGACGATGCGGGCGTCCATCTCCACGTCGGGCCGGTACAAGCAGCGCAGCCATCGTTCGATGGTCGGGTGCACGATGCCGTCGTCCAAGACACCGATCCGAGTTAGCTGCTCGGAAACAACGGTATCGACCCGCTCCTGGTCTTCGACCAGAAACACGTTCGGCATCAGCGCCAGCACGAGAGGGTACGAGTCGATGCCGACCAGACGCCGCAGCAACAGGGCAGCATCGACGTTCAACTCGACGGCTACCGGATCATGGGCCACTGCAGGACCTACACCGGGAACCGTTTCCCTTGTTCGATGTCATTGGAATTGACGAAGCCGCCAGGACCCAGAACAGAATTGACCTTGCTGTTCAAATTGGCAAGACTGGCCCGGTAGGACTGCATCTTGCTGTCCCATTGAGTCTGAACATCGTTGTACCCGTCGACACCTGCACCCTGCATGGTAGCGACGATGGCATTTTTCAGTGAATCGATTTGCAGCGATTCATCATACATCGCCTGTTCGATGACATCGGTCCGCTGAACCAGTTCAGCGACATGCGTGTAGTCAACATGGATCGGCCTGCTCATCATCTATCCCTTTCCTTTGTCCCGTGCGCACACGGGTTATCACCATGAGTGATTGTCGATCAGCGTCTGCTCGGCGGCATGCAGGTGTTGGACGTCCGGGGCAGCGTCGAGATTCGCCGCATTGATCTGCCCTGCAGCTTCCTGAGCGTTCGCGTCGTAACTGATGCCGGCAGCCTGCAGTTTCTGAATGATGTCCTGCAGGAACGCCATTACACTATTTCCGGCCACTTCAGCATTCTCGAAAGCAGCCTGAACCGAGTCACCTGTATACCCTTGAACTGCAGCCCTGAATTCGTCCCTGCATCCAGAAAGAGCGCGTAGGTGCGCTCCGATCTCCCCGTGATGCGATTGCGTCTTGCTTGCAGTGGTCTGCATGAACGCGGGATCGACCGTGGTTATTGGAGTCGATGCCATTGTCATTCCTTTCAAAATATTCTTCTCGCCTCAGATATTCACCAAGGACGTTTCATCTCCAGGTTCGGCGTATTCGATGACGCCGATCACGGGCGGGCTGTCGAGCTCAGGAATCTCTTCCTGAGCACCCGGGTCGATGACCTTCGATGGTCGCTTCTCGTCGCTGTTCCGGCGTCGCCGCAACGTATCGGGAGCACTGACGCCGCCCTGCGCACCTCGAGCCACCGGCGTCGGCGAAGGCTCAGGCTCGTCGGCTACGCCGAATATGCCACCGGAGCGCCGCGCCCAAGTGGTCGGCATTCGGAACCCGTTCGCCGCACCGGATACCGCCGCCAACCCACCGCGGGCCACACCGAAGGCGACGAGGCTGCCTCCACCGCCGTTCAAACCCGCCAGGGTCGGCGAATAGGGCGAGGTGCCGAAGAAGCCCTGCTGCGCTTGATCTGCGTTGCCGAATCCGTCGGCACCGGCCGCGGATGAAGGCTGCTGGTCCGAAGCCACTTGAGGTTCGGCGCCCGCGCCGGGATCCGGAAGACCCACACTCGGCGAAGAGAACAGCGGGTCCGATCCAGAGACCGGCGTGGGAGGCGGAGACGGGGAAACCGGAGTAGGAGGAGGCGGTTGCGGGGTAGGAGGAGGCGGTTGGGGGGTGGGAGGGGGCGGCGTCGGTACCACCTTGTGGACGATCGGTCCGCCGAATGGGTTTCCAACTGTCGTGGTCGTGTCGACCGAACGTGTCAGGTCAGCCAGCAGCGTAGGCAACGTCGCGGCCGCGCTGCCAGAGTCAGCGATCGAGGGGGCCGGCTGCGGCGACGGCATCGACTGCAATGCCGCGGAAGTCGCACCGGCATAGGTCATCATGGTGGCGGCGGCTCGCATCCAGAGCGCGCCGTAATGGATCTCGTTGAGGGCCAGGGGTATCGCGTTCTGACCCATATTGGTCGTCATGAGCACTGCCTTCGTCACATGATTGACGACCAACTCGGCAGCTATCTCGATCATGCTCGCGTGCGCAGCCTGGTACGCCCCGGCTGCGTTCCATGCCGCGCTGGCCGTCTGCGCAGCTATGGACGCTTGCTCGCGAAGCCAACCACTATAGATACGAAACCTCTCCTGCGGAGGGATCGATGTTGGTCCCTGCCACGCACCCGACAACACCGCCGTCGAACCGTCCGAATTATCGGCGGCTGTCCCCAGCGCTGCTGCCATGGAAGCGTAGGCACCGGCGGTCTGCAACATCGGCGCCATTCCTGGTCCGTTCAGGATCAACGCGACATTCGTTTCCGGCGGCGTTGAGCCGAACGTGACGTACTCGACGATATTTGCCAGCAGGTTGGAACGCTTGGCCAATTCCGAGAGACCTAGATCGAATGCCAACTCGAGCGACATCGGCGAAGACACGTTATATTCCTTACGCCTGTGCGCCTATAACCCCGGAACCGACTTCCGCTCCCCCGACAACGTCCGCAGTCAGATAAGTCGTGCTGATCGGCACAAGAACTTGCGCGCCTTCGATCAGATGATCGACACCCACCGTAGTGCTGACGTAATAGGGGACTGCATAGAAGCCGAACGCCATAGCGGCAGTGGTGCTCACCAGATCCGCAGCGGCAGGGACAGGAGCACATCGTGGCACACACGCTCCGACTACCGATGCCAAACTTGCCGCATTCGTGGTCTGGCTCGCACTGACGCCAGGAAGTTGATCCGGAATGATATCCAAGGCCATGGGTCGCCTCCTCCCAAGAGCACGCTCGATGCGAGCGCTACAGGGGAAACGCTAGGTTATTCCCAGCAGTGGGAGCACTCGGTAGGAGTCCGAATCACTCGCTGGCCCGCAAGAGAGCCGCCTGAACGAGATCACGACGCGAAAGCAGCGGCTCGACGAAAATCCCCCGTCCGACAGGTTGTTTGGTCGCCTTCACATCGCCCAGGAGCATGCCGTCCAACTTCGAGCCGTCCATGATCAAGCCCGACGAATTGAGATTTTTCATCTGCCCGAGGACGTTGTCGTAGAGCGCAGTGTCGGCCTGAGCGATGTTCCGTGCGGCGATGATATGCAATCCTGTGTCGCGAGCATCGACGATGATGTCCTTCAATGGTTCCAGGGGGTTCATCATGCTCCGTTGCGCGACCATATGATAGTCGTCGATTACCACGAATATTTCCGGGCCGCTCCACCAGGAGCGCTCTTTCAGCTGTTTGGAAGTGACGCCTGCTGGAGCGCGTCGGCTGCGCATCTTGTCCACAAATGCCGGCAGGCCCGCGGTTACCTCACGCTCGCTGGTCAGATAGCCGATCAGCATATCGTCGGGAACTGCATCCAGGTGGCGACGCCGATAGTCGATCAGCAGTACTCGGGCCTGGTCGCGATCGAACTGCAGGCGTATGGACTCCAGCAAAGATGCCAGTACCGTCGACTTACCGCATCCGGAGGACCCGAGCACGATCATGTGGGCGGAGACTCCGAAGTCGATCGCGGCCCGGCTGAGATCTGATTCGCGGATACCGAACGGGACGACCAAACGTTGTGCCAGAGTCGTAGGCTCGGCTATGCCGCTTCGGATTTCGTCCAGGCCGATCCGCACAGGCAGCAATCTGACCTCAGGAGCAGAGCGCCCCGCGAAAAACCTGTTCCGCTCCTCGATCGCGACCGCGAGTCCAGCACCCGCAGTATCCGGATTGCCCTCACCGTCGTTTCGAGGCAGTGCCATCAACATGTGCAACGCGTCGGTTGACACACAGCGGCCGGGACGATTCGCCGGGATCGCACTGACCACGCTGCGGTGGGCGGTGAAGACAGTATCGGTCAGGTCGCCCAATCGCATCTCGATCCGTGTCTGCAGCAGATCCTTCACCGCCGGACGGATAGCAGCCCATCGCGAACTGCTGATCACCAGATGTATGCCATAGTTCAGCCCCTGCAAGGCGATCGACTCCATGACAGGCATGTATTCGTCGAAAAAAGGCCCGGTGACGGCAAACCCGAGGTCCCACCCATCGACTACGACGAACACATCGCCATGGCGATCCCCACGGTCGGTCAACTCGGCGGACTCGTGCGCAGAGCTACGGCGGCGCCGGAACTCCCGCATACCGTCGATACCCAACTCGGCGAACAACGTCTGGCGTTGCGTGATGAGACTAGTGATCAGGGCGAATGTCCGTCGGATCCGGTCGATGTCGCGCGCCGTCGCCACCGACCCCACATGGGCGAGGCCGCGCAGCCCCGACAGACCTCCGGAGAAATCGAGACAGTAGAACTGGACTTGCTCCGGAGTGTGCGTCATCGCCGCGGCGATCACCAGAGTTTGAAGTGTGGTCGATTTCCCGGACTGAGGTCCACCCACCACCGCGACATGGCCACCAGCCCCGGATAAATCGACCGACCAGACGTCCTGACTCTGCAGACGGGGCTTGTCGATGACAGCAAGCGGCAGCCGCAGCGACCCGGGGACCACTTCGGCTACGAGCTGATCGAGAGTCGGAGGGATGTTCAACGGCGGCAACCACATCCGGTGGGCCCGCTTGCCATGCCCCGCAAGCTGCTGAAGGACCGTCTCCATCACGGTCACCGGCTCTCCTTCTGGAACGTCAGCCGCCACCGCGGCAAGCGCCGGCTCCACCGGGCGAACATCGACGACCGGCGCGGAGGTGAACTCTTGCGGCGGTCGGTATCCGCCGCCCGCGCGGCGGGCCCGCTGAACGTCCAGAGCCGACGCTTGCGTTGGTGCGATGTAGGGAGCCCCGACATACGCCGCTTGGAATCGCTGCAGGTCACCGGACCCCGCTCGCAGGTATCCGGATCCGGGCTTCTTCGGCAGATGGTAGGCGTCGGCGGTGCCGATAGCGTCTCTGGAATCGCTGGTTTGATTGGTGCGCAACGCTATTCGATACGACAGATGCGCCTCCAGCTCACCCATCCGGCTGGCCGGAACCTTCTGGGAAGCCAGTAGCAGATGGATGCGCAGTGACCTGCCCAGGCGGCCGACAGCGACGAACAGCTTGGCGAAATTCGGGTACTGTTCGAGCAGTTCGGCGAACTCGTCGAGAATGATCAGCAGCGTCGGCAACGGTTCGAACCTCGCGCCCTGCTCGCGGGCGCGCTCGTAGTCCGCGACACTGGCGAAATTGCCGGCATCACGCAAGATCCGTTGTCGCCTGGTCATTTCGCCACTGATCACATCCTCCATACGGCCGACCAGGTCGGCCTCTTCCTCCATGTTGGTGACCACGGCCGTGACGTGCGACAGCCGATCGAACCCGAGAAATGTGGCGCCGCCCTTGAAATCGACGAGCAGCAGGTTCAGATAATCTGGCGAGTGGGTCGTTACCGCTGACAACACCAATGTCCGGAGGAATTCGGACTTCCCAGACCCGGTGGCCCCGATACACATGCCATGCGGGCCCATTCCGTCTTCGGCGGACTCCTTGATGTCCAGGTAGACCACGCCGCCGGCTGGGTCGTGGCCGAAGGGAATGTTGAGCCTTGCCCGGTCCGCATCGCGGATCCGGGGCCACTGGCGATCGATGCGTAATGCACCAGGGTCGGGGATGCGCAGCATGTCGGCCCAGGAGGCGTTGCCGGCTTGCTCGGCCGCCACCACCTCGACCACGCTGGACAGCCGATAAGGCGAAATACTGCGCGCCAGCGCGGTGATCGCCGAAGCCGACATCTGATCAGCGACCCCGATTCGCCGCACTCCCCGCTGAGTGGCTTCCGACAGCGACCGGTCGCTGTCGACGATGAGCCGGAGCTCGCGCGGCAGGCCCTGCTCCGCACGACCAAGCCGCACCCATGTGCAGCCGTCGACGCCCGAGATGTCGCGCTCGCTGGCAGGCCCGGTGACGTCCACGATGAGGATGTAGTGCTTGCGATCCAATGTCGGCTGATTGTTGGGTGAGAAGGGTCCGCGGTTGAGCCCGGCAAGCAACCTGGTTCTCAGTTCGGCAACGGTGCGATAGACCATTCGGGTGGCCCCGATCGCATCGGTGTCAGTGGGATGCTGCGTGTGCGGCAACCACTTCAGCCAATTCCATTGAGGTGCATCGGGGTTCGCGAGCACGGCTGCGACAGCTACCTGATCGGGCCCGTGCAGAACCATCACCTCGGCGATCATCGCCCGAACCAGACCGGCCACCATATCAGGATCACCGTCGAGACCTACTAGAGGCGCCGACAACAGATTGATCGCCACCGGCATGCCACCGACGGTCGAATAGGCCTTCGCGAACCGTGTCAGCTCGACCACACCGACGGGATCCAGATCCGCTATCGGAGCCGCTTCCGGGACGATCACCCGCACCTGGTTCGCGATCCTGCCCCTGCCGATTCGCACCCGCAAAAACTGCTGACTCGAGACTTGCACCTCCCACATCCGTTTGCCGCCAACCAATCTCGCGAGCTCGGCCGGGCCGGGGTGGGTGTAGCGCAGGTAATCGTGCAGCTCGTTCTCCGACTTGTGCACTGTTCTACGGTTCTCAGCGAGGCTGCGCAGATAGTCCTTGCGGTCCTCGTTGAGTGCCGCAGCTCCCGCACTACCGAAGGCCCCGCCCATCATGCTGAATACCGACACGAGCATCATCACGGGGAAGAACAGCATGGTCGGTGAAACCGCCCCACCCCGGAACATCATCACCATCATCCCGGCCATGCCTGCGAACATCACCACAGGCATGATCGTTCGCAGCCGCGAAGCCGGTATCGGCTTGGGCAACTCGGTTGGCGGCTGCAGCCGTAGCTCTGTCACCGCAGGCGCCTTGGGGCCCTTCACAATTCGAGCCGGACGCACGAACCGCCGAGTTACGCTCACGACCCACCACCCAGCCCCACCACCACCTTGTCCGGGGGGAGGCCGTCGTGTGCGACACGTGCATCCCGCTGAGATAGCGCTGGTCCGATCGCGAACAGCGAAACGATGCTCCACGGCGCACTGACCGGCGAGTGTAAGGCCAACGCTGTCAACGTGGCATCGCCGCTGGACTGGGCTTGCGCATCGATCCCGTACCGGACTCCGCTGTCGGAAATCCAGTACAGCGATTCCCGCAGGGGCGAGCTCGGATCTGCCCCGGTGACCTGAACGAACCGGCCAGTGCCGCGCGCCATAAAGGCAGCGTCGGCAGTGTTCCCGTGCGAGGTCGACGCGGTCACCAGATTCACAACCCGGTTTTGGTCCTCGGAGGGCAGCGGTAGCTGCCGACCGACCAACAATCCCGTGACAGCATGCTGATCACCATTATTCGCCCACGTGTAGCATGTAATTCCGAATTCGTCGGGATTCACAATCCGAACCTGCCGTGTCGGGAAGGTGGCTGTACCGGGCCAGTTGCCAGGCCGTAGATCGGCCGCGATCACGTCGGGCCGCACAGACATCGCAGCCGCCGCTCCATGCGAGTCAGCGTTGCGGAATATCGCTGCAAGTACCGGACTCACCTGCACGAATCCCGATTGTGATGCAACATAGTAGGATTGGCCGTGATCAGGGGTGGCTGTCGTGACCACAGTGCCAACGTTGACCGGCATTCCCGATGCCAGCGTCATTGTCGACCCGGCACCTGGCACATCGGGTACATGGATCGGCGGCGTCTCGGGGATGGCATCGAGCAGGCCTTTGGAGGCGGGCGAGACCGGTGACGTGGCATCGATCCCCAATGCGAGTGTAACGGCCGAATCAGCCAGATCGACTGCAGCACGTACGATCTCACCGTCGTGATCGACGTAGACAAGCCAGGTGGTGGTGTCGTCGCGCAAAAGCCGCGCCTCATCCACGGCCAACGGCCGTGTCGTGGAACCGTTCACGATGAGTGGACTGCCGATCGCTGTGGTCAATACCGCGGGATGGACGATGGTCGGAAGGCCCGTTTGAGGATTCACCGGGGCCGCCGCGCCTGTGCGAGTGGTGTCGCACACTGCCCACGACGAATTCCGATCGCCCGAGTCGACTATTGCTAGGGGTGCCCCGGGTATCCCCACAAGGGGACCGTGAGGATATTTGGCCAGCTCGTCGCTCGATACCGGGACTGGGTCATCCGGGGAGCCGACGATCAATCGTGCCGAGGTCAGGTTCAAAGCCGGATACAGTCGGTCACCAATGTGCACGTAGAGTGCGCCCGTGTCTTTCTCGGCGACAATTCGCGAATCCCCGATCTGTTTGGCCGGCTTGAAGAATGCCAGCACCGCAGATCCGGCGAGGACCAGACAGGCCAGCGCGAGCCCGACCGACAGTGCAGTCGATCGTCCTCTTTGAGGATCGTCGATCATCGACGCATCGCGATGAATCAGGGCGTGCTCGATACGCCGCAGCAAAAAACGCCACCCTGAGATCTGGTGTTTGGTGACTACCCGAAAGCGCGCCACAACATCACGCGATCGGTGCCAGGCCTGCCAACGCTGCCGTCAGATCCGACGCGGCGATGGTCATCAGCTCTTCGTTCGTCAATTGGGTGACGTCGACGCCTTCCCGAGTGAATCGGTAATCACGCTCATCCTGCGCAGCCTCGATCACGTTGCGTACGAATCGACCGTTGCCGGCCAAGTCGATCATTCGACGACCATCACGGGTCTGCCCGAGCAACTCCGAGCACCGGGCACGCAAGACTTCGGCCGCCGAGGCGGAGAGGATCGAATCCTTCTTGCCGGCAATGTGATCGGCGATCTGTACCAATTCGTCGACGTTGTAGCTCGAGAAGCGGACGCGGCGGGTGAACCTCGATGCCAGCCCCTCATTGGAGGCGAGGAACCGATCGATCTGGTCCTCATATCCCGCGATGATGACGACCAGCTTGTCTCGGTCGTTCTCCATGCGGGCCAACAGCGTGTCGACGGCTTCCTTGCCGAAGGCATCCCCGCCGGACAGGCCCTCCTGAATCAGTGAATAGGCCTCGTCGATGAATAGAACCCCACCGAGCGCGGAATCGATCAGTGCGTTGGTCTTGGGCGCTGTGTGACCTAGATGAGTGCCTACAAAATCGGTGCGCGATACCTCGACTACATCGGCGTTCTGAACGACGCCGAGTCCCGCGAAGATCTTCGCTATCACTCGGGCGATAGTGGTCTTTCCCGTGCCTGGTGGCCCCGAGAAGATCAAGTGGTGCGAGCGCGCGTCCACTGTGAGCCCGCGGTTGGCCCGGACTTGATCCAACAGCACACCGGACTTCAAACGATCGACCTGCTCTTTGACCGACTCCATACCGATCTGCGATCGGAGCATTTCCGATGCTTCGGCCAGCAGTGACTCACGCCCGCTGCGGGCCGCTGACGCAGCAGCCTCTGCTGGGTCGTCACCGGACCCGGGGTTCCATTGGTCGGTTCGTGAGGCAAGTATTTCGGCGGTGGTGATTTCGAGCAGATAGCTTCGATCACGGACGGCGCTTTGCCACTCCTGACGTTGCGACCACAGCGCCGACCCCTGCAGACCCTTCAGCATCCGGTCCGCGGCTTCGTGGTCCCCGGTGTGCCGCAACAGCATTCCGAGCAAGAAGTGCGCATCGGCCCAGATGTAGGAGAGATTTCCGGAGGACGAATCATCGACCACGCGCCGCGCGGCCGGCAGTGCTTCGTCGAAGCGGCCCAGGTGCGCCAGTGCGCGGGCGTTCATCAATTGTGCGGCTATCTCCAGCAATCCGTCTCCGAGTATCGGCTTCGATGAGCGCGTCGAAATGACATCGAGCCATCGCCCGGTCCGGAAATACAAAGACATACGCACGAACTCGGCCACATCGTCGCGCGGAATCTGGTCGAGAACCGCAACAGCTTCTTCCCATTCGCCGTCTGCGGCGTATTGACATGCCTGCGCTATGGCGATCTGGTCACGATCGGCCATCGTCACCCGCAACGCGTAGACACCGATCTCCACCTGGCACCACAGGGATCGATCGACCAGTCCAGCCCGCTGCTGATCTCGATACAAGTTGTGCATCGAGCGATACGCCCCGTAGATCACCTCACCGGTGACTTCGCCCGCCATCGCCCGGCCGAGCCAGGCGTCGCACATGTCCGGATCCAGATCGGTCGCCGCGCGAAATCCCGCTAGAGCATGCTGCTCGTTCCGTACTCCTCCAGCGATCAACCCGAGACTTTGAACCCCGGTATAGAACGCGTCCTCGGCCGCTGACAACTCGGGCTTTCCTTCCGCCGATCTCGCCTGACGGAACCATAGACAGCCGGACCGAGCCGTCGGCGCGACGATGTCCCCATCAGTGGGGAGTGAGTAGCGGATTTGCAACGCACTGACTGTCGTTGTTCTATGTGCACCTATTGACTGTGCCGCTATTCGCCGATACATTGTATTTGGGTTGCTGATCCCTCATCTCGACAACCCGATCCCACTGGTGGCGGTTACTGGGGTGACGCAGCGGTTACCGCCGCCGACTTATATCGAGCCGCGTTGGTCAGGGACTCTTTTGCACGGCTCGTTCGGAAGTGGCCGGTGCCGACACGAACCACCGGCCACTTTCCGGTGCGGCGAGAGCTTCTCGAATCCGCGGAGTGATCACAGCACCCGCACTACCACAGCTTTCGAAGGCATCGGTGTCCAACGCACCGACGCGCCGGAATGCGGTGCCTCGATGACCATTCCATGGCCGGCGGCGAGCTGGACGTGCTCAGGCCCCCGGGCGCTGAACGACCCGGCCGGGAATACTAGATCCCCTGGGCGGACATCCTGCATCGGTACTCGGACACCACTGTGAATCTGGTCGTAGGTAGTGCGCGGAAGTACAACTCGGCCGTCAGTCGCCCGAGCGACCGCATACTGTGTCAGCCCCGAGCAATCGAAGCCCCCGCCACTTGGACCATGCACTCCACCGCCACCCCAGACGTACGGGCTGCCCAGCCACGAACTCGCCGCCCTCACGGCTTGGCCTCCCGCGGTTCCATTTGATGGCATCCGGAAGCGACGACGCGATCGGCCT
Source organism: Nocardia sp. CDC160 (assembly GCF_035818795.1). NCBI lineage: Bacteria > Bacillati > Actinomycetota > Actinomycetes > Mycobacteriales > Nocardiaceae > Nocardia > Nocardia sp. CDC160. The sequence goes on along the minus strand of NZ_JAYKYT010000010.1, from coordinate 13,629 downwards.
CTGCGCGGCGACGCGCTGTGTGCGTTCGAGCGTGTCGACCGCCGCAGCGGCTTGGCTGCAGGCACGATCCGCGCAGCCTGCCGTCTTGATTCGGCCGTGTCCGCGTCCACCTGCCGGGTGACGTTCGAGATCGCAGTCCCGGCCGCATCCAACAGGGCAGGTCCGCTGAACCGCGTGTCACCGACGGACGCGATGGCCTGGATGCGAGTCCGGAAGTCGACGAGTTGATCGGTGACGAGTTTGCGACCAGCCAGCACTGCGCCACCCGACTCCGCGACGGCCTGGTTAACGAGAGCGTCGCTACCGGTATGCGATTCGGCGAGCGATGACTGCAGCACTCGAGCGTCGCCGTACCCGTTCGCAGCAAATCCACTCAGGCCGGAAATGAGCTCCGCGACTGCGGGAACTGCCGTCGCGGTACCGACCGCGACGGGAAGCCCTTCGCCGTAAAGCCCGAGCAATGCTTCGAGTATCCCCTGCATACTGTCCGTCACGATCGACGACATCCGATCGACTCCGTCATTCGTTCACCGCCAGTGCCAACCCGTCCGAGCTCCTGCTTCCTTCGATAGCAGTAGATCGACTATGCCGGAATCAACCCGTCGATCGACGCCGCCAGTTCCCAATCGAGGGAAGATCGGAAAATAGAGACGAGATCGAGGAGGCCACGATTATGGTCAGTGATGCCGCTGCAGGTAATGGACACTACAAAACGGTGGGACCGTTGGCAGTACCGCCAGGTGCGTCGCCGGCCCTTCAGACTCTCATCGGGTTGGCCCAAACAGAAATCCAAACCGCAGTCGACCTGCTCGGGCAGGGTGTGCCGATGCTGCCTCCGAATGTCGATGACCTAATACAACCTGTCACGTACGAAGTCCTCAGCCGCAGCCAAGGCACCGTTGAATACAAGCAGACCCTCGCCGAGATACAGGAGCGACAGACACGATTGCGGCTGCTGGACGACCAAGTTCCCAAGATGTCGAAAACAGTCGCGGCCAATAACGGTGACGCGATGGCCTACATCCAGAATCACGTCGACCAACTGAACAGCGACTTGAAATCCGTCGGTGCCGCAAAGCTCACCAGCGCGCAGGAAACCGAGCTGCTCGGAAGAATATCCGACACTGTCCAAGGCATATACAGCCAAATCTCCGCTATCGCCCAGAGTTACACCGTCAGCCCCGGTGGTTCTGGGAACGGAGACTCCGTCGCCACTGGCTCCAACGGCGGTACCGGCGGCGACAGCTCCCTCGGTTCCATCCTCCCGATGCTGGCGATCGCCGCTGCGTCGATCGCAACACCACTGATCGCTGCGATACCTCAGTTACTCGAGCACAAGGATCCATCGCGTAAGGACGGCACAACATCCGACGGCACTGATCCGGCTGACCCAACGCCGACCGACCCCGCGAGCGATCCGAACCCGAAGAACCACCCCCAGGCCGTCGACATCAGCACTGACCGCTCGGACGAGAACGTCACGGGTTCTACGGCACCGGCCACACAGGCCGAGCCTGCAGATGTGCTCGCGTGATCTCGCCCAGAGACTCCTCTGGGCGTAACGGCTCAGTTCACAGCGGGTGGATGTGTACTCGAGGAAGGCGCCGAGATGCTTGTGGCGTCGTCCGGGAAGGCGCCGGTAGGGTGCCTGTACCCCTGGAATGAGCCATAGTCTTTGCTGGGTGGGTTGTTGGGGTCGAGCGGAATCGGGTTTCCCTGATAGATGACCTTCAGCCCGGTGTCGTCGTGCACCACCAGCGCGCTGCCCTTTTCCCACTGGATCACATCCCCGGTTCGAAGCTGGTCACCGCCGATCCAAGTCCATGGCTTGCTCCCGGGTATTTCCTCTCCGGTCGTGCCCTTATAGGCTTCCACCGCGTTCGAACCGTTCGAGTCAGCGAATTCAGTGTGGATAGCCTTGTCCACTGCCGAAGGTAGGCTCGATGTGGCGTTGTCAGCCGCTGCCGGGCCCGCTGGATCTGATTGACCGGGTGCATCTGCCGACTCGTTCGCCGGTGGGGTTTGTTCCAGGCCCTGCGCGATGGGACTCCTACGATCGGACTTGTCCGGTGTGTTCTTTTGACTCGTTGTCTGTCCGACCCCCTTTAGAGCTTGCTGAATAATCCCGGGAAGCGTCATGAGGGTCATCATCATCATCGGGTTGAAGCCCGAGCTCGCCGGAGCTCCTGTACTACTGGCTGTGGTGACGCCCGAATCTGTGGTGGATTCTGTTGGGGATCCACCCGAAGGTTCACCATTGTTCGATCCTGTCGTCGGCGTCGCTGCAAGCGCATCCGCTAGAGCTTGGATAGCTGCGGCGGCCGCGTTGCCGGTAGTTGTGGTGGTATTGGTGGCATCAGGGTTTATCCCCAGATCAACGGGATGGAACGTGGTGTCGCCGCCACTGTCGTCGACCTGGTTGCTACTGCCTGCTCCGGGCGTGGAGTCGCCCGGAGTATGTTGGTTTCCGGCGTTGGCAGGGGGCGCCGCAGACGCTGGAGGAGGGGTGGGATTGCCTACCTTGTGAGACGAAGGATCGATGGCGGGGTCCGACGGCGTCTTCTTCGCTGCCTGACTCATCTGGTTCAAGAGGTCGGTCACCTCCTTCTCGGCACCCACCAACAGTGTTCCGACACCATTCATGAGGCCCTGCTCGATCGGCGGTGGAATGAGGTTGTTCGCCGTTTCATTCCTTCCGAACCCACCGATCTGATCCATTGGATGCACACTACTCAATTCAGCCGACCTCAATAACGTATTGAAGACATTCCGAAGAGCGTCGATTGCCTTCAGCGTATTCGAGATCTTGCCCGGTATTTGATTTGTATTAGTCGCGACGTATTGATGATTCGCATGGATTTGATTGACGATGTTCAGGATGTTCGCCTGATTGGCATCCAGGGCGCCCAGCATGACGGAGTGGTCCGTGGGGGACAACAACCCGCTGCCGACGAGTGCCTCGATCGGGTTTCCCGATGTCTGCCCGGACGGGATGGGGACGGCCTGCGGATTATTGGTTTTAAGTGGGGCGATGATAGCCGAACCGACAGTCTCACCTACATTCAGCAAGAATCGCAATTTCTCGCTTGCGCCGAGCGGGTGGTAGAGAGGAAAATCCGTTGCATAACTCGAAGGGTCGTTCAGATCGAAGCCGGCGTTCAGGCTGGTGGGGAGATAGGTACCCACATTCGGGGCGGTAATGACGGCTACGCGGCCGTCCCGGGTCAACTGGAGACCCAGGTTGTTCGATATGTTCTGGCCATGCAAGAAATCGCCGTATAGGTTCTCAATCACAGCGCCCGGATCACCCATCGCGCCCAGTACGGCGAGGTCAGGTGCAGCGATATAGAGATTTCCTGTCGGATCCACTCTTAGGTGACTGGTCCCGCCACCGCGGGTGGCGAAGTCCAGGGGAGAGATCAGGGTCGGAGTCCATGTATGCAGAACACCTCGCTCAGCGCTTGATAGCACGAGCTGTCCTGACGGGTAATACTTGAGGGTGTAATCGCCGTTGCGAAGGTACTCACCAGCACGTAGCGCATCGCCGGGGCGGAGAACCGAGGCATCCTCCTGCGAGTCTGATGCGGGAGAGGGCGGATCAGAAGCAGGCGGCATTGGACTCGTGCCATTTGAGCGCATGCCCGACACCGAGATCAATGGATTCAATGCGAATCCAGGCGATCCAGTCGGTTGCGCGTTCGGCGAAGGCGTCGGATTGGGATCAGACGGCGCCGAAATTGGTCCATTCGAAGTCATCGCGGCGGCTCACACCATTCCGGATCTTTCCAGTGATCAACTACGCGGAGCGCCATCAGGACCCGACACTTGCGTCGGAATCCGGTGATTCCGTCGTTGTTCGTTGTCCCGCAGGTTGTCGCACGGACTCGCCCGCGACCGTGATGGAGCCGGGTACTGGTGCCGATATCAATGGGGGTGCCGTGACGAACGCTGGATGCGTGATCACCTGATCATGTGCATAAACCGCGTCCCGAAGACTCTGCCGATTCGATTCGCCCGCCAGTCCGAGGACCAACTCGTTGCATCGCCGTTCGAACACCACCCCACGCAACCTCCCTGCGGCGTCGTCGGCGCGAACCTCACCGAGCGCCACCCGCCCAGCATCGCTACGAAGCGAGATCATCGCCGCGACAAGCATGGCGTCCTCATCGCGCAGTTGCTGCCACAAGTCTTCCCCGACCGCTTCGCCAGCGCGGAGCAATCCGAGGATCCGGTCTCGCAACACACGTGCACCGGACGACTCCCCCGATGCAGGCACTGACCGCGCTAGTTGTACATGTGCGTCGACCGCCAACTCCACACACCGCCATCGAATGGACGAGTCCCCCGCCATTGCAAGGGATTCCAATGCGGTGGTCGATCCCGTCAGTCCGAGACGATCAGTTGTTCCGGCTAGTTGCGTCCGCAAGTCCACGTCGGACGATGGGTCAACTGGCCCCTCCATCGCCACGTCGGACATCGCGGCTCGCAGACCAGGGTCGATTGAACTCGAAGAAACCAACGCGGTCATTCGAGCGTTGGCCTTCGCACCCCATGCTGTCCCAAACTCGGCGAGTATGCGTGCCGGGTCGGCGATACCCTCCCACGGTGGCCCGGACTCTTCCCACCCGAGCAGGTCATCCCATAGCCAGGGTGTCGATACCTGACGTGGGAGGAATAGCCCAGCCGGCAACCACCCTCGCCCCTCGTTCGACGTGAGGAAAATACCCGCACCGTCGGGACCACGCATCGCACAAGCGGCCCATGCCATTCCGATCGGTGAGTCCGTGGCCGCCAGCACGCTTGCGAGCAACGTTCGAACCAGTATCAGATCACCATTCACTTCGCCCCCGACAATGTAGGCAGGACGGGCGGCCTTCTCTGCGGCTGCGGCGGCAGCCGCGGCGAACGGTCCGGAAGCCGACGTCGATACTCGAGCACTACTCACCGGCGCAGCGACTCCCGAGGATGGGGCCTGATGGATACGGCCTTGCCCCGCGCCGACGGTGGCGGGGCCGCCGCTGGTTGCAGGACCACCAGCATCGGGACCACTGGCAACAGGCGGCGGAACAGGACCGATGTCGGTCACGGATCCGGATTCCACGCTGTTCGGCGGGTTCAAAGGTATGCCGGTCGAACTCGCTTGCGTATCGGACAAACCCGGTATCGAGGTGGTTCCTACAGGTGCATCGCTTTGTCCTGTCGGTTCTCCACCTGGTCTGATATTTTGCCGTGCTGGACCCCCATCAGGCCCCGTAGAGCTGGCATGTAAGGTCGGTGGCGTTGAGATAGCGTGGGGCAGCGGCGATCTGGGCGACGACAAACTCTGTCGGGTGTCCGAGCCCGGGAACTGATCACTGGCGTTACGGAGAACGGCTGCGCCGTCGTGATCGGTCTGTTGATACGCGGCAGCGGCCTTACGCAGCGCGTCAGCGGTGTTGAGTTGCTGTTGGCGCAGCTGCTCACCCGCGCGTTGCCGGGCTGCGTAATAGCCCTTGAGCGCGACATACACCTGATGTGAGATGGTTCCGTATGTGGGAATGAAGTTGTCCAGCCACTCCTGCGGAGGCTTCGACCACTCGCCAATATCGCCTGCTGCAGTCTCATGATGCTGCGCCAACAATATTAGATCCTCAGGGTTCATATCTATCCCGTCAGGCATACCGCTGCATCCTTTCCGCCTCGGGCCATTCCATTGTCGATCCTTCCCAATGATGGCGATGTTGGTAGGACGTTCAGGTGCGATCACCTGCGGTCTGCCAGATCATTCGATGGGTGACTTCACGATCACCGACGCCGGTCCTGCGTTGCGCGCAGCGACATTCCGGTTCCTGAACGACGGGTGGTCGACAACATGAATGTGCGTGTACGCCACGTCGCGAAACAGCTGCTGTGACGGTTTCTCCGACAGCAACAACACGAGTTCGTTGCAACGCCGTTGGAATGACAACGCGCGCATTGCATTCAGATCCGCCAGAGCATCAGGCGAATCGCGTATTTCGCCTAGCGGTATGCGTTCTGTGTCGATGCGCCGCAGAATCGTCGTTGCAGCCAGCAGGTCGTCGATGTCACGTAGTTCATCCCACCACCGGTCCGGGATCGGTCGGCGATCATCACGGAGAGCACTCAGAATCCGCTCCCGCAGCCCCCGCGTGCCGAGCAGCTCCACCGAGTCGGCCACCATGGATGACACCAGAGCATTCGCGTCCCAAGCCATTTCGAGACATCTGTGACCGATCAAAGTTTCGGACACGGCTGCCGCTCGATTCGGATATCGTTGCGTGATCAGAAGCCCGAGTCGGTCGACCTGGTCGGCGCCTGCGGTGAGCGGGTCCGACTCAGGAGTCCCCGTCACCCGTTCGTCGACAGGCACGTGTCCAATCTGTCGACGCAGGCTCGGTGTGATGCGTTGAGAAGAAGCCAAGGCAGTCAGGTGGGCGCCAAACTGTTGTCCCCATACCAGTCCGAACTCGGCGAGTACGCGCGCTGGATCGGAAAACCCCTCCCACACAGCGCTGTCCACCCCCGACCACGACCACGGCATCGACACCTGCCGGGGCAAAAGCACGCCCCGCGGAAGCCAGCCGCGCCCGTCATTCGATGTGACGAAGGCCTTGACGCCATCACTGTGCCGCATCATCGATACGGCGATACCAAACCCCACCGGCGGGGAGTCCGCCGTTGCCAGGACTCCGGCCAGCAGTCTGCGCGCCAGAATCAGATCACCGTCGGCTTGCTCGCCGACGATAAAGGACGCAGCTGGTGTCGTCGGCGTCCGCGACAGTTCGGCGGCTTCTGGATAGCTATTGTTCGTGGATCTGGAAGCAGCGATTGCCTCGGAAACTCGGGACGGTACGGCGAAGAGCGTTGGAGTTGTTGTCATTTCGCTGGGCTCTGCGGGTGTTGTGGACGAATGGTCTATCGGTCCAGCCGCACCGGCCTGGGCGGATCCGCCTGCGCCGCCCAGGCTGGGCACTCCCAGCAAGACTGCGATCTCCCCGAGCTTTCGACTCGACAAAGAATGCACCGCCAAGGCGTCGTTGACCGCGTTCGCGACATCGATTCCCGCACGGGAAATGATGTGAAACAATTGATCCCGCACCAGAGAAGCGGTGTCGGAATCCGCTGTGCTGCCGGCGGCTGGGCGCACTATCGCGCGGATGCTGTGCGTCGCATGATCGACACAATCGAGGATCCGATTGCGAGTCTCCTCGACCAGATCTGCGCTGTCCCCGAGCACGTCAGCAGTCATCGACAGTGCATCTGCCACAGCTCGAGAGTCATTCGTTTGCGCCCACATATCGTTCTTGATCGGTTGCAATCCCATACTGGATCGCCCACGATCGGCGAATTCACGCCAGGCCTGTTCAACGCCATCGGTGTCCGGCACGGATCCGTAACGGATGGAGGCCGCGAGAGCCCGCAACACGGTGGGCGAAATCGAGGGCCAGTTGTCGCCGACGATTGCATCCCAGTATGGGCTGCGAGTCTCAAGATCCATTCGACCGATTGATCTCCATCGCGGCTCGAACATCTGTTTCGTCCAGCATGCGCGCCGCGCCGACAGCCCGCCCGTATACGGCCGCTGCGCGTTGGTCGCGGGTCGACAGAGCCCGGAGTAACACGGCCCTCATCTGATCGAGATGCGCGATGATCGCTTGATCCAAGGCCGATTCCGCCCACTCGTCTACCCAGAGCTCCCGAATCGCTTGCCGCACAGGGTCGGAGGCGAGCGCGACCGTGCTCGAGAATCTCGCAGCAGCCGCAATCACTTCATCAGGCTGGTCGACATCGAGTGTGATGGGCAGGGGCTCCCTGCTAGGATCACACACCTGGAGAACCGAATTCGGAAGCCTCTGCGGATCGGTAGGAGGCTTCGGTCGGCAGGTCGAACGAGTCGACGGTATACGCCGAACTGCCCTTGTACTCCATCTCTGCCCGCAATCCGACCCGGGACTTCAGGTGCGCAAGCCGTGCAAGCCGGACAATTTCATCGGCTAGCCAAGCGTCACCGTTGTCCCGCGCTTCGTCGGTAATGTGCAGGCCGACGACTTCACCATCGCGGTTACATGCGACGCCGACGTTGTTGTCCGGGTTGAACACCTCGTAGGTGAGCTGTCGCCAATCAGGTTCGACGTCTTCGTGATCGAAGTGGTCCGGACGGGCTCGATCGATGGCGGACATCAGTCGCCCTCCATAACATGTTCGGGGTGCCTCGTAACTGTCATGCCTGCGACCAGCTCGGTCCAGGTCTCGTCGTGCATCCTCAACACCGACCGGAGCTTCCAGAATCTGGAACCCAGATACATCTCAGCTGTTCCGTCCACACCCAGATCGAGGTGATCGGTCAGGTTCTCGGAGTGATTGAGGATGATCGAGGTGATCGGCGGCCGTGAGTCATCGACCGTGACGATTGTGCGTCCGCCAGGGATGAATGTATGGCGCAAGCGCGGTTGACCCGCGATCGCCAGGTATGCGCAGTTCGTCGTCAGAGTGATCTCCGGGTTGAGTAATAGCTGTAATGCCCAGGCTCGGGCGGATGACTGCGGCTGATCGCCGTTTATCGCCACGGTGTTTGCGACCGCAAGATCAACCACCAGAACCGACTCGGCGGTTGTCACTCCGACAGCGACCAGCCGTCGAGGAGTATCGGCTGGCTCGGGTAGGTCGTCGACCGCCAGTGTCAGAGCATTCGATCCGGCGTCGGATGCCGAGACCGGAAATGCGGTAACCGTCCCGGTCTGCACCTCGACGGTGTAGGCGACAAGAGGATTCGAGCGAGCGCTCGCGATTCCGGCCAGCCGGGCCAGACCGTCGTCATGTAGCCACTGCACCACGTCGGCGATCGTGATTGCCGGACTGTCGTTCATGAATACTGCCCGAGCTCGGCCGACGCCGAATCCGAATCGACCAAGGGCTGATCCATGATGGCGCGATACTGGCGCCCCGCATCCTGGGTGCTTTCTCGGATTGCAGCCATGATCTCGGCGATCAGTTCGGTGTTGTCGAGCTGCGCCGTCGTTCCCGGCACCAGATACAGCCCGGTGAGCCTGCCCAACGCATCGACCTCTGGGACCACCGCGCCGCTGGGTGAGGGCCTGCGGGCCCGTATCCCATCTATACGCTCACGCAGGTCTGCGATCTTGTTGCGCAGCTCGCGTGCGGCGTCGAGGGCCGCCTGAACATCGGGATGAATATCGGTCACGAGGATCCTCCAGGGGTGGTCGGCGACTGGCTCGACATAGGAGTCGCCGGAGTCGCGAGCGGCGCTATCGTCGGCTTCTCGCCGATCACAGCCTCGGTATGTGGTGTGTCATCGACATACATCAGACGATCGGGATGCCATGCGACGACCCGTGCACGGTCACCGCCGCTGGCCCCTTGTGTGCCCATGCCCGGTGTCATCGGCATGTAGGGCATGTAGGGCGATCCACTCGCGGAGCGACCAGCAGCCGCGGCTGTGGTCGTTGTCGACAACGGTTCGATCACCGCCGCGCTCGGCAGCGCGGCGTTCGGAGCCCCCACAGGGGCAATCATCGGCAGCGGGCCCACCTCGACCGACTGCGCCGGATCTGCGGCAGGCAGACTACCGGGATCAGCGATCGGTGTGTTGTCGTAACTGCCACCGATGTCGGATGGTGATGGCCCACTCGGATCGATGTAGTCCGCGGGTAGATAGTCATTCGGATTGTCCGCGGATTGGTCGGAGTTCGGGTTGAGCGCGGCTAGGCCACCTGTGTTCGTGTTCATTGCACTCATCAGCAGCGGCAGCATCTGCTCGAAAGAGCTGAGGTCACTTCCACCGCCGGAACTTTGAGGAGCCTTCGGTGGATTCTTCGTGTTGACCGTCGTGGTGTATTGGCCGATCGTCTGCGCCGAACGGCTTTGCTGCTCTTGAAATTTCGCCAGTGCATCTTGGGCAGCGAACTCGTTCTTCGACCGCATCGCCGCCAATAGTTGCTGACGCGTAGCGATGATCTCCTGCGGCGTCGGATGGTTCGCCTTGGCCGTTGCAAACGCCTGCCCGTACGTTTCGATCGCATCGATCAGATCCGCCAGATCCGAACCGAGCTGATCGAGCCTGCCACGATGCCGACCCAGCTCGGCGACGGCACTGGCGCCCACCGGTGTCCAATCCTGCAGGACCGCCATCGCATTGTCGATGCCGCTGGTGGCCGCGTCATGGGGTCCAGCGAGGAAATTGCGGACGGCACCGGCGAATTCGATCGCAGGCCCGGGTCCGGGACCACTGTGGAGTTGTTGTGCAAACACCAACGGATCGATCGCCCCTGCCAAGGACGGGAACCTGAACGCTGGCGGCTCTATCTCAGCTGACCGTTGCGGCGGCCCGACCGGATTAGAGAGCAGATCACCGTTGCCCCCGTTGATAATCCGAGCACCCTCCCCGTCGGTTGCCCTGTAGTCGGCCGCTGAAGCTCCCGCTCCGAATGCAGTCCGATGGGTATCCGCCAGCACCGCGAACAAGCTGTTACGCAAGGCAGATGTCTGTTGGTTGAGATCGGGCACGATCGTCGCCGAGATCGGATCGGCACCGGCGGGCACAACCCATCCGCTATACATGGCCAATGTCGTCTCACGCGCCAGATCGGCAAGTCCCACCGCGACTTCGGCGAGCCTCTGCGGGTCGACATTCAACGTAGCCACGGTCTCCTCGTCTCATCCGATCGCTGGAACCGCAGGAACGGCCGACCCCAGTGCAGCGCTCGCCTGATCGACCGGTACCGAGGGATCGGAAGGCATCGCGGTGGTGCTCTGATCTGCTGCCTGCCCGACGCCATGGGGTCGCACGAATCCGGCAAAGTTGCCGAAATCACCAGTCGCGTTGGACATCTGGGGTGCAAACGGTTGCAAATTTCCATCGACAATGACATCGATACTGCCGCCGTTGTCCGGCCAGACCACAGCGATGGCGGTGTGGTTATCCCAGGTGGCGACACAGCCGGTCATCAATTGAGACGGATCGACCGGATCTCCGATGTGCTTGCTGTCGGTCCATTTCGCCGACGTTGCCGCGTAGGCTTTCTGCGCATCGGTCACATCGGGATTGCCCGAGAAGGCCGCATGCAACGCCTGAAAGACCACCGGCAAGACCCGCTGTGTCCGTCCATCCGGGAATGGGAACGGTATGAGACCGTCCGGTCCCGGCGGTGGGGTCGAGGCCGATGGTCCGCCCCCAGGTTGCGTCGTCGAAGGAGCTTGCGCGGGAGTCGCCGGCGCAGGCGCTTGTGAGTCCGACACCGGCTTCACAGATTGGTTCGGCCCGGGTGGAGCCGCGACGTTCGGCGCCGCGGCCGCCAATTGCGGACTGCGGTCGAAGTTCGGCGGTGGTACGGCTTGCTCGCGTGGGCCGTTGAGCCCAGGGTCGGCTTCGGACCGCTGCTGCATGGCTTGACTCAGCAGCGTAGGCAGGATCATCGAACTCGGGTCCATTGAACCGAGCGGAGAATCGAGGCCATTCGCTCCTGGTGCGGCACCCTGGTTGTTGACGCCTGTAGACGGCGGAGTCTGGTCAGTGGTTGGGCTGACGGGTTGATTGCCGAGCGAGGTTTGGAGGTTGTCGATCGCTTTTTGTATTTGGCCGCTGACATCGTTCGATGTCGGATCGGACGGAGCGCTCGGCACTGCGGGGGTTTCTGGTGTAAAGGGATTAGAAGTAGGATCCCAGGGCCAGCTCGGTCCGGATGGCGGGGTTTTTCCCTGACCGGCCTGCAGCTGGTTGACTATATTCGTCAAGTCCGCAAGCTTCTTCTCGATATCCGCGAGATCTCCTGCGGCATTGCCGATTGAGCCGCTTGCTGACTGCACGTCGTTGAGGAGGTCTTCCATTATTCCCCTGGCTTGCTGCACTCCGTCGTTTGCGTAACTCAGGATTCTGGTGTTCATGTCCTGACCGTACGCGGGTGGTTGAGACGCTTGTGTGCTTAGATCCAGGATCAGAGTTTCCATCTCCTTCTGCGCCGCTTCCCGCTTATCGGCCAACCCCTTCACCAATGGCTGGATTTTAGCGTCCAACGCCTGCATCGAATCGAAGGACGACTTCAACTTCTCTGCCGCAGGTAGATAGCTGTCAGATAGCGCCGAACCTCCAGTGCCCCTGATTTCGGCCATATCAACCTGCGGAACAGATCCCTTGGACGGGGGCGGCGTCGTCGATCCGCTACCGAAACTCTCCCAATCCCTGCGCAGAATTCCGTTGACGCCTTCCTCTGTATCGTCATCGAGCCAATCTTCGACGGGAGGCGAGATCGACAACGACTTCGGCCAGAGAGGGTTGTACTGATCCGGAACCAACAGCAACGGCATCGTCACGACGACACCGTCCCGCTGAGCGAGTCAACGCGCGACAATTTCATCGGTATAGCTGCTGCCGAATTTGCCCCTCTATATTGCACACCCGCAGGACGAGTCGGAAGGCGGGCAGGAAGTTCGTTGTTCGAAATATCATTGTGACTCGAAACATCAGGCTGAGATTTATTGCTTGGTCTTGCGTCCGGCGTCAACTGACTTGCAGCCGCGCTACCCAGAGCGGAAAAAACGATTCGCCGGCCCCTCCCATTTAACGCCCGGTTGATAGACTGCAAAGTCGCCCGTCCAACTGTCCGGGCGGCCGCTTGACCGGCGTGCCGAGCGGCCGTCTTGGTCATGGCCTTGCCAATCCCCCAACCACCCAATGCGCCAAGACCGTCGACTGCTCCCGCCTTGAGACCAGCGCTAACGCTGCCGGTTGTAATACCAGTCCAAAGCCCACCGACCACCGCTCCGGCAAGCGGTGCGGCCACAAAGCCAATGACCGGATTAGCATCGAGGAGCTCTGGAACGACGTCCCCGGCAGCCGTCGCAGCCCCGACGACCATGTCCTTGAGCCAGCCCATGGTCCACATCCTTCAACTCTGTAGCGACAGCGTGGCCGTTGCATTCCGAATGTCTAGTGGGGCGCGGCCCACCTGCGGTGACCTCATTTTCGGTGATTCCCATGTTTGGGAATCACAGTCGAACGCGCACTCGCGAAGATTGGGTGTGGCTTGTCGCTACCAGCAGCGGCAACAAGTAGTCGGAGGGCTTCCGCGGCCGGAGGAGGCAGCATTGTCAACTGTGGGATCGAACCAGTGGCAGGCTATCGCCTACCACACACCGCGTTTCGGCGGATGCGCCCGCTCAGCGATCACTTCTCACGCCGTGGTGATGACATGACCGACGTGGCTATCACGGACACTGAAACTGATAGTGCTGGCACAGCTACGGATTCACCTGTCAGCCAGATATCGCCATGGACACACCGTCGCGGTGTCCGCCCACAATCAGTAACCTCGTCCGTCACAACACCTCCACTGTCCAGTGACTCGTCCCCGGAACCAAGGCGCGATCCAACGGGTGGTGGACAAGGCATCCAGGCGATAAGCCGGCAATCTGCAAGTCTTCCGATCTCACCAGCGTCTGCCCCGCCCTCGCCCATCGCTGGACTACGATCCGATACGGACGCAGCCGTGTTTTCGGGTTCTTTGGGTGTGGTGTCTGGTTCTGGTGGGTCGAGTGGGTTGGTTGATCCGCAAGCGGTCGAGGCATGGGCACCGGTCGCCGAGCAGGCCGCGACCGCCACCGCGACCGCGGCCG
>NZ_JAYKYT010000009.1:0-233940 GCF_035818795.1 Nocardia sp. CDC160 | reverse complement strand
GGCGGCTATAGCGGTGGGGAAACGCCCGGTCCCATTCCGAACCCGGAAGCTAAGGCCACCTGCGCCGATGGTACTGCACTCGACAGGGTGTGGGAGAGTAGGACACCGCCGGAACATCCTTCGCGAAACCCCCTGACTTCGGTCAGGGGGTTTCTGCGTATCTGGGCGACTATGCATCTAGATCAAACCGATACGCGCCCAACACCATTCGGCCTCGAATCTCCACTATGCGCTTCTTCTGGCCGAACCCCATCACATCCCAAGCCCTAACCGCATCAGGTTGGACCCCCGGCCGCAGAATCGACATCACCGACTGGACAGCCCGCCTCGAATCCGAGGGCTTCCATGTATCGCCCGCCGCCGCAACCATTCTCGAAACCTTCGGCGGCCTCGCAATCCAGCCACCACACCTCGCCACCGCCCTCTGGTCTGCGGACTCCCTATTCTTCGACCCCCTCGACGTAGCCAACGGCATGTACGACCGCTACGCCGACTTCGAATCCACCCTCGGCCACCGCATGACCCCCCTCGCCGCCAACGCCAGCAGCACCACCTTCCTCCTGATCCTCGACGACGGCCGAGTAGTCTCCGACGGCATCCTCGCCCTCCACCTCCTCGCCCCCACCTTCCCTCAGGCGCTCGACCTTCTCATCCGACGGCACCGCACCCCGGATCTACTGCTCACCTATAACCGCCCGACCCCGGTGGTGCAGAGCTCCAACTCCCTTCAGGTTTGCTGACGCATGTCACCCACAGGCCGTGCCCTCGAAGGTCGGATCGAGGGCACGCTCGACGATGTAGGCGACCGCGGAGGATTGCGGGAGCATGGCGTGCGGATACGAATCGGATGGGCACACGTCCTGCACAATGACGTTGTCCACGTCGGCACCGGGCCCGGCCCGCAAGAACGTCGCCTCGACCGGCGTCGACGTATCGTCGACCCGGCTGCCGATCGCGGTATAGGCAATTCCCGCAACGGTATCCCCGTCCGCATTGAGATCTCGCAGTAGCGTGCTCCCGGTCAATTGCTGTACGAATGCGACCCCGGTGATCGGTGCGGCCTGCCACTCGGGACTCTGCGGTGTTTCGGTCCTACCCGCCAACAGTCCCGACACGCTCACGCCATGATTGGTCCCCGCCAGGCTGATGAGGTGCCCCACTTTGTCCGCCCCGCCTTCGAACCGCACATACTGCCTGGCGACCACGGCCCCTTGTGAATGACCGACGAGCGCAACCTTTCTCGCCCCGGTGGCGGCTCGCACCCGGTCCACAAACCCGGCGAGGTCCCGCGCGGAGACCCGAATGTCCGCCGTCGCATACTGTCCCGGGATCGCACCCATCACACTCGAGGTGTCGCGCCCGTAGTTCAACGAGAACACGCAATAACCGGCGGCCTTCACCCGCGGCGCGAGAATGTCCCAGGCGTTCTGGTTGTCCCAAGTTCCATGGATCAGGATCACCGGCTCCGAATGCCCCGCTGTGGGCGCACAGCTCCAATCGTTCGACCCCGGCGGATCGACGCTCCCGTCCGGTGTCTTGCCGACGGGTATAGCTCCGACCTCCGGTGTCCCATACCCGGCGAGTATTCCGAGCGTCACGGCCACCGCGATTCCCCATCTCGACCAGATCATCCAGATCCTCCACATGAATCGAACTCGGGCAGTAGACGTCAAACCAGCTGTATCCCTTGATATCTCATCGATTCGAGATTGGCTGCCCCGATTTGTCGCGGCTCCACCGCAGCGGTACATCGCCGTACCGTCAGGTGCTGTGTCGGGGCAATGGAGGAGTTGGGATTGACCATTCGAAATCGTTGCCGCACAGCACTCGCGGCCGCACTCATCGCGTTTTCGTCCATCGCCGCCGCAACGGTACCGGCGTCCGCGGATATCACCGTGCCCCTACCCGGTGATGACCCGTTCTACCGCGGCCCCGACGGTTGGCAAGCGAGCACACCGGGAACCGTATTACACACGCGCACAGTATCTCTCGCGCCCACCGGGGCGCAGCTTCCGCTGGAGGCGACCCAGGTCCTGTACACCACGACCGATCAATTCGGAAAGCCCGACGCGACGGTCGCAACGGTAATCCGACCGCCTTCCTCGTCGGGCCCACTGCGAATCGTCTCGTACCAAACCGCCTACGACTCGTTGACCGTCGCCTGCGACCCGTCCTACGCACTGCGCGGCGGCGGTGGCGGCGCCCCACAGGACGCGGTAATCATCGCGGGCTATCTGGCAGCCGGACTGACGGTCGTCGTATCCGACTACGAGGGAACCAAACTCGCCTACGGTGCCGGTCGCCTGTCGGGGAACGCCACCCTGGACGGCATCCGCGCCGCCCTGCACGCCCTCGACGCTCCCGCGACAACCCCCGTGGGCATGTCCGGCTTCTCCGGCGGTTCCATCGCCACAGAGTTCGCCGCCGAACTCGCCCCCACCTACGCCCCCGAACTGAACATCATCGGCGTAACCGCAGGCGGCATGCCCGTCGACATGGCCGCCACCATCGAGTACGTAGACGGCAGCCCCGAATGGGCCCTAGTCCTCCCCTACGTAATGCAAGGCGCCGCCCGCGGTTTCAACCTCGACCTAACCCCCTACCTCTCCGACTACGGCCGCGAAGTCATGACCCAAATCGCCGACCACTGCGTAAGCAACGGCCCCCACTTCCCCGGCCTCCACCTCTCCCAACTCCTACGCCCCGACCACCAGAACTACCGAGAAATCCCAGGCTTCGCCCGCATCCTGTCGGACAACCACATGGGCAATACCGGAACCCCCACCGCCCCAATGCTGTTCGGCGCTGGCAACGTCGACGGAACCGGTGACGGCGTCATCGTCGCCGCCGGTGAACGCACCCTGGCCACCGACTACTGCCGCCGAGGCCTCTCCGTCCAATACAACGAATACCCCGCCAGCAACCACCTACTAGCCGCCCTCCAATTCACCCCCACCGCCCAAGCATTCCTAATGGACCGCTTCGCAGGCCTACCACCCGCCGCCGATTGCTCAAGCCTCACTCGGTGATTCGGTCAAACTCCGGTACCGGGATCAGCTGAAGGTGATGAGCGTTCGGTTCGCGATCGAGACCCGCGCGGTCTCGAACAGCAGCAGCCAGGTCTCGTGTTCGCGGTAGAAGCTGTTGGCCTCCTCATCGTCGATCCCGGCCTTGATTCGCGCGACCTCGGTGTCGGATAGTTCCCCGTTGTTCAACTCGATTCCTAAGTACGGTGCGACGTAGATGAGTTCGCGGAGCAGGGCGAAGCTGGAACCAACCATTCCACCCGCGATTGCGTTCTCACTCTCAGGGAACAGTATGTTCTCGAAATCCACTGGAACGTAAAAGCCTTCGCAATCCGAGTGGCACAGGAGATGCGATTCGAAGAGGTAGGCAAGGTGTTCGACCGCAGGATCCCGGGCGGGGTTGTCTCCGTCCGCAACTGGCGTCAGCGCCTGCCCGGGGTTCTCGACGGCACGGGCATACGCCCGCCGGAGGTAGTGCAGAAAGCTATACGGAATGCTCTGCGCGATAGGCCGTTCCGCCGCCTGCCCGCGGGTTTCTGGTTCATGATGCGGCGGCAGCCCCTCGGCAGCGAGGAGATCATTGATAACCCGAAGCTCTTCATACAGCCCCGCACGGCATTCGCGATCATCGTCCTCTTCGAGGACATCGGCGAGAGCGTGTGTAGTCACGGACAGACCCATGCCACGGAGGCTAGCGGCGGGGTACGACACGTCCCGGCCGAGAAACGAGATGGTCAGATTCCGCTGATCCGGCGAGCGATCGGCCTCGAATCACGGACATGAGTGTCAGGTTCTCCTACGACCGTGATCCCGAGAGCAATCAGTGGATAGTCACCGGGACTGATGGCGTGAAGTCCATTGTGATCTCCCATGATTCGCAGGATGAGGCGGTCGCGCAGGTGACAGAAGCCTTCGGACTCAAGGCCTATCGTCCGCCACCTCCTCCGCCACCCGGCCACTACCGTTTCGTCCTGCTCGATACCTGGCTCGGCTCCGGCGACGCCCGCCCAGACGACCCACGCTACGACGCGATCAAAGTAAATCCGCCGCAGGGCTGCACCATCGGCGACTTCATCTACTCCTTCGGCCTCGAATGCGTCCGCCCCGGCACCGACCTTCTCGACGCCATCTCCTCCACCTGCAGCGAAATCCGCGAAACCTACGGCCACTTCCTCGCGGACGTCGGCGTGGAGAAGGTCGAGGAATGGTCCTCCGACGGCAGGAACGGCTGGGGCGCAAAGATCCTGGCCCAACTACTTCTCATGGCAGTCGAGCGAGCCCACGCGCTCGGTTACACCACCGATGAACTGATGGAGTTCATCCGCCGCGTCGACGGAGCGCCGCCGACCCAGTGCTGAAGCGGCGCCGCTTCTCGCGTCAAACCCCACGCCCAGCGAGGTCTTGAACCACCGCCCACGGTGTCGGTCACCGCGGCTCGAGCCGACTCGTCAGAATGCTGAATGCATGGGTGAGGTCCTGTGCGTACACAGTGACCAACTCGGGGGCGGATGGCTCCTATTCGTCGAGGCGACGCGCCAGACCTCGCAGGGGCGAAGCCTTTCGCGGAGTTTCCGGATGAAATGGCCGTTATCCAGCTCATCGGCCCAGTCCAGTTCGCCAACCCGTTGACACGATGAATGCGGGGGCGGCTTCCGCGGTGAGCATCTGCTGTCCAGCAACCAACATCGTCAGGGCGATTTCGGCTATCTCGGTACCGGCGTAGTCCGGGAAGTCGATGCGTGTGTTGAATCACGATTCGCGGCCTGGATTCGTGGAAATCAATTGATCGATCTCGTCCTCGTAGTCGGCCAGAATTATGACCGGCCGGTGCCAATCATCCTCGGCACGAGTTAGCAATATCTGTAAAACCTCATCGTCGAACGAATCCCGATCGCCTTGTCTGGCAGGTGTTTTGGTGGTATAGGGAGGATCTTTTCCAGGACGATGTGGTGCGTCCAGTAGTCGGCGTAGTCGTGGAGATAGTAGGGGTGTCGCCTGTGGTGGTGAAGAGCTCATCCAGGCGGACTTGGTTCTCGGGGATGCCGTTGTCGCCGTGGGTGACCGCCCTGGCGCGGAGGTAGCGCTCCGAGGTGGGGTCGTCGAAGGATGGGCCGCAACGGAATTCGTGGGCGGCGAAGTCTGTCCAGCCGATGGAGGCGCCGCGCACCTCGTTGAGGTCGTCGAGGAAGAGCTCGGAGGAGACGTCGATCCAGCGGAACACCGGCGGGTTGATGCCTTGGATCGTCACGCGCAGGCGGTAGGTGACGGGCTTCTTTCGGCGCGGTCCGCGGCGGGAGGGGATGAGCGGCTGTTCATCGGCCACGAAGCGACGGTAGCGGATGCGGGTGACAGGTTACGGCGGGTTCGGTGTTGACTCTTCCGTAACGTCAATTCCTAGTGTGCTTTAGGTGACGAAGAATCCGGCAAAGCAGACTCGAACGGTGACGATTCACCTCGATGCGGGCAACGCCTCGATGGTTGAACTTGGAAAGACGCTGGGGCCCACCGGCATTCCGCCGTTCGAGGTGAAGAAGGAATACGACGCGTTGACGGCCGCCAGTCGTGGCGAGATCGTTCCGGCGGTGATCACGTACACGCCGGATCGGAAGTGGTCCATGCGGTTGAAGACTCCGCCGACATCGTCGTTGATCCGGACGGCGGTTGGGGTGCGAGGGGCGAATCGGCCCGGGCATGAAACCGTGGCGACGCTGACGGGCGCGCAGTTGCGGCGCATCGCCGAACGCAAACTGCCCGACTTGAACACATCCGATATCGACAAGGCGATGCGGATCGTGGCTGGTACCGCGCGGTCGATGGGTGTGCGGGTCGACGGCTGAATCCGGTCGGAGAGGTTCCAGGATGAGCCGAACACGAACGCCTGTACCGCCTTTCGCGGTGTTGGAGCCGGGACTCTCGGAGTTCGAGAAGTTGGCGACGCGGGATCCGCGGCTGAAGGCGATGGTGTTCGCTACGGCGAGTGGACGTCTGGACGAGGCTTGCGCTCTTCTCAATGCGGTGCTGGAGCTCTCCGGTGCGGCCGTGCAGGTCCGTCGGGTCCCGGAGGGGTGGGCGCTGACGACCACCGACGCCGCGGAATCTGCCGCCGAGTGCATGTCGAGCCTCGCCCACCTGATCGCGGCCGATGGCTGGCGGCGGATCAAGATGTGCGAGAGGCCCTCGTGCGCAGAAGCCTTCATCGACCGAACCAACGGTGGCACCCGTAGATACTGCGACTTGCATCGCCGGAATGCGGAGAGGCAGTAACTGACAACTCTCGTGGCCGGGAATGTTTGCCGGATCCCGGCCCGGCTCCGGCAAACCTCGGACAGTGCGATCGTTACTTGAGCGCGACCCGCGCGCCGCCGGAAAACATCGAGTCGTGGAACTCGATGGCGGTTGGAACCGTGCCTTTGGGGACGTCGAAGGCGATGGTCACCGAAAGCTTGTTGCCCGGGTTGATCTGAGTGGCGATGTCCTTGTTCAAGTTCAGTTCGGCCATCGTGTCGTTGGAGTAGATGTGGGCCTGGTCGTCAATGAGTTTCTGGTTCTCGCCGAAGTAGGTTTGTGCCACGTTGCTGATGTTGGTGACGGTGACGTGAACGAGCACGTACTCGCCCTGTGCCTCCTTGCGCATGAACTCGTCGGTGCCCACCACGTCTACCGGCGGATCGACTTGCGTGACAACGAAAGAGAACTTGCCATCCCTGACCTCTGAACCCGCGCCCGCAGTGGTCGTGCGATTGTTCACCCCCTTGGCGATCTCGTGCGCGGCACTGCCGAACAGTGCCGCACAGCCGCCGAAGAACAACAGAACGACCATGAGAAAGCCGCCGAGTACCAAAGGCCAGGTCTTGCGCTGCTTCGGCGGCGGGTAGAACGCGCCCTGCGGATAGCGCCCAGGCATGGGCGGCTGGGAGAAGCGTGGATCGGACATGGTCATTGATTCCTTGCCGGTTCCGCGGGCAACAGGTTAGTTGCGCCTCTGACCGGCACATCGATCAGGCGAGCAGGTTCATAACATGGTCATGTCGATTAGCTATGAATGTTCCGAATGTCCGGCTTGGTGTGCTGGCGACCGGGGTCTGACCGGCCGAGCCGTAAGCAATGCCATGAATTTGCTAACTCGTTGTTCTGGATCAAACGGGACAGTTGGTAATGTCCAACGCGAATAACCGGCTGACCAGGTGGGGAGGGTCCGTGGCAGAGTTGCTGCAGGCGGATATTGACGAGCTACACAAGGTCGCGAGCGCGCTCTCCGGGGCCGCGACCAACATTCTGAATATCAAGGCCGCCGCTGCCTCGGCGGGCCTCGGCGACGCGTTGCCCGGAAGTGGCCTCGATGCCGTTTGTACTCAGGCGGGGCAGTTCGTCGATGGGGCATATCAGCGTGTCGCCGGAAAGCTCAATCAGGTTTCTGGAGCTGTCGCGCAGTGCGCCAACAAGATCCACGAAACCGATGCCCACTTTGCTGATGAGATGCGGAAGTTCGATGTCCATCATGCCGGGAGCCGATGACCATGCTGCTACCCGAGGTGGAGAAATGGCGTGTCGCCGCGCTCACCGATTTCGCCAACGCCCTTGCCTCCGCGAATAACGACACCTTCCAGGTCAATATCGACAAGCCCAAGACCTTCTTCACCGACCTCGGCTCGTCCTGGCAAGGCGCGGCTTACAACGCCGCCTATGACCGTGTCGATGCTGATCACACTCAGGCCCGCAAGGTCTGGACGTATATCGACGATCTGATCACCGAAATCCACAGTGCTGCATCAGATGTCGATTCGAATCGTACCGTCGTACTAGGAAAGGTCGGCGACGCTCGCGGCGCCGGTTTGAACGTCGCGGACAACTGGGTCGTCTGCGACAAAGACGGCGTTTCCGCCGACACCATCAAGGCGCACCAGGATGCGATCGACGGCGCGCTGCGTCCGTTCTATGTGGCGGTTGCCAACGCGCGCACGAAGATTGGTGCGGCCGCGGAACTGGTCCGGAGCGCGGGAGATTTGTTCGGCTCCGACCTCGACGTCAACGACGCACCTATGCAGGGCGGGCGATTGGGGGCCGAGGACGGTAAGGCTGTGGCAGATGCCGTGAAGAACGGTGATAGTGCCAAGCTCGACGAGATCAGTGCCCGCCTACCCACCGCGGTTCTGACCCCGGAGCAAAAGCAGGCATTGCTCGAGGGCAAGGATGTTCCGTCGCTGTCGGCCGAAGCGCAGGACTACTACAAGGAGTTCTTCGCCAACGCGGGCAAGGACGGTCTACTCGGCTTGAATGACCGCCTCGAAGCCCGTGCTACCTCGGGCCCTGGGCACCCCGCCGACACCGTGGCCGCATCACAGCAACAGGGTCTGGCAGACGGCATGTTGGCGGTCACGAACGAGCACCTCGGCACAGGCACGGGGCCGGACGGCAAACTCGTCTCGCCAGGCTCCTACACGAACCTGCCCTCCGACATCCGGCAGTTGATCTCCGGTCGGATTTTCGACAAGACCGATGGGCAGATCGCGGGACCCGACGGGATCGTGAAGGATATTCGCCAACGAGAGCAGTTGGCGGACCTGCTGTCGAAGGCGAGTCCCGACGCTGTCGGCGGAAAGACCTTCAGCATGGAAGTAGCGCGGCAAGGCGCCAGTCTTGCTCGCTATCTGAACGAGAGTGAGAAGCCACCGTTCGGCGGTCATCTACCCCCGGATTTCGGCCCTGATGACAGGGGAAAGATTGAGACTGCGGCTAACCGACTGCTGGGTGTCGGTGAGCGTAATCATGAGGCCGACTATCAGCTGTTGACCGGCAGGGACTCGGCGACCGGCGCACGGATACCAAACGACCTATCCTTCGGTGCGGGAGGCGACGATTTCCACCCGGCTAGAGGGAACTACGATCCCAAGGAATTCGCACGAGATGTTTTCGGGCACACTTGGGACGACCATGGACGAACTGCGGCAGGACTTTTCGACTGGACTGCTGACCATAGCCATGACCAAGACGCAGTCGGCGATCTGTCACGCAAGATGCTGACCAGCCTGCCAGGAGTATTCGCTCCGGACCACGGCAAAGTCGATGTCCAGGGGACTTCCTTCTACAACGAAATTTCGAGCGATTTCGCCAAGAACCCCGAGCTTGCGACCGGTCTGAGCAAGGTGATGGGTTCGAACATCGATGCTTTCGTCAACCAGGACAATCCGCAGACGCGGGTCGTCAGTGAATGGCCTGCTGGTCATCCTGGACCCAATGATCAAGAGGCGCAGTTAACTCGAACTGACGCCAATCGACTCCTGTTCTTGGCGGCACAATCGGATAAGGGGAGGCTAGTTCTCGAAACTGCTCGTCAGGCGTACGAGAACGCTATGCTCGACCAAGCTTTTATGCATGGCGGCAATAATCCGGGTGCGTGGCTTGACCAGAACGCACCACACTTGGGGCAGTTCGATGCGCAGATCAACGACGCTCAAATGAATGCGATGATGTACCAGGATCGTAACCATGTAATGGGTGTCAATGATCATCTGCAAGAGATGTGGAAAACGAAGCAGGAGGGCTTTCAGCTCGCCAAGCAGGCGATCGACGCTATCCCGATTCCTGGCGGCAAACTGGCTTCGGGGGTTGCGGGGATCCTGCGAGACCAAAGCATCGACTCGGTCATTTCGGGTCTCAACCCACCTCCGAAGTTCCATATGATGGAGTTTGAGAGTCCGGGGGACGCCTCGACGAAAATGCAGTTGAAGTTCGAGCAGCAGGTTCTGGACTCCGCGTTTCGTACACACCACTTGACGGACCCTGATCTCACGAGCGGCGGGCATGCGGTCGATATCGTGGAGAACTCTGGGGGTGGTATTCAACGAAGCAAAGTTCAGTTCATGATTGACAATCAGTTGAATGGATACGTAACTCAGTATGGAAACGATCAATCGATCGGGCATATAGAAGATCTGTTCAGCAACAATGACGCTGTCAATAGGTTTCTCAATGGCGGATCGGAGGTGCCGAAGTAGTGAGCGGCATAGATGTGCGTGGCGTCATTCGTTCTGCCGCCATTCTTTTGGGTGCATTGCCTGTTCTAGTCGCCTGCGGAAGCGATGGATCGCATTCCACTACTGATTCCTCTTCTGTGCTGCAAACTGGGGTTCCCAGTGCATTTGATCCGTGTCGGGATATCCCAGATTCGACGCTTCAGCAGTTGGGCTTCGACTCCGGTTCCCGGAAGTCGATTCCCGATCAAGTTATCAATACCGGTGACGTCGACCAGGTGGTGCGAGCCAGAGGGTGTGAGTTTGCCATCGATGGTGGTGCAGGCTACCAGGGGCCTACGCGGATTGCGATCGAAGCGACGAACACGACGATCGCGTACTTCCGGAAGCATGACGAGAAGGACAGGCCGGTCCGTGAAATTTCTGTCGAGGGCCGAGATGTCATAATTAGTGGTCCGGCCTTCGGCGGTCAGTGTGAGGGACTTATTGACGTACCGGGCGGGGGAATTTTGCTCAGTACGGCCGACACAAATGCGACATCCTGCGACATGGTCGTTAAAACTGCGAAGGCGATAGCCCCGCTGCTGCCGAAATAAGCTTCATCAGGACTCGGTCGGCGTCTGGGGTGCCGACGGCATCCGAGCCGTCGAATGCCGTGCAAACGGGGGCGATTGGATGACGTGCCCAAATTGCCACGAGAGAGTGGCTGCGACGGCGAGGTTGGCGGCGAGGGCGAAGAGGCCGCCGTTCACGCCGAGCAAGGGGTCGTTGCCGGTGGCGTGGAGGAGGAGCACCACTGCTCCGCCGGTGAGGAGGCCCGCGCCTACGCCCAGGGCGGTGAGGCGGCGCCAGTACAGGCCCAGGATGACGGCGGGGACCAGTTGGGCGATGCCCTCGTAGGAGAGGACCGAGAGGTTTACGAGGACCTTCGGGAATGCCAGTGCCCCGGCTAGGGCGATTGCGCCGACCACGAGGCCGACTAGTTGGGAGGCTAGGCGTTGGCGGGAATCTGATGTGCCGGTCCCGCGGAGGCCGCCGCCGAGAATGGTTCGGCCGCAGAGGGTTCCGATGGCTACCAGGAAGACGCTCATGGGGACGATTGCTGAGAGGGCTCCGGCTATGCCGATCAGGGCGACGATGGGGGAGGGGAGGGAGTCGGTGACGAGGGTGAAGAGGGCTAGGTCTGGGTTCTTCAGGTGGGGGGCGACGAACAAGGCGGCTGCGCCGATGAGGATGGGGATCAGGAGGAGGACCTGGTACCAGGGGAGGAGGATTGAGTTGCGGCGGAGGGCGTTTGGGGATTTGGCGGAGAGGTAGCCTGCCACGGTGGTGGGGAAGACGCAGATGGTGATGGCGTTCAGGATGATCGTTGAGATGAACCAGGATGCGCCGAAGGTGCCGCCGCCTGCGCCGGGGAAGGTTAGCCATTGGGGCTTTTCGGAGACGAGGCGGTTCAGGAGTTCGGATGGGCCGTGGAAGTAGTGCCAGGGGATGTAGACGGCGAGGATGGCTATTGAGAGGACGGCCAGGGTGTCCTTGAGGACACTCACCCAGGCTGAGCCGCGCAGGCCGGAGGTCAGGATGAAGGTTTCGGCCACCACGAAGGAGATGACCGCTGCCGTTTTCAGGTTGATCGCGCCGTAGGACATGGCGTTGACGACCACGCCCATGCCCTGAATCTGCAGTTGCACATAGGGAACCAGGAAGATCGTGCAGATTACGGCGACCGCTATGCCCAAAGGTCGTGAGCGGAAACGATGTTCGGCGATGTCGGCGATCGAGACCAGATGGTGTCGGGCGCAATACGTCCAGAGGAGTGGCGCGACGAAATACGCCACTGCCAAACCGGTGCTCAGGTAGGCGATCAAGTAGAAGATCGGGATGCCGTAGCGGTAGGACCAACCGGCCGCACCCAGGAACGAGAAGCTGGTGTAGCTTTCGCCCGCCATCAGCACCAGGACGAATAGTGTGCCCAAACCCCGTTCGGTAATGGACCATTCGGACATAGAGCGAGTGCGGCCGCGCGCCGACAGGACGCCGATCGCGATCGTGGCGAGCATGGCAATCGCGAACAAGCTCACCGCCACCGTCGCGTGGCCGGTCATCGCACGTCCTCGTCACCGGAGGCGGACGGGAAGTCGGATGCGGAGTCCCGGTCGTCCGCAGGGACGAATTCAGGTGCGCCCGAACGATATGCGGGGTCCAGACGAGCGACGAGCCAGATCAGCGGGCCCGTCACGATGGTGACGGCGATCAGGTAGGCGACAAGGGACGGGACACCGAGGATGCGCGGTTCGATGCGGTTGGCCACGAACGGCGCGACACAGTAGAGGACGCCGGGCAGGACCAGAAGCAGAAGCGCTGGCCCGCGCTGACGAAGCGTCGCAGGTGCAGGCGGCGCGGATTCCGAGTCGGACACGAGGCCTCCGAGATGGTCGCGGATCGCTGTCTATGCGAACTATTCCACGGCGGACGACGCGGGTTGGGGTGCGGCGCGCGGCGTTGCGCGGACTGGGCAGCCCTCGCAGCGCCACCGCGACAGGTGCTGCGGGCCCAGCCGGACCGCCTGGCCGAACACGGTTTTACACGCCCTGGTCGGGGATGGAGCTGGTACCGCAGTGGTGGTGTGGGAGCCCCACTTCCGGGTGATAGGCGTGGGCCAGTTCGGGACCAGAGCAGTTCAGATCCGATCGGTCGGAACAGTTGGACGCGTTGGTGATTCGGTCGGGCGCGGTGAGGAGGCGGGGGGCTGGGCCGCGATGATGTAAGGGGTTGGGCGGGTGCAGTAGTCGTGAAGCGTTCGGGTATGGATCCTCCGCAGGTCGCGCAGGTCGCGCAGGTCGCGCAGGTCGCGCAGGTCGCGCAGGTCGCGCAGGTCGCGCAGGTCGCGCAGGTCGCGCAGGTCGCGCAGGTCGCGCAGGTCGCGCAGTCGCTGGTCGCAGGTGGTCGGATCGCATTCTTGCGAGCTATTCCACGAGGGCGGACGAGAGGGTTGGCGCGGCGCGCCAGTCAAGGAGCGGGCAAACCCGGCGGTTGGAACTGTTTGGGGGCGTGGGGAATTCGGGTGGGTTCGCGGGAAGTTTGTCGGGGGGATGCTCTAACGTGTGCGGGTATCTGTTCGCTACGACCGTGGAGCGTTATGGCTGCCTCGTTCGATCTGCATTCCCTTGCTGTGCTCGGTGCGGCCGAGGATCGATTGGTGATCTGGCATGTGAATGTGGGGGCGGGGCTGGGGGAGTCGCGGCTATCGGGCGCTTGGGTGCTGGAGGATTCGCGTACGGCGGAGATCGAGAGCCTCACGGCTGCCTATCCGATCGCGGTTACCGGCGGCGGGCTTTCGATTGCCGGACGAAAGGAGGAGTCGGTTGCCGCCGGTGCGTCGGCAGCGCCTCTGGACGCGAATGCGGCGGTCGTGACCTCGGGTTCGGGTGTTGCGATTGCGGCTACAAGCGGGATCGTGGATGTCGATGCGACTGTCGAAACCGTTTGCGCTGAAATCGAATCGGTTGATGCGCGGTTCAGCGAGCGGCAGGATGCGGCCGGTGGGAAGTACACGCGGCCGCAGTGGCCGACGATTGTGCCGCCGGGCGAGGTTTCGCTGACGCAGTCGCAGGTCGATGTCGTGGACGATCACATTCGGCCGGTGCTCACGCTGGCGCGAGCGCTCGCGGATTTGGCCGATGCCTGGGCTGCCTTCGAATCGCTGAGGCTCGCGCGGCCATTTCTGGTCGAGCTCGGTGGTCCTGTCGCGCGGCCGTTGCCGCTTGCGGTGCGGTGAGCATGGCGGGACTGTCGTTCGCCGCCATCGATATCGAGACCGCCAATTCCGCGCGGGGCAGTATCTGCGCGGTTGGCGTCACGGTCGTGCGGGAGGGGAAGCGCGGGGAGGCCGTGTCGTGGTTGTGTCGTCCTCCCGCGGGGCTGGACTTCTTCAACTGGCACAACATTCGCGTGCACGGGATTTCGGCGGCGATGGTCGCGGACCAGCCGGGGTTCGCGGAGCGCTTTCCGGAGGTGGTGCGGCTGGTGGGAGATCTGCCACTCATTGCCCACAATGCCGGGTTCGATAGCGGTGCCATTCGAGAAGCCTGCGGGCGCAGTGGAATTCAGGCACCCGCGTGGAGTTTCAGTTGCAGTCTCTCGCTCGCTCGACGCCACCTGAACCTCGACAGCTACCGGCTGCCCCAGGTCGCGGCCGCCTTGGGTATCGACTTCACCAATCACCATGACGCCGCCGCGGATGCCGCTGCCGCCGCGGACATTGTGATCGCCCTCGCGGCGCGCGCCGGTGTCGATTCGCTGGCTGCGCTCGAGCGTGCGGTCGTCGATCGACCGCTGCGGACGCAACCGGTCCGGGCCGCATCTAGGATGACGCGGGCGCAGCCGGAGCCGAGCGGGGAACGGCCGCGCCGATCCTGGTTCGGCCACGAGGAATTGGTCATTCCCGCTGTCACCGGTACCGATCCCTCACATCCGCTCTACGGCGAAATCATCGTGTTCACAGGCGATCTCACCACCATGAAGCGCCAGGAGGCATGGAACGCCATCGCAGCCTGTGGGGCGACTCCGGCCCGAAACGTCACCCGCCGCACGACGGGCCTGGTCATCGGCGACGGATACCAAGGCAGCGATCCCACCGCGTTCACGACGTCGAAGGCGCGGCGGGCGGCCGAACTCCGGGCGCGTGGGCAGCGGATCGAGGTGCTCGACGAGGCTGGATTCCTGGCGCGCATTGGGAAGGGGGCGGTCGAGGTGACGACGAGCGGTAGATAGGTCGGCGACGGCTAGCACCGCGGCGGTGGGGTGCTGATCGGAGAGCGAGGCGGTGGCCGTGCGCGAGGAGTGCGGCGGTCGTGTGAGCGTGGTGACCGCCGCTTCAGCAGGGCGAGGGTGGTTGTGCCCGCTCGCTCGTGTCACTCATGCTCGGCGGGAAGCCGTTCAGCGTCTCAGCGGCTGTGAGTCTTCCGTTGTTGCGAGGCTGCATCCGGCTGGGTAGAGAGGATTGGGAATCGTTCGGATGATCTCGAGGCGGATATGACGGGTGCATATGGTCGGCGCTGGCGAATCGGGGCCGGAATTGCACTGGTCACGGCGATATTCGGGGCGATGGTTCCGGGATCGGCGAACGCGCGAGAGTTGGGATTTTCCGACGCCGTATACGCCGACGATGGCTCGCATATCTCCCGCGTTGTTCCGCTGGATGGGCGGCGATCCACCGTCTACGTCTATTCCGCCGCCATGAATCGTGACATTGCGCTGCGGGTCATGCGTGCGGCTGATACCTCGGTGCCGCGTCCGGCTCTGTACCTGTTGAATGGCGCGGAAGATGGTCTCGATGCCGATGGTACGGAGGTCTCGTGGGAGACCCGAACGGATCTTGTCGATTTCATGGCGGATCAGAATGTGAATGTGGTGACCGTTCTCGACGGTCGCTACACCTATTACACCGACTGGGAGTTCGACGACCCTATGCTCGGCCGCAACAAGTGGACGACGTTTTTGACGCGGGAACTCCCGCCGATCCTGGACTCGGCACTCGGGTCCTCGGGGCGGAATGCCGTTGTGGGCGTATCGATGTCGGCCACGTCCTCGCTGGCTTTGGCTGAGGCCGCTCCCGGCCTGTATCAAAGCGTCGGGTCCTTCAGCGGCTGTGCCCAGACCAGCACCGATCCTGGCCGCCGGTTCCTCCAGGCCGTGGTGCTTTCCGGTGGCGGAAATCCCGGGAACATTTGGGGTCCCGACAATTCGCGTGCCTGGACGGAGAACGACCCCTCGACGCCCGCCAATCTGGAGAAACTTCGCGGTGTGAACCTGTTCGTCGCCGCGGGCACGGGCGCGAACCCGGCCACGGCGGGTGGTGGTCAGGTTGGCGCATCGAGCACGGCTCTCGAATCGACCGTCGAGACCTGCACCCGCGGCCTGCAGTCCAGTATCGAAAGCCTCGGTATTCCAGCGACTTTCGAATACGTGCCGGGTGGCGGGCACAATTGGCCCACCTGGCAGCAGGATTTCCATAATGTGTGGCCGAGCTTGGCGAAGAGCCTCGGCGTCTGAGCATCGGCCGGGCCTCGGGTAATAGCCGAACCGAATGGCGCGATATTTCGTTTAGTCAATATCGCTCACAGTGAGGAGGCGGTCATGCGTAGGACAGTGGCGACCGCGGCGATCATTTGTGCGGTCGGAGCGGTATTCGCCGCCCCGGCTTTGGCCAATCCGGCGGGTCCGCCCGGACCGCCGAACCAGTCCTGTCAGGCGGTCGAGCCGAACACACCCGGCAACGCCGCGAACAGTCCGGGCTCGCCGTTCAATGAACCCGGCATCAACAGCCAGAACGGTGGCACCGGCGGACAGCACTACTCGCCCAAATCGCAATACGACGTTGCCTGCTTCCAGCAGTCGCAGCACTGACCGGCAGGCCAAGGGTCGCAGCGGCCGGGTTCGGTTCCTGTGGTGGCGCGCCGATGGGCGACCGATAAGCTGCATCGGGTGACCGACGAGACGCTGCTGCAGGGACCTATTCACGCTGTGCATGTCGAACTGGGGGCGAGCTTCGCTCCGTTCGGCGGGTGGGAGATGCCGGTTTCCTACGCGGGGACGGTGGGGGAGCACACCGCCGTGCGGACCACCGTCGGGCTTTTCGATGTGAGTCACCTCGGCAAGGCCACGGTCAAGGGGCCGGGGGCCGCGGCGTTCGTGAACTCCGCGCTGACCAATGACCTGAATCGGATTCGGCCCGGGAAGGCGCAGTACACGCTGTGCTGCACGCCTGAGGGTGGGGTGATCGACGATCTCATCGCGTACTACGTGAGCGACGATGAGATCTTCCTGGTGCCGAATGCGGCGAACACCGCGACCGTGGTTGCCGAGCTGCAGAAGGTCGCGCCCGAGGGGATCACCGTCACCGATGAGCATCGGGGCTACGCGGTGTTCGCGGTGCAGGGGCCGCGATCGGCCGAAGTGCTGGCCAAGCTGGGGTTGCCCACCGATATGGAGTACATGGCCTACGCAGACGCGGAGTGGGACGGCCGACCGGTCCGGGTGTGCCGCACTGGATACACCGGCGAGCACGGCTACGAGCTGCTGCCCCGCTGGGAGGACGCCGAGGCTGTGTTCCGGGCCCTGGTGGCGGAGGTGCAGGCCGCCGACGGCCAGCCCGCCGGGCTCGGCGCGCGCGACACCCTTCGCACCGAGATGGGCTACCCGCTGCACGGACACGAACTGTCCCTGGACATTTCGCCGCTGCAGGCCCGCACCGGCTGGGCCGTCGGCTGGAAGAAGCCGGAGTTCTGGGGCAAGTCGGCCCTGGAAGCCGAGAAGGCCGCCGGTCCCCGCCGAATCCTGCTGGGCCTCAAGGCGATCGACAAGGGCGTCCTCCGTCAGGGCCAAACCGTCATGCGCGGTGACACCCAGGTCGGCGAAACCACCTCCGGCACTTTCTCTCCCAGCCTCAAGGTCGGCATCGCCCTCGCCCTCCTCGACACCGCCGCGGGCATCGAGCCCGGCGACCAGGTCGAGGTCGACGTGCGCGGCCGCCGCCTCCGCTGCGAGGTCATCCGCCCGCCCTTCGTCGAAACCCGCACAGCCTGACCGGGGTTGGCAACCGGCCTCTCGATCCGACCGGCGGTCCCCACCGACTACGACGCCA
Source organism: Nocardia sp. CDC160 (assembly GCF_035818795.1). NCBI lineage: Bacteria > Bacillati > Actinomycetota > Actinomycetes > Mycobacteriales > Nocardiaceae > Nocardia > Nocardia sp. CDC160. The sequence continues at coordinate 216,298 of NZ_JAYKYT010000009.1, read as the reverse complement.
TAGCCGGTGTCGTGGATGACTGGTGGGGCCGCCCGGTCCTGCAGGCGATTCCTCGGCTCTTCCTGGACCACTTCGCCAGTACCAGTCTTGTGGCCGAACACCATGGGCAGCTGGCCGGGTTCCTGATCGGCTTCTTCGCGCCAGCGGAGTCCCTCTGCGCGTACATCCATTTCGTCGGCGTGCACCCGAATCACCGAGGGACCGGGCTTGCTCGTGAGCTGTATGGCCGATTCGGCGCGGCTGCGCGAGCCCACGGCCGCACAATGATCCGCGCCATCACCTCGCCCGGAAATGTCGGCTCCGTTGCCTTCCACCGCGCACTCGGATTCGTCGTCGACGGCCCGATCGCCGACTACAACGGTCCCGGGCGAGACATGATCACCTTCGAGTTGCGGTTGACGGAGTAATCGCGGCGATGCGATTCGCCCGGCGGCCGCTGTCCACAGGTGGGATTGCCGCCCGAGGAAGCGACAGCAGGGTCTCGGCGGACACCTCGGGGCCGCGGTAGTGGAACGGTCGGCAATGCCCGCGTCAAGCCCGCTGACGAGGGGAAACGGAGTGTTTGGCGGCGGGTTGCGGGGGTGGCGAGTGCGGAGGGTCGTCCGGTTGGGGCGTGTCGGGCGCGGCGAATTAGACTCCAGGTCATGACACTTGCCGCGCAGTTCACCCGTGTCCCGCATCCCGCGCCGCTATCGGCGCAGCGGCGGCAGGAGATTCTCGCGGAGCCCGGGTTCGGGCGCTTCTTCACCGATCACATGGTGTCGCTGGATTACGTCGATGGGCAGTGGACCAATGGGCGGGTCGAGCCCTATGGGCCGCTGGCCATGGATCCGGCGACCATGGTGTTTCACTACGGTCAGGCCATCTTCGAGGGGCTGAAGGCGTATCGCCAGGCCGACGGCAGCATCGCCACCTTCCGGGTGGATGCGAACGCCGCCCGGTTCCGCCGCAGCGCGGCCCGGATGGCGATGGCGCAGCTACCCGACGAGCTGTTCATCGAATCGATTCGCCAGCTGCTCGAGGTCGACGCCGACTGGGTGCCCGCGGCGGGCGGTGAGGACGCGCTGTACCTGCGCCCCTTCATGTTCTCCACCGAGGTCGGCCTGGGTGTGAAGCCCGCCGCCTCGTACAAGTACCTGTTGCTCGGCGGCCCGGCCGGTGCGTACTTCTCGCGCGGTCTGAAGCCGGTCAGGGTGTGGCTGTCCACCGAATACGTGCGCGCGGCCCCCGGCGGCACCGGCGAGGCGAAGGTGGCGGGCAACTACGCGGCATCGCTGCTGGCTCAGCAGCAGGCCGCCGAGAAGGGCTGCGATCAGGTCGTCTGGCTGGACGCCTGCGAGCACCGCTACGTCGAGGAAATGGGCACCAACAACCTGTTCTTCGTCTTCGGCAGCGGCTCGGACGCCCGCCTGGTGACGCCCGAACTCTCCGGCTCCCTGTTGCCCGGCATCACCCGCGACTCGCTCATCACCCTCGCCGCCGACTCCGGCTACAAGGTGGAGGAGCGCAAGATCTCGGTCGCCGAATGGCGCAAGGGCGTCGAAACCGGTGAGATCACCGAGGTTTTCGGCTGCGGCACCGCCGCCGTCGTCATTCCCGTTGGCTCGGTCCGCTCCGCCGAGGGTGAATTCACCATCGGCAACGGCGAGCCCGGCGAGGTCACCATGGCATTGCGCGACACCCTCACCGGCATCCAGCGCGGCACCTTCGCCGACAACCACGGCTGGATGCGGACGATGGTCTGACGCCGGACAGACGAAAAGTGCCCGCCCCGAAAGCTTTCGGGGCGGGCACTTTCACTTTCGGCGATCAGCTGGGCATGAACATGTGCCACTGTTCGAGGGTCTGGGGGCGCATGACGTAGTTGTGTTCCTTGATGTGGGTCAGGGACGCACTCGGCTCCTCCGAGTACCAGTGCCCCGGGTATACCGTCGGGTTCGACTTCAGGTCGGCGAGGTAGCGCAGGCTGCGGAACATGGCGTCAGAGTCGCCGCCGGGGAAGTCGGTGCGGCCGCAGCCGTCCACGAAGAGGGTGTCGCCCGCGATCAGGCGGTCCTCGAAGAGGAAGCACTGGCTGCCGGGGGTGTGCCCCGGGGTGTGCAGCAGCTCGATCTCGAAGCCGCCGACGGCGACCTTGTCACCGTGCGCGTGTCCGGTCAGCTCACTGGGCGCGATGCCGGTGACGTTCGCGACCCACGGCAGCTCCTCGGCATTGACATGCACTGCCACATCGGTCTTTTCGAGCAGTTCCTTCACGCCCCGCAGCGTGAATCCCATCATCGTGCCGCCGACATGGTCGGGATGGTGATGCGTCGCGAGCACCCCGGTCAGCCGCATCCCATCGCCCTCGGCGATATCGACGAGCTGCCCCGCCTCATAAGCCGGATCGACAACCACGCACTCGCCACTGTCCCGATCCCCGATCAGATAGGCGAAGTTGCGCATCTGCGTGGCGATCGGATCGCCCACAGCCCAGTCGCGGCCGGACAGCAACTGGCGAAAGTACAAACGGTCGGAGGCCATCCCCACAGCGTATTGCGCGCGATGCATTTCGCCCCACTCGGACCCGCGGATACCGAAAGGCCGCCCGCCGAATCGGCGGACGGCCCGGCGTACTGGCGACTCAGCGGAGGAGGGGTTCGATTTCGGCGGCGGCCTCGGGGCCGTAGGCGTCGCGGAGGCGCTTCATGGCGATGTCGTGGTCAAGAGTCCAGTCTTGGGGGCCAACGGTTTCCAGGACCAGCACGGCAATCAGGGAGCCCAGTTGGGCGGAGCGCTCCAGCGACAGACCGGCGGACTGACCGGTGAGGAAGCCCGCGCGGAAGGCATCACCGACGCCGGTGGGGTCGACCTTGGCGATGTCGGGGACGACGTCGACGTGCAGCTCCGCGCCGTCGCGGATGACGATCTTCGCGCCCTTGGAGCCCAGGGTGGTGACGCGAATGCCCACGCGCGCACCGATTTCCGCCTCGGACAGGCCGGTCTTCTGGAGCAGGATGCCCCACTCGTACTCGTTGGAGAACAGGTAGTCCGCGCCGTCGATCAACCGCAGGATGGTCGGGCCGTCCACGAACGCCAGCTGCTGGGAGGGGTCGGCGGCGAAGGGGATTCCGGCGCTGCGGCACTGGTCGGTGTGGCGCAGCATGGCTTCGGGATCGTCCGCGCCGATCAGGACCAGGTCGAGCTCGCGGCCCAACGCGGTGATGTCGATGTCGCGGGCCTCGGCCATCGCGCCGGGGTAGAAGGAGGCGATCTGGGCCATGGTCTCGTCGGTGGTGCAGACGAAGCGGGCGGTGTGGAGGTCCTCGGACACGCGCACGGCCGAGCAGTCGACGCCGTTGTCCTCCAACCACTTCCGGTAGTCGCCCCAGTCCTTGCCGACCGCGCCGACGAGCAGGGGATTGCGGCCGAGCACGCCCATGGCGTAGCTGATATTGCCCGCCACGCCGCCCTTGCGGATGACCAGATCGTCGACGAGGAAGCTGAGCGAGACGTGATGCAGCTGATCGGCGAGCAGCACATCGGAGAACTTGCCCGGGAAGCGCATGAGGTGGTCGGTCGCGATGGACGCGGACACGGCGATGGTCACGGGGTGGATCCTTTGGTGACGAGCGCTGCGCACACCTGTCTGCGGGACGCCAACGCGGGGCCGGTGGGTGGGGGCGGCGGGCCGAAAGGGGCTCGCACTAATGAAAATAACACTGTCCGAAACGCATTAACCCGACTCGCGAGCGCTTTCGAGGCTCGAGCCTCCGAAAACTTTGCGTCAGGACAGCCGTAGACACGCAGTGCGCATATCGGACACGCAGCACACATGCCCGGACACGCAACAGCGCGGAACATCCGTCAGCGGATGTTCCGCGCTGTGCGAGCTAACTCAGTTGAAGCTGTCGCCGCAGGCGCAGGAGCCGGTGGCGTTCGGGTTGTCGATGGTGAAACCCTGCTTCTCGATGGTGTCGACGAAGTCGATCGAGGCGCCCTGCACGTAGGGGGCGCTCATGCGGTCGACCGCGAGCTTCACGCCGCCGAACTCGACGACCAGGTCGCCGTCGAGGCTGCGGTCGTCGAAGAAGAGCTGGTAGCGGAGGCCCGCGCAGCCACCGGGCTGGACAGCGATGCGAAGGGCGAGATCGTCGCGGCCTTCCTGATCCAGCAGCGCCTTCGCCTTGCTGGCGGCGGCGTCGGTCAGAGTCACACCGTGAGTGGTGGTCTCGTTCTGCACAGTCATGAACTCTCCTAAGGGACCTGTTTTCAACCCGTGAAGGCGCACGGCTCGATGCCTGTCAACACCTGTTCCCGGGAGACTATTCCCCATCCTACGCGGCGCGTATTCGCCGGACCGGCCAGGCTGTGGAGTCGCTGGCAGATAGCTGGTGAGGTGTGCGACACAACAAAGGTACGGACCAGGATTTTCCGGCAGGCAGGCCATCCAATAGCCTGGTCGGCGTGAAGTTCCTGCGCCGTGGCGAGTCCACCCCCACCTCCGACAGCTCCAGCAGCGTCGATACCGATGCCGCGGTGGCGGACAAGACCGTCACCCTCGGCAAGGGGCGTCCGACCCCGAGCCGCCGGGAGGCGCAGGGCCGCCGCCGCGGTCCGGTCGCGCCCGCGCCGAAGACCGCCAAGGAGGCCCGCGCCCGCCGCAAGGCGCTGCGCGGGACCAGGGCCGAACGCAAGTCCGACTCGGCCGAGCGCCGCGCCGCCGCGCAGGACCGCCGCGCCCGCATGCTCGCGGGCGAGGAGCAGTACCTGCTGCCGCGCGACAAGGGCAAGGTCAAGGGGTACGTGCGTGACATCGTGGACGCGCGCCGCAATCTGCTCGGGCTGTTCATGCCGCTGGCGCTGGTGTTGATCCTGAGCATGATCCTCTCGCCCGCGCTGCAGGCGATCGTGACGCTGGCCATGCTGGTGATGATGCTGTTCATGATCATCGAGGGCGTCGTGCTCGGGCGGATCGTGAACAAGCGGGTCCGGGAACGCTTCCCGGACACCACCGATTCCTCGTTCTCGCTGGGCTGGTACGCGTTCGTGCGCGCCTCGCAGGTGCGGCGGATGCGCGCGCCGAAGCCGCGGGTGAACCCGGGCGACGCTGTCTGAACGGATGACGCGGTCTGAATCGTGGGGCCGTCGGCGCTGACGGCTCGAAGATGGTGCCCGACGGGCGGATTCGAACCTCTCGAACGAGGGGTTCGGACCGCCCGTCAGTTGTGTTCGCGGTAGGTCGACAGGGCGCGGATCTCCAGCGCCACTCGATCGCGGTCGCGGTCGATGAAGTTCGTGGATCCCGCGAGGCCCCAGCTGTTTTCGCGGTGGAACGGGACGGCCCGTCCGGCGGCGGCGAACAGGGCGGCGATGCGACGGAACATGGTGACGATCTCGGTGGTGTCGGTCGCGGTGTGAATGCGGCCGGGGGTGATGGCGGTCATGCGCGGGCCTCCCCTTCTTCTGTGGAGTCGGTGGTGTCTCCGGCCATGAAGCCGAAGGTCATGGTGCCGAGCGCCGCCATGGCGGTTCCGGCTGCGACGATTGCGGTGAGGGCTTGCATGGCAGTAAGTTTTCTATAGAGAACATACCGCCAACAGTGGCAGTTCTGACATAGTTCGCAAATATTCGGCCAGATGGGATCGGAACATGCTCTCGAAGGTCGCCGTAGTACTCAATGACCACCTCGCCATGTTCGAATTCGGCGTCGTCTGTGAGGTTTTCGGCCTGGACCGCAGCTCGGATGGGTTACCGCTGTTCGACTTCCGGGTCTGCGGCGCGGAACCCGGCAAGCCGCTGGTCTCCAGCTCGCCGGGCATCCGGGTGACGCCCGAATACGGGCTGGAGGAACTGCGCGACGCGGATCTCGTTGCCATTCCGGCGTTTCCGATCTACTCCTACACCGACAAGCCCTTCGACCAGCGCGTGGTCGACGCCGTGCGGGACGCCTCCGAGCGCGGGGCCACCGTGCTGACGGTGTGTTCAGGGGCCTTTCTCGCCGGTGCGGCCGGGCTGCTCGACGGTCGCAAATGCACCACGCACTGGCGCTACGTCGACCTGCTGGCCGAGAAGTTTCCGCAGGCCACCGTCGATCCCGATGTGCTGTTCGTGGACGAGGGCAACCTCATCACCAGCGCGGGCACGGCCGCGGGCATCGACGCCTCGCTGCATCTGGTGCGCCGCGAACTGGGCAGTTCGGTGGCCAATGCCATTGCCCGGCGCATGGTGGTGCCGCCGCAACGCGATGGCGGGCAGCGGCAATTCATCGAACGGCCCGTGGTGGACTGCGACTCCGACAGCCTCAGCGAAACCCTGCACTGGATGGGCGAGCACCTCGAGCTGCCGCACACCGTCGAGGCGCTGGCCGCCCGCACCGCCATGTCGACCCGCACCTTCGCCCGCCGCTTCGCCGCCGAAACCGGGACGACGCCGGTGAAATGGCTGACCGGCCAGCGCATCCTGCTCGCCAAACAACTGCTCGAGGACACCGACCTCGACCTCGAATCCCTGGCCCACCGTTGCGGGTTCGGCTCCGGGGCGCTGCTGCGGCATCACTTCCAGCGGGTCGTGGGGATCGCCCCCGCTGAGTACCGCAGACGCTTCGGCGTGCGCGTGTCCTGAATGGATGCCCTGAATCGGACGACGCTCGCATCGCTGCCGACCGTTACGATGCGCAATCGTGCGTTGGGGAGTGTTGATTGCCGCTGTGCCGCTGGCGATTCTGGTGGCCGGGACCGCGACCGGATGTAAGGATCCGCGGAATGCGGAGGGACAGTGCCTGGTGGGCGGGCCGACCTCGAATCACGACAAGGTGGTGTCCTGCTCGAAGCCGCACGACGGGAAGATCGTCGCGAGTGTGAGCCACGAGTCGGACTGCCCGCAGGGTACGGACTGGTCGTACACCGCCAAGGACCTGAAGATCATGTGCGTCCACAACGAGCAGGGCTGACCCGGCGCTCGGCCGGATCTGCGCGATGACCGTGCCTACTCGGCCGGAGTGTCGGTGCAATTGATACCGTGCTGACGTGTCGCACACTGCTCAGACAACCGATCGGCCGCTGCGGACCCTGGTGCTCGGTGGCGCCCGGTCCGGGAAGTCGGCTTTCGCGGAACAGTTGGTCGCGTCGGAGGCGGTGCGGTACGTGGCGACCGCGGTGGCCGATCCCGCCGACGCCGATTTCGCCGAACGCATTGCGGCGCACCGGGCTCGGCGGCCCGCGACGTGGACGATTGTGGAGGGGGACCCGGTCGCGGCGCTCGGTGAGCCTGCGTCCGTGACCCTGGTGGATGACCTCGGCACCTGGCTGACCGCGCGGCTGGACGCGCGGGCGGCCTGGGAAGCCCCGCGCGGGACCGTGGCTCCGGACATCGCCGCCCTCGTCGCGGCAGTTGCGGGATACAACGAGCGACTGGTAATCGTCAGCCCCGAGGTGGGCTTGGGCGTCATCCCGGCCACTGCCTCCGGCCGCCTGTTCCGCGATGAGATCGGCACCCTGAACCAGCGCCTGGCCGAGGTGTGCGACGAGGTCTTCCTGGTGGTTGCCGGGCAGGCGCTCCAGGTCAAGCCGGATCGCGCTGCCGCCTCGGCCGCCGCCCTCACCGACGCGGCGACCACGAGCTCGCCGGTCGTCGCGACGGGTGCGAGTTCCGCTGCCGCGGCGGGGAGTTCGACCGCTGCCGGATCGGATCAGTCTGCGGCGGAGCAAATTCCGACGTCCGCCGCCGTGGTGGAGGCCGTCGCGGGCTTGGGCATGACCGCCGCCGGAGCCGTGACCGCCGCCGCGTTGGAGAACGAGGCCGCGTCGGCGGATGCGGGTGTGGGCGTGGGGGATCCGACGATCACCGCGTCGGCACACGGGGCTGATGCCGGTATGGCGGTAGGTGATCCGGCGTCCGCGCCCGTCGGCGTAGGGAGTGCCACCACCGCCGGTGCGGGAAGCGCCGCTACTGCGGGTGCCGAGGATTCTGTTGCCGCGGCCTCGGAGGAGAGGCCGCGGTTGACCAAGCCGGTGCGGATTTCGTTTGGGCCGGTGCCGGGGCCGGATGCGGTGGTGCGGGCGGCCGCGGAGGCGCGGCAGTTGGAGTTGACCAAGCCCGCGGGGGCGTTGGGGCGGCTGGAGAAGTTGGCGAACTGGGTTGCGGCGTGTCAGGGGGTGTGTCCGCCGAAGCAGTTCGAGCGGGCGCGCGTGGTGGTGTTCGCGGGTGATCACGGGGTGGCCAAGCATGGGGTGTCGGCGTATCCGAGTGAGGTGACCGCGCAGATGGTCGCCAACTTCCTGCACGGCGGGGCGGCGGTGAATGTGTTGGCGCGCTTGGCCGATGCGTCGGTGCGAGTGGAAGACCTTGCGGTGGAGGGCGATACGGCGCCGGAGATCTCGCGGCACAAGGTGCGGCGATCCAGCGGCTCCATCGACCGGGAGGACGCGCTGAGCGAGGCCGAGGTGCAGGCGGCGCTGACGGCCGGTGCGACCATCGCCGACGAGGAAATCGATTCCGGCGCGGACCTTCTCATCGCCGGTGACATGGGAATCGGCAATACGACCCCGGCCACGGTGCTGATCGCGGCCATTACCGACACCGAGCCGGTGATCGCCGTCGGCCGCGGCACCGGTGTCGACGACGCGGGCTGGATCCGCAAAACCGCCGCGATCCGGGACGCCATGTGGCGTGCCCGACCGGTCGTCAAGGACCCGGTCGCCTTGCTGCGCACCGCATCCGGCGCGGACTTCGCGGCCATGGCGGGCTTCCTCGCCCGCGCGGCCGCCCGCCGCACCCCCGTCATCCTCGACGGCGTCGTCGTCACCGCCGCCGCTCTGGTCGCCGACCAACTCGCCCCCGGCTCCCGCGCCTGGTGGGTCGCGGGCCACCGCTCCAGCGAGCCCTCCCACACCATCGCCCTCCAGCGCCTGGACCTCGATCCCCTCGTCGACATGAGCATGCGCCTGGGCGAAGGCTCCGGCGCCCTCACCGCCCTCCCCCTCCTCCGCGCGGCCGTCGCCACCCTCGGCGAAATGGCGACCTTTGCCGAGGCGGGAGTCAGCACCGCCGACGCAGACGCCGAACCGGCCGGTGCGTAGCTCGCCGCTGAATACGCCGCCGCGCCGCGCACTGCGAGCTGCGTTGGCGCGCAACCATGCCCGCCGGACCGAACCGCACCCGGCCAGCCGCTCGCGGAGCGCATCCGCCCGGCCGGGGACCGGCTACCGGTGCTGCGGCCCGCGGCCTTACCGTGTCGGCGCAGCCGCGAATTCGGCTGTGCGGGTGAGTGGGGTGGCGGGGTGAACGGGGTGCGGTTGGCGGTTTCGTGGCTGACGGTGTTGCCGATGCGGGGGCCGGATGAGGTGGATCGGGGGGCGGCGGGGCGGGCCATTGCGTGGGCACCGGTGGTTGGGGTGGTGCTCGGGGCCGGGCTCACCGGGTTGATGTGGGGGCTCGGGCAATTGGGGGCCTCGTGGCTGCTGGCCGGGTTCGTGGGGGTGGCGGGGCTGGCGTTGATTACGCGGGGGATGCATATCGACGGGCTGGCCGACACCATGGATGGGCTTGGCAGTTATGGGTCGCCGGAGCGTGCCCGGGAGATCATGAAGAGTGGTGGGGCCGGGCCGTTTGGGGTGGCTGCCCTGGTGTTCGCCATTGGGGTGCAGGCGGTTTCGTTCGCGGCATTGGCTGGGGCGGGGCGGTGGGTGGCGGTCGTGGTTGCCGTGGCGGTCGGGAGGGTCGCGGTGGTGCTGGCGTGCCGACGGGGGATCGAGGCGGCTCCGGGGGCCGGATTTGGTGCGCTGGTCGCGGGGACTCAGCGCCCGGTCGTCGGTCTCACCTGGGGTGGGTTTGCCTGTGTGGCGGCGGTATTCGCCACCGGCAATTACTGGCAGGGGCCGATCGCCGTGCTGCTGGGATTGGCGGCGTCGGTGCTGCTGGTGCGGCATTGTGTGCGGCGGTTCGGCGGCCTGAATGGCGATGTGCTCGGGGCCGCACTGGAATTGAGCGTCACCCTCACCGCAGCCGTACTCTCACTCGCGCGCTGAGATCAGCCGCAGCTCCCGCGCGGAGACCGCCCGTCGCTCGTGCAGAGGCTGCTGTGGCTCGCGCTGAGAGCTGCCTGTGGCCCACGTTGAGAGCCGCTGTGACTCGTACCGAGAGTTGCTGTCGCGCGCTGAGAGCCGCCGTGGCCTGCGGGCTGCGGAGTGGCGGCGCGTCACGGGTGTCATTCGCTCGACGCGCCGCCGAGTGTGTCGGGGTGAGGTCAGCGGGGCGGGAGGATGTGGGTGAGGAAGTCGGTCAGGTCGTTCCAGGCTGCGTAGGGGATGCCCTGGTGGTCGGTGTCGTAGGTGTGGAATTGGTAGTCGGTGGCGCTGGCTTGGAAGGCGGTTGCCAGGGCCTGGGTGGCGGGGAGGGGGACCGAGAGGTCGGTGGTGCCTTGGCCTAGGAAGATTGGCTGGTGGTAGCCGGAGGTGGGGACGGCGGTGTATTTGCGTAGGCGGTTGGGGAATTCGCCGGTGGACAGGGGGCGCGCCAGGATGGTGGCGAAGGAGTCGGAGCCTACTACGGTGCCCCAGTCCTGGACGCAGGTGGTGCGGAGGCGGGTGAGTAGGTTCTTGCCTGCGGGGGTGAGGTAGGCGTCTAGGTCGAAATCGGGTTGGGCCGTTTGGAGTCCGACCATCACGGCGGCGAAGATGCCCACGATATCGGCGGTGCCGGGGATGCCGGGCGTGGAAGGCCCGGCGAGGGGGAGGACATTGTCGATATTGGATGCTGGCGCGAGTGCGATCGTGCCTCGAAAATCCAACTCGGGCGCATAGATTGGAGCGGTGTTGCCGGTGTTGAGGGCGGCATGACCGCCCTGCGAAACCCCGGCCACCGCCCAGGATTTCGATAGATTCGGTTCGGCTTGCCGAGCGGCCCGGACCAGGTCGATGGTCGCGGTCGCCTCAGTGCGCCCATGCTGATAGGGATGCGGTCCGACGGTGCCCGGGCCCAGTCCGACGTAGTCGGGAGCCACGACCGCGTAGCCGAGATCGACGAAACGCCTGACGATTTCGGCATCCGGCCCGGGATAGGCGGTGATTCCACAGCTCGGATCGAGCCCTCGCGACCCGTGATCCCAAGCCACGACCGGCCATCCGCCTCGCGGCGCGGGACCGGTCGGCAGCGCGAGGATTCCCGTGGCGACGGTGGTCGCGCCGGTCGGGCCCTCGGTCACGTATCGAATGTTCCGCGCGCGCTCCAGCCCGCCCCAGCCCATCGTGACCGGCGTGTCGACCACCGTGCCGACGCCGCTGTCTCGCGCGGACGCCGTCGCCGGGACGAAGACCCCTCCCACGGCGATCGCACCGGCCACCGCCAGCACCCCTAATCCCTTGCAGCCCATAGCACCTCACCTCTCGCGTACCACCGACCCATCTCGACGCTATCGATCACCCGAGGGCGTGAGCGTGACTGTGGCTACGGTCACGCACCCCCAAAATCGGGGGATTGCGCCGTAGCCCGCCGAAGCGGCACGTAACAGATTGTTTGCCGGTGCAATCCGACCGACCAGTGGTTGCGAATACCTCGTGATCGCAACTGCTCTGGCGCGGAAATGGAGTCGCGGAATGCTCGGAGTTCTGGTGCAGCTGGGTTTGCTCGTGCTGTTCGCGGTGGTGGCGGTGACGGTCTTCGTGGTGGGGGATCGGCTGCGGCCGAAATCGTGGCGGCACAGCGATGATCAGGGTGCGGGGCACATGATGCTCGACCTGGTGAACATGTTCTTCGCCGCCATCGTGGCCTTCGTGGTGGTGGTGCTGTGGCAGCAGTACGACACCTCACACGAGCACACCGTGACCGAGGGCAAGGCCTTGGTGAGCGTGTACGAGACCGCCGCTCAGATGCCCGAGCCGGATCGCACCCAGATCCAGGCGCTGGTCAAGGATTACACGAAGCAGGTAGTCGGCGACGAGTGGCGGGTGATGGACCAGCAGCGGCGGCTCAGCCCCGCCGCCCAGGCCACCCTCGACGATCTGCGGGAGGCGGTGGCCGCGGCACCGGCCGCGGACGCGGATGCCAAAGCGACCCAGGACAAGGCGATGACCGCCGTCGAGGCCATCGCGGACGCGCGCTACGACCGGGGTCTGGACGCCGGATATCGGCTGCCCGGATTCCTGTACGTGGCACTGTGGTTCGCGACCGTCATGCTGCTGTTCGGCACCGTGCTCTCCGGTGTGGTGGTCACCAAGCGCAGCATTCTCATGACCGGCCTGTTCGGATTGGTGATCGGCGCGGTCATTGTGGCCATCTACCAACTGGATCAACCGTTCTCGGGCGGCGACCACGTCTCCCGGGACGCCTATGAACAGGCCCTGTCCCGCTTCGAACACATCGCCTCCACGGCCCCGGCGGCCAGCGCCAATCCGCGCTGACGCCCGCCACAGCACCATTCGCACACGGTTTTCGGAGGCACTGTGACTCGAACCACCAGGGCGGCACGGGGATTCGCGGTGGCCACGGCGGTCCCGCTGGCAGCCGCGGTACTGGCCGTGCGACCGGGCGTCGCCGACGCGGATCCGGGACTACCGGTGTTGCCGCCGATCGGTGAGATCCTCAGCGGCAGTGCGGGTTCGGATGCGCCCGCGCCTATCGACGCGCCCTCCGGCAGCGGGCTCGGGCTGGGCAGCGGTAGTAGTTTCACAGGCAGCCAGTCGGGGCCGGGCAGCGGCGGGGCGTCCACCGGCAGCTCGCTGGGGCTCGGACCTGGGAACCCACCGCCGGGCAATGTCGATCTGCGGCCCGGCGCTATCGATCTGTTGCCCGGCACTGTCGCGGGCGGGTCGCTCAGTACCGGCAGCAGCGTCACCGGCAGCGCTCAGACCGGTAGCGGAATCGCGGCCGACGCGGCGAGTTTGTTGCTGCCGCACGTGAATTCGTACAACACCGGCGGGGCGGCGCGGCCGGTCGATCCGGCGACCCCGCTGTATCCCGCGATCCCGCTGAACCCGGCCACCTCGCTGAGCCCTGCCGCCGCGCCCAACACCCTTGGCGGGCTGGCCGGACTGGACTCCGGCAGTGTCGCCACCGCCTGCGTGGGCGGCGCGGTGGTTGGCAGCGCCGTGCTGGGCCTTGGTCTACTGACAGGCAGTGGGACCGGCTCCGGCCTGATCGGCCCCGGACTCGTGCCCGGCCTGGTCGGACCCGGCTCCGCCGGGGTGGGCAGCGCGATGACCGGTAGCGGCCTCGGATCCGCCGGGATCGGCAGCACCGTGACCGGTAGTGGCCTGGTCGGGTCGGGGTCCGCCGGAGCGGGCAGCGTCGCGGTGGGTAGCGCCATGACCGGCAGCGCGCTGCTCACCTGCCTGCTCCTGCTGCCGGTCCCGATGCCGCCGGAACCCGGTATCCCCCTGGAGATTCCGCCGCCCCCAGCCCCGGCGCCCGCACCCGCCGTCGTACCGGTCGTCGCCCCCGCGCCCGAGCCGCAACCGGTGGTGGTGCCGCCCGCGCCGAGGCCGATTCCGCCACCACCGGTCGCCTACGTCGCGCCCGCGCCACCGCCGCAACGCGTCCCCTGGACCGCGTTGCAGTTCATGACCGTCCTGATCATCACCATCCTCGCCGGTGCCCGCATCCGAATGGCCCGCGGACACGGGGGCAGCGCCGCCGAATAGCCGGTCGATTCACTTGCGGAACTTGGCCTCCAGGTCGGTGGCGGTTGCCTGGAGGTCGGCGGGGGAGTTGGTTTTGAGGATGCCCTGGAATCCGGCCTCGGCCTTGATCGCCGCCTCGACCTCCGGGTCGTGGTAGATCTGCGTCAACTGCAGGTACTTCGGGTTGTCCTTGTCGGCGGCGCGGGCGGCGAAGATATTGATGTACTGCTTCAGGTCCGGTCGATTCGGGTCGTCGGTGTAGATGATCTGGTCATTGGTCAGGCCCGCCTGGCGGGCCCAGGTGTCGTCGACGTAGGCGGCGTCCACGCTGTCCAGCGAGGAGGCCGTGAGGGTTGGGTCGATGGTGGTGAGTTTGACCTTGGATGCGGCCTTGTCCACATCCTCGAGCTTGGAATCCCACGATCCGCCGTTCTTCAACACGATGAGCCCGGCCGCCGCCAGATTCAGCAGTGGCCGCACCTGATTCGCGGGATTGTTGCTCAAGGTGATCTCCCCGCCCTGCGGGATCTCACCGACCGACTTGTGCTTCTTCGAGTACAGCCCCAGCGGATAGATCTCCGTCGCCCCGATCGGAACGAGCGTGTCGTTGTTGCGGGCGTTGTAATTGGCCAGGTAGCGGATGTGCTGGAACTTGTTGAGATCCACCTGCCCCTGGGACAGCGCCGGGTTCGGCTGGTTGTAGTCGGTGAAGTTGGTGAACTCGACCGTGATGCCCGCGGCGGCGGCCTTCTTCTTGAACACATCCCAGTGCGGCAGTGCGAGGTCGTTCACACCGATACGCACCACGTCACCGTGGTGTTCCTTGCCACAGGCGGCCGTCAGCGCCAGCGAGAGCAGGACCGGAATCACCAGGAAACGGCGCAATTTTCGCATTTCACGCACCGTAGGGGAGGGATGGCGCGCGCCGGAAGCGTTCGGCTCGCGCGGATCGCAATCATTGCCCGGGGATTGCCCGCACGGTTGCATGGCCGGGTTCATTGTCATCTCGGCCCGACCCCGGGTCCGACGATTCATGCGGGAGCACGAGTGAAATTCCATCGGGTACTGGCGATCCCGGTCCTGGTAGCAGCCGTCGCGAGCCTCACCCTCACGGCTTGCGGCTCGAGCGGGGATTCCGGCGGCAATACCGTGCGCATCGGCACCACCGAGTCCGATCCGCACTGGGACGTCTTCAAGGACGAGGCCAAGAAGCAGGGCATCACCCTCGATATCGTCCACTACTCGGACTACTCGCAGCCCAATATCGCGTTGGCGCAGAAGCAGATCGACGTGAATCTGTTCCAGCACCTGCAGTTCCTGGGCCAGTACAACGTGGCCAACAATCAGGATCTGACGCCGATCGGCGCGACTTACATTGTGCCGCTGGGGCTTTACTCGAAGAAGCACAAGTCGCTCACCGAGTTCGGGCCGGGTGCGGAGATCGCGATACCCAACGATCCGACCAATCAGGCTCGCGCGCTGTTCGTTTTGCAGGCGGCCGGGCTGTTGAAGCTGTCCGGTGACAAGGGCCAGCCGACGCCCGCCGATATCGACAAGGGCGCGTCCAAGGTGAAGGTGACCCCGGTCGACGCCGCGCAGACCGCGCTGTCGCTGGCCTCGGTGGATGGCGCGATCGTCAACAACACCTACCTGTCCAAGGCCGATATCGATCCGAACAGCGCGCTGTACAAGGACGACCCGAGTAATCCCGGTGCCGCGCCCTACATCAACGCGCTGGTCACCCGCGCCGCGGACAAGAACAACGCCACGTATCTGAAGCTGGTCGACATCTTCCACAGCCCCGCGGTGCAGAAGGCCGAGGCGGAGGATTCCAAGGGCACCGCGGTCGAGGTGCGCAAGGCCGGACCGGAGTTGGAGCAGATCCTGGCGCGGGTGCAGCAGACCATCCGCGACGGCAAATGAGCGAGACCGGGGTTGCCGCTGTCGAATTCCGTTCGGTCACCAAGGTTTTTCGCAGCGGCAAGCAGCGCCACACCGCGCTGGACGGCATCGACCTGCGCATCGAGCGCGGCGAGATCTTCGGTGTGATCGGGTATTCCGGCGCGGGCAAGTCCACGCTGGTGCGGCTGATCAATGCCTTGGAGAAGCCCACCGACGGCACCATCCTGATCTCCGGCGACCCCATTACCGGGGTCCCGGAGTCCCGGGTCCGGCAGCTGCGCCGCGATATCGGCATGATCTTCCAGCAGTTCAACCTGTTTCGCTCGCGCACGGCCGCGGGCAATATCGAATACCCGCTGAAGGTGGCGGGCTGGCCACGTGCGCGGCGCAAGGCGCGCGTGGCCGAACTCCTGGAGTTCGTGGGGCTTTCGGACAAGGCGCGCAGCTACCCGGATCAGCTCTCCGGCGGGCAGAAGCAGCGGGTGGGCATTGCCCGCGCGCTGGCCACCTCCCCGTCACTGCTGCTGGCGGATGAGGCCACCTCGGCGCTGGACCCGGAGACCACGGGTGAGGTGCTGCGCCTGCTGAAGAAGATCAACCGGGAACTCGGCGTCACCATCGTGGTCATCACCCACGAAATGGATGTCATTCGCGCGGTGGCCGATCGCGTGGCCGTCCTGGCCGAGGGCCGAGTTGTGGAGTTGGCCAGCACCTTCGACGTCTTCTCCGCCCCCACCGCCCCACCCACCCGCTCCTTCGTCGAAACGGTCCTGCACAACCGCCCGACCGACGACGAACTACGACGCTTGGGTGAGCGCCACCCGGGCACCCTGGTGACCGTCCCGATCACCGGCGACAACCGCCTCGGCGCGGAACTGGCCGCCGCCGCATCCGCGGGAGTCGGCTTCGAGATCGTCTTCGGCGGCGTCAGCGCCTTGCAGGACAAGACCTTCGGCAGTCTCACCCTGGCCCTGACCGGCCCGGAGGACGCGGTCCGGGAGGTGGCCGAACGGCTCTCGGCCCACGCGGACGAGGGCGCGGCGGATCCGCACGTGAGGGGTACGGATGCGCGGAATGTGACCGCGAAGGGCATTGCCGCAGCGGTGCTCGAGGACGGACGGAGGAGCGCATGATCGGGCGGATGAGCGAAAGTCCGCGCATTGCGGCCGGTTCGGTCGGACAGGTGAGCAATCTGGCTGCCGTGCACACGGATTGGGATCGGCTGCGGCCCGTGTTGAGCGAGGCGGTGGGGACCACCGTCTATCTGGTGCTGCTCACCTTCGTGGTGGGCGGGACCATTGGGCTGGCGTTGGGGACCGCGCTGTACACCACTCGAAAGGGCGGGTTGCTGGCCAATGCGCCGGTCAACCTGGTGTTGAACGTGCTGGTGAATGTGGTGCGGCCGATTCCGTTCATTATTCTGCTGGCGGCGTTGGGGCCGGTGACGCTGAAGGTGATCGGGACGACGATCGGGACCGACGCGGCCGCGTTCGTGATGATCGTGGCCGCCTCGTTCGGGATCGCGCGGATCGTCGAGCAAAACCTCGTGACCGTGGATCCCGGGGTGATCGAGGCGGCGCGGTCGATGGGGGCCGGGCCGTTGCGGATCATTCTGACGCTGTTGATTCCGGAGGCGTTGGGGCCCTTGGTGCTCGGGTACACCTTCGTGGTGATCGCGATTGTCGACATGTCCGCCATGGCGGGCACGGTCGGCGGTGGCGGGCTCGGTGACTTCGCGTTGGTCTACGGGTATCAGCGGTTCGACTGGCAGGTCACCCTGGTGGCGACCCTGATCATTATCGCCGGGGTGCAGGGGATTCAGTTCGTCGGAAACTGGTTGGCCCGCAGGGTACTTCGGCGGTGAGCTACGGGCCGCCCGGGCCTCAGCTCAGCTTCTCGAGCTGCGGCACCTTCCACTTGCCCTCCAGCGCTTCGGATTTCGGAGCGTAGAGGCGCAGGGTCAAGGAGAACTGTCCCGACTCGGGAATGGGCAGCCAGTGCCCGGCGGGGACGCTCGGGCCGGGATCGGCGTTCTGCACGACGATCTCGACCGAGCCGTCCGCGGTCGGGGTGAGCGGTATCAGATGCCCGACGGAGTAGATGCCCGCCGGGTTCTGGACCAGGTAGCTCTGGGCGTCGTAGGCCGTGAGCGACCAGAAGGCGTCGACGGGTGGCAGCTGACCCTTGGGAAAGGTGAGGCGGAAGCGGCTGCCCCCGTCGGCATTCGCGGTGACGGTCGGATAGATCGCGTCCTTGGGCAGATTCGCCCCGAGCCCGACCGCGGCGACCTGCGCGCGCAATGTGTACTCGGTGCCGTAGGTGCCCACATTCGGATTGAACGACCAGCCGTTCTCGTTGATCGCCTTGGGGTTTCGATACGACATCACCTGCTTGCGGGCCGCCGTCGCAGCGGCGGTCAGCACATCGGCGGGCGCGGTGGTCATGGACGCGCCGGGCGTGATGCCCAGGGTGGCGAAGCGCTTCATGGCGTCGGCGTCCGCGGGGGCGGGCGGATTCAGCGACATGAGCGCGCACAGGCGATTCATGAACGTGGTCGCGTCCATGGTGGCGACCGTCTGCGCCGGTGGATTCCCGCCCGCCGCCTGGGCTCCCGGCCCGCCGCCCGCGTCCGGGTTCTGCAGGTAGACGCTCAGCGGGGAGAGCTTCAACTGTTCCTGGAGCGCGCGCACCGCGGCCAGGTCGTCGCCGCCCTTGTATTCGATGCGGCCCAGCAGCCACGTGGTGCCGGTCGGCATGGCCAGTTGCGTGACGTGATCGGGCAGGTTCCCGGTCCAGTTCGGCCCAGTGATCACATAGGTCTGTGGCGCGCCGGATTTCACCTGCGGGTCCGTGCTGCTCGGATTGTGCACGGTATTGGTCCACGCATCCAGCAACTGCATGAGCCAGTACCGCCCGGCCTCGATCCGCGGCACCTGCAACACCATGGGCTCGGCGCGCAGATCCAACCAGGCCTGCGAGTAGAGCGTGTCGAGATTGAGCCGCACGACCTGCTTGGCGTCCGGGGTCGGTGGGGTCGCGTGCACGAATTGATTGGCGGGCCCGGCGGTTTCGCGGGTGACATCCATCAGGACCAGCGGATAGCCGAAGACGTAGGCGTCGGCGGCGATGTCCTTGGGATCCGTCGAGGCCGGGGTGGTGCCGGTCGCGGTCGAACCGCTCTCGGACTTGCCGCAGGCGGTGAGCGCGAGGGCGGCCGTGACCGCCGCACCCAGCCCGAAGGCCTGTCGTCGGGAGAAACGTCCGGTCCGATGGTTCGACGGGAAGTCCATAGATGCCAGCGCCCTTTCCACTCGGGCCTGTGCGTACCGGACAGGCCGCCACCAATACTGACGTTTTTGCAGTACCACTGCAAGTAAGCGTGCTAACCACTGGTTACCGTACTGCCGGGTCGGCCTCCGATCGCGCATTCCGGTCGTTCCGGGGGTGGGGGCGGCGGGTCCGGGATACTCTGCGAGACAGCGGGATCCGGGAGGTGGGGACTGTGGATGCGCTGTGGAAGTTTTTGGTGTCGCGACGGCAGCAGTTGCTCGTCGATTCCTATCTTCATGTGTCGGCGGTGGTGCAGTCGCTGTTGATCGCCACGGTGGTGGCGGTTGCCATCGCGGTGCTGGTCTATCGCAGTCCGCTCGGGTCCTCGGCGGCGACGGCGGCGGCCAGCGCGGTGTTGACGGTGCCGTCGTTCGCGCTGCTGGGTTTGCTGATCCCGGTGCTCGGTCTGGGTGTCGCGCCGACCGTCGCGGCGCTGGTGGTCTACGCGCTGCTGCCGATCCTGCGCAATGCCATCATCGGACTGTCGTCGGTGGATCCGGCCGTGGTGGACGCCGCGCGCGGGGTCGGCATGAACCGGTGGCGCGTGCTGGCGGTGATCGAACTGCCGCTGGCCTGGCCTGCGATTCTGACCGGCATGCGGGTGAGCACCCAGCTGATCATGGGCATTCTCGCGCTGGCCGCCTATGCGAAGGGGCCGGGGCTGGGCAATGTGATCCTGTCCGGTCTGTCGCGGCTCGGCAGCCCGAATGCCGTGCCGCAGGCGCTGACCGGCACCGTGCTGGTCATCGTGCTCGCCCTGCTGCTGGACGGGGCGTTCCTGCTCATCGGACGTTTCACCACCTCGAAGGGGCTGCGATGACCGCCGACGCGACGGTGTCCGGAGTCGACATCGGTCTCTACCACGTATCCAAATACTATGCGGGACAGCCGGATCCAGCCGTCGAGGACGTCTCGATGACCATTCCGGCGGGCGAGATCGTGGTGCTGGTCGGCCCGTCGGGCTGCGGCAAGACCACCACGCTGCGCATGATCAACCGCCTCATCGAGCCCAGTGAGGGCGTGATCTCCATTGGCGGCCAGGACGCCGCCGCCATGGATCCGGACGAATTGCGGCGCGGCATCGGGTATTCCATTCAGCAGGCCGGATTGTTCCCGCACCTGTCGGTGGCCAAGAACATCGCCACCGTGCCGGGATTACTCGGCTGGGATCGCAAACGCATCGCCGCTCGCGTCGACGAGATGCTCGAGCTGGTCGGCCTGGATCCGGCCACCTATCGCCGCCGGTATCCGCGCCAGCTCTCGGGCGGGCAGCAACAGCGCGTCGGGGTCGCCCGGGCGCTGGCCGCCGATCCGCCGGTCCTGCTCATGGACGAGCCGTTCGGCGCGGTCGATCCCATCACCCGCGGGCTGCTGCAGGACGAATTGCTGCGCCTGCAGGCCGAATTGGGCAAGACGATCGTGTTCGTGACCCACGATTTCACCGAGGCGGTCAAGCTCGGTGATCGAATCGCGGTGCTGGGCAGTCGATCCCGCATTCTCCAGTACGACACCCCGGCCGCGATCCTGGCCAATCCCGCCGATGAGACGGTCGCGGGTTTCGTCGGGGGAGACGCCTCGCTCAAACAATTGACCCTGACCCGGGTCGCGGACGTGGATCTCGGCGACTGCCCGGTCGCCGCCGAGGACGAACCGGTCGCGGTGCTGCGCGAGGCGCTCGCCGGTCGCGAATGGCCCTGGGCCCTCATCCTGGACGACCAGCGGCGGCCACTGCGGTGGGTCTCGGCCGAACAGCTCGCCTCGGCGGGGTCCCTGCGCGATATAGGCCGTCCGGTCGGACAGGTGCTGTCGCTGCGGTCCACCTTGCAGCACGCGCTCGGTGCCCTGCTCGCCGAACGCAATGCGACCGCCGTGATCACCGGCCCGCGTGGCGAATACGCGGGCCTGATCACCATCGACACCCTGGTCGCGCATCTGTCCGCGCTGCGGGACCAGGAGGCCGAGGGGACGCGCGCATGACCGCGAACACCGTCGCCGGACCCGCCGCCACCGCGACCGCCCGCCGCGCCGAGGGCCTGCGGCTGCTCGTCGAACCCTTGCTCGTCGCCGCGCTGACCGCCGGTGTGCTGATCTGGGCCTTCACCCGCACGCTCACCGCGACCCAGCGCGCCAGCATGAACGCGCACAATATCGTGACCGTCACCCGGCAACACCTGGTGATCACCCTCGCGGTGGTGGTGATCGTTCTCGCGGTGGCGGTCCCGCTCGGCACCCTGGTCACCCGGCCCGGATTCCGCCGTCTCGCACCGGTTTTCATCGGCATCGCCAATATCGGCGCCTCCGCCCCCGCGATCGGTTTGATCGTCCTGTTCTACCTCGTCACCCGCACCACCGGCTTCTGGATCGGGGTCGCGCCCATCGCGTTCTATTCACTGCTGCCGGTGCTGCGCAATACGATCCTCGGCTACCAGCAGGTGGACCCGGCCGTCGTGGACGCCGGACGCGGACAGGGCATGTCCTCGGCAACAGTGTTGCGGCGCATCGAGTTTCCGCTGGCCGTCCCCTACATTCTGGCGGGCCTGCGGACCTCGCTGGTGCTCGCGGTCGGCACCGCGACCCTGTCGTTCCTGGTGAGCGCCGGTGGACTCGGCATCCTCATCGACACCGGATACAAGCTGCGCGACAACGTCACTCTGGTCGTGGGTGCCGTGCTCGCGGTGGCGCTGGCGCTGCTCGTCGACTGGCTCGGCGCGCTGGCCGAACGCTTCCTCGGGCCCAGGGGGCTGCGGTGAGAACCGGAAAACGGTTGTGCTGCCTGGTAATCGGGCTGCTGCTCGGACTGACCGGCTGTGGGCTCGAGTCCGGCAGTGCCGTGCCGCTGCGGGTCGGCCCGGGCAGCATTCACCCGGTGGCGGCGCTCCACGGCGTGACGGTCACCGTCGGCTCCAAGGATTTCACCGAGCAGAACATCCTCGGCTACCTCATCGAATTCGCCCTGTCCGCGGCCGGGGCGAATGTGCGCGACCTGACGAATATTCAAGGCTCCAACAGCCTTCGGGACGCCCAGCTGCACGGTCAGATCGATGTGGCCTACGACTACACCGGCACCGGCTGGGTGAACTACCTCGGCAAGGAGAAACCCGTCCCCGACGAGCGCGGCCAGTTCGAGGCCGTCCGCGACGCCGACCGCGCTGCCCACGGCATGGTGTGGACCGATATGGCCCCGATGAACAACACCTACGCCATGGTCACCAGCAAACGCACCGCCCAGGAGACCGGCGTGGCCAGCCTCTCGGACTACGCCGCCCTCATCGCCAAGGATCCGGGCGCGGCCGGAACCTGCGTCGGCACCGAATTCAATGTCCGCCCCGACGGATTCCCGGGCATGGCCGCCAAGTACGGCATCGACATCGGCAAGGTGCACAAGCAGATCGTCCAGGACGCCCTCGTCTACCAGGCCACCGCCGACGCCCGCCAATGCCGCTTCGGTTCCGTCGCCGCCACCGACGGCCGCATCCCCGCTCTCGACCTGGTGCTACTCAAGGACGACCTCTCCTTCTTCCCCAAATACAATGCGGCCCTTGTCCTCCGCGCCGATTTCGACAAGGCCCACCCGGACGTCGCGGCGCTCATGGCCCCGATCTCCGCCCTGCTCACCAACCCGGTCATCACCGAACTCAACCGCAAGGTCGACGTGGACGGCCGCGAACCCGCCGAGGTGGCCCGCGACTGGATGGTCCAGCAGGGCTTCGTCACCACGCGCTGACGGTTCAGAGGTTGACCGGGTAGGTTGGCTCCTGGATCTCCGGCTTGATGCGGTTCTCGACGAAGATGCCGTGCCAGATCATGAAGACGATCAGCGTCCACAGGCGGCGGGAGTGGTCGACCGGGCCGGTGCGGTGGGCCTCGAGCATGTCGAGGATGGCCTGCTTGTTGAGCAGGTGGTCGGTGCCCGACTCGGTGATCTGGGTGCGGGCCCAGTCGTAGAGTTCCGGGCCGCGCAGCCAGTGGCGCAACGGGACCGGGAAGCCGAGCTTGGCGCGGTTGAGCACGTGCGGGGGCACGATGTCGGTGAGCGCCTGGCGCAGCGCGTATTTGGTGGTTTCCTTGGTGATCTTCTGCTCGACCGGGATCTTCTCGGCGACCTTGAACACCTCGGGATCCAGGAACGGCACGCGCAACTCCAGGGAGTTGGCCATGGTCATCTTGTCGGCCTTGACCAGGATGTCGCCGCGCAGCCAGGTGAACAGGTCCAGATGCTGCATGCGCGCCACTGGATCCCAGCCGTAGCCCTGCATGCCGTAGATGGGCGCGGTCACGTCCTGGTGCGTCCACTCCGGGCGGAATTCGCGCAGCACCGAACGCAATTGGGCGTCATTGAAGCTGCGCGCGTTGCCGTAGTAGCGCTCCTCCATGGTGAGCGAGCCGCGGTGCAGCAGGCTCTTGCCGCGGGTGCCCTCGGGAATGCGGTCGGAGATCTTGCCCGCCAGCTTGCGCAGGCCCTTGGGCAGGTACTCGAAGGGCTTGAGCGACAGCGGTTCCCGGTAGATGGTGTAGCCGCCGAACAGCTCGTCGGAACCCTCGCCCGAGAGCACGACCTTGACGTGCTTGCGGGCCTCCTTGGCCACGAAGTACAGCGGCACCAGCGCCGGGTCGGCCACGGGTTCGTCCAGGTACCAGACGATTTCGGGGATGGCGGCCGCATACTCCTCGGGGGAGACCATGCGGATGTAGTGCTTCGCGCCGATGGCCTCCGCGGTCTCGGCGGCCACGTCGGCCTCCGAGTAGCCCTGGCGCTCGAACGCCGAGGTGAAGGTCAGCAGGTTCGGATTGTGGCGAATGGCCAGGGCCGCAATGGCGGTGGAGTCGATGCCGCCGGACAGGAACGCGCCGACGGTCACATCCGCGCGCATGTGCTTGGCGACCGAGTCCTCGAGGGCCTCGGCGATCTCCTTGTATCGCTTGGCTGCCGAGCCCGCCGCGAACTTCTGCACCCGGAACTGCGGGTTGAAGTAGCGGGTCACGCGCGGGGTTTCGCCCGGCTCGACCCAGGCGTAGCAACCGGATTCGAGGCGGCGAATGTCCTTGTGCAGGGTCTCGGCCTCGGGCACGTACTGCAGCACCGTGTAGTGCTCGAGCGCGCGCGGGTCCAGCGCGTCGGAAAGCTCCAGCGCCGGAAGCAGTCCCAGCAGGCTCTTCTTCTCGCTGGAGAACGCGGTGCCGCCCTTGCCGGTGGCGACGAACAGCGGCTTGATGCCGAACGGGTCGCGCGCCAGGAACAGCTTGTTCAGCTCGGTATCCCAGATGGCGAAGGCGAACATGCCGCGCAACCGGCTCGCGGCCTTCGCGCCCCAGTAGTGGAAGGCCGCCACAATGGCCTCGCCGTCACCCTCGGTGCGGAACATGGGTGCATCGCCGAACTCGGCCGCGTGCGCTTCCTTCAACTCGGCGCGCAGTTCGAGGTAGTTGTAGATCTCGCCATTGAAGGTCATGGCGTAGCGCTCGGGGTTCTCCGGCGGACCCCAGCGCAGCGGCTGGTGCGAATGCTCGATATCGATGATCGACAGGCGGTTGAAGCCGAAGATCATGTGCTCGTCGTTCCAGGTGCCGCGCTCGTCGGGGCCGCGGTGCCGCTGGCAGTGCAGGGCCTCGTACACGTGCGATGCCGTGGTTTCGACCGTCCGCCCGTCCGGGGTTGTAGCCGTGCCAGCTGTCAGAAATCCGAGCAGTCCACACACTGCGGCAGGAACCTCTTTCCGGAATCAAAGGATTGGGGCGCACCCGCGTGGGCGCGCACGACGCGAAACCTACTGCCCGAGTATGCCGTACCCGGGCAGATCCCGCCGCCAGAGGCCGTATCCAGTGCTTATGAGGTTTCCGGAGTGTCGAACCGGACCCGATCACAACGGGGGCGGTTTCTTGGTCTACGCTGCGTAGTACTTGGGAAACTCTCAGGGTCGGTTGTGCGTTCGCGTGTACCCTCCCCGAGCCCCAAACTGTGCTGAAGTTGTGTCGCCCGGCGGAAGGGAGCCCGGGCGGCGCGGTGTCGGAATGACGACCAGGAAGGCGTTGAGCGTGGCGCACAAGGCGAGCGAGGCGATAGGGGCACGACCCGCCCAGGGTCGGCGGGGCCGCATCCTTCGGCGGGCCGGGCTGGCGGTGTCCTTGGGGATGACCGCGATGCTCGTTTCCGGCTGCTCGATCGACAACCCGTGGCTTCGGTTCGGCTGGCCCTCGGGCATCACGCCGCAGGCCACCCGCATGCGTGAGCTGTGGACCTGGTCCGTGCTGGCCGCCCTCGCCATGGGTGTGCTGGTGTGGGGTCTGACCTTCTGGACCATCGCGTTCCACCGCAAGAAGCCGAACTCCCCGGAGTTCCCGCGGCAGACCGGTTACAACGTGCCGCTCGAGTTGAGCTACACCGCGATCCCGTTCGTGATCATCGCGGTGCTGTTCTACTTCACCGTGGTCGTGCAGAACTACGTGCACGAGAAGGTCGGCAACCCGGACGTGACCGTCGATGTGACCGCGTTCCAGTGGAACTGGAAGTTCGGTTACCAGAAGGTCGTCATGGCCGACGGTTCCATCTACGACGGTGTCGACCACGCCCGTCAGGACATGAACCAGCAGATCAAGGACGAGTACAAGGAAGCGACCAAGAACGGGCACCCGCAGCCGGGCCCGAACAACGGTCTGCCCGCCAATGACATCTCGTACCTGAACTACGACAAGATCGAGACCGTCGGCACCTCCAACGAGATCCCGGTCCTGGTCCTGCCCACCGGCAAGAACATCGAGTTCCAGCTGGCCGCCGCGGACGTCATCCACTCCTTCTGGGTGCCGGAGTTCCTGTTCAAGCGCGACGTCATGCCGAACCCGAAGCAGAACAACTCCGACAACGTCTTCCAGATCACCAAGATCGAGAAGGAAGGCGCGTTCGTCGGCCGTTGCGCCGAGATGTGCGGCACCTTCCACTCGATGATGAACTTCGAGATTCGTGCGGTGTCCCCGGCGGACTTCGACAAGTACCTGAAGGCGCGTCAGGAGGGCAAGACCAATGCCGAGGCCCTGGCCTCCATCGGTCAGTCGCCGGTCGCCACCTCCACCCATCCGTTCAACACCGACCGCAAGGCGCGCGGTAACGAACTCGCCGACGCCAAGTGAGGATGAACTGACATGAAGGTCGAAGCTCGCATCTTCGAACTGATCACGGTCTTCTTCGTGATCGTGGCCGTGGTCTACGGCTACTTCACCGGCCGCTCGCGCACCGGCGTCGAGTGGGCCGGTACCACCGCCATCGTGCTCTCGGCCGGTCTGGCGCTGATCGTGGCCACCTACTTCCGCTTCGTGGCCCGTCGCCTGGACCTGCGTCCCGAGGACTACGAAGAGGCGGAGATCGTGGACGGCGCGGGCGACCTGGGCTTCTTCTCGCCCGGCTCGTTCTGGCCCATCCTGCTCGCGGGCGCGGGCTCCATCGCCGCCCTGGGCCTGGCGTTCTTCCAGTTCTGGCTGATCGCCATCGGCGTCATCTGCATCCTGGTCGCCGCGGGCGGCCTGGTGTTCGAGTACCACCTCGGACCGGAAAAGCACTGAGCCGAGAACAGCACTGAGCTGAGAAACGAAGCGCCCCATCCGAATTCGGGTGGGGCGCTTTGCCGTGCGCCCCACCCGCCCCTCATTCGGCGGCTAGATGCCCAGGGCGTGCTTCAGGCGCGTGGTGCGCGGGCCCATGGTCGTGAGGCCGAGCAGGGCTCGCGGGAAACGGGGTTGGAGTTGGGCCGGGCGGGTGCGGATGGCGGACTCGATCCAGCGGGCGGCCTCGGACGGGTCCAGGGACGAGCCCTCGGAGCGGTGGGTCGCGGAATCGGCGGGGAGCTTGAAGGCCGGGTACTGGACCGTGGTGACGTGAATGCCGCGCGGGGACAGCTCGGCGTCGGCGCACTGGCCGAAGGTGGTCCAGGCGGCCTGGGCGGCGGCGTAGGAGGAGAAATTGGGGGCGGCCGCCGTCTCCGGGCTCCACGGGCCGACATTCACCACGTGCCCGGAACCGCCCGCGAGCATGGCGGGCAGCAGGCCCAGGGTCAGGCGCAGCGGGCCGAAATAGTAAGCGGCCATGGTGCGCTGGTAGTCGCGAAAGCGGTCCAGCGACTGCAGCACCGGGCGACGGGTGGGACGGCCGGTGTTGTTGACCAGCACGTCGACCGCGTCGAACTCGGTGAGCAGCCATTCGACCAGCTGATCCACATCGCCGAGGGCGGAGATGTCGCAGCGGAACCAGTGGGCGCGGCCCCCGGCCTGAATGATGGTGGCGCACTCCTCGACCAGCTGGGAGCCGTTGCGCGCGACCAGGATTACCTCGGCGCCGTGAAAACCCAGTAGTCGCGCGGTTTCCCGCCCGATATCGGAGGTGGCGTCGGTGACGACGATGCGTTTGCCCTCGATGGGGATCTCACCGGTCAGGGAGCCGGTGGTGCGGGGGCGGCGGGCAGCACGGAATTCGATCATGGGACAGGCAACCTTCATCTGAGGATTGAGCATGAACCATGCACCGATGCCCCGCCGACAGCACCGATACCGCCGCCCCGCTGCGCCATCCGAGCAGCTGTGCCATTCGAGACGCGGCTGCTATGCGATAGCTGGCGGTGCGGCGGAACACATTCTATTCGGTCGGGTCATAACGCCGGGCGCGTTCGGCCAGACAGATCTCGTCGATTGCGGAAACGATGTCCCGCAACAGTTCCGAGGGCAGCGCGGCCGGGCGCAGGCGGCAGGTGAAGGTAATGAAGCCGTGGTCCTCGTTGTCGAGTTCGCGCAGGTAGCGGGACCGCACACCGTAGGTCATGGCCGAGATGACGGTGAAGCAGCCGGTGCGTTCGCGGTGCCCGGCGAACAGGTCGTGCAGGCCGTGGAAGACCCTGGTGTAGTTCGACAGGGGCGCGAAAACCGAGACGCGGTAGGCCGGTCCGCGCTCCGAGGAGGAGATGACCGTATCGGCCAGGTACTCCGCATCGCGCAGTGTCAGCACCTTCGGAGCGAACATGAGCGCGCCCGCGGCGGCATTGCGGACCGGCATACCGGCGCGGCCGCCCGCCGAGGCGGCAATGGCGCCCAGCGACTTTCGGGCGCGCGCGCCGACCTCGCGGCGGGCGCGCAGGGACAGGTTGGGGGTGGTGGGGTGCAGGCTCGACCACTGGCCGAAGCGCACGGTGCCCAGCTGCACGGTGCCGGTGCCGACCGGGCGGGCCACCTTCAGGGGTGCGGTGTCGACCCAGCGGCCCACCTGCAGCATGGCGTCGCCGGGGGACTGAATCTCCTTGTAGGAGTGCTCGACCCAGGTGTCGAAGTCCAGGAAGCGGTGCGCGTCGGTGGTGAGCCAGGTGCGGTCCTTGTCCACATCGGTCACCTCGAGCGTCAACGCGGTAATGATCCCGGTGCGTCCGCCCCCGCCCAGGATTTTGTGGAAGCGCTCCGCGTGATGGGTGCGCCCGCAGGTGCCGAAACGTCCGTCCTGATCGACGTATTCGAGCTCGGCCACATTGTCGCTGAACATGCCGAAGCGGTGCGAGGCCGCCGACAGCCCGCCCACCGCCGCGAATCCGCCCGCCGTGATGTCCCGGTGATCGCCGACGATCGGGAGCCCGAGCCCGTGCGCGCCGAGGGTCTTGTCGATGTCGTAGAGGCGCGCCCCCGCCTGCACCCGCACCGTCCTGGCATCGGCGTCCACCACCTGCACGCGGTTCATTTTGCGCAGGCTCAGCACACCGCCCTGATCGGGCAGCCCGAACTCCTCGTCCGGTCGTTCCCCACCCCGGATGATCAGCGGTTTCGTCGAACGTCGCGAATCCCGAACGGTCCGAACCACATCCGCGGTGTCGCGGGGCAGAAATTCGTCGGGGTGGGTGGAGACGGGCGTGCTCATGGCGCTACAGCTAACCATAGTCACGCGCATTGTGCTCGTAGTTGGACAGGCGTCTCAATGCACACCGCGCGGACGCCGTGTGAACAGCGCGTTTTCGGTTGTGGCACACAGGTTCCCTGTGGGTTTGCGGGGAGCGTTTGTCGCCGCTCGGGCGTAGAGTCCGCGCCATGGGTTTCCTGGGCGGGGCGTCATGAGTTTCCTGAGTGAATTGTTCGGTTCGGGGCGAAATCGGTTCGGTAAGAAGGTGTTGGAACACGTGCTCGGGTACGACGCCGTGGAATCGGCGCGGTTCGATGCCGAGGCGTACGAGATCGCGTACACGCTGAAGAACGGGTACGCGGCGAAACTGAACCTGGACACGCTGTATCGGCGATTCGACGGGAAGGTGACCGCCGCGGTGTTCGAGGCGGTCGGCGCGCTGCTGTTGCCGCCGGACGCGCCGCCGGGGTGGGAGCAGGTCGCGCCCAAGCTGCGGCCGGTGCTGCGCAAGGCCGGGTACGGGGCGGTGAAGGTCGAGGGACTCGACGGGCGGGACCTGGTGCTGTCGCGGCCCGCCATGCCGTATCTGTCGGAGCTGGTGGTCATCGATCTGCCCAGTACCGTGCAATTCGTTACCAGGCAGGATCTTTCGCGCTGGGACGTGGACGCCGAGACCGTGTATTCCATCGCCCACGCCAATCTCACCGAACTGGCCATGAACACCATGGAGGCGTTCGATCCGCCGCAGGGCGTGCGGGTGCTGGAGTTCGCCGACGACGACGGCGAGAGCTATGTCGGCTCGCTGCCGCTGGTCGCGGGCTGGCTGGCCGGGGTGCGGGCTCGAAGTGACACGCGCCCACTGCTGTTCCTACCCGGGCACCTGGGCATGTTCGTCGTGCTGGGCGCGACATCCCAGGTGCTGGTGCAACTCATGTCGCTGGCGCAGGAGCGCTACGAGGCGGCGCTGCGGCCGCTGTCCACGGTGCCGTACACCGTCGACGACGAGGGCGAGATCGTCCCCCTGCGCGTCGAGCCCGACCATCCCGCGGCCGCCGCCATCCGCCACGCCGAAATCCAGCTGGCGGTCAGCGCCTACCGCGGCCAGACCGAAAAGCTGCGCGCCGACCAGGATCGCGAGGGCGGCATCCAGGAACTGCTGCACCTGCGCGACCCGAACGGCGGCGAAACCACCATGACCTCCTGGCCCGACGGCGTCACCCAGCTCCTCCCCAAGGCCGACTTCATCTGCTTCGTCACCGCCGACGGCGACGTCTTCCGCGTGGCCTGGGAAGCTGTCACCGGACTCGTCCCCCTGGAACTGGCCGAGGAGTACGACCCACCCCGCTACCGCGTCCACGACCATCCCCCCGCTGAAATCATGACCCGCCTGCGCGCCCTGTCGAGCTGATCACGCCCGCGGCGGCGCGTCGGCGCGGCGTGGCGGGATATACCGGCAATCCTGTCACCAGGTTCGGCTAGGGTCGCGGCGTGGACAGGGCGCAGCTGACAGCTGAGATGGCGGACGGGGCTAGACCGGAGTTCCTCTTCTTCTGGGGGCACACTCGCACTCCCGGCCACGAGGTCGGGAAATGGGTGCTCAGCCAATGGTGGCCGGTCGAGTTCACCGTGGACGGCCAAACCTACGGCAGCGCAGAACATTTCATGATGGCCGAGAAGGCGCGCCTGTTCGGCGACGAGCAGATGCGCACCCGCATCCTGGCCAGCGAAACCCCCGCCGACGCCAAACGCCTCGGCCGCGCGATCTCCGGCTTCGACCAGGACACCTGGGAAGCCCACCGCTTCGACATCGTCCTGCGCGGCAGCATCGCCAAATTCGGCCAGCACGACATCCTGCGCGACTTCCTCCTCGCAACCGCGGACAAAATCCTGGTCGAAGCGGCCCCCCGAGACACCATCTGGGGCATCGGCCTGTCCGCCGAAAACCCCTCCGCCGCAGACCCTTCCCAATGGCGCGGCGAAAACCTCCTAGGCTTCGCCCTCATGGACGCCCGCGCCGCCCTAGCCCCCGCCCGCCTGACCTAACCCCCCACGAGCATGCAAATGAGCAGCTAAATCCCGAGAAGACACCTGCTGATTTGCATGCTCGTCGCTTGCGCGAGGGCGCGCAGGGGGTTCGGGGGCGAGGCTCAGCGTGTTCACAGCGGGGGTGTGGAGACTTTCGGGGAGTTGTCGCCGCGTGAAGGAAAAGTGTCGATGTCCTCGATCAATGGGCTGCCTGCCCACGTTTTGCTGGTTCACCTCATCGTGGTGTTGGTGCCGCTCACCGCGGTGCTGGCGATACTCGCGGCCGTTTGGCCTGCCGCTCGGCGTCGGCTGGTGTGGCTGGTGCTCGTTCTCGCCGTGATCGTCGTCGTCATGACGCCGGTCACCACCGATGCGGGGGAGTGGCTCGAAAAGCGCATTCCTCGAACTCCCGCCCTGCACAACCACACTCACCTCGGCGACACCATGATCTACTTCGCCCTGCCGCTGCTGGCCGTCGCGATCCTGCTCGCCGTCCTGCATCGCCGCGAAACCCGCGGCCACACCCCCTCCCGCCTGCTGGCGGGCGCGCTGGCGGTCCTCACCATCGCCGTCGGTACCGCAGCGACCGTGCAGGTGTACCGCATCGGCGAGTCCGGCGCGCAATCCACCTGGAACGGCGTCGCCGACCAAGCGCCCCTCCCGCGCACGAAGGGCTGATCAAGATCAGGGAGCCGTCGCGGAGGGGATTCGGGCGAATTTCCACGCTGACAGCTCCCTGATCTTGGTGCGGGGGTGGGGGAGGATCGGGGGATGGAGATGGTCGAGAGTCGTGAGGTCTACTCGAATCGGTGGATCACGCTGCGGGAGGACGTGGTTCGGCAGGCGGACGGGGAGGAGTCCATCTACGCGTACATCGAGAAGGCCGAGTTCGCGGTGGTGATTCCCCGGGACGGGGAGCGGTTTCATCTGGTCGAGCAGTACCGGTATCCCTTGCGGCGGCGGTGCTGGGAATTTCCGGGTGGGGCCGTGGCCGGTGGCGAGTTCGACGCCATCGAGGTGGCTCGCCAGGAACTCCGGGAAGAGACCGGGCTGCGGGCGGGGCGGCTCGAATTCCTGGGGAAGGTGTCGCCCGCTCCGGCTACCAGCAACCAGTACGGGCACGTCGTGCTGGCGACCGAACTCACCGAAGGGCCGCATGAGCGCGAGCATTCCGAACGCGACATGACCTCGGCCTGGTTCACGCGGGACGAACTGGAGGACATGATCGTCAGCGGCGCGATCGTCGATGCTCAGACCATCGCCGCGTATGCGCTTCTGCTGCTCCGGGAAAGGCGCGTCGGGCTCGGTCAGCCCTAACCGGCTGTCCAGTCGGATGGACGGTTCATTGCGTTCAAAACCGGAAGCCGCGCTGACGGTGAACCGTGATGTCCCTTGCGCCGTGACGATGAGGGCGTTTAATCGGCGTCGCGGTCCATGCATCGAAGGGCCGGGGGTAACGATCATGGGTCGTATTGGTACGCAACGCGATACGAAGAATGAACATGATCGGAAGACTCGGGAGTGCGGCCATGGCGGTCGCCCTCATCACCGTTTCCCTGGCCACCGGATCGGCGACCGCCCAGGCCGCCGCGACGAATTCCCCGGCCATCCTGGCCACCCACCACGGTGGTGATCGAGGTCAAGACCAAGGACAAGGTCAGGATGAGGGCGGTGGCGACCAAAGCCAAGGCCAGCGACAGCCCCGCGACGACGGCGACTTCTGGTTCGAGCACCACTGCCGCCAGATGCATGAATGGTGGCAGCCCCGCTGCGAGCGCGACGGCGGCGACATGTGGCATCGAGGGGAGCCGCCATCGATTGGGAGTTGGTAGGGAATGGGCCTATTCGTGCACTATCGGCCACGATCGGGCAGGAAACTGTCGGAGCCGAGCCAAAAGTGCACGAATCGGCCCATGATCACCAATCGATCCGGCCGTACTCGTCCTGTCCCCAGATGTATCCGTAGAAGGTGCCCGACGGGCCGTCCTCGGGGAGTGTTGCGAGGTGCACACTGGGTTCCGCGCCCTGTTCGGCGGTGCGGAATCCGCTGTTGCCGTTGAGATCCGTCGCGGTATACCCGGGGTTGGCGGCGTTCACCTTGATCGGGGTGTCCTTCAGTTCCATCGCGTACAGGACCGTCGCCATGTTCACCGCCGTCTTGGACGAGGTGTACGGGATCGCCGAAACCATTTGCGACAACGGGTTGTTTGGATTGGTGCGCCCGGCCAGCGAGCCGACCTCGCTGGATACGTTCACGATCCGCCCCGCCTCGGCCCGCCGCAGCAGCGGCAGCAGCGCATTGGTGACCGCGACCAGTCCGAACAGATTGGTCTCGTATACCTGGCGCAGGGTGGCGAGCGTGCCGGAGGACGGCTTGCCGTCGCCCTCGAGACCGCCGCTGATGGCGGCATTGTTGACCAGGACATCGAGCTTGCCGAAGTCCGCCTCGATGCGCGCGGCGGCCGCGGCGATGGATTCCTCGTCGGTGACATCGATTCGGACGAAGTGGGCGTCCGCGCCCTCGGCCCGCAGTTTGTCGGCGGCGGCCTGTCCGAGTTCGGGGTCGCGCGCGCCGAGCAGGACGGTCATGCCGCGGGCGGCGAGCTGCCGGGCGGTCTCGTAGCCGATGCCCTTGTTGGCACCTGTGATAAGTGCTGTTTTGTTCATGTGAAAAGCATCGGGCCATCGCGTGTTTCGCGGGAGGACCGCTTTGTACCACCTTCGCGGACCACACTGGAGCCATGGCTGACAGGAGCGAACTCGCGGCCTTTCTGAAGGCTCGGCGCAATCGGCTGACACCCAGCGATGTCGGCCTGCCCGCCGGACTCAACCGCCGCGCACCGGGATTGCGCCGCCAGGAGGTCGCGCAGCTGGCCGGGATATCGGTCGACTACTACATCCGCATGGAGCAGGCGCGCGGCTCGAAGCCCTCGCGGCAGGTACTGGCCGCGCTCGCGCGGGCCCTCATGCTCACCGTGGATGAACGCGAGTTTCTGTACCGGATCGCCGGTGAGCAGCCGCCCGCGACCGCCGGGCCGAACCGGACTGTGCCCCAAGAGATTCGGACCATCCTCGACAACCTCGCCGCACCCGCGTACGTGGTGGACGCCACCTACGAGGTGCTGGCCTGGAATCGCGCCGCGGCACCCTTCCTCGGCGATCTCGACACCGTGCCGTCGCACGAGCGGAACATGGTGCGCTGGATGTTCCGCGAGGCGGCCGACCATCCGCAGTGGTCCGATGCCGACACCCGCGATTTCGCGCGCGCGATCATCGCCGATCTGCGGGCCGCCTACGCCCGCTATCCCGGCCATCCGGCGCTGTCGGCGCTGGTCACCGAATTGCTGGGCACCTCACGACGTTTCGCCGACATGTGGGGCGCGCACGAGGTGGAGGTGCGGCGCACCCACCGCAAGCGCATTCGCCATCCCGACCTGGGCCCCTTGGACTTTCACTGCCAGCTGCTGCACATCTCCGACACCGATCAACGGCTCATCGTCTACTGCGCGACCCCGCACACCCGCACCGCGAGCGTCTTCCAGTCGCTGGCCGCGGCCGCCGAAGGCTGAGCACGTCGCCAGCGAGGCCCCAGGTCGGTCCCGATCGTGCGCAGCCCGATGTCCACCGGCGTGGTGTCGAGCAGTCCCATGATCGCGGCGAACGGCGACCACCCCGGCGGTGTGCCAGGTCCCTTATTGGCGCGAAAGGGCACGCGGGCGCGTGTCTCGGGCGGCATACCGTGAGTTCCGTGCGCGGCATAGGTCAACATTCGTTGGCCAACAACTGTTGACATGGCTCCGACCGGGTCGTATCGTTTAATTCAACAGACGTTGGCCAACAAATGTTGGCAGAGCTTCAGGAGTCGTCATGAACACCGTCCCCGCCACCGCCTCGGTCGTCATCGTGGGTGCCGGTCCCGCCGGAATGACCGCGGGCATCGCCCTCGCCGACGCCGGTGTGAACGTGGTGCTGCTCGACAAGCTGGCCGCGGGCGCGAACACCTCCCGCGCGGTCGTCGTGCACGCCCGCACCCTCGAGGTGCTCGAACAGTTCGGTGTCACCGAGCAGCTGCACGAGCACGGCATCGTGGTGCCGAACTTCGTGATGCACGACGGCGATCGGGTCTTGGCCCGCGTCTCCTTCGCGGGTCTGCCCACCAAGTACCCGTACACCGTCATGATCGGTCAGGAATCCACCGAGGCAATCCTGTTGGCGCGCTTGGAGAAGGCGGGCGCACGGGTCTTCCGGCACACCGAGGTGCGGTCCCTCACGCAGGACGCCGACGGGGTCACCGTCGAGTACACCGATGCCGACGGCACCGTGAATTCCCTTCGGGCGGACTGGGTCATCGGCGCGGACGGCATGCACAGCAAGGTCCGCGAGGCCGCGGGAATCGGTTTCACCGGGGCCACCTACCCCGAATCCTTCGTCCTCGCCGACGTCCGCATGACCTGGCCGGACCCGCGCGACGAGGTGTCGCTGCACCTCTCGCCCGAGGGCGTCACCGTGGTCGCGCCGCTGCCGGACCCGCGGCCCGACCGCTACCGCATTGTCGCCACCGTGGCCGACGCTCCCGAACACCAGGACCTGGCCTATGTCCAGGCGCTGGTCGACGCCCGCCGTCCGGGCGCGCACGTCAAGGTGGAGGAGATCATCTGGAGCTCGCGCTTCCGCGTGCACCACCGGGTCGCCGACCACTACCGCGCCGGGCGCATCCTGCTCGCCGGTGACGCCGCCCATGTGCACAGCCCCGCCGGTGGCCAGGGCATGAACACCGGCATCCAGGACGCCGCCATGCTCGGCAAGCTGCTGGCCGCCGTGGTCGGCGGCGCACCCGAGGCCACCCTCGACGAGTACGAGAAGACCCGCCGCCCCGTCGCGCTCGGCGTGGTGAGCTTCACCGATCGGGTCACCCGCATGGCCACCCTGCGCCCCCTGCCCGCCCGCCTGGTCCGCAACCTCGTCATCAGCACCCTCGCCCGCATCCCGGCCTTCCGCCACAAGCTGGCCTACCAGCTCGCGGAACTCGCCAACCGCTGATCGACATACCGCTCCCCGCAACAGAATTCGTCGGCCCGCACCCTCATGGTGCGGGCCGCCGACGTTTGTGGACTGCTCCGATCAATGGCTACCGGCGGTGGTCCCAGCGGTGGTGATCACCGTGAGGCTGGCATCTGGGCTGCCACCACTCGTGGTCGTCGCGGCATTGGTGCCGCCACCAGCCGGGAGCGGTCTGCACGATGGTGCCGGAGGGTGTCCTGGACCGGCGTCGCGGTCTGCGCCGACTCGTGTTGCGCATCAATACGATCCACGTGACCATCCTCGGATTCGAGGGGACCCTGCGTGCCGCGCTGTCGGCGGGGTGGGGACTGCTTACGATTCGGCCATGCGTAGTCGCGAGGTCAGCTGGGAACTGGGTCCTACCACCGTGTACGGGACGCTGGTGAAGCCCGATGGCGCCGGGCCGTTTCCGGGTGTGGCATTTGTGGCGGGCAGTGGGCCGACCGACCGGGATTGGAATTCGCCGCTGCTCCCGGGAACCAATGGCAGCGGCCGATTGCTCGCCGAAGCCTTGGCGGAGGCCGGGATCGCGTCGATACGGTATGACAAGCGCGCGTCGGGGCCCCATGTGCGCGAGACGATTCCGCTGCTGATCGGCACGCTGAGCATGCGCAGTCACCTCGACGAACTCATCGGCGCGGTGCACCTCCTGGCGGATGAGGACGATATCCGCGGCGATCGAATCTTTGGGCTGGGCAATAGCGAGGGAACGCTGCATGTGCTGAACTACGCGCTCAGCGGCTCCCAGCCGCCGTTCGCCGGATTGATCCTGGCCGCGCCACCCGGGCGGGCGGTGGGTGATGTGGCCCGGGCGCAGCTCGCCGCGCAGGCCACGGCCCTACCCAATGGCACAGAGCTGATGGGACTTTACGACGCGTCGATCGCGCGATTCCAGGCCGGGGAGGCCGTCGCCCCCGACCCAGAGCTTCCCGAGGGCGTGCGCAATCTGCTGCTGTCCCTGGAGAATCCGGCCAATCTGCCCTTCGCCCGCGAATTGTGGACCGCCGATGCGGCGCAACCGCTGCGCCGGGTGCGGGTGCCCGTGCTGGTGGTGATCGGAAAGAAGGACCTGCAGGTGGACTGGCAGGCCGACGGTCAGGTGCTCGAGCGAGCGGCCGATGGGCACGAGAACGTGTCGTTTCTGTTCCCCGAGAACGCCAACCACATTCTCAAATACGAGCCCCGCCCCCACGCCGAACTGACGCAGGGCGAAGCCATGACCCAGTACAACTCGGCCGACACCCATCTCGACCCGGAGACCGTCTCCGCCCTCGTCACATGGCTGCGTGCACGCCTCTGACCAGGGCGAACACGGCCAGCGTGGTGTGTGATTCGCTTCACCATCGGCCCGGCGGGCGGGCGCGGCAGACTACCCTGGACGAGATTGCGGCGGTGGGGCTCGCCGCTCCGGACCCGGTCCGGAACAACCGTGGCGTCGCCACCAACAGTCCCTACCCCTGGAAGCCGTTGCGGCGGCATGGAGTAGGAGACTTCGGTGAGCAGTGAGCTGACCACGTCCGGCAGGGCCGGGGAACCCAACGATCCGGATATCGATATCCACCGGACCGAACACCGGCGGGAGCTGGCGCGTTCGCAGGTCGCGATCGTGACGGTCATCGCCGTCGGCGGCGCGTTCGGAGCGCTGGCCCGCTACGGATTGGCGCAGCTGTGGCCCACCCCGCCCGGCGGATTCCCCTGGGCGACCTTCGTGACCAATGTGCTGGGCTGCTTCCTCATCGGCATCCTCATGGTCGCCGTGACCGAGATCTGGGTGGCGCATCCGCTGGTCCGGCCATTCCTGGGCGTCGGCATTCTCGGCGGCTTCACCACATTCTCGACCTACGCCAACGACACCCGCGCCCTGTTGAGCCCCGACACGATCGTCACCGCCTTCACGTATTTCGTCTTGACCCTCCTGTGCGCGCTGCTGGCCACCCTCGTCGCGGTGCGCCTCACCCGCGCGGCCTACGCGGCCACCCGCCGCCCCGGGCGAAAGGCCGCCGCATGACCCTGCTGCTCGTCACTCTCGGCGCGATGATCGGCGCGCCCCTGCGCTACCTCACCGACCGCGCGGTCCAAACCCGGCACGACAGCGTTTTCCCCTGGGGCACTTTCCTGGTCAACCTCACCGGCTGCCTGATCCTGGGCGGCCTCACCGGTGCCGCCCTCTCCACCCCCTGGATGATGGTGGCGGGCACCGGTTTCTGCGGCGCGCTCACCACCTACAGCACCTTCAGCTACGAAACCATTCGCCTGGCCGAACAGCGCACCTACCTCTACGCCGCCCTGAACATCGCGGCCACCCTGCTCGCCGGTCTAGGCGCAACCATCCTCGCCCACACCGCGGTCCACGCGCTGCTCGCCTGACCCGCTCCGCGAGATCGGAGGAAACCTACGCCCGGTACGGCGGCGCGCCGGGAGGGGTGAATCAGGCGCGGAGCGTGGTGGTCACGGTGGTTGCCGCTTCGATGGTGGCGTCCGCGAGGGCGCGCAGACGGGTGGCCGAGAGGTTGGTGTCGGGGCAGGCGACGACGGAGGCGATGACCGTGCCGGTGGGGGAGAAGATCGGGGCCGCAATGGAAACGACGGCATTGTGGTCGGTGAGTTCGTCGGGGAGGTAGTCGATGGTGATGAGGTCGGCGATCATGGCCGAGAGGCGGTGGCGGAGGGGGTCGGTGACAGGGGAGTGGCGCAGG
This sequence comes from Nocardia sp. CDC160, assembly GCF_035818795.1. Classification (NCBI taxonomy): domain Bacteria; kingdom Bacillati; phylum Actinomycetota; class Actinomycetes; order Mycobacteriales; family Nocardiaceae; genus Nocardia; species Nocardia sp. CDC160. Next base: position 177,833 of record NZ_JAYKYT010000009.1, on the reverse strand, counting down.
GTTGCGAGGGCCTCGAGCATGGGGGCGGAGTCGTCGGCGAGGCGTTCCACCGAGTAGCCGCGGGCGGCGATGGCGTCGAGGACGGCCTCGAGCCGGGGGCGGTGGCGGGGGTCGGCGGCCGCGAGCCAGGCGGTGCGCTCGGAATCCGGTGCCCAGGCGACGAATTCGCGACACACCGGAGGGGCGAAGGGCATGCGGCGGGCATTGCGGATCCAGGGGACCGGCGGGGTGCCGATGACCTCGGTAATGACGATGGCGTCGGTTCCGGCGGACGGCGCGTCGCCCTGGCGTTCCAACTCGGCGAGGAACACGGGGATGCCGTGGTCGTCGGCGAGGCGTCGCATGGGATTCAGGGCCAGCCCGCGCAGGGGGAAGGCGGACTCGGCACGGCGGGCGACGGTCACCAAACCCAGTCCGAGACCGTAGTTTCCATCGGCGTCACGGATGGTCCAGCCGTCGGCGGTGAGCTGGGTGAGCACGGCGTGGGCGGTGGCCCGGGACATGCCGGTGGCGCGGACGATACGCGCGAGGGTGAGCCGTTCGCCGGGGTGGCGGGACAGCAGTTCGATGGCCTGCACGACGCGGTGGGTCGGCGGCGAGGCGGGGGCTGGAGCTGGTTCGGCCGCCGTGCCCGGTTCGGAAGCGACTGGGGCGGTGGTGGATTCAGGCAACTCGTTCCCTGCTGGTGTCGGTCCCGGCGGCCCGGGAGGGTCGGGCCCGATCGTATCGGTCGGGGCAGCTGTCATCTGTACCGGAGTGACGGCGGGACGCGGGAATTCGGGCACGGGTATTGACCGTCGCCCCGATGCCGACTTATCGTCGGTGTCACATAATCGAACAATAGCGTCGAATATTCGACACTGCAAGTCTTCGGGCAACGCGGGGTCGGCGGCGCGGCGAATGGGTTGAGAGATGCGCGCGGGATATGAGCTGTCGCACCTGAACGCCTTGGAGGCGGAATCGGTGCACATCATTCGGGAGGTGGCGGCGACCTTCGAACGGCCGGTGCTGCTGTTCTCCGGGGGCAAGGATTCGGCGGTCATGCTGGAGCTGGCGCGGCGGGCGTTCTGGCCCGCGCCGCTACCGTTCCCCCTGCTGCACATCGATACCGGGCGCAATTTCGACGAGGTCATCGACTTCCGGGATCGCACGGTCGCGCGGCTGGGAGCTCAGCTGCTGGTCGGCAGGGTGCAGGACGATATCGACGCGGGCCGGGTGACCGAGCGTCCCGGCGAGACGCGCAACCGGCTGCAGACGGCCACGCTGCTGCGCACCATCGGCGAGCATCGCTTCGACGCGGTCTTCGGCGGCGCGCGACGCGATGAGGAGAAGGCGCGGGCCAAGGAGCGGGTGTTCAGCTTCCGCGACGAATACGGTGCGTGGGATCCGCGCGCGCAGCGCCCGGAGGTGTGGAACCTCTACAACGGCCGACACCGCAAGGGCGAGCACATTCGCGTCTTCCCGCTGTCGAACTGGACCGAGCTCGACATCTGGGAATACATCGGCCAGGCCGAGGTGGAACTGCCCCCGCTGTACTACGCGCACCGCCGCACGGTCGTCGAGCGCGACGGAATGTTGTTGGCGGACAATCGATTCCTGACCTTCGGCCCGGACGAGAAACGGTTCGAGGCCACCGTCCGCTTCCGCACCCTCGGCGACGCCGACTGCACCGGCTGCGTCGAATCCACCGCCGTCGACGCCGCCGAGGTGATCGCGGAAACCGCCGTCACCCGCCTGACCGAGCGCGGCGCCACCCGCGCCGACGACCGCATCTCCGAATCCGGCATGGAAGACCGCAAGCGAGAGGGCTACTTCTGATGCGCCGCAACCTCTTACGGCTCGCCACCGCGGGCAGCGTCGACGACGGCAAATCGACCCTCATCGGGCGGCTGCTGTTCGACTCCAAGAGCCTGTTCACCGACCAGCTGGATGCCATTGAGCGCGCGAGCCTTTCGCGCGGCGGCGACGGACCGGACCTGTCGCTGGTGACCGACGGCCTGCGCGCCGAACGCGAGCAGGGCATCACCATCGATGTCGCCTACCGTTACTTCTCCACGCCGCGTAGGAAATTCATCATTGCCGACACCCCGGGGCATGTGCAGTACACCCGGAACATGGTGACCGGCGCGTCCACCGCGGACCTGGCGCTCATTCTGGTCGACGCGCGCAAGGGCGTCTCGGAGCAGACCCGCCGCCACGCCTTCCTGTCCTCGCTGCTGGGCGTGGGTCACCTGGTGCTGTGCGTGAACAAGATGGATCTGGTCGACTGGTCCGAGCAGCGGTTCGAGGAAATCCGTTCGGAATTCGCGGATTTCGCCACCAAGCTCGATGTCGGCGACCTCAGCTTCATTCCGGTCTCGGCCCTGCACGGCGACAATGTCGTGGATCCCTCGCCGCGCACCGCCGACTGGTATCCGGGCCCGCCGCTGCTGCGCCACCTCGAGGAGGTGCACGTGGCGTCGGACCGCAACCTCATCGACAACCGGCTGCCGGTGCAGTACGTGATCCGCCCGCACGGCGAGACCCAGCGCAGCTACGCGGGCACGGTCGCGGGCGGCATCTTCAAACCGGGCGACGAGGTGGTGGTGCTGCCCTCGGGCCGCACCAGCCGGGTGAATCAGATCTGGGCTCCGGGCGGCGGCAAGGTCGACGAGGCGTTCACCGGCATGGCCGTCTCGCTCACCCTCGACGACGAAATCGATATCGGCCGTGGCGATATGCTCGCCCGTCCCGGCAACCAGCCGCACACCGACCGCGAGCTCGACGCCATGGTGTGCTGGTTCTCCGACGACACCCAGCTGCGGGCCGGGAACTCCTACTCCATCCGCACCGCCACCCAGACCTCCAAGGTCGAGGTGAGCGAGCTGGACTACCGGCTCGACGTGAACACCTTGCATAGGCAGACCGACGCGGATGCCCTGTCGCTCAACGACATCGGCCGCGTGAGCCTCAAGAGCCGCCAGCCGCTGCTGTTCGACCCGTACCGGGAGAACCGCGCCACAGGCAGCTTCATCCTCATCGACGAAACCACCAACCAGACCGTCGCCGCGGGCATGATCACCGGACGTTCCACCGGCACACCGCGAGTCGAGCACAAGGCCTCGAATGTGGTGTGGCACAGCTCCGCCGTGGAACGCGGGCAGCGGCTCAGCGCCGGTGCGACCGTGTGGCTGACCGGGCTGTCGGGCTCCGGAAAGTCCACCATCGCGGTCGAATTGGAGCGGCAGCTGATCGCCGCCGGGCAGCCCGCCTATCTCCTCGACGGCGACAACCTGCGGCACGGCCTGAACAAGAATCTGGGCTTCACCGACGAGGACCGGCGCGAGAACATTCGCCGCGTCTCCGAGGTCGCCGCGCTGTTCGCCGACGCGGGCGTGGTCGCCATCGTCTCGCTCATCAGCCCCTTCCGCGCCGAGCGGCGGGAAGCGCGAAAACTGCACGACGGCAAGCATTTGCCGTTCCGCGAGGTCTTCGTGGACACCCCGCTCGAGGAATGCGAACTGCGCGACCCCAAGGGCCTGTACAAGAAGGCCCGCGCCGGGGAGCTGCCCGAATTCACCGGCGTCAGCTCGCCCTACGAGCGGCCGGAGTTCGCCGATCTGACCATCACCCCCGCGGACGGGACGCCGTCCGAGATCGCCCGTCGAATTCGAGAATCACTAGGAATCGCAGACAACCGATGACACAACCAGACATCGAGCAGGCCGAGCTGGCGCTCACCGATCCATTCATCGCGGCGGTGACCGAGGCCGAAAAGCTCATTGCCGCCGCGGATTTCATCCGTGACCCGCACGACCTCGCCGAGGGCTACGACTACCTGCAGGGCAGCATCGCGGCGGTCTTGCAGCTGTCGCGGGCGCACGGCACCTCGCACCCGTACTTCGTGTCCTCCACCGGCCCGTACACCAAGATGGGCCTGGACAACCCGGACACGCTCTACTACCACGCCACTATCGAGCCCGGCGCGGAATACCTGCTCACCGGTGTGCGCGGCAGCACCGTCGATCTGAGTTTCCAAGTCCTCAAGGGCGATTACACCGCCACCGATGTCCCGAACGGTGACGACGCGTTCGACGACCGCCGCCTGACCATCGACGAGGACGGCAGCTACCGGCTGCGCTTCGGGCCGCCCAAGGAGAATCCGGAGCCCAACTACTTCGTGCTCGGCGAGGGCGCGTCCATGCTGGCCGTGCGCGAGGTGTACGGCGACTGGAATGCCGAGCGCAAGGGCAGCATTCGCATCGAACGTGTGGACACCATCGGCACGCCGCCGGTCGAGGCCGGGGTGGAGCAGCTGCGCAAGCGGTACCGCGCGGCCGGGCGCATGCTGCTGACCCGGGTGCACACCTGGTTCAACTTCCCCAAGTGGTTCTACCTGAATCTGCCGGTCAATACGCTGACCGAACCCCGGCTCACCCCGGGCGGATTGAGCACCCAGTACTCCTCGGTCGGGCATTTCGAGCTCGAGGACGATCAGGCGCTCATCATCACCGTCCCGAAATCCGATGCGCCGTATCAGGGTTTCCAGCTGGGCAGCCGCTGGTACATCTCCCTGGACTACGTCAACCACCAGACTTCGCTGAATCATCGGCAGGCGCAGGTGGATCCGGACGGCATGATCCGCATGGTGGTGTCGGCCCGAAACCCGGGGATTGCCAACTGGATCGAGACCACCGGCCGCAAGCTGGGCATCCTGCAGTTCCGCTGGCAGCGGGTCGGCCGGGTCATCACGCCCGAGGACGGGCCGACCATCGAATTGGTCCCGTTCGACAAGGTGGCCGAACGGCTGCCCAACTACGAACACAATCGGATCGACGAGGCCGGGTGGCGGGAACGAATCGCGAACCGCCAGCGCGCCTTCGCGGAAAGGATGCTGGGGTAGTGACCAGGCTGAAGACAGGACTGCTGGCCGACAAGGTCGTCGTGGTCAGCGGCATCGGACCCGGCCTCGGCCGCTCCATCGCCCTCGAGGCCGCGGCCGCCGGTGCCAAGGTCGTGCTCGCCGCGCGCACCGAGTCCAAGCTGAAGGAGGTCGCCGAGGAGATCGCGGCCGAGGGCGGCGCGGAAACCCTGTGCGTGCCCACCGATATCACCGATCCGGCGACCGTGCAGAACCTGGCCGCCCGCACCCTCGAAACGTTCGGGCGGGTGGACGCCCTGGTGAACAATGCCTTCAAGGTGCCGTCCATGAAGCCATTGGCGCGCACCGACTTCGAGCAGATCCGCGAGTCCGTCGATCTCACCGTGCTCGGCAATCTGCGCATGACCCAGGCCTTCACCGACGCCCTCGCCGAGACCAAGGGCTCGGTCGTCATGGTCAACTCCATGGTGCTGCGCCACTCCGAACCCCGCTACGGCAGCTACAAGATCGCCAAGGCCGCCCTGCTGGCCATGTCGCAGACCCTGGCGACCGAGCTGGGGGAGAAGGGGATTCGCGTCAACAGCGTGCTGCCCGGCTACATCTGGACCGACCAGCTGAAGTGGTACTTCGGCGAGATCGCCAAGAAGTACGGCATCACCGAGGAGCAGGTCTACCAGCAGACCGCGTCCAAATCCGATCTGAAGCGGCTGCCGCTGCCCGACGAGATCGCCCAGACCATCGTCTTCCTGATGTCACCGTGGGCCAATGCCATCACCGGGCAGACCATCGACGTCAACTGCGGCGAATACCACGTCTGAGCAAGGAGTTTCACCCATCATGACCGGACGTACCGACGTCGGCACCATCGAGGATCTACACCGCTCCGCCACCAAGGTCACCGGCCTCGAGGACTTCGGAGCCGACGACTATCTGGAGGCACTCGGCGTCCTGCTCGAGTCCTATCAGCGCGATGCCGGGCTCACCGAGCTCGGCTCCAAGATGAGCCGCTACTTCCTGCGCGGCGCGCTGGTGGCCCGCGCCCTGAGCGAGGCCTCGTTCAAGGCCAACCCGCAGCACACCGAAACCGCCATCACCAGACCGATTTTCGTGACCGGCCTGCCCCGCACCGGCACCACCGCGCTGCACCGGCTGCTCGCCGCCGACCCCCAGCACCAGGCCCTGGAAATGTGGCTGGCCGACTTCCCGCAGCCGCGCCCGCCGCGCGACACCTGGGCCGACAATCCCGTCTACCGGGCCGTCGACCAGGGCTTCGCACAGCACCGGATCGAGAATCCGGAATACATGGGCGTGCACTACATGACGGCCGCCGAGCCGGAAGAGTGCTGGCAGCTCATGCGACAGACGGTCAAGTCCATCTCCTACGAGTCCCTGGCCTACCTGCCCACCTACTCGCAGTGGCTGCGCAAGCAGGACTGGACCGACGCCTATGCGCGACACCGCAAGAACCTCCAGCTGATCGGGCTCGGTGATCAACGCCGCTGGGTGCTCAAGAATCCCAGCCACCTGTTCGCGCTCGACGCGCTCATGAAGGTCTACCCGGACGCGCTGATCATTCAGACCCACCGCGACCCGGTCACCATCGTGGGCTCCTCGTGCAGCCTGTCCGAGCTGACCACCAAGGGCTGGTCGACCACCTTCGTCGGCGAGACGATCGGCGCGACCCAGCTCGAACTGTGGTCACGCGGCCTGCGCGAGTTCACCGCCGCCCGCGCACGGTACAACCCGGACCAGTTCCTGGACATCGAGTTCGACGAACTGCGGGCCAACCCGTTCGCGACCATCGAGAAGATCTACTCGACCTTCGGCCTCGAGTACACCGATGCGGCGCGCGCGGCCATGGTCGCGCTCGACGAGGAGAGCAAGTCCGGCGACCGCAAACCGTCCCACCGCTACTCCCTGGCCGACTACGGCCTGACGGAAGACCAGGTCAGGGCCGAATTCAGGGTCCCCTAACACCCCGCGGGTCCTTCCAGCTATGGTTAGCATCACCTAACGCCGCACCTGGGCGTTGTGTTGGAAGAAGGACCTGAGGATGAACGGACGCTCGAGCGGCATGCCGCCGGTGCGCAAGACCCTGCTGCGTGTCACGGCTGTGGGCGCGGCACTGGTTGTGGCGGCGGCATGCGGCAGTACGAAGTCGAACAATGACGACGTCAAGGCGCTCGACGGCAATCACTACACCCAGGTCAATATCGCCTCCAACAAGGCGTCGGACAAGGCGCCGTTCACCGATGAGCGCTTCATCAACGCCTGGGGCATCGCGGACCGGCCCAAGGGCGCGGGCGGGCACTTCTGGGTCGGCGCGGGCGGCTACTCCTTCCAGTACGTCGGCGATGTCACCAAATCGCCGGATGCCAAGTACCAGAAGATGTTCCAGGATCCGCTGAAGCTGGTCACCATTCCGGGCGCGGACTCCGTCCCGGACGACGACGGCGACGACTCCGAGGGCAAGACCACCGGCGTGGTGTTCAACCCGGCCCCCATCACCTCCGACATCTTCGCGGTGAAGGACCAGCCGGTCAGCTACGACGGCAAGGACGAAAAGCTCACCGGCTCCGCGCGATTCATCTTCGCCACCGACTCGGGCAAGATCTCCGGCTGGACCGAGCAGGGCGCGAACGGCGCCATCGTGCGCCACGACGGCCCGGCCGTGCTCGAATTCGACGGCAGCGCACAGGGTATGGGCTTCAAGGGCATCGCCCTGGATCCCTCCGGCACCAAGCTGCTGGCCGCCGACTTCGGCAAGGATCCGCAGATCCGCACCTTCGACAAGGACTGGAAGCTGGTGCCCACCACCGGTTTCGCCAACCCCTTCGCCACCGGTGACGCCATCGACCCGGCCGACGCGTCCAAGGGCAAGAAGCTGAAGATCGGCGATCCGGCCCCCTTCAATGTCGCCACCATCGGCGACCGCGTCTTCGTCACCTACGCCGTCACCCAGCCCAAGGACGGCGACCCCACCCAGCTCAAGGCGGGTGAGGAGGACAAGCTCGACAAGGACAAGGAAAAGGACGCGGGCAACAAGGCCAAGAAGGGCCAGGTCGCCGAGTTCGACAAGAACGGCAAGCTGGTTCGCACCCTCGACGCCGACGGCCGACTCAACGCCCCCTGGGCCGTCACCATTGCCCCGCAGGGCTTCGGCCCGCTCTCCGGCAAGCTCCTGATCGGCAACTTCGGCGGCGCGGGCCACATCCTCGCCCTCGACGACGCCACCGGCAAGTTCGTCGACTACCTGCGCGACGGCGACGGCAAGCCCGTCGAAATCGACGGCCTCTGGGGCCTCATGTTCGGTAACGGCGAATCCCTCGGCGACGCCGACGCCCTCTACTTCACCGCGGGACCCAATGGCGAGAAGGAAGGCCTCTTCGGCAGCCTCCGTCTGAAGTAAGCCTCGCACAAGCGAATTCAGGCCCCGAGCCATCCGGCTCGGGGCCTGAGTCGTTCGCGCGAACGTGCGCCGGATCAGGACATGGCCAGTTCAGCCCTGTCCGACAGTTCTGTCTCGTCCGACACTGTCGTCTCGTCCGACAGCGCCTTATCGTCCAAGAGAGCCGCCGAACCCGTTGAGCGGAAACGCTGTTGGTACTTGCGCGGCGAAATGCCGAGGCGGGCAATGAAGGCGCGGCGGAGGGCTTCGCTATTGCCGTAGCCCGCGGCCATGGCGGCCTCGGTGACGGTGTGGCCCGCGTGCAGGAGATCGCGGGCGGCGCAAAAGCGCACGAAGGCCACGTATTCGGCGGGGGACCGCTCCAGTTCGGTGCGGAACAGGCGGGTCAGATGGCGGGGACTGACCTGGGCATGGGCGGCGAGGGTGCGAACCGTATGCGGGAAGGCGGGATTCGAGCAGATCAGATCCGCCACCCGGGCGACGAGGGCGCTGCGCGGCGGTGGACCGCTCAGCGCCGCGGTGAACTGGGATTGGCCGCCGCCGCGCTGCATGTACACGACCAGCGATTGCGCCACGCGCCGAGTCACTTCCGGCCCGTGGTCCTCCTCGACCAGGGCCAGTGCCAGATCGACACCCGCCACCACCCCGGCCGAGGTGTACAGATTGCCGTCGCGCACGAAGATCGAGTCGGGCCGCACCTCGATGGCCGGATACCGTTGCGCCAGTTCACGAGTGAACTTCCAATGGGTGGTCGCGGGCCTGCCGTCCAGCAATCCGAGCCGGGCCAGCACGAACGCGCCGCTGCAGATCGAGGCGAGCCGACGGGTCCGGGTCGAGAGGTCGCGGGCGGCAGCCAGCAGGTGATCGGTGACGAACCGGGCGGGCGGCAGTTCGCTGCCCGGAACGACGACGGTATCGAAGTCCCCGGCGTCGGCCGCCGCGGCATTGACCTCGATGGTGGTGCCCAGCGAGGTGCGCACGCCGCTCCCGTCGGGGGAGATCAGCACCACCTCGTAGTCGGATACCGATTGATTGGCCTCCACGAATACTTCTGCCGGACCGGCGAAATCGAGCATCTTGACACCGTCGAACACCAGGAAGCCGATGCGCCTGCGCGGCCGCGCCACGGATGAGGACATGTCAACCAGTATTATGGAGCCGTGCCTCCAAAACAAGCACTGTGCGCGGCGTCGCACGTGGATTGGTACGGTGCCCCCATGGGACGGCCGCGACAGTTCGATGAATCGAACCTGCTCGACGCCGCGATCGAGCAGTTCTGGTCCAAGGGGTACGACGACACCTCGGTGGAGGATGTCTCGCTGGTCGCCGGTGTCGGCAATGGCAGCATCTACGGCGCGTACGGCAATAAGCGCGGACTTTTCCTGGCCGCGTTCGCCCGCTATTGCGATCGCCGGGCCGCGTTCGTGCGCGACACCGTGCTGGCCGCACCCGGTTCCACCCGCGCCGCGGTGCTGACCCTGCTGCGGGCCGTCGCCGAGGACTGCGCCGCCCAGCCCGGTCGGCGCGGCTGCCTGATGATCAATAGCGTCGCCGCCCTGGGCGGGCGGATTCCCGAGGTCGCGGAGGTCGGTGCGCGCACCACCCGGGCCATGGAGGAGGCCGTCGCCGAACGGCTGCGCCGCGACGCCGCCGTGGACGGTGCGGCGGTGTCCGCCGCGAGCGCCCACATCATCCTGGTCTCCCAGGGGCTGATCCAGTTGAGCCGCATGGGCGTATCGCGCGAGCGCCTGCACGAGATCGCCGAGATTTCGCTCACTCCACTGCCCTCGGCCTGATCCCCGGCGACCTGCCGAAACGGGCGCCGCGCGAGCGGCCGGTCGTTACGGTGGATTCCTCGGCGATGAATTTCGGTCGTGTGGGTCGTCGTATGGGTAACCGCGCGGCCCGAACTCACGACCCACTGCCAAGGAGCACCCCGATGCGCAAGATCACCGCTGGCCTGTTCATCTCCGTCGACGGCATTGTCGACAACCCGCAGGACTGGCACTTCCCCTACTTCAATGACGAGATGGGCGAGGCGGTTTCGGCGCTCGTCGCCCCCGCCGACACCCTGCTGTTCGGCCGGGTCACCTACGACTCCTTCGCCGGAGCATGGCCCGAGCGCGAGGCCGCGGGCGGCGAGGATGCCGGATTCGCCAAGGCGCTGGGCGATATGCGCAAGATCGTCTTCTCGCGTCAGGACCTCGAATTCACCTGGCGCAACTCCGAACAGGCCAAGGGCGACCTGGTCGACGTGGTGACCGCGCTCAAGGCCGAGGAGGGCGGCGAGATCACCCTCAGTGGCTCCACCTCGGTCGTGCGCCAGCTGCTTGAGGCCGGGTTGGTCGACGAGCTGCACCTGCTCGTGCACCCGATCGCCCTGCAGAACGGCGGCCTGCGCCTGTTCGAGGAGGGGACTACCGTTCCGCTGCAGCTGATTTCGGTGACGGCCTTCAAGACTGGTGTGCTGCACACGGTTTACGGTCCGGCCGAAGCGCCCGCTCAGCAGGGCTATGAGGAGGCCAAAGCGCATATCGCGCAATAAGATTGGCGCATGAGAGGCGGGGCCGCCAACGGCGGTCCCGCCTTTCGCGTGCGTGTGTGCCGCAGCGTTACGACGACCGCTTCTTGCCAAGCGCGTCGTAGCGCAGTTGCAGCCCGTCGACGAAGGCCGACAGCGCCAATTCGAAACTCTCGGCATCGATTTCGTCGGCCTTGGCGCGCAGCAGATGCGCCTGCTCGAGGTGGGGATACCGGTCGCGGTAGACCTGGACGTCGTCGACGAAGCCGCGTGAGAACGAGCCCATGGTCGCGCCCATGACCAGGTAGCGGGTGGCCGCGCCGATCATGGTGGCCTCGCGCGGGGGCCAGCCCGCGGACACCAGGCCGCCGTGGACGGCATCGGCGTGGCGCAGGTTCTCCTCGCGGGTACCGGGCCCCGCGGCCAGGTAGGCGACGAAATTGGGGTGGCGGACCAGGGCATCGCGATACGAGTGCGCCCACGACACCAGCCCGGTGCGCCAGTCGCCCGATGCGAAGGCCGAGGTGTCGACGCGGGTCATGATGCCGCCCGCGATGTCGTCGAGGACGGCGTCCTTGGTGGGGTAGTGGGTGTAGAGCGAGGCGGCCTGCACGCCGAGTTCGGCGGCGAGCTTGCGCATGGACAGGTCGGCGAGACCGTCGCGGTCGATCAGCGTCAGGGCCGCCTCGCGAATGCGTTCGCGGCTCAGCAGCGGCACTTTCGGCCTGGCCATCCGGCTCACCTCCTCCTGTGGTGGACCCCGATGATCCCCCCGCTCGCGGGTCGAATTTATCACCGGATTCTTGATAACCGAACACTGTTAGGATAGCGTCGAGTTATAAACCTAACAACGTTTGGTTAGGAGACGTCACAATCATGGACTTCGAACTCGGCGAGTCGCAGCGCGAACTGCGCGAGCTGGCGCGCGCCTGGGTGGACAAAGAGGTCGTGCCCCACGCCGCCGCCTGGGACCGGGCCGAATCGGTGGATACCGCGATTGTCGGAAAGCTCGGGGACATGGGCTTTCTCGGCATCGAGATCCCGGAGGAGTACGGCGGCTCCGGCGGCACCGCCCTGGACTACTGCCTGCTGCTCGAGGAACTCGGACGCGGCGACAGTTCGGTGCGCGGCATCGTGTCGGTCTCGCTGGGGCTGGTCGCCAAGACGATCAAGACCTACGGCACCGAGGCGCAGAAGCGGGAATGGCTGCCGCGACTGTGCGCCGGGCAGGCGCTGGGCTGCTTCGGGCTCACCGAACCGGGCACCGGCTCCGACGCGGGCAATCTGACCACCAAAGCCGTTGCCGACGGCCAGGATTGGCTGCTGTCGGGCACCAAGATCTTCATTACCAATGGCACCTGGGCCGATGTCGCGATCGTCTTCGCGCGCACCGGCGGGCCCGGGCCCCGGGGCGTGACCGCGTTCCTGGTTCCCACCGATGCGCCGGGATTCACCCGCACCGAGATCAAGGGCAAGCTCGGTCTGCGCGGCCAGGCCACCGCGGAACTGGTCCTGGACGGGGTGCGCGTGCCCGAAGCCAACCGGCTCGGGGAGCTAGGTCAGGGCTTCAAGATCGCCATGGCCGCCCTGGACAAGGGGCGCATGGGCGTGGCCGCCGGATGCGTCGGCGTCGCGCGCGGCTGCCTGGAGGCCGCGGTGCAATACGCTGGCCAGCGCGAGCAGTTCGGCAAGCCGATCGCCTCCTACCAGCTTGTTCAGGAGCTCATCGCCGATATCGCCGTCGAGGTCGAGGCGGCGCGGCTGCTGACCTGGCGGGTGGCGGATCTGGTGGAGAAGGGTAGGCCCTTCGGCACCGAGGCCTCGGTCGCCAAGCTGTTCGCCAGCGAGGCCGCGGTGAAGGCCGCCAACAATGCCATTCAGGTGTTCGGCGGATACGGCTACATCGACGAGTACCCGGTGTCGAAGTACCTGCGCGATGCCCGCGTGCTCACCCTCTACGAGGGCACCAGCCAGATTCAGAAACTGCTCATCGGGCGGGCGCTGACCGGCGTCAACGCCTTCGTCTGAGAAAAGCCATTGTTCGAGAAGGAGATTCACTCATGTCGAAAGTTGCGGTAGTGACCGGCGCGGCCCGGGGCATCGGCGCGGGCACCGCGGCCCGCCTGGCCGCCGACGGATTCGCCGTCGCCATCGTCGATCTCGACGAGGCCGCCTGCAAGGACACCGTGGACGCCATTGTCGCCAAGGGCGGTAGGGCCATCGCGGTGGGCTGCAATGTCACCGACGAGGAACAGGTGCGGGCCGCGTTCGAACGTATTGCCGCGGAACTGGGTTCGGTCGACGTGCTGGTCAACAACGCGGGCGTGCTGCGCGACAACCTGCTGTTCAAGATGTCGGTCGAGGACTGGGACATTGTCATGTCGGTGCACCTCAAGGGCACGTTCCTGTGCTCGCGGGAGGCGCAGAAGTACATGGTGAAGCAGAAGTCCGGCAAGATCGTGAACACCTCCAGCGTGTCCGCGCTGGGCAGCCGGGGGCAGGCCAACTACAGCGCCGCCAAGATGGGCATCCAGGGGCTGACCCGCACGCTGGCAATGGAATTGGGGCCGTTCGGGATCAATGTGAACGCCGTCGCGCCGGGCTTCATCGTCACCGAGATGACCGATGCCACCGCCGCGCGTGTGGGTGTCTCGCCGGAGGAGTTCCGCGAGCAGGCCGCCAAGATCACCCCGCTGCGCCGCGTCGGCGAGCCCGCGGACATCGCGAACGTGGTGTCGTTCCTCGTCTCCGACAACGCTTCCTTCGTCACCGGCCAGACCATCTACGTCGACGGCGGCCGCCGCCTCTAGTTCGGAGATCTTCACCATGCAGAGAACAATTTTCGACAAAGATCACGAAGCCTTCCGTGAAACGGTGCGCGCTTTCCTCGAGGCAGAGGTCGTGCCGGTCTACGACGAGTGGTACGCCGCTGGGATCGCGCCGCGCGAGTTCTATTACAAACTGGGCGAACTCGGCGTCTTCGGCATCGAGGTGCCCGAGGAGTTCGGTGGCGCGGGCATCGAATCGTTCAAGTTCCAGGCCATCCTCATCGAGGAATGCGCCCGTGCCGCGGTGTCTTTGGGCGGTTCCAGCGTGCATGTCGGGCTGTGCCTGCCCTACATTCTGAATCTGGCCACCCAGGAGCAGAAGGAGCGCTGGCTGCCGGGCTTCGTCTCCGGCGAGACCATGTTCGCCATTGCCATGACCGAACCCGGCACCGGCTCGGACCTGGCCGGAATGCGCACCACCGCAAAGCTTTCCGAGGACGGCACGCACTACGTGCTGAACGGGTCCAAGACCTTCATCACCGGCGGCGTGCTGGCCGACCGGGTCATCGTGTGCGCCCGCACCGCCGCGCCCACCGAAGGCGATCGCCGCCACGGCATTTCGCTGTTCGCGGTGGACACCAAGTCGCCGGGTTATACGGTCGGCCGCAAGCTGGACAAGCTGGGGCTCAAGGTCTCCGACACCGCCGAACTCAACTTCACCGACGTCAAGGTGCCGGTCGAAGATCTGTTGGGCGAGGAGCACAAGGGCTTCTCCTACCTGGGCCAGAACCTGCCGCAGGAGCGGCTGTCCATCGCGGTCGGCGCGTACGCGCAGGCCAAGGCCGCGATTCGGTTCGCGAAGGAATACACGCAGCAGCGCAATGTCTTCGGCCAGCCGGTCGCGGGCTTCCAGAACACCAAGTTCGAGCTGGCCGCCTGCCAGGCCGAGGTCGACGCGGCCGAGGCCGTGGTCGATCGCGGGCTCGAAGCCCTCGACGAAGGCACCCTCACCCCGGCGGATGCCGCCTCGGCCAAGCTGTTCTGCACCGAGGTCGCGCACCGGGTGATCGACCGCTGCCTCCAACTGCACGGCGGCTACGGATTCATAAATGAATACCCCATCGCCCGCCTCTACGCCGACAACCGCGTGAACCGAATCTATGGCGGCACAAGCGAAGTCATGAAGATGATCATTGCCAAGAGCATGGGCCTCTGACCCGCCCCATCGATCAACCCGAGGTCTCAATGAACGCGACTCTCTCCCTGGCCAGCATCCTCGCCGAACCGGCGTGGCGGCGACCCGACCACCTCGCCCTGATCGAGGGCGACCAGCGCATCACCTTTCGCGACCTGTGGCGGCAGGCCCGCGAACAGGCCGGGGCGCTCATCGCATCGGGGGTGCGGCCGGGCGACCGGGTCGCGCTCATGGGACCGAACACCGCGGACTTCCCGCGCGCCTACTTCGCCATCCTGGCGGCGGGCGCGACCGTGGTGCCGGTGCACCTGCTGCTCACCGCCGACGAAGCCGAATACGTGCTGCGCGACAGCGGGGCCAAGACGCTGATTTGCCATCCGATGGTGGAGGCCGTCGGCAAGGAGGCCGCCCGCCGGGTCGGGATCGACTGCCTGAACCCGAAAGAGCTGACAGGCGAGGCGATTTCGACCAATGTCTCGCGCAGCCCGCTCGACACCGCCGTGGTGTTCTACACCTCCGGCACCACCGGGCGGCCCAAGGGCGCGGAGCTCAGCCACCTCAATATGGTCATGTGCGCCACGGTGAACGCCTTCGACGCGAATGAGGTGAAGCGCGAGGACATCGCGCTCGGCGCGCTGCCGCTGTTCCACGTGTTCGGGCAGACCGTCTCCATGAACTCGCACTGGCGGGTCGGGGCGACGCTGGTCCTGTTGCCGAGATTCGATGCGGCACAGGCGATCCAGCTGATGGTGCGGGAGAACGTCAATACGTTCCACGGCGTGCCGACCATGTACCACGGACTGCTCGAAGCGGCCAAGGACGCGACGCGCCTACCCGAGCTGCGCCTGTGCATCTCCGGCGGCGCGGCCATGCCGCCGGTCATCATCGAGGAGTTCGAGAAGGTCTACGGCGCGCACATCCTCGAGGGCTACGGCCTGTCCGAAACCTCGCCCACCGCAACGGTGAACCAGCCGCAACTGGGCCCCGAGGTCGGCACCGTCGGGCATCCGGTGTGGGGCGTGGAGGTCGAAATCGCAGACCCGGATCAGCGCGACCGGATCACCCTGCTCCCCGCCGGATCCATCGGCGAGGTCGTGGTGCGCGGCCACAATGTGTTCTCCGGCTACACCGGCCGCCCCGACGCCACCGCGGAAGTCATGGTGGACGGCTGGTTTCGCACAGGCGACCTCGGCGTCAAGGACGAGGCCGGATACCTGCGCATCGTGGACCGGATCAAGGAGATGATCATTCGCGGCGGGTTCAATGTGTACCCGACCGAGGTCGAGGCGGCACTGCTGCGGCACCCGCACATCGCGCAGGTCGCGATCATCGGCGTCCCCGACGAGAGCCACGGCGAGGAGATCCTGGCGATCGTCGTGCCGTCCGGGCCATTGACCGCCGAGGAGGTCATCGAGTACGCCAAAGAGCATGTGGCCCGGTACAAGTACCCGCGCCGGGTCGAGTTCGTCACCGAACTGCCCATGGGGCCCACCCACAAGATCCTCAAGCGGGAACTGAAGGAGCGTTACGCATGATCGACTTCGGCGACTTCGAGCAGCTGCGCAAGGCCGTCGGCACGGAAATCGGTGTGAGCGAATGGATCACGGTCGATCAGCGCCGCATCGACACCTTCGCCGACGCCACCGACGACCACCAGTGGATCCACGTCGACGCCGAACGCGCCGCCGCCGGACCCTACGGGCGCACCATCGCGCACGGTTTCCTCACCCTGTCGCTGACCGTGCCCATGACCGCGCAGGTCATGACCGTCAGCTCCGCCAGCATGGCGATCAACTACGGGCTCAACAAGGTTCGGTTCATCAACCCGGTGCGCGTGGACAGCCGCATTCGCGGGCGGTTCACCCTCGACTCCGTCACCGACATTCCCGGCGGCGTCCAGGTCGTGCGGACGGTGACCGTGGAGATCGAGGGCCAGGACAAGCCCGCCTGCGTCGCCGAGAGCATCACCCGCTACCTCGCCTGAACGAACAAACCTCGGGCCCGCCGATCGTCTCGATCGGCGGGCCCTCGGCTTCTCAGCTGTGCGGCCCGAACGGCACCGCGGCGAGGGGAGCCGCGTCCGGAGTCATGGTCGCCACCACCGAGATTCCGGCCGCCTGAAAATTCGACAGCGCCCGGGCGATGTGGTCCGCCGAGGTGATCAGGATCGCCGCGTGCGCACCGATGAGGTCCATGAGCTGCGCCGAGAAGGTCGCGTTCTGGACTGTCGAATTCGCCCTGGTCTCCGTGTGAATGCGGGCGCGATCGATGCCGCGCTCGACCAGCCAGTCCGCCATGGCGTCGGCCTCGGTGACACCGTTCTGCGGATTGCCGCCGGTCACGATGATCGGGGCCTGCGGGGACAGCAGCGCCGAGACGTATCCGGCGTACAAGCGCGCCATGAGTTCCGGACGCATCTGGCCGTCGGGCTCCAATCCGTACCCGAGCACCACGATCGCGGTGTCCGGGGCGAACAGGGCGGGCAGGTTGACGCCCGGGAGATCGATGCCGGGCAGTCCGATGCCATGGAGATCGACATCGGTGAAGTTGAGCGTCTTCAGGGCATCGATGTCCGCCAACAGGTTCTGGGACAGGCCCGCGAGCTGGTCGAACTGCACCGGCTGCGGCGGGATCTCGGCCCGCACCGGTTCCGGCGCGTCCGCGTGGGCCGGGGCCGCGGCCAGCACGAGCACCGTCGCGCTGGGCAGCAGGGCCTGGATGGCCTTGGTGCGCAAGGTTTTCGGGATGGATCGGTGATGTCGGCCGGTGCCGCCGCGTCGCACGGTCGGGTGGACCCCCTGCCACTGACCGTTGGGTGAGATTTTCCGATGTCTGCCTGCGTCGAGCATCGCAACCCCCTAGGTAGCCCTGATGTGACTACCGGTCGGTTCACAATCTTCCGAATCATGATCGCGCCGGATGGCCTCCGGCGGAGACGGTTTCGCAAAAACAAGTGACCGGCATCACAGCGGAGCCGATGTCACACCTGCGCGGGCTGCGGCGTCAACCTGGCGTAGGCAACCGAAACACGGCAGCCGAAACCACACGGAAGAGAGAGAACGATGACCCGCTTCAACATGTTCGAGAACGAGCTCGCCGGAAAGTTCATCAAGCGCTTCACCGCCGCCAGCCGTCTCATCGACGACTCGACCCTGCCCAAGGCCACCCAGGAACTGGTGAAGATCCGCGCCTCCCAGATCAACCACTGCGGCATGTGCCTCGACATGCACACCAAGGACGCCGCCGCGGCCGGTGAGACCTCCGTCCGCCTGGCGCTCGTCGCCGCCTGGAAGGAATCCACCGTCTTCACCGACGCCGAGCGCGCCGCCCTGGCCCTCACCGAGGAGGGCACCCGCCTGGCCGATGCTTCCCCCGGCATCTCGGAAGACACCTGGGCCCAGGTGCGCAAGCACTACGACGACGACCAGATCGGTGCCCTGATCTCCCTGATCGCCACCATCAACACCTGGAACCGCCTGAACGTCATCTCCGGTGTGACCGGCGGCGACTACGTCCCCGGCCAGTGGTGACTCGCCCGCGTCATCCCGGCGCGCGTCACATTCCGGCGTGGGTTTGGCCGGAATCCACTCTGCGAGGGTGGAATCCGGCCAACCGCGTGCCGGGATGACGGGGCGGGGTGGGCGGTCGGCCGGTGCAGGCTGTTCGTCGCTCAGGCGGTGAAGGCCGCGCGGTGCGATGCGCACCAGTCGGCGAAGGTGTGAGCCGGGCGGCCGAGGAGTTCGGCCACCGTGTCGGTGCGTGCGCCCACGGTATCGGCGCGCAGGATGGCGAAGCCTTCGACGAGGGCCTCGGCCAGGCGTGGGGGAGCGCCGTTGGGGAAGCGGGCGGCGACGACCTCCTCCGGTGTGGTGGCCTCGCGAATCTTGATGTCGCGCTGGAGGATTCGGGACAGGATGGCCACCTGTTCGGTGATGGTGAGGGTTTCCGGGCCGGTGAGGTGATACGCCGCGCCCTCGTGGCCCGGGTTGGTCAGGCAGCGGGCGGCCACCGCGGCGATATCGGCGGGGTCGATGGGGGCGTAGCGGCCGGGGCCGGAGGGGTCGAGGATCGCCTCGCCCGCGCGGACGGCCGGGATCCATTCCAGGGCGTTGGACATGTAGCCGCCGGGGCGCAGGATGGTCGCGGGAATTCCGCTGGCGCGCACCAGTTCTTCGCGGGCGTGATGCCAGCTGCCCATGGCGGGCAGCGGCTCGACCAGGACGTGGGCCGAGGAGATCAGGACGATGCGGCCGACGCCCGCGTGCTCGGCGGCGGTCAGGGCATTGCGGGTGTGGTTCAGGCCCATGCCCTGAACCAGGAGGAACAGTGTTGTCACGCCGATCATGGCGTGTCGCAGGGCAGCCGGGTCGTCGAGGTCGCCCCGGGTGGGTTCGGCGCTCGGGGGCAGGATCTCCGCCCGAGTCGAATCTCGTACCAGGGCGCGAAATTCCACCCCGTCGGCGTCGAGAATGCGGGTGAGTTCGCGGCCGATGTTCCCGGTCGCTCCGGTCAGCAGTAGCATTGGCATCTCCAGATCGTTAGCCGTCTATCGAAAAACGTTAGACGGCTAACGATCAATGGTCAATGCCCGTTCGCACCCGACCGGAGGATTCGTGTCCGACTTCCTGGACCTGCACGGCCGCACCTCGAAAGCCTTGCGCGCCTTGGCCGATCGCGATATGCGCCGTCACGGCCTGCACCTCGGCCAGAACCACGTGCTGGCCGTGCTGTGGGAACGCGACGGCCGCACGCCGGGGGAGATGGCCGCCGCCCTCAACGTCACCACCCCCACCGTCGTCAAGATGGCCACCCGCATGACCGCCGCGGGCCTACTCACCCGCCGCCGCGACGACCACGACAACCGCCTGGTCCGCCTCTGGCTCACCGACCGCGGCCGCGACCTCCGCGACCCCGTCGAAGCCGACCGAAAGGCCCTGTCGGACAAGGTCACCGCCGACCTCACCGACGCCGAGCGAAAACACCTGATGTCCGCCCTCGAGAAAATCCACCGCGCCGCAGCCACCCTCCTCGGCGGCCCCCTCGACCACACCGACTCGATCCCGGACTGATCATCCCGATCCCGGAGGGCCGCCGCGCTCGCCGCGGAGTGCCTCGGCGTGCGCGGCCATCACCTAGAGTTGGGCGCATGATTACCGCGATTGTGCTGATCTCGGCCGAGGTGGATCGGATTCCGGAGACCGCGGAGGAACTGGCCGATATCAAGGGTGTGGCTGAGGTTTACTCGTGCGCGGGGGATGTGGATCTGATCGCCGTGGTGCGGGTGCGCGACCATGAGGAGATCGCCGAGGTGGTGACGGGGCGGATCAACAAGACGCCCGGCGTGCTGCGCACCGCGACCCACATCGCGTTCAAGTCGTACTCGCGCGCGGATGTCGAGGCAGGCTTTTCGATCGGCGAATGAGCGCCGGAGTCAACGGGACCGCGCGGTTCAGCGGGTCTGCACCGACGCGCCCAGCGCGGTGCCGGTATGGCCGGGCTCGACAATGTGCGTGACGCCGCCCTTGCAGCCGGGGAACAGGTACACCCGGACCCGCTTGTCGGTCTCGTTGTCGACGTTCAGTCGGTGCGGGACACTGCGGATGGTCACGCAGTCGTCGGGATTGCCGTAATTGCGCCCGTCCACCGTCAGCGTGCCGGTGTCGGTGGCCTCCACGCGGGCCGTGTGCGCCGCGCTGACCGGGATGCCGATGCCTAGAAACACGGCCACCAGGCCGGGTAGCACCACTCCGTATCGCATGCCGGAAACTGTAACGCCGCCGTGACATCCGGCAAACGAAACACACAGCCGAGTGCTCCGAACTCTCAGGACACTCGGAGGAAAAAGTCCCCGGGAGGGCATTACCGATGTTCGTGAAGGTTTGCGGGCTGACCAGCGAAGAACAGATCGACTGGGCCGTCGAGCTCGGCTACTCGGCCATCGGCGTGGTCGGCACGACCAAGAGCAAGCGCTACCGCGAACCCGCCCGGGCCCGCGAGCTGGCGGCCTACGCGCGCGGGAAGATCCAGAGCTTCGTGGTGGCCTTCGACAGGTCCGAGGTCGCCGAGGTGATCGACGATTTCGACGTCATCCAGCTCTACCGCTGGACCGACCTGCCCAACCTGGCGTACTGCTCGGCGTCCGAACCGGATCCGGAGCAGGGCTACGAGTACTTCTTCTACGACGCCAGCACCGGCTCGGGCGTCTTCGCGGAATTCCCGGACTGGCTCGACAAGGTGCCCGGCAAGGTCGTGCTCGCCGGGGGTTTGAATGCCGAGAATGTCGCGGGCGTGATCGCGGCCCACCGGCCCTACGGCGTGGACGTGTCCAGCTCGGTCGAACTCGCGCCCGGCGTCAAGAGTTTCGACGCCATGCGCGAATTCATCGAAGCCACCAAAATGGCCACCAGGCTCGGCTAGTTCGAGCCCAACTCGTTCGAGACCGCGACCCAGCGATCCAGCAGGGCCGCGGCCGCACCGGAGTCGACCGTCTCGGCCACCCGCTTCAACGCCTCCGCCAGTTTCGCGTGCAGATCGAGCTCGACCTCCTCGGGCCGCAGATCGAAGGCCACCAGCGCCGCCGCCGAGTTCAACAGCACCGCGTCGCGCACCGGGCCCGGATCGCCCGCGAACATATTGCGGGCGATCACCGCGTTCATTTCCGCGTCGCCGCCGCGCAGCGCCTCCGGATTCACCCGCTCGATGCCGAGTTCGGTTGGGTCGACGGTGGTTTCGTGGGTGAGACCGCCCGCGACCACCCACACGTCGGTGGTGTCGGCGGTGGTGATCTCGTCCAGGCCGTCATTGCCGCGCACCACCAGCGCCGAGGCCCCGCGACCGGCGAACACGCCCGCAATCACCGGCACCAGATCCGGGAAGGCGCAACCGATCAGACCCGCGCGCGGCTGCGCCGGATTGGTCAGCGGGCCCAGGATATTGAAGACCGTCGGAATCCCGATCTCACCGCGCGCCTGACTGGCGTAGCGCAGCGCCGGATGGAACACCGGCGCGAAACAGAAACCGATCCCGGCCTGGCGCACGCATTCGGCCACCGACTCCGGCCCCAGCGCGATCTTCACGCCCAGCGCCTCGAGCACGTCCGCGCCGCCGCTCTTGGACGACGCCGCCCGGTTGCCGTGCTTGACGACCGGAATCCCGGTGGCCGCCACCACGATCGAGGACATGGTGGAAATGTTCACACTGCCCGACCGGTCACCGCCGGTGCCGACGATATCGACCGCCGGGGCGTCGACGCTGACCCGGCGCGCGTGCGCGAGCATGCCCTCGGCCAGGCCGCCCAGCTCGGCGGGGGTCGGGCCCTTCATCTTCAGGGCCACGCCGAAGGCCGCGATCTGCGCGGAGGTGGCGTTGTCGGTGAAGATCTCGTTCATGGCCCACGCGGCCTCATCCGAGGACAGATCGTTGCCGTCGGTGAGGGTGCCGAGAATTTCTCGCCAGCTGCGCGCGCTCATGGGGGCAAGCCTAATCGGCGGGGCTAGTTCTTATTGCCCGGACCGGCGGCGGGCTGCAACGCATCCCAGCCCAGGGCGTCGCCGTCGTGGCGCTGCGCGAGACCGGCCATGCGCGAACGCTCCTGGGAACAGTGCAGGGCGTCGAGGATCTGAATGCGCTGCAAGACCAGCTTGGCGGGGTCCGAGTCCGATACCGACGCAGTGTTATAGCCATCCTGCGCGGCAATGACTTGCACCGCATTCACCTGGGCGGCGGGAACCCGGAGGTGGTGCCGGAGGACTACTGGTTGGTCAGCGGTCCAGTCCAAGGCCTTGCCCAGGGCCGCCGAACAGGCTTCGGCGTCATCGAAACTCGACGCCACCACGACCAGATCCGGGCGTGCCGGATCCAGTTCCGTTGTCCCGCTCCGCCCAACCAGTCGCCGCCACCACGTTTTCACACTCATAACGCCCTCTCAGCACAGCTCAGCTTCCTCTTACCTGCGCAATCTAGGCTCCACCGTGACACGCCGAGAGCCCCCGCGAGACGCTCGCTCGCCCTGGGCTTTCCGACACGTACGACGAACTTTCGTACCCCGCTACGCCTGTCGTACTACGACAAGTCATACTTACCGGCGTGACGACCGCAGTAGGGACCCCAGGATCGGCCATTACCCAGCGTGTGCATTCGCTGAACCGGCCCAACATGGTCAGCGTCGGTACCATCATCTGGCTGTCGAGCGAGCTGATGTTCTTCGCGGGCCTGTTCGCCATGTACTTCGTTGCTCGCGCGCAGGCCCACGGCAACTGGCCGCCGGAGCCGACCGAGCTGAACATGAAGCTCGCCGTGCCGGTGACCGCGGTGCTGATCGCCTCGTCGTTCACGTGCCAGATGGGCGTGTTCGCGGCGGAGAAGGGCGACGTCTTCGGCCTGCGCCGCTGGTACCTGCTGACCTTCCTGATGGGTGCGTTCTTCGTCGGTGGCCAGGCCACCGAGTACCACGCCCTGTACTCGGAGGGCACCTCGATCTCCAGCAGCGTGTACGGCTCGGTGTTCTTCATCACCACCGGTTTCCACGGTCTGCACGTCATCGGCGGTCTCATCGCGTTCATCTTCCTGCTGGTGCGCACCAAGCTCAGCAAGTTCACCCCGGCGCAGGCCACGGCGGCGATCGTCGTCTCCTACTACTGGCACTTCGTCGACATCGTCTGGATCGGCCTCTTCGCCACGATCTACTTCGTCCGCTAGCCCGGACGCGCCGAGCGCCCCAGCCCCGCGCCCGGCAGCCACAAGCTTGTACAAGTCGGTTCCGTCTACTCCAAAGGGACACAGATGAGTTCATCTCCCCCGTCAGCGCCAGATCCCGAGGGGATCGGCCAGGCCACCAAGATCCGCAAGCAGCGCCGCACACGGCGCAAGCTGGTCGGCGGTCTGGTCCTCCTGATGGGCCTCGTCGGAGCCGGATTCGCGGCGTCGGCCCTGACCCCGCAGGCTCAGGTCGCGACCGCCAAAGAGGACCAGTCCGCGCTCATTCGCGAGGGCAAGCAGATCTACGACACCTCCTGCGTCACCTGCCACGGTGCCAACCTGCAGGGCGTCCAGGATCGCGGCCCCAGCCTGATCGGCGTCGGTGAGGCCGCGGTCTACTTCCAGGTCTCCACCGGCCGCATGCCCGCCGCCGCCAATGGCGCCCAGATCGTCCGCAAGCCCCCGAAGTTCGACGCGCACCAGACCGATGCGCTCGGCGCGTACGTCGAGTCCCAGGGCGGCGGCCCGACCGTGCTGCGCGACAGCAATGGCGAACTGGCCTCGGAGTCCATCATCGAGGGCCGCGACCTCGGCCGCGGCGGCGAGCTGTTCCGCATGAACTGCGCGTCCTGCCACAACTTCACCGGCAAGGGCGGCGCGCTGTCCTCCGGCAAGTTCGCGCCGCCGCTGGAACCGGCCACCGAGCAGCAGATCTACCTGGCCATGCTCACCGGCCCGCAGAACATGCCGAAGTTCTCCGACCGGCAGCTGACGCCGGAGGAGAAGAAGGACATCGTCGCCTACATCAAGGACCGCATGGAGACCAAGTCCGAGGGCGGCTACGGCCTCGGCGGCTTCGGTCCCGCGACCGAGGGTCTGGCGATCTGGGTCGTCGGCATCGTGGTCCTGGTCGGTTCCGCGATGTGGATCGGTTCCCGGTCATGAGCGAACAGGAGCGAAACAGCATGGGGGACAACCCCACCGAACCCACCGAAGAGCAGCTCGACGCCATGTCACAGGCCGAGCTGGTCAAGCTCGGCACCGAGCTCGACGGCGTCGACGTCGCCTACCGCGCCCCGCGCTGGCCGGTCGAGGGCACCCGGGCCGAGAAGCGCGCCGAGCGCCGCGTGGCCCTGTGGTTCGGCATCTCCGCCATCTCGGCCGCCGCGCTCATCGGCATCTACCTGTTCTGGCCCTGGGAGTACAAGGGTCGTCACCAGGACGGTAATGCGCAGTACACGCTGACCACCCCGCTGTACGGCATCACGCTCGGCATCGCCGTGCTGGCCATCGGCATCGCGGTCGTGCTGATCCGCAAGCACTTCATCCCCGCCGAGATCTCCATCCAGGACCGCCACGACGGCAAGTCCTCCGAGGTCGACCGCCGCACCCTGGTCGCCGAGCTGTCCGACGCGCTCGAGACCTCCACCCTGGGCCGCCGCAAGCTCATCACCCGCACCGCGGGCCTGGGCGCGGGTCTGCTCGGCGTGGGCGCGCTGTTCGTCTTCGTCGGCGGCATGATCAAGAACCCGTGGGCCAAGGGCGACAAGTCGCCGCTGTGGGTCTCGGGCTGGACCCCGGACTACCCGGGCGAGACCGTCTTCCTGCGCCGCGACACCGGCCGTCCCGAGGACATCGTCCTCGTCAAGCCGGAGGATCTGGACGCGGGCGCCATGGAAACCGTCTTCCCCTGGAAGGAATCCTGGCGCGGAGACGAGAAGAAGACCCTCGAGTCGCTGCGTGGAATCCGCAACGCGGTCATGCTGATCCGCCTGCGCACCCACGACGCCGAGCACGCCATCAAGCGCAAGGGCCAGGAGAGCTTCAACTACGGCGACTACTTCGCCTACTCGAAGATCTGCACCCACCTCGGCTGCCCCACCTCGCTGTTCGAGCAGCAGACCAACCGAATCCTGTGCCCCTGCCACCAGTCGCAGTTCTCGGCGACCGAGTGGGGTAAGCCGGTCTTCGGTCCGGCCGCGCGTGCGCTGCCGCAGCTGCCGATCACCGTCAACGCCGATGGCTACCTGGTCGCCCAGCACGACTTCATCGAGCCCCTCGGCCCGGCCTACTGGGAGCGTCGTTCATGAGCCCGAGCAAAGCGGCCGTGCAGGCCAACGAAATCGACGAACGCTACCGGGTAGCGGCCTTCGCCAAGCGGTCGATCAACAAGGTCTTCCCGACCCACTGGTCGTTCCTGCTCGGTGAGATCGCGCTGTACGCGTTCATCATCCTGCTGCTGTCGGGTATCTACCTGACGCTGTACTTCGACCCGTCCATGTCGGAGACCGTGTACCAGGGCGCCTACCAGCCCCTGCGCGGTGTCACCATGTCGCGGGCCTACGAGACCGCGCTGAACATCTCCTTCGAGGTGCGCGGCGGTCTGTTCGTGCGCCAGGTGCACCACTGGGCGGCACTGCTTTTCGCGTCGTCGATCATCATCCACCTGTTCCGCATCTTCTTCACCGGCGCGTTCCGCAAGCCGCGTGAGGCGAACTGGGTGATCGGCTCGCTGCTGCTGATCCTGGCCATGTTCGAGGGCTTCTTCGGCTACTCGATCCCGGACGACCTGCTCTCCGGTACCGGTCTGCGCGCCGCCTTCGGCGGTATCACCATGGGTATCCCGGTGATCGGCACCTGGATGCACTGGCTGATCTTCGGCGGTGACTTCCCGGGCACCATCATCATTCCGCGCCTCTACATCGCGCACGTGCTGCTGCTGCCGGGCATCATCCTGGCGCTGATCGCCGCGCACGTGGCGCTGGTGTGGTACCAGAAGCACACCCAGTTCCCCGGACCGGGCCGCACCGAGAAGAACGTCGTCGGCGCGCGCATCATCCCGGTGTTCGCCGCCGACCAGGGCGCGTTCTTCGCCTTCACCCTGGGCGTCGTCGCGATCATGGGTGGCGTGTTCCAGATCAACCCGATCTGGAACCTGGGTCCCTACAACCCGTCTCAGGTCTCCGCGGGTTCGCAGCCGGACTTCTACATGATGTGGACCGACGGCATGGCGCGTCTCATGCCGCCGTGGGAGCTGTACCTGGGCCGCTACACGGTGCCCGCGCCGTTCTGGGTCGCCCTGATCATGGGTCTGGTGTTCACCGTGCTGATCGCCTACCCGTGGATCGAGAAGCGCCTCACCGGCGACACCGCTCGCCACAACCTGCTGCAGCGTCCCCGCGACGTGCCGGTCCGCACCGCCATCGGTGCCATGGCCATCGCGTTCTACATGGTGCTGACCCTGGCGTGTGTCAACGACATCCTGTCGCTGAAGTTCGACATCTCGCTGAACGCCACCACCTGGTTCTTCCGCATCGCGCTGCTGCTGGCCCCGCCGATCGCCTACTTCGCCGCCTACCGGTTCTGCATCGGTCTGCAGCGTTCTGATCGCGCGGTCCTCGAGCACGGCATCGAAACCGGTGTCATCAAGCGCCTCCCGCACGGCGAATACATCGAGGTGCACCAGCCCCTGGGCCCGGTCGACTCCCACGGCCACCCCATCCCGCTGGAATACCAGGGCGCTCCGGTACCCAAGAAGATGTCCAAGCTGGGTTCGGCGGGTGCCCCCGGCACCGGCTCGTTCCTCCGCGCCGACCCCGCGTCGGAGCAGGAACAGAACGTGGCCATCGCCCACGAGGAAGAGCACAACATGCTCGCCGCCCTCGAATCGGCCCAAAACGCCGCCAAGGGCACCCAGTCCGATCACTGACCGGACAGTTCGTCACAAGGCAAGGCCCCGAGTCGATTCCGACTCGGGGCCTTCCCCATTCCCGGAGGCGTTGTTCAGGATCTGGGAGTGACGGCGTCGCGGGGGTCTACCGGGGCGGCGGCAGCCTTCATGGCGTCCAGGGCGGCGGAAAGGACACGGCGTTGTGTCTCGGCGATGTGCTGGTCGGAGCCGAGTCTGCCGGTGCGGCGCAGGAATTCGCGGGCGCGGGCGAGTTGGCGCAGGGTCAGGATCAGGGGGTGATTGCGGGGCGGGGTGCCGTCGGGGTCGGAGTAGGCGGTGACGATGCGGCCGGTACCGCCCCAGACGAGGGTGGAGATCGCCGGGCGCAGCACGGGTGCGGTGAGCCGCTGGAGCGGTTGGGGGAGTAGACGTTCGGGGTGCAGGCCGGTGCGCAACAGGGCTCGGGTGAGGGTCTCGGTGTCCGCGTCGGGTGGGGCGAAGACGAGAGTGGCGGCGCGGGTGATATTCCCCGCGTCCTCGACGGAGTGCGCGAGCAACTCCTCGGGCACGCCCATGAGATGGCCGATCCAGCACCACAATTGGCGGACCGCGTCGATCTCGTCGCCGGTCAGGGGCATGTCGAACAGGTCGAACATGGCCAGCGGCATGAGCAGAAAGCCGTTCGCCGTGACGGCCATGCCGGTGGTGTGGATGGGGTCGCCCCAGGCTGGGCGCTGCCATTCACCGCTGGTGCGGAGGTGGCGGCGAACCATGGCGTGCACGAAGCGGATTCGGATGGTGGCGTCGAAACCGGTGCCGCCCGGGGTGAGCGTGCCCGGGTCGGTGGCGGACAGGACCCAGCGGGAGGTCTCCTCGTAGCGGCGGGCGGCCATGGTCTCGGAGCGAGAGTTCAAGGCCTGCGGTTTGTTCAGGTCGCCGAAGGCGTAGGCGGTCATCAGGGTCCCGCCGAGGCCGATGATGACGGCGGGGGCGAAACGCCACCACAGTTGTGCTCCCCGGCGCACCTGGTCGGGATCGAACCACTTCGGGGGATTCATCAGGGGAGTCAGCAACTCGCGCAAGGAGTCCGGTGCGCCGGGCGGACTGGGGTCGCGGTCGCGCAGGGCGCGGGCGAGGAGTCGCCAGCCGGTGCCGCGGCCCAGGGTCGCGAAATCCTCGACGACCGTGTCGATCACGGTGTCGGTCCGGAACATTCCGCGCACTACCCGGTCGACCGCGTCGTCCGGGACATACGCCCGGGCTCGATCGATGCGCTCCGACCGGGTGGCGTCGAACGGGATCGTCGCTGCGGTCATGGTTTCCCCTCTCCTCGAAGTCCTGAAATCGACCGTATGCAGCGGCTATTCGTGCTGACAGGTGACAACCCGACCGGTTCTTGTTAGCTTTCGCCATATGGGGGAGCCGGTACGGCCGTCGCGATGGGAGATCGCGCGCCCGGCGGTGTCGACGCGGTATCTGCTCGACACTGGGCACGCGCATGGACTGTCGACGGAGGAGCTGTTGGCCGGAACCGGTTTGCGGCTCGCCGATCTCGAGGAGTCGGCGGCGGTAGTGTTGCCCGGTCAGGAATTACGCGTCATTCGAAACCTGCTGGCAGGGGGCGATGACGCGCGCCTGCTCGGGTTCGAGACGGGAATGCGGTATTCGCTGACCAGCACCGGGATGCTCGGTTACGCCATGCTGTCGAGCGCGACCGTGCGTGAGGCGCTGCGACTGCTCCGGCGATTCGTCGAATTGACCTCCGACTTCTTCGATGTCACCTTCACCGAGTCCACAGCGGGCCTGCTGGTGGAGGTCGGCGACGGCGAGGTGCCCGTAGACGTCCGGCCGTTCCTGCTGGTCCGGGACCTGGTCTCGGGCTTCCGGGTGGCATCGCTGCTGCTCTCACCGGCCGCGCTGGAACTGATCGAGGAGATGACCGATCCGGTCCGTCTCGAGCTCACCGCCACCGAGGAATCCGACTACCTCGATGCCGCCCGCGCACTGGTCGGGCCGTACGGCATCCAGATCGCCATCGAATTCGACGCGCCCCGAAACGCTTTCACCATTCCGGCCGCGTTCCTCGACCGCCCGACCCCGGCGCCGGACCCGCACACCGCCGCCCTGTGCATCCAACAATGCGAGGCCCTCCTGGACGAACGGGTCCGCTTCACCGGCACCACCGCCCAAGTCAGACACCTCCTACTGCGCCACCCGGCCCAGATGCCCACCCTCACAGAGGTAGCCCGCGACCTGTCCATGTCCGACCGCACCCTCCACCGCCGACTAGCCGACGAGCACACCACCTTCCGCGCCATCCTCACCCAGGTCCGCCAACTCCTGGCCACCGAACTCCTGGCCCAGGGCCTCACCGTCGAAGCCGTCTCCCGCCGCCTCGGCTACTCCGACCCCGCCGCCTTCACCCACGCCTACCGGCGTTGGTTCGGCCACCCACCCAGCCGCGCCAACGGCTTTCCCCGTTAGCGCGATCCCGTTCGTGGCCCGATGCGGGGTGGGCTGCAATGATGTTCGGTATGAGTGCTCGCGACGAGCAGGACGAACTGCGTGTGACCGCTGAGCAGTTCGCCGACGGAGCGACGTCCGGGCTCGGCGATATCGAGATCGTGGACGGTCGCGTTGTCCGGATGATGGCTCAGAGCCCGCTACACAGCCGAGTCGTGAGGCGGCTAGCGGGCTTGCTCGAGGCGGCCCGGCGCGATGGCGGTCCGTGCATGGTGGTGGACTCCGATGTCGCCGCGCGCTTCGCCGATGCCGAGACTGCAGCGGTGGATCGCCGTCTGAACATTCGCTACCCCGACATCTGGATTCGCGACTGCGAGCCCTACGACGTCAACACGGTCCGCGAACATCTCCTGCTCATCGTGGAAGTGACCTCGGAATCGACCATCGATACCGATATCAACGACAAGCGAATCCAGTACGCAATGGCGGGCGTTCCCTACTATCTGATCGTCCGGCTGGACCAGAAGGAAGACCGCATCGAGGAAATCGAGGAGTACCGCCTCGATTGGTCAGGCCGCCGCTACCGCGCCCACGACGTCCATCGACGTGTGCTGCTGCTGGACGAACCCGTGGAGGCGACCATCCCGTTCGACATCCTGGAACAGGCTTAACGACTGAACCTGAGGCTCTGAGGCTGTGGGTCAGCGGGGGATGGTTTGGTCCAGGTCAGGGAGTAGCGCCAAAGGATATGGCGGCGGTAGTGGACGCCGGGGAGGATTTCGGACGCTGTGCGGCGGGCCTGGGCGTAGGTTTCCGGTGGGGGCCAGACCACTGGGGATGGGTGGGCCCACTGGGAGCGGAAGAGGCGGTCCTTGAAGCTGGTTAGGAGGGCTGCGGCTTCCCAGGGGAGGTCTGCGGGGAAGGTGTTGCGGGCCATGCCGATTAGGGCGAGGGTGCCGTTTGGGCGGAGGAGGTCCTTCATTCGGGTGAGGGCCTTGACGGTGTCCATGTGGTGGAGGGTGGCGATGGAGACTATGGCGTCGAAGGATTCGGGGGCGAAGGGGTGGTCGAGGAAGTTGGCCTGGAGGTAGGTGATGTCGCCCTCGGGGGATTGTTCGCGGGCTAGGTCGATGCTGTGGGGATCGAGGTCGATGCCGGTCACCTCGGCGCCGGTGCGGCGAATTCGCCTGGCCAGCATGCCTTCTCCGCAGCCGACATCGAGCACATTCTTCGCGCCTGCTACCGCGGCGGCCACGAAGGAGTGGTATTCGATGTTGTGGTTCCAGCGGTCGACGTCGGGAACGTACATCCCGCCATTCTGCCGTCGGGCACGGGCTGCCGCCCCTTGCGGGCCGTAGCGTTCTTCGCGCGCTAGGACTCGGGGGAGGGTGGGGGGTCGGTGAGGTGGGCTGCGGCTTCGGCGCGGGTGGCCCAGGCGAGCCAGGGGCCTGCGCCTAGGCGGGGTTCGGCGTAGCCGTCGGTGGTGCGGACTATGCGGGTGCCGGGTTGTTCGAGCCAGCGGACCAGAAGGCCTGCCTCCTCTGGGAGTGCGCCTCGGAGTGGGGGATAGGCCGGGTCGGTGTCGGAGCCACCCAGGCGGGGTGGGATGACTGTTTCGGCGGAGGCGGTGAGGCGGTCTACGACGGGCATGGGGGAGATGCCACGGATCGCCGTGCCTGCGGCGGCCAGGCGGGCGTGGCGGATGATGGCGAATTCCCAGCCGCCCGCGCCGTCGGGGTGGGCGGCTACCAGTTCGGGGATGGCGGCGAGGGCGGCGAGGCGTTGGGTGCGGCGGAGGGCTCGGATCACCGCTACCGTGCGGTCGCGGAGGCGGGCGGCGGACTCGAAATGTTCTGCGGCGGAGAGGGTTTCGAGTTTTGCGGCGATGATGCGGAGGAGGGTGTCGTCGGTGCCGGAGAAGAGTGCGCGGATCGCCTCGGGGGCTCGTTCGTATTCCTTTATATATAGGGGGCTGTTTTGGGCGCTCGCGGGGCAAGCTCCGACCACGGCGGGCTGGCACTCGTGGCGGCCGTCGCGGGGGATGCGGGTGGTGCAGGTGCGCAGGCCCGCCTGCTCGGCGAGGGTGGCGGCGATCTCCTGGGCGTCGGTGCGGGAGGTGAACGGGCCCAGGGCGTCCCGGGTGGGGGTGCGGGAGACGGCGAAGCGGGGGAAGGGCTCGTCGGTGAGGGTCAGCCACCAGGCGCGCTGGGGGAATTTGGAGCGGCGGTTGTACGGCGGGGTGTGGGCGAGCAGCAGGCGGAGCTCGCGGACGCCCGCCTCCAGTCCGTGCGCGCACTCGACATGGTCGACCCGGGTGGCCAGCTGCACCATCTCGCGCATGCGCGGGCGGGTATCGGAACCGGTGAAGTAGTTGCGGACGCGGCGGCGCAGATTCACCGCCGTCCCTATATAGAGGACTTCGTCCGACGGGCCGCGGAACAGATACACGCCCGGCGTGGCCGGAAGGTCCGCGGCCATCACGCGTTTGGCGCGTTGACGGCGCGTCACCTCGGGCAGATAGTCGAGCAGCTCGGTGAGACTCTGCACCCCTTGATTGCCCACCCGCGCGATGAGCGCGTGCAGCACGTCCACGGTCGCGCGGGCGTCATCGAGGGCGCGGTGCGTCGGCCGGGTCTCCGCGCCCAGCAGCTGCGCCAGGTACCAGAGCTTGGCCGAGGGCGCCTCCTCCTTGGGCAGCACCCGCCGCGCCAGCTGCACCGTGCACACCGTTTGGAAAGCGGGCCACGGCAATTCGCACTTCGCGGCCGCGGCCTTCAGGAACCCGACATCGAATCGGGCATTGTGGGCGACCAGCACCGCGCCGCGCGCGAACTCCAGAAACCCGGGCAGCACCTGTTCGATGCGGGGCGCGTCCACCACCATGGCCGTCGTGATCCCGGTGATCTGCACGATCTGCGGCGGAATCGCGCAACCGGGGTTGACGAGCGTCGCGAACTCGCCGAGCACCTCGCCCCCGCGCACCTTCACCGCACCGATCTCGGTGATCGAATCACCCTCGGGGCTGGTGCCGGTGGTCTCGAGATCGACCACCACGAACGTCGTGTCGTAGAGCGGGGTTTCGAGCTCATCGAAGGCCAGCTGCGCGGCCGGATCCGATCTCGAAGACACGGACGGCAAGCGTAGGCGCAGGGTCCGACAAGCCGGGTCGATTCCCGCGCGCGAGGGTGCCGGTGCTCGCGGACGGGGCCTGCGGGTGCTGGCCATCGAAGATTTCCCGGACCGTCACCCTTCGCTCACCGGGCGTGAGCCGATCGCGGTGATCGTGAAGGATATGAACGCGGTGGAACGCGCTGACCAGGATGTTCGTGGCTTCGAAGGCTCCGGATCGGCTTGGCGCGCACGCAGTCTCGTGGTGCTGGGCGATTCGACCGCCGTCGGCATCGGGGATCCGCTACCGGGCGGCGGCTGGCGCGGTGTCGGGCCATTGCTGGCGGAGGCCTTGGGCGGGAACGAGATCCGGTACACGAATCTGTCGTTCATCGGGGCCCGGATGGCCTGCGTGCGCGAGCGGCAGCTGGCCGCGGCGGTGCGGTCCCGGCCGGATGTGGCGCTGCTGCTGGTCGGCATGAACGACACCCTGCGCTCGAACTTCGACCCCGCGGGCATGCGCGCCGATCTCGAGCACGTGCTGTCGAGCCTGGCCGCCGTCGGCACCGTCGTGGTGACCGTCCGATTCCACGACCACGGCAAGATCTTTCGCATCCCCGGTCCGCTGCGGCGGGCGCTGCGGCAGCGGATCACCGCCCTCAACGCGGTGATCGACGCGGCCGCGGCCCGGCACGGCGCGCGCTGCGTCGATATCGACCTGCTGCCGGGCGCGTACGACCTGCGGCTGTGGAGCGTCGATCGACTGCACCCCTCCGAGCTGGGACACCGGGTGCTGGCCGAGGCGTTCACCGAGCTGCTGGCCGACGAGGGCTGCCTGATCCCGTATCCGGTGAGCCTGGTGTGCTCCGGCGGCCGCGAGGTGAGCACCGTCGGGCACCTGGGCTGGCTGGTTGCGCGGGGAATCCCCTGGTTGGTCCGGCGCAGCCGCGATCTGCTGCCGTACGTCGCCCTGATCCTGCTGCGCTGGGCGCTGGGCCTGGAGACCGAGGAATCCCCCGGTCACGGCGCGATTCAGCCCACCTGGGGAAATGTCTGAATATAAGGTCGAGATTCTCGAGCTGAAATCCCCGAATTGCTGGAATATGCCAGATTGTGACCAGGGTCACTTTGATTCGGATTGTGGATCAATTCTGAGGAAGCGGCCGGTCGGTACGAATCGGCGGCCGCCGTGTGCTGCCCCGCTGTCCTGCGGTCGGGCGTGTCGATCAAGCGTGTCGCAGATCCCCAGGTCGCGGGCCATGGCTCTGACCTTGTGTTATGCGGAATCCCTCCAGGTGGAGAGGGCCTCGAGCCCGCCGGATCTACCGGACGGTAGCCGCTGGGACGCTCTCTCGAAAACGCCCGCCGTTATTGTTTCGTGATTGCTGTGACTTTTGTCGCACCGAAATAGGCCCGCGTAACAATTTCGGTTCACGGACCGACCGCCTCGGCTTTACAAAGCACCGTTATGTGCTCGTAATCTTCCTGAGACCTCGCGGAGTCCGACGCACCCCACCGGGTGCGGTCGCGGGGCAGATTGGAAGTACCTCACCATGGCGACCACCTCCACCCAGCGACAGGTCCGGGGCATCCAGCGCACCGCGCGCCGTGCCGCCGCGGCCGGAGCCGTCGGCGCTGCCACGCTGAGTGCGCTGCTGCTGCCCGCTACTCCCGCGTCGGCGCAGCCGGTCAACACCCCGGTCGGCGTCTTCGACGTCCCCGACCAGATTCAGCTCCCGGCCATTCCCGGTGCCCCGGCGTCCATCCCGGTGAACATCCCCGAGATCCCGGGCATCGTCACCCCGCAGGGCCCCGGCCCGGGCGCCCCGGCCCCGCAGAACAATGTGCACCAGGCCGCGGTCGACGCCGCCCTGAGCCGCATCGGCGATCCGTATGTGTACGGCGCCTCGGGCCCGAACGCCTTCGACTGCTCGGGTCTGGTCCAGTGGTCCTACGCGCAGGCCGGTGTCAGCCTCCCGCGCACCAGCTACGAGCAGGCCGGTGCCGGTACCCCGGTCTCCTACGACGATCTGCAGCCGGGCGACGTGGTGTCGTTCTACGGCGGCAGCCACTCCGGCATCTACATCGGCGACGGCAATGTCGTGCACGCCTCGACCGCCGGGCAGCCGGTCGCCATCGCGTCGATCTCCTCGATGCCGTTCGCGGGCGCGGTCCGCGTCTGATTCGACCTGGATTCCGAAGCGGCGACCGTAATGGTTCCGTGGCCTGCTGGACACAACCGGTCGCCGTTTCGTAATCTTATCGAGACCTTCTTGACCAGCTCGGGGTAAGAGAACGGGACGACACCAACCGTGGCAGCGCAGCAGCCTCATCGGACACGCAGTCAGCGAACCAGACGACTGGTGGGTGGAGCTCTCACCGTAGGCGCACTCATGGTCGGCACCTCCGGCACTCTCGGCCTCGGATCCGCGACCGCCGATCCGGTCTCCGCACCGGCAACTGCTGGGGAAGCAGTGCAGCGGCTCATCGACCTGTCGCGGCAGTCCGAGCAACTCAATCAGCAGGCGCTCAACGCGCAAGCCGATCTGGACACCAAGGTCGCAGCATCCACCGCCGCCGACAAGCGGGCCGCCGACGCGGCCGCCGCGCTGGACGCGGCCAAGGCCGAGATCGCCAAGTACCGTCCGGTCATCGATCGGGCCGCGACCTCCGCGCTCCTCGGCAGCCGCACCAACCGCCTCACCTCGCTAATGGTCAGCAATTCGCCGCAGCAGCTGCTGGACCAGATGTCGATCGTGGACCTGGTGGGTGCGCGCACCAATGATCAACTGGCGCAGTATCAGAAGGCGACCGACGCGGCCACCGTCGCCGAGAACGCCGCCCGCGCCGCCGCCGACGCCGCGCGTGCCGCCAGCACCGCCGCCGACGCGGTCCGCGCCGATCTGGAATCCAAACGCGCTGCGCTGCAAGGCTCCATGGCCAGTGTCATCGCCGCGTGGGGACAGCTCTCCGCGGGTGACAAGTCCGCGCTGGCCGGTTCGATGTTCCCGCCCGGCTTCGATCGCGACAGCCTGCTCAAGGGTCTGGTCCCCGGTTCGGGCACCAGCGCCCTCGCCGCCGGTCTGACCCGCGTCGGCGATCCGTACGTCTGGGGCGCGACCGGTCCCGACCAGTTCGATTGCTCCGGCCTCGTGCAGTGGGCCTTCCACCAGGTCGGCAAGAACGTGCCGCGCACCAGCCAGCAGCAGGCCAGCTACGGCACGCCCGTGGCCGAGAAGGACCTGCAGCCCGGCGATGTGGTGTTCTTCTACTCTGATATCTCACATGTGGGCATCTACGCGGGCAATGGATTGATGCTGCACGCTTCGACTTTCGGCGTTCCGGTCCAGGTCGCGCCGATGGGCTCCACACCGTTCAATTCGGCGCGCCGGTTCTGATTCAGTGCCCACCATGAGCACGACGAAGGGCCGCGCATGAGCACGACGAGGTGGCGATGAGCGCTCTGCGGAACGTGCGCGGCTGGTTGTCGGCGCGACGGCGATTCCAGTTCGTCCTCACCCTGGTCACGGTCACCGCCCTGACCGCCGCCTGCGGCGCACTGCTCATGATCCCGAACTCCGTGCTGCCGACCCTGCGCGCGGTGGTGCCGAGCCAGGACGGCCTCGTCGCCACGGATCCGCAGGTGGCGCAGGTGAAGCGGACCATGGAGTACTACGGCAAGCCGGTCGCCGAAACCGTGTCCACCGGCACCGGCCGGGTCGGTGTCGTTCTCGGCCATGCCGCCCAGCGCGCCGACATCGATGTGCTGGCAGGCGAACTCGCAGCATCCACCACGGCGGTCACGGACCTGTGGGGTCCGGGCTGGAATCAGGCCCCCGTGGTCGTGGTGGCCTCCAGCCCCGCCGAATTCGCGGCGCTCACCCACGCCGTCGGTGACGTCCCCGCCGAGGTGGCCGCCTCCACCGTCGCCGACCCCCTCCGCCCCGGTGCCGAACTGACCGGTCAGCGTGTGGTTTTCGGCTCCGAAGCCGGACACCGCCTGGGTCCCGACGGCCTGCGCTCGGTCCTGCGCCACGAACTCACCCACATGGCCACCCGCAAGATCACCGTCGACGGCTCCCCGATGTGGATGCTCGAGGGCGCGGCCGAGTACACGGCCCACCGCCGCACGCACCGTCCCGTCGGTCAGATCGCCCCGACTCTCCTGAGCCGCGCCCGTGCCGGTGACCTGCCCACCGACCTCCCGGCCGACGCGATGTTCGACCCCAAGAGCGGCCAGGCCTCCCTCGCCTACGAACAGGGTTGGTCCGCCTGCGCTTTCATCGCCGACCGCTACGGCGACCCCAAACTCGTCGACCTCTACCGCCAACTCGCCTCCGGGCCCAAGGATCATGCGGCGATCGACACCGCCTTCCGAACCACCTTGGGCACCGGCTACCCCGACCTCGTCACCGACTGGCGCGCCTGGATCACCGCCCGCAGCACCGACGGCTCATAGTCCGGCCGTTCCGCCACCGGTCGGTGGGTGAGGTGTGCCAGGGCCATGGCCGGGGTGTGCAGTAGGTTTGGGGGCATGGGCCGAACTCTGCTGGTTACCAATGATTTCCCGCCGCGGCCGGGTGGGATTCAGTCGTATCTGCATGCCCTGGCCCTGCAGTTGCCCGCCGATGAGCTGGTGGTCTACGCGCCGCGGTGGCGGGGCGACAGTCATTGGAAGTTCGATGCGGAGCAGCCGTTTCAGGTGGTGCGGCATCCGACCACATTGATGTTGCCGACGCCGTTGGTGGCGCGGCGGGCGAAGAAGCTTATGCGGGACGAGCAGTGCGATCGGGTGTGGTTCGGGGCGGCCGCGCCCTTGGCGCTGTTGTCGCCGGTGCTGCGGCAGGCGGGGGCCGAGCGGATCATCGCCTCGACGCACGGGCACGAGGTGGGGTGGTCGATGCTGCCCGCGGCGCGGCAGGCGTTGCGTGTGATCGGGGATCACACCGATGTGGTGACCTATGTCAGCAAGTACACGCGGCGGCGGTTCGCGTCGGCGTTCGGGGCGCAGTCGGCGCTCGAATACCTGCCGCCCGCCGTGGATTCGGAGGTGTTCAAGCCGGATCCCGCGGCGCGGGCCGAATTGCGGGAGCGGTACGGGCTGGGGGATCGGCCGACGATTCTGTGCCTGTCGCGGCTGGTGCCGCGCAAGGGGCAGGACATGTTGATCACCGCCATGCCCGAGATCAAGAAGCGGGTCGACGGGGCCGTGCTGGTGATCGCGGGCAGCGGGCCGTACGAGCAGAAGTTGCGGGCCTTCGCCGACGCGATGGGGCTGCGCGACGATGTGGTCTTCACCGGGCGGGTGCCGTCGAAGGAGCTCGCGGCCCACCACACCCTCGCCGATGTCTTCGCCATGCCGTGCCGCACCCGCGGGTTCGGGCTGGATGTCGAGGGGCTGGGCATCGTGTTCCTGGAGGCCTCGGCGACGGGAGTGCCGGTGGTCGCGGGGGATTCGGGCGGTGCGCCCGAGACCGTGCGCGAGGGTGAGACCGGTCGCGTGGTCGGCGGCCGCGATATCGCCGCGCTCACCGACGCCATTGTCGATATCCTCTCCGACCGCGATGCCGCCGCGGCCATGGGCGCGGCCGGTCGCGCCTGGGTGCAGCGGCAGTGGCGCTGGGACCTGATGGGCACGCGACTACGCGAACTGCTGGATCCGACCCTGCGCGCGGGGAGCATCGCCTGAGCCGCAACTCCCGGTCGGCGTGGGTCTGAGCGGATTCCGGTCCTGCGCTAGGCTCAGCGCCGTGAGCAGTATCCAGGTTGCCGACCAGACGTTCGTCGCCGCGCCGGGCTCGGCCGTGGCCGAGGTGCTGGCCGATCGTGCCCGCTGGCGCCGCTGGTTCCCGGACCTGCAATTGCAGGTGCGGGAAGACCGGGGCGACAAGGGGATTCGCTGGACGGTCAGCGGCGGCGCGGACGGCACCATGGAGGTCTGGCTCGAGCCCATGCTGGACGGCGTCATCATGCATTACTTCATGCACGCCGAACCGCGCGGCGGCATTGCCGGTATGTCCGGACGTGAACTGCTGGCCCTGAACCGGACCCGCCGGGTCGCGGGCAAGGTCATGACCTTCGAGATCAAGGCCCGCCTCGAGGCCGGGCGCAAGGCCGGGGTCGCGCCCGCCGCCGCTGTCTGACCGATCCTCCACGTCACAGGCTGAAAGGAAGCGTTGCCGCCCATGGCCGATCGAACTCAGAGGTCGATCGTGATCGACGCCCCCTCGGATCGAGTGATGGCCGTCATCGCCGACCTGGAGTCGTATCCGGAATGGGTCGCCGCGGCCCGCTCGGTGGAGGTGCTGGACAAGTACCCGGACGGTCGCGCCCGCACCGCCCGCTTCGTGCTGGACGCGGGCGTCGTGAAGGACACCTACACCCTGTCCTACACCTGGCGGCCCGACGGCCGCGCCGTGAGTTGGAGCCTGGTGGCCGGTGATCTGCAGAAGGCGCAGGACGGCACCTACGAACTCATCGCCCTGCCGGACGGCACCACGCAGGTCGTCTACGAGCTGACCGTGGACCTGAACATCCCGATGATCGGCATGTTCAAACGCAAGGCGGAGAAGGTCATCACCGACACCGCCCTCAAGGAACTCAAGAAACGGGTCGAAGGCTGACCACCGGCGGTACCGAACGCTCGCCGCGGCCCGCTACCCGTATCGAGCTTTTCATCGGCAAGGGCGGCGTCGGAAAGACGACATTGGCGTGCGCCACCGCCCTGGCCTACGCCCGCACCGGCCAGCGCGTCCTGCTCGCCTCCCTCGACCAGGCCCACTCCCTCGGCGACGCCCTGGGCTACCGCCTGCGCCACGGCGCGAAGCCCGAAGTCGCAACCCTGCCCCTGCCCATGTTCGCCGCCGCCACACCGCAATTCGCGCAAGACCGGGACCCGGGCTCCGCCGCCGAGTTCAGCGCTGCGTGGCGAGGCGGCGCGGCGGGCGAACCGGCTTTCGGCACCGCGTCTCCGGGAGAGTCCGCTCGACCGATCTCCCGTGGCGACTCGTTGGCGGACGCACCGTCTCTCGATGTCATCGAGGTGGATTCGCTTGCGTTGCTGGAGGATCGGTTTCGGCAGGTGTTGGTCATGGCGTCCGGGGCGGGGCATGAGCATGGGTTCGATCTGGGGGCACTGGATCCCGCCGAGTTGACCGGGCTGCCGGGGGTGCAGGAACTGCTGGCCCTGTTGGAGATCACGCAGTTCGGCAAGGACGCGCGGTGGGATGTGATCGTGGTGGACTGCCCGCCCTCGGCGGACATGCTGCGCATTGTCACCACGCCGGATACTTTGCTCGGCTATCTCGAGCGGGTGTGGCCCGCGCACAACCGGACCATGGAGGCCATCGGCGCCGATTTCCGCAAGGCCGTGTTGGCGGTGACCGTCGAGCAGATCGTGGCGGCGGTGACCGAGGCCCGCGACCTGCTGGCCGATCGCACCCGCACGGGCGCTCGCCTGGTGACCGCCGCCGAGCGGGTGGCGGTGGCGGAGTCGGCGCGGGTGCGTTCGGCGGCCGCCCTGTTAGGACTGCGCCTCGACGCGGTACTCGTGAACAAGGTGCTGCCCGAGTTGCCCGCCCCCGATCCGGCCGAACCCCCGCACCCCGCTGTGCAGTGGTACTTCAACCGGCGCGGCGAGCAACTCGACGTGGTGACCGAGCTGAGCAAGCGGCTACGCGGGGTCGCGGTGCAGGTCGTGGGCCATGCCGGGGCCGAGCCGGTGGGCCTGAGCTCCCTGGCCGCCCTGTCCTACGCCGTGGACGCGAGTGGTAACTGGGTGGGATGGCCTCCGGTACCTATGCTTGGCACAGATGCGGACGGTGTGCTGCCCGTCCCCGCCGAGCCGGTGGTGCGGCTCGAGTCCGGGGCGGGCGCGGCTTCGCTGTTCGCGATGCGCATGCATCTGCCGGTGGTCGATCCGTCGACCCTGCGGCTGGGACGAGTGGAGGACGATTTGATCGTGGGAGCGGACGGGGTCCGGCGGCGCTTGCCCCTGGCCCCGGTATTGCGGCGGTGCACGGTCGAGACCGCCGAGCTCGACGGCGACCAACTGGTCATCCGTTTCCGGCCCGACCCCCAGGTCTGGCCGAAATGACCACGACCCACCCGCGTCCCGGCCACCCCGACGAGAACCTCGGCGAATTCGCCGAGGAACTGCGCCTGCTCGCCGAGGCCGTCCTCGAACGCGTCGAACCGGTGCTGCGCCGCACCGCCTCCGACGGTCGCACCGAATGGTCCAGCTGCAGTTGGTGTCCGGTGTGCGCGGCCGCGGCCATCGTGCGCGGTGAACATCACGACGTGGTGGCGGCCATCGCCGACCACGGCACCGCCATTGTCACGGTCCTGCGCGAGGCGCTGGCGGGTGTCCCGGTGGATCCGGTGATCCCGCCCGACCTGGACCCGGATTCCCCGGAATACCACGTCTGGCAGCACTATTCGAAGCGGGGCGAAACCTCGTCCAGCGCAACGGATCTGCCCTTCGCCGACGCCTATGCCGCGGCGCGCGGAGAGACGGATTCGGAGGGCGCGGGGGAATCGCCCACGAGCGGAAGCGAATCCGCGCAGCCGGGTCATCCGCACGCCACCGGCGCGGGCCTGGCCGCGGTCTTCGCCCGCTTCCTGGCCGGTGTCCAGGGCCGCGCGGCCGCCCGAAACCAGGCCCAGCACAACCCGTTCGGCACCGAGACTGGCGTGCGCGATGCTCGCGAGCCGGAATCCGATGGGGGAGAAGGTGTCCCGGGCGCGGATTCCGGAGATCCCCTCGGCCACGGCCCGGGCGCGGCTCGCCGCCCAGGCGGCACCGCGGGCAGCGGGGCCACCGCCGGAACCCGACGCACCTTCGACACCTCGCCCGGACCGATCGGCCCGCCCGGCGGCATGCCGTTCGGCCCGCCGGTCGCGGCCCCCGCGCCCGACGTTCGCCCCGATCCGGCGGCGAGCCCGGACCCCGCCTCGGCCCCCGGCGGCACCCGCCCCGGTGCGGGTCGGCGCCCCAAGCGCGCCAAGTATGTGCCCATCGACGTGAACATCAAGGCATGAGAGAGGGTGGAGACGTGCCGCTGACCGTGGGAATCGATGTGGGCGGCACGAATATTCGGGCGTCCGTGGTCGACGGGTCGGGCGAGGTGCTCGATACCGTGACCGCGCCGACCCCGCATTCGGCCCGCGCCCTCGAGGATGGATTGGCCCGCGCCGTGCGGGAACTGAGCGCCCGCCATGCCATCGGCGCGGTGGGGCTGGCCGTCGCCGGATTCGTGGACGAGGACCGCGCCACCGTGCGGTTCGCCCCGCATCTGCCGTGGGAGGACGCGCCGGTCGCGCAGCGGCTCACCGACCGCCTGGGCCTGCCGGTCATTCTCGAGCACGACGCCAATGCCGCGCTGTGGGCCGAGTACCGTTTCGGCGCGGCGGCGGGCGGGCGCAATGTGGTGCTGGTGGCCATCGGCACCGGCATCGGCGCGGCCCTGCTCAGCAATGGCCAGCTGTATCGCGGAAGCTTCGGTGTCGCGCCGGAACTCGGGCATCTGACGGTGGTGCCCCAAGGCCGCGCCTGCCCGTGCGGCAAGCGCGGCTGCTGGGAAAGGTATTGCAGCGGAACGGCTCTGGTCGACACCGCGATCGAATTCCTGGCCACCGACCCGCAGCGCTCCACCCTGATCGCCCGCGAATCCGGCCGCGATCCGGGCTCGCTCACCGGCCGCCGGGTGGCGGGCGCGGCCCAGGACGGCGACCCGGTCGCCCAGGAGGTGATGGCCGACTTCGCGCGCTGGCTGGGCCTGGGCCTGGCCTTCGTCAGCGACATCTTCGACCCGGACCTGATCGTGGTCGCCGGTGGCGTCAGCAGCTCGGCCCCGCTGTTCCTCGACGACGCCCGCGAGCACTACGCCGCCTCCATCACCGGTGCCCGCCACCGCCGCCTGGCCCGCATCCGCACCGCCCAATTGGGCGAGGCCGCGGGCATGATCGGCGCGGCCGAACTGGCCCGCGCGGCGGTACCGGAAGAGCAGGACGCGGTCCCGGTGGCCCAGGCTCGGCGCTGACCGTCGGGAAGATCAAGTCCACGACTCGGGACGAAAGTCCCGACATTGGAGAAACCACTTCCCACCGGTTGGTTACCGCGAGGTCTCGGCGGTAGGGTAGGCAAGCAGTGGTGGTGCCCGCAACGAGGCCGGTCCCGGGTATCGAAACAGGGGAAAGGACGCAATGTTCTACTGGCTGCTCAAGTATGTGTTCCCGGGTCCGTGGATGCATCTGATCAACCGCCCGAAGGTGGAGGGCGTCGAGAACATCCCGGCCAAGGGCGCGGCGATTCTGGCCGGAAATCATCTGTCGTTCACCGACTGGCTGTTCACCCCGCTCATGAGCCCGCGCCGGATCACGTATCTGGCCAAGGCCGAATACTTCACGACCCCCGGCCTCAAGGGTCGTCTGCAGAAGTGGTTCTTCTCCGGTGCCGGTCAGTACCCGATCGACCGGTCCGGTGCCGACGCCGCCGAATCCGCCCTCAACACCGCGCGCAAGCTGCTGGATGAGGGCCGCCTGGTCGGCCTGTACCCCGAGGGCACCCGCTCCCCGGACGGCCGCCTCTACAAGGGCAAGACCGGTGTGGCACGCCTCGCCCTGGAGACCGGAGTGCCGGTGATCCCGGTAGCCCTGATCGGCACCGACGAGGTGTGCCCGCCCGGCCCCTTCCGCTGGCGTCCGCGCCGGGTCACCGTGAAATTCGGTGCGCCCATCGACTTCTCGCGCTACGAGGGCATGGGCGGCAACCGCTTCGTCGAGCGCGCGGTGACCGACGAGATCATGTACGAGCTCATGCGGATGGGCGATCAGGAGTACGTGGACGTCTACGCCGCCAGCCTCAAGAAGGGCGTCCCGTCCGGTAGCCGCCCGGACGCCGACCGCATCCCGCAGACCATCGCGAGCTAGCCTCTGAGATCAGATAGAAAGAGAAAGGCCCCGAGAGACACTGTCTCCCGGGGCCTTTCGCATTCGCGATCAGGAAGCCTGTAGCCGCCGATAGGCTTCGATGGCCTCGAACTTCGCCAGATTGTGCCGCGCGTCGGCCAGCGCGTCGTGCGCGTCCTTCGGCACCGGCGGCAGCGGCGGCCGACCGTGCTGCTCCCAATGCTGGCGCAGCTCATTGGTGTAGCGGGGCAGCGCGTTGGGCAGATCCACCATCGACCCCCACAGCTGGCACAGCGCGACATGGTCGTAGGCCCCGACCCACGCCCACAGCTCGGGCTCGACGCCCGGGCGCGGCACCAGGAACTTGTAGAGGTCGTCGCGAATCCGCTCGCGCGAGCGCCACAGCGGCGATGACGGCGGCGGTAGCTTCGGCAGCACATTGCGGCGGACGAACGGCCCGGCCCTCTCGGGATCGAATTCGGTGGAGACCGCGTAGAACTCGCGTCCGTCCTCGCACACCACCGCGATGGAGACGAGGTCGATGACGATCCCGTCCTCGATGAATTCCGAGTCGTAAAAGTACCGCAGTGAGATGGGTCTCTCCTCAGCTCAGGCCAGCCGACGATCGAGGCAGATCGTCCGGTCACAGCCTAGGCGTCCGCCCGGTGTGAGCAATTCAAGCCCTGGGGGTGGTCCAACTCACCAAGGTCGATCCGTATTCTGAACGGGTGAACTGGACCGTCGACGTACCGATCGATCGCTTGCCGGAACTTCCTCCGCTGCCCGCCGAGCTCCGTCGGCGCCTCGACGACGCACTGGCCCGCCCGGCCCTGCAGCAGCCGTCCTGGGATCCCGAGCAGGCCGCCAAGATGCGCACCGTGCTGGAGTCCGTCCCGCCGATCTGCGTGCCCGCCGAGGTGGAGGAGCTGCGGCTACGCCTGGCCGAGGTGGCTCGCGGCGAGGCCTTCCTCATGCAGGGCGGTGACTGCGCGGAGACCTTCGCCGACAACACCGAGCCCCACATTCGCGGCAATATCCGCACGCTGCTGCAGATGGCCGTGGTGCTCACCTACGGCGCGAGCCTGCCGGTGGTGAAGGTGGCCCGCATCGCGGGCCAGTACGCCAAACCCCGCTCGTCCGACACCGATTCGCTGGGCCTGAAGTCCTACCGCGGCGACATGGTGAACTCCCTCGCCGCCGAGCCCGCGCTGCGCGAGCACGATCCGTCGCGTCTGGTCCGCGCCTACGCCAACGCCTCGGCCGCCATGAACCTGGTGCGCGCGCTGACCTCCGCGGGCATGGCCGACCTGCACAA
Source organism: Nocardia sp. CDC160 (assembly GCF_035818795.1). NCBI lineage: Bacteria > Bacillati > Actinomycetota > Actinomycetes > Mycobacteriales > Nocardiaceae > Nocardia > Nocardia sp. CDC160. The sequence goes on along the minus strand of NZ_JAYKYT010000009.1, from coordinate 132,918 downwards.
GGTCCACGACTGGAACCGCGAGTTCGTGGCCCAGTCCCCGGCCGGTGCCCGCTACGAGCAGATGGCCACCGAGATCGATCGCGCCCTGGCGTTCATGAAGGCGTGTCGCGTCAACGATCCCAACCTGTCGAGCGCTCGCCTGTACGCCAGCCACGAGGCGCTGGTCCTCGACTACGAGCGGGCCATGCTGCGCCTGAGCGAGCACCCCGTCACGGGTGAGCCGGTGCTCTACGACCTGTCGGCCCACTTCCTGTGGATCGGCGAGCGCACCCGCCAGCTCGACGGCGCGCACGTCGCCTTCGCCGAGTTGGTCGCCAACCCCATCGGTCTCAAGATCGGCCCGACCACCACGCCCGAGCAGGCCGTGGAGTACGTCGAGCGCCTGGACCCCAACAATGAGCCCGGCCGCCTGACCCTGGTCGCGCGCATGGGCAATGGCAAGGTCCGCGACGTGCTGCCCCCGATCATCGAGAAGGTGCAGGCCACCGGCCACCAGGTGATCTGGCAGTGCGACCCCATGCACGGCAACACCCACGAGGCCACCACCGGCTACAAGACCCGCCACTTCGACCGCATCGTCGACGAGGTGCAGGGCTTCTTCGAGGTGCACCACGCGCTGGGCACCCACCCGGGCGGCCTGCACATCGAGCTCACCGGCGAGAACGTCACCGAATGCCTCGGCGGCGCACAGGACATCAGCGACCTGAACCTGGAAGAGCGCTACGAGACCGCCTGCGACCCGCGCCTGAACACCCAGCAGTCCCTCGAGCTGGCCTTCCTGGTCGCGGAGATGCTGCGCTAGGCAGAGCACAACACGAGAGCCCGGACCGTGGAAACGGTCCGGGCTCTTGCGTTTCCGAGCCTTTGAGAATTAGGGAATCGCAACCAAAGTGACCGTGGAACCCGGTTCGACCGCGTCGCCCGGGGCGGTGCTCTGCGAAATAATGATCGAACTGTCGTTATTGGCCAGCTGCCGCACGCTCACCGACAGCCCCAGCGCCTGCAGCTTGCTGCGCGCCGTGGAGACATTGGCCCCCAGGAGATTCGGCATCTCGATCGCGCTGTTCACGATCAACACCACGCCATTGCCGGATTCGGTACTGGTCCCCGCGGCCGGATCGGTGCCGATCACCGAGCCGGACTTGATCTTCGCGTCGAACTGGTCCCGGGTGGAGCTGACGGTCAGTCCCGCCTTCTGCAACGCCGTCTTGGCCTCGTCCTCGGTCTTGCCCCGCACATCGGGCACCTTGACCGGCTGAGATCCCTTGCTGCGGTAGACCTTCACCTGAGCATTGGCCGGGAGCACGGTGCCGGGGGCCGGATCCACCTTGGCGAGTGTGCCTTTCGCGGCCGTACTGCCGACCTCACCGCCGTCCACGGGCGTCAGTCCCGCATCCCGAATCGCCTTGTTGACCGATTGAATGTCCTGTCCGGCTTGCAGATCCGGCACCTTCGGCTTCCCGCTCGAGACCAGCACCGCGACCAGGGAACCCTTGGTGATTCTGGATCCCGCCGCCGGATCGGTGCCGACCACATTGCCCACCGGCACGGTATCGGAGGCCTTGTTGCGGGTCTCGGTCTTGAAGCCCGCGCCCTGCAGCGTGGCGATCGCCTTGTCGGTATTCATTCCCGCGATGGACGGCACCGCCGAATATCTACCGACCCCGAGCCACCAGCCGCCGATGCCCAGCAGCACCGCCAGCGCCACCACGATGCTCAACCAGATGATGACCTTGCGCCGCGACCTGCCACGATCGGAGATCAATTCCGATTGATACCCATGGTCGTTCGGTGGTCCCTGCGGCTGCGGTGCGTACCCGGGCGGCTGATACTCCGGAGCCAGCTCCCGCGCCGCCGTCATGACCCGGGTGTGCTGGTGCGCCTGCGGCTGTACGTGCACCGTCGGCGGGTCGGCGGGTAGTCGCGTGGTCAGATCCGCCGCGCCCGGAATGGGCCGCGCGGGCGGATGGTAGGGCTGATGCGGCGCGGGCGTCGGTCCGACGCGGTACTTGGCGCTGAGATGCTCGGCCGATTCGGTCGGCGCGGGCACCCGATACTCCGGCAGCTGCAATTCCCGTGCGATGCGCCGCAGTTCGCCCGCCATCTCGGTGGCATTGGCGTAGCGGTGCATGGGTTCGCGCGCGGTGGCGTGGGCGACGAGGTCGTCGATCTCCGCGGGCACGCCGGAAATGAACCGGCTCGGCGCGGGCACGTCCTTCTCGACCCGCTGCAGGGCGATGGACAGCGAGTTGTCGCCGGTGAACGGGGTTCGCCCGGTGAGCATTTCGAAAATGAGCACGCCCGCGGAGTACACGTCGCTGCGCGCGTCGGCGGTGCCGCTGGTGACCTGTTCGGGGGACAGATAGGCGGCCGTGCCGAGAATCACGCTGTCGGAGGTGATCTTCGCCTCGGCCACCGCGCGCACCAGACCGAAGTCGGCGATCTTCACCTCGCCCGAGTCGGAGATGAGCACGTTCTCCGGCTTGATGTCGCGGTGCACCAGCCCGGCCGCGTGCGCCACGCCGATGGCGGCCAGCACGGGCTCGGCCACGGCGCGCACCGCGTGCGGCGGCATGGGCCCGCGCTCGCGCAGCAGTTCGCGCAGGGTGCCGCCCTCGACGAGTTCCATGATCAGGAAGGGGTGGTCGCCGTCCACGCCCTGGTCGTACACCGCGACCAGCGACGGATGCTTGAGTTTGGCCACCGCGCGCGCCTCGAGTTCGAAGCGGGTGAGGAATTGCGGATCGGAGGCGAACTTCGGATCCATCACCTTGATTGCAACCGGTCGGTCCAATCTGGTGTCCACCCCCCGGAACACCATGGACATGCCGCCACGCGCGATCGGCGCGTCGATGCGGTAGCGCCCTTCCAGCATCTGGCCGATCAACTGCAACCCTTCCGATTTTGTCGAAGCCGCCCCGTGCGGCTCACCCGATGGTAGTCGCGCCGGGGTGTGATGCGACGGTGGCGACGCGAGAGACTACCGTGGTCCGGGTGAGTGCCTTTCCTTGCAGCGAAGACGTCCTGCCGGATTCGGTGACCCTGATCCCGCTGCCCGACGTGGCCGAGCAACTGGGCATGGTGGTCACGCGGGTCCACCAGATGCTGCGCGACCATCAGATAATCGCGGTGCGCCGCGATGGCGTTGCCGGAATTCCGAAGGAGTTCTTCGATTCCACCGGCGCGGTGGCCAAACACCTGACCGGTCTCATCACGGTCATGCGTGACAGCAAATACACCGACGAGGAAATCCTCGAGTGGATCTACACCGAGGACGAGTCCCTGCCCGGTCGCCCCATCGACGCCATCCACGGGCCGCTGGCCCGCGAGGTGATCCGTCGCGCGGCGGCCGATCCGTTCTGAAATAGCTGGACGAGCGTCGCGGTCAGTTCCGCAGTGGACTGGCCGCGACGAATTCCCGTGCCGCGACCCGCAAACGCCGATGCTGAGGGACGACGGCCCGGCGGGTGAAAACGGCGTAGTCGGCGCGTTCGATCTCATCGAGAATTCCGCCGTAGAGCGTGGCCGCAGTCCGAATGGCCGGGCGCACCCGCGGCGCGAGCAAATCGATCCCCGGAACGGCCCGGCGATAAATTCCGCGATTGATCGCGATCAGATGGGCCAACGCCCGCCGCACCCGCGGATCCGTGCGCCCCGATTCCCGGCACCGAAACAGCAGGTCGGCATCCACCCCGAACGCCGCCAATTCGTCGGCGGGCAGATACACCCGCCCGCGATCGAGATCCTCACCGATATCCCGCAGGAAATTGGTGAGCTGGAATGCTTCTCCCAACGCGGCCGCCGCCGGTTCGGCATCCGCGGTCGGGACCACGGTGCCCAGCACCGGCAGCAGTTGCAGCCCGATGGCCGCCGCCGACCCGCGCATGTACTCGTTCAGTTCCGCCATGCTGGCGTACCGGTCGCGGTACTGCGGTCCGCCCGGAATATCCATGCGCATGGAGTCGAGGAACACCCAGAAGTGTTCGGCCGCAATCGAATACCGCCGAATGGTGTCGGAGACCGCCAGCAGCACCCGGGCCTCGCGCCCGTCGACCGCCTCGATCGGCGCGTCCACCAGCCGCGCCCGCAGTTCGTGTTCGATCCGATCCAGCCGAGCCGCCGACTCGGCCGCCCGCTCCGGCGCGTCGCTGGCGTCCACGATGTCGTCGACCAGCCGGGCGAACGCGTAGAGCGCGTGCACCGCCGGTCTTCGCTCCGGTTCCAGCAGGCGGGTGGCCAGAAAGTAGGTGCGCCCGTGGGCGGCGGCGATCCGGCGGCAGTCCCGGTAGGCGCGATCCAGCGGCATGGGCGCGGTCACGCCGCGCCGGGCGCGGCCGTGCCGCCGAGCTGCTCGGCGGGCGGGTGGGTGTCGGTATGCGGGTGTGCCGCACGCAGTTTCAGCGGATCCACCTGGACCAGCGAGAGCGCGGCCACTACCGCGGCGAAGATGGCCAGGGTGCCGTGCACGTAATTGGTGACGGGCGCGCCGTCGGGCTGGAAGATCAGCATGAGCCACGTGCACAGGCCGACCAGGATCTGCAGCGTCCGGGTGGACAGCGCGAAACCGGCCGCCAGCGCCAGCGGCCAGGAGTAGTACCAGGGCAGCGCCGCGGGCGAGAGGATCACAATGGCCACGAACGCCACGAGAATGCCGAGCACGGCCTCTTTCTCGCTGCTCTTGAATCGCCACCAGGCCCACACCAGGATCGCCACCATGACGGCCGCGCACATGATGCGGGTGACGTTCAGGACCGAGTCCATCGACAGCGGCGTCACCCAGGTGACGACGTGCGCCATGATGGTCGGCAGCGAGAGCCAGTTGATGATCTTCTTCGAGCCCGACAGCGCGGTCAGCCAGCCGATCTGGTGGTCGCGCAGCCCGGTGGCCCAGGTCGCCACCGCGAACACGGCCGCGAAGACCGCCACCCCGAGCGCGCTGATCTTGGCGAAACTCAGGACGGGATGCGGCAGTTCGCCCTCGTTGCGTGCTGCGCGGCGCTCGCGTTCGTGAATCATCCAGATCCACACCAGGAATGGCAGGGCCACGCCCGCGGTGGCCTTGACGGCCACGCCGACCGCGACCACCACGATGCCCGCCACGTGATGGTGTTCGAGCACCAGCGCGATGCCCGCGGCCATCAGGCCCACCATGAGCATCTCGTTGTGCACGCCGCCGATCAGGTGGATCAGCACCAGCGGGTTGAGCACCGCCAGCCACAGCGCGGTGGTCGGCTTGCCGCCCAGATGCTTGGTCAGGTGCGGGACCGCCCACACCATGAGCGCCAGGCCGGGCAGCATGACCAGCCGCAGCGCGATGGTGCCCGCGACCACATTGTCACCGGTGATCGTCGTGATGGCCCGCCCAATGAGCAGGAAGATGGGCCCGTACGGCGCGGTGGTGGTGAGCCAGACCGGGCTCACATTGTCGAGCACCATCGCGGCGTTCGCCTTGAGCTCCACCGGTCCGTACACGTACGGGTTGATGTTGTCGCGCAGCATCGCGCCCTGCGCGAGATACGAATAGGCGTCGCGGCTGAACATGGGCACCGCGGCCAGCAGCGGGGTGATCCAGATGCCGACGATGGCGCGCAGCTCGTTGAGGGTCACGTCGGTGCCCGGCTGTTTGCCGATGACGATGCGCCCCAGCCGGACCCACGCCGTGATCATGGCGATCACGCCGATCCACACGAACAGCGACGACAGCACCAGCCCGTGCCCCATGCGCAGCCAGGACAGGTGCATGGACTCGAGCAGGGGGTCGGTGCGCCGGGTGCTGCCCGCGCCGAAGCCGCCGAAGGTGATCAGCAGCGCGCCGAAGAATCCGAGGGTGGCCGAATGCCCGGCCGGGCCGCGCACGAAGTCGCCGACGGTGTGCATCCACCCCGTGGTGTTGCGCTTCCAGCCGTGCGATGCGGGGCCGTCGACGGTCGCCCGCGCGGCTGCGGTGGAGCTCTGCGCGGTGTCCGTGGCGATGGCGGCGTCCGTATCGGGGGTCGGCATAGGCGGTTTTCCCCCCGGAAAGGTCGGCGGCGGCGGCCGCGGTGGTACAAGGACGCGGTCAGTCTAGTGCTTACCCGCCGGTACCACTGCCCCGGCATCGAGTGATCGACTGACGGCATGTCGCGCATCACCCGCGATGCGCGCCGCAGCCAGTTTGCCCGACAACAGCACCGTCGGCACGCCGACGCCGGGCACGGTGCCCGAACCGGCCAGGACGACATTCGCGTGGCCGCGCACCAGGTTTCGGGTGCGGAAGGGTCCGGTCTGGCGGAACAGGTGCGCCGCCGAGAACGGGGTGCCCGCGAGCATGCCCCGGGCCTGCCAGGTGCGCGGGGTGTCCACGTGGTCGACGCGGAAGTGCTCCGAAATGCCTTGGTAGCCGCGCGCTTCCAGGGTTTGCAGGAGTTCGCGCAGGTAGAAGGGGGTGAGCTGGTCCCAGTCGAGCGGCGCGGCGGCCAGATTGGGGCAGGGGGCCAGCAGGGACAGCGGCTCGTAGCGGACGGCCTCGCGGTCGATGTGGAGCGAGGGGTCGGTGAGCGCGGGCCGGGTGAGCAGCAGCGACGGGTCGCTCATCAGGCGACCGCGGCCGGGGCGGGCCGCGATCTCGGCGAAGGTCCGGTCCCAGGCGTGCCCGAAGTCGATGGTGTGATGCGCCTGCACCGGCCAGGTCCGGGCGATCTCGGCGGGCACGGTGCCGTGCGCCACGACGGCCGAGGGCGAGGCCCGCAGTCCGCGGCGATGCCGGAGCCCGAAGCGGGGCAGGGACCCGATGTCGGCGGTCACCACCACGGCGTCGCAGTCGAAGACGCGGCCGTCGGCGGTGCGCACGGCGGTGGCCCGCTTGCCCCGGTAGTCGATCCCGATCACGTCGGCGTTCAGCTCGAGGGTTCCGCCCGACAGGGTCAGCGCCCGGCCGAGCGCCTCGGCGATGGCCCGCATCCCGCCCTCGGGGTAGTACACGCCCAGGCAGGTATCCATGTAGGGAATGGCCCCGTAGACGCCGAGCGCCTGGTTCGGTGCGGTCCCCGCGAACAGCGCTTGAAAGCTGAACAGCCGCGCGACGTGCGAATCCCGCACGATCGCACCGACTTTCGGCCCGAGCCGCCCGAAGGCGCCCAGCCGTACCAGCTTCGACAGCGCCACCCGCTTCTCGGGAATCCGGACCATGTCCAGGGGTGAATCGAAATTGGTGTCCATGAACTGCCGGAATTCGGCGTCGTACACACCTTTCAGCCACCCGCGCAGCCGCCGATAATTCCGCGCCACCCGCGCCCCGCGCAGCTGTTCGAGCTCCTCGGCCATCCGCTCCTCTTCGGAGTAGACGCCGATGACCGAGCCGTCCGCGAACCGCGCCCGATATGCGGGTGTCATCTCGAGAATCCGCAGCCCCACCGACTCGCGGGTCTGCCCGACGACCCCGAGCACCTCGTCGATCAGCTCCGGCAGGGTGAGAATCGTTGCCCCCGAATCGATCTCATAGTCGGGTCCGCGATAGCGCCCGACCCGCCCGCCCGGATGATCGGCCCGCTCGAGCACGGTCACCTGCCGCCCCGCCGCCACCAGATGGAGCGCTGCCGAAAGCCCGGACAGCCCGGCACCGACCACCACGACCCGATCGGTCGGCCCAGCAACGGTTTTCATGCGAACCACTCTTTCGTATCGACCGATGCGGGAGGTCGGATCTCAGTAGGCGCGGGCGGTGGCGGCCAGGGCCATGGCGCGCAGCTGGCGCTTGGCCTCCGGGGTCGCGGTGCTGGCGTCCAGGGCGGTGAGGGCCTGGTCGGTGAGGGCGGCGATGCGCTTCTCGACGGCGTCGACCGCGCCGAGATCGGTGATGGCCGTGCGCAATTCGGCCACCCGCTCGGCGGTGACGTCGGTGCCGAGGCTGGCGCGAATGAGGTCCCCGACGGCCGGGGCGTCGGCGTCGGCGCGCTGCAGGGCCTCGGCGATGAGGACGGTGCGCTTGCCCTCGCGCAGGTCGTCACCGGACGGCTTGCCGGTGACGGCCGGGTCGCCGAAGACGCCGAGCAGGTCGTCGCGCAGCTGGAAGGCGATCCCGATATCGGTGCCGAATTCCCGATAGGCGGCAATGAGTTCGGGGGAGGCGTCGGCCAGCGCCGCGCCCATGTGCAGCGGCCGTTCGATGGTGTAGGCGGCGGTCTTGTACCGGTTGATCCGCAGCGCGGCCTCGACGGTCTCGTCCCCGGCGGATTCGCCGTGGATGTCGAGCAGCTGCCCGCCCAGCACCTCGGTGCGCATGGCGGCCCACACCGGCGCGAAGCGGGCGGCCGCGTCGGCGGGCAGTCCGGCGTCGCGGGTCATATCGTCGGCCCAGGCCAGCGCGAGATCGCCGATGAGCACGGCGACGCTGACCCCGTAGTGGTCGGCGTCACCCCGCCAGCGCTGATCCCGGTGCCGCTGTTCGTAATCCACGTGCACGGTCGGGAATCCGCGCCGGGTGCGGGAGGAATCGATGATGTCGTCGTGGATGAGCGCGCACGCCTGCACCAGCTCCAGCGCCGAACACGCGGTGAGCACCGCGTCGGCCTCCGGCTCGTCGGCGCTGCGCCCCGCCCCCAGCCATCCGGTCCACGCGAACGAGGGCCGCGTCCGCTTGCCCCCGCGGATCACGAAGTCCTCCAAGGCCCGTGCCGCGTCCACGAACACCGGCCCGAGCGGTGCCACGATCGGCTCCCGGGTCCGGAAAAACGCTGTGAGACGGTCCTCCACGGCGGCGACGACCGAGGCCGCGCCGACCTGCTGGCGGCTGTGGGTACCGGGTCCGGCGGACAGAGAAGCCTCCTAGGTGAGTGCCGCCACGCGGCAAATGCCCAACCCCGCCGAACGGCGCAAAGCCCGCCCACGGGATCCGTCCCCGACAATACCCAGCTGCGGGCCGCCCCAAGGAATCGGTTGCACACCCGACCATCCCCGCCCGCCCGACAGTGACCGACGCCATCCCGGCAGGCCTTTCGCACTTCAGGAGCGAGAGCCGCCGGGTCTCACCTGCTGGGATAGGCCCAGGTCGGAGTCCGGGGCCTCGTTCCAGCCCGTAAAATGTCCGCGTGAGTTTCGACAATGTACGGGGATATTCGACCCCTGGCCGAGTTTCCCGCACACCGCAAGGGTCCGGAACTCGGTCGGTGGTGCAGCAGTTGGGGCCGCGTCCCGACGGGTCGATTCCCTTCTCGGTCGAATTCAATCCGCCGCGCGATGCCGCCGGTGAGGCGCGGCTGTGGCGCGCGGCGCGCGAGTTCGAGCGGCTGCATCCGGCATTCGTGTCCATGACCTACGGGGCGGGCGGGTCCACCCGCGATCGCACCATTCGGGTCACCGGGCAGCTGGCGCGCGAGACCACGCTGTTGACGGTCGCGCATCTGACGGCCGTGGATCACTCTGTGGCCGAACTGCGTTCGATCGTCGGCGCGTACGCGGATTCGGGCATCCGGAATCTGCTGGTGTTGCGCGGCGATCCGCCCGGCGATGTGCTGGGGGAGTGGGTCAAGCACCCCGAGGGCGTCGAGTACGCCGAGGAACTGGTCCGCATGGTGCGTGAGCTGGGCGACTTCCACGTGGGCGTGGCCTCGTTCCCGCAGGGCCACCCGCGCTCGGACAACCTCGACGACGACACCCGCTTCCTGGTGTCGAAACTGCGTGCGGGCGCGGAGTATTCGATCACCCAGATGTTCTTCGACCCGGAGCACTATCTGCGCCTGCGGGATCGCGCCATCGCGGCCGACCCGATCGAGGGCGCCAAGCCGATCATTCCGGAGCTCATGCCGATCACCTCGCTGCGCACCGTCGAGCGCGCGGTCGAGCTGTCGGGTCGGGCGCTGCCGCCGACGATCATGGAGCGCCTGCACAAGGCCGCCGGTGACGGCCCGGAGGAGAATCGCGCCGCGGTCCGCGCGGTCGGCATCGAGATCGCCACCGAGATCGCCGAGCGCCTCATCTCCGAGGGTGCGCCCTGCCTGCACTTCATCACGCTGAATTTCGCCAAGGCCACCGGCGAAGTGCTGGCGAATCTCGGCTACACCATGTCGCCGACACCCGCCCACGCCTGAACAACCGACCGGCATGCCGTAGCAAATGTCCGGTTTTTGCTGGTCAGCGGAGTAGCGTCCCCCTCGACTCGTGACCTCGAGGGGAGCCTCCCATGTCCGTGTTCCACCACCTCGTCCGCGTCGCGGGCGCCGTCGGCGTCTGCGCCCTACTCGCCGCTACCGGCCCGGCAACCCTGACCGGCACCGCGGCCGCGGCACCCGCCACCCCATCCGCGACCCTCACCGCCGAGGCCGCCGCCGCGCTGGCCGCCATCGCTACCGCGGGCGAGGCTGCCACCGCGGGCGGCGCTGCCACCGCGGGTGAGGCCGCCGCACCCACCGACTGGCTGACGGCCTACAACCAGACCGTCGACGGGTTGCAGGCCCTGGGCGTCGAGCCCTTCCTCTACCCGACCGCGGCCCCCTTCTGCCTGGGCGGCACCACCCTGGGCCTGGCCCCGGCGGTGGCTGGCACGGTCCCCGGCCCGTGGCCGCGCTACACGGTTTCCATTCCGGGACTGGACCTTTCGGCCGTCAAGGCGGGCCAGGCCATGTTCGCCTTCGTGCCCTACGGCATCGGCAAGGACGGCGCGGACACCTCCGGCATGCAGGTGGCATGGGTCAATCTGAACACCGGGCGTGGCGGTCTGGTCCCCATGGGTCCGCTCACCCAGGTGCTCGACGGCATGATCCCGCCGCAGGTCCCGAATGACTTGCGCCCCACCGTCGAACAGGCCGTGCGCGACTACTTCACTGCCGCCCTCCCGATCGGCGGGGTGCGCGCCGTGCCCGTCAATACCGGCTCGGGCACGGTGCTGGCCGCCATGTTCGGCACGGTCCGCAATGGGAACACCACCTGCCTTTTCCTGCCCACGGTGGGAATGACGCCGGTTCCCTAGACCTTTCGGCCCTTCCAGCGCAGGGTGCCCGCCCGGCGGGCACCGTGGGAGCGGGCGGACAGCCCGAGATACGCGGCGACGGACAGCGGATGTGCCAGGGCGGCAAGGACATCCGCGGGCTCGACGGGTCCGCCGCGTTCGGTGGATCGGGCCAGCAGGCGCGCGGTCACGGCCGCACCGTAGCCCAGCAGCCCGATCCGGCGCAGCCGTCCGCGACCGAACACCGCCGCCAGCGGCGGAGCCCAGAAGGCCAGTGCCGCAAGCGAACCGACGGCGAGACTGCCGGTGCGACCGCCGTGGGCCGACCAGAGCCAGCGGCCGTATCCCTCGGCGAGTTCGTTCGCCCCGCGATACATGCGGGTCCGCGCGAGCGGCCCGGCCGCCACCAGTGTCGTCCGGTGGCCGCGTCTTCGGAGCTCGCGGGCAATGGCCAGATCCTCGGTGACGCTGTCCGCCACGGCCGTATGGCCGCCGAGCTCGCGATACGCCGCGGCGTCGAAGGCCAGGAACTGCCCGCACGCCACGGCCATCGAGGGCCGCGTGAGGCGATTCGCCAGCCCGACAGGCAGAGTCGAGGCCCACGACCATCCCAGCAATGGTTGCACCAGGTGTTCGACCGGGGAGCCCGCGAGTTGCAGTGGCCAGGGGCACGCGAGTGCGGCTCGGCTCGAACGCAATTCGCGCACCGCCGCGGCCAGCGCCCCGGGTGCCAGGCGAATATCGGCGTCGAGGAAGATCAGCACGTCCTCGCCGGAGGCGAGGTCGGCGAGCCGGGCGCACGCGGCGGTCTTGCCGGTCCAGCCCGCCGGGGGATCGATGTCATTGCGGGCCAGGAAGAATCGCTCGTCGTCACCGATGGCGGCCACGGCGGCGTCGCCGGTCCCGTCGGTGGACCCGTCGTCGAGAATGACCACGCCCAGATCGGAAATTCCCTGTTGGGCACGAAGATCGGCGATCAGCGCGGGTAGTCGCCCGGCCTCGTTGCGGGCCGGAATCAATACCGTGACCGGTTCGGTGATCTCTCCCGCGGCGGCCCGCAGCCGCGGCATGCCCAGGCGATTCGCGAGGGCGGTGGCCGCGCCGAGGGCAGCCACGGCGCTTCCGGCCGTCACCGCCCTCGCCGCGAGACTCATCGGACCTTGGTGCGATCGGGGCGCAGCCAGCGCGCGGCCCGGACGTAGGCGGGCGGATCCGGATTGCGAACCATGTAGGCCAGGACGGCGACCACGGCCGCGACGGCGAGGGTGATGCCGCCGACAATGCCCGCCCAGCCCGCGAAGGACCGCGTATTCGGGTCGGCGTAGCCGACTTCCGCGCGCAGCGTGCTGACGTCCCCGGCGGGCAGCTTCCAGCTCACCACCGAATCACCCTCGCGGGTGCCATTGGTGGTGGCGACGCGCGCCGGGAAGGCGACGGTCAACTGCACATCGGACCCCTGCGGCGGCAGGCTCTTCAAATCCACCCGGCCGCTGAGGGTGACCAGGTCGCCGGTGCGGTTGAAGACCAGGTTGAACATGCCGGAGGTCTGGTCGGACATGGAGCCCAGCTGCTGCACCTCGCCGAAGGTGAGATCGTCGAAATACACCTGGCTGCCGACGTATCCGTCCTGCGAGTACGAGTCCACCCGCACCTTGCTCTGCAGCCCGTCGGGGGCCTTCAGCTGCGGGCCCTTGTCCTTGTCGTTCTGCGGCACGGCCGCCGCGACAATGCGGCCCGACACCCGGTCGTTGGAGGACACGCCCATCGACACCTGCACCCGCAGGCATCCGGTCAGCAGCACGGCCAGCCCCGCGAACAGGACTACCGCCAGCATCCGCACCCACCGGCGCGGCCGCCGCTCGCGGCTCTTCAATGACGCTGACTCGGGCATTTCCCCTGCTGTCGACATGATCGGACTCGGCTGCACGGCTCACATCGTGCCATGCGTGCCGGGCCGCAGCGTGATTCGACGGGCACCCAGCTCCCGAACCAGCGGAAACCCGAGCACCCCGAGCCCGAGAAACCCGTACACCGCCGACACCGGCAGGCCAAGGAACACCGCGTGCGCCAGCGTCGACCCGAGCCACGTCCACAGGAACACCGCCACCGGAACCCCACGTGCCGCACCCGTATCCGGAGCCGTTCGATCCCACGCCTCCAGCAACCCGGCCATGATCAACGCGACGACGAACCACCCGAGATAGTTCGTCACCGGAATCCGGCCCAGCCCCGGCAATCCCGCAACCGTCGAGCACCACGTCCACTGCCCGTCCGCGACCATCTGCGGATCGAGGAAGAGATCCCACCCGACCGCGCCCACCGCCGTCAGCACAATCCGTCGAGCCGCCGGTGAAACCCGCCCCGCCGCAGCATCACCCACCATCCCCGCCGCGATCCACACCGGATACAGCCCGCCGGTCCAGGCCAGTGCGACCACCAGCGGCACCCCGAGCACGTCGGGCCCCAGCCGACCACTCGCGTAGTCATAGCAACCGAATGGAAACCCCGTGGCCGTCCCGACCACCTCGGCCCCCAACCCGATCCCCGACACGATCACCACCAACCCGGCGGCCCACCGCATCCCCCGGGTCACCACCGCATGTGTCAAAGCCGTGGCGGCCGATAGCAATACGACCACCACCGTCACCCGATCCCGCCCAGCCCCGTGCGCCAGCGGATACGCGATCTGCGCGAGCACGAGCAGTGCGGCGGGTACGGCCGCAATGGCGGTGGCCCGGGAGACGGACGTGTTCACCTGCGTAGGAATGAGAATCGACCGGGTCGCAGGTCGCGCTCGACCAGGCGTGCGGCGCTGCGGCCGCTCGCGCCGGAGACGCCGCCGCCCGGATGGGTCGAGGCACCGGTGAGATACAGGCCCGGCGCGCCCGGCACGCGCTGGCCAGCGAGTTCCGGCAGCGGTCGCCACATGAACATCTGGTCGATGGACATCTCGACGTGCATGACATTGCCGCCGAGCAGGCCCATCTCGGCTTCCAGGTCGGCGGGGGTCTGGACATGGCGGTGCCGCACGGTGTCAGCGAAACCCGGTGCGTACGAGTCGAGTTCGGCGATGATGCGGTCGGCCTCGCGGTCGGCGTGGTCGGACCATTTCGTGCCGTCGGCCAGATCGTACGGGTGCCACTGCGACCACAGGGTCAGGTTGTGTTCGCCCGCAGGGGCGAGGGTGGGGTCCAGGGCGGTGAAGCTCATCGCCAGCACGACCGGCCGGGGCGGCAGGTCACCGGCCAGCGCGGCACCGTGCGCGCGGCGCAGTTCACGGCGGTCGGTGACGAGCAGCTGGAGGCCGTGGGCGGATTCGGCGGATTCCGCGCCGGGATAGCGGGGGAGCGCGGTGGTGGCCGCCCGCACGACCATGCCGATGCCGGGGCCGACGCGAATGCGGCGACGCCAGTCGGCGATCGTCCCGGCGTCGAAACCGCCGCGTTCCAGCAGATTCAGCGTGGTGAGAATGTGGCAGCCCGCGATGACGGTGTCCGCGTGGACGGTTCGCCCGCCCTCGGTGCGCACCTCCCAGCCGTCGCCGACCCGCGCCAGGGCGGCGACCGCATCCCCGGCACTCACCGTGCCGCCATCGGACTTCAACCGTTCCACCAGCGCCGCGCTCAACGCGCCACTCCCGCCGACCGCCCGCCCCGGCGGCAGGATGTGCATGAGCGCCGCGAACCCGACCATGGGCGCGGACCCCGGCTCCGACATGGGTGGCCCGGACTGCGCCCCGAACCAGGCCAGCGCCGCCTTCAGTCGCTCACTGTCGAAAAGACTGTCCAGCAGGGCATCTCCGGACTGCATCATCTCCCGCGAGAGCGCCCCGCCGCTGGCCCGCCCGGTCGCCCCGGCGGCCTCGCGAGGATCCATGCCCCAGAACGACTTCAGCAGCTGCCCGCCCGTCGGCGTCCCCGAGAACGCCCGCATGACCCGCACGCTGCGCGGCCCCCACACGGTCGCGAACCGCCGATACGCCTCGGCGTCCCGCTCACCGCAGGCCGCGGCGATCGAGGCGCAGGTCCGGTCCAGATCGCGGTGGAACACGATGGGCGGCAGGTCCGAGCCGGGCGGTGCGGGCGCGAAAGCCCAAGGATCGCAATCGATGTACCGCAGCCCGAACTCGGTGAGCTCCAGCTCCTCGATGATCCCGGTGTGCCGGATCATGATGTGCGCCGACGACCCGCGATCGATCTGGTGTCCCGGGAACCGCTCGATCGTCGAGACCGCCCCGCCCAGCACGGTGTCCCGCTCCAGCACCTCCACCCGATGCCCGGCCCGCGCCAGGTAGCAGGCCGCGACCAGCGCATTGTGCCCCGAACCGACGATGGCGATGCGCCGAGATCCGATGTCCGCCTTGCTCACCGCGCCCCTCGTACTCACTGCGTGTTATCGGACCACAGGGGCAGCCGCCGCCCCAGCACCGCGAACCGCCGGGTGTCGCCGGAGAAGATGAAGTGCCGCACCACATCCCCGAACCCCTGCCGCCGATACAGCCGCCAGGCCCGGTTCGCCTCCCGATCCACCTCGGGCGTGGACAGCAGCACCGTGCGCTCGGGCCGGTTCTGCAGCAGCCGCGTCAGCAGGATCTCGCCGAGCCCGCGCCCCTGCGCGGCCGGGTGCACGTGCAGCTCGGTGAGCTCGAAGTAGTCCGAAAGCAGTTCCCGCGCCGCGTGTTCGGGCCAGCCGGTGCGCCGCATACCGCTGTACACCTGCTGATGCCACCACTGGTGCGGCGCGCCGTGATAGCCGTAGGCGATGGCCACGATCGGCGCGGTGCGCAGGTCCAGCCGCCCGTCGTCGTCGGGCAGCACCGCGGCCACGGCCTGCCAGCCGGGGCGCGTGGTGTGCTCGGTCCACATGGGCGCGCGCTGGTGTTCGGTGCCGCGCGGATAGTCCATGGCCGCCACATAAACCGCGAGGGCGTCGTGCAGCCGGTGCCGCAGGGTCGCGGCCGACAGGTCGACCACGACGGGTGCGGGTGTCGGTTTGGGGGTGACTGCGGTCATCGGCGGGACGCAACTCTCCGTTGGCGCGGACAGATGGATTCGACAGTAGCGCCACGGCGGACGGCTCAACTTGTCGGTGGGTCTCTCTATATTCAAACCCAACAGAAACCTTCGAATACCTGTTCGATCTTGCGGGGCCACCTCGGCATACGCCACGGCCACGTCGGCATGAATCGGGTAAGCGAGTGGGGAGGTACCCGAAATGAGCGGGAAAACAGAACGGTCGGGCCACCCCGGCCGCGCCGGAGACCTACTGCGCAAGGCGGATGGTCTGTTGCTGCAAGCCCAGGGGGAAACGGATCCCGCGGAGCGATTCCGCACCGCGTACCTGGCGGCGCTGCGCGGCGCCGCCGCCGTGCTCGCCCTCACCGGGGCAGACCGCGCGCCCCGCGCGCGTTCTCGCAACGCCTGGGTCCTGATGCAGCGCGCGGCACCGGAATTCGTGATGTGGGCCGACTATTTCACCGGTCAGTCCGAGACTCGCGCGGCCCTGGAAGCGGGGTTGCCAAGGCCCGTCGATGATCGCCGCGCCGACGAGTTCGCTTCGCGGGTAGGCGCATTCCTGCATGACGTGGAGGATCTGCTGGCCGCCGCGGCTCGGCTGCGCCCCAGTTCAGGGTGGGTAACCGGAATGCTGGCGTGAGTATCGGCGAGTAGGTGGTCGCGATCTAGCCGAACTCGTATTATTGGTGGCAGACAGCCGCCAAGGTCGGCTATCCGTCGTCTACCCGGAGGCGACAGCCACCACCTAGTGCCGGGGGAGGTACCGTGCCACTCTCCGAGCACGAGCAGCGCATGCTCGAACAGATCGAGAGCGCGCTCTATGCTGAGGATCCGAAGTTCGCCTCGACTGTTCGGGGTGGACGGTTACGTTCTGCCACCGGCCGACGCAGACTTCAGGCGGCAGCCCTGTTCGTCCTCGGTCTGTTCCTATTGGTGGCAGGTATTGCCGCACCGTTCAAGCCGGGCGGCTTCCCGATCATCAGTCTGGTCGGTTTTATCGTCATGTTCGCCGCGGGCGTGCTGTTGCTGATCGGTGGCCCTCGCATGAGCGGGTCGACGAGTCCGTCGGGCGACGCGCATCCGAGCACGGGCGGCGCTCCCGGTGCCAACCGCGGTAAGCAGCGCAAGCCGGGCGGGTTCTCCGCTCGGATGGAGGACCGCTTCCGCAAGAGGTTCGAAGAGGGCAGTTAGCTCCATTCGGCCGACTGGCCAGTTCCGTTCGGCCGCCTAACTGAAACGCTCGCGACACGCCGTGACGCCACACCGATTTCGTGTGTGGCGTCACGGCGTTTCTCGTAGGTGCCGTTTCGGCGTGTCGGGCGGATTCCACGATTCCCCACATCGACCCACGCGCCCTCCCCACACCTCCCCACGGACGCCTGGAATGCCCGCTATCTGCGGGTTTGCTGGCTGTTGTCGGGTGCTCATCGGCGCGCGTCGCGCGTGTCGGGGGAACTGCGAGAAATCTTCCCCACCACCGTGATAGCTGGTGTGACCTGCGAAGTTCGCCAAGCGGGGACCGAGATCACCGGCGCTTTCGATTGAAAGTGGGGGAAAGTGGGGTAATGTGGAGCGCGCACTACAGGAGGCCGAACAGTCGAGAGGGTGATCCGGTAGGAGGTGTCGGGGCTTGTTTCTCGGTACCTATACCCCTCGGTTGGACGACAAAGGGCGACTGACGTTGCCTGCGAAGTTCCGGGACGAGCTGGCGGGAGGGTTGATGGTCACGAAGGGACAAGACCACAGCCTTGCCGTGTATCCCAAGGACGAGTTCACCGCGCTCGCGCGGAGAGCCGCGGCCGCTTCCCGATCGAACCCGCAGGCCCGCGCATTCGTCCGGGCCTTGGCGGCTTCCTCCGATGAGCAACGTCCGGACGCACAGGGCCGGATCATGCTGTCGCCCGAACACCGCCGCTACGCCAATCTGACCAAGGATTGCGTGGTGATCGGCTCGGTCGACTTCCTCGAAATATGGGACAAGACGGCGTGGGATTCCTACCTCGCCGAGCACGAGGAGGATTACTCGCAGGCCAGAGACGAGTCGCTGGGCGGGATCTTCTAGCCCGCAGCGAGGCGAGTGCCCTGCGGCCTCTGCCCGACACCGACCCTGACGTACTTCCCCAACGCCAGGTGCGGTGCTTCGGTCAGAGACCACGGGGCATTCGCGTAACTTTCGAAGGTCCGATTCGCAAGCGACCCTGCGCGGCCGTGCGAAGAACGTGAGGCAGGAAATTCCGGGAGGTCCAGGTGCACCGAGGCAGTGACGGCCCCCGCCATGTTCCGGTTCTCCTGCATCGCGCCGATGAAATCCTCGGTCCCGCACTGCATTCCGATGGCGCGGTCTACATGGACTGCACCCTGGGCCTCGGTGGTCACGCCGAGTACTTCCTGCGGACCTATCCGAACATCCGCCTGGTCGGCCTGGACCGCGACACCTCCGCGCTGAAGCTGGCCGGGGAGCGACTATCCCCGTTCCGCGACCGGATCACCCTGGTGCACACCAGGTACGACGGCATCGCCCATGCCCTGGAACAGGCCGGACTGCCCGAGAAGTCCTCGGTCAACGCCATTCTCATGGACCTGGGTGTGTCCTCCATGCAGCTGGACGAGGCCGAACGCGGCTTCGCCTACTCCATCGACGCGCCCCTGGACATGCGGATGGACTCCAGCACCGGCCCCACCGCCGCCGACGTGCTCAATACCTACAGCCACGGCGAGCTGGCCCGGGTCCTGAAAATCTATGGCGAGGAACGCTTCGCGGGCAAGATCGCCTCCGAGGTGGTCCGCCGCCGCCAGCGCACGCCGTTCACCACCAGCGCGCAACTGGTGGAACTGCTCTACGACACCATTCCCGCCGCCGCCCGCCGCACCGGCGGGCATCCGGCCAAGCGCACCTTCCAGGCGCTGCGCGTCGAGGTGAACCGGGAGCTGGAATCGCTCGAGGCCGCCCTGCCCGCCGCGCTGGACGCGCTGGCGCCCGGCGGTCGGATCTGCGTCATGAGCTATCAGTCCCTCGAGGACCGCGTGGTGAAGACCGAGCTGGCCAAGCGGTCGGCCTCGCGCACCCCGCTGGACCTGCCGGTCGAATTGCCCGGCATGGGACCGGAATTCAAGATCCTGACCCGCGGCGCGGAGAAGGCGACCCAGCAGGAGATCGACGAGAACCCGCGCGCCGCCCCCGTGCGTATGCGGGCGGCGGAACGGATAGCAGGGGAGGACAATTCGTGAGGCTCGGCGTACACACGTGGCGAGGGACGACCCGCTGGATCGGGGCCGCGCTATGACGATTCAGAAGCAGGCGGCGGGCCGGGGGGCTCGCCGGGTGCAGGCCGCCGAGCGCGTGAAATCGGGTGCGGCCCAACGCGCCTACGCCAAGCGGCGCAATCGCGAGGGCGGCAGGACCGAGATCCCGGGTATGCGCCGCGGCCGCCGCAGCGACACCGTGCCGCGTGGCCGCATGTCCTTCGTGGCCACCATCATCGCCCTGCTGGGCTGCGGTCTGGCCCTGACGCTGCTGCTCACCACCCGCGCCACCGAGGACTCCTACCAGCTCGGCGATCAGCGCCGCGCCAACCAGAAGCTGTCCGACGAACGCGACGCCCTGCAGCGCGAGGTCGCCGCCGCCGACTCGGCCCCCGAATTGGCCCAGCGCGCCGCCGAACTCGGCATGATCCCGGCCAAGGACCCGGCCCGCCTGCTGATCGGCCCCGACGGCCAGGTCACCGTGGTCGGCACTCCGCAACCCGCCCAGGGCTCCCCGGTCCCGCCGCTGAACACCACCCCGCCCGCCGCCACGGTCGCGCCCCCGAAGCCGGGCCAGCCCCAGGCCGACCGCGTCGTCCCGGTGACGACCACCCCGGCCCCGTCGAGCACCCCGGCCGCCCCGACCACCACCGCCGCGAATCCCGTTCCGGCGGCGACCATCCCGCAGAACCCGCAGGTCCAGGCGAACGGGGCACCGCGATGACGAACGGACTCGCTTCATGAGCCCTACCCGCGCGGGGCGCGGGCGCGACTCGGGGCGCGGCAGGACGACCACCACCCGCAGCCGAAGCGGTTCCGGCCGTGCGGGTTCCGGTCCGGGCCGCCAGTCCAGACCGCGGCCCGCTCCGGGCCTGGATTCGGGTACGCGCTTCCGGTTCGGAGTGGGCCGCGTGGTCATGCTGGTGGCGTTGGCCGTGGCGGCCATTCAATTGCTCTGGGTGCAAAGCATTTCCGCGCCGAAACTGTCGGCGGAGGCGGCCAGTCAGCGCACCGTGAAGGTGGCCGATCCCGCGACCCGCGGCGCCATTCTGGACCGGTACGGAAAATCCCTCGCCTTCACCATCGCGGCCAAGGCCCTGACCTTTCAGCCGGTGCGGGTGCGCAAGGATCTGTCCGACGAATACGACAAGAAGCCCAATTCCGCGCCCAAGCCCGATGATCGACTCGCGGCCATCGCCAAATACATTCACGACAAGCTCGGTAAGGACGCCCCCGAGAAGGACATTCTCGACAAGCTGAAGAGCGACGAACCGTTCGTATACCTGGTGCGGAATGTCGATCCCCGGGTCGCGGCGGATATCAATCTGCAGTTCCCCGAGGTCGGTTTGGAACGCCAGGACATGCGCGAATATCCCGGTGGCTCGCTGGCCGCCAATGTGATCGGCGCGACCGGCTGGGACGGGCACGGTCAGATCGGCCTGGAGTCCTCGATGGACGCGCAGCTGGCCGGATCCGACGGTTCGCTCACCTACGACCGCGGCTCCGACGGCGCGGTCATTCCCGGCTCGTGGCGCGACCGCCAGCCCGCGGTCAACGGCTCCGGCGTCGAGCTCACCCTGGATTCGGATCTGCAGTATTACGTGCAGCAGCAGGTCCAGCAGGCCAAGGATCTCTCGGGCGCGGGCGCGGCCTCGGCGGTGGTGCTGGACGTGCATACCGGCCAGGTGCTGGCCATGGCCAACGACAACACCTTCAATCCGGCCATGGATCCGAACACCTGGTCCACCACCGATCTGGGCAACCCGTCGGTGCAGGAGGTCTTCGAGCCCGGCTCGGTGAACAAGATCGTCACCGCGGCCGCGGCCATCGAATACGGTGTCACCACTCCCGATGAGGTGCTGGACGTTCCGGGCAGCATCAGCATGGGCGGCGTCACCGTGCACGACGCGTGGGTGCACGGCAACGCGCCGTACACCACCACCGGCGTCTTCGGTAAGTCGTCGAACGTGGGCACCCTCATGCTGGCCCAGCGGGTCGGCGAGGATCGCTGGTACGACATGGTCAAGCGTTTCGGCATCGGTCAGCGCACCGGCGTCGGACTGCCCGGCGAGAGCGCGGGCGTGCTGCCCGCGCGCGATCAGTGGTCGGGTTCCACCTTCGCGAACCTGCCCATCGGCCAGGGCCTTTCGATGACCACCCTGCAGATGACCGCCATGTACCAGGCCATCGCCAATGACGGCGTGCGGATTCCGCCGCGCATCGTGAAGGCGAAGATCGCCCCCGACGGCGTCCGCACCGAAGAACCCCAACCCGACGGCGTCAAGGTGGTGAGCCCGCGCACCGCACAGACCCTGCGGCAGATGTTCCAGGCCGTGGTGCAGAAGGATCCCAATGGCGGCAACCAGGGTGGCACCGGCGTCCCGGCCGCCATCGAGGGCTATCAGATCGCGGGCAAGACCGGCACCGCCCAGCAGGTCGATCCGAAGTGCCACTGCTACTCCAGCGACCGCTACTGGATCACCTTCGCGGGCATGGCCCCCGCCGACAATCCGCGCTATGTGATCGGCATGATGCTGGACGCGCCGGTGCGCAGCTCCGACGGCAGCGGTGGCGGTTCGGTCGCGCCGCTGTTCCACAGCATTGCCTCGTGGCTGCTGCAGCGGGATCGCATCCCGCCGTCGCCGCCCGCCAAACAGCTGATTCTGCAGGCGAGTTAGAGCCGAGTTAGAGCAAGGAACACATGATCGTGATGTACGCCGCCGCCGGTGTGGGTACCGGCGGGTGACCGAACTACGCCGTGCCGATCGCACGGCGATCGAACACAGGTAACCTGACACGTCGATCCGGTCAGCCGGACGATTCATGCATATGACAGTCACCCCGGAGAGGAGCTTCGTGCCCGCGCAGTCCAGCCCGCAGGTGCTTCGGCCCGCTGCCAACGCAGCGACCAGCCTGCGTCAGGTGGCAGAACTGACAGGGGCGCGCAGCGCTGACACCGCGGAGGTGCTGGAGAACATCCAGGTCACCGGCATCGAGCAACGCTCCAATGCCGTTCTGCCGGGCGATCTTTTCGCGGGCCTGGCCGGGGAGAAGGCCCACGGTGCCCGCTTCGCCCACGACGCGGTCGAGCGCGGAGCCGCCGCCATCCTCACCGATCCGGCGGGCGCGGACCTGATCGGCGCGATCGCCGTCCCCGTCCTGATCCACGACACCCCGCGCGCCGTGCTCGGCGAGTTGTCCTCGGCTCTTTACGGTGACCCGTCTCGCAAACTCCGCATCGTCGGCATCACCGGCACTTCCGGCAAAACCACCACCTCGTATCTGGTGGAGGCCGGGCTCGCCGCCGCCGGGCTGCGCACCGCGCTCATCGGCACCATCGAGACCCGCATCGGCGGTGTCCGGGTGCCCTCGGCGCTGACCACGCCGGAAGCGCCGCAGCTGCACGCCATGTTCGCGCTCATGGTCGAGCAGGGCGTGGACGCGGTCGTCATGGAGGTGTCGAGTCACGCGCTCGCGCTGGGCCGGGTGGACGGGGTGTCCTTCGCGGTGGGCGCGTTCACCAACCTGTCGCAGGACCACCTCGACTTCCATTCCGACTTCGAGGATTACTTCGCCGCCAAGCGCCGCCTGTTCATTCCGGACGGCCGCTCGGAGGCCGCCACCGCGCGTCCGTCGGTCGCCGCGCGCAAGGCCGTCATCTGCATCGACGACGAGTGGGGACAGCGCCTGGCGGCCGACGTAACCGACACGCTCGCTGCGGAATCCGGCGACACCGCCGCGCGCCTGCTCACCGTGGCGACGCGCGCCGATGTTCCGGCCGACTGGACCGCCGGTACCTCGACCACCGGACCCGGCGGCACCCAGGAATTCACCGCCGCGGGCCCGGGTGTCAATGTGGATGTGCGCCTGCGGCTTCCGGGCGCGTACAACATCGCCAATGGCCTGCTGGCCGTCGCGGTCTGCGCGGCGGCCGGGGTCGACGCGGAGACCGCCGCCGCGGCGCTCGGCGACGTCGATGTCCCGGGACGCATGCAGCGGGTGGACCGGGGTCAGGAGTTCTTGGCCGTGGTGGATTACGCGCACAAGCCCGCCGCGATCGAATCGGTCGTGGCGACCCTGCGCGCGTGGTTGGCCGAGCAGGGGGAGGGGCGTCTGGCGGTAGTGGTGGGCGCGGGCGGTGATCGCGATACGGCCAAGCGGCCCTTGATGGGTGCGGCGGCGGCGCGCGGCAGCGACCTGGCCATCATTACCGACGACAATCCGCGCAGCGAGGACCCGGCGGCCATTCGCGCCGCGGTGCTCGCCGGTGCCGACCAGGTGCCGGGCGCGGAACGCGGTGAGGTCCGGGAGGTTGGGGACCGGGCGGCCGCGATCAAGGCCGCCGTCGACTGGGCCCGGCCCGGCGACGTGGTGTTGATCGCGGGCAAGGGACATGAGACAGGGCAGGAGATTTCAGGCGTGAAGCATCCGTTCGACGACCGCGAGGTACTCGCGGCCGCCCTGTCGGAAAAGACGAGGGACCTGACGCATTCATGATCGAGATGACTTTGCGGGAGATCGCGGAGGTCGTCGGCGGCACGCTGCACGACGCCCCGGACCCCGAGGCGAAGGTCACCGGCGCGGCCGAATTCGATTCGCGCCGGGCGGGTTCGGGTGACCTGTTCCTGGCGCTGCCGGGCGAGCACGCCGACGGCCACGACTTCGCGGCGCAGGCCGTGGCGCGGGGCGCGGTCGCGGTGCTGGCCGCCCGGCCGGTCGGGGTCCCGGCCATCGTGGTGGCGCCCCGGCCCGGCAATACGCGTGCCATCGCACTCGCTCACGACACCGACGGCTCGGGTGCGGCCGTGCTCGACGCCCTGGCCAAACTGGCCCGCGTCAGCGTCGACCGCCTGGTCGCCGCGGGCACCCTGACCGTCGTCGGAGTGACCGGCTCCTCGGGCAAGACCTCCACCAAGGATTTGATCGCCGCCGTCCTGGCCCCGCTGGGACCCGTTGTGGCCCCGCCCGGTTCGTTCAACAACGAGATCGGCCATCCCTGGACCGCCCTGCGCGCCGACGCCGACACCCGCTTCCTGGTGCTCGAGCTCTCCGCGCGCGGTCCCGGACATATCAAGGCGCTCACCGAGATCGCCCCGCCCAGCATCGGCGTCGTGCTCAATGTGGGCACCGCGCACCTGGGCGAGTTCGGCAGCCGCGAGGCCATCGCGCAGACCAAAGGCGAACTCGTGGAAGCCCTTCCGGCCGACGGCCTGGCCGTGCTGAACCTCGACGACCACCTGGTCGCGAAGATGGCCGAACGGACACAGGCCCGGGTGGTCACCGTCGGCCAGGCCTCGAACGCCGATGTGCGCGCCTCCGACGTCACCCTCGACGATCAGGCCCGCGCGCGATTCACCCTGCACGCCAACGGCGAATCCGCCGATATCCACCTGGCCGTGCACGGCGAGCACCAGGTCGGCAACGCGCTTTCCGCAGCCGCTGTCGCCCTGGGCCTGGGCGCGGACCTCGCCACCGTCGCGGACGCGCTGTCCGGCGCGACCGCCGCCTCGGCCCGCCGCATGGACGTGCGCACCCGCGCCGACGGCGTCACCGTGGTCAACGACTCCTACAACGCCAACCCGGATTCGGTGCGCGCGGCCCTCAAGGCGCTGGTCACCATGTCCAAGGCGGGATCCGAGCCGCGCCCGAGCTGGGCGGTACTCGGCGAAATGGGTGAGCTGGGCGAGGAATCCGTCCTCGAACACGACAAGATCGGCCGCCTGGTGGTGCGCCTGGACGTGGATCGCCTCATCGTCGTCGGCCAGGGCCGACCGGTGCGCGCCATGTTCCAAGGCGCGGTGCAGGAGGGCTCCTGGGGTGAGGAGGCCGTCCACGTGCCCGATATCGACGCGGCCATCGCGCTACTCGACGAGGAGTTGGAGCCCGGTGCGGTGGTCCTGGTGAAAGCCTCGAAGTCCGTGGGTCTGTGGACCGTCGCCGAGCATCTGCTGGAGGCCGCGCGATGACCCAGATCCTGCTGTCGGCGGCCATCGCGCTGACCGTCTCCATCCTGCTGACCCCCGTGGTCATCCGCTACTTCGCCAAACAGGGCTTCGGACAGGAGATCCGGGTCGACGGCCCGGAGAGCCACAAGGCCAAGCGCGGTACACCCACCATGGGCGGCGTCGCCATCATCATCGGCATGTGGGCCGGATACCTGGGCTCGCACCTGATCTCCATGACCTACGGCGAACCCGGCCCCTCGGCCTCGGGCCTGCTGGTCATGGGCCTGGCCACCGCGCTGGGCTTCGTCGGCTTCCTCGACGACCTGATCAAGCTGCGCAAGCAGCGCAATCTGGGGCTGACCGCGGCGGGCAAGTACATCGGCCAGCTCACCGCGGCCGTCGTCTTCGGTGTGCTGGCACTGCAATTCAAGAACATGCACGGCCTCACCCCCGCCGACAAGCACCTGTCCTACACCCGCGACATCAATACGGTGTCGATGGCCGTGGTGATCTTCCTGGCCTTCGTCTGCCTGCTGGTGGTGGCCTGGTCCAACGCGGTCAACCTGACCGACGGCCTGGACGGTCTGGCCGCGGGCTCCATGAGCCTGGTGCTCGGCGCGTACATGATCATCACCTTCTGGCAGTGGCGCAACGCCTGCTCCGCGCACGCGGTGGCGGGCTGCTACAACGTGCGCGACCCCCTGGATCTGGCGCTGGTGTGCGCCGCGGGCGGCGCGGCCTGCATCGGCTTCCTGTGGTGGAATGCCGCGCCCGCCAAGATCTTCATGGGCGACACCGGCTCGCTCATGCTGGGCGGTCTGCTCGCGGGTCTGTCCATCACCACCCGCGCCGAGCTGCTCATGGTCGTGATCGGCGCGCTGTTCGTGGCCGAGGCCGCGTCGGTGGTGCTGCAGGTGGCGGTCTTCCGCACCACGCGCAATCGCCTGTTCAAGATGGCACCGTTCCATCACCACTTCGAGCTGAGCGGGTGGGCCGAAACCTCGGTGATCATCCGGTTCTGGTTGCTGGCCGGCATGGCCTCGGCAATCGGTCTGGGCCTGTTCTACAGCGAATACCTCTCTGCGGCAGGGTGAGTGAGCAGCAATGTCCGAACATTCTCCGAGGGTCCTGCGTTCACCGGGGCCCATGCTGGAATTCCTGCGTGGCCGTGATGTGCTGGTGGCCGGTTGGGGCGTCTCCGGGCGCTCGCTGATCGAGCCGCTGCAGGACATCGGCGCGCGACCCATCGTCACCGACGGCGGCGGCAAGGCCCTCGCGGAGGCCGCCGAACTCGGCCTGGGCACCGCCACCACCGCCGATCTGCTCGAACCCGACGCGCTGCGCCGCTTCGCGCTGGTCATCACCAGCCCGGGCTGGCGGCCGGACTCCCCGGTCCTGGTTTCCGCTGTCACCGAGGGCATTCCGGTGTGGGGCGATGTGGAGTTCGCCTGGTGGGTGGATCAGGCCCGCATCTACGGTCCGGTCCGCAAGTGGCTGGTGATCACCGGCACCAACGGCAAGACCACCACCACGCAGATGACGCACTCGATTCTGCGCGCGGCGGGCATCCCGTCGGTGGCATGCGGCAATATCGGCCTGCCCATCCTGGACGCGCTGCGCCGCAATCCCGGTCCGCAGGTGCTGGCCGTGGAACTCTCGTCCTTCCAACTGCATTGGGCTCCGTCGGTGCGGCCGGAGGCGGGTGTCGTGCTGAACGTGGCCGAGGACCACCTCGACTGGCACGGCGGCCTCGACGCCTACGCCGCCGCCAAGGCCCGCGCCCTGACCGGACGCGTCGGCGTGGTCGGCCTGGACGACGCGGTCGCCGCCGCGCTGGCCCGAAAGTCCAAGGCGCGCCGCACCGTCGGCTTCCGCATCGGCGTGCCCGCCGACGGCGAGCTCGGCGTGGTGGACGGCAAACTGCTCGACCGCGCCTTCACCAAGGCCGCCATTCTGGCCGAGACCGGCGATATCAGCCCGCAGGGCCCGGCCGGGGTGGCCGACGCGCTGGCCGCGGCCGCGCTCACCCGATCCATCGACGTGGCACCGCAGTTCGTCAAGGAGGGCCTGCAGGAGCACAAGGTCGGCCCGCATCGCGCCGCCTTCGTGCGCGAGCTGTCCGGCGTCGAATTCGTCGACGACTCCAAGGCCACCAACCCGCACGCCGCGCGCTCCTCGATCCTGGCCCACCCCAATGTGATCTGGGTGGCGGGCGGTCAGCTCAAGGGCGCCAGCGTCGAGGACCTCATCGAGGAGTGCCGCGAGCACCTCGTCGCGGCCGTGCTGTTCGGCCAGGACGCGCCGGTGATCGCGGCCGCACTCGCGCGACACGCCCCGGATGTCCCGGTCGTGGAGCTGAATTCGGGGGACGATGCTCGGATGGGTGACCCCTTCACCGAGATCGAACCCGAAGCGGTGATGGCACGCGCGGTGCGCGTGGCGGCCGGATTCGCCAGTCGAGGCGACACCGTGCTGCTGGCCCCGGCCGCGGCGTCGTTGGACATGTTCGCCGACTACACGCACCGCGGACGCGCCTTCGCGGCCGCCGTGCAGGCCCTGGACGAGAAGGACATCGGGAGAACCGAATGACGACGGCGACGCCGCGGCGGGTCGGAAACCAGGCACCGCGTGCGCGAACCGGATGGTTCGGAGCATGGCTGGCCCGCCCGCTGGCGTCGTATCACCTGGTGGTGACCATCGCGGTGCTGCTCACCGTGCTGGGCCTGGTCATGGTGCTCTCGGCCTCGAGCGTCGAGTCGTATACCGGTGGCGGATCACCGTATTCGCTGTTCATCCAGCAGGCGATGTTCGCCGCACTGGGCGCGGTGCTGTTCTACATCGCCCTGCGCATCCCCATGCGGGTGATGCGCGCGCTGTCCTTCCCGGTGTTCGCGCTGTCGGTGGTCCTGCTGGTGCTGGTCCTCATCCCCGGCGTCGGCACCAAGGTCCAGGGCTCGCAGCGCTGGTTCGACCTCGGGTTCGTGTCCGTGCAGCCCTCGGAGATCGCGAAAATCACACTGGTGGTGTGGGGTTCGCACCTGCTGGCCTCCCGGCAGAGCGAAAGGGCCGGGTACAAGGACATTCTCATGCCGCTGGTGCCCGCGGGCCTGCTGGTGTGCGCGCTGGTCATGCTGGAACCCAACCTGTCCACCACCATCGCGCTCGGCATCGTCATGTCCGCGCTGCTGTGGTTCGGCGGGCTGCCGCTGCGCATGTTCGTGACCATCGCGGTGTCCGGCGGTGTCGCCGCAGCCATCCTGGCGCTCTCGTCGGGATACCGCTCCGACCGCATGCGCGGGTTCTTCAGCCCGGGCGACGATCCGCAGGGCATCGGCTACCAGGCCCGCCAGGCCATGTATTCGCTGGCCGACGGCGGCATCTGGGGGCGCGGGCTGGGCCAGTCGCGCGCCAAGTGGAGCTATCTGCCCAACGCGCACAACGACTTCATCTTCGCCATCATCGGCGAGGAGCTCGGATTCCTCGGATGCGCCCTGGTGCTCGGGCTTTTCGCGCTGTTCGTCTACACCGGTCTGCGCATCGCCTCGCGCTCGGTGGACCCGTTCATTCGCCTGCTCACCGCCTCGGCCACCACCTGGATCACCGGCCAGGCCCTGATCAATGTCGGCTACGTCGTGGGTTTGCTGCCGGTGACCGGCCTGCAGCTGCCGCTGGTCTCCGCGGGCGGCTCCTCGCTGGCCATCACCCTGTTCATGTTCGGCATCATCGCCAATGCCGCCCGCCACGAACCCGAGGCGGTGGCGGCGCTGCACGGCGGCGGCGACGGCCGCTTCAGCCGTCTGCTGCGGCTGCCCAAACCCGAAATGTATTCGCCCACACGGGCGAACGCGGCCCGCGCCCGAGCCAAGGCCAAGCCCAAGCCGAAGGGCAAGGTCAAGCCCCCGCCGCAGAAGCGCGCGCTACCATCGGGCCGAGGCCGGGGCGGCTCGGAAGCGGCGTCGCGGCGATCGATAGATTCGGATTCGGCCCGGCGCAGCAGCCGCTCCACGGAATCGTGGCGCAGCACTCGCGCCTGGGAACCCAACTATCCGATGAAACACGCCAGGGAACGGGGTAATTCGAGGTGACAGTGGAGCGGCCGGACAGCGATGCGCCCACCGCGACGCAGCCCAGCGCAGGAGTGCACACCGATTTACCCGACCATCTGCGACGCGTGCACATGATCGGCATCGGTGGGGCCGGTATGTCCGGTATCGCCCGAATTCTGCTGTCGCGTGGCGGCATGGTGTCCGGCTCGGACGCCAAGGAGAGCCGCGGTGTGCTGGCCCTGCGGGCGCGCGGCGCCCAGGTGCGCATCGGCCACGACGCCGGGGCCCTGGATCTGCTGCCCGGCGGACCCACCGCCGTGGTCACCACCTACGCCGCCATCCCCAAGACCAATCCCGAACTGGTGGAGGCACACAAGCGCGGCGTGCCCGTGCTGCTGCGCCCGGCCGTGCTGGCCTCGCTCATGCAGGGCCACAAGACCCTGCTGGTCTCGGGCACGCACGGCAAGACCTCCACCACCTCCATGCTCGTGGTGGCGTTGCAGCACTGCGGACTCGACCCGTCCTTCGCGGTCGGCGGTGAGCTCAACGAGGCGGGCACCAATGCCCACCACGGCACCGGCGGCATCTTCGTGGCCGAGGCCGACGAGAGCGACGGCTCGCTGCTGCAGTACGCGCCGGATGTCGCGGTGGTCACCAATATCGAATCCGACCACCTGGACTACTTCGGCACGGACGCGGCCTACGTCCAGGTCTTCGACGACTTCGTGGATCGGCTCGAACCGGGCGGGCGGCTGGTGGTGTGCCTGGACGATCCGGGTTCGCTCGGCCTGGCCCAGCGGTCGGTCGCCAAGCTGAAGGACGATCCGCGCGGCATTCAGGTGATCGGTTACGGCTCGGCCGACATCGCCGATTCCGGTGTCCCCGTCGGCGCGCGGCTGCTGTCCTGGGAACCCCGCGATGTCGGCGGCGTGGCCGTATTCCAGCTCTCCGACGAGTCCGCCCCGCGCACACTGCGCCTGTCGGTGCCCGGCCGCCACATGGCCCTCAACGCGCTCGGCGCGCTGCTGGCCGCCCGCGCCACCGGGGCCGATATGGGCGAAATCATCCAGGGCCTGGAGGGTTTCGGCGGTGTGCACCGCCGCTTCCAGCTCACCGGCCGGGAGAACGGCGTGCGCGTCTTCGACGACTACGCCCACCATCCGACCGAGGTGCGCGCGGTGCTCTCGGCCGCCGCCGAGCTGGTCGCCCAGGAGGCCCGCGACGGCGCGCGCTCGCGGCCCGGTCGGGTGATCGTGGTCTTCCAGCCCCACTTGTACAGTCGCACGGCCACTTTCGCGACCGAGTTCGGCGCGGCGCTCTCGCTGGCCGACGAGGTCGTGGTGCTCGACGTGTACGGCGCGCGCGAGGAGCCGCTGCCCGGCGTGAACGGCGCGCTGGTGGCCAATGCCGTCACCAAACCCGTGCACTACCAGCCGGATATGTCGCGGGTCGGCAAGCAGGTGGGCGCGCTGGCGCGGCCCGGCGATGTGGTGATCACCATGGGCGCGGGCGATGTGACCATGCTGGGCAGCCAGATCCTGGACGGTCTGCGCGCGCGACCCGGCCACGGGCGGTGAGCCGGAGATGAGCGAGGGCGGGGGAGAGGACGCCGGGAGCGAAGACGTCACGTATCGGCCGAGCGCCTGGCGATCCCGCCGAGTCCGTCTCGGCGCGCTGGTCGGTGTCGTCGTGCTGATCGCCTTCGGCCTTGTCGCGTATTTCACTCCGCTGCTGTCGGTTCGGACCGTCCGCGTCGATGGTCTGGCCGCCGTTCCGGAGCAACAGGTTCTGGACGCACTGCGGGTACCGGACGGTCGCTCGATGCTGCGGCTGGACACCGACGCGCTGGCCGAACGCGTCGCGCACCTACCCAAGGTCCGATCCGCCCGCGTCCAACGGGTATTCCCGTCGACCGTGCGGGTGACCGTGGTCGAGCGCACCCCGGTGTTGTACTTCGACAGCCCGGATGGGACACATCTGCTCGATTGCGACAGCGTGGAATTCGCGATCGAGCCGCCGGGACCCGGAGTGCCCAAACTCATTACCGACCATCCGGGCGGTTCGGATCCGGTGACCAGGGCCGCGGTCGCGGTCATGGCCGCCATTCCGATACCGCTGCGTGACCAGTTGGGCGTGGGAGCGGTTGTGGCCCGCTCGGTTTCGGATATTGCCCTGGAGTTGCGTGACGGCCGTACGGTGGTGTGGGGAGGAACCGCGGACTCCGCGCGCAAGGCGGCGGTGGTCGGACCCCTGCTTTCCCAGCCGGGCAAGGTATTCGATGTTACGAGTCCGAATCTGGTCACGGTAAAGTGAGCGATACCCATTGGGCCGCCGAAATTTTCGGTGGTTTGCCGGAAGGGCACCGTCGGTTCCGATCCAGGACCGGAGGGCAACCGTCCACGATACGATGCTCAGGTGGGTCGGACGAGGCGAATCACACAAGATTCTGACACTCGTTTCGGCGCGCCTGCGCTAGTAACGCGGTGGCTGCGAATACCGTTCCGCACCAGTCGGATACTTGACATAACGCTGAAGCTATGGTTGAGGGTTTATCGGACCGAGACCATAACGCCGGAGTTTTGCCAGTAACCGAAGACGACAAGCTGTTTCAGATCGAAGGAAGGCGAGAGCCCATGACGCCCCCGCACAACTACCTTGCTGTGATCAAGGTCGTCGGTATCGGCGGCGGCGGCGTGAATGCCGTCAACCGGATGATCGAACAGGGACTCAAGGGAGTCGAGTTCATCGCGGTCAACACCGACGCGCAGGCTCTGCTGATGTCCGATGCCGACGTGAAGCTCGATGTCGGCCGGGAATTGACCCGCGGCCTGGGCGCCGGTGCCGATCCCGAGGTCGGCCGCAAGGCCGCCGAGGACCACAAGGACGAGATCGAAGAGGTCCTCAAGGGCGCGGACATGGTCTTCGTGACCGCCGGTGAGGGCGGCGGCACGGGCACCGGCGGCGCGCCGGTCGTGGCCTCCATCGCCCGCAAACTCGGCGCGCTCACCATCGGCGTGGTGACGCGGCCGTTCTCGTTCGAGGGCAAGCGCCGCAGCAACCAGGCCGAGGCGGGCATCCAGGCCCTGCGCGAGTCCTGCGACACCCTCATCGTCATCCCCAACGACCGCCTGCTGCAGCTGGGCGACGCGGCCGTCTCGCTGATGGATGCCTTCCGTTCCGCGGATGAGGTGCTGCTCAACGGTGTTCAGGGCATTACCGACCTGATCACCACCCCGGGCCTGATCAATGTCGACTTCGCCGACGTCAAGTCGGTCATGTCCGGCGCGGGCAGCGCCCTCATGGGCATCGGTTCCGCGCGCGGCGAGGGTCGTTCGGTCAAGGCGGCCGAGGCGGCCATCAATTCGCCACTGCTGGAAGCCTCCATGGACGGCGCGCACGGCGTGCTGCTCTCCATCGCCGGTGGTTCGGACCTCGGTCTGTTCGAGATCAACGAGGCCGCCTCGCTGGTCCAGGAGGCCGCGCACATCGAGGCGAACATCATCTTCGGTACGGTCATCGACGATTCCCTCGGCGACGAGGTCCGCGTCACGGTGATCGCGGCCGGATTCGACGGCAACGGCCCGTCGCGGCGCATCGAGCCCTCGGTGAGCCGCTTCAGCAGCACCGCCTCCACGACCAGCTCGGCCTCGGCCGGATCGGTCAGCCGCGCGAGCGAATACAGCTCGACCCGCGCCGCCGAGCCCGCCCGCCCGGTGGAACCGCCGCAGGCTCCGGCCACCCCCGCCCCGGCCCCCGTGGCCGAGCGCGGCCCCGCGCCGTCCTACAGCGCCCCGCGGCCGTCGGTCGATCCGACCATCGGCGGCAACAGCCGCGGCCACATCCAGCCGCCGGACGCGGACGACGACGATGTCGACGTGCCGTCGTTCATGCGTCGATAGGCCAAGGCAGACACTGGAATTCGTCGCGAACGCGCCCGCCCCCACCATGGGGGCGGGCGCGTTTTTCGGATAGCCCGCCGGTGGCTACTACCCTCGAACCCATGACATCAGCGGCACCTGTTTTCCGGACCAGACGGGTAGTGACCACGCGCGCGGGCGGCTTCTCCGCGGCCCCCTACGACTCGTTCAACCTGGGCGACCACGTGGGCGACGATCCGGAGGCGGTGCGGCGCAATCGAGTTCGCCTGGCCGAGAATCTCGGCCTGGCACCCGATCACCTGATCTGGATGGAACAGATCCACGGCCGCAACGTCGAGATCGTCGACGGCCCGCGCACCGAGCCGGTACCCGCCACCGATGCGCTGGTGACCACCCGGCGGGATTTGGCGCTGGTGGTGCTGACCGCCGACTGTGTGCCGATCCTGCTTTCCGACGACGAGGCCGGGGTCATCGCCGCCGTGCACGCGGGCCGCATCGGCGCGCGCATCGGCATCGTCCCGAAGGTCCTCGAGGCCATGGTGTCGGTGGGCGCGCGACCCGAGCGCATCGGCGCGTTCCTCGGCCCGGCGGCCAGCGGTCGCCAGTACGAGGTGCCCGCCGCCATGCGCGCCGACGTCGAGGCGCACCTGCCCGGCAGCGCGACCACCACGGCCAAGGGCACGCCCGGTCTGGATCTGCGCGCGGGCATTCGGCGACAGCTGGAAGCGGCCGGTGTGGGCGCGGTGGCCGTGGACCCGCGCTGCACCATCGAGGACAAGACGCTGTTCTCGCACCGCCGCGGCGCGCCGACGGGGCGACTCGCCGGTGTGATTTGGATGTCATCCGAAGGGGTTTCAGAATGACCGAGAGTTCTACCGGCACAACGGGATCGGTTGCGACGGGAGTCACAGGCCACGGGGACCGCGTCGAACAACTGAAGACCTCGCTGTCAGCTCTCATCGAGCGAATCGACGCAGCGTGCGCGGCCGCGGGGCGTGACAGGGGCTCGGTCCGCCTGCTGCCGGTCACCAAGTTCTTCCCCGCCTCGGATATCGAGATCCTCTATCACCTCGGCCGCCGCGAGTTCGGCGAATCCCGGGAACAGGAGGCCGCCGCCAAGGTGGCCCAACTGGGACACCTGTCCCAAATACGTTGGGAATTCATCGGCCGCCTCCAGCGCAACAAGGCCAAAGCCGTTGCACGCTGGGCAGATACGGTCTATTCGGTCGATTCGGACCGGCTGGCCAGTGCCCTCGACACGGGCGTCAAGGCCGCTCTCGACGACGGCACCCGCACCACCCCCTTGCGCGTGCTGCTCCAGGTCTCCCTCGACGCCGATCCCGCCCGCGGCGGCGTCCGCGACGCGGCCCTGCACGCCCTCGCCGATCAGGTCGCCGCCTCGGAATCACTGCAGCTCGCGGGCCTGATGGCGATCCCCCCGCTGGATGTCGAGCCCGATGCCGCCTTCGAGCAACTGGCCCGCATCCACGCCGCATTAACGACCGTCCACCCCGAAGCTATGGAACTGTCGGCGGGCATGTCCGGCGACTTGGAGTCGGCCATCCGCCACGGATCCACGTGCGTGCGTGTCGGTACTGCCCTGATGGGCGCGCGACCGATAACCTCGGCGTAGCAAAGAAACCTCACCAGTCACATTTGAAACATATGCTTGGTGACAGATGAGGTCTGAGCAGGACAACACCCCAGGCCAACCGGGGCCGAAGGAAGGTCGACCAGATGAGCACGCTGCACAAGTTCAAGGCGTACTTCGGGATGGTTCCGCTCGAGGATTACGAAGACGACTACGTCGACGACCGCGGAGCCGCCCGGAGCGCCGATGAGCGTGGCCAGCGTCGTCCCCGCGCCTACGGGGAACGCGAGCGCGACTACGACCGGTACGCCGAGGACCGCTACGACGACGAGCCCGCCTACGAGCCGTCGTACAAGGCCCCCTACAAGCCGGGCTACAGTGCCGTCTCCCGCCGCGACGACTACGTCGACGACCTCCGCGAGCGCGATCACCGCGACCGCTACGACGCCGACGACCGTTACGAACCGCCGCGCCGTCCCACCCGCATCGACACCGCCCCGTCCAGCCGCACCCGGTCCGTGGGCGGCAGCGCGCCCATGGTGCGCGGCAGCACCCGCGGCGCGCTCGCGATGGACACCGACGCGGAGCGTCGCATTGAGGAGCTGCGGGAGCAGGAGCGCCGGATCGAGGCGGCCCGCCGTCCCCAGATCTTCGAGGACGGAGGCACCTTGTCCAAGATCACCACGCTGCGCCCGCGCACCTACGCGGAGGCCGCCATCATCGGCGAGCGCTTCCGCGACGGCACCCCGGTGATCATGGATCTGGTCGAGATGAGCAACTCCGACGCGCGTCGGCTGGTGGACTTCGCCGCGGGTCTGGCCTTCGCCCTGCGTGGTTCGTTCGACAAGGTCGCCACCAAGGTCTTCCTGCTGTCGCCCGCCGACGTGGACGTCTCCGCCGAGGAGCGCCGCCGCATCGCCGAAAACGGCTTCTACAACCAGAAGTAACGGGACCCAACTCTCGGGATTCGCGGGGCCGCGCCCACGGCGGGTGCCCGGGAGTCGGGTGGGGTGAGAAGTAAACCGAGGCAACGAATTACGTTGCGTCTATGGGGGTTGCGACTTTGTCGCGGGGGATTGCGCGGGGAGGCGCGGGGGATTGTGGGGGAGTCTTGTGCCCGAGTTGTCCGGGTATCCGAGTGCCACAGTGTGTGTCGGTACGTCCGACCGGTAGTCATAGGCTGTCGGCCCAGCTGTGACCGGGGCGATCAGTGTTTCTATTTTGCCGATCATGAGATCTGAGGCAGAGTGGTCGGGTGGACCTGTTGACGGTGTTGAACCTGCTGCTGTTCATCTTTTGGCTGCTGCTGATCAGCCGAGTCATCGTCGAGTTCATCCGCAGCTTCGCGCGAGACTGGCGTCCGACTGGCTTCGTCGTGATCCTCCTGGAGGTGATCTTCACGATCACCGACCCCCCGGTGAAACTTCTGAGGCGTTTGATACCCCCAGTGAATCTTGGGGGAATTCGGCTCGATCTGTCCATTATGGTCCTGCTCTTTATCGTGTTCATCTTGATGACGATCACGGGCCAGGCAGGGCAGTCGATAGCTCAGGTGTGACAGAATGGGCCGAAAGAAAGCTTGCCCAGATCTACCGCTAGATCTCCATACGAAGCGTGAAGGGATCGTTCCATGCCGCTGACCCCCGCCGATGTTCATAACGTCGCGTTCAGCAAACCACCGATCGGGAAGCGCGGATACAACGAGGACGAAGTCGACGCCTT
Source organism: Nocardia sp. CDC160 (assembly GCF_035818795.1). NCBI lineage: Bacteria > Bacillati > Actinomycetota > Actinomycetes > Mycobacteriales > Nocardiaceae > Nocardia > Nocardia sp. CDC160. Next base: position 96,557 of record NZ_JAYKYT010000009.1, on the reverse strand, counting down.
CCTCGACCTGGTCGAGCAGGAGCTCTCACGCCTCATCGAGGAGAATGCTGATCTTCGCCAGCGCGTTGCCGAGTTGGACGCGGAACTGGCTGACGCCAAGAAGAATCGGGGCCCCGCGGTCCAGACCGTGAAGGCGCCCATCGCGCCGGAGCCCATCAAGGCCGCCCCGCCCGCGCCCCCGGCTCCCATGCCCGCGCCCGCCCCGGTCGCCGCCGTCAAGCAGGACGCCCCCTCCGCGGACGCGAATCTGCAGGCCGCCAAGGTGCTTTCGCTGGCTCAGGAGATGGCCGACCGCCTCACCTCCGATGCCAAGACCGAGGCCGAGCAGCTGCTGGCCAACGCCAGAGCCAACTCGGAGCGACTGGTCAGCGACGCGCGCACCCGCTCCGAGGCCATGATCGCCGACGCCCGCCAGAAGGCCGAGGCCATGCTGTCCGACGCGCAGACCCGCTCGGATTCCCAGCTGCGCCAGGCCAAGGAGAAGGCCGACGCCCTGCAGGCCGACGCCGAGCGCAAGCACACCGAGATCATGGCCACCATCACCCAGCAGCGCAGCGTGCTGGAGAGCCGCATCGAGCAGCTCAAGACCTTCGAGCGCGAGTACCGGGTGCGGCTGAAGTCCTACCTGGAGTCGCAGCTCGAGGAGCTGGAGAACCGTGGCTCCGCGGTTCCGGTCGACGGCGGCGAGTTCGGCGCCGACGCGTCGGGCAACGGCGCACTTCTCAAGGGCAGCAAGTAAAGTCGTAACTACGGCCCGCGATGCCGCGTCGCGCCGGGTGACAGCCCGGTCGGTGCGTCATCGTCGCCAACCTTTCCCGTCCTTCGATGGCCGAGCCCGCAACGGCCCGAGCCAGCGAAGCCCAGCGAGGGGGTGGTGCACTTGCTCGTGGTGACGCTCGCGCTCGCCGCCGTGGGTTTCGGCCTGCTGGTGACCGCACTGACCACCGGTTCGGTGATCTGGGCATGGGGCTGCATCATCGTGTGCGTCATAGGCGCGGTGCTGCTGCTCGTCAGTGCGTTGTCGCTGCGGACCGAGAACGACGAGGAAGCCTCGTCGAGACCGGGTGGCAGGCACGCGAAGCACTGAGCAAAGCTTCTATGGAGACTGTCGGGGTGGGTCCGCGGAATAACCGCTGGACTCGCCCCGCTAGTATGGAGACAGCTTTACGGCGTTGATCCGGCTATCACCGGGGAGTCTTCGGAAGAACGGCGGGCCTCCCGCTCAGTAGAACCGAACGGGTGAGCCCGTCATAGCTCGCAACGAGAGGCTTGGTCGCACAAGGGTTTTCGCTCCGAACGACCGGGCAAGCGGGGTGGTACCGCGGTTGCGGCGCACGGAGCGCCGGGATCGTCCCCGTGCCCACACGTGATGGCACGAGGAGACGAGAGGCCGCCATGGCGGACGAGACCACCACCCGAAGCGCGTACCCCCGCGTCGAGCTCAGCAAGACGACCGGCCAGGTGTCCTTCCCCGAGCTGGAGCAGCGGGTCCTCGACTACTGGGCCGCCGACGACACCTTCCGTGCCAGCATCGAGAACCGTTCCGATGCAGAGGAATTCGTCTTCTACGACGGTCCACCCTTCGCCAATGGGTTGCCGCACTACGGTCATCTGCTCACCGGATACGTCAAGGATTTGATCCCGCGATTCCAAACCATGCGCGGGAAGAAGGTGGAACGACGATTCGGTTGGGATACTCACGGCCTCCCGGCGGAAATCGAAGCCGAGAAGCAGCTCGGTATCACGGACAAATCACAGATCGATGCCATGGGCCTCGCGGAATTCAATGCCGCGTGCAAATCCTCGGTGCTTCGCTACACCAACGAGTGGCGTAACTATGTGACGCGTCAGGCGCGCTGGGTCGACTTCGACAACGACTACAAAACCCTCGACCTCGACTTCATGGAATCGGTCATGTGGGCGTTCAAGTCGTTGTACGACAAGGGGCTGATCTATCAGGGCTTCCGGGTGCTGCCCTACAGCTGGTATGAGCAGACGCCGCTGTCGAATCAGGAGGCGCGCCTCGACGACTCCTACCGGATGCGCCAGGACCCGGCGGTCACCGTGGACATGGTGCTGCGGGTGGCGGCCGATCATCCGCTCCACCAGCTCGACGGCGCGAACGCGCTCATCTGGACCACCACACCCTGGACCCTGCCGTCCAACCTGGCGATCGCCGTGCACCCGGACCTGACCTACGTGCACGTCGAGGGCAAGGACGGCAAGCGGTACGTGCTTGCCGCCGAACGGCTCTCGCACTACACCCGCGAGCTGGGCGAGGAGCCCACGGTGCTGTCCGAGCATTCGGGCGCGGCGCTCGAGGGCCTGGACTATCTGCCGCCGTTCGACTTCTTCCGCGGCCATCCCCGTGCCCACCGCGTGCTCAACGCCGACTACGTGACCACCGACTCCGGCACCGGCATCGTGCATCTTGCGCCCGCCTTCGGTGAGGAGGACATGGATGTCGCCTCCGCCAACGGGATCGAGATCGTGCAGCCCCTCGACGCGGGCGGCAAGTTCACCTCCATGGTGCCGCCGTACGAGGGCCTCATGGTCTTCGACGCCAACCCGGTCATCATCAAGGACCTCAAGGCCGCCGGAAAGCTGTTGCGGCACGAGACCATCGAGCACTCCTACCCGCACTCGTGGCGGTCGGGCCAGCCGCTGATCTACATGGCGGTGCCGTCCTGGTTCGTGGCGGTCACCAAGTTCCGCGACCGCATGGTGGAGCTCAACAAGGAGATCACCTGGGTCCCGGAGCACATCCGCGACGGCCAGTTCGGCAAGTGGCTGGAGAACGCGCGCGACTGGAACATCAGCCGCAACCGGTACTGGGGCGCGCCCATCCCGGTGTGGATCTCCGACGATCCGGCCTACCCGCGCGTGGACGTGTACGGCTCGCTCGATGAGATCGAGCGGGACTTCGGCGTGCGGCCGGAGGATCTGCACCGGCCCGGCATCGACGAGCTGGTGCGCCCGAATCCCGATGACCCGACCGGGAAGTCGATGATGCGGCGCACGCCCGAGGTGCTCGACTGCTGGTTCGAGTCGGGCTCCATGCCGTACGCGCAGGTGCACTACCCGTTCGAGAACAAGGAATGGTTCGAGGGCACCGCCGACGCTCCGGCCCACAGCCCCGGCGACTTCATCGTCGAGTACAACGGCCAGACCCGCGGCTGGTTCTACAACCTGCACGTGCTGTCCACCGCGCTGTTCGACCGCCCGGCGTTCAAGTCCGTTGTGGCGCACGGCATCGTGCTCGGCGACGACGGCCTGAAGATGTCCAAATCCAAGGGCAACTACCCGGACGTCAACGAGGTCTTCGACCGCGACGGCTCCGACGCCATGCGCTGGTTCCTCATGGCCTCCCCGGTGCTGCGCGGCGGCAACCTGATCGTCACCGAGCGCGGCATCCGCGAGGGCGTGAGCCAGGCGCTGCGTCCGCTGTGGAACGCGTGGACCTTCCTGCAGCTGTACGCCTCGACCCCCGGCACCTGGCGCACGGACTCGAAAAACGTGCTGGACCAGTACATCCTGGCCAAGCTCGCGCAGACGCGCGATGTCATGACCGACGCGCTCGAGGTCTACGACATCGCCACCGCCTGTGACGAGCTGCGCACCTTCGCCGACGCGCTGACCAATTGGTATGTGCGCCGGTCGCGTTCGCGCTTCTGGGAAGAGGACCGCGACGCCATCGACACCCTGCACACGGTGCTGGAGGTGACCACCCGCCTGGCCGCACCGCTGCTGCCGCTGCTGACCGAGGTGATCTACCGCGGCCTCACCGGCGAGCGCTCGGTGCACCTGGCCGATTGGCCGAAGGCGGACGAACTGCCCCACGACGCCGAGCTGGTGTCGGCCATGGACGAGGTCCGCACGGTCTGCTCCACGGTCCTGAGCCTGCGCAAGGCCCAGAATCTCCGTGTGCGCCTGCCGCTCTCGGAGGTCACCGTGGCCGCCGCCGACGCGGAACGCCTGCGTCCCTTCGTCGACCTGATCGCCGACGAGGTGAACGTCAAGCGCGTCGACCTCACCACCGATGTGGCCGCCCACGGCCGCTTCGAACTGGTGGTCAACGCCCGCGCCGCGGGCCCGCGCATCGGCAAGGACGTCCAGACGGTCATCAAGGCCGTCAAGGCCGGGGAGTGGACCGAGGCCGCCGACGGCACCGTCTCCGCCGCCGGAATCGCCCTGCTCCCCGAGGAATACACCCAGCGCCTGGTCGCCGCCGAGCCCGACTCCACCGCCGCCCTCCCCGGCAATGCCGGTCTGGTGGTGCTGAATTCGCTCGTCACCGAGGAACTCGAGGCCGAAGGCTGGGCCCGCGACCTCATCCGCGACCTCCAGGAAACCCGAAAGTCCCTGGGCCTCGACGTCTCCGACCGCATCACCGTGATCCTCGACGTCCCCGCCGAGCGGTTGGCGTGGGCCGAAACCCACCGCGACCTCATCGCGGGCGAAATCCTCGCCACCACCCTGAATTTCGGTGCGGCAGGCGCAGACGCCCCCGAAATCGTCGGCGGCGTAAAGGTCTCGATCACCAAGGCATAGTCGCCACGACCACGTCGGGCGGGGCCGAAATCGGTCCCGCCCGACGCGTTTTCACACCGGGCGCGGGCGCAGGCCGTCGAGAATCGGGTCGACCAGGCTCGCGACGTCCAGGATGTCGCCCTGGCCGAGCAGGAACCTCAGATAGACGGGGCCGTAGAGCATATTGGTCATGGTCAGGATGGGGAGGTCGTCGCGAATCTGACCGGCGCGCATGGCGGTTTCGAGGCGGCGCGCGGCGTTCCGCGCGCGGGGCTCGGTGAAGGTGTCGCGGACGGTCTGCAGGAGTTTCGGATCGTGCTGGGCCTCGGCGATGACGCCTCGGTAGACGCACCCGACGTCACCGGCGAGCATGCGCGACAGTCCGGTGATCTGGGTCTTCAGGTCGGCGGCGATGTCGCCGGTATCGGGAAAGTCCGTGGCGGAACCGATTTGGTCGTTGATGGCCTCGAGGGCGATCGCGCCCTTGGAGGGCCACCAGCGGTAGATGGTCTGCTTGCCCACGCCCGCTTTGGCGGCGATGGCCTCGATGGTGAGTTTGCCGTAGCCCTTGCTCACCGCGAGTTCGAAGGTCGCGTCCAGGATCGCCTGATGGGACTTGGGATTGCGCAGTTCGGGCTTGGGGGGCTGGGGCATGGGTTCAGCATACTCGCGAACGAGACGGAACGTCTCGTCTTGACAAGCGTTGGGACGCGGCCTAATTTACTTCATGAGACGAGACGGACCGTCTCGCCGGAAGTTCGGAACACGGTCGCTAGGAGCGAACAATGACCACCATCGCCACCACCCCCGCCGCGAATGTCGCCACCCCCGTTGTGGTTCCGTCGGTGCACCGGCGCGCGCTGATCACCTGGCTGGCCGTGTACCCGACCATCACCATCGCCCTGGCGCTGCTGGGTCCGGAGATGGGCAGCCTGCCGGTCTTCGTGCGGACGCTGATCCTGACCGCGATCGTGGTGCCGGTCTCGGCCTACCTGCTGATCCCCCTGCTGATGAAGGCCAACCACCACCTGACCCTGCGGTGGAACCGCTGATCGTCGGCAAATCTCGAGCGGCCCGTCTGGATTCCAGACGGGCCGCTTCTTCATGCCAAGTGACATGCCTCTCGAGACACGCCAGCCAAGGTTCTCTTGTGACGCATGTTGCACGTGCGATACAACGGCTATTAGCTAGCTAACGCTCATGTTCGAAGGCAGTTCCCGCGGTATCGCCGATGAAGGGGCGCGCACATGGCTCGAAGGCAGCTCGGAAGAGTCCGGAACATCGTCACGACGATGGCGGCACTGGCCGTAGCGGGGGCACTGTCGGTGGGAACCGCGTCTGCGGATACCGGCTCCGCCTCGGGTTCGTCCTCCGGTAGCGCCTCCGGCTCGGCCTCCGGCAGCGCGAGCGGCTCGGCGCAGATCCCCCTCGCGAGCCCTCGCGCCATGGTAGCCCTCGGCCTGGCCACCACCCAGACCGGCAAGCCCTACCGCTGGGGCGGCACCGGCCCCGACGACTGGGACTGTTCGGGCCTGGTGCAGTGGGCCTTTCGCAGCGTCGGCATCGATATGCCGCGCACCACCTGGCAGCAGGCCGACGCCGGGCTCGAAGTGCCTTTCGGCGCACTGCAACCCGGCGATGTGGTGGTCCTCAACGACGACGCCTCCCACGTAGGCATCTACGCGGGAGGCGGCAATATCTTGAACGCGTACGGCTTGGGTGTGCCCGTCGGTCTGACCCCGCTGGATCAGTTCGACATCTACACCATCCGCCGCTTCTACTGAATCGTCTTACTCGACAACGAGTTCCACCGGGATGTTGCCCCGGGTGGCCTTCGAGTACGGGCACACCTGGTGCGCGGCCTCGACGAGCTCGCGGCCCTTCTCGTTCTGCAGTTCCTCGGGCAGCTCGACGCGCAGCACGACGGAGATGCCGAAACCGGTCTCCTCGTCCTTGTTCAGGCTGACGTCGGCGGTCACCGAGGTGTCGCCGATCGAGACACCGGCATTGCGGGCCACGACCTGCAGCGCACCCGCGAAGCAGGCCGAGTAGCCCACCGCGAACAGCTGCTCCGGGTTGGTGCCGTCACCGCTGCCGCCGACCTCCTTGGGCTGGGCCAGCTTCAGGTCGAGGTAACCGTCGGAGCTGACCGAGCGGCCCTCGCGGCCGACGGAGGTGGCGGACGAGGTGAAGAGCTTAGGCATTTCGAATCTCCCTAGACAGACTTGTCTGTTCCGACGAAATCCAGGGTAGACAGATCTGTCTGCTATCGTCAATACCGAAACCCGCTTGCAAAGCGAGACGATCGGGGAAGGAGTGGGTCGAGCCATGAGCGAAGCCCGTGATCGCCTGCTGGACACCGCCACTCGGCTGTTCTACGCCGAGGGCATCCACACCGTCGGCATCGACCGCATCATCGCCGAGGCGGGCATCGCGAAGGCCACCTTCTACCGGCACTTCAAGACCAAGGAAGACCTGGTCGTCGCCTACCTGGTCCGCGAGTACGCCCGCCAGCGGGAGACGCTCGAGTCCATCCCCGGCGAGGGCACCGAATCCATCGTCGGCATCTTCGAGCGGCTCGGCGAGCTCAGCCGCGGGCCGGGCTTTCGCGGCTGCCCGTTCCTCAATGCGGCCGTGGAGTTTCCGCAGTCCGACCATGCCGTGCGCAAAGTGGTCGACGACTATCGCGGCTGGTTCCGCGACCTCATGGCCGACCGGCTGCGCGCGGCCGGACACACCGACGTCGACGACGCCGCGCGCATGCTCCTGATGACCCGCGACGGCGTGACCATCAGCGGGGGAGTGGGAGACAACGAGACGGTCCGGGTGGGCATCCGGACCGCCTTGTCGCAGTTGGGTATTCGGTCGAACTAGACGCCGACGGCCTCTTCCATCTCTTCCTCGGCATCCTCGCTCCGTACGACCGGGGCCGCGTGCCGGGGCTCGGAAACCGCTGCGGCCTGGCGCTTTTCCGCGGCCGCCGCAATGGCCATCAGCACCACGCCCGCCGCGAACCAGATGACCAGGCTGGCGATCCGGCTGCCGAGGCCCGCGCTGTCGAAGTACAGCAGGCTGCGCGCGCCCTCGACGAATCCGGCCCCGTTCCAGAAGTGGTGCAGCGTCCCGAAGAAATCGTTCTGCAGCCACGGGCTGTAGACGCCGCCGGAGCTGGTGAAGTTCAGCATGACGAACAGCACCATCATGCCCAGGGTGGTCCACCGCTTCAGGAAGGTGTGCAGGCCGATGCCGATGGCCAGGATGCCCGCCGAGTACAGCCACGACATGGCCCAGATCGCGGCGGCGTCATGGTCGACCACGTGGAAGACCGGACCCGCCAAGACCAGTCCGATCAGGCTCACCAGCAGCGAGGTGCCCAGTCCGATCAGCGCGCGCACCCGCATGGACAGGCCCGCGCCCGCCGCGCCGATGGCCGCCACGCTGCCGTAGGACCCGATGCTCAGCGCGACCAGCAGGAAGAAGATGCCCTGCGCGGTCGGGTCGCCGGAGCTGGGCGTGGTCACGTCGGTGGTCGTGGGCTGGGTGGCACCCTGCTGGACGGACACCTGATGAAAGACCGCTTCGACCGCCATGGCCGTCGTATCCGATCCGGCCTTGGCGACCAGCACTTCCGGCTTCTGCGGATCCGGCACGTACGCCCCCGCCAGATCCCGGTGCCGCAGCTGATCGACCGCCTCGTCCCGGCTCGGCACGGTGATCACGTCCAGCGCGTCCCCGCCCTTGTCCTTCATGGTCTGCGCCAGCACCTTCACCTGCGGGCTGTCGCCGACCACGGCCACGGCCAGATGATTGGGCTCGGGCTGATGGAACGCGCCCAGATACGCCAGTCCCATGCCGAGGCACATGAGCAGCGGGGTGAGCAGGTGGGTGGCGACATGCCGGATCTGATGCGAGGCCATAGGTTTCTTCTCCAATAGTTGGTAAATACAACCAAGCGAGGTTGTAGTCTACAACCATGAATGGTCACCCGGCATTCCCCGGCCGCGCCGATGCGATCGAGGTCATACAGCGCGAGCTCACCGCCTTTGCCCGGAGAGCCCGCGGGCGCGCCACCGAACTGCACCCGGAGCTGTCGCTGGTGGCCTCGAGCATCCTGGACCTGGTGATCGAGCGGGACGGCTGCCTGGCCGCGGATCTGGCGGGGCACTTCCACCTGGACAAGTCGACGGTCAGCAGGCAGGTGGCGGCGCTGGAACGGGACGGGTACCTGGCGCGGGACGTCGATCCGTCCAATCGCCGCAATCTGGTGCTGCGGGCGACACCGGAGGGCAAGCGAGTCGCCCGCGCGGCTGCCCGGAGTCGGACGGCCGCCTTCGCCGAACGGTTCCGCGACTGGGACGACGCGGATATCGACCGGCTGGCGCAGTACCTGGTCCGCTACAACGCCGCCGACGAATAACCCCGCGGCTCAGTCTGTTTCGGGCAGGTCCAGTCCCTTGGCCAGCACCGGCCACGACGCCCGCAGCGCGTCCTGCCAGTACCCCCACGAATGCGTCCCCGGCTTGGCGATGTCGAAGGTCGCCGGAATCTGCAACTCCCGCAGTCGCGTCTTGAGGTTCCGTGCGCACCAGTCACTGGCCGCCTCCAGAATCCCGCCCACCAGGATCTGTTGCGGCAGACCGCCGTCCGCGGGCCCGAGGCTGCGCACATCGGCCACATTGTCGTGCCGTCCGGGCAGGCCCGAGCCGTTGGAGACGTAGATTCCCATGCCGCGCAGCGCCTCCGCGTGCACGTAGGGGTCGTTGGCGGCCCACTCCGGATCATCCATCGGCCCGTACATGTTCACCGGATTGCCGCCGCCGATGGAGATCACCAGATTGGCGAACTTCTGGCCGACCGGATCGCTGATCTGCGCGCACCCGCTGTAGGCGGCGACCGCCCCGTACAGGCCGGGCGCGGCGATGGCCAATTGCAACACCGAGGTCCCGGACATGGACATGCCCGCGATGGCGTGAATCCCATTGGTGTCCAAGGCCGCGTCGACCAGCGGCGGCAGCTCCTCCGTGAGGAAGGTCTTCCATCTGGGCTGCCCGAGCTTGGGATCGGGTGTGCGCCAGTCGGTGTAGTAGGTGAACGCGCCGCCGATGGGCATCACCACGTTCACGTTCTTGTCCTCGAAGAACTGCGTGGAGTCGGTGTTCCGCTTCCAGGTGGCCGTATCCAGGCCGCCGCCAGCGCCATTGAGCAGGTAGAGCACCGGCCGCGGCTGGGAGGTGTCGGCGGGGCGCTGCACCTCCACCGTGATGTCGGTGTCCATGGCCGCCGAATGCACGTGCAGCGTCAGATTGCGGGCGTCGTGCACCTCGAAGGACCGAATGCTGGAACCGTCGTCGGCGACCGGGGTCGCGGCCAGGGTGGCGGTACTGGTGATCGGGTCGGGCGGTGCCCCGGAGGCCGTGCCCGCGGGCAGGGCCATGGTGAAAGCGCTGACCAGAGAACAACTTGCCGCCGCGAGCGCTGCCGCTCGGGTACCCAAACCGCCTAGCAAAACCGACCTTCGATCCACCGGGTGTCCCGACCCCGGATGGATGATCGCCGAAACCTGCCCCCATGTTTCGGGTTTCGACAAAATCGGTGATGTGATCTATTCGGCTACGAGTTGACGCAAGAGCGGACCGTACTCCGGATGCGCCAGCGCCGAGGCGAATTGGGCGGTCAGATAGTCGGCCGGGTTGCCGGTGTCGTACCAGCGACCGCGAATCACCTGCCCGTACACCGGGTTCGAGGCGGCGAAGATATTGATGGCGTCGGTCAGGTAGACCTCGCCGGTGCGGTGGGTGTACCAGTCGTCGACCTGCTTGCGCAGTTCCTTGATGATGCCCGGCGTGACCACGTAGCCGCCGATGGCCGCGAACGACGACGGCGCGTCGGCGGGCTTGGGCTTCTCCTTGAGGCCGCTGATCCGCATGAGCCCCTCGCTCACGGTCTCCTCCACCACCGGCACGCCGTAGCGCTGCGATTCGGAGGGATCCATGGGCATGAGCGCGAGCACCGGCGCACCGGTCTTCTCGTAGGCGTCCACGAGCTGCTGGGCGCGCGGCACCTCGGCGACGAACACGTCGTCAGGCCACAGCACCAGCAGCGGCTCGTCCCCCAGGTGACGCGCGGCATTGAGCACGGGCGTGCCATTGCCGTAGGGGCCGTGCTGGTCCAGGTAGGTGATGTGTCCGGCCCGGCCGAGCTCGCCGACCTCCTCGACGGCATCGGCGTAGGCGGCCTTGCCGTCGGCACGCAACTGGGCGACCAGCGCGGGGTTGGGGCGGAAGTGATCCTGGATCAACGACTTTCCACCGCTGACCACGATGGTGATGTCGGTGACGCCGGAGGCCACCAGTTCGCGGACGGTGTGTTCGATGACCGGCTTGTCGCCGACGGGGAGCATTTCCTTGGGAATCGCCTTGGTCAACGGCAGCAGCCGCGAACCGATACCGGCGGCGGGAATCACGGCCTTGCGAATGGTCATGGCTCGATCATCACACACGTCGCAGGTCGTACCTGTCGGTAGCCGGGCGTAAATTTCCCGTTGTGAACACTGCCGCCGCTGCCGCAAACCGGGACATTGTGCCTGGTGGAGCCGGTAATTCGGGGTCGCCGGGGGTGAGCGTGTCACTGGACACACCGGCAGCGGACTCGCGGCAAACCACCGGCGGACTCCGAGTTTCGGGCCAGCGCCGCTGGGTGCTGCACATAGATATGGACGCGTTCTTCGCCTCGGTCGAGCAGCTCACCCGCCCGACGCTGCGTGGCCGCCCGGTCCTGGTCGGCGGCATGGGCGGGCGCGGGGTGGTGGCGGGGGCCAGTTACGAGGCGCGGGTGTACGGTGCGCGCTCGGCCATGCCGATGCATCAGGCCAAGCGGCTGGTCGGGGTCTCGGCGGTGGTGATTTCCCCGCGTGGGGCGGTGTACGGCGAGCTCAGCGGTCAGGTCTTCGAGACCCTCCGGACGAAAATCCCCGTCCTGGAAACCCTCTCCTTCGACGAGGCGTTCGGTGAGCCCGCCGAACTGGCGGGCGCCACCCCCGACCAGGTCCTCGAATTCTGTGAGGCCCTGCGCACCGCCGTGCGCGAGCGCACCGGCCTGGTCGCCTCGGTCGGCGCGGGCAGCGGCAAACAGCTCGCCAAAATCGCCTCCGGCCTGGCCAAACCCGATGGCGTGCGGGTGATTCCGGCCACCGAGCAGGACAAGTTCCTCTCCGCCCTCCCGGTCCGCAAGCTGTGGGGCATCGGTCCGGTGGCCGAAAGTCGTTTGCGCTCATTGGGAATCGAGACGGTGGGCGCGCTGGCCGCGCTCCCGGAGTCGGAGGCGTCCTCGATTCTGGGCGGCAGCATCGGCGTGGCCCTGCACCGGCTCGCCCGCGGCATCGACGACCGGCCGGTGGCCGAGCGCGCCGAGGCCAAGCAGATCAGCGCCGAAACCACCTATGAGACCGACATTCTCAATCTGGCCCAGCTGCGGCCCGCGATCGAGGCCATGGCCGCCTCGGCGCATCGGAGGCTGACCAATGACGGCCGGGCGGCACGCACGGTGGTGCTCAAGCTCAAGAAGACCGACATGAGCATCGTGACCCGCTCCTCGACATTGCCCTATGCCACCGAGGATCTCGCCACCCTCACCGCCGCCGCCCAGCGCTCGGCCCTCGATCCCGCCGAGATCGGTCCGATTCGCCTGGTGGGCGTGGGTTTCGCGGGCCTGTCCGAGATTCGCCAGGAATCCCTGTTCCCCGAACTGGATCAGACCGTGGACCCGATCGGCGCGGTCTCCGAGGAACCCACCCTCGCCCTGCCGGACAGCCCGGATCCCGTGGTACCGCCCGCGACTCGCTCCTACACCACCGGAACCTGGTACCCGGGGCTCGATGTCGAACACCCGGAATTCGGTCACGGCTGGGTGCAGGGCGCGGGCCACGGCGTGGTCACCGTTCGCTTCGAAACCCGTTCGACCGGACCGGGTCCGGCGCGCACCTTCCCGGCGGATGATCCCGACCTACGCAGGGCGGACCCCCTCGACAGCCTGCGTTGACGCTGTTAAGACAGGTTTGCGCCAATTATGAGGATTCGGACTGAAAATGGCGCGTTATCGCTTGCGAAGGCGGCTTCTTCGACCCCGCGTTGGTAGTGTCGCGCTCGTTGTCGAACGGACCTACTCGAACGCAAAGGACGAGCAGTTGAAGCTTCAGAAGACTGGACGCATCGCGGTCGCCGCACTCGCGGTGGTGACCGTCCTCGGGCTGTCGGCGTGTGGGAGCGGTGACAAGAAGGACAGCAAGCCCACCAAGGCCACCACCTCGAAGACCACGGCCGCGCAGACGAGCTACCCGGCGGCCCCGACCGCCGCGGATCTGAACGCCGAGCTGCAGAAGGCGCTGGATCCGAATGTGCCGGACTCGCAGAAGCTGGACATGATGCAGGGCGTCCAGGCCGATCCGAGCCTGCCGAGCCGCCTGGCGGACGCCTACAAGCAGAACAACGCCACCATCACCGTCACCAATGTGACCGATCTCGGCAATGGCACCATCACCGCCGACGCCCAGATCGCGGTCAACGGTGGCCAGCCGCAGCAGGCCGTCGTGCCGTTCGTGGCCGAGGACGGCAAGTGGAAGGTCCAGAAGGAATGGATCTGCAACGCCCTGTCGCTGGCCAACCAGACCTCCCCGGCCTGCAGCTAGTCCCCAGGTGACGGGCCCGGCATCCGAAATCCGAGATGCCGGGTTCGTCCTCTCTTAGCGGACGATTATGAACTCCGCTTAGGATCTCCGGTCGTGACCGACGTGTTGGAGAAGGCGGGGCAGGATTCCGCCGGGAGTGCTGGTGCTGAACCCGAGAGACGAATCCGAGGGGGATGGGCCCGGCCGCTCGCTCTGATCGCCGGATTGATCGCCGTTGTTTCCGCGCTGGCCGTGCCGCTGCTACCGGTCGTCGTGGATCACACGACTCTGACGTGGCCGCAAGGCAATTCGACGCAGAGCATCGAGGCTCCGCTGGTGTCGTACGCGCCCGCCGCTTTCGACGCCACCATCCCGTGTTCGGCTGTGACACAGCTGGGTTCGAAGGGCGGCACGCTGGCCGCGACCGCGCCGAACGGTGCGCCGGATCTCGAACGGTACGGCTTCGTGGCGCGGGTCACATCGGGTGGCAAGCTGGAAGCGATCACGCACCACAAGACGCTGGTGAGTGTTCCGGTCGAGGAGCTGCCCGCGGGGTGCGCGCTCACCGTCCACTCGGACTTCACCTCCACCACCGCGACGCTGTCCGGTTCCACGGTCGCACCGGTCACGCTGAACGGCGATTACCGCCCGCAGATGGTCGGCATCTTCTCCGATCTGACCGTCTCCGACGGGGCCAAGGTCACCGCGCAGGTGGACAGCCGGTTCAGCTCCACGCCGAGCACGATCAAGAAGATCGCCATCTGGACCGCGATCATCGGCACGATCATCGCCCTGTTCGCGGTCTCGCGACTGGACCGGTTGGACGGACGGCGCAATCGTCGCTTCCTGCCGCAGCATTGGTGGACCTTCAAGCCGGTCGACGCGGTGGTGCTGGGAACGTTGATTCTCTGGCACTTCATCGGCGCGACCACCTCCGATGACGGCTACCAGTACGGCATGGGGCGGGCCTCGATTCACGCCGGGTACATGGCCAACTACTTCGGCTACCTCGGCGTGCCCGAAAACCCGGTCGGCACACCGTATTACGACCTGATCGGCCGCCTGGCGCAGATCTACTCGGCCAGCGCGTTCGTGCGTCTGCCCGCGCTGCTGGCAGGCATTGTCATCTGGCTGGTGCTCAGCCGCGAGGTGATTCCCCGGCTGGGCGCGCGGATTCGGCGCGACCGGGTCGCGGTGTGGACGGGTGCGCTGGGCTTCCTGGCGATCTGGCTGCCCTACAACAACGGTCTGCGGCCGGAACCGCTGGTGGCGCTGGGGCTTTTGCTGACCTGGGTGTCGGTGGAACGGGCCATCGCGACCGGTCGATTGCTGCCCTACGGCATCGCGATCACCTTCGGCGCGTTCGCCTGCACCGTCGGTCCGTCGGGAATCATTTGCTTCGCACCGCTGCTCGCCGGTATCCGGCCGATGTGGCGGATACTCGACCGGCGCGCAAGCGCATTGAGCAAGGCCGTTCCCGCCGGTTCGGGCGGCTTCACGGTCCTGCGCACCCGCTTCGGCGCGTATCTGACCCTCGCCGCGCCGCTGGTCGCGGCCGGTGCGGTGGTGCTGTCGATCATGTTCGCCGATCAGCCGCTGGCCTCGATGTTCGAGATGAGCCGGGTACACGACCTGATCGGTCCGAATGTGCACTGGGACGCGGAATACATTCGCTACCAGTACCTTTTCATGCCCACCATCGACGGCTCGCTGGCGCGGCGCTTCGGGATGTTCGCCTTCTGGATCGGCCTGCTGGTGTGCGCGTTCGTGCTGCTGCGCAAGGGCGGCCGGATCCCGTTCACCGCGCCCGGACCGGTCCGGCGCGTGCTGGGCACCGGTGTGGGCGTCATGCTGCTGATGATGCTGACACCCACCAAGTGGACCCACCACAACGGCATCTACGCCGGAATCGCCGGTGTCGTAGCGGTTTTGACGGCCGTCGCGGTCGGTCCGAAGGTCATGCGCTCGCCGCGCAACCGCGCGCTGTTCGCCGCCGTCATCGCCTTCGCCCTCGCGATCTCGTTCGCGAGCATCAATGGCTGGTGGTACGTCTCGAACTGGTCGATCTCCTGGAACGACAAGTCGCCGGTGCTGGCCGGGATCGAGGTCGACAAGATCCTGCTCGTGGCCGCCGTGGGCCTGCTCGGTCTGGCCGGTTGGTTCCATGTGCGGGCACCGCAACAGCCCGGCCCGCACCGGATCTCGAAGCTGGGTTGGCGCTTCGTCTCTATCCCACCCCTGACCGTGGCGGCGGCGTTCATGGTGCTGTTCGAGGTGGCCTCGCTGGCCAAGGGCGCGATCGCCCAGTACCCCGCCTACTCGCTGGCCCGCTCGAATATCGATGCGGTGCTGGGCAAGCCGTGCGGTCTCGCCAATGACGTGCTGGTGGAGGAGAACCCGAACAAGAGCATGCTGAAGCCGCTCAACGGCGACGCGCTCGGCACCTTCACCGCGGACGCGGTCGGCTTCACCCGGACGGGCATCGCCACCGATCTGCGCGCCGATGACGAGGTCGACACCGGCGGCAATGTCTCGGCGGCCGTCAGTGGCCGCTCCAGCACCACGGTCGACGGAACCACCACCGCGCCACTGCCTTTCGGACTCGACGCCGACACCCCGGTGCTGGGCAGCTACAACAGCACCGAGGCGGTCTCGACCCTGACCACCGGCTGGTACGCCCTGCCCGCGCAGCGCGACAGCGCGGGCATCATCGCCATGGCCGCGGCCGGACGCATCTACTCGGTCAACAAGGACGGCGTGGTGACGCCGGGCCAGAAGGTCGAGATCGAGTACGGCGTGCCCGGTCCCGACGGTTCGGTGGAACCGCAGGGCCGGGTCCTGCCCATCGATATCGGTCCCGCGCCGACCTGGCGGAACCTGCGGGTGCCGCTGAGTCAGATTCCGGCGCAGGCCACCGCGATTCGCGTGATCGCCGAGGATCGCGATAGCGACGGCAAGCAGTGGGTGGCGCTGACCCCGCCGCGCATTCCGCAGACCGTCACGCTCGAGGACTATGTGGGCCGGGACAAGCCCGTGCTCCTGGATTGGGAAGTGGGACTGCAGTTCCCGTGCCAGCGGCCGTTCGATCACCTGGACGGGATCGCCGAGGTGCCGGACTACCGCATCCTGCCCGACCGCGGCGGTGCGGCCATGACGACGCTGTGGCAGAGCCATGACGGTGGCGGCGCGTTGGGCTGGAGCTCGATGCTGTTGCGGCCGGTCACCCTGGCGACCTTCCTGGCCAACGACCCGCGCAACGATTGGGGCGAGTTGCAGATCCTGGATCGGATCGATCACTCGGCGCAGACGGCCAAGCCGATCGTGACGACGGAGACGCATTCGGGGTTGTGGAATCCGGGTCCGATCAATGTCAATGGCTGGCAGTAGGCCGTAAAACGAGCCGCCCCCGTCTCTTCGCGGAGACGGGGGCGGAGTCGTATTCGGGTCCTGTGTCTTACGGCCCCGCCGCCCCCTGCAACTTGCGCACCTGCGCCGCCGTCATCGCGCTGAGCTGTTGCGGGTCGGGCTCTTTCGAGTCCGAGTACGCGATCTGCACCACCGTCGAGCCGACCAGAACAATGGTCACGTCGGTGTACAGCGTCATTCCATCACTGGTGGTTCGCACCTGGAACGAGGTCGACCCGTCCCCGGCCTGCGGCTGATTCAACCCACCCAGCCGGAAGTCCACCTTCGTATTGTCGGCGTCCTTCCCGGAGTACTTGGTACACCCGGCGAGCAGCCCCTGCGCGGTGGAAAACGCCTGCGCCGCTCCGCCATTCGCGTACGACGCGGCATCGATGTCCACCGACGCGAAGTTCGAGCCCGCGAACTGCGCCGCGACCTGCGCGACCGCCCCCGGTGCCTGAGTCCCGATCTCCGCCAGCACCTTCGCGCACGGGGCCGGATCGGTCTTGGCTCCCGCGCCACCGGTGTTGCCCGGCGGCGGGTCGTCCAGCGCCGTGAATCCGGCGGGCAGCTGCGACACGTCCAACAGATCCGACCGCAAGGTGTACTGATCCAACGCCGGTGCCGCCGTACCCGGCGTCTTGGGCGTCACCGTCGGCCCCAGGCTCGGCAGCGGCGGCGCGGAATCCTTGTTCCCGCAGGCGGTGACCGTCAGCGCCAGCGCACCGGCCAGCAGCGCCAGCCGTGTCACGCTCCCCACTGCACCTCCGTGCGCAGGGTCTGGCGCAGCGTCACCGCGCTGCGCGGGTCGCGGTAGGTCTGATTGCCGCCCACCTCGACCGCGCCGGAAACCGGCAGCGGCAGGCCGAGATCCACGGTGACCTGTCCGGTGCCGTGCATGAGGTAGTCCACGATCTCGAGTTGGCCCGCCTCGTTGGGCAGCTTCCAGATGGTGGATTTCGGCGTCTGCGTCACATTCAATTCGATGGTGAGCAGGTTGCCGTCGCGGGCGGTGAGGGTGGCGGTGGTCACCTGCTCCAGCGGCACGGTGTCGGAAACCTGTTGCCGCACCGTCCATACCGCGCCCACGCCGACGGGCTCCTCGGGGAAGGCGATGGACTGGTACACCGCCTGATAGAACGACTGTTCCAGCGCGGCGCGCGCGGTATCGGAGGTGGCGGGCTTGGGGGCCAGCTTGAGCGCGGTGATCGCGCCCAGTTCGTTCACGTCGAAGCCGACCTGCGAACCGTCGGCGGGCAGCAGCGCCTTCGCCAGGTTCGGATCGGGGGAGGTGACATTGCCGAGGGTCAGTTCCACGCCGTCGTTACCGGCCGCCGCCACCAACGGAATGGTGACCGCGGGCGGGGAGATATCGCGCAGCGCCTGATTGTTGATCTGCTGCTCGATGTGGTGGTTGGTGCTCAGCGTCACCTGCTGCGAGGTGCCGGGCTCGAGCGTGCGCCGCAGCGGCGAGCGCGGCTCCGCGCCGGGATCGACGACGGTGGTGGTCACGGCCTCGATGGGCATGGTGACCTCTTTGTTGAACCCCACCGGCTCGGTGCCGTCGGATTCGACCGTGCGCTCGGAGACATCGCTGCAGCCGACGCCGAAGGCGGTCAGGGTCATCGCGAGTACCAGCAGCAGAACCCCCGTCCGGGTGTTGTGCGACCTGGTCCGCACCGGGGATGAAGACAACACCGTCACGTCGAACAGGTTACGGCGCGATCCTGAAAAACAGCTGGGATCACGAGGGGGACGGGTATTCGGCGTTGCTCTTCGGGGATGAGGAATGATGTCAGGGTGAGTACCGACCGGCCGCGCGAAACCGACGCAGAGGATCCAGCCGAGAATCAGCCTTTGGAGCAGCGACCCCGTCGCCTGCGGACCTTGCTGATCGTCGCGGCTGTCCTACTCGGTCTGGACCTGCTGACCAAGACCATCGTGGTCGCCACCATGACCCCGGGGAAGCCGATCTATCTGATCGGCGACTGGGCGCGACTGACGCTGACCCG
Source organism: Nocardia sp. CDC160 (assembly GCF_035818795.1). Taxonomy (NCBI): domain Bacteria; kingdom Bacillati; phylum Actinomycetota; class Actinomycetes; order Mycobacteriales; family Nocardiaceae; genus Nocardia; species Nocardia sp. CDC160. Next base: position 77,948 of record NZ_JAYKYT010000009.1, on the reverse strand, counting down.
CAATCCGGGCGCGGCGTTCTCCATGGCCACCGGCATGACCTGGCTGCTGACCCTGGTCGCGGCGGCGGTCGTGATCGGTGTCATTCGGATCGGACGCACGCTGCGTTCGCTGCCGTGGGCCATTGGGCTGGGCATGGTGTTGGGCGGTGCGCTCGGCAATCTCATCGACCGGTTGTTCCGCGCGCCGGGGCCGCTGCAGGGGCATGTGGTCGATTTCGTGGCGGTCGGCTGGTGGCCGATATTCAATGTGGCCGATTCGTCGATCGTGTGCGGGGCGATTCTGCTGGTCGCCTTGACGGTGTTCGGGTTCGAGCCCGACGGCTCCCGCATGCGTCGCGAGCACGCGTCGAGCGCGGAAGGGGAGGCGGCATGAGGGAGACCCGCAGCATGCCGGTGCCGGACGGGCTGGACGGCATGCGTGTCGATGCCGGGCTGTCGCGGTTGCTCGGGCTCTCGCGTACGGCCGTGGCCTCGATGGCCGAGGAAGGGGCCGTGCAGCTGGACGGGGTCGCGGCCGGGAAGTCGGATCGGCTGACCGCCGGGTCCTGGCTGGAGGTCGAATTCCCGGAGCCCAAGCGGGAACTCACGGTGGAGGCGACGCCGGTGGAGGGGATGAAGATCCTCTACGCCGATGACGACATCGTGGCGGTGGACAAACCCGTTGGGGTGGCGGCGCATACGGGTGTCGGGTGGACCGGGCCCACCGTGGTGGGCGGGCTGGCGGCCATGGGGTACCGGATCTCGACCTCGGGAGCCCATGAGCGGCAAGGGATCGTGCATCGGCTGGATGTGGGGACCTCCGGTGTGATGGTTGTCGCGCAGTCGGAGCACGCCTATACGCAGTTGAAGCGGGCCTTCAAGTACCGGACGGTGGAGAAGAAGTATCACGCGTTGGTGCAGGGGCATCCGGATCCGTCGAGCGGGACCATCGACGCGCCGATCGGGCGGGCGCGGGGGAACGACTGGAAGTTCGCGGTGACCGCGGACGGGCGGCCGTCGGTGACGCATTACGACACCATTGAGGCGTTTCAGTCGGCGTCGTTGCTTGACATTCATTTGGAAACAGGTCGTACGCACCAGATTCGGGTGCATTTCTCGGCGGTTCGGCATCCCTGCTGTGGCGATCTGACCTATGGTGCTGATCCTCGGCTGGCCGAGCGGCTCGGGCTGGAACGGCAGTGGCTGCATGCTCGGCAGCTGGGGTTCAACCATCCGGCCGATGGGCGGTGGGTGGAGATCACCAGCGAGTACCCGGCCGACCTGGAACACGCGCTGGACGTGCTGCGCGCGCACTGAGTTCAGTGGGCGTCGAGCACTGAGTTCGACGGGAGAATCCGTGGAGGCACCGACGCTGCGGCGGGCGGGGATCGCGGCCGTGGCGGTGGTGGTCGCGGTGGTGATCGTCGTGCTGGGGTGGGCGATTCCGCCTCGGGCGGCGGTGATTTCGACCGATCGGTTGGGGCCGGAGAGCGGGGAGGCGGTTTCCCGGTATTTGGATCGGGCGCGGGAGTCGTTGCGGGGAAACGACGGTGGCGGGCATTGGGCGTTGCTGTCGTTCACGCAGGGGGTCAGTGCGGAGCGGATTCCGGAATTCAGTGGGGGGCTGCGGATCTCGCAGGTGCTGTATCACGTGGCGGTGGATCGGGTGGCTACGCCGATCGTCGCGATCGGGGTGCCTGACGGCGAGCGGGTGGCGGTGGAATCGGTGAAATCCGCTGCGGCGCAGATGGAAGCGACTCCTACCTTCGATGAGCGGTCTACTCGGGTGGCGAAGCTGGTGGGTGCGCGGCTGCGGGGGAACTGCGCGTGTGTGGTGGGGATCGTTCTTCAAGGGAACCTCGATCAGCTGCGAGATCTGGCTGCTCTGAACGGGGTTCGGGCGGTGCAGGCGCTTCCGGGGGATGCTTCGGCGGGGGTTTTCGCTGTGTCGCCGTTGTTGCCGGAGCAGGTGGAGTCGGCGAGTCCCGCACCCGATGATGGGCCCGTTCCCGACAACTGACTAGGGCTGGATGGCGAAATCTCTTGGTAGCTGGGGATTTACACAGCGTGTTGCTTTGATCGTGCTGTCGTGTCATGGGGGTCGAAAGTATGATCGAAATATGACCGGGATCGCTGATGACGTGCTCTTCGCCACCGAGGTGGTGGAGGAGCTGCGCGCGGTGCACTCGGAGATTGCTGCCTTGCAGGCCAAGGAAGTTGAGTTGATGACGCTGCTGTATCAGGTGCGGCGTGCGGAGCAGCTGGATCTCGGCGTGGGGGAGTTGTATGCGGGTGAGGACGCGGCCACCGAGATCGGGATTGCGCTCAAGGTGTCGCAGCGGTCGGCGGATGGGCTGATCGGGCTCGGGTTGGGGCTGGAGAACCGGTATCCGCACACCCGGGAGGCCTTCGCGGCGGGGCGGATCGATCTGTCGCAGGTGCGGGCCATCAGTGACACGTTGACCAACGCCCCGGAGGACATGCTCGCGGAGTTGGAGCCTCGCCTCGCCGACTACGCGGAAAAGTCTGAGCCACAACGAATCCGACGGACTGGACGCCGCTGGATGCTGGAGTCCGATCCGGAGGGCCAGGCCCTGCGGCGCAAGGAGGCCGAGGCCGAGCGCTTCGTATCCGTTCGCGCCGCCGATAACGGCACCACCGAACTCGACGGTGTCCTGACCGCCCATGGCGGCCGCACCCTCTACGAGCGCCTGCGCGAAATGGCCGTCACCGAATGCTGCGGCAACGACCCCCGCACCATGAACCAGCGCCGCGCCGACGCCCTGGTCGCCCTCGCCGACGGCAGCGGCCGCCTGATCTGCCAATGCGGCAACCCCGACTGCCCGCGCCTGCCGACCGAGCCTGTCCCTACTCCGCGCAAAACCCTTGTCCAGGTGGGAGTCTCGGCCGAAACCCTGGCAGGCCTGCAAGACAACCCCGCCCTCCTCTCAGGTTTCGGCGCGATCGACGCCGACCTGGCCCGCCAACTCGCCCGCCTCGCCAAGATCGACCTGATCCCCGAGAACCCCACCGCTGAAATGACTTCCGAGTCCACCGGAAAGTCTTTCGTGTCCACCGGACGGACTTCGAACGCGACCGGACAGCCCTCCACCGCGGAGCACCGCTATCGCCCCTCGGCGCGCCTCACCGCCCGTGTCCGCGCCCTCGACGGAACCTGCCGCGCCCCAGGCTGCCAGGTCCCGGCCGCAGACACCGACCTCGACCACCAAGACCGATTCGACCACCACAACCCCACCACTGGCGGCCCCACCACCGAATCCAACCTCGGTGCCCGCTGCCGCCGCCACCACCGCCTCAAGACCCTCGCCGACAACGGCGCGAACCGCTGGCAGATCACCCACCGCCCGGACCGCGTGGTCGAATGGTGCACGCCCTCAGGTGATTCCACCACTACAACCCCCGAGGGAACACCCTTCCTCTTCCCTTCGGTGCCGGTACCACCCGTCACCGCCGCCGGTGTCCCGGACGTCCAACCCACCGGCTCCCTCCTCGACCCGGGTCCTCTCGTCAACGAGTTGATGGACCTGGTCCAGGCCTACTGCACTCCCTCCCAACGCCGCGCTCACCGCCGCGCCCGTCACAACATGTGATTCACCCGCCCGAGGCCGTGTAACTCGGGGGAAGACTACTTGCGTGCATGTCTGCCAACGGGCTTGCTCTCGGAGTGCAGGTACCGGAAGTGTGGTCACCTCGCCTGCCCTACCGCACTTGGGCTGACGCCCGGCTGGGAGCCGCAACTCACCTCCCAGCCCACGGACTGCACGGATCACCTTTTAGAGATTTACGCCAGACGGACACTCTTGGATTCCCAAGCGGTGGTGAACATCTCGTGGAGGGGGATGGGGGGATGGATGGTGGTGAAGGGGGCGATTATCTCTTTGTCGTCTATGCGGACCAGGTGGGTGGGGAGTTTTGCGGTTTCCATGGGGAGGTGGGGTTTCGGGAGGTTTTCTGTCCACGGGCCGGGGATGAAGGCGGTGCGTCCGGCTCGTGGGCGCTTGTCTTCTACGGCGAGGCCCAGGGAGGTCAGTTCCTTCTGAGCCTTCTTGTGTACGGCGGGGGTCCAACCGTTCCAACGGCGGACATTGCGGTCGGTGGGGCGGGCGAGGGTGAGCAGTTGGAGGTAGAGGGCTGCGGCGTCGGAGGTGGTACCGGTCGCGGCCGATACCTGTTGTACCAGTTCGGGGACGCTTTGGCGGGGGTTGGCTTCGTAGTGGCCGGGCGCGACGGGAGTGGTGGCGGCCCTCTCGACCATTCGTGCCAAGCCCGTGAGAAGGGTTTCTTCGCAGCGGATGTCGTGAGCCACTTCGGTGTATCCATGGTCCGTGCACGTCCGCAGGCTCGCGGAAAGTTTCTCCTGATCGGTGAGGGCTGCGGGACGGAGGAAGATCGACCTTTGCCAGTCGTGTCCGTCGACTATGACGAGACCATCGTCGTAGACGATCCGGTCATAGGGCGCGTCATCGTGGGTGTTCGGCCCGAAATGCTCGGGGGTGACACGTGTTCGGCTGAGCGTCACGAGCAGTTTCGGGGCTTGCAGGCGCTCGTGTAGGCGCTCGTACAACTCGGCGATTCCGGTGCTGGCAGGGTCGCCCACGGGACGTTCGGTGAGTGCCCATGCCAACGCGGTGGCCAGGTCGCGGTATGGATTCCAGCGCCCGAAGTTCTGACGGTGGGAACCAACCTGAAACACCTGCAGCCAGCTGTCCCGGTACAACCGCAGCTCGCACCGCGTATCGGTCTTGGCGATCGGTGACGCGCCGGGATGCGCCAGTGCCAGTGCGTAATTCGGGTGCAGGCTCGTGGTGGCCTCGAGTTCGGCCGTGAGGTCTTCGGGGACGTGTAGCCGCGGACCGATAATGTCGTTCCAGACTTCGGCCATGCGTTCCGCGGCCGCGAGTTCGCCTGCCTCGGTCCACAATTCGGCCGGGTCGTCGGGTATTCCGGCGGCGAGGATGCGGCGACGGCCGGACCATCCGAGGTTTGCGGTCAAGCGTTCGTGGAGGTCGGCGACCTCGCGGGTGGCGCGGTATGGCTTGGTGCGCAGCATCTTCTGGTGCTCGTCGTACAGGTGCGCGTAGCCGCCGCCGAAGTGGCAGCGGCGGGGGAGGCCGTCAAGGACCAGGCGGGCGATTGGTTCGCGCATGCCGGTGCGCTCGGCGAAGAGTTGGACGGCCTTCTCGCCGGGGATGCGCGGGCCGTTGTGTGCCAGGAGGTCCAGGATTCGCTCGATACGGGTGGCGTCGTCGCGGGCGATCGTGACGGTGTCGGAGGATCCCAGCCGCCACTCGCCGGGCTGCGCGAACGGTTGTGCGGCCCAGGTGCGTAGCAGTGCCACCAGGGCGGTGCGGTGGTCGTCGGGCGTGCGGCCGTTGATGGCTCGCCAGGCGACGGCGTCGATATGGCCCAGGAGTGGCGTCCAATCGATCGGCGGGGCGGGCGGGCTCATGCGGCGCAGGGTCTCGTCGATGGCTCCGGCCAGGAAGCGGCCGTCCGCGGCGATGGCGGTGATGGTGGCGGGCAGGACGCTGGGCTGGGCGTCTCTGGGTTGGTCGAGCAGGCCGAGCAGGGCGGGGAGGAGATCGGAGTCCGGTGCGGCGGCGGGTGGGGTGATGAGGTTTCCGGAGCGCATGGTCGCGACCCGCTGGGAGAGTCGTTCGCGAGCTTGGGCCAGGCGGGCGGCCCGGTCGACTTGGCCGCGCACGTCGTCGGCGAGTGTGGGGTCGGTTATGCCGGGCGGAAGGACAGCGTCGGTGAGGAATGCGCGTACGGCCGCATCGTCCAGGGTCCGCAGTGCTCGGGAGCCCTCGGTGTCGCGGGGAGTCAGGAAGTGCCAGAACGCGGGTGGTGGGTAGGAGGCTACCGACCCGGGGTCGGCGCGGACCTCCCAGAGCGGACTCGAGCCATCGTGCACGCGCATCGGGGCTATACCGCTGGTGCTGTAGGTGGAGCCGTAGTCCAGGAGCAGATCTGCTTCACCCTCGGGGAAGCGGACGATGGCGATGGGATCGGGCGCACCACGTCCGCCCGCGTAGGTGGCGCGGCGGCCGTCGGTGCCCTCGAGGACGTAGCCGGTCCAGCCACCACGGTCCCGGAGGACTCGGTAGCCGGTCATACCGGCCGCCGCGCCGAGCGGGGAGGAGGTGACGCCCTCGGGTAGCCGGGCGTAGGACAGCAGCTGGTTGACCAACTCCTTGTCCGCGGGGACGTCGTATTCGGTGAAAAAGGCTGGTGGAGAACCGAGTTCCGCGCGGGTACCGGTGGTGGGATCGATCTCGGCCCAGTACTGCAGGCCGGACCGGTAGCCTTCGAGGCTCCAGATCCGTTCGCCGTCGCTGAGCTGGAACACAGTGTCCGCGACGCCGATGCGGTCGCCGGGGCGGAGGATCCGCTGGCCGTCGTGTCGACCGTCCGGGGTCGCGAATTGGTACCCGAGCCCGCCGTCGTACTTGTGGTGACACGAGGCCATGCGGTAAGACTCCGCGGGCGAGAAGACCTCGCCGGGTGCGCTGGCCCAGAATGCCTGTTCGGCATAGCGTTTGGTGGCGCTGTAACCGATCAGGAAGTCGCCGCCCGCGTAGAACACCACGTGTGACTCGGTTTCGCAGGGGAGCGTGAAGCTGGTCTCGGCCACGATGCCGTGCGGGTCGATGACTACGGCGCGGTCTTGGCCGTAGAGGGTGAGCATGGGCCAGGTGGCCGTCATGCCGTGGACGCGGCCGAGCGTGGCGAAGGCCTGTTCCCAGGCGGGCCAGTGGAATTCGGCGGGAATCCCGGCGCGGAGGGTGCGCAGGAGCGGGCCGGTGCCGTCGAGGGCGGCCAAGGCCTCTTCGATGCCGTCCAGTGCCTGTACGGTCGGCAGGTCCAATAGGTCGTCGAGTTCGGTGAGGGCCAGTTCGGCGTCGAGGAGGCCGCCGTTCGCGACCCGGTCGATGAGGGCGACGATGCGGGCGCGTACCGAGCGTTCGATGCCGGGATTGTGTGGCAGCCGGACGATGGCGGTGCTGGTGGTTTCGCGATCGGCGTGCACGGTGCTCTCGAGTCGCGGGCCGAGCACCGGATCGGCCGCCAGCGCGATCAGGTCGCGCTGGGATTCCGCTCCCCAGAAGTGCAGTTTCTCGCCGTCCGAAACGTCCACGCCTACGCCTGCCGCCAGCAGTGCGTCGGCGACGTCCGCGTCGATGTGGACGTGCCGGTATCGGCCCCACGACAGGGAGACACGCTCGCCGGATTCCTTCAGGCGCGGGCCGATTCGTTCGATCAGGTCGAACAGTTCCGGCGGCATGGGCTGTTTGGTAACGCCACCGTAGGACACCTGCACATAGCAGTACATTCCGAAGAAGCGGCTGATCCAACCGGCCAGTCCCGCCGGGGGAAGGACCGTTCCGTCGGCCATTCGGTCGATGGCTCCGGCGGCGTCCAGCAGGCGAATGAGCGCCGCGCCGTCGGTGGCGGTGGCCGGGAAGAGATTCAGCAGTGGCGCTACGTCGTCCACCGGGCATTGGGCGAAAACCCTTGCCGCACCGTCGAGCAGGCCGTCGGGGACCTTGGCCGACGTGCACACCCCGAGCACGTCGGCCAGCACCCTGGCGTCCTCCTCGATACCGAGTTCGGCCGCCTTCGCCGAGGCGCGTACTCGCCGGTGCAGATCCGCGCCCAGCGCCGCACCGCCCTGCGCGAGGGCCATCAGTAACCGCACGAACTCGTGATGAGCCTCGGCGGCGGATCCCACGGTCGCCAGCCAACGCTGGTGCACCGCCACCTCTTTGACCGGGAGCGTCCCCGCACGGGCGAAGAGCAGCGTGTTCTCCCGGTGGTAATCCACGTGCACCGGTAGCGAGTGTTCCCGCTCCGCCGCCCTCGCGAGGCCATACACGCTGATCGCCGCGGTCCGGTACCGCGTGTCCCACTGCGAATGGCCCGCGCTGGCACTCATCCAATGCCCGACCATGTCCCAGAACCACGGCCGATGTCCCTCGGGCAGTTCCCGTGCCCGCCAACTGATCTCATCCACGAAAGCCCCCGGCTTCCGGGCCTTCCGAAACCCAGCGACAAGCGTCTCGACCAGTTCCTCGGCACTGTCGATCACCCCCGGATCGAACTGTCGTACCCACTCCAGATAGAGCCTCGAGTTCAGCGGATCGGACGGCGGCAAGATCGACATGCCGCGAATTCTCGCAAAGGGGACCGACATTCAGGATCCGCGTCGCGACCTACCCGCGCCGACGGCTAGGTCACGGCGAAGTGCCAGCGGGTTGCGCCGTGGGGTTCGGTTAGGGCTACGCCTACTGCTGTGTGGGGGGTGAAGCGGTAGAGGTGCCAGGGGGCGGGGCCTGCGCTTTGGGCGCTGTAGGGGGCCGTTACCGTGTCGCCTTCGCGTTGGGCGGGCCAGCCGGAGGCTCGGTAGGCGGCGGTTACGCGGTCTAGTTCGGTGGGGTCGGTGATGCGGTGGGCTTCGCCGGTGAGGGTTAGGTCGACGTCGGGGAAGCGGAAGGACAAGGTGCAGGCGGGGTTTGTGGTTAGGTTGCGGGATTTGCGGGTGGTGGGGCCGCTGGTGAAGTAGAGGTGGCCGCCCGATTGGATGCAGCCGATGCCTGCGGAGCTGGGTTTGCCGTCGGGGGTTACGGTGCCTAGGAATTGGGGGGTTTCAGGGAGGCCCACTCCCTTTTCGACTGCCTGTTGTACCTGCTCCCAGGGTAATTCGCCGGTGCCGTAGATGTTGAGGTCCTGGGCTGATATCGGGTCTGGGAGCATCGGGTCCTCCTCGAATCAGAAGGTGGCGGGGCGGAGTTGGGCTATGGCGCGGGTGTCGCCGTCTACCGCGAACCAGAGGGTGATGGCGTCGTTGGTGCGGGCGGTGTGGATGTCCAGGGGCTCGCCGTAGCGGATGGGCTTGTTGTATTCCAGCACGAAGCGGTGGGGGGATCGGGTGAGTTCGGGTGTGTCGGCGGTGAATTCGTGGACGGCGTGCCAGTAGGCGGTGTTGGTGATGTGTTGGAAGTGGTCGGTGTCGGTGCGGCGCAGGGGGAATCGGGTGCCGGGGGTGGCGGGGAGGGGGGTGTCGAGCCATTGACGCCAGCGCAGGCGGTGGTCGTCGGTGGTGGTGCACATGAGGTCGAAGAATTCGTCGGCCACGCGGGAGGGGGCCATCGTGTCCTTGTTCATGTGGATCCAGAAGCCCTCGGTCTCGATGAGGCCGCCGGTGTCGGAGTCGATGCGTACCCGCATCGTGCACCAGCGTGGGGAGATGCCCGAGCACCAGCGGCGGATGCGGAGTTGGGACGGCCAGGTCACGGGGCGCAGGACGTCGATGACGGTGCGGCGGCAGATCCAGTGCGGATGCGACTCGAGGGCGTCGCAGTGGATCAGGTGGTCGACGCCCGCGTCCTGGAGGTGGCGGGCGATGCCGTCGACGCGGAGGTATTGGTGCTCGTCCATGTCAACGGTGCCGAGGCGGCGGGTGACGTCGAAGATGTGGCCCGAGGTGGGGACGGGGGCCAGGGCCCGGGTGATCGGGTGGGAGTCCATCAGGGTGGGACGGTCTTCGAGCTGGTTCATCATGGGCAGAACCTCCGGATCATCCATCCGTCGTTTTGTGCCCCCGAGCGTAGTGTGCCAGCCGTCCGGACCCCTGCCGCCCTGCCGAGTAACGTCGTGGTTGATCGATGTGGACGCATCGGAGCGGAAGAGGCGAGCGCACATGGAATTGACGCCGGAGCAGGCCGATCGGGCCGCGGGGGTTTTGCTGGGCACGGCGGCCGGTGACGCGTTGGGGGCCGGGTACGAGTTCACGCATCCGGGGCCCGAGGTGGAGATCCGGATGAAGGGCGGCGGGGCGTTTCGGTGGGCTCCGGGGGAGTGGACCGATGACACCGCCATGGCGGTCGCGGTGGCGCGGGCGGCGGCGAAGAACGCGGACATCTGTGGTCCGGAGGGGCTGGACGCGGTGGCGGCGGAGTTCGTCGCGTGGTGGGATTCGAAGCCCAAGGACATCGGTAATCAGACGCGGCAGGTGCTCGAGTGGCGCGACCGGAGCGGGCGGGCCATGCAGATGCGGGCCCACGATCTGGACGGACTGAAGGCGGGCAATGGGTCGCTCATGCGGACCGCGCCGGTGGCGCTCGCCTATCTCGACGATGCCGAGAAGTGCGGGAAGGCAGCGAAACTCGTCAGTTCGCTGACCCATTACGACATGCAGGCCATGCAGGCGTGCAAGTTGTGGACGCTGGGCATTCGGCACGCGGTTCTGTACGGCACCTACGACGGTTTGCGGGAGGCGCTCTCGCAGGTGGACACCGGATTCTGGGAACCGTTGCTGGACAAGGCGGAAACCGGCAGCCCGGCGGATTTCCCCAAGAACGGGTGGGTCGTGCACGCCCTGCAGACGGCCTGGTGGGCCATTACGCATGCCGAAACCCTGCCCGGCGCACTGGAACTCGCGGTGCGGGCGGGTGGGGACACCGATACGACGGCCGCCATCGCGGGCGGGCTGTTGGGGGCGCGGTGGGGTGCGTCGGCGGTTCCGGCCGAGTGGGTGGAATTGCTGCACGGGTACCCGGGGTATCGCGCCGATGATCTGGTGGCGTTGACGCGGCAGATCACTCAGCGCTGAATGTCCTAGTCCGGCAGGCGAACTACCCCGTCCAGGTAGCGGCGGCAGCGTCCGGTCAGACGGACGCGGTCGTCGGACAGGTGGCAGCGCAGGGAGCCGCCGCGGCGGCTGAGCTGGCGGGCGGTGAGGGTGGTGCGGCCGAGTTCGCGGCTCCAGAGCGGGGCCAGTTGGGCGTGGGCGGAGCCGGTCACCGGATCCTCGGGGACGCCCTGGCCGGGCGCGAAGACGCGGGAGACGAAATCGACCTCGTCGCCTTCCGCAGTGAGGATGGCCGCCCGCTTCATGGCCGGGAAGATCGAGAAGTTCGGGCGGGCGTCGCGGACTTCGTGTTCGGCGGTGAGGAACAGGATCACGTCGGTGCCCTCGAAGGCGCGCAGGGGCCGGACGCCCAAGGCGTGGGCGAGTTGCTTCGGAATATCCTCGTGCACATCGATTTCCACCGACGACACCGACGGCAAATCCAAGACGAGATCATCGCGGTCGCGGTCCACGCGTAACCAGCCGCTGCGCGTGTAGAAGTGGACGCGGTCCGCGCCGGGATGCATATCGTCGAGGATCTGCGCGGCCGCGGCCATGGTGGCGTGGCCGCACAGCTCGACCTCGACGCTGGGGGTGAACCAGCGCAGGTGGAAGGCGGGCGAGTTGTCCGGCGGCGCACCCGCTTCCGGCGGCAGGGCCGAGGTGTAGAAGGCCGTCTCCGCGAGGTTGTTCTCCTCCGCTAGCCGCTGCAGCAACTCGTCCGGCAGCCAGGACAACAGCGGCATGACCGCCGCGGGGTTGCCCGAGAAGGGGACGTCGGCGAACGCGTCGAGCTGATGCAGCAGGACCTCCATGGGGCACAAGGTACCGGCGAAATACACGCCTGCCCAGGACGATGCCGCCCCCGGCGAGCCAAACCATGCGACCAGTTTGGATGTTAAGCGCGTCAGTCCTTTTCGACGAGTTCGGGGTGTTGGGTGTGCGGCGACTCGCCGAGGAACTTGGCGCTCAGCCACCACGCCGCCTCGACCAACACGATGCCGATCGCACCGCAGACCACCGCCGAGGTCGTCAGCGCCACGTTCGACGGATCCAGCTTGAAGAAGTGTCGAGTGAACGGCACCGTGAACAGGATCAGGTATCCCGCAACGGAACCCGCGACGAGCAGGATCTTCCACCAGTTCCACGGGCGCGCCACGATGGCCAGCACCCACACCGCGATGATCAGCAATGTGATGAGCGCGGTAGTGCCCGCCTGCACCTTCGCGGTGGTGCCCGCGTCCGGACCCTTGTAGGCGATCAGGTACGAAATGAACGTCATCACGCCAATCACCAAACCGGACGGTACGGCCAATCGCATGACGCGGCCGACGAATCCGGTGCGGGCGCGCTCGTTATTCGGCGCGAGGGACAGGATGAAGGCCGGGATGCCAATGGTGAACCAGGCGGCGATCGTCACGTGGCGCGGCAGGAACGGATAGCCGATGGCCTTGTAGTGGAAGATCTGCGAACCGATGCCCGCCACGCCGACCAGGAACGCCAGCACCACCGAGTAGACGGTCTTGGTGAGGAACAGGTTCGAGACCCGCTCGATATTGCCGATGACGCGGCGGCCCTCGGCGACCACATAGGGCAGGGTCGCGAACTTGTTGTCCAGCAGCACGATCTGGGCCACCGAGCGGGTGGCGGGGCTGCCCGAACCCATGGCGACGCCGATATCGGCGTCCTTCAGCGCGAGCACGTCATTGACGCCGTCGCCGGTCATGGCCACGGTGTGGCCGCGCGACTGCAGCGCGGAGACCATGGCGCGCTTCTGATCCGGGCGGACTCGGCCGAAGACGGTTTGGTGGTCGAGGACGTCGGCCAGTTCGTTCTGGTCCTCGGGAAGCTTGCGCGCGTCGACCGGGTGGTCGCCGCCCGGCATGCCGAGCGAGGTCGCGACCGCGCCGACGGAGACGGCATTGTCACCGGAAATGACCTTGGTAGAGACGTTTTGGGACGCGAAGTAGTCGAGGGTGGCCTTGGCGTCGGGGCGGACCTTCTGCTCGAGCACGACCAGGGCGGCGGGGGTGACCGTGCCCGGCGCGTCCTTGGCGTCGACCGGCCGGTCGCTCTGGGCCAGCAGCAGGACGCGTAATCCCTTCGCGCCGATTTCCTGTGCGGTGGCGGCGATTTCGGAGTGCGGGTCGAGGAGCACGTCGGGTGCGCCCATGAGCCAGTTGCCGTGGTTGCCGTAGGACATGCCGGACCACTTCTTGGCCGAGGAGAAGGGGGCGATGGCGGTCGAGGGCCAGCCGGGGGAGGTGGGTTCGGCTTCCTTGATGGCCAGGACGCTGGCGTTCGGCCGGGGATCGTCGGCGGCGATGGCGGCCAGGACCTGGCGGAGTTCGGATTCCGGAATATCGCCCACCGCACGGACTTCCGACAGGCGCATGCCGTTCTCGGTCAGTGTCCCGGTCTTGTCCGCGCAGACCACGTCGACTCGCGCCAGCCCCTCGATCGCGGGCAGCTCCTGCACCAGGCACTTGCGCGCACCCAGCCGGACCACGCCCACCGCGAACGCGATCGACGTCATCAGTACCAGGCCCTCCGGCACCATCGGCACCAGTGCGGCCACCATGCCGTTGACCGCGGGCCGCCAGGACTCCTTCGACGAGACCAGCTGGTTGTAGATCGACAGCAGTCCCGCCGGAATCAGCAGGTAGGTAATGACTTTCAGGATGGTGTCGATACCGCTGCGCAGCTCCGACTTGACCAGCGTGAACTTGCTGGCCTCATCGGCGAGCTTGGCCGCGTAGGCGTCCTTGCCGACCTTGGTGGCCCGGTACGCGCCGCTGCCCGACACCACGAAACTGCCCGACATGATCGGCGCGGCAATGGTTTTGTCGATGGGGTCGGCCTCGCCGGTGAGCAGCGATTCGTCGACCTCCAGAAGTTCGGATTCGACCACCTCGCCGTCGACCACGATCTGATCGCCGGGGCCGAGCTCGATAATGTCGTCGAGCACGATCTCCTGCGGCGCGACCGCGGTGGCCTTGCCCTCGCGGCGCACCATCGGCTTGGCCTGCCCGACAATGGCCAGCTTGTCGAGGGTGTTCTTGGCGCGGATCTCCTGGATGATGCCGACCGCGCTATTGGCGATGATCAGCAGGCCGAACATGCCGTCGATGATCGAGCCGGTGGCCAGCACCAGGATGAACAGCACGCCGAGGATGGCATTGATGCGGGTGAAGACGTTGGCCCGGACAATGTCGCGGACCGACCGGCTGGCCCGCTCGGGCACGTCATTGGTCAACCCGTCGCGTCGCCGCTGCTCGACCTCGGCGGCGGTGAGCCCCGGGGCGGGTGGACTAGCTGCCTGCGCAGTAATCGACATGCCCTCCACAGTAAAGGGCGATCAAAGAAACTGGGCTGTTGCTGGGCGTCACGCGCCGGGCGGGGTGTGGGGATGATCCTATGAATCGGCTGTCGTGAGGTTCATTGCGCGGGCTAACGTAATCGGGTGGCCGAAGGACGAGTGAGCGTCGATAGCGCGCGGGCAGAGAGTCATCTCCAGCGAGACTCGGGCGTCGCCTTCGGGGTCGGGGCCTATTTCATCTGGGGGTTGTTCCCGGCGTTCTTCGGATTGCTGTCGTTCGCGAGCCCGGGGGAGGTGGTCGCCGAACGAATCCTGTGGACGCTGGTCGTGTCGCTGTTGGTTTTGACCCTTGCCGGGCGGCTGGGTGAGCTGCGCCGCATCGATGCCCGGACCTGGCGGCTGGCGGCCGCGGCGTCGGCGGCCATCTCGATCAACTGGGGTGTGTACGTCTACGGCGTGATCTCGCATCACGTTGTCGAGTGCGCGCTGGGGTACTTCATCAATCCGCTGGTCACGGTCGCGTTCGGGGTGGTCATCTTTCGTGAGAAGCTGCGTGCGCCGCAGTGGGTCGCGTTGGGGCTGGGTGCGGCGGCGGTGATCGTGCTGACCGTGGATTACGGGCGGCCGCCGTGGATCGCGTTGATCCTGGCGTGCTCGTTCGCGACGTACGGGCTGGTGAAGAAGGTGATCCGGCTCGATGCCCTGCCCGGTCTCGCGGCCGAGGGGTTGGCGGCGGCTCCGTTCGCGCTGATCGTGGTGATCGTGATCGCGCTGACCGGGAATGCGACGTTCGGCACCTCGGTCTCGCACACCGGGCTGCTCATGCTCACCGGGCCGGTCACGCTCGTGCCACTGGTGCTGTTCGCGCTGGCGGCACGGCGAGTGCCGTTGTCCACCATGGGAATTCTGCAGTACCTCACACCCGCGCTACAGCTGACCTGGGGTGTCGCGGTGGGGCACGAACCCATGCCCGCGTCGCGGTGGGCCGGATTCGCGTTGATCTGGTTGGCGCTGGTCGTTTTCACCGGCGATGCGGTCCGGCGTTCGCGTCGCACGGTGCCCGCCTGATACGGCGAAACCGCACACCCCTCATCGGATGTGCGGTTCCGCCGGGCAGGTCAGGGTTTACGCGCGCCCTGCGCCTTCTCCACGAACTCGTTGGTGTAGGTGGCATCCAGATCGATGCGATCCTTCACCGGCGACACATTGCGCGAATACTGCGACAGGATCCGCAGCACGTTCTCCGCCCCTTCGCGTTTCATCAGTCCGTCACCGTTGAACATGCTGATCGAATCGGTGATCGACTTGACGTACAGCTTCGGATCCCCGCCCGCGTACTGCGCGGGCATCTTGGCGGCGATCTCCTCCGGCGTGTGCGACTTGATCCAGCCCAGCGTCTGGACGAAGGCGTTCGCCAGCTTCTGCACGATGTCCGGATGGCTCGCGACGGTCTCGCAGCGCATGTACAGCGAGGCGGCGGGGTAGAGGCCGCCGAGCGCCTCGCGGGTGCCCTGCTCCTTGCGCATGTCCACCAGGATCTGGGCGTCCCCGGAGGTGACCATCTTGGCGACCGTGGGGTCGGTGGTCATGCCCGCGTCGATGCCATTGTGGTTCATGCCCGCGATGAACGTCTGTCCCGCACCGACTTTCACGCGGGTGTAGTCGGAGGTCTGCAGTCCGGCCTGCCCGGCCAGGGCCTGGGTGAGGAAGTCGGTGGACGAGCCCAGCGACGTGACACCCAGATTGCGGCCCTTGAAGTCCTTGGGGGACTTGATGTCCGCGGCGTCCTGCTTGGACACCAGCTCGACTTCGCCCGGCACATCGGCGAATTGCACGACCGTCTTCAGACACTGGTCCTTGGCCTGCAGGTCGATGGTGTGGTCGTAGAAGCCGACCACGGCCTGCACGTCGCCGGTGAGCAGCGCCGTTTCGGCGGTCGCACCGGACTGCTCGCCCAGCAGCTTCACGTCGATGTCATTGGCCTTGAAGAAGCCCAGCTTCTCGGTGAGCATGGCGGGCAGGTAGATGACCTTCTCCAGGCCGCCGACCATGATGGTGATCTGCGGGCGGCCATTGGCCATCGGGATCGTGCGGGAGTCGCGGCAGCCGGTGACCAGCAGCAGCGAGCTGATCGCCAGCAGGATCAGGGCGAGATGCTTGCGGTACCTCATGGCTCAGATCCCGTGCGCCGAGGACGACTGCGAGGGACGCCATTTCAGCAGGCGGTTCTCCGCCAGGCCGATCAGCCACTCCGCCACCAGCGCGACGACGGTGATGATGATCATGCCCGCGTAGATGCCCGCCGCGTCGAAGGTGCCCTGCGCATTGCTGATCAGCAGGCCCAAACCCTTGCTGGCACCGGCGTATTCACCGACCACCGCGCCGATGAGCGCGAAGCCGAAGGCGGTGTGCAGCGACGACAGGATCCAGGTGGTGGCGCTGGGCAGGACGATGGAGCCCAGCACCTGGCCGCGGCTCGCGCCCAGGATGCGGGCATTGTTGATGACATTGCCGTCGACCTCACGCGCGCCGGTGAAGGCGTTGAAGAACACCGCGAAGAACACCAGGACCACGACCGTGGCCACCTTCGACTGCAGGCCCAGACCGAACCAGATGATGAACAGCGAGGCCAGCACGATGCGGGGAACCGCGTTGAGCGCCTTGATGAACGGGGCCAGCACATCGGCCCAGTAGCGGGAGCGGCCCAGCAGCACGCCGAGCACGACACCCGCGACGGTGCCGATGGCGAAGCCCAGCACGGCCTCCTGCACGGTGGTGTACAGCTGTAGCCAGATGGAGCCGAATTGCGTTCCCTTGGTGAACCATTCGACCAGGCGGTCCCAGATGAGGGAGGGCTTGGAGTAGAAGAACGGGTCGATCCAGTAGGTGGCGGTGAGCTGCCAGGAACCGAGCCAGGCGAGCACGATCAGGGCGCGCAGGGCCCAAGTGCGGATCTTGTTCTTGCGGGCGTTATTACGAACGCGGGAGAGGATCTGGTCCTCGGTCTCCACCTCGAATTCGGGTGCGGTGGCGGCGGTCTGCTCGATGACGTTATGCGACACGAGACGCTCCCTTCGTGCGCGCCGCCTCGACCTGATCGCGCAGCGTTTCCCAGATTTCCTTGTAGAGGTCGCGGAATTCCTCGGTGAGGCGGACTTCCTCGACATTGCGGGGGCGGTCGAGGGTGACCTTGAAGTCACCGCAGACCGTCGCGGGGGAGGCGGTCATGACGACCACGCGGTCGGCCAGGGCGATGGCCTCTTCCAGGTCGTGGGTCACGAAGATGACCGCGGCGTTCGTACCCGACCACACGCGCAGCAGTTCGTCCTGCATGAGCTGGCGGGTCTGCACGTCGAGCGCGCTGAACGGCTCGTCCATGAGGATGATTTCCGGGTCGTTGACCAGCGTCTGCGCCAGCGCGACGCGCTTGCGCATGCCGCCCGACAGCTGATGCGGGTAGTAGTTCTCGAATCCGGCCAGGCCGACCGTGCGCACCCCGCGGGCCGCGCGCTCGCGGGCCTCGGCCTTGGTGACGCCCCGGAACTTCGGTCCCAGCGCCACATTCTCGAGCACCGACTTCCACGGCAGCACGGCATCCTGCTGGAACATGTAGCCGACGCCGTCCGGGATGCCGCGAACATCCTTGCCGCGCACCAGGGTTCGACCGGCCGAGGCGGGCTCGAGGCCGGAGACCAGCGACAGCGTGGTCGACTTGCCGCAGCCGGTGGGGCCGACGACGGCGACGAATTCGCCCGCGGCGACGGTGAAGTTGAGATCGCGGACGGCGGTGTGAATGCCGCCGTTATTGCCGGGGAACCGCTTGGTCGCGCCACGCAGTTCGATCAAAGGCGCGTCGTTGCGCTCAGTGGTCGGTGTGCTCATTACTGCTCCTGTTTCCAATGCCACTTTCGCGGCGTTGGACAGAAGCTACGTGCGCCGGGTCACACTCGGCCCGGTTGTGTGCGCAAGTCACACAACTGACGATTCGACCGTTTTGTGCATTCTGCTCAGGCGTTTGCGCGCTGTTGTCTACACTGTCGCCCGTGTTCTCGCTCGGCCCCCGCTCCGTCCGTCTCCGGACCCAGATCCTGCTCTTGCAGATCGCCGTGGTGGGGCTGACGCTGGGACTGGCATTCGGGGTCTTCGCCTACGTGAGCGGTGAGCGCCTCTCCAACGAATACGGCCAGCGCGCCCTGGCCATCGCCCGCACCGTCGCCTCCGACCCGCAGGTCCGCGCCGAGGTCGCGCGCTACGCGGACAGCCCGGTGCAGACCGGACCGGCGCTCAGGCAGGAACTCGCCGCCGGGAATTTAGAAGGCATCGCCGAGAGCGCGCGCCTGCGCACGGATGCGCTGTTCGTGGTGATCACCGACGATGCGGGCATCCGCCTGGCCCACCCCGACCGCTCCCGCCTCGGCGAAAAGGTCAGCACCGACCCCTCCCGCGCCCTGGCCGGATCCGAGGTCGTCATCCAGGAACACGGCACCCTCGGCGAATCCGTCCGTGCGAAAGTCCCGGTCCTGCGGCCGGATTCAGTATCCGCGCCCGCGCCTGCGGCCCAGAACGCGCCCGGGGCTGCGCCCGCGCCCGAGACTGGATCTCCGGGGACTGGAACTGTGCCCGCGCCAGGGGCGGGGGCCGAATCGAGCACCGCGGCCGCGCCCGCGGGCCAGCCTCGGGAGCGCGTGGTGGGCGAGGTGAGCGTGGGAATCTCGACGGCGGCGGTGCGGGATCAACTCCTGCGGGACCTCCGCCGGGCGGGGCTGCTCATCGGTGGCGCGCTGCTCGCCGGTATCGCCGGATCGGTGTTGCTGGCCCGTCGCTGGCATGGTTTGACGCTCGGTTTGGAACCTTCCGATCTGGCCGATCTTGTGCGTGAGCAAGATGCGGTTCTGCACGGCATTGGCGAGGGTGTGGTCGCCGTCGACTCGAGCTGGCGGATCACCGTCGTCAATGACGAAGCCCGCCGCCTGCTCGGTATCGACCCCGCGCCGGGCAGCGAGGTCGATGCGATCGGGCTGACTCCCCGTGTGCTGCAAGCCTTCCGGGACGCGGATGGTGAGCCGGTGCAGGCGGCGGTGGGGGAGCGGATCGTGGTGGTCACGGCGCGCACCGTCACCCGCGACTCGCGAGCCCTCGGCGCGGTCCTGTCCGTCCGCGACCGCACCGACGTGGAATCCCTGACCCGCCAACTCGACGCGGTCTCCACCATGAGCACCGTCCTACGCGCCCAGCGCCACGAATTCGCCAACCGGCTACATCTGCTCAGCGGGCTGCTGCATACCGACCGGCCAGACGAGGCCACCCGCTACCTTGACGACCTGCTCGGCACCGGCCCGCTGGGTGCGACCCTGCCGGGCCTCGACGCCATCCGTGATCCGTACCTTCAGGCGTTCCTCGCGGCCAAGGCCGCGCATGCTCGCGAGCGCGGCGTCCAGCTCCGGCTCGGCCCGAACACCTGGGTCGACGCGAATCTCTCTGCCCCCGTTGATGTCACCACCGTGCTCGGCAACCTGATCGACAACGCCATCGACGCCGCCGCGGCGGACGGCGCGTCCGAACCGGTAGTCGAGGTCGAGTTGGTACGGGATGGGGAGACCTTGCACATCGCGGTCGCGGACAGTGGGGCGGGCGTCGCGGCCGAATTGATGGATTCTCTGTTCGCCGAGGGAGTTTCGACCAAGGCCGGTGGCGGCCCCGGCGGGCGGGGGCTGGGTCTGGCGCTGTCTCGGCAGGTGGCGCGGGCTCGGGGTGGGGATGTGCGGTTGGCCGATCCGGGTGGTGATGCCCGCCGTGATGCGGGCCCGGACGAGACCCCTTTGGCCGGAGCGGAATTCATTGCCCGGATGCCGGGTGTGTTATCGGAAGAGGAGGCGGCGTGGGCCGCGGAGAACTGAGCGTATTGGTCGTCGATGACGACTTCCGCGTGGCGAATTTGCATGCCGGGATCGTCTCGGCCCTACCGGGATTCACGGTCGAGGCGACGGTGAACAGTCTGGCCGCCGCGCGGGCCGCGATTGCCGAGCACACCTTCGATCTGGCACTGGTGGATGTGTATCTGCCCGACGGGTCGGGTGTCGAGTTGGTGCGCGAGATCGGGTTCGACGCCATGATGCTCACGGCCGCAACGGAATCGGGGACGATCCGGGCGGCATTGACGGCCGGGGCGCTGGGGTATCTGGTGAAGCCGTTCGATCACGCCGCCCTGGCCGCGCGACTGGCCGGATACGCGCGGTACCGGCGGATCCTGTCCGCCCCGGAGGTGACCGCGGCCGATGTGGATCTGGCCCTGGCGGCGCTGCGTCCGCAGGCGGCTGCGACCGCCGGTGGCGTGACGCTCGCACCCGCCTCGCACACGAAAGACCTGGTGCTGGAAGCGGTTCGGGCCGCCGACGTACCCATGTCCGCCGCGCAGGTATCGGCGGCGATCGGCATCTCCCGCGCCACCGCCCAGCGCTACCTGGCGACCCTGGTCGGTGCCGGTGACCTGCGGATGCAACTGCGCTACGGCTCCACCGGCCGCCCCGAGCAGGAGTATTCCGCGCCCCGGCGAGTGTGATCGTTCGCACGGGAGACTTGGCGAATTCCGTGGCGAATGGTTAACGTCGAAGCGGTGGCGATGCTCCTGTCGGCCGACTTGTACCGGTCCAGGGTCGGGATCGTCACGAGTACAGGAGAATTCCTATCACTATCCAGTTCAACCACACGATCGTCGCGAGCAAGGACAATCGAGTCTCCGCCGAATTCTGGGCGGACATTCTCGGGGTGGAGGCGGGCAAGCCGTATGGTCCGTTCATTCCGATTACCGTCGGTAATGGCGTCACCTTCGACTTCGCCAACCTGCCACCGGGTTTCGAGGGCGAGCCGCAACCGCAGCATTACGCCTTCCTGGTGTCCGAGGACGAGTTCGACGCGGCCTACGACAAGATCAAGCGGTACGGCATGACCTATTGGGCCGATCCGCGTCAGCAGGGCGTCAATCAGATCAACCACAATGACGGCGGCCGCGGGATCTATTTCCTCGACCCCGTCGGGCACTACATGGAGCTGATCACCGTCCCGTACGGCGGCTGGCCGCAATAGGATTCACGCGGATACCGCCGTGCCGATCACGCGGATACCGCGACGCCCAGCGTGAGCGCACCCCACGGTTTGGGGCCGTCGGGCTGGTAATAGCGGTCGATATCGCGGATCTCGAATCCCGCGGATTCGATCAGGCCGCGAATATCGCGGTTGAGGTGGCAGCCACCGGCCACCGCCTTCTGGAGCGGATTCAACCGGTTCTGCCACTTCGCCACACCGGCATCCGGTGCGAGACCGTGCTCGACGAAATGAAAAGTGCCGCCGGGCACCAGAACCCGGCGCACCTCGGCGAGCGCGGTCTCCGCATCGGGAATGGTGCACAGCGTCCAGGTGGACAGGGCCGAATCGAAGCTGTTGTCCGCGAACGGCAGGTGTTGGCCGTCCAGGCCGGACCGCTCGACCGGCACCGGCGAGGCCGCCACCCGCTCGGCGGCCATGCGCCAGCCGAGATCGGCGGGCTCGATCGCGCTCACGGATTTCACCGTGTCCGGATAGAACGGCACATTGCGTCCCGAGCCGAAGCCGATCTCGAGCACCCGCCCGTGCAGGCCGGAGCAGATGCGCTGGCGTTCGGGATTCAGGTGCTTGGTGCCGCAACACAGGTCGACGAGGTGCGGCAGCACCCGGTCTTCGTAAATTCCCACGCCACCACTCTGCCCGAAATGTCAGTGTGCGGGCGGGAAGCGCTGGGTCAGCCAGTCGGTGACATAGGTCAGCACCTGCGGATCGATGGTGGTCTCGATGGTGGCGTACTCCTTCGGGCTGCCCGTATCCGCGGGCTGCATCAAATGATTGAGCCCGTCGAAGACGTGCACGGTGGCGTCCGGGTCCGCGGCCAGCAGGCTGCGGGCCGGGCCCTCGCTCTGGGAGGCGGGCACCTGCAGATCCTTGGTGCCGTAGAAGGCGAGCACCGGCATGCGCAGGGCCCGCAGCGCCGGGGCCGGGTCATAGCCGACGAGGGCGGCCATGTAGGGCGTCACCAGCGCATTGATGTCGTCCTCGGAAAGCTTCTTGTCGACCGGGAGCTCGTCATTGTGCTGTCGCACATAGTTCTTGGCGGCCGTCAGATCCCCAGACCGCAGCAGCGTGGCCAGGGTGTCGGAGAAGCCGACCTGCTTGTCGACCTCCTCGGGGCTCGCGCCCTCGGCGGTGAGGATGAGCCGGTTCTGCAGCACCAGCACATCCGAGCCGGGCACCGCCGGGCCCGCCATCATGATCACGAACGCCACGCCGCTGTCCGGCCGCGAAGCGTAGAGCGGACCGAGGTAACCGCCCTCGCTGTGGCCCAGCAGACCGATCCGTTTGGCATCGATCTCGGAACGCCCACGCAGGAAGGTCATTCCGGCGGCGATGTCATCGGTCAGATCCTGATAGGTCGACGTGTCCAGGTCCCCGCCGGTCTTGCCCACGCCGCGCTTGTCGGTGCGCAGCACCGCGTACCCGGCGCGGGTGAGGGTGTCGGACAACAGCAGGAACGGCTTGTGGCCCAGGATCTGCTCGTTGCGGTCGTTCGCCCCGCTGCCATTGATCAGCACGACCGTCGGGAACGGGCCGCCGGTGGTGGGTTCGGTCAGTGTCCCGGCAATGGTGATATCGCCGCTGCGATAGCTGACGTCCTCGGACTTGTACGGGAACGGCGGCTTCGGCTCCTGCGGGCGCGGCGGTGTCTCGACCTTGCCGCGGTCCAGGTTCAGCGGGAACGACTTGCCCGCCTGGGTGAACGTGCCCGTGATGCGGTCCGCGCCCTTATCGTATTTGCCCTGGTACGAGGGGTTTCCCGGAAACTTCGTGATCGAGAAGGACACGGCGTCGGCATCGGCCTTCACATCGCTGAGCGATTTCTCCTGCACACCCTGCGCCGGAATGTCGATGGTGGCCTTGCCATCGTTCGCGAAGCTGACCCCGACGGCCAGCGGATGGTCGGGGATCTCGATGTTTCCGTGGAAGTCGCCGGTCACCCGGGGTGGGGCGGCCGCCTCCTGTTTCGTCGAGCACCCTGCCACCAGGGCGACGACGGCGAACACAGCCAGCAGTACCGACCGCAGCGTACGCATGGAGTTCAGCGTACGCACCCGCGCGCGATAACGAGCCCATCCCGAACCGGACACTCGAAATAACCACTGGGGCAACGGCAATAACTTCCGCCCCCGCGTCATTGCCCCGCCTCACCCACCGCTCGTACCGTGGGATGGGTGAGCAATGACGCTTCCTCGACGGGTCTCGTGGACCTGCCCGGCTCGGTGCGCGGCTACGCCAGCGCCGAATTCGGTCCGCTGGTACGCACTTTCGCGCGGCTGGTCGGTGGTCGTCCCGGCGCGGGCGGCGCGCTCACGGTGCATCTGCGGGGTGAGCCGCTGGTCGAGATCTGGACCGGCGAGGCCGCGCCCGGCCGGGAGTGGGACGCCGACACCGGCTCCATCGTCTTCTCGGCCACCAAGGGTATTTCGGCCACGGTCATCCACCGGCTCGCCGACCGCGGGCTCATCGACTACAACGCCCCCGTCGCGCACTACTGGCCCGAATTCGCCGCCAATGGCAAGGAGCGAATCACGGTGCGGCAGGTCCTGTCCCACCGGGCCGGGCTCTACGGGCTGCCCGCCATCGCGCGCGGACTCGACGACGTGCTCGATCACCGCATGATGGAAGCGCAGCTGGCCGCGGCCAAACCCGATCACCTGCTGGGGATTCCGACCTATCACGCGCTGACCTACGGCTGGCTGCTGGCGGGTCTGGCGCGGGCGGTCACCGGGCGCGGGATGGCGGAATTGTTCCGGACCGAGGTCGCCGAACCGTTGGGGGCGGAGGGAATTCACCTGGGCATGCCGCCCGCTGGCTCGCCGACGCGCGCGGCGGTATTGCAGGGGAACAAGCTGTCGGCGGTGGGCACCAACTACGTCTCGCTGGTCCTGGGTCGCGCCTACACGCTGCCCGGCGCGCTGGGCGCCGCCGCGCGCGCCCTGTTCCTGCCCGGCCTGGATCTGCTGCTCGAGGGTGATGAGCCGCCCATCCTGCGCACCGAACTCGGTGCGGGCAATGGCGTCTGCACCGCCACCGGTCTGGCCACGGTGTACGGGGCGCTCGCCAATGACGGTATGCACCGGGGTCGCCGGTACCTCTCGCCGGAGACCATCCGGGCCATGCGGCACGTCGAGACGTACGCGCTCGACCACGCCCTGTTCTACATCCCGATGATGTGGCACATGGGATATCACTCTCTGCCCGTCCCCGGTGCCCGCGCGGGCTTCGGGCACATCGGTCTCGGCGGATCCTTCGGCTGGGCCGATCCGCGGCAGGGACTTTCGGTCGGATTCGTGCACAACCGCCTCGGCATCGGTGCGCAGAGTCTGGACCAGATCGCGTCGGCATGGGTGCTGCCGCTGGTGGTGCGGGGCGCTCGCGCGGCGCGCCGCACCACAACCCAGATCGAGCCCGCGGCGGCGTCGGTGGCCTAGCGAGCGGTGCGATCGGTGGCCCAGATCACGACACGCGCACACCGCCACGCCGATCTCGTGACCCGCCCCCGCGTGCCTTCGGAACCTGTCGGCGGGTGCCCTTAAGATGGCCGAGTGTCAGCCTCGTCGGGATCATTCGTTCATCTCCACAACCACACCGAGTACTCGATGCTCGACGGCGCGGCGAAGATCACGCCCTTGTTCAAAGAGGCGACCCGGCTGGGTATGACCGCCGTCGGCATGTCCGACCACGGCAATATGTACGGCGCCTCGGAGTTCTACAACTCCGCCAAGAAGCAGGGCATCAAGCCGATCATCGGCATCGAGGCGTACATCGCTCCGGAGTCCCGGTTCAACACCAAGCGCGTGCTGTGGGGCGACCCGTCGCAGAAGTCCGATGACGTCTCCGGTTCGGGTTCCTACACCCACATGACCATGGTCGCCGAGAACGCGACCGGTCTGCGCAACCTGTTCAAGCTGTCGAGCCTCGCCTCCATCGAGGGTCAGCTCGGCAAGTGGGCGCGCATGGACGCCGAGATCATCGCCGAGTACGCCGAGGGCATCATCGCCACCACCGGCTGCCCCTCGGGCGAGGTGCAGACCCGCCTGCGCCTGGGCCACGAGCGCGAGGCCCTGGAAGCCGCCGCCAAGTGGCAGGAGATCTTCGGGCCGGAGAACTTCTTCCTCGAGGTGATGGACCACGGCCTGTCCATCGAGCGCCGGGTGCGCGAGGGCCTGCTCGACATTGGCAAGAAGCTCGGCATTCCGCCGCTGGCCACCAACGACTGCCACTACGTGCACGAGTCCGACGCGGCCAATCACGAAGCGCTGCTGTGTGTTCAGACCGGCAAGACGCTCTCGGACCCGACCCGCTTCAAGTTCGACGGCTCCGGCTACTACCTCAAGTCCGCCGAGGAGATGCGCGCCATCTGGGACGCGGAGGTCCCCGGCGCGTGCGACAACACCGTGCTCATCGGCGAACGCGTGCAGTCCTACGAGGACGTCTGGAAGCATCGCGACCGGATGCCCATCTTCCCGGTGCCCGAGGGCCACACCCAGGCCAGCTGGCTCGAGCACGAGGTGATGAAGGGCCTGGACCGCCGCTTCCCGAGCGGTCCGCCGGAGGAATACATCCAGCGCGCCAAGTACGAGCTCGGCGTCATCAACGAAATGGGCTTCCCCGCCTACTTCCTCGTCGTCGGTGACCTCATCACCTACGCCCGCAGCGTCGGCATCAATGTCGGCCCGGGCCGTGGTTCGGCGGCCGGTTCGCTGGTCGCCTACGCCATGGGCATCACGAACATCGACCCGATTCCGCACGGTCTGCTGTTCGAGCGCTTCCTCAACCCGGAGCGCGTGTCCATGCCCGATATCGATATCGACTTCGACGATCGCCGTCGCGGTGAAATGGTCCGCTACGCCACCGAGAAGTGGGGCAGCGACAAGGTCGCCCAGGTGATCACCTTCGGCACCATTAAAACCAAAGCGGCGCTGAAGGACTCGGCGCGCGTGCAGTTCGGCCAGCCGGGTTTCGCCATCGCGGACCAGATTTCGAAGGCGCTGCCGCCGCCGATCATGGCCAAGGACATTCCGCTCTCGGGCATCATGGATCCCGAACACGAGCGGTACAAGGAAGCGGCCGAGGTTCGTGAGCTCATCAATACGAATCCGGACGTCAACAAGATCTACGAGACCGCGCGCGGGCTCGAGGGTCTGATCCGCAACGCGGGCGTGCACGCCTGTGCGGTCATCATGTCCAGTGAGCCACTGACCGACGCGATCCCGGTCTGGAAGCGCGCGCAGGACGGCGCGATCATCACCGGGTGGGATTACCCCTCCTGCGAGGCCATCGGCCTGTTGAAGATGGACTTCCTGGGCCTGCGCAACCTCACCGTCATCGGTGACGCGCTGGTCAATATCAAGAACAACCGCGGCATCGAACTCGACCTCGACACGCTGCCCCTCGAGGACCCGGCCACCTACGAATTGCTCGCGCGCGGTGACACTCTCGGCGTGTTCCAGCTCGACGGTGGCGCCATGCGAGACCTGCTGCGCCGCATGATCCCCACCGGCTTCGAGGACATCGTCGCCGTGCTCGCGCTGTACCGCCCGGGTCCCATGGGCATGAACGCGCACAACGACTACGCCGACCGAAAGAACGGGCGGCAAGAGGTCAAGCCGATTCACCCCGAATTGGAAGAGCCACTCAAGGACATCCTGCGTGATACCTACGGCCTGATCGTGTATCAGGAGCAGATCATGCAGATCGCGCAGAAGGTCGCCGGGTACTCGCTCGGTCGAGCAGACATTCTGCGTCGCGCCATGGGTAAGAAGAAGGCCGAGGTCCTCGAGGCCGAATTCGAGGGCTTCGAAAAGGGCATGCTGGAGAACGGTTTCTCCAAGCCCGCCATCAAGGCGCTGTGGGACACGATTCTCCCGTTCGCCGGGTACGCGTTCAACAAGTCGCACGCCGCCGGATACGGTCTGGTCTCCTTCTGGACCGCCTACCTCAAGGCCAACTACCCCGCCGAGTACATGGCCGGTCTGCTCACCTCCGTCGGTGACGACAAGGACAAGGCCGCCGTCTATCTCGCCGACTGCCGCCGCCTGGGCATCCAGGTGTTGCCGCCCGACGTCAACGAGTCCGAACTCGAATTCGCCTCCGTGGGCAAGGACATTCGCTTCGGCATGGGCGCGGTGCGCAATGTCGGCGCGAACGTGGTCGCCTCGATCATTCAGGCGCGCAAGGAGAAGTCGAAGTTCACCGACTTCTCCGACTACCTGAACAAGATCGACGCCATCGCCTGCACCAAGAAGGTCACCGAATCCCTCATCAAGGCAGGGGCTTTCGACTCGCTCGGGCATCCGCGCAAGGGCCTGATGCTGGTGCACTCCGACGCCATCGACGCGGTCATGTCCACCAAGAAGGCCGAGGCCATCGGGCAGTTCGACCTGTTCGGCGGGCTCGACGAGGGTGACGAGTCGATCGCCAGCGTCTTCAATGTGAAGGTCCCCGACGAGGAGTGGGAGACCAAGCACAAGCTCGCGCTGGAGCGGGAAATGCTGGGCCTGTACGTGTCCGGGCATCCGCTCAATGGCGTCGAGCACGTGCTGGCGGCCCAGTCCGACACCCAGATTCCGGCCATTCTCGAGGGCGAGGTCAAGGACGGCGCGCAGGTCACCATCGGCGGCATCTTCGCCAATGTGACGCGGCGCGTGAACAAGAACGGCCTGCCGTGGGCGTCGGCGCAGCTCGAGGATCTCAGCGGTGGCATCGAGGTGCTGTTCTTCCCGCAGTCGTACTCGGTGTACGGCATGGACGTCACCGAGGACGCCATCGTGCTGGTGAAGGCGCGGGTCAGCGCGCGCGACGACCGGGTCTCGCTCATCGCCAACGACCTTGTGGTGCCGGACCTTTCGTCGATCGGCGTGGACAAGCCGGTGTCGGTGGTGATTCCGACCCGGCTGTGCACACCGGACAAGATCGGTGAGCTCAAGCGGGTGTTGAACCGGCATCCGGGCACCGCCGACGTGCACATCCGGCATGTCGGCTCCCGCGACCGCACCACCACGCTCAAGGTCGCCGACAATCTCCGCGTCTCGCCGTCCTCGGCCTTGATGGGCGATCTGAAGGCACTGCTGGGCCCGGGCTGCCTGGGCGGCTGACGCGGTTACCGGGAGATAGCCCGGTACCCCGGTAGGGTGCTGGACATGGCGACAATTGGGCGTTTGCGCTGTCTCGTCGGAATTTTCGCCGTCGGGTTGCTGACTGGCTGCGGGAGCAGCCAGCCGCACCATGTGGTCACCACGTCACTGCCGCAGCAGCCCTCGGCCAGCGCACCCGCCGCCCCGGCCGCGGTCACCGCGAGCCCGAACGGTCTGCTGCTGCACGGACAGCCGTGGTGGCCCGCGGGATTCAATGGCCCGCAGCTGCCCACCGACTACTCGGTGAACTTCGGCTGCGGGGCGCAGGTGGATCTGGACGCGTTCTTCGCCAAGGTGCCCGAGCACGCGCTCATCAGGTTCCCGCTGTTCCAGGCGTTCGCGGTGAACAAGAATTCCAGCGCGCTCGACTTCGGGCCCACCGACCGGGTCTTCGCGGCCGCCGAGAAGTACGGCCGCCTGCTGCTGCCGGTACTCGCGGCGCAGAGCGGCGACTGCGGCGACGAGGTGTTCAAGCAACGGCAGTGGTACGTGGACGGGTGGAAAACCACCAGCCACGTGCCCGGCCGCGCGGTCATGAGCTTCCAGGACTGGGTGCGCACCGCCGTGGATCGCTGGCGCGGCTCGCCGGTGGTGGCGGGCTGGGAGCTGGTCGGCGAGCCCGAGCCCAGCGTCTGCCGCGGCACCCAGTGCGATCTGCGATTCCGCACCTGCCCCAACGACTCCCAGCAGGTGCTGCGCACGTTCATGGACGAGGCGGGCAAGGACGTACGCGCGCTCGATCCGCACCGGCTGATCTTCGCGGGCTATGTCGGCGGCAGCCAGTGCGGCACCGCCGGTGACGCGTTCAGCTATGTCAGCGCGTCGCCGAATATCGATGTGGTCGAATTCCACGACTACAACGAGGACGGCGTCCCCCTGCCCGGCGGCCCCAACAATGGCCTGGCGCGGCGGCTGACCCAGTCGCGCGACCTCGGAAAGCCCTTGCTGGTGGCCGAGATCGGCGAGTACGCCGGGTCCTGCGAAACTCTCGACGACCGCCGCGACAGTCTGGCCCGCCGCATCGACGGCCAGCGCCAGGCGGGTACGGCGGGCGCGCTGTTCTGGGCGTTCGTTCCCGACCCGCGACCGGACCAGTGCACCTACGACATCGGTCCCGACGATCCGCTGTGGGGGCTGGTCGCCGAGCGCACTACCGTCGGCTGATCAGCTGCCGATCACCCGGTACAGTCGCCAATTCGGCTGACCGGCACCGTCATTGGGGACCTCCAGCTCCAAGGTGGCGATCTGCGCGCCGTTCTCGTACATGGTCGGGTAGCGGCGATTCACCGCGTCGGAGGTGCCGCGGCCGGAGTTCGGCACCGCCAGAATGTATTTCACGCCTCGTTCCAGCGGGCGGTTCAGGGTCTGCACGAAATCGCGGTCGGAGGGAATGACGAAGCGGTCCGGGTGTTTCGACGCGATCTGCACCGCGAAGCCGTAGACGGTGTCCATGACAATCGAGCCGCGCGGAAGATTCATGGCGTCGAGGTGGTCGGCCAGTCGGCGCTCGGCGGCGAAGGTGTAGGCGATGTGCTCGGCGTCGAGATACTTGTTGCTGGTGTCGGTGGGGTCGGGGAAGAGCACGGCGCGCAACGCGTACTCCTGCACCGCCATGAGCTGACTGTTCATGCCGCGCGCGGTGATCGGCAGCGACACCACGAGCACCAGACCTACCAAGGCGGCGGCCATGGTCGCGAGGCTCGACGATCGCGGCTCGTCGTCCACCGGTGGTTGCGGTTCGGTCGCGAACGCGCCGAGCCTGCGGCTGGGTACGGACCCTCGGGCCGGTGAAATCAGCAGCGCCAGTATCACGGTCAGCGGGATCACGGCCACATAGAACCGCAGGAACGCGAAGGTCGAACCGGTTGCGTAACTGAGCATCTGGAAGCCCAACACCGATCCGCACAGCAGCATCGGCACCACCGGCGTCAGCTCCCGCCGCCGCATGGCCAGCGCCCCGACGATCGGCAACAGCAGCGGCAGCGCGGGCGCGAGGATCAGCATCGCCCCGATCGAGTACTGCGCCGCCGCCAGCGGATGGTGCGGCCCCGTCGCCCCCTCCTGCGCCAGGATCGCGGAATTGCCGTACTGCGAGGTGAACTGCTGGAACGCCTGCCCGGTAATGAGCCAGCTGGTGGCCGCCCACACCACGAACGCCAACGCGACCGGGGCCGCGACCAGCACCAGATCCATTGCCGCGCCAGCGAATCGGTGATCGACGCCACGACGTCGGTAGTAGCTGAGCGCGAAGACGAACACCCCCGCGGTGGCGGCCGGGGCCAGGGCGTCGTAGCGGGTCAGATAGCCGAGGCCCAGCGCGATCCCGCACGCCACCAGATCGTGCACACCGTCGGTGGTCACCCAGCGCATGAGCCGCCGCACCGCCCAGCACAGGCAGAACAGGAACAGCGCCTCGCTCATCCCATTGCCGCCGTAGAACACCACCATCGGATTCAGCGCGAACACGGCGGTGACGAGCGCGCACAGCCACACCGGCACACCGCGATCCCGGCCGATGCCCCACACCATGACCACCGCGCCCGCCATGAACAACGAGGTCATCAGCACGCCCGACAGCCCCCAGCGGGTGATCGCCGGAACCCAGCGCGCGAACGCCACGAACGGCAGCTGCGCCAGCGCGGTGAGTGGGGTGAACACGAACCCGATGGCCGACAGGTGCGGATCCCGGCTGAACAGCGCCGAATCCGTGGCCGAGACGCGGCTGAGCGCATCGCCCATCAGATATCCGCGACCGGCGGTGAGGAAGCCGCCGGTGATCACGTACAGCAGCGTCGACGCGGCGAAGATCGCGCGCGGCACCCGGTCCATGCTCACTCGGCGGCCTCCGTGGACGTGCCCAGCCCGTGAAAGGTCTTCTCCCAGTAGGACGGATTGCGGATCAGCTGCCAGCAGCCCTTGGTCGCGGCAATGGCCATCAGGAGCCAGTAGCCGGGCGAGACCAGACACGCCACCAGCAGGTCGGGGCGTCCGTTCTCGCGGCAGGCGATCAGATTCATGTACACCGTCACCGCATTGCCGAGCACCAGCGCGATGAGCGCCGGGAAGTACACCGCGGCCGGGAACACCTGCTCGATGATCTGCGGCTGACCGAAGATCCAGGCCAGGGTGACGAACCAGAACAGCAGATTCAGGCAGGCGATGATCGGCGTGCCCGCCAGGAACAGCGTGAAGCGCAGGAACGCGATCGGCCCGATCTTGCGCCACAATTCGACCGGCCGCCGGGCGTGCACCAGCCAACTCTGCAGATAGCCCTTGTACCAGCGCGAGCGCTGCCGAATCCAGTTGATCGGATCCGGGTTCGCCTCCTCCAGGGTGGTCGAATCGATGACGGCCGTGGAGTAGCCGCGCGCCGCGATGCGCACGCCCAGGTCGGCGTCCTCGGTGACGTTGTAGGGGTCCCACGCCCCGATGGCGGTGAGCACATTGCGCCGGAAGTGATTCGAGGTGCCGCCCAAGGGAATCGGCGCGCTGCTGCGCATCAGCCCCGGCAGCAGGAACCCGAACCAGAGCCCGTAATCCATGGTGAACCAGGCGGTGAGCAGATTCTGCCGGGCATTGTGGAACGCCAGCTTGGCCTGAATGCACACCACCGACCGCGGCAGCTCGGCGAAAGCGGCCACCACGCGGCGCAATTGGAGCGGATCCGGGATGTCCTCGGCGTCGTAGATGGTGACGATATCGCCGGTGGCGGCGTGCAGTCCGTAGTTGCACGCCTTGGGTTTGGTGCGCGGGTCGGCGGCGGGGACCAGCACGATGGTGATGTGTTCGCTTCCGGCCGAACCGATTCCGGCGGCGTGGGCGGCCTCGATGGTCGGGGTGTCGTCCTCCTCGAGCAGCAGCAGGGCCTGCAACCGGTCGCGGGGGTAGTCCAGGCCGTTGAGGGCCGCGATGAGATCGCCGACCACCTCGGGCTCGCCGTAGGCCGGGACCAGAATCGTGTACGGCGGCAAGCGATCCTCCGGGAACTCCCGGGCGCGATCGTCGTCGACGTGCAGGATGGCGTCGCGCGGCATGCCGCGCGCGAAGATCACCACGCGGTCGACCATGACGGCGGTGTAGCCGAGCGTGCAGGCCGCGACCAGCGCGACCAGGGTCCATTTCGGGGCCAGCACCGCGCACACCGCCACCACCGCCACGCCCGCCAGCACCGTATTGCGTTGCCACGGGAGAAAAGCCACCGACGCCGAGGACATCGGGTCCGTCTCGCGCAGCCCGTGCACGGCGGCGTGCAGCGCGTGTGAGCGCTCGGACTCCGTGGCGAGACCCGCGAGCTCGGCGCTCATCCGCCCGCTCCGAGGCGGACGATCTCCCGGGCCACGGTGGTGAGCATGTCGCGGTCCTTGTACTCCGACTCCGCGTCCTGCTTCTCGGTCTCCGGATCGATGGACACCGCGTTGCCGCGCAGGATCTGATGCAGCATGTTCTCGGTATTGCGCGCCACCGACGGCTCGGGCCGGGGGAATTCGGCGTCGGGCAGGTGATTGTCGGCGGAGATGAGGCTGATGCGTTCCGCGCCGCCCCGGCCGCGCCAGCGCCAGCTCAGCCAGGTCCAGCTCAACAGTCGGCGATCGTCGACCACGGTATTGAGTCGGCCGGTGACGCTGTGGCCCAGGTCGATGCGGATCGGGGCGCTGATGCGCGGCTGGGCGAGCGAGTACAGCACGAACTGCGGAAGTCGCTCGATGTCATTGGGATTGGCGGAGCGCTCGATGTCGACCACGATCCGGCGGCGACGGGATTCCTTGTCCCAGTCGGGGTTACCGCGCAATGCCACCATGAAACGGCGCGTCCAGGAGGTTCCGGGACCGAAGTAGCGCGGTGCCCAAGGGTATTCGCGCTCGCTGAGCACCTGCCACCCCGGCGGCACGGCGGGTGCGTCGGCGATCACCAGCGCGGCGAGGTCCGGATAGTCCACACCGTATTCGTGTGGCACCGGAATGGGCGCGATCAAGGCCGTCGCCACCACGGCCGTCGCCAGCGCGCCTCGCGAATACCCGGCGGTGAGCGGGCGCACCGGACGATCGAGCGGCTTCACCGTCGACCAGTTTCGATGGTTCAAATACATGATCGTGGTCGTCAGGTACACCGCGAGAATGGTCGGCACCGCCTGATACACCAGCAGCGGCGCGTTCGGGAACCACCGCCACAGCACCACCAGCGCGACCGCGCCCAGCGCGAGGGTGAGCACGGCGGCCACCAGCGCCCGCCGCCAGGTGCGGCCGGATCCGATCGCCGCGGCCGCCGCCCCGAGCAGCAGCGTCGCCGTGCCGTCGGCGACCTCGCTGCCGCCCAGCAGGACCACGACCTGCCGGTAGGGCGGGGGAAACGCGGCGAGCAGCAGCAGCCAGGCGGGCCAGAATCGGAACACCGGCCGCAGCCCGAACGCCAGAATGCTCACGCTCATCAGGAACAGCGGGGCCGCGATCAGATCCAGGTGCAGCACCTCGTACTGGTAGGGGTAGCGCAACACCAGCAGCCCGAGCAGCGCCCCCGACAGGGTCAGACCGATCAGGCCCACGATGACATCGGTCTGGCGGTCGTAGATGGGCAGTTCGTCCCGGTGCCGCAGGGCGATTCCGATGGCCGCGAACACCGTGACCACGGCCAGCACGAAGACGTACCCGATATCGGAATCGTGGCGCAGGTCGCCGATCAGCTCGAGCCAGGTGTACCCGAACGCGATCAGCGTGCACAGCAGCACGATGACGAACCGGACCATCGTGCGCCAGTGCAGGCCGTCCCACAGGTGACGGGCCCGCGCCTGCGCCTCCAGGCTCGCGGTCACGCTCATGTCAGCGAGAACGCTTGCGCGGCAGCAGGATCACCAGCGCGGCGAGCAGACCCACCGCCAGTGCGATGCCGCCCGCGAGGGCCAGTCGGGCGGCCACCGGAATGGGGGAGTCGCTCTTACCCGCCGCCGCGATCTGCTCGCTGATCCCGGCCGCCGGATCGAAGAACTCCGGCTCGCGGTCGCCCGCCTGCAACAGCACCGGGCCGGACAGGCGGAAGGATCGATCCGGGTCCGCCAGCAGCCAATTCAGCAGGCGGTCCAGATGTTCCGGCGCCTGGGTCGA
This sequence comes from Nocardia sp. CDC160, assembly GCF_035818795.1. Lineage (NCBI taxonomy): Bacteria > Bacillati > Actinomycetota > Actinomycetes > Mycobacteriales > Nocardiaceae > Nocardia > Nocardia sp. CDC160. Next base: position 43,664 of record NZ_JAYKYT010000009.1, on the reverse strand, counting down.
GGTGCCGACCAGCACGGTGCGCTTGCCGGTCCAGGTGGCCTGCAGGGAACCGAACGACAGGGGCGGGCGCAGCTCGATCTTCGTCTCCAGATCGGCGTCGTCGCCGTACACGATCAGGGTGTCGCCGCTGCGGTCCAGCGGCAGCACGATCGAACCCGGTACGCCGCCGTTCGACGCCACCAGCACGGCCGGTCGGTCACTGCCCGCGGCGGTATCGAAGGACACCAGCTCGGGTCGCAGCGGCACCGAGGTCAGCCGCTGCACCGCCACCAGCATCTGGACGGCACGGACGGTGTCGGCGAAGCCGGGCGTCTGCAGGCCGACCTGCACGCCGGGCATCAAAGCCTGTGGCACCGCGCCCAATCCACCGGGCACCGGCGGCCGCGCCGCACTGCTCTGGACCTCGCCGTCGGGGTTGATGGTCAGCGTGACCGGTTGCTCCAACCCGCACCCGTGGGTGAGACCGGCCTGCTGCAGGGTGACCGTCACCGTCGTGAACCGGGACAGCAGCTCGTTGGGAATGTCGACCCACTGGTCGAAGCGGCCGGACGGATCCACCGGCCACGCCGCGATCTGGCGATCGCCGATGGTCACGGCCAGCTGGCCGTTGAGGGTGTCCGGCAGCGGAGTGTGGTTGCCGTGCAGGTTGACTCGCACATTCTTCGACGGGCGGCCCAGCCGGGTCATGTCCAGCGCGAAATCCACCCGGACATAGCCGATGGCGGTGGCGCTGAGGCGATTCTGGCCGAGCTCGGCCAGGGTGAGCGCGTCCGGGGCCAGCTGCGGAGTCACCGGGACGCCCAGCGCGGTGGCCGAACCGGCCATGGCGGCCCGGGCCAGATCGCTGGTGAGCAACTGGATCTGGGTGGGCAGCGAGGATTTGTCACCGGAGACGGTCAGCAGTGGCGTGGGACCGCCGGTGACCGAGATTCCGGCATCGGAGCCCTCGTGGATCGCGATCTGGCGCTCCAGGAACGCGGGCGGGTGGTCGGGACCGGTTGCGCCCGAATCCATTCGGCGCACCTCCACCGCGACCGGCTGATTGGCGTAGCGGGCGACGGCGGCCGTGGTCAGCGACAGCGCCGCGGAACTCTCGAGCTGCGAGGGGTTGGGCGGGAGGTAGACGGTCAGCCGATCCAGGACCGGCGGCAGGAATTCGGCGACGGTCGTGGGCTGGCGTTCCTCGCCGAAATAGGTGACGGCCACATCGCTGAGCGTGAGCGGCTGGCCGATCCAGTCGTCGGGGCAGATACCGGGCTCGGGCAGCAGCGAGGAGGTCAAAGTCACCGGGACCGCGTCGCCTCGAACCTCCGCCCCCGCCAAGGGGATTCGAATGGGCGCGCGCGGATCCTGCGGCAAGTTCACCCGTTCCAGCAGCCGCTGCCCCGAATGCGCCTCCAGGGTGCCGCGCGCCAGGGTGGGCGGGAGCTGCACGGTGCCGGTGATCGCGGTGGGGGCCAGGCCGGGCAGGATCGGCAGGCTCAGGGCGATCTCGTGGGTCCGGCCCTGGAATTGCAGGGTCTTGCCGAAACCCAGGCTGGCCAGGGGAATCGCGTGATCGCCCGGGTCGGCCTGGGCCGGATGCGGGAGGGCGATCATCGGGAGCGTGGCCAGCAGCAGGGTGAGCAGGGCGGCACGCACTCTCATGAATGGTCTCCTGTGTGGGCAACCGCGGTGGTATCAGCGCCGGACGGGTGTGTCAGCGCCGGACGGGGTGTCAGAGCCAGGTGGGATCGCCGAAAACCGCTCCGCTGTCATCGGTTTCGGCGGACTTCGCGTAGATGTAGGTGTACTGCCGGATGGAAACCGGTCCGGCGCACTGATTCACGGCGATATGGAAATCGCGAATGATGACCTGCACCGTCTTGCCCGGAATCAGGTCCTTGGTCGCGATCTCGAGATCCTTGACCTCACCCGGGGCGAGGTTGACGGTCACGGGCACCTGGATATTGGGGCCGATGATCGCCAGCGAGGGTGTCTGCCCGACCGTCGCGCTCGGCAGGTAGACCTGCGGAATGGCGCCGAGGCTGCTGTTGGGCAGGGTGACCGAGCAGCCCACGTGATAGCCGGTCTTGAGTTGGCCGCCCGCGATGCCGTCGACCCGGGCGTAGGCCATATTGCTGACCAGGGCCTCGCGGGTGGTGCCGACCTGGTTCAGGGGCGCGATGCGATTGATGAACTCGTCGCGGTCACCGACGGTGAAGCTTCCGAAGGTCGATTGATAGGTCCGCTCGTGCGGGGCCAGCGTGATGATGTCGGCCCCCGCGGGCTGCGCGCAGCACAGGGCGGCCCCGACGGACAGCAATGAAACGCCCACAGTGGACAGCCGCATGCCCTGACGGTAATAGGCAAAAGGAATAACGTGCCCGAATGACACGTAACGGAATCAGGCGCGGGCGAAGGCCAGCAACCAGCGGGCAGCGGCCACGGTCGCTCCGGCGAGCACCGCGATCTGCACCGAACCGGTGATCAGGGCGAGCGTCAGGCACACCACCGCGCCCGCGAACAGGGCCTCGAGCTTGTACATCGGCCAGGCTGTCCCGGCGATGTCCACGGTCGGACGCGCGGGGGCCCGCTCGGTGTCCGTAGGGTGAACCACTGCCATACGGTCAGGGTAGACGGTGACACAAAGTTCGGGCAACCGAACTTGCTGTCGGGAACAACACACGGCGGGCAATGGTTACGCAGGTCATGCCACTTAACGGAGAGTACGAACCCAGCACGTCCGACTGGGCCCGTGAACAGGCCGAACAGTACGAGGAATCGCAGGGGGCCGAGGGCACCAGCCTGCGCGGCGTTCCGGTCGTGCTGCTCACCACCGTCGGCAACAAGTCCGGCAAGCTCCGCAAGACCCCGCTCATGCGCGTCGAGCACAACGGCGAGTACGCGGTCGTCGCCTCGCTCGGCGGTGCGCCCAAGCATCCGGTCTGGTACTGGAACATCAAGGCCCAACCCCACGTCGAGCTGCGCGACCAGGACGTGGTCAAGGACTATGACGCCCGCGAGGTCACCGGCGAGGAGAAGGACCTCTGGTGGAAGCGCGCGGTCGAGGTCTGGCCGGATTACGCCGAATACCAGAAGAAGACCACCCGCCAGATCCCGGTCTTCGTCCTGACCCCGCGCGACTGAGCTTCGCCCGCCGCGATACCGGGAAGCGCGGCGGTCGATGGAAGATGCCCCGGCCGCATCGCGGCCGGGGCATCTGATTCCAGCGCGGCGCGTGCTCCCAGCTAGCATGTTCGGGTGTCTGATCCGCTCGCTGTAGCTGAGAAAGTGTCCGGTCCGCTGCCCGAATTGAGCGCGGACGAGATCGACGCGGCTGCCAAGCGAATTTCGGACATTATCGAGCCGACGCCGCTGCAACGGATTCCGCGGCTGTCGGCGCTCACCGGGGCCGAGGTCTACCTCAAGCGCGAGGATCTCACCGCCGTGCGCAGCTACAAGCTGCGCGGCGCCTACAACCTCATGATGCAGCTCACCGCGGCCGAGAAGGCCGCGGGCGTGGTCACCGCCAGCGCCGGAAACCACGCGCAGGGCGTGGCTTTCGCGTGCAAGGCCATGGGCGTGCGCGGCCGCATCTACGTTCCGACCACCACCCCGAAGCAGAAGCGCGACCGAATCCGCGTCCACGGCGGCGAATTCGTGGAACTCATCGCCATCGGCGACACCTATGACGCGGCCGCCGCGGCCGCCGCCGACGATGTCGCGCGCACCGGCGCGACCATGGTCCCGCCCTTCGACGATCCGCGCACCGCGGCCGGGCAGGGCACCATCGCCGCCGAATTCCTCGAACAGCTCGGCACCCAGCCGGATCTGGTGGTGGTCCCGGTGGGCGGCGGTGGCTGCCTCGCGGGCATTGCCACCTATCTGCGCGAACGGTCGCCGCGGACCGCGATCCTGGCGGCCGAGCCCACCGGTGCGGCCTCCATGACGGCCGCGCTGGTGGCCGGGGGTCCGGTGACCCTGCCCGAGATCGATCCCTTCGTCGACGGCGCGGCCGTGCGTCGCGTCGGCGCGGTCGGGTATCAGGCGGTCGTGCGCTTCGGCGGCGCGGTGCGCTCGCACGCCTCGCTGCCTTTACTGACCAGCACCGAAACCCGCACCGGCGCAGGGTCTTTCCGCATGATGCATGTGGACGAGGGTGCGATCTGCACGGCCATGCTGGAGCTGTATCAGAACGAGGGCATTGTCGCCGAGCCCGCGGGCGCGCTGGCGGCGGCGGCCCTGCGCGAGGTCGAGGTCGAGCCGGGATCGACGGTCGTGGTGCTGCTGTCGGGCGGCAACAACGACGTCTCGCGCTACGGCGAGGTCATCGAGCGGTCGCTGGTGCATCAGGGGCTGAAACACTATTTCCTGGTGGACTTTCCGCAGGAGCCCGGCGCGCTGCGGCGCTTCCTGGACGAGGTGCTCGGGCCGGACGACGACATCACCCTGTTCGAGTACGTCAAGCGCAACAACCGCGAAACCGGTGCGGCACTGGTCGGTATCGAACTCGGGAGCCCGGAGGGGCTGGAGTCGCTGCTCAAGCGCATGGACGAGGCGCCGATCCAGTGCGAGCGGCTCGACCCGAACTCGCCCGCCTATCGGTACCTGACCTGAGCGAGTATCCGACCTGACTCACGCGTGGAGCAGGTAGCCCGCCGCCGAACTGTGAATGATCTGCGGCTCGCCCAACTTTCGGTCGAGCCGCGTCATCACCTCGTCGATGCCGGTGGTCGAGGTGGGGTCGGCGCAGAAGGCGGCGATCTCGGCCGAGGTGACGAGGGTTCCGGCGCGGGCGGCCAGCAATTCCAGGGCGCAGAATTCGCGCGTCGTCATGGTCAGCAGCACGCCGCTGCGGCGCACCCGGCGGCGTAATCGGTCCACCACGAGGTCGCCGACGGTCAGCACCGGCGTCGGCTGCGGCTTGCGCAGCGTGCACAGGGTACGGACCCGGGCGGCCAGTTCGGCGAGCGAAAACGGTTTGGGCAGATAGTCGTCCGCGCCGCCCGCATAGCTCTCGGTGCGGTCGGCGGGGCTGTCGCGCGCGGTGAGCAGCAATGCGGGTGTGCGAACACCCGATTCCCGTTGCCGCCGAACCAGATCCAGGCCGTCGCCGTCGGGTAGCCCGCGATCCACGATCAGGCAGTCGTAGAGCCGGGCCCCGATCTGCGCGCTGGCGTCGGTGAGATTGCGGGTCAGATCGACGGTGAATCCGGCCCCGCGCAGTCCGTCGGCGACCCGTTCGCCCAGCTTCTCATCGTCCTCACACACCAGAACGAATACGCTGCGGGCGGTCACTCCATCGTCGGACATGGGCCTACGGTGCCACAGTGATCATGAACGAATCGTGAGCGATCGCGGAGCGATCGGCGGTTGTTAACACCGAACGGGCGGGTACTTGTCCGGGCGCGTATTCGAGTTAACGGGTGCGTGTCGGGGGGACGATTAATCGGGTAGTTCACTACGCGTGAAACCGAACGGTCAGGACGGGAGGCTGGCGTTCATGAAAAGGCTGGTGGTGTGCTGTGACGGCACGTGGAAAGCCGAGTCGAGCACGACGGTGTCGAACATCGTCAAGATCGCGGAGACGGTGCGGCTGACCGGGGCGGACAGGGAGGGGAAGTCCGTCGGTCAGCGCATCTACTACGTATCGGGGCCCGGCTCGCGCGGATTCATGTCGGATCGGTTGCTCGGCGGGGCCTTCGGGCTCGGGCTCGAGGCCAACCTGTCGGCGGCGTATTGGCAGCTGGCGCTGAACTGGGAGCCGGGCGACGAGATCTTCATCTTCGGCTTCAGCCGGGGCGCGTACACCGCGCGCAGCCTGGCGGGGATGATCAATCGGCTCGGAATCCTGAAGTACGACGCCATGATTCACGGCAAGTACCCGAAGGCGCTCGAGATCTACAAGACGCGCAAGAAGGATCCGAAGGCCGCCGATCCGCCGGAGTGGGAGGAGTTCCGTTCCCAGTACTCGCATCCGGAGCGGCCGACCATCAACTTCCTCGGGGTGTTCGACACCGTCGGCGCGATGGGGGTGCCGGGGCTGACCGCGTGGAAGCACCGGTTCCACGACGTGAACCTGTCGCCGATCGTGCTGTGCGCGCGGCAAGCGCTGGCCATCGACGAGCGGCGGCGGGAATTCGCGCCGTGCCTGTGGGAGATTCCGGAGGAGGACAGGCGGCTTCACGACCGGCCCGACCGGGTGAAGCAGGTCTGGTTCGAGGGCGTGCACAGCGATGTCGGCGGTGGCTACGCCGACTGCGGGCTGTCCGACATCACCCTGCGGTGGATGATCGCCGAGGCCGAGGCCGAGGGGCTGGCTTTCGACCACGACCGCCTCGACACCCTGCTGGCGGAGTGCCCGTTCGACGCCGCCCACCTGCACGATTCGCTGAGCGCCGGATTCCGGGTGCTCAACTACGTGCGGCTGGCGGTGAGCTGGAACAGTCCGCGCTTCTACCGCGACTCGTGGCGCAAACTGTTGCAGCCGGAGGATCAGGACAGCTTCCTGGCCTCCACGGTCCCGGACCGAAAGGGCTACCGCCCGGCCAATATTCACCGCTGGTGTGAGCACAGCCGCGGCCCGGTGCCGCCCGATCTCATCGAACCCATCGACCTGGTTCCGCTCCCGCCGACGGATACCCGAGTGTTGTCGAGCTAGTCATGCTGATTTCCTCGCTCCGGACCGCCGTCGCGGGGCTCTCCTCGCATCGGCGGACTCCGGGGGGAGGTGTGCGCGGCATGGGCGCGACCGGGTTGGTCGCCGGGTCCGTCCTCGCCGGGTATGTGATTCAGCGTCGGCTGGGCGAGGGCGGGATGGGGACCGTGTACCTGGCCAGGCATCCGGAGTTGGCGATGCCGGTGGCCTTGAAGGTGCTGAAACCGGTGGTGGCCGATGCCGCCGGGGCCGCGCAGTTCCGGCGCGAGGCGCAGTTGGTGGCGAATCTTCAGCATCCGAACATCGTGGATATCAAGGACTTCGGTGACGATCACGGAACGCTGTGGATGGCAATGCAGTACGTGCCCGGCGGCGACCTGGCCGAGTTGATTGCCCAGCATCCGCGCGGCATCGAACCGGGGCGGGCGGTGCGGATGGTCGCGGCGGTCGCGGACGCGCTCGACTACGCGCACGCCCACCAAATAGTGCATCGGGATGTGAAGCCCGCCAATATCTTCCGAACCACCGGGACGGGTGATGCGGACTGGATCCTGATCGGTGACTTCGGTATCGCGCGCAGCCTCGCGGAGGGGGACACCGTGACGGCCAGCGGGCGATGGGCGTTCTCGCAGCCATACGCGCCACCGGAGCAGCGACTTGGATGCCCCGCGGGCCCCCGCGCGGACGTCCACGCCCTAGCGGTCACCCTGTACCAATTGGTAACCGGCGAGCTACCTCGCCAACTACCCCTTCCCGCCCGAGATTCCGGCCTCCCCGGCACCCTCGGCCCGGTCCTGGCCAAGGCCACCGCGTGGAACCCGGCCGACCGCTACACCAGCTGCGGCGACCTGACCCGAGCGGCCGCCGCCGCCATTCGCCCCGGCGGTTCGAGACGCAGGCTCATGACCGCTATCCAAACCGCCCTTCGCGTGTGACGCGTGGACCCCGTCGGGTGTGACGCGTGGACCTCTTCGGGTGTGACTCGTGGACAATGTCCCCATGGTCGAACTCGTGCTGGTGCAGGGCGATATCACCGAGCAAGCGGTGGATGCCGTCGTGAATGCCGCGAACTCCTCCCTGCTCGGCGGCGGCGGTGTCGACGGAGCCATCCACCGCAAGGGCGGCCCGGCGATCCTCGCCGCCTGCCGCGACCTACGCGCCTCGCACTACGGCAAGGGCCTGCCGACCGGGAAGGCCGTGGCCACCCCCGCCGGAAACCTCCCCGCCCGCTGGGTAATTCACACCGTCGGCCCCGTATGGTCGCCCCAGGACGACCGCTCGGCGCTACTGGCCTCCTGCTACCGCGAATCCCTCCGAGTAGCAGACGAACTGGGCGCCCGCACAGTGGCCTTCCCAGCCATCTCCACCGGCATCTACGGCTGGCCCCTCGACGACGGCGCCCGCGTAGCCATCGAAACCGTTCGCGCCGCCGACACCGCAGTCCGTGAAGTCCGCTTCGTCCTCTTCAGCCCCGACGCCTACAAAGCCTTCACCGCCGCAATCTAACCCCGCCCCTCCGCCCTGGCCGTTCCGTTCGCTTCCGGTCCGGAAAACCGGGCCATAGGCGCTGACGTGCGAAAACCGACCTACCGGAGACATCGGACATACCGGTACCAATCCGCATCGCCCAACAATCGAAACATGTTGAACCACATGCGATTGCGCAAACTCACCACGCGGATAACAGGAATCGTCGCGGCCGCAGCCATGGCTGGGATGGCGGTATTCGCCGCCGTCGACGAAGCACCATTGGCACGCGCCGACGTCCCGGGCGACTGCCTCGTCGTCGACAACGAGACAGGCGCCTTCCAACACGTCACATTGAACTACCCCTACATCAGCGGCAGCTGGGACATCACCCCCGGCGAACGATCAATCCTCTTGGCAGACGGCACTCCCGTGATCTCCTCGGACGGCTACTGGGATGTTGGCAGCAGCCCTTACTACAGTGGCACCTGGACCTACGACCCCTACGCCAACACCACCTGGGGCTGCAACGGCTCCGCCGTCCTCACCTGGTACAGCTAGCGAATCGGCCCACCAGTGCAGGACTTTCGGCGGGCCGAGATAGCCTCGGCCCGTTAATCTTCGATCGCATCCGGCCCGGGTGATGCTTACGGAATCGCGATCATCTCGGGATGCAGCAGGATAGTCGCCGCGGCGTTGGTGAGGTCTTCGTATCGGCCGAATGTCGTGTCGAAAAAGGTTCGCAAGTAGGCGCGTTGCAGATCGAGCGAGTCCTGCGGGGCGATGGTGCCGACCACCTTGGCGGCGAAATCAGCGGGCATGATGCCCGCAGCAGTTAGCGCGGGAACGATCGCCTGGTTATCGCAGAACGAGAGGTGCTGCGAGCCGTCGAGCCGGAGTTCCATTTTCGGTCCGCGATCGTTGGCCCAGAACTGCTGCCAGCTGGGATCCTGGGCGCGACCGTGATCGGTACTGCCGATCAAGACGAACGGGCGGTCCAATCCGTCTGTGAGCACCGAACCCATCAGGGTGCCATCCAGATCCACCCCGGCGGCCACGCGCCGATCGTCGTGCATCACTTGGGCTGCGGTGGCGCCCCCGAGTGAGTGCCCGAACATCGCTATCTTGGAAAGGTCCAGTATTCCGGCAAGATTCGCGGGCAGCGGATGCCCGTCGGCGTCCGGGTCGATACCGGCGCTGATGTCGGTCAAGCGGTCGAGAATGAATCGAGTGTCAGCGACGCGGGTCTGGATCGCCTGCCCGATCTGCGCGTTGACCTCGTCGGCATCCGCTCCTGGTAGCAGCACGCTCTTTTCGAGCCGTCCGCCGGGGAATTCGGTCGCCATCGATTCGTAGGTATGACTCATGGTGACCACGACGAATCCGTGGCTGGCGAGATCCTCGGCCTGTGCGGTGCTGGTCTCCCGCGGCAGGCCCATGCCGGGAGAGAACAAAACGATCGGCCGCCGCCCAGCAGCGCTGTTCGCCGCCGCGTCGACGTGACCGTGGCTCGATCCCAACGGCAACGATCCCACGATCGGCAAGCCAGCCTTCGCCAACCCATCGGTGTAGACCCGCCACATTTGCTCGGAAACCCAAGGCCGCAACGGTATCGCCGCCGAATCGGCAGCGGGATACCAGATGCTGACCATCAACTCGCGTGCCCGCGCCGGGACGTACGGATCGAGACGAGACGCGTCGACCAGATGGAGATCGACCACGCCGATCGATTCCGAGCCAGTCGCCTCAGGCAGCGTGATGAGGGACGATTCCTGTTGCGCCGCTACCGGTTCAGCTCGGCCAGCAACACCGAACACTGCACACGCCGAGCACAGCAGGACTATCAACAATAATCGAAAACCCCTGTCCAACACGCTGATCCCCTCCTCAGTCCAGGCGTTGCTCGCCATCGCCCGGCTCAGCCTAGCCGCGTCTCTACACAGACGGCTTAGCCTGAAGGCCACGCGTCGATGGGACGTTCGTCGGGCGCTCCACAACTTTGTTCGACCCAGGCGCCGGACGAGCGCAGATCGTCATCGAGGAACGCGCGGAACTGCCGGACCCCGCGGACTCCAGGGCCCCGACAACGTCGACGATTTCGGGGGGGCGCACCTACTTGATCTTCGGATGCCGATCATTGGGCGGTAGTCAGCCGAGCTCCTTCAGTAGGTAGCAGTCGGTCTCCACCAAATCCTTCTTGACTCCAAATTCATCCCACACGCTGTACTCGGTAGTTGCCACGAGGCCGGTGTCGATATACCCGAGTCTCTTATAAAGGCGGAGTGCGTCTGCGTTGGTGACCTCGACTGCCAGACCGACATGAGTGAGGCCACGGGCCAGGACGCGTTCCTCGACGGCCGCTATTAGTGCCGTGCCGATCCCCTGGTTGCGCGATACTGCCGCGATCTGCAGGAAGCAGAGTTCCGGACAGTCAGGGAATGCGACGCGCGCGGCGGGATGAATGGGACCGGTCCAGTTGATGACGCAAGTGCCGCATGGCATCTCGTCGATCCACGCGACCAAAAGGGTCCCCAACCCTTGCTGCTGGCGTCGGAAATGGGCCTCGTGCGCCCGATTCTCGCCGGTCGGCAGGCAGTGTTCCAAGAACTCGAGGTCCTGCTCTCCGCACTCGCGGATCATCACCTGAAGGAGGCTACCCTGCCACGGCAGGTACTTCGGTCGTGCGGCCTGGCGAAGAGTTCGCCGATCACTGCCGTCAGGGTTCACCTGCGTAGCCACTCGGGTAGGACGGGGTGGGTGGTGTCTACCGTATGGTCTGTTGGGTCATGTTGATCTTCTTACTGGCGGTTGCGGGGTTCGCCTTCCTCGATTCTCTTCATGTTCTGAACATAGGGATCACTGCGGCGGTGATTGTGGACAGTCGGCTGAGTCGTCGCTCACCTGTGCCGGGGGTGTTGAGCTTCATTGCGGGGATCTTTGTCGTCACAACCGCTTTCGGGATCTTTACCGTACTTGGGTTGAGCTTCCTGACAGATCTCGTCCATTTCGACATCACCCCGACTGTTCGCTACTGGGCAGAGCTCGTCGTCGGTGTCGTCTTGCTGGTTCTCGGCGGAATTCGGTTACCGGGCGGTGCTGGTGGAGCGATGCCGCCTTGGGTGATCGAGGCGCGACGGAAACCTTTGCTGCTCGGGCTGGTTGGCGCCGGTATCGGCCTGGGGCAGGCGCCGACTGCGGTCCCGTACCTGGCCGCGCTGGCGATGCTCACAATGAGAGAACCACGTCCTATGCTGTGGCCGTTGATCGTGGCTGGGTACTGCCTGATCGCGCTGTTGCCGCCGATTCTCGTGTTGTACACCGCGACACGACGTTCAGCCCGTGCGCGGCAGTTCTACCGCACTTTCATCCGGGCGTTGAACCGTTTCGGTCCGATATCGGTTCGTGTGCTCTTCCTGATCTTCGGCACCCTGCTCGTTGTGGACGGGCTCCGGAATTACTCGGCGCTGTACTGATCCCCGTGGGCTCGGTGCCAGGCAGGTCGTTCTGATTTCGGTTTGTGAGAGAGCTCTGTGGCGGCACTGATGAACCGGACAGAAATGGTCGATTCGTGTGCGGCGGAGGTGTTCTGCGTTCGGTCTCGCCCGTAGCGTCGGAGACCGCGCAGCGTTGCCGCCTGAATGGCTGTCATGCTGCGCGACAAGCCGTTTCGGGTGAACAGGGGAGTGCGTTGTCTGCGACGGGAGATTTGTGATGTTCATCCGTCTGGGAGACGTGGTTCATCGGTTTCGTTGGGTCGTCATCGGGGTCGTCGTGGGTGCGCTGCTCGGTCTCGGTGCCTATGGGCTGGGACTGGATGACCACCTCAGCCCGGGCGGGTTGGATGATCCGACATCGCAGGCGGCCGAGGCCGCGCAACTCAAGGACCGTGCGTACGGACGCAGCCATCTCTCCGATGTGCTGGTCCTCTACACCGCTCCTGACGGCGGCAGCATCGATGATCCGGTGTTCAGTCAGAAGATCGTCGACAATCTCAACCGGTTGCCGCGCGAGCACCCCGACCAGATCAGCAAAGTCAACGGTGCCTATTGGAAGACCGACACCGGCGAGTACGCGCCCAAACTGATGGGCTCGCCCGACAAGCGACACGCCTTCGCCTCGATCGCCATCAAGGGCGAGGACGACGCGACGACCATGCGGCATTTCCGGGAAGTCAAGGGCGTCTTCGCTATCGACGGTGTCACGGTGCAGGTCACGGGTCTGCAGCCGATCGGGGGCGCGCTGTTCGACACGATGGCCCAAGACCAGCGGCGGATGGAAGTGCTGGCGTTGCCTGCGGTGGCGATTCTGCTGTTCGTCGTCTTCGGTGGCATTGTCGCCGCGTCGCTTCCGTTGATCGTCGGCGGCCTCACCATTGTCGGCGCCACCGGCATCGTCATGGTGATCACGAAATTCACCGACGTGAATTCCTTTGTCAGCGCAGTCGTTTCGATGATCGGCTTTGGGCTGGCCATCGACTACGGCCTGTTCATCGTCAGCCGCTTCCGCGAGGAACTCGCCGACGGCTACGACACCCGCGCGGCGGTACGCCGCACCGTGATGACCGCCGGGCGCACGGTCGCCTCGTCGGCCACGATGATCATTGCCGCCAGTTCGGGCATGCTGCTGTTCCCGCAGGGATTCCTCAAATCCGTCGCCTACGGGACCATGGCGGCGGTGCTGCTGGCGGCGGTCACCGCGGTGACGCTGCTACCGGCCATGCTGTCGGTACTGGGCCCGCGCGTGGACGCATGGGGATGGAAACGACTGCGCAAGACCAAGACTGCTCACGAAGTCGAGAGTGGCTTCTGGGGTCGGCTCACCGCCTGGGTGATGCGTCATCCGCTCAAAGTGATGGTCCCGCTGACGATCGGGCTGCTGCTTCTGATCATCCCGGTCAAGAACCTGGCCTTCGGCGGACTCGACGAAACCTACCTACCGCCGAACAACCCGACCCGAGTCGCACAAGCCGACTTCGACCGAAATTTCCCTCTGCGCAAGGCCTACCCGATCGAACTGGTCATTGTCACCGACAACCCGAGCAAGGTCGGCCCGATCCTCTCCCAAGCCAACCAGGCACCCGGGCTCGCGCCACGCGCCGCGTTCGCCATCGACCAAACCCCGCCCAGGGGCACCAACGTTTGGACGACCTCCGCGGCGCTTGCCGACAGCAACAACGCCGGTACGACCATCGAATACCTGCGGTCGATGGACGTCCCCGACGGCGCACAAGTACTCGTCGGTGGTCAGCCCGCCATCCAATACGACAGCGTCGACACGCTGGTCTCGCGCCTACCGTGGATGATCCTGCTCGTTGTCTCCATCACCATGCTGCTGATGTTCTCGACCTTCGGCTCGGTCGTGTTGCCGATCAAGGCCGCATTGATGAGCGCCCTCGGACTCGGCTCCACTCTCGGAATCCTGACGTGGATCTTCATCGAAGGACACGGCGCATCGCTGCTCAACTTCACCGCAGAATCGATCACCTCGCCGGTGCTCGTGCTGATCATCGCGATCATCTACGGCCTGTCGATCGACTACGAGGTCTTCTTGCTCTCCCGCATGGTCGAAGCACGCGCCCGCGGCGCGAGCACCACCGAAGCCGTCCGCATCGGCACCGCGCAAACCGGCCGCATCATCACCGCGGCCGCCCTCATCCTGCTCGTCGTCACCGGCGCTTTCGCCTTCTCAGATCTAGTGATGATGAAATACATTGCGTTCGGCATGGTCTCGGCCCTGTTCATCGACGCCACCGTGCTACGCATGCTGCTGGTGCCGGCCACCATGAAACTGCTCGGCGACGACTGCTGGTGGGCACCAGAATGGATGAAGAAGATCCAACAGAAAATCGGCCTCGGCGAACCGATCCTCGACGACGAACTCCCCGGCGGCGGCCAAATGATCGACCTGGTCAAGACCACCCCAATCACCGACCCTGTCACCGAGCAGATCGCACTCCCTCCCGAAGGGTCCGCTATGTGGTTGTAGGGAGTTGGTGTCTCCCAGTGGCAGGCCATGCTCGGGTCAGCGGACTAGGAGGGCTATGGGGAGGCGGGCGAAGAGTTTTTCTAGGCGGGCTCGGCCGGAGAAGGTGTGGCCGGTGAGGCGATCGGTCCAGTGGCCTTGGGGGAGGTCGAGGACGGTGTCGGACCAGCCGCCTGCTTCGTCCAGGCGGATGCTGTGGCGGGTGGCGGCGACGATGACTTCGGGGGTTTCGCCGTGGCGGCCGCGGGCGTAGGAGATGAGGTGGGGGGCGCGGTCGCCGGAGGCGAAGAGGGGAGTGTAGGTGCCGCCGACGAAGCAGTCGGGGCGTTCGCGGCGCAGCCAGAGGGCGTAGGCGACGATCCACATTTTGACCGCGCCGGAGGGGTCGAGATCGGGGGTGCCGGTGAGGGATTGGAGGAGCAGGGAGCGGTGGGTGAAGTCGACGGGGCGGCGGTTGTCGGGGTCGACGAGGGAGTCCTCCCACAGTTCGCAGCCCTGGTAGATGTCGGGGATGCCGGGGGCGCAGAGTTGGAGGAGTTTTTGGGACAGCGAGTCGGTCCAGGCGTGGGTGGCGAGATCGGCGACGAATTCGCCGAGTTCGGCTCCCACCGGGCCGTCGATGACGGTGTCGATCCAGCGGTGCACCGCCGTCTCGAACTCGATATCCGGCTCCTCCCAGGAGGATTGGGTGCCCGCCTCGCGAACGGCCTTCTCCGCGAACTGATGCAGGCGCTCGCGCAGCCCGGGCACGGTGGCGGCCGGTCGGCCGTCGGCGGGCCAGACGCCGAACATGTTCTGCAACAAGAACAGTGTGGTCGCCCCGTCGGGCCCGGGCGCCATCTCCTCCCAGGTGGTGACCGAGCGCGCCCAGATGTCGGGTACCTGCGACAGCATCCCGATGCGGGCGCGCACATCCTCCCCGCGTTTGGTGTCATGGGTGGTCAGGGTGGTCATGGTGGCGGGCCAGCGGGCCGCGCGCTCGGCATTGCCGAGGTGGAATTCGATGACCGAGCACCCGAACCGTGCCGGATCGGTGCCCATCTCCTGCAGTGACACCAGCCGCGCCGCGCGGTAGAACATGGTGTCCTCCACGGCTTTCGCGGTCATGGCACCGCCCACCTGGTGGAAGCGGGTGGCCGCCTCGCCGCCCGCGGCCAGCGCGGTCACCAGCACCTGCAGCGGCGCGGTGAGTTCGGCATTGCGCCGCGCCACCTCGGCCACCACCGCCCCGACCATCCCGGCCAGCGGCGCGTAGTCGGTGCGATACACCGGCATGAACGACAGCACCTCGATGGTGGCATTGGTGAGCGCCATGGTGTCGAAGGCGTCGGCGCGCGCATCCCGCTTGATCGCCGCGACCAGTCGACGCACCTCCGGCACCAGCATGGTCTCGGCGACCGCGCGCCGAATCCGATGCTCCTGCTCGGTGAACCAGGCGCGGTCGCTGCCGTGCCCGGTGAACTGCCGCGACAGTTCGGTCAGCTGCTTCTCACCGTCCGGGTCGATGAGCACGCCACCGAGATCGGCCAGCGCGTCGTACCCGGTGGTGCCGTCGATGGGCAGGGTGGCGTCGAGCGGTTCGCGATTGGACAGCACCTTCTCCACCAGCAGCAGCCGCTGCGGCCCGATCAGCTGGCGCAGCCGCCGCAGATACTCGCCCGGGTCGGCCAGCCCGTCCGGATGATCTACGCGCACACCGTCGATCAGATCGTGCTCGCACCAGGCGGCCAGCTCCCGATGGGTGGCCTCGAAGACTTCCGGGTTCTCCTGTCGAATCGCGGCCAGCCCACCGACGGTGAAGTACCGCCGATACCCGCACAGCCCCGACTTCCAGTTGACCAGTCGATAGTGCTGCTTGTCGTGAATGCGCAGCGCGTTCTCACCGTCGGTGCCCGGCGCGAGCGGGAAGCGCAGATCGTGCAGCGCCAGCATGGGTTCCGCGCCGGACCGGTCGACGGTCAATGCCGCGGGATCGTTCTCCCCGGCCAGCACCGGCAGCGCGATCCGCCCGCCCGAGCCATTGCCCGGCGTCCAGTCGATATCGAACCAGCTCGCGTACTTGGAGTCCTTGCCGTGCTGCAGGACATCCCACCACCACTGGTTCTGCCGCGGATCGGCCACGCCCACATGGTTGGGCACCAGATCCACGATCAAACCCATACCGCGACTGCGCACCTCGTCGGAGAGCGCCTTGAGCCCGGTCGGCCCGCCCAGCCCCGCCGACACGGTGGTCGGGTCGGTGACGTCGTAGCCGTGCGTGGAGCCCCGCGCCGCCGTCATGACGGGCGACAGGTACAGATGCGAAATGCCCAGCTGCTGCAGGTATTCCGCGATGCCGCGCGCGTCCGCGAAGGTGAGCGCGTCGGGCCGCAGCTGCAGGCGGTAGGTGCTGCGCACGGGCGTCTGCCGGGCGATGGGTCCGGTGTGGTGTTCGGGCGAGCTGGTCATGGCGGTATCGATCATGCCGTACGGCGCAGCACGAGCAGACAGCGTGCGGGCACTTGCACGCTCGCGGCGGCGGGGCGAGGGGTGTCGGAGGCCGGGACGCCGGTCGGCGTCGAGCAGTCCAGGGCGATCGACCAGGCATTGCCGTAGGTCGAGGCGGGCAGGGTGAAGTCGAGTCCCGCGTCATGTGCGTTGAAGCACAGCAGGAACGAGTCGTCGACAATGCGTTCGCCGCGCGGTCCGGGCTCGTGAATCCCGTCGCCATTGAGGTACACGGCGAGCGAGCGCGCGAAGGTGGTCTTCCAGTCGTCGTCGGTCATCTCGGTCCCCGCGGGGGTGAACCAGGCGATGTCACCGGGCCCGGGCCGGGTCGGATCGAAGAAGCGGCGGCGGCGGAAGACGGGGTGTTCCCGGCGCAGCGCAATGACCCGCTCGGTGAATTCGAGCAGTTCGGCATTGGTGTGCATGAGCGTCCAGTCCATCCACGACAGCGGTGAATCCTGACAGTAGGCATTGTTGTTGCCGCGCTGGGTGCGGCCGAATTCGTCGCCGTGCAACAGCATGGGCGTGCCCTGGGAGAGCATGAGGGTGGCGAGCAGATTGCGGGTCTGGCGGGCGCGCAGGGAAAGAATCTCCGGATCGTCGGTCGGTCCCTCGACACCGCAGTTCCAGGACCGGTTGTAGTTCTCGCCGTCCCGATTGCCCTCGCCGTTGGCCTCGTTGTGTTTCTCGTTGTAGGACACCAGATCCGCGAGGGTGAACCCGTCGTGGGCGGTCACGAAATTGATGCTCGCCCCGGGCCGCCGTCCGGTCGCCTCGTACAGATCCGAGGAGCCGGTGAGCCGGGATGCGAACTCGCCCAGCGTCGCCGGTTGCCCACGCCAGTAATCCCGCACGGTGTCACGGTATTTCCCGTTCCATTCGGTCCAGGCGACCGGGAAATTGCCGACCTGATACCCGCCCTCGCCGACATCCCAGGGTTCGGCGATCAACTTCACCTGGCTCACCACCGGATCCTGCTGCACCATGTCGAAGAACGTGGAAAGCCGGTCCACATCGTGCAATTCGCGCGCCAGGGTGGCGGCCAGGTCGAACCGGAAGCCGTCGACGTGCATGTCGAGGATCCAGTAGCGCAGCGAATCCATGATCAGCTGCAGCGCGTGTGGATGCGCCATATTGAAGCTGTTGCCGGTGCCGGTGTAATCCATGTAGTGCTGCGGATCACCGTCCACCAGACGGTAATACGCCGCATTGTCGAGCCCGCGGAAGCTGATGGTCGGCCCGAATTCATTGCCCTCCGCGGTGTGGTTGTAGACCACGTCGAGAATGACCTCGATCCCGGCGGCGTGGAAGGCCCGCACCATGGCCTTGAACTCGCTGACCGCGGCGGCCGGGGATGCGCCCGCGGCATAACCGCGATGCGGCGCGAAATAGCCGAAGCTGTTGTACCCCCAGTAGTTTCGCAATCCACGATCGAGCAGGATGCGGTCGTCGAGGAATTGGTGCACGGGCATCAATTCGACGGCGGTGATGCCGAGCCGCTGCAGATGGTCGATGATCGCCGGATGCGCCATGCCCGAGAAGGTTCCGCGCAATTCCGGCGGCACGTCCGGGTGCGTGATGGTCATCCCTTTGACATGCGCCTCGTAGATGACCGTCTCGTGATACGGCCGCCGCGGTGACCGGTCATCGGCCCAGTCGAAATACGGATTGATGACCACACCGGTCATGGTGTGCCCGAGCGAATTCTGCCCGTAGTTGTACGGCGCGGAATCGGTCCCGAAGTCCCCTTCGAACGCCTTGCCATACGGATCCAGCAGCAGCTTGCTGGGATCGCAGCGCAATCCCTTGGCCGGATCGAACTTCCCGTGCACCCGGAACCCGTACCGCTGCCCGGGCCCGATCCCGGGCAGGTAGGCGTGCCAGACGTACCCGTCCACCTCGTCGAGCGGCACTCGGGTCTCGCGGTGGTCGGCGTCGATCAGGCACAGCTCGACCCGCCGGGCGACCTCGGAGAACACCGAGAAGTTCGTCCCGGCGCCGTCGTAGGTCGCGCCCAGCGGGTAGGCGGTCCCCGGCCAGACACCGAGCCTGGTCGAGCCGGGAGTCGCGGGAGCCATGCCCTGACCCTAGCGAGCCGGTTGCGCTCCCGGACCGTGTCCCCTGCGCCAACCCTGGGCGAGTCCCCAGCGCCAGCTCTAGACGAGTCTCTTGCGCCAGGTCTGCCCGACCAGATCCACGCCGAAGCTGTGATGCGGATTCGATTCGCCGAGGGTGAATCCCGCGCGCTCGTAGATGTGGCGGGCGGAGGTCAGGACGCTATTGGTCCACAACACCATCTCGGTATATCCGACATCCGTGGCGAACCGGACACATTCGTCGACCAGCGCGCTGCCCACGCCGAGCCCCCGCGCCGAGGGTTCGACGAGCAGTAGCCGCAGCCGCGCGGTGGTGTCGCTGTCGCGCATGCAGTACACGCAGCCGACCGGCTCGCCCCGGTATTCCGCGATCCACGCGCGTTCGCGTTGCGGGTCACGGGAATTCAGCCATTCGGCGACGATCTTGGCGACCAGCGCCTCGTACTCGCCGTTCCAGCCGAACTCCTCGGCGTAGAGCTCGGCATTGCGCGCGATCACCCAGCCGTGCTCGCCGGGCCGCGGTTCGCGCAGCACGACGGCGGCCGGATCGGGTTCGCTCTCGGTGTCGAGGATCTGCTCGATGGTCCGCATGGCCCCGACCAGTCGGCTGCGCTTACCGGGGGAGTGCGGGACCAACAGCTCGCCGATCTGCTCCTCGGTGCGCTGATCCAAGACCTCGAAGGCCGCGCGCCCCGCCTCGGTCAACTCCACCACCTGCCGCCGCCCGTCGGCATCCGATCTCCTGCGGGCCACCAGCCCCCGCTCCTCGAATCTCGCCAGAATCCGGCTCAGATACCCGGGATCCAGATCCAGTCCCAGCCGAAGATCGACGACCTCCGAGGCCCCGAAATTGGCCAGTTCGAACAGGATACGAGCCTCGGCCAGGGAGTACTCGGTGCCGAGCATCCCGCCCTGCAGGACTCCGATGAGCCGGGTGTAGCGCCGGTTGAACGCGCGGACGGCGGCAATGTGCTGTGCCTCGACGAGGCGGTCGGCGGTGCCGGTGGCCATGATCGATTCCAATCCTTTGACTGAGTCAAAGGATACGCCGCGCGAGCCGTTCCGCCAGGGGTTCGTGGTAACTTGAACGCCGTTCAAGCCAGCTCCTCGTAAGGACTTCCCGTGGCATTGACCCCCAGCGAGATCACCGCCCTCGACGCGGCGCACGTGTGGCATCCCTACGGCGGGTTCCCCGCCGGAACCGAACCGCTCGTCGTCGCCTCGGCGTCGGGCACCCGGCTCACCCTGGCCGACGGGCGGGAATTGGTGGACGGCATGAGCTCCTGGTGGGCGGCCGTGCACGGCTACCGGCACCCGGTGCTCGACGCGGCGCTGCTCGAGCAGTCGCGGAAGATGAGTCACGTGATGTTCGGCGGCCTCACCCACGAACCGGCCGTGCGACTGTCGCAATTGCTCGTCGAGCTCACCCCCGACGGCTTGGACAAGGTCTTCCTGTGCGATTCCGGCTCGGTCTCGGTCGAGGTCGCGGTGAAGATGTGCCTGCAATATCAACGCGCGCTCGGCCGTCCCGAGAAGCACCGCCTGATGACCTGGCGCGGCGGCTATCACGGCGACACCTTCACCCCGATGAGCGTGTGCGATCCGGAGGGCGGCATGCACGCGCTGTGGACGGATGTGCTGGAACCGCAGGTCTTCGCGAGCGCCCCGCCGGAAAGCTATGAGTCGCGGTATGTCTCGGAGCTGGAGCGGGTGATCGCCGCGCACGCCCACGAATTGGCCGCCGTCATCGTGGAACCCGTGGTGCAGGGCGCGGGCGGCATGCGCTTCCACGACCCGCGCTACCTGGCCGATCTGCGCCGGTTGTGCGACGAGCACGACGTGCTGTTGGTCTTCGACGAGATCGCCACCGGATTCGGCCGCACGGGAACGCTTTTCGCCGCCGAGCAGGCCGGGGTCCGACCGGATGTCCTGTGCGTGGGCAAGGCGCTCACCGGCGGCTACCTGTCCCTCGCGGCCGCGCTGTGCACCGCCGAGATCGCCGAGACCGTCAGTCGCTCCCACGGCGGACTCATGCACGGCCCGACCTTCATGGGCAATCCGCTCGCCTGTGCGGTCGCGGTGGCCTCGATCGAGCTACTGCTGTCGCGGGATTGGCGGGGCGAGGTGGCCGGGATCGAGGCCGGATTGCGGTCCGGCCTGGCTCCCGCCCGCGAGCTGCCGGGCGTGGCCGATGTCCGAATTCGCGGCGCGATCGGTGTCATCCAGCTCGACCATCCGGTGGACATGCGCAAGACCACCCACGCCGCGGTCGAATCCGGTGTCTGGCTGCGCCCGTTCCGGGATCTGATCTACTGCATGCCGCCGTTCATCAGCTCCCCCGACGATGTCCGCCGCATTACCGAGGCCATGTGCGCGGCCGCATCGGTCTGACCCGTGCTCAGCGCTGCTCCGGCCTCGGCCTTGCTCGGCCATTCGATCCGCCGACCGATCGCGGTTCGGCCGGCGGCGTGGTGCCCTTCTCGCTCGCGGTGCGAGACGTCAGCGGTTAGCCCGTTTTTCGCGCACTTTGTCTGAATTGTCGCTGTCGGACAAGATCTCCCAGACTTTGAATACGCAGTGGTAATCGTCGGACCAGCCGCGGGCGATCAACATGAAGGTGTCCCCGTCGCGCAGGATGGTGCGGCGGCTGATCAACTTCGGATGATCGGGAATGAACTTCGAAACGAGGTCGGGGACCTTGGCGAGTGCTTGTTCGCGGGTGCCCACCACCTCCGTGAGGATCTTCGGACTCCAGGTTTTGCTGTCGCCGAAGCCGGTCGTCTGCTCGACCACTATTGCCCATCGTGGCATCGCGCAGCCTCCTTACGATCCCCAGCATAGTCCGGCTCGCCGACACCCATGGTCTCCTGAACGGCGTTCAAGTATGCTTCCGAGCTGTGACTGCCGATCCCTTGAGCTGGCTCGACACCCGCGCCGCCGAGCGCGTGGACGCCGGACTGCGCCGCGCACTGCGCGCCCGCGCCGCCGAGAGCACGAGCATCGACCTGGCCTCCAACGACTATCTCGGGCTGGTGCGCCACCCCGCGGTGATCGAGGGAGCCATTGCCGCGGTGCGCCGCTGGGGCGCGGGCGCGACGGGCTCGCGCCTGGTCACCGGAACCACCGCCGAGCACGAACAACTGGAATCCGAACTCGCCGAATTCGTCGGCGCGGAGACCGGATTGGTCTTCGCCTCGGGGTACGCGGCGAACCTGGGCGCGGTCACCGCGCTGGCCGGGCGTGGGGCGCTGGTGGTTTCGGATGCGGGCAGCCACGCGTCGCTGGTGGATGCCTGCCGCCTGTCGCGGGCGCGGGTGGAGATCGCCCCGCATCGTGATCCGGTGGCGGTGGATCGGCTGCTGTCCGAGCGCCGCGAAGAGCGTGCACTGGTCTTGACGGATTCGGTGTTCAGCGCCGACGGCGATCTCGCGCCATTGGCGGAGTTGCACAGGGTGACTCGCGCCAACGGGGCGGTGCTCATTGTGGACGAGGCGCACGGGCTGGGTGTGCGCGGCGCGGGCGGGCGCGGTCTGGTGCACGAGTGCGGGCTGGCCGGGGAGCCCGATCTGGTGATCACCGCGACGCTGTCGAAAGCCTTTGCGGCCCAGGGCGGTGCGGTGCTGGCGAGTGAGCGGGTGCGGGCTCATCTGATCGATTCGGCGCGCACCTTCATCTTCGATACCGGCCTGGCCCCGGCGGCCGTGGGCGCGGCTCGCGCGGCGTTGGGTCTGCTGCGCCGGGAGCCCGAGCTGGCGCAGCGGGTGCTGGATCGGGCCGCCGATCTGGCCCGCATCGCCGGTGTGGGGGAACCGGATTCGGCCGTGGTGTCGGTGGTGCTCGGCGAGGCGCAGGTCGCCTACGACGCCGCGCAAGCCTGCCGCGAACGCGGACTCAGTGTCGGCTGTTTCCGGCCGCCGTCGGTGCCGGAGGGCACCTCGCGGCTGCGGTTGACCGCCCGCGCCGATCTCACCCCGGACGAACTGGCCGTCATCGCAACCGTTCTCGGCGAGGTACTGGCGCAAGCGCGTGGGCGGGAGGTCGTTTCGGTATGAGCCGCATGCTGTTCATCACAGGCACCTCGACCGATGTCGGCAAGACGATCGCCACCGCGGCCCTGGCCGCCACCGCCGCCGCGGCCGGTGTACGGGTCGCGGTCTGCAAGCCCGCGCAGACCGGGGTGGGCCCCGGCGAGCCCGGCGATCTGGCGGAAGTCACTCGGCTCAGCGGTGTTTCGCGCACCCTCGAACTGGCCCGTTACCCCGAGCCGCTCGCCCCCGACACCGCCGCCCGACGCTGCGGCCAACCGCTGCTGACCCTGGCCGAGACGGTCGCCGGAATCGAATCGTGCGCCGACGCGGATCTGATCCTGGTCGAGGGCGCGGGCGGGCTGCTCGTGCGGATCGGCGACTTCACCCTGCTCGATCTCGCCCAGAAACTCGGCGCGCCAGTGCTGCTCGTGGCGGCGGCCGGATTGGGCACGCTCAATCACAGCGAACTCACCACGCGGGCGCTCGCGGCGGCCGGTGTCGAGTGTGCGGGGCTGGTCATCGGATCCTGGCCGAGGGAGCCCGATCTGGCCTCGGAGTGCAACCGCGTCGATCTGCCCGCCGTCACCGGGGTCGATCTGGTCGGTTCGATTCCGGCGGGCGCGGGGGCGTGGAGCGCGGATGAGTTCGGGGTCACAGCCCCGTCGTGGTTCGACCCCGCGTGGCGCGCTCGGTACCTGTGCTCATGATTTCCTAACGGGCAGTCTGTCACCGTGGCCGCATGGATGAGTTGGCGGCGGTGGCGCATGTGTTGCGGCGCACCACCTTCGGGCCTTTTCCCGGGCGGGTGGAGGCGCTCGCCGGGCACGGTGTGAGCGGTGTCATGGACCTGGTGCTGGCCGCGCCCGCGTTGGAACTCGCGACACCGGTCTTCGACGAGGACGCCGAGGCCGCGGTGGACGGTCCCGCCGGACGGTGGCTGCGGGCCATGGCGGATCCGGCGGCCGGGCTGCACGAGAAGCTGGTCTGGTTCTGGCACGCGCATTTCACCTCCAGCCACGACAAGGTCGATACCTGGGAGCTGATGTGGCGGCAGCATCTGCTGCTGCGCCGCCACGCGCTGGGCAACTTCCGGGAGCTGGCGCAGGCGGTGACCGTGGACGGTGCCATGCTGCAATGGCTCGACGGTGCCGGGTCGGTGGCGGACGCGCCCAATGAGAATCACGGGCGAGAGCTCATGGAGCTGTTCACCCTCGGGCGCGGGAACTACACGCAGGCGGATGTGAAGGCCGCCGCGACCGCGCTGTCCGGGTGGACGGTGGAGGACAACGGCACGGTGTCCTTCGATCCCGAGGCCGGGAACCGGCGGCCGGTGCAACTGCTCGGGCGCTCGGTGACGACCGCGCGCGACGCCGTGGACGTGCTGTGCGATCGGCCCGAGTGCGCACGGTTCATCGCCGCCAAGCTGCACCACTTCCTGGTCGGGCAGTGGGCGTCGGAGCAGCGGGTGGGCGAGCTCGCGGCGGTATTCACGCAGGCGCGCTTGGAGATTCGGCCGCTGGTGGAGGCGATCCTGCACGACGAATCCTTCGCCGCCGCCGTGTACACCCGGCCGCGCTACCCGGTCGAATGGGTGACCGCCGCCTTCGCCGTGTGCGGAATCGACGACGCGGCAGCGGCTTTCGAAACCATGACCGGGCTCGGACAGTCGCCCTTCTATCCGCCGAATGTGGCGGGCTGGCCGCCGGGCAACCGGTGGTTGGCACCGGGGACGGCCGTGGCGCGCGCGGCGGCCGCGATCCAGGCCCCGGTGCTCGAGGAGATCGTGGGGGCCAGCGATCCGGTCGCCGCCGTCTTCGCCCGCGCCGCGATCTACGACCCCACGCCCGAAACCTCCACGGCCGCGCGCGATCTGGCGTTCGAGCTGCGACGCGAGCCGCGGCAGGCGGCGAGCGCGCTGCTCGCGCTGGCCATCACCGCGCCGGAATTCACCCTGGCATGACGCGGAAAGGGAATCTCATGATCTCGCTGAATCGCCGCACCGTGCTGCGGGCCGGACTCGGTGTCGGCGTCGTGGCGGCGGCCAGCGCGGTGGCCGGATACGAGGTGCTCGGCTCGTCCTCGACCCCGGCGTCGTGGCATCCGCCCGCGCCGGTGCGGGCCGCCGCCGTCGACAAGCGCAAGCTGCTCGTCATCGAAATGGCCGGGGGGAGTGACGGATTGTCGATGACCGTGCCCTACGCCGACTCGCGGTACCGGGAGCTGCGGCGGCGCACCGCGATCGCCGCCGACAAGGTGCACGTCATCGACGACAAGCTCGGGCTGCACCCGAACCTGCCGAAGCTCGCCGCGGCCGGTGTCACGGTGGTTCCGGGCGTGGGCACCGCCAAACCTGACCTCTCGCATTTCGAGATGCTGCATCGGTGGCAGACCGGTGATCCGGAGGGGCGGCTGCGCACCGAAACCGGATTCCTGGGCCGGTTGTGCGATCACCTCGGCGATCCCAGCGCACCGGCGGTGGGCGTCGCGCTGGGCGTCGGCTCGTCACCGGCCCTGGCCTGCGAGCGGGTCGCCACGCTGTCCGTGGATGCCGGAAACGACGGCCTGTTCCCGGTTTTCGAGGATGAGAACATCCGCGGCGCGTGGCTGGCCGCCCAGCGCGCCATGGCGCACCCCGACCGGCTGGACACTCCGCTGCTGGCCACCGCGCGCGCCGGAAGCGCCGCGGCCCTGCGGTTCTCGGACGTGGCCGCGACCCTCTCACCAGCCGCGGCCGGTTATCCCGACTCCGACCTCGGCATCCAATTGCGTTTGGCCGCACGGCTGCTCGCCGATGACAGTCACGGCCTGCGTATCGTGCACGTGCCCATGGGCGCGGACTTCGACACCCACACCGGTCACACCGACAAGTACGCGGAGCTCATGACCGACCTCGACAATGCCCTCGCCGCCTTCCGGCAGGACCTCGCCGCGCGCGGCCTGACCGACCGCGTCCTCATCGCCGCCTACAGCGAGTTCGGCCGCCGCGTCCCCGACAACGACTCCGGCGGCCTCGACCACGGCGCGGCCGGAACCGCCCTGCTGCTCGGCCCGACCAATCCCGGGGTTGCCGGAGAGATGCCCTCGCTGCGCGCCCTCGATGCCGATGGCAATCTGCGGGCCACCGTCGATATGACCGAGTTCTACGCGACCCTCGCCGAATCCTGGTTCGGCGTCCCCGCCACCGACGTGCTGCCCGGCGCGCCGCGGCCACTGCCCGGGGTCGTGGCCGTATGACCGGGACGGGTGCTGTAATTGCGCAGGTGCGGGTACTCGTTTGCGAGGACGACAGGGAGCTGGGCGACGAGGTCGCCGCGGGATTGCGGGCGGCCGGATTCGCGGTCGATCTGGCCCGCGACTATGCCGACGCGGACCTGAAGATCGCGGTCAACAGCTATGACTGCCTGGTGGTCGATCGAGGGCTGCCCGACGGCGACGGGTTGGATCTGGTGCGCGCGCAGCGCGAATCCGGGCGGCGCACGCCGGTGCTCATGCTGACCGCGCGCGACGCCCTGGCCGACCGGCTCGACGGGTTCGCCCAGGGGGCCGACGACTACGTGGTCAAACCCTTCGCCATGGACGAGCTCGCCGCGCGGGTGCGGGCGCTGTGTCGCCGTCAGGAACTCCCCGAGGCCACCCGCACGGTGGTGGGCACCCTGGTGGTGGACCGCCCGCGTCGGCGCGTGCACCGCGCCGGGACGCTACTCACGTTGACGCCCAAGGAATTCGGCGTGCTCGAGCTGCTCGCCGTGCGCGCCGGAACCGTGGTCACCCGGGCCGAACTCATCGAATGCTGCTGGGACGAAATGGCCGAGCCCGCCTCCAATGTGGTGGACGTGGTGGTCGCCCAGTTGCGTCGCAAGCTCGGGGAGCCGCCGCTCATCGATACCGTCCGGGGCGTCGGCTTCACCATCGCGCCATGAGGATGCCGCCGATCGTGCGGCGGGCGCGGCGCGCGACCCGGACCCAGCCGACCAGCCCCGGACAGCTGCGGCGCACGCGCTGGCTGCTGACCGCGCTGTTCACCGCGCTCACCGCCGTCTGCCTCATCGTGCTCGGTTCCATCGCGGCCTCCATCGACGCGCACTCGCGCGACAAGGAGCTCGACGCGGGCATCGACCGGGTGGTGACCGGACTGGCCCGCGAGGTGTATTGGAACGACGACGGCAGCCTCGATCTGGAGACCGTGCGCCTCGACGACGATCTGTCGGGCGGTTCGAACGCGGTCGCCATCCTGGTGCGGGATGCGCAGGGCACCTGGCAGGAACGATTCGCGCACAAGCGATCCGAGCTGCCCGCCGATCTGGTCGCCCCGGCCCGACAGGTCGCCGAGGACGAGGAGACGAGGTGGCAGACCGGCACCGATCGCGACGGCCATCCGGCGCGGCTGGCGGGCGCGCCGATCTGGAACTCCGAGGGAACGCCCAGCGCGGTCATCTTCGCCGCCGGTGATCCCGCGCCCGGGCAGCGCGACCATCGCAGCCTGCTCATCGCCCTGTGGGGCGGCGGGGTCGCGCTGGTGGTGCTGGCCGGTCTGGCCGGGCACCTGCTCTCGGGGGTGAGCATGCGATCGGCGCTGCGCATGCTGGACCAGCAGGAGCGATTCCTGTCCGAGGCCTCGCACGAACTGCGCACGCCCCTGGCGACCCTGCGGCTGTATCTCGATGCGGCACTGCGGGATCCGGGCGATGCGCGGCGCGCGGTCACCGACGCGCGCTCGCTGACCGACCGGATGGGCCGCATGGTGGCCGGACTGCTGGCCCGCACCCGCGCGGAAACCGGTGTGGGCGAACTGGATCTGCAACGGCTGCACCTGGATCAGCTGGTGGAGGGCGTCGTCGCGGAGTGCGGCGGCGAGGTCACCTTCGTCGCGGAACCCACGGCGGTGCGGGCGGATCCGGATCTGCTGGCGCTGGCGGTGCGCAATCTCATCGACAACGCGCTCGTGCACGGCGGCACGCCCGTGGAGGTGCGGGTCGCGGCAGGGCAGGTCCGCGTCCGCGACCACGGACCCGGGGTCGATCCGGAGTTGACCGACCCCTTCCGGCGTGGCGCGATGGGGACGCGCGGGCAGCACGGCATCGGCCTGTCGCTGGTGCGCTGGGTGGCCGACGTCCATTCCGGTTCCGTCACACTGACTTCCGCCGTCGGCGGCGGCACCCTGGCCACCCTCACCCTCCCGGAGGCCCCGGCGGACGCGCCGAACGGAGAATGAATTTGTCGTGATCTTCATCACAGTCGGCGTAGGGTGGCCGCGTGCCCTCCACCCATGTCGAGAAGTTCGTCGGTGCCCCGCGTCCGAATGTCTTCCGGGCGCTCCTGGATGCGCGTTCGGTGCGAACGTGGCTGGTCCCCGACGGAATGTCCAGTCACATCCACGAATTCGATCCGCGCGTCGGCGGGCGGTTCCGGATCTCGCTGACCTACGACCTGCCCACCGAGGCCGGTAAAACGACCGCGCACACCGACACCTTCCACGGGGTCTTCGCGCGGGTCGTCCCGAATCGGGAGGTGGTGCAGACCGTCGAATTCGAAACGCAGGACCCGGATTTGCGTGGCGAGATGACCGTCACCTACACCCTCGACGACGTCCCGGGTGGCACCAAGGTCACGGCGCGGCACGATAATTTGCCGCCGGGGCTGTGCGCGGCGGACAACGAGGTCGGTTTCCGCATGTCCTTGGCCAAGCTGGCCCAGCTCACCGAGCATGCGGCCCGGCACTGAGTCGTCTCTGGATCATCCCCCGGCAGGTGAACAGCGCGATACCAGGAGCTGACCGGCGGCGCAAGCCTGGATGAAACGCCGGAAATTCGTACAGTTGATTGGTATGGCGCTGCCGGGTTTTCCCCATCCGTCCGGTGTCGCCGATTACGACGATCGGCGGCGTCGGGAACGGCTGCGCGCGACCCGGCTCGGCGCGGGATGGGTGCGGCTGCGGCGGACCCGGCTGATCATACTGCGGCTGAGCCTGATTCCGCTGGTGGCGTTGGGCGCCTTCGCCGAATACATGGGCGTCGATGTGCTGCCCGAGCAGGCGCGGCTGGCGCGCACCGAACCGGCCGTGCTCCCCATCGCGGGACCCTCGGACGCGAAGGCGGGCGACACCGCCGTGTTCGATCTGGTCGGTCTCGGCGTGCTCGATGCCGGTGACACCGCTCGCGCGCTGCCGTCGCTGACCACACTGGGGTCGGTGTGGGCCGTGCGCTACGACCAGACCGGTATCGACACCAAGGTCATCTCGGATCTGATCGTGAAGGTCACCGAGGCCGCCAAGGTGCCGAACGTGGTGCTGGTGGGCCACAGCATGGGCGGGGTCATCGCGCTGGAGATCGCCAAGCACCTGCACGTCGGCAGCGCCGAGAAGGTGCGGGCGGTCATTCTCGACTGCACACCGGTCGATCTGGACGCCGTGCGGCCCGAAAGCCGGGACCAGGGTGAGGAAATGCTGCGCTGGATGGGCTGGTTCCCCGGGGCGCGTGAGAGCCGACTGCTGCGGCTCATTGTGGAAACCTATGCGCGCCATCAGGATTTCGTCGGCGGGCGCTATGTGATTCGCGGCGACGAATTCCGGCAGGCGGTGCGAAACGTGCTGCGCGACAAGATCCTCAACACCAATGCCGCCAGCAACGGCCTGATCGAGGCGCAGTTCAAGGCCATTGTGGCGGGCGGCGCGATCGACGATCTGCGGGCGTTGTCCAAACCCGCCGCGGGCAAACCGCGTCCGGCCATCGCGTTCATTCGGCCGCACAATCCGTACGACGATCCGATCGTGAATGTCGAGTACTCGCACAAGGTGCTCATCGACCAGGTGGGCGGGGTGGACGGGACGCTGCTGGTGGTGACCACGCACACCACCGGGCACGCCAACCCGATCGAGCGGCCGCAGGAGTACAACGCGGTCATCGCCAACCAGATCGTGCCGTTCGTGCGGCAGGTCCAGCAGGACGAGATCGGCACCGTCTCGGTCGGGCGCTGACCATCAGCGCACGGTGTCGTCGGTGACGGGGCGAATTCCCGAGGGCGGCACCAGATTCCAGCGTTCCAGCTGGGCGCGGACCTGTTCGGCGGCATCGATGTTCAAGGGCCCGCTGGTCCACAGGGCGTACGGCAGGTTCAGGAAGCGGCCCTCGGTGACGGCGCGGAGATCGCGGATGCCGGGCTTGGCGCGCAGCAGATCGATCTTCTGCTGGAAGGTCTGGGGCGGGTAGTCGACGAAGACGATGGCGTCCGGGTCGGCGGCGGCAATGCGTTCCCAGGACACCGCGGTCCAGGTGTCGGCGACGTCGGCGAGGGCATTACGGGCCCCGGCCGCCTCCAGAATCGCTTGGGGAGCACCGAATTCGCCGCTGGACATGACGGTGTCGGAGGCGCTGTCGAAAACGAAGACGGTGGGGGGCTGCTCGGGCCGAGGGGCGGATTGCAGGGCGGAGAGGCGGCGGTCGAGATCGCTCGTCACCTCCGTGGCCCGATCCGTGCGGCCGGTGATCGCGCCCAGCGCGGTGAGATCCGTGCGCAGGGCCGTCCACGGGTCCACCACGCCGCGTTCACCGTCGGGGCGGCGGCAGCTCTCGGTCAGGATGTACGGGGCGACCCCGGCGGTTCGCAGCGAATCCGGGGTCAGATTCGCGGACTCCGAGTAGCCGTAGTTCCAGCCCGCCACCATGACATCCGGCCGTTGCGCCAGCACCGTCTCTCGCGAAGGGTAATCCGGCGCAACAGAATTCAGCTTGTCCACGGCATCCCCGTAATGCTTGCGCAGCGTGTCCGCATCACGCTTCAGGCTCGACACCGCCACGGTCCGGTCTTGCGCTCCCAGCGCCAACACCATGGAGATCAGGTTCCCGTCATTGACGAACATCCGTTGCGCGGGCGACGGAAACCTCTGCTCCACACCGCAATTGCGCACTGACAGGTTCCCCGAGGCTGCGTGCGGCGACGCGCACCCCGCCAGCGCCACCGCGGCGGCGACCAGCGCCAGGACCGGACGTGCCGGGAGCTTCGAAACCTTCTTCACGACTGCCTTTCGTCATGCGGCACCGAACCGGTAGCTGCGGCGGCCCAATAGGAGCAGGAACGCGGGGGCTCCGATGAGGCCGGTGAGGACACCCACCGGGATTTCGGTGGGGCGAACCAGAATTCGGGTGGCGGCGTCGGCGACCACCAGGAACAGCGCTCCACACAGGGCGCTGGCCGGGAGCAGCACCCGATGGCGGGGACCCACCAGCAGGCGGGCGGCGTGGGGGATCACCAGGCCGACGAAGCCGATCCCACCCGACACCGCGACCAGGACCCCGACCAACACCGCCAGCAGCACGAACAGCGCGATCCGCAGCTCCCGCACGGAAACTCCGATCGAGGTGGCCGTGTCCGCACCCAGGTTCAGCGCGTCGAGCGAATTCGCCGCCAGCAGCAGTGCGACCAACGCGGCGGCGACCACACACGCGGGCAACAGGATTCGGGTCCAGTCCGCGCCCGCCAAACTGCCCAGCAGCCAGAACAACACCGACTGCGCCGCCGACGGATCACTGCTGCGGAAGATCAGAAAGCTGCTGAAGGCGGAGAAGGCGGAGCCCAGCACGGTGCCGGTGAGCACCAAACGCAGTGGGTCGAGCCCACCTTGGGCCATGGCGATCAGAAAGACCGCCGCGGCCGCCGCCAGCGCACCGGCCAACGCGCCCGCCGAAAGCGCCCACAGTCCAGCACCCGCGAACAGTCCCGAAGTAATGACGGCCGCCGCCCCGACACCCGCTCCTGAAGAGACGCCCAGTAGATAGGGATCGGCAAGCGCATTGCGCACCAGCGTCTGCATGGCCACCCCCGCCACCGCGAGCCCAGCCCCGACGACCGCCGCGAGAATCGTTCGCGGCACCCGCAATTGCCACACGATGGTGTCCAGCCCGAGATTCGCGGAAGGCTGTCCACCGAGTCGGCTCCGGAGTACACCGACCACCTCGCCGAGCGGAATGTTCTCGGCCCCGAATCCGGTCGCCACCACGATGGCGACAACCAGCAATATCCCCATGACGGGCAGGGCTATCGACGGGCGCGCACGCCTCATCGACGAAGCTCCTCCAGGCAAATCGCGGCCTCTCGAGAGTGCTGCGCGGCGGGGGAGGTCTGACTCGCACGGGCGGACCCGTGCTCACAGTGGCGCGACCGTTCCGGAATTGCACCGGATTCCCGCACCCACCGACGATGACCGGACGGACTCTACCGTCCGGAACTATTTCTCAGCGAATGCGGCTGCCCAGCAGGTGGCGGACGCCGCTGACGAACAACTGCAGGCCGAAGTCGAAGCGGGCGGTCGCGTCGGTGGTGTCGTAGAGCGGTGAATGTTCCTCGGCGAGAGCGCCTACCGAGTCCATTTGAATGCGCGACTGTTCGTCGACGGTCTGGCCGAGGACGTAGTAGAGCAGCGTGTAGGCGGCCAGGTCGGCTTCCTCGCGCGTCATGCCCGCGCGAATTGCCGCGCTGGCCAGGCGTTCCCGGCCCTTGCTGGTGGTGAGCCGGGACGCGTAGGTGGCCGAGACCAATTCGGCCCCGTCGCGGTAGGCCAGCAGGCATTCGCGCAGCCGGTGCGCCAATTCGGTCATCTGCTTGGACCACTCGTCCGCGGCGACCGGCTCGTCCATGGGCGCGAGAATGCGGTCGGCGACCGCGCCGAGCAGGGCCTGTTTGTTGGGGAAGTGCCAGTACAGCGCGCCCGGCTGGACGTGCAGCGAGGTGGCCAGGCGGCGCATGGTGAGATCCGCCAATCCGTACTGGTCGAGAATGGCGATCGCGCCGTCGACCACGTCCGTGCGATGGAGTTGCACTGAAAAACCCGACCCTCTCGTGTTCCGGCTCACGTTCCGGACTGCTAGCCTACCCTGAACACCGTTCAAGTTGCTCGGCCACACCGGCCGGACGAAGGGATTCGCGCGGATATGACTCAGGCAGCCGTCACCACCGAAGCCGGTAGCACTGCAGGCGATGACATTCTCGCCATCGCCCGCGAGCAGGTGCTCGAGCGCGGCGTGGGCCTGGATCGGGACCAGACCCTCGAGGTCCTGCGGCTCGGCGACGACCGGCTCGAGGAGCTGCTCGGTCTGGCGCACGAGGTCCGCATGAAGTGGTGCGGCCCGGAGGTCGAGGTCGAGGGCATCATCTCGCTCAAGACCGGCGGCTGCCCGGAGGACTGCCACTTCTGTTCGCAGTCCGGCCTTTTCCAGTCGCCGGTGCGCGCGGCCTGGCTCGACATCCCGTCCCTGGTCGAGGCCGCCAAGCAGACCGCCAAGACCGGCGCGACCGAATTCTGCATCGTGGCCGCCGTGCGCGGACCCGACGAGCGGCTCATGGCGCAGGTCGCCGCGGGCGTGGAGGCCATCCGCAACGAGGTCGACATCCAGGTCGCCTGCTCGCTGGGCATGCTCAACCAGGAGCAGGTCGATCAGCTGGCCGCCATGGGCGTGCACCGCTACAACCACAATCTCGAGACCGCCCGCTCGTACTTCCCGAACGTGGTCACCACCCACACCTACGACGAGCGCTGGGAGACCCTGCGCATGGTCCGCGAGGCGGGCATGGAGGTGTGCTGCGGCGGCATCCTCGGCATGGGCGAAAGCCTGGAGCAGCGCGCCGAATTCGCCGCCGACCTGGCCCTGCTCGAGCCCGACGAGGTGCCGCTGAACTTCCTCAACCCGCGCCCGGGCACCCCGTTCGGCGACCTCGAGGTGCTCCCGGCCGCCGACGCCCTGCGCGCCGTCGCCGCCTTCCGTCTCGCGCTGCCGCGCACCATCCTGCGTTTCGCGGGCGGGCGCGAGATCACCCTCGGCGACCTGGGCGCCAAGCAGGGCATCCTCGGCGGCATCAACGCGGTCATCGTCGGCAACTACCTGACCACCCTGGGCCGTCCCGCCGAAGCGGACCTGGATCTGCTGGGCGAGCTCAAGATGCCGATCAAGGCGCTCAACGAAACCCTCTGAAAAACTGGGGGTCCGGGGCCGCGGCGGCGGACCCGCGCTTACTGTAGGGATGTGGGGGTCGCAAACCCCCGCTGTCCCCCAAACGGTCGAGTTTCGGACACGAAGGATCTTTCGAGGTGGTCGTGGAGATCGAGGAGCGCTACAACCCGTTCACGGGCAAGCGGATCGTGCCGGGTCTGGAAGATCCCGTACCGGCCGCGGCCGCACTGGGTTTGGAGCCGCCGCGTTTCTGTGAGCAGTGCGGTCGCCGGATGATCGTGCAGGTCAGCCCCGACGGCTGGTGGGCCAAGTGCTCCCGGCACGGCGTGCTGGAGTCCTCGAGCCTGGAACGCCGCTAGTGGCAACCACACTCACCGCCGAGCCGGGCGGACTACGCGTCGATGTCGTGATGCGGGAAGTGCGCGCGGCGGCGGTGGTGTTCGCCGCGCTGGCCGCGGTGAGCGCGCTGGCCGGGGTGGTCTGGGCCTTCCTCGCACCCGCCGAGCAGCTGCTGGTGGTGGAGCCGGACCGGGGGACGGCCCTGACCGGCGAGAGCATGCACCGGTTCGACGCCCTGGCGATCTTCGTGCTCATCGGGATCGTATTGGGCGTCGTGGGCACGGCCGCGGTCTGGCGCTGGCGTCGGGTGCGCGGCCCGATTCTGTTGTGCGGCATCCTGCTCGGCTCCCTGGCCGGAGCCTTCCTCACCAAGGTGGTGGGCGAGGCCGTGGCCGAACAACTACACACCCGGCCCAAGCATCCGGCCGTCCATACCATCGTGGAATTCGCTCCCTCCGTGGAGGGTTGGGCCGCGCTCATCGCCCAGCCCCTCGCGGCCGCGGTGGTCGTTCTCCTGCTGACCGCGCTGAGCACCTCCGACGATCTCGGCACCGGCGAATACCTGCCCTTCGGCGGCCAGCGGCCCGAGCCGACGATCATCGCCCCGCCGCAGTACGGTTCGGCCATCAGCTACGGTCCCTACCCCGGCTCGCCCGCCGGGAACCAGTTCACCCCGCGCGATCCGGTGGTTCCCTTCGAAGCGCCCGGCGCGGTCCCCGAATCCGACTCCGCGCGCTGAGCACGGCAATATTCGCTGGAGCTTCGGCGTTGTACCCCCTACCGTGTTCGAGTTCACCGAACCGATTCACCCTGGGGGACCCCATGACATCCGCACCCGCCGACCGCGGCGCGCCCGCCCCGGCGGAACGCCCGGATCTGACCGCCTGGCGGCAACGCCACGAACTCCGCAGATCCAATGCCGCCCAACCCATCCCGAACGGCCGCCGCTACAAGCGCACCGTCAAGCACCGCAATCGCGACAATTAGCGATCCGCGTGACTCGTTGTCGCGCAGGGCACGTCGGGGATTCGCGCGTCGAAGCCCGTGATCCAGACGGGCGGGCTCTGACAGAGGAACGCGTCGAAGTCGGCTGTTTTCGCCACGAAATGACCGAGCCAGGCGACGGTGTACGCGGAGACGACGGGGTTCGGGAACATCACTTCGAAATGGTTCAGCTGTGTGCCGGGCAGTTGAACGAACATCTTGTCGCTCGCGCCGAGGGCGTTGTACGTCGGTAACGCGCACCTACCGTGGTCTTGGTGATCGTCGAACAGGCAGAGGAAGTCGTTCTCGATGCCGATCGTCAGTGTCGGCGTGGTCACCTTCGCCAGCGTCGTCGAATTGTGGCTCGCCATCGTGCCGCTGCTCGGCGGGGCGAGCGCGACGATGCCCGTGGGCTGCACCGTGGGCCCCGCCTTGGATCCCGTCGTGGGCCCCGTCTCGAGCCCGAGAGCGGCATGGAGCACCGCGCCACCCCCGTAGGACCAGCCGACCAGTCCGACCCGCTCCGTATCGATCATGCCCTGAAAGTCCTTGGAGCGGATGAGATATCCGAGCGCCTTGCCCAGCTGGTCACTGCGTGCGACCGGCGAATCCCACGGCCAGTTGCTCGCCAGGGTGACGACGAAGAATCCGTACGAGGCCAGCCGCGGGCCGAACCATACGGTCGAGCCCTCGAAGGACAGGAATCCCGGCATCACGAGAATCGTCGGAAACCGCGTGTCGCGTGGACCGTTGCCCTTGTCGGGCGGGCGCTTCGGATACCAGACCGTCCCGCCTCGGAAGCCCGGATCACTGAAGAACGGGATGGTCCCCACCTCGACCTCGAACGGTCCCGGCGAACTCGGCCCATCGGTGTGAACACCGGACCGTGGCGAAGCATCCGGCGGCTGGGCGGCCGCGACCGGTGAGACCAGCGCGCCCAGCGCCAGACCCACCGTGAGTGCGACCCGAAGCAGCCCGCGGCCTCCCATAGCGAAGGATTCAAGCCGATTCGAGTCCTTCAGGTGTTCAGCGTGCCGTCAGGTCGGCGTGCCGTGTCCGACTTGCCGTACGAGTCCGCGACCAGCAACTGGCCGAGGGCGATGCCGCCGTCATTGGGGGGCACCTGGCGGTGGGTGTAGACGTCGAATCCGTCCCGTCGCAGCAGGACCAGGCAGTTGATCAGCAGGAACTCGTTGAGGAACACGCCGCCGGAGAGGACAACGCGGCCGATGCCGGTGTCGCGGGCTAGGCGACGGCACCGCTGCCGAACCATGGTGACGACGGCGGAATGGAATCGGCGGCCGATCTCCGGGACCGGGACCTCGACGGCCAGGTCCTCCGCCAGGGCGCGGATCACCGGCCGGAAATCGACTTCGGTTGCGTCGTGGTCGAATTCGTATCCCTCGACCATGCCGAGATCGCGTTCGAGCAGACCCTCCAACTCGATGGGCCCCTGCGCCTCGTACTCGGCGTGCGAGCACACGTCCAGCAGGGCGGCCACCCCGTCGAACAAGCGGCCCATGCTCGACACCTCGGGTGAATTGATGCCGCGTGCCCGCATGGTCGAATAGACGTGCAGGCGGTCCCGCTCGAGCCGGGCGATCGCCGGAAAAGCCTTGGCGGCCATGTCGATATCGCCGAACGTGTCCAGCGCGAGCGATACCCCGGTCCGGATCGGCTCGTGCACCGCACGGTCGCCGCCGAGGAGCGCGATACGCCGCAAATGCGCTGCGCGCTCGTATTTCTCGTAATCGCCGACCAGGAACTCCCCGCCCCAGATGGTGTCGTCGAGGCCGTAGCCCGCGCCGTCGAAGATCACTCCGATGGCCGGTCCGTCGAGCCGATTCTCCGCCATGCACGCGGCCATGTGCGCATGGTGATGCTGGACGAACACCGGATCACCCGGTTCGCCGATGCCTTCGCGCGCGGTGCTGCTGCGGAACTGCGGGTGCAGATCGTAGACGCCCGCCGCGGGCCGCAGGTCGTACAGCGTCGCCAGGTGCGCCGCCGTCTTACGGTGGGCCGCAAAGGTTTCGTCGTTCTTCAGATCGCCGATGTGCTGGCTGAGATAGACCCGAGATCCCGCGGACAGCGCCACCGTGGTTTTGAGCTCGGCGCCGTAGGCCACCAGCGGAGCCAGCGGACGCCCGACGTCCACCGGGTACGGCGCGTAGCCGCGGGCCCGGCGCAGAAAGGTCGGCAGCGGGCCGTCCAACTCGGGGTGGGTGGAGAGCCGGAGCACGGAATCGTCCACCCGGACCTCGATCTCACGATCGTGATAGAGGATCACGTCGGCGATGTCGAAGAGCTGGGCGAGCGCGTCCTCGTTGCGATGGACGATGGGGTAGCCGGAGATATTGCCGCTCGTCATGACCACCACATCCAGCCCGGATTCGTCCAGGAGCAGGTGATGGTGCGGCGCGGAGGGCAGCATCAGGCCCAGATTCGGATTCCGCGGGGCGACGCTCTCGGGCACCGCGCCGGGACGCTTGCGGGCCAGGACGATCGGCCGCGCGGGCGAGCACAGCAATTCCGCCTCCGCCGTGGACAATTCGACGATTCGGTGCGCGGTGGCCAGATCCCTGACCATGACGGCGAAGGGTTTCCGGTCGCGGCGCTTGCGTGCGCGCAGGGCGGCCACCGATTCGGCATTGCCCGCGTCCACCGCCAGATGGAAGCCGCCGATGCTCTTGATCGCCGCGATCCGCCCGGCCGCCAATGCCCGCGCACAGCCGCGCAATGCGTCCTCGCCCTCGAGGACCGTCCCGTCCCGCTCGGCGAGGAACAGGCGGGGACCGCAGTCCGCGCAGGCATTGGGCTGGGCGTGGAAGCGGCGGCTCAGGGGATCGCGATATTCGCGGTCGCAGCGTTCGCACATCGGGAACGAGCGCATGGTGGTCTGCGACCGGTCGTAGGGCAGCGCGCGAATGATCGAATAGCGCGGACCGCAGTTGGTGCAGTTGATGAACGGGTAGCGGTACCGGCGGTCGGCGGGATCGCGCAGTTCGGCCAGGCAGTCGCCGCACACGTGGGTATCCGCCGGGACCAGCGCCACCTTCGCCCCGCCGTGCTCACTGGCCACGATGTCGAAGCCGTTGGCCCCCAACGGTTCCGCTGTCCGGCTGAGGGTGACCACGCTGTCGACCCGGGCCAATTCCGGAGCCCTGCTGGACAATTCCGCGGTGAACAGTGCCAGCGCCGACTCGGGGCCGCTGGCCGCGATGAGCACGCCCTCCGGGTCGTTGCGCACCCACCCCGCCAATTCCCGTTCCCGCGCGAGCTTGTAGACGAACGGGCGATAGCCCACGCCCTGAACGACGCCGGTGACCCTGATGCGCCAGGTTGCTTGTTCGGTCATGGCGCGGGGTCAGCACAGCCGGGGCAGCTCGGCGCCGCGCAACGGTTGCAGGGTCGATTCCCGACCGTCGGCGTCTCGGAGAATCACTGCGGCACCGTCGGTTTCGGTGATCTCGCCGATCGCCACGGCATGGCGTCCATACTCGTGCGCGCGCAGCGCGGTGAGCACGGCCTCGGTCGCGCCGGGATCGACGAAGATCGCCAGGCAGCCCTCGTTGGCGCAGTGCAGGGGATTGATGCCCAGCATGTCCGCCGCCATGGCCGTCTCGTGCTGGATGGGCAGCGTCGGGGTGTCGATCACGATGCCCTTGCCCAAACTGCTTGCGTACTCGTGTAATACGGCCGACAGGCCGCCGCGGGTGACATCGCGCATGGACCGGATCGATTCGGCGGGCACGGCGGCGAACAGGCCCTCGATCATCGTGTTGAGCGGTGCGCAGTCGCTGAGCACGCGGCTCTCGAAGCCGAGACCCTCCCGGATCGACAGCAGGTGAACGGTGTGGTTGCCGAGCGGGCCGGACACAATGACCGCGTCGCCGGGGCGCACGGCCGCCATCCGCAGGGGCTCCCGGGAGAAGAACCCGACCCCACTCGTATTGAGGTACAGCTGATCCGCCTCCCCGGCGCGGACCACCTTGGTGTCGCCGCACACGATCCGCACGCCCGCTTCGCGCGCTGTCTCCCGAATGGAGGTCAATACCCGAAACAGGTGGTCGAACGGCAGTCCCGTCTCGAGGATCAGCCCGAGGGTGAGGTAGCGCGGCGTCGCTCCGGAGACCGCGAGATCATTGACGGTGCCGCAGACCGCGATCTTCCCGATATCGCCATTGCCGAAGAACGGCGGGTCCACCACGAAGCTGTCGGTGGTCATCGCGATCCGGCTGCCCTCGACGGGGAGGACCGCACTGTCCTCCATCTCGCCGATGTAGACCTCGCCCAAGGTCTCCGCGATGAACGCCACGAGTTCGCCCGAAAGCGTTGCGCCGGTGCCGTGGTCGAGCTGGATCCGTTGGGTCGCTAGTGTCGTGTCGGTCGTGAGTGTCACGGTGTCTTGGTCTCCTTCCGGGGGAGACCGCCGTTCTCGTCGATGATCCGCAGCAGCTCTTCGGAATCGGCGACGGTGGCGCAGTAACCTTCGAGCCATTCGAGCGCGCGCCGCCGATCGGCCTCGGCGGCGGAGAACACGCAGTCGCTCGGTACGCCGACAATGTATCCGCGGAAGAAGGCGTCGGCCGCCGTCGTCTGGATACAGATCTGTGTTTGCAGACCGATGAGGATCAGGGTCTCGACACCGAGCGCCTGGAGCCGCTCGTGCAAATCGGTCTCGTAGAAGCCGCTGTCCTTGCTGCGCTCCTGAATGACATCGGCCGGATCCAGGAATTCGCTGATCACCTCCGCCCCCGGCGTGCCCCGCAGGGCGGGGACCCGGCCGTCGTAGCGCTCCGCGAGGGGATCGTCGGGTTCATTGAGCAACTGCAGGTGAAAGATGGGATGCCCGCGCTCGCGCATGGCCGCCAGGAAGCCCGTGACATGGGCCGTCGCCGCGGTGATGGCCGCCTGGCGTTCCGGGTTCTTCCCGACGATATCGTATTGCAAACCGCTGGTGAGGACTGCGATCTTTGACATGCCGACTACTCCACTAATTGGCTAATTCCGTTGTGCCCGAGAGGGCCTGCAATTCTCGGGCAATATTCGACCAGTTGACCGCGCATTGGTACGCGAATTCGATGATGTGTTCCCTGGCATGCGGGAGGACGGCGTCGGCCAGCTTCTCGAAATCGCCGCTCCGCACCGCCCGCAGGTGCAGCCAGCGCAGCAGCTCGCGGCCGCTGGCGCTCATCCGCAGCGCCGGGTCCCGCGACAACAGGGCCAGCAGCGCGCCGATGTCCGTTAGCTTCTCGGACGGGGGCCCGGCCGCGGGCCGATCCGGAGTGTCCGGAAGTTTGCGCTCCGGTTCCGAAGGCGCACGGGGGCTTCGGTTCTCGTGCGAGGGGAGGAGCGGATCCTCCCCGCGGCTGAGCCGGGTGCGGACATCGCGAATCGTCGACGGGGACAGGCCGACCTCCTGCGCGATACTGCGCAGCGACGCGTCGGGACGCGCCAGGATGAGCTCGGCGGCGGTGCGCCGGGCCGAGGCGGTGTCGACCGGCCGCAGGCGGCCGTCACTGCCCAGGCGGTGACTGGCCCGCGAGTCGCCGTCGATGCGGCCGCGGATCGCGGCCACCGTCTTGGCGGACAGGCCCGCGGTGGTCGCGATCGACCGATCCGACCAATGCGGATGCGTGCGCATGATTCGCTCGGCGGCCGCCCGCCGATCGTGCAGCGTCAGCGGCAGGCCGTGTGTCGTGTTTTCGCGAACCCCGACGATGAATGCGAGTTCTTCGGAACCGTCCACCAGATATGCATCAATATGTGTGAATCCCTTCAGTCGCGCGGCGCGTGTGCGGTGAAAACCGTCGATAACTCGCAGGGTGGGGCGATGCACCAGAATCGGTGGCAAAGGCCATTCCGCCTCGACCAGCCGTTCAATGTGTGAATGATCCTCACCTTCGGATCTGGGCGATCCGACAGTTACCAGCGATGCAATCTCTAAGGAGGCTCTGACGCGGTTCAATTTCGAGAAGTGCTCCAAATGAGTAGTGCCACTTGGACTTTCAAGATCAGAAAGCGAAAATTACAGCAGGCGTGTGTATTCGGCAAGGGGGGCGGCCCGGGGTGGGGTGGGCGCTGTGCTCATCCATCGTCGTCTGCCTGCGCGGTTGTGTCGAACCACAGGTCCCGGGGGCGTGCCACCGTGTGCAACTGTGTCAAAAACGCAGTTGCACACCATGATTCGCAGCAACTTCACAGATTGGGAGGCCTCGGTGTGTGGTTTCACACACTCGCGTCCCGGCCGTCCTTGTCGCCGGGTCCGGCATGTGCGGTAATACCCGTGACCGAATGTGGTTGTCGTACACGTAAATTGCGGTACATGTAAATCGAATTCACAGATCTTTTCGGGGAATCGAATGAGCTATGCCAGTCGCAAGGACGATCATGTCCGCCTGGCCGTCGCGCAGCACCGGGATTCGGCCGCCGGGCAGCGCCCGTCGCCGTTCGACGAGGTCGCGTTCGTCCACCATGCCCTGCGGGGCGGCGCGGAACACGCCGTGTCCCCGGCGACCGAGGTGGGCGGTGCGCGCTGGCCGGTGCCGCTGTACATCAATGCCATGACCGGTGGCAGTGTCCGCACCGGCGAGGTGAACCGGGGGCTGGCGATCGCCGCCCGCGAGACCGGTGTGGCGATCGCGTCGGGCTCGATGAGCGCGTATCTGGCGGACGGTGCGGTGGCCGGGACGTATCGCGTGCTGCGCGAGGAGAATCCGGACGGTTACGTCATCGCCAATGTGAACGCCAATGCCACACCGGAGATGGCGGCGCGGGCGGTGGAGTTGCTGCGCGCCGACGCGCTGCAGGTGCACGTCAACGCGGTCCAGGAGATCGTGATGCCGGAGGGGGACCGGGACTTCTCGGCCTGGCCGCGCAATATCGCGCGCCTGGCGCGGTCGCTGGACGTGCCGGTGATCGTGAAGGAGGTCGGCTTCGGGATCAGTGCCGACACCATCGCCCGACTGGCCGGGCTGGGCGTGCGGATCGTGGATGTGTCCGGCAGCGGTGGAACGAATTTCGCGCTGATCGAGAACGCTCGGCGGCGCTCGGCCGACTTCGGCCTGCTCGCGGACTGGGGTCAGTCCACCCCCGCCTGCCTGGTCGACGGAGCGGAAGTGGCGGCGGCGCAGGGGGTCACGCTGCTCGCCTCGGGCGGGGTACGGACTCCGCTCGATGTCGTCCGCTGCCTCGCGCTCGGTGCGCGCGCGGTGGGGGTGTCGGGGCACTTCCTGGCGATCCTCGAGCAGGACGGGGTGGCCGCGCTGATCGCGGAGATCACCGACTGGATCACTCGGATTCGCCAACTGATGGTGTTGCTGGGTGCGGAAACCGTGTCCGAGCTGACTCGCACCGACGTGCTGCTGACCGGTGGGGTCGCCGAGATCGCCCGGCTGCGCGGTATCGAACCCGGCGTCTATGCGCGACGCTCCCGGTGAGCCGGGGGTTGTTACCAGCGGGTAACTTGGGGCATATTATGATGCGGCGAGCGACGAACGATATTGCGTCCCTTCGTAAGTGAAAGGCCACCGCATGAGCCCCCTGCAATTGACGCTGGGCATCATCTCCATCCTGATAGGTGTCCCCGCGTGGGCGGGGTTTGTCCTGGCGATCCGCAGAATGGTGCGCACCATCCGGCTGGGGCAGCCCGCACCCGACCGCTTCTGGCCGTTCCTGCCGCGATTCGCCACCATGGTCAAGGAGTTCGCGGCACACACCCGCATGGTGAAGTTCCGGACCGTGGGCTGGGCGCACTGGCTGGTCATGGTCGGGTTCCTGATCGGATTCGTCACCGTCTTCCAGGCGCAGGGGCAGATCTTCAGCCCCACCTTCACCTGGCCGTGGGTCGGTGACACCCTCGCCTACCACCTGCTCGACGAGCTGCTGGGGCTGGGCACCATCGTGGGCGCGGTGGTGCTGATCATCATTCGGCAGCGCAACCACCCGCGCCGACCCGCGCGGCTGTCGCGCTTCTCCGGCTCCAACTTCCTGGCCGCCTACTTCGTCGAGGCGGTCGTGCTCGTCGAGGGCATCAGCATGGTCGGGGTGAAGGCGCTGGTGGAGGCCTACACCGGTGAGCATCACGCCGTCAGCGACTTCGCCAGCATGCAGATCGCCAAGGTGCTGCCCTCCAGCGCGGCGGCGGTTTCGGTGTTCGCGTTCTTCAAGCTCATGGCGGCGCTGGTGTGGGTCGTCGTGGTCAGCCGCAATATCGACTGGGGCGTGGCGTGGCACCGGTTCGCGGCGTTCTTCAATATCTACTTCAAGCGCGAGGCCGACGGCGGTGTGGCGCTGGGTGCGTTGAAGCCGATGTTGTCCAAGGGCAAGCCGATCGATATGGAGACCGCCGATCCGGACAATGACACCTTCGGTGTGGGCAAGTTCGAGGATTTCTCCTGGAAGGACATCCTCGACGTCACCACGTGTACGGAGTGTGGTCGCTGCCAGTCGCAGTGCCCGGCCTGGAATACCGGTAAGCCGCTCTCGCCCAAGTTGTTGATCATGTCGCTGCGTGACCACGGTTACGCCAAGGCCCCGTACCTGCTCGCCGGTGGGGATGAGCGTGCGCTGGCGAAGATTTCCGAGGCGGCTCGTGCGGAGGCGGAGCGTCCGCTGGTCGGTGGCGAGGACGTGGGTGGCGTCATCGATCCCGAGGTGTTGTGGTCGTGCACGACCTGTGGTGCGTGTGTGGAGCAGT
>NZ_JAYKYT010000008.1:72737-283982 GCF_035818795.1 Nocardia sp. CDC160 | reverse complement strand
GCCCGTTCTGCCGGGTGATGCTCACCGACGGCGTGACCGCCCGCAAGGACGGCGGCGAAGTCGGCCAGGGCGTCGAGGTCGTCGACGTCGCCCAGCTGATGCTGCAGTCCATCGACCGCGTCGATGCCGCCACATTGACCGAGAACCTGAAGGTCATCCAGACCCCGAAGGTCGAAGAGCCCGAACCGGTTCCGGCCCCCGAACCCGCGAAAGCCGCTGTGGCCGAAGCCACTGCCGAGGCTGCGCCGAAGGCGGCTCCGGCCGGTGGCGGTCTGGGCATGAAGGGTGGCGCGAAGGCTCCCGGCGGCAAGGGTCTGGCCATGAAGGGTGGGCTGAAGGCTCCCGGCGCGAAGCCCGCGGCTGCGGCCGAGGCCGCTCCGGTCGCCGAGGCCGAGACTGCGGCCGAGGCCCCTGCGGCTCCGACCGCCAAGCCGGGCGGGCTGGGCATGAAGGGCGGCCTGAAGGCTCCCGGTGGCAAGGGCCTACAGATGAAGGGTGCCGCCAAGGCTCCGGGCGCGAAGGCCGAAACCGCCTCCGCCGCAACCGAAGCACCCGCCGCGGAGGCTCCCGCGGCTCCGGTGGCCAAGCCGGGCGGGCTGGCC
This sequence comes from Nocardia sp. CDC160, assembly GCF_035818795.1. NCBI lineage: Bacteria > Bacillati > Actinomycetota > Actinomycetes > Mycobacteriales > Nocardiaceae > Nocardia > Nocardia sp. CDC160. The sequence goes on along the minus strand of NZ_JAYKYT010000008.1, from coordinate 283,380 downwards.
ATGAAGGGCGGGCTCAAGGCTCCGGGCGCGAAGCCCGGTGGGCTGGCGATGAAGGGTGCGGCCAAGGCTCCCGGTGCCAAGCCCACCACCGAGCCTGCTCCGGCCGAGGCTGCCGCACCGGTCGCCGAGGCCCCGGCCACTCCGGCCGACGCTGCGGTCGAGTCGGTTCCGGCCGCCGAGGCCAAGCCGTCCATCGCGCCCAAGGGCCTGGCCATGAAGTCCGGCCTCAAGCGCCCCGGCCAGAAGGCACCCGCCGCCGCGACTCCCTCGCCCGCTGCGGAAGCGCCTGCCGCCCAGGCCGATTCGGCTCCGCAGGCTCCGGCCAGCGAGCCCGCCGCGACTTCGGCCGAACCTGCCGCCCCGGCCAGCAACGGCACCACCGAGACCAATGGCACCTCGAAGGCCAATGGCATCTCGGAGGGCGCTGGCTCGGCCATGCCGCCTGCTGCCAAGCCGGGTGGGCTCGGCTTCAAGTCGGGCATGAAGGCTCCGGGCCGGAAGAGCTAGCCCCGGGTCCGAAATGCCTGGCGGCTGAACCGTACTGAGATGGGCGGCACTACCGAGTGGTAGTGCCGCCCATGTCGTTTCGGCGTATCGTTCCGCTGCGCGGGTGGTCTCAGGGGAAGCGCTTGGTGATGGCGGTGGCGATTGCCTCGGGGGAGTGTTCCTGGATGAACTGGCGCGCTTGGGGGAGTTCGACGACTTCGACGTCGGTGAAGGTCGAGAGCATGCGGGGGATATGGGCCTTCGGGCGGTAGACCAGGTCCTTCATGCCCCACACCAGGAGGGTCGGCTTGTCGCCGAGCTGGGCGGGGACGTCTCGGGAGAGTTGGTCCAGCAGGGGGCGGGCGTCGACGATTTGTTTGGCCATGACACCGAGTCCGCGTCGGGCGTCGGGAGTGGGCTGGACCAGGCGGTAGTGGTCGGCCTCGGCCGGGGTGAGGGTGCGGCCGAGCTCGCCGAGCAGGAATTTCTCGATGAGGAAGCCCTGTTCGAGAATGCGGCGCTGCATGGGGCGGGTGCGGATGACCCGGCCGAATGTGCGGTTCGCCAGTGGTTCGGGGGGCCAGAACAGGGTGTTGCCCAACACGATTCCGCGCAGCCGGTCCGCACGCGGGGTGACCGCGCCCAGGCCGACGGGGCCGCCCCAATCGTGCCCCATCAGCAGGAAGTCGTCGAGCCGCAGGTGGTCGATCAGCTGGCCGAGGACGTCGATGTGCTCGGCCACCGTGTACCCGAAATCCGCTGGGCGTTCGGACAATCCGAAGCCCAGGTAGTCGACCGCGATACAGCGGTACCGGTCCCGGAGCTCGGCCACGATGTGGCGGTACAGGAAGCTCCATGTCGGAACACCGTGGCAGAAAAGGATTGTCGGCCCGGACCCCTCGTCGATGTAGTGCACCCGGCCCGCGGGCGAATCGAACCAGCGGGATTCGAAGGGGTACAGGTTCTGGTCGGGAACGAAGTCGATCAGCATGGGAACCTCTCTGCGATACGAGACGATCACTGATATACCCCGGGTACTCGAAATCGCGTGAATCGCAAGGGGTTCGGATTGCACAAAAGGGTGTGCAACTGACGAATGCGGCGGTTGGACAAGCTTGGGCCACAACGGATTTCGGGTAAGCTCCCGGAAGATCATCGATACGCCGTATAGGAATTGATGGGCGTGGCTGAAACTATTTCGATACCGACGCTCGACGAGTTTCTGAGCAGGTCGGCGGAAGAGCGAATTTATTGGGTGAATTCCTCCGAGGGGCATACCAAGGGTTTTCTGGGACGAGTCGAGCTCTTTCTTTCCTTCGCGCGTCCGCGTACGTGCCTGCCGGGGATGCTGGCATTTTGCCTGTCCTGCAAGCTGCTCGGGCTGCCGATCGATGCCGACGTGCTGATCGGATTGGCGATCACCTTTCTCTACAGCGCGGCCGCGAATCTCTTCAACGGTTACTCCGATGTAGCCGAGGACAATGAGAATCTGCCCGCGCGCCTGTATCTGCTCGGTCTCTACGGTCGGCGGCGATTGCTGTGGAGCGCCTACGCGGTGTGCGCGCTCATGCTGGCGCTGGCCGCCCTGGTCGGCCCCGTTTTCGTTGTGCTGACCGCGATGTGCGTGGTCATCGCACACCAGTATTCGTTGCCGCCCTTCCGGGTGAAGGAGCGTCCGGTCGCCTCGATCGCCCTCTTCGCCCTGGATGTCGCCTTTCCTTTCCTCATGGCTCCCGCCGTGGCGAAGCACGGACCGGCGGTTGTCGGGAATTGGCAGTTCCTCGGCATGGCCGCCTACCTGTTCGTCTGGTTCGCGGCCAAGGGTCTGGTGAAGAATCTGCCCGACTACCACGGTGACCGGAAGGCCGGTCTGACGACCTCGGCGACGATCAACAAGACCCGGCTGCGGGCCGCGGTGGTGGCCGCCGCCGCGACCGTCGTCGTCTATCTGGGGCCGGTATTCCTGGTCGCCAGTGGGCAATTCGCGATGAAGTACCTGCTGACCCTGGCGTGGTTGCCGGTCGTCTGCGTGCAGGCCGCGCGGATGGTCCTGCGCGAGGACAGCCAGTCGGCGAACAACATGCTGCGTTTCGACATGGTGGTCTCGACGGGCTACCTGTCCACCTGGGTCCTGGTGGCCGATCCGTCGGTCTCCTCGATCGGCATTGTCGCCGGGTCGCTGCTGGTCATTTTCCTGATGGACGCGCTGAAGCTCGATACCCGCAGAAAGAAGGATGTCGCGTGATCGTGAACGAGTACCGCGCGGAGGAAGAGAGCACCTACTCGACTGTCACGCTGGACCTTTCGAACAACGCCCTGCCCTTCGCGCCGCTGCCGAGCGTGCGCAAGGCGATCGAGGCCGAGGTGGACCGCGCGGCGGATTACCCGTCGGCCGCGTACGGGTCGCTGCGGGCGGCCATCGCCGACTTCGTGGGCTGCGGCCCCGAGCAGGTCATCGTGGGTCCGGGCAGCGTGGGCGTGCTCGGGTACGTGCTGCGCCGGGTGGCCGGGCACGGCGGCCGCGTCGTCTTCGCGGTTCCGGCTTTCGACGCGTACGAGCGCGTCGTGGTGGACGCCGGGGGCACGCCGGTTCCGGTGTGGGGCAGGGGAATTCGATGGCAGTCGCCCGAGGCCCTGGTGTCGGCGGCCGGGGACGACGCGGCCGCGATCCTGATCTGCGCGCCGCACAATCCGACCGGTGAGCGCGTGGGTCCCGACGAGATCGAGCGGGTCCTGGCCGCCGTGCCGAGCCACACGGTCGTGGTGGTGGACGAGGCCTATATCGACTTCGACCGCACCGGCGACCCCGCGGCCAGCTTCCGACTGGCCCGCTCGCATCCGAATCTCATTGTCATGCGGACCTTTTCGAAGGCCTACGGGCTCGCGGGCCTGCGGGTGGGATACGCGATCGGCGACGGCGAGCTGATCGGCGCGTGCCGGACCGCCGCCATGCCCTTCGGGGTGAACCGGCTGGCGGTGGCCGCGGCCATCGCCTCCCTGGAGGTGGGCGATGAGCTCGCCGGGCAGGTCGACCAGGTCGTGCGGTGCCGATCCCAGTTGGCGGAATCGGTTCGCGCGCAAGGATTCACGGTTCCCGAGTCGTACGGCAACTTCCTGTGGTTGCCGACCAGGGATCCGGCGGAGCTGGTGGATCGCTTCTCCCGGAACGGGATCGCGGTCCGTGCCTATCGGGGTCTCGGTGTCCGGATCACCGTGCCCGCACCGCAACACCTCGATGACGTCCTTGCCGCGCTCGCGGAGGGATACAGCCGGATGGAGGCAAGCGCATGCCACAGATGAATCCGCACCTGGGTGCCGACCTGCTGGGGCGGCCACGATTCGCGGACGCGCTCGTGGATCGATTGGTCGGCAACGACGTACGGTACCTGTTCGGCATGCCCGCGGAATCGGTCAACTGCCTGGTCGACGCGGTCGGGCGGCGCGCGGAGATCGACCTGATCGCGGTCCGTCACGAGAGCGCGGCCTCCTGGATGGCGGTCGGCTACGCCCGGCGTTCGGGCACCGTCGGCGTCTGCTTCGGTACGGCCGGTCCCGGTGCGACGCACCTGCTTCCGGGCGTGTACGACGGTCTCTACGACCGGGTGCCGGTGCTGGCGATCTCCGGGCAGGTGGGCCTGTCGGGCATCGGCACCCAATCGTTTCAGGAGATCGATTCCACCCGGCTGTTCCGGGACGGCACGTGGCGCTCCGCGGACCTCATGTCCGCCGACCAGATCGGCGTGTTCGACCAGATCATGCTGGCCATCCGACTCGAGCGGACCTCGGCGCACGTCGCCATCCCGTCGGATCTGCTGCATTCCCCGGTCGACGCCACCGAAGCGCCGAGCCCGTACCGGCTGGACCGCCGCAGCGCCGTCGAGGTCGACAAGAAGCGCGTCGACGATCTCGCCGACCACCTGTGCGCGCATCCCATGACCATCGTCTTGGGTTCCGGCAGTGCGGAATCGGTCGATCGCGCCCGCGTGCTCGCGGCCGCGCTCGGAGCCCGGCTGGTCGCCCTGCCCGAATCGGGAATCCCGGAGGCGCTGGTGAACCCGGTCGAGGACGAGGGCGCGGCCGCCGCCGACGACACCGTGCTGGTGATCGGCAGGCCTACCGTCGGTGTGCGGCGATACTTTCCGGCCGCCGAAAACCTCATCGAAATCACGGATCTCGCGACGTCCGGCTTCGACACGGGTGCGCGGCGGGTCGGTATCGCCGGTGACATCCCGGCGATCCTGGAGTCCCTGGCCGCCGCCGTGTCGAGCCGTCGGGACAGCCCGGCACGAGCCGCACTGGCCGTACCTCGCCACGAGGATCTGCCCGACGGCTGGGCCGTGCTCGCGCAGCGGCTCGAGGGTGCGTCGGTCGCCGTCGATCCCGGACCGGTCCAGCGGTTGTCGCGCCGATTCCTCAGCGCGCACGCGGACATCCACAGCGCCTGGAACCTCCAGGCGGAGGGTTCGGCGCTGCCGATGGCGATCGGCCTCGCCCTGGCGGCGAACGACCGGTGCTACGCGCTGACCGAGCTCGGGTCGCTGGATCAGTACATCTCGGAGCTGTCCACGGCCGTGCGATACGCGGTGCCCGTCACCGTCGTCTGCGTCGCGGAATCGGGTGCGACGGTCCGAGATCTGGCTTCGGCCTTCGGTATTCAGGTCTTCTGGGCGGAGGATCCGGCCGCGCTGGCCGCGAGCCTGGACGAGGCCGGACAATCGGGCGGACCGGCGGTGATCCTGACCTCCGCCCTGGAACCGGAGTCGGCACCGGTCGAATCGACGCCCGCCCCGGAGGTCGTCCGATACACGAACGATCTGCTCGAAGCGGTCGCGGCCCACGGCGTCGACTCGGTCTATGTTTCTCGAACCGGTTGCGCGCGAACCGGTCTGACGGGTGCGACGCCCGCCGGACTCGACCTGCGGGTCGTCTCCGATATCCAGGCGGCCGCCATGCGTGCGACCGCGGCCTGCAAGGCCTCGGGCACGACGGCGGGCGTCCTGGTCACCTCGCCCGCGGAACTGCTCGGGCAGCTGAACGGCCTCTACGACGCCGCGTTCGACAGCGCGTCGGTGCTGCTGATCTCGGTGGAGATCGACCGCTGGTTCCTGGACCCGGTGGAGGTGCTCGGGGAGATCTCGGCGATCTCGGTGGTGCTGGAGGGCGGCGACCAGGATGCGGCGCGCCTGCGCGCGGCCTTGCTGAGCGTCGCCGGTGGCGGCAAGGGGGTGACTCACATTCACCTCACCCGGGCGGCGCTGTCGGCGGGCAATGGTGCCGCGCTCGTGGAAAGCACACGGTCGCTGGGCATTCCGGCCTCCTTGATCGGGCTGCCCGGCAGTACCGTGGCCGCCCCCGAGGAGATCGCGCGGGCCGCGCAGCTGCTCGCGGCGGCCGGGAACGTCTCGATCGTCGTCGGCCGCGGCGCGCGCGGGGCGCGCCCCGAACTGCTCGAATTGGCCTCCCGGCTCGGCGCTCCGCTGTACGGCACCATGGGCGCGCTCGCCGCGAACGTCCTCGGGGAACACTGCGACGGGTTGGTCGGGACCTCCGGGCACGACGAGGCCATGCAGCGCATTCGCCGCAGTGATCTCGTCCTCCTGATCGGAGTCTCCTGGCGGGGTTCGGCATTCGAACTCGTCGGCAGCGGCCCGGTGATTTCGATCAATGCCGATCCGCTGACGTTCCTGCGCCTGCCGCCGGAGTCGATCGGGCTGCTGGGCGACGCGCGCGCCATGCTCGAGGCACTGATCGGCAGCACGAAAGAGCCTGCGGCGGCGAATATTCCGGCCGACACCGCGACGCCGCGACGCGACGGGCCGCGGGAGAACTCGCGGCCGTTGCGGGCGGCCACGGTCGCACAGATCATCGATCACGAACTGGCGCGGACCGAGCGGGCCTCCACCCTGAGCGTGGATGTCGGCATCAATACGCTGTGGGCGTACCGTTTCGTCCGGTCGGCCACCAGGTACCTGTGGACCGCCTCGTTCGCCACCATGGGATTCGCGGTTCCGGCGGCCATCGATGCCGCCGTGCGCAATCCGCACGACATCTCCGTCGCCATCGTGGGCGACGGCGGTATCGCCATCACCCTGGCCGAGCTCCGCAATGCCGCGCGGCTCGAATCACCCACGGTCATCGTGGTTTTCAACAATGGCGCGCTGGCCGCCATCAAGTTCGAGAGCTGGATCATGGGCTGGCCGGACACCTCCTCGGAGTTCGCACCCTGTGATTTCGCGAGCTTCGCCCGGCACTGCGGGGTCGCGGCGGTGACGGCGCGCACGTCGCAGGAGTTCGGCATCGCGTTCCGGAACGCCCTGCGCACCAACGGCGCGACGCTCATCGACGCGCGCATCCCCGCGGTCGAGGCACCCGCGCTCGCGGGCCGGATTCACCCGCGCCAGGTGGTGGGACTGGTGGCGGGCTGGGTGCGCGACGGCAAGTCCGCGCGATCGGGTGCCTGGTCGATGGTGAAGGCGGTCGCCGCCGACGCGGCCGGGCAGGCGATTCGCCGTGTGGGACAACGCGAATGACAGCGTCCGGCACACCGAGAGGAGGGCAGTGAATGACAACGACACGTCCGGCCACGCCCCAGGCCATGTTCACCAAGATCGCGCCGCGCTATGACCTGGTGAATACGGTCATGACCCTGGGCGGCGACACCAGGCTGCGCCGGGAGGCGGTGCGCCTGCTGCGGCTCGAGGCCGATGCCAGGGTGCTGGATCTGGCCGCGGGGACGGCGGCCATCGCGACCGCGCTGGCGGCCGAATACCGCTTTCCCCTCGCCTATGTCGGCGTCGATCTCAACGAGCAGATGCTCGAGGTCGCCGAGCGCAAGCTGACCCGGCTGCGGCGCGAACATCCGCGCGGCAGTTGGGATTCGATGCGCGGCAGCGCGGAGGACGTGATCTTCGATTCGTCCTCCTTCGACGCCGTCACCATGTGTTTCGCGCTCGACGACATGGACGATCCGGCCGCCGCGCTGGCGGAGACCGTCCGGGTGCTCCGCCCGGGCGGGCGCTTTCTGCTCATCGAACTCGCCATGCCCGACAACCCGGTATTGCTGGCGATGATGAAGCTGCGCCTGGCGGTAACCCGCCGGATCGCCGGACTTTTCGGTCTGGATCCCGTCGCGCACATGACCGAGGAAGTGGCCTCGGATCGCGGTGCCGATTACACCATCTCCCGCTGTGTGAACGCGGGCCTGACGTTGGAAACCGAGGCTCGGTACCACGGCGGCCTGGTCCGCGCGTACGTCTTCGGTAAGTAGAAGGATTCTCCATGGCCAATCAATGCCCGCATCTCGAGGCACCGAACGGGGCACCGAAGGTGCACTCCGCCACCAGCATTACCAGCCGCCGCTTCTCGAATGGGCATCTGCCCGGCCCGCCGGGCCACCGCATCATGGGCTCGTATCCCGAGTTCGCCAAGGACCGCAACAAGTTTCTGCGCGAGGCGGTCCGGACCTACGGGGACGTCGTCCGCATCAAGCTGCCGCTGCGCGACCTCGTCGTCCTGGGCAACCCGGAGGACGTGCACAAGGCGATGGGCGACACGTCCGGCGACTACAGCAAATTCGGGAATTACCACCCGGCGCTGGCGAAGCGGCAGAACGGGCTGTCGTTCATCGAGGGCGAGCTCTTCCGGGAACGACGTCGCATCGTCAGCCCGCTGGTCACGCGCGACGGCCTGAAGAACACCTTCCAGGCCAATGTCGACGCCTACCTCGAGACCCTGGACGCGAACATCGCCGCGGCGACCGACGCCCACGGCGTCACCGATCTGCAAGAGGTGATCTTCCAGACCCTCCTGCGCGGCGTGCTCAGGCAGACCTACACCGATCCCTTCACCGACAAGGAGATGCGGGAACTGCACGAGGGCATGGCGACCTTCACCAAGTTCCTCGGATCGACGCTGAAGATCGCCGATCCGCCGAATCTGGTGCGCCCCTGGGGGCCGTACAAGATTCGGCCGTGGACGGTGTACTCGGCGGCGATGATCGTCAAGAATCGCGTGGTCGAGCGCCAGAATTCGCCGAAGCTGGGCACCTATGGCGACGTCCTGGACGGCATGGTGCTCGGCTACAAGAAGCTGAAGACCCCCATGACCTTCTGGGACCTCTGCTTCGACGTGGCGACCATGACCAGCGCGTCCTACGGCACCACCGCCGGTGCCATCACCCAGACGGTCGTCCGCACGCTCCTCGACCCCGAGGCGACCGACCGCCTGGTGCAGGAGTGCGCCACGGTCGATCTGTCGCAGGCCACCATCGAGTCGGTGCGCACCCTGCGGTGGACGAAGGCGTGTTTCGAGGAATCGATTCGCATGCAAGGGTTTCCGCTCCTGCTGCGCTTCACCGCCACCGGGGCGAACTTCCAAGGGTTCGATATCGCGCCCAATACGATGCTGGGAGCTCCCATCTCGACGATCCACCGCGATCCGCGCTGGTGGACCGACCCCGACAAGTTCGATCCGAATCGGTTCTACGACAACAGCAAACGGGTCGATCAACCGCGTCTGCTGCACTTCCTAGCGTGGGGCGCGGGCCCGCACCGGTGCACCGGCGCGCAACTGGGATACCTGATCGCGCCATACCTGGTCGCCCTGATCCTGAGCCAGTACAAGGTCGAGATCCCGCCGAACTTCACCATTCGCGAGGACACCGGACTGGCACCGACCTTCAAGGGCGGGTTCCGCGTTCGACTGACGCGCCGCTAAAAGCATTCAGCCCCAGGGAAACTGAGAGAGGATTTGAGGAAATTGGCAGAGCGGTACGACATTGCGGCACCGATCTACGACCGGACCGCGTGGGTGCTGTCCCTCGGCGGGATCGACAAGCTGCACCCAGCCCTGGTCGAAGGCCTGGACCTGTCCGGCAAGACGGTGGCCGATCTGGGCTGCGGTACCGGCCTGGCCTTTCCGGCGCTGATCGAGGCGATCGGACCGTCGGGCCGGGTGATCGGGCTGGACAACAACGCGGCCATTCTCGCCAAGGCGGAGAAGCGGGTGGTGGCCCACGGGTGGAACAATGTGAAGCTCGTGGTCGACGACATCGCGACGACACCGCTGCTCAAGGATGTCGACGTGGTGTTCAGTTGCATTGCGATGAGCTGTGTTCCGGATCCCTCGCAGAAGCTGGACGAGCTGCTCGGCAACCTGAAGCCCGGGACCGCGGTCCGCATCATCGATGCCCTGCCGCGCACCTCCGGATTCGGGCACCAGGCCATCAATGGCTACAACTACCTGAAGTCCTTCATCGTGGGATCGCACTACAAGAAGCTCGAGCCCTTCGAGCGGGTATTCCGTGAGCAGCTCGGCGATGTGGTCGTAGACAGCATCCACGGCGGCATGTATACGCGGCTCACCGGCGTGAAACGTGCCTAGTGCCAACGAATTGACGGTCGCTGGCGGCACCAAGAAGTTCGGCGACACCGTCGTGCTGGACGGCGTGGACCTCTCGGTCGAGCGCGGCGAATTCCTCGCCGTGCTCGGACCGAGCGGCAGCGGCAAGTCCACACTGCTGCGGGTCCTGGCGGGCCTGGAGAGTCTGACCGCCGGAACCGTGACCTGGGCCGCGGACGGCACCCGCCCGCGCACGGGCGTGGTGTTCCAGCAGTCGCTGCTGCTGCCGTGGCTCACCGTCGTCGAGAACATCTCGCTGGCACGGCGATTCACCGCGCACCGGCTCGACTTCGACCGCGAATACCCGGCGATCCTATTGCGGCGCTTCGGACTCGAGGCCCTGACGGATCGCTATCCGAGCGAACTGTCGGGCGGGCAGGCACAGCGGGTGGCCGTGCTGCGGGCGGCCGCTACCCGGCCCCGGCTGCTCCTGCTCGACGAGCCGTTCAGCGCCCTGGACCCGGCCACGCGAATCGACCTGCGGCAGTGGCTGTCCGGACTCGTCGCCGAGCTCGGGGCCACCGTCGTGCTCATCACCCACGACGTGGAGGAGGCGATCGCCCTGTCGGATCGGATCGTGCTGCTCGACCGCGGCCGGATTCGCCGGGAATGGGGTGAGGTGCATAGTGCCCGCGAGGAACACAGTGGCGACGCACCGGCGCTGCGCGACGACATCCTCCAGCGGTACCACCCCGACGAGGTCGCGGTGTCGTGACGGCCATCTCGCGACGGCACCTGTTGGCGGGTGCCACCGGACTCACCGTGGCCGCCGGACTCTTCGGCACCGCTGATCTCGCCCACAGCGCGGCGACCGCCGGTCGGCGCAGCGAGACCGCGTTGCGCATCGGCTATCTGCCGATCACCGACGCGTCCCCGCTGCTGATCGCGCACGCGGCGGGCCTGTACCCCGCCGGGGTGAGCGGCGGCAAGCCCGTGCTGTTCCGCAGCTGGGCCGGGCTGGCGGAGGCGTTCGTCTCCCGTCAGGTCGACGTCGCCCACCTGCTGATGCCGATGGCCCTGCAACTGCGGCGGGTGCTGGGCGCGGGGGTGCGGGTGCTGGCCTGGAATCACACCAATGGCTCGGCCTTGACCGTGGCCCCGGACATCTCGGAGCTGGAACAGCTGGCGGGAACCCAGGTCGCGATTCCGTTCTGGTGGTCGATTCACAATATTGTCCTGCAGCAGCTGCTGCGGGCACACGGCCTCACACCGGTGGTCCGGCGCAGCGCCTCGAAATCCGCGCGCACCGTCGAACTGATCGTCATGAGTCCCTCGGATATGGTGCCCGCCTTGGCGAATCGCTCCATCGCGGGATACGTGGTGGCCGATCCGTTCAACGCCATCGCGCAGATCAAGAAGATCGGGCGCATCCACACATTCCTCGGCGATGTGTGGCGCGACCACGCCTGCTGCGTCGTGGTCACCCGCGACGACGTGATCGCGGCGCGACCCGCCGCGGTGCAGGCGGTCATGGACGCCGTGGTGTCCGCGCAGCTGCGGATCACCGAGGACCGGAATCGGGCCGCCGGTGCCCTGACCTCCGGAGGCTATCTGCCCCAGCCGCTTCCGGCCGTGCGCACCGCGCTCACCTACCCGACGCCGCCCTATCAGCTGCGACACCCCGACTGGTCGCCGCAACTGGTGGGATTCCAGCCGTATCCGTACCCGAGCTTCACCGCCAAACTGGTCGAGGCCATGCACGACACGGTCGTCGACGGCGACCGCGGCTTCCTCGACGACCTGGATCCGGGAGCGGCACACGGGGAACTGGTGAACGACACCTTCGTGCTGAATTCGATTGCCGCGCATGGAGGAACGCGGGCGCTGGGGCTGCCCGGCAATCTCGTGCGAGCTGAACAGGTGCAACTGCCGTGACCACTACCGTCGTCCGATCCACCCCGGGTCCGCGCGCCGCGGCCCGGTCGCTGCTCGCCACACTCTGGCCGCCCGCCGCGGCGGTCCTCGTCACGGTCCTGCTGTGGTGGCTGGCGACATCGGTGCTGTCGCCGGAGCATTCGCTGCTGCGGCAGACCGCGCCGCAGCGGGTGTTCCCCGCGATCGTCGAGCTGTACCGACGCGGCGTGCTCGTGTCCGATGCGGCGATCAGCCTGTGGCGCTTGGTCATCGGGCTGGCCATCGCCATGGTCATCGGGGTACCGGCGGGGCTGCTGATCGGCCTGAGCGCCCGAATCGCCAGGGCCGCAACGCCGGTCGTGCAGTTCCTGCGCATGATCTCCCCGCTGTCGTGGACGCCGATCGCGATCGCGGTGTTCGGCATCGGCAATCAGCCGGTCTACTTCCTGGTCGCGGCGGCGGCCGTCTGGCCCGTCCTGCTGAACACCGTGTCCGGGGTGCACGCCATCGACCGCGGATTCCTGGACGTGGCACGGTCGTTCCACGCGACGCGCCTGGAACAGCTTCGCGTGGTGATCATTCCGGCCGTCCGCGATCACGTCCGGACCGGGTTGCGCCTGGGTCTGGGCACGGCCTGGATCGTGCTGGTGCCCGCCGAAATGCTCGGTGTGCGATCGGGACTCGGCTACCAGATTCTCAACGCCCGGGACCAACTGGCCTACGACCAAGTGGTGGCCATCGTCCTCGTCATCGGCGTGCTCGGCTCCGCGGTGGATTTCGTGGCGAGCCGGTTGCCCGGGCGGTCCGTCAACAAATGAGTTCCCAGAATGCGGAGGGGTACATGTCCGAAGTACGGGTGGCGTCCGACCGTCGCTGGTGGGCGCTGGTGGTGCTGTCCATCGCGCAATTGATCGTGGTCCTGGACGCGACGATCGTGACGATTTCGCTGCCGTACGCGCAGACCGATCTCGGCATCGCCGAGGCCGACAAGCAATGGGTGTTCACCGCGTACACCCTGGTGTTCGGCGGCCTGCTGCTCCTGGGCGGCCGCCTGGCGGACTATGCCGGGCGGCGGCGCGTCTTCCTGATCGGACTGGGCGGATTCGCGGTGGCCTCGGCGCTGGCGGGCGCGGCGGTGAGTCCGGGCATGCTCTTCGCGGGTCGGGCGCTGCAGGGTCTGTTCGCGGCCCTGCTGGCCCCCGCCGCACTGTCGCTGGTGTCGGTCACCTTCACCGCCGCGGCCGAGCGGGCGCGCGCGTTCGCCGTCTTCGGCGGGGTGTCCGGGGCGGGCTTCGCGCTCGGGCTCATCGGCGGGGGAGCGTTGACGCAGTACGCGTCCTGGCGCTGGTGCCTGCTGATCAACACCCCGATCGCGCTCGCCACCGCGGCGGCGGCCCTGGCGGTCGTCGTCCGGGACGTACCGGCCCGGCGGGCGGGCGGCTACGACCTGCCCGGTGTGGTCCTGGTGACCGCGGGACTGGCCAGCGTGGTCTACGGCTTCAATCGCGCGGCGCAGGCGGGGTGGGGCGCGGCCAGCACGCTCGCGCTGCTGGTGATCGGGGTCGGGCTGCTGCTGGCCTTCGTCGCGGTGGAGGCACGGACCGCCAATCCGCTGCTGCCCCTGCGTATTCCGGGTGAGATCAATCGGGGCGGGTCGTTCCTGGCCGCCCTGCTGGTTCCGGTGGCCATGTACGCGGTGTTCCTGTTCCTCAGCTACTACTTCCAGCAGAACCTGGGCTGGTCGCCGCTGCGGGCCGGAATCGCGTTCCTGCCCTTCCCCTTCGGCATCGTCGTGTCCGCGGGAGTGGCGAGCAAGCTGCTGCCCCAGGTCGGCCCGCGAGTGCTCATGCTGGCGGGTGCCCAACTCGGGGCGGGCGGTCTGATCTACCTGGCGCAGTTGAAGGTCGGGTACTCCTACTGGGCCGCGGTGTTCCCGGCCGAGATCGTCATCGCCCTCGGCATGGCGCAGATCTTCGTGGCCATGCAGGCCACCGCGCTGTACGCGATCGACGACCGCGACGCCGGAGTGGCCAGCGGACTGTTGAACGCCGTGCAGCAGATCGGTGCCGCGATCGGCACCGCCCTGCTCACCACCATCGCGGTGCAGGTCTCCACCCGCTACGCGCACAATCACCCGCCCACCCCGGACCTGCCCGCCCACGCCGCGGTGCACAGCTACGACGTCGGGTTCTACTGGGGTGCGGGATTCTTCGTGATCACCGCGATCGTGGTCGCGATCACGATTCGGGTCCGCAGGCTGGACCCGGTGGCTCCGGGCGATGAATTCGGCCGGGTCACCTCGTCCCAACCGGCATGACTGTTTACACGTCGGTACTCACCATTGCCATCCCCGTGACCGACCAGGACCGGACCAAACAGATGCTCGAGACCCTCGGTCTGAAGACGCGGCTCGACACCGAATTGCAACCCGGATTCCGGTGGGTCGAACTGGAATTGCCCGGCGGTGGCGCGTCGCTGTCCTTGGTGCAGGCCGGTCCGAACCTGCCCGCGGGCATCGACACCGGCATCCGGCTGGGCACCCCCGACGCGCGGGCGGCGCGCGAGACGTTGCACCAGCTCGGAATGCGGGTCGGGGAGCTGCTCGAGTGGGAGACCGCGCCACCGATGTTCGCCTTCCGCGACCACGACGGCAACCAGTTCTACGTCACGCAGGTCGGCGATCGGCCGTAGCGCCTTGGAGCTTCTTTCCGGCAATCGGCAATCGGTTCAGCCCGGCGGGCGGAGGGCGGCGAATTCGTCGGTGACGCGGATTTCGGAGTCGGTGAAGCGGTAGACGGCGGCGGGGCGGCCACCGGTGCGGCCGGGGGAGGCGGTGGCGCCGGTGGGGGTGATCACCTTGCGGCGGGACAGGACTCGCTGCAGGTTCGTGGTGTCCACCTCGTATCCGAGTGCCGCGCAATAGATTTCGCGCAGGGTCGACATGGTGAACGTGTCGGGGGCCAGGCCGAAGGCGATGTTGGTGTAGGAAAGCTTGGCGGCCAGGCGGTTTCGGGCGTGGCGGGCCACCGTGCCGTGGTCGAAGGACATGTCCGGCAGGGCCGATACCGGATGCCAGCGGGTGTCGTGGGGGAGGACCGGCTCGGCGGTCATGGGGACCAAACCCAAATAGGCCGAGGCGATTCGGCGGTCGCCGGGGACTCGGTTCGGGTCGCTGAAGACCCAGACCTGTTCCAGATGCGTCAGCTCACGAACATCGACCTTCTCGGCGAGCTGCCGCGCGGCCGAGGTATCGAGATCCTCGTCGTCGCGCAGGCGGCCGCCGGGCAGTGACCAGGTGCCCTTGGCGGGGTCCAGCGCGCGCTCCCAGAGCAGCACCGCCAATTCGGTGTGCCAGCCGGGCGGACAGCGGTCGGAAACGGCAATCCCACCCACGCTAGGGCTCTCACCTGCACGGATGGTGTCGGGGAAGCGACGAACCTGGAACACCGCGGTGAGCGTTTCGTGGATGGTGCTACGATGGGCCACGTTTTCGATTCTAAGTCGAAAACCGGTTGGATGCGAATCGGCGAAGTTGCCGGGCGCATGAGAGAAGGAGCCATGCCATGGCTGCAGCACTAGGCGCGACGATGACGCTGACCGAGCGCATCGCGGACGGGCCGTCGGGATTCACCGGAGTCGAGGCCACCCCCGAGTGGGCCGCGGAGATCAAGCGACTGGCGCGCGAGCGCAATGCCACCATCCTGGCGCACAACTACCAGCTCCCGGAGATCCAGGACATCGCCGACCACGTGGGCGACTCCCTGGCGCTGTCCCGGATCGCGGCCGAGGCTCCCGAGGACACCATCGTGTTCTGCGGCGTGCACTTCATGGCCGAGACCGCCAAGATCCTGAGCCCGGAGAAGACCGTGCTCATTCCCGACCAGCGCGCGGGCTGCTCGCTGGCCGACTCCATCACCGCCGACGAGTTGCGCGCGTGGAAGGCCGAGCACCCGGGCGCGCTGGTGGTCTCCTACGTCAACACCACCGCGGCGGTGAAGGCGCTCACCGACATCTGCTGCACCTCGTCCAATGCCGTCGACGTGGTCGCCTCCATCGACCCGGACCGCGAGGTGCTGTTCCTGCCGGACCAGTTCCTGGGCGCACACGTCAAGCGTGTGACCGGCCGCGAGAACATGCACATCTGGATGGGCGAGTGCCACGTGCACGCGGGCATCAATGGCGACGAGCTCAACGAGCAGGCCCGCACCCACCCCGACGCCGAGCTCTTCGTGCACCCCGAATGCGGTTGCGCCACTTCGGCTCTCTACCTGGCGGGCGCGGGCGAGTTCCCGGCCGAGCGGGTGCACATCCTGTCCACCGGCGGCATGATCGACGCCGCGAAGGCCGCCGCGGCGCGAAGCGCCAAAAATGGCTCAGCCAATCAGGTCCTGGTCGCCACCGAGGTCGGCATGCTGCACCAGCTGCGAAAGGCCGCCCCCGGCATCGACTTCCAGGCCGTGAACGACCGCGCCTCCTGCAAGTACATGAAGATGATCACTCCCGCCGCCCTGCTCCGCTGCCTGGTGGAGAACCGCGACGAGGTCCACGTCGATCCCGAAACCGCCGCCCTGGCCCGCAATTCGGTCCAGCGCATGATCGAGATCGGCAACCCGGGCGGAGGCGAATAGCCATGGCCCCGCTCGCCCCGGCGGCCGATACCGCCGCCGGGCCGGGGACGCACCCGAGGCACACGGTCGGCTCTCGGCAGCGGCCGAGAACGAATCTCGTTGGTGGGCAGGTGAAGAGCGAGGCCGCCGACGACGGCGTCTGCTCGGATCGTCGAGTAGCCGTGGCGGATTGCCAAGTGGCCGTATCGGATCTCCGAGTAGCCAGGGTCGGCGCTGGTCGTCGAGCCGCTGGGGGGCAATGGGGGAGGGATGAGCAATGGTGAACACATCGATTTCCATCACTTGGGAAGCCGAGGCCGATCTGGTGGTCGTAGGTGGTGGCGTGGCGGGTCTGACCGCCGCCCGCACCGCCTCGCGACAGGGCCTGCGGGTGCTGACCCTCAGCAAGGGCGGGCCCAACGACACTTCCACCCAGTACGCGCAGGGCGGGATCGCCGTCGTTGCGCCGCACGGGGATTCGGTGGAATCCCACGTGCACGACACGGTGGTGGCCGGAGCCGGGCTGTGTGACGAGGACGCGGTGCGATCCATCGTCGAGGGCGGCCAGCACGCGGTCGCGGTGCTGACCGATCTCGGCGCGGTCTTCGACCTCGGTCGCGACGGCGAGGTCTCGCGCACCCGCGAGGGCGGTCACAGCACCCGCCGGATCATTCACGCGGGCGGCGACGCCACCGGCGCGGAGGTCCAGCGTGCGCTGAACGCGGCCGGAATGCCGGTCATGTTCGGGGCCGCGGTGCTCGACGTCGTCACCGGGCCCGAAGGTGTTCGTGGCGTTATCGCGGTGTCGGACAAGGGATTCGGCATCGTGCACGCACCCGCCGTGCTGCTCGCGACCGGTGGCCTCGGCCAGCTGTACGCGTGCAGCACCAATCCCGCCGGAGCTACCACGGACGGTATCGCCCTGGCGTTGCGCGCCGGGGCGCTGGTCTCGGATCTCGAATTCGTGCAGTTCCACCCGACGGTCCTGTTCACTCCGGGAGGGCTGGGCCGTCGCCCGCTGATCAGCGAGGCCGTGCGCGGCGAGGGGGCGATACTGGTGGACACCGAAGGCAATTCGGTGACCGCGGGCGTGCACCCGCGCGGCGACCTGGCTCCGCGCGATGTCGTCTCGCGTGCCATCGCGGCTCGCATGGCCGAGCTCGGCACCGACCACGTCTATCTCGACGCCCGCTCGATCGACGGCTTCCCCCAACGGTTTCCGACCATTACCGCGTCGTGCCTGGCGGCGGGCATCGATCCGACAATCGATCTGATCCCGGTCGCCCCCGCCGCCCACTTCCAGTGCGGCGGCATCCTCACCGACACCCATGGTCGCACTGCGGTTCCCGGCCTGTACGCCGCCGGTGAGGTGGCGCGCACCGGATTGCACGGTGCCAACCGCCTGGCGTCGAACAGTCTCCTCGAGGGCCTGGTCGTCGGCGAGCGTGCGGGCGTGGCCGCCACCGAACGTCGGGGGATGTCCGCCCCGATCACCGAGGTGGGCCCCCTCCGCTTCCCCCGCGCCGACCGGAAACTCCTCCAGGAGTTGATGACCGAATGTGCCGGAGTGGTCCGCGACGGCGACGGCCTGCGCGAAGCGATCCTCCGCATGGTCGGCCTGATCTCCGACAATGCCGCGCCCGACATCACCGTCGAATGGGCGCTGGACCGCTCCGGAAACGCTCCGGGCGATCCGGTCGACGGCGTTGACCACGTGCGGGTGGATCACGCCGCCGCGCAATCGGATTCGGCAGCTGCCATCATCCGTGAGCTGGAGGATTCGGCGCTGACCCTCACCGCGCGGGCGTTGCTGCTCGCGGCGGCGGCGCGGACCGAGAGCCGGGGGTGCCATACACGATCGGACTACCCGGAGCCGCAAGAGGAATCGCGGCGCAGCACGGCCGTGCGCCTGGGGTCCGACGGGCGACCGAAGCTGATCACGGACGATCTCGTGCCCGCGGTGCCGTGGGGGCGGGTCATCGTCTCCGCCGCCTCATGACCACCGTCGATAGCGCACGCGGTGGGCGTGGTGCGCGCGCAAGACAAGTCATCGAAGAAGGAGTGCAGGCATGAGCCTCGACGCTGGGCTGGATCGCGACGAGGTGGTCGCGTTGATTCGTACCGCGCTGGATGAGGATCTGCGGTATGGGCCGGATGTCACCACCGTGGCCACGGTGCCAGAGGATGCGGTGGCCAAGGCGGACATGGCTTCTCGGCAACCGGGGACGGTGGCCGGGTTGGATGTCGGGTTGCTGGTGCTGGACGAGGTGCTGGGTGCTGGCAATTACGAGGTGACCGCGCGGGTGGCCGACGGGACCCGGGTGCAGCCCGGGGACAAGGTGCTGAGCCTGGTCGCGCCGACGCGCGGGCTGCTCACGGCCGAGCGGACCATGTTGAATCTGGTGTGTCATCTGTCCGGGATCGCCACCGCCACTTCGCAGTGGGCGGATGCGATTGCCGGGACGAATTGCCGGGTTCGCGACAGTCGCAAGACACTTCCGGGCCTGCGCGCCCTGCAGAAGTACGCGGTGCGGGTCGGCGGCGGGGTGAATCATCGCATGGGTCTCGGCGATGCCGCGTTGATCAAGGACAACCATGTGGTGGCGGCGGGCTCGGTGGTTGCCGCGCTGCGTGCCGTGCGGGAGCTGAATCCGACGATCGAGTGCGAGGTCGAGGTGGACAGCCTCGAACAGCTCGACGCGGTGCTCGCCGAGGACGTGGAACTGGTGCTGCTGGACAACTTCCCGCTGTGGGCCACGCAGGCGGCGGTGCAGCGCCGAAATACTCGCTCGCCGCGCACGAAACTCGAATCCTCGGGCGGTCTTTCGCTGGATCAGGCGGCCGATTACGCGCGTACGGGCGTGGATTATCTAGCCGTCGGCGCGCTCACCCATTCGGTCCGAGTACTGGATCTCGGACTAGATATGTGAAATGCGTAATCTGCTCGATTCGTCCCCGGCGTGCCACTCGGCCGGGGACGAATGCGCTGTTCAGCGGCGATACACAGGCGGATCGACCAGCCAGCCGATGCCGCCGCATCCCGTGCACAGGATGACCGACCCGTTCGCGGAATACCCTGCGGCCCCGGTGCCTTCGCACCAGGCGCAGTAACGCCAGCCCCGATTGGGGTGGACGGTGTCGAGCAGAATATTGAGGAACCCTTGAAGAGCCATGCAGAGTGAATCCCCTCGCTAGGCATTCAAACGTCCCAAGAATGCGCGCCGCGACGGGCCACTGTCCAGCAAAAGCCAGAGGGCTTTACACACCGAATTCGTGCGGGTCCAAGCGCAATACCTGACAAGCCTCGCGAATCACCGTGACCGCGTGTGCGTCGAGTTCGCCCTCGATTCGCCCGACGATCAATCCGATGCGCACCACCGCCCGCGCGTGCTCGGGTTGCTCGGTGGCCTTGGCGATCTGCGCCATCACGTAGGCGTGCCCGAAGGCCGGGTCCATGATGAGCCGAGCGCAATTGTCCTCGAACAGGTTTCGCAGATCGTCGGCGGATTGACGGCCGAGCACCTCGTGCGCGCCGACCATTTGCGCGACCCGCATGCGCGCCGCCGGATCGATGCGGCCGTCGATGGCCGACAGCACCGCGCACATGCCGAGCGCGGCGTCGCGGAAGGACTCTCCCCACAGGTCGTTTCGCGGCTCCGGTCTGGGCGGGCGGCCCGTCGAATCGGTGTGCGGGGAGGCGGGGGAGACCAGCCGATTCGAGAACGCCATGACAAAACTCCGTAGAACTTCCGGACCCATGACTCCCCGTGTCCCAGCCCGGACTGTGCGAACCAACGCAATCGACAGTAACAGTCGGCCGCTCGGTAGGCTCGCAGAAAAATCCTGGCACTCAGCTGAGAAGCGGGTCCCACGGCGTGGCGTTCACGCGGTGAGTTCGCGCTCCAGCGGGGTTCGGAAGCGGGGGACGGGGCGGATATCGCCGTAGAAGGCGCGCAGGCGTTCGGCCTCGGCCGCGATCGCTTTCTCCGCGTCGGAACCCGCGTCTTCGAGCAGCCGCCAGACGATTTCGCCGTCCGAACGCTGCGCCCAGCCGCCGACGATGCGGCCGTTCCACCAGACCGTGGGGCCGACATTGCCGTTGCGGTCGAACAGGGCGGGCTGATGGGGGCCCAGATACCAGTCGCGGGACTGCCAGCCCATCGGCGTCGGGTCGAGGGCCGGGAGCAGGGCGGCCCAGGGTTCGGGTGGCGGTGTCGGATCCAGATCGTCGGCGAGGACCAGGCCGGTCTCACCGCCCAGATCCACCTCGACGGTGTCCACGTGCGTCAGCGCCTTGCGCACTTCGCCCAGCGTCCATCCGGTCCACCATTTGATATCGCTCACCGGTGCGGGGCCGAAGGCGCGCAACCACTTCCGCACCAGCTCGGCCCGGGCCGTTTCGACCGGCATGGCCGCGATGCCGTCCGGCAGCCAGGATTCGATGGGCGCCCAGGTGTATTGGCTGCTGCCCCAGCTCCCATTGGGTCGCCCGCGCACGATGCGGCCCTCGCAGCCGAGCGTCACCAGCACCCAGGTGGTGATGTTGGTCGGCTTCGAATACGGCTTGCCCGGCGCGGTGTCGACCTGGGTGCGCAGGCGCGGCACGTCCTTGCTCAGTTGCGCGCCCGTCGCGCTGCCCCGGGCCAGCAGCGCCGCGTGGGTCGCCGCCTCGACCTCGTTCCACCACGTGGTGACGTTCCCGTCGATCACCCCGGCCTGCTCGAGATAGCGCGAATAGGTCCGGCGCTGCTTGTGCGCCAAGGCATCCGCGGTGGACGCCTGCAGGACCGGCACCAGGTCGACCGGTGCGACGAACATGGTGCGTCGCATGGCCAGCATGCGCAGCAGCGTCCGATCGTCGTAGAGCGCCTTCTCGACGTACCCGGGTTCGATCGCGATCCCGCGCGCGGCGACCGACAGGTACACCGTCGCCGGATCGGTGGCGTGCAGCACCACCAGGGAACGCACGATGTCGTCGACCACATCGCTGCGGGTCGCCGCGGCCAGTCGATGCCTGGTTCCCAGGCGAGCCCGCCGCTCGGCGACGTCCATCGAACGCATGGTCGAATCCTAGCGGCCCGCAACCCGATCCGGTTGCACCTGATGCAAGTTTCGGCGTGGGTGCGCGGGCGAACCGCGTCCACGTGCGACGATGCCGGTTGTGGGTCGATGGCCGGGGTTGCGGGTGATCGGCGCGGTGGCCGGAATGCTCGCCGCGACGATGGTTGCGGCCCCGCAGGTTTCGAGCACCCCGACCGACGGGGTGTCCATGCGGCCCGTGAGCCTGACCGTGGACGGGGAGACCGCCACCGGGCGCGTGTACGAACCCGACGGCGGGGCACGGGGATTGATCGTGGCGGTGCACGGCCACGACGGCAGCGCCAGCGACTTCCCCGAATACATGACCTCGCTCGTGCGCCAGACCGGCGCGGCCCTGGTCAGCATGGATCAGCGCTCCGACGACGGCGTGTGGCGCACGGGCGAATGGAACGTGTGGGCCGGATGGCGCGACACCGTGGCCGCCACCCAGTGGTATCGCGCCGAGCATCCCGGTATCGGTCCGACCGTGCTGTGGGGTTGGAGCCAGGGCGGCGTGACCAGCGGCCTGGCCGCCGCCTATGCCCCGCCCGGCACCTACGACTACTGGGTCGACACCTTCGGCCACGCCGAGGACATCAGCGCGTGGCTGCTGTCCAATCTGCCCGGCAAATCCCTTCGGCCCGAAATCGAACGGGACGCGGGGGGTTGCAATCCGCTCACCTGCCCGCAGTCCTACATCGATCGGTCGCCCGCCTTCCAGGCCAGTCGTATCGCGGTGAAGCAGGCGATCCTGTTGCACGGCACTGCGGATGCGTTGGTGCCGTACGCGAGCTCGCTGGAAATGCGGGCCGCGCTCACCGCCACCGGCAAACCGACCTCGCTGTACACGGTGATCAGCGGCCGGGACCTGGAGGGCCACATCGTTCCGGGCGAGCACGGCATCAATCCGGTCTTCTTCGAATCCGGCTGTGCGGTCGAGCGTCTCCTGCTCGGCACCGAACCGCTCGGCGCCCACGACTACCTCATCGACATCGCCGCGGGCATCGACACCGCCCCACCCGCCCCGCTGAACGCCAAGTGCGCGGCCTGATTCGTCACCAGGGCACGGCTCCGTTGTCGTCGAAGAATTCGCCGGTCGGCCCGTCGTCGGGCAGGGTCGCGAGGTGAATCGCGATGGCCGCGCCCTGTTGTGGGGTGCGGACGCCCTGGAAGCCGTTGAGGTCGGTCGCGGTGTATCCGGGGCAGCCGCAGTTGATCAGGATGTTGGTGTCTTTCAGCTCTTTCGCGTACTGGATGGTGACGGCGTTGAGGAAGGTCTTCGACGCCGAGTACGCGGCGGAAATCGGCCCCATGTCGAGGCCGGGCGTGGTTTGCAGGGAGAGCGAGCCGACGCTGCTGGAGACATTGACGATACGCGGTGAGGCCGAGGCGCGCAGCATCGGCAGCATCGCGTTGGTGACGCGGATGACGCCGATCACGTTGGTTTCCACGGCGGCTCGCACGGTCGCCGGATCGACGGTGGTCGGGGTCTGCGGCATGCCGCCGGTGATCGCGGCATTGTTGACCAGAACATCGAGGCCCCCGGCCTGATCGGAAATCAATTCCGCTGCCGCGGCCACACTTTCGTCATCGGTCACATCGAGCGGGACAGCGAACGCGTCGACGCCCGCCGCGCGCAACTTCTCCACCGCGAGGTCGCGGCGCTGCCGATCCCGCGCGCCCACCCCGATGCGCCAGCCCAGCGCGCCCAGCCCGGCGGCGATCTCGTATCCGATTCCTTTGTTCGCGCCGGTCACCAGCGCGATCGTCCGTTCACTCATAGCGCCGATCCTGCTGCGGCCGCGGGTGCGGCGTCCAAGACCGATCCGGTGGGCGGCGATACCGCACGGGTATTGGTCATGGTCATCGCCGGATACCATGGCCCGGTGGAGACGCGGGAGATGCGATATTTCGTCGCCGTCGCCGAGGAGTTGCACTTCGGCCGCGCGGCAGAGCGGCTCTCGATGGCCCAACCACCGCTGTCGCGAGCGATCCAGCAGCTGGAACGACGGCTGGGAGTTGCTTTGCTGCACCGCGGTTCTCGCGCGATCACCTTGACCGAGGCCGGATCGGTCCTGCTGCGCGAGGCCCGCCTCGCCCTCGAAGCGGTCGAGGCCGCGGAGCGCCGCACCCGCCGAGCCGCCGCCGACCACCCCGGCATAGTGCTGGCCACGAAGGCCGGAGCCTCCAGCGAACTGCTGTCGAAGCTCCTGCACGCCTACGCCGCCGAACCGAACGCCGTGCCGGTCGAAGTGATCCTGTCCGGTCCCGGCGAACAGGAGGGTCTCCTGCGCGACGGCCGCGCCGACGTCGCCCTCCTCCACCGCCCCTTCGACACCACGACCGGATTCGCCACCGTGGACCTCCACACCGAACACCAGGTCCTGGTCCTCCCCGCAGGCCACCCCCTCGCCACCCGCCCTCACCTCACGATGGCCGAAGTCCGTGGCCTGACAGACCTCCCCCTCCCACGCTGGCCTCGACGGGATGGGACCTACCCGGACGGTCCCGGCCCGCAGGTCCGCGACCACACCCAGTTGACCCAACTGATCGCCCTCGGCCGAACCTGCGCGATCATGCCCGAATCCGTCCGATCCCACCTACGCGACAGCCACGCCATCGTCCCGGTATCGGACGCCCCGCCGGTCACAACGGTCATAGCCTGGCCACCCCACAGCAAATCCAATCCCGTAGCCGACCTGGTGCGGACCGCGACCCGCCTCTGACCCCCACCGCGCAGCGAAAGGCCAACGGACCGTTGCGGATCGGCCTTGCCTTGGAGTGCACTCCAAGTCTTAGCGTCGGGGCCATGACCACGAACCAGACGAAGACATGGATCATCACGGGCGCGAGTTCGGGCCTGGGCCTGGCACTCGCCGAGGCGGCACTCGCGGCGGGCGAGCAGGTGGTCGGCACCGCGCGACGGGCCGACCGGTTCAACGATCTGAAGGCGCGCTACGGAGATCGGCTCCTCGCTGTCGAGCACGATGTGCGCGACACGGCGGGAGCAGCCGCGGTCGTGCAGCAGGCGCTGGAGGTGTTCGGCCGCGTCGACGTGCTGGTCAACAATGCCGGTGCCGGACAGGTCGGTGCCGCCGAAGAGATCACCGACGCCGAGCTCCGATCCATGCTCGAACAACACCTGTTCGGCCCGGCCGCCTACGTCCGTGCCGTCCTGCCCCACCTGCGGGAGCGACGCTTGGGCGCGATCGTGCAAATGAGCAGCCAGGGCGGCCGAATGTCCTTCCCCGCAGTCGGCAGCTATTCGGCAGGCAAATTCGCGCTAGAGGGCTGGTCGGAGGCCCTAGCAGGCGAGGTCGCCCCCTTCGGCATCCGAGTCCTCATAGTCGAGCCCAGCCGCTTCCGCACCGCCTTCAACGCCCCCGACGTACTCCAAACCGCACAGCAGAACTCAACCTACGACGAGGTCATCGGCGCCGTACGCACAAACCTGTCCGAAGCCAACGGCACCCAGGAAGGCGACCCAACCCGCGCCGCCCAAATAATCCGCCAAATACTCGACACCCCCGAAGCGCCCCTACGCCTCCCCCTCGGCGCCGAAGCAGTCCGCAACCTCACCCGCACCTACCGCACCGCCCTCGCCGACGTCGAGAAGTGGGCGTCAGTCAGCGAGTCCGCAGACTTCCCAGGCATGGCACCCGCCGTGCGCGCGTTCTGATCGCTCTACGCAGTCGGCCATGGCCCCTGGACCAAATGGGGTCATGGGGTTCTGGTGGGGCGGAAGCGCGTGGGGGTTCGTGTACTCCTCGCGAGTGTGGGCTAGCCAGCCGAGGGTGCGGGGAGGCGGCCGCCCAATCGGATCCGTTCGGAAATTGCTCGCGCATGCCGAATGCTGGTGCAGTTCCGGAGGCGCGCGGGTAGGCGAACGGGGCTTGTCGATCGGGTGAACGGTTGCGGCAGTGCGACATTCTTCATAACAAGGGTCAAGATCATCGTGGAACCATCCGCAGCGTGTACGAATCTGAACAGTCGTGGCGTGATGTGGACCGGTATGTCATCGAGGAGTTGGTAGCCGAGGACGATGCTCTTTCCGCGGCCCGTGAGACCTCCCGTGCTGCCGGACTGCCCGATCACGAGGTTGCTCCGAACCAGGCCAAGCTGCTGGCGTTGATTTGCCAGATGACCGGTGCGCGCCGGGTGTTGGAGTTCGGAACGCTCGGGGGATACAGCACCATCTGGTTCGCTCGTGCCGTGGGCGCCACTGGGCATGTCACCACGCTCGAGGTGGACGAGCAGTACGCCGAAGTAGCTCGGGCCAACTTCGAGCGGGCGGGGGTCGCCGACCGCATCAACCTGGTGCTGGGCTCGGCGACCGAGACCGTAGAAGCTCTCATCGCTGCCGGTGAGGAGCCCTACGATGTCGTGTTCATCGACGCGGACAAGCCGAACAATCCGGCGTATCTCGGTGCTGCACTGCGTCTTTCGAAATCCGGCACTGTGATCATCGGTGACAACATCGTGCGCAACGGCGCGGTGACCGACCCGCACAGCGACGACCCGCGAGTGCACGGCAGCCGCGCGCTGATCGAGGCCATGGGCAGCGATCCACGATTGAATGCCACCGCGCTACAGACCGTGGGCGTGAAGGGCTGGGACGGTTTCGCGCTGGCGGTGGTGACCTAATTCGCGGTAACGAGTGTCCGGCGGCTGCACAGCTGCCGCCGGACGGTTCTGCTTGGATTTCGAACGCACTGATCTGCCGCGATCCGGTCGTTCCGCCGACCCTGCACCACTGCCGACGGAACGCCCTCTCTTGCCGATTTCAGCGCCTTCCCTGGACGACGATCGAACGCGCTTGTCGTGAGCCTGTTCGTCCCGGTGAGAACCGGTCAGCAGAATGACCAGCGAAGTCATTCGCGTCAGGGACCAGATCGGAGCCGCAATGAGCATGTACTTCGAAACAGAAGACACTGACCTGTGGAACCCAGGAAACTGGACCGGAAGGATGTTCGTCTCGATGGCCGAGTGCATCAGCCAGAGCTTGCAGACGCCGACCGGGCTCCACGTGCGGGAGCTGGACCCGGACACTGTCGACGTCGACGCCGCTCAGTTCCGAGCATTCACTGAAGCACTGCGGAACGCCTACGTGACAACAGGAAACTCCACATACCGCAGCCTCATCGATGGCGTCTTGGCGGTCGCTATCGTCATCGCCGATCGTGCTGGTGTTCCAGTAGATATCCATCCTATGGAGCAATGGGGAATGGACGATCGCGTCGAGGAGCGCGCCCGATCCATGAACTTCTGAGTTCACGAACACCGCACTCTCCTGCCGATTTTCTCGCGTTCTGCGGCGACTGGCCTTGGTGGCAAATCGCCTTCGATAGCATCCGACGAGAGCGAAATATGAAAGCCATGGGTTCTGTCCCTGAGCAATTCAAATGATGGTCGTCCGTCTCGACTGCGTCACAACTGCCGATTCACGATGAGTGCACATGGCGAGATGTCATGGCTCAAACGGGTTGTCACCCGGGTTCGCTGATGCACGACACCACGGTGCGGAAACCGGCGAAGCATTCGTGCTCGTGAGATGGTTTGGGCATGAGCCGGACCACCTTCGTGAACGTCGACGGCCGTGGTTTCTGGGCCTTGGATGATGCTCTCGGCGCGTGGCTCGCCTACCTGGTCGAACAGATGGTCAGCAGCGATCGAGTACCCGACGCGTGGCTTGCCGCGATAGCCGCGGACTGGCGTGTCGCTGCAGCCATCACGGACCTCGGCGTCAGCTTGACATTCGAGACCGAGCGGCAGCGTGGATGGATCAGCGAGTATGCCCACGCTGCGCGTGCTGCTGCCATTGCCGTCGGTGATGTTGCCGAGGAACGGTTACGGCGGTGGATGATCCTGCCTGATATGGCTGTCTCACAAGGATTTTCGCGAACCAAGGGCGGGATAGGCCTAAATCGGATCCTCGAAGTCGCCGATGGTTTCATCGCATTGGTGGACGGCCGGTTCCAGTCCGATCCACCGTCCGGCTGGTGGTTCCTTGGGGCGGGTAACGGGATGCAGGTTATCGAGCGCCGTGCCGATTGTGCGGACCATTAGAGCGGGCTCGATAAAGGCTGGTAAGGACCCTCATCTACTTCTGGACGGATGGCGAACGGGAACGCGCGTTCTGATCGCCGTACGGGGGCACCGGTCGAATGGTGGTCATCTGGTTCCGGCAAACAGCATCGACCCGGCGGGGTCGAACATGGCGGATTCGTTGGGTGGGATAGTCGCGACCACTGTCTCGCCGCAGGACTGGTCCGAGTAGAACCGCACTGACTTGTCGGTTGCGTTGAGCGCGTAGATGACTCCTCCGATGCCCTCGAGGGTATGGCACACGCCGTCGGCGGGGTCGATGGCCGAGTGATCACGGCCATCGGCCGACTTGTAGAACACCATTCCCGACGCGGCCTGAGCGGTACCGGTCAGCGCTACGATCAGCGCGGTCGACGCCGCGACAGACATGCAGATAACAGGGACTCGACGTACACACATGATTGTCCTCATCGACTGTACCGACAATGAATTCCATTGAGTAACAGTCTTTCCGGACCAGAACCCCCCGTCCATTTCGCATCGGTGATGTTTCTCGTAACCAGTTCCGATGTAACTAGTGTTGGGTCTCTAGGACCCGCCCGCCGATCTCAATCCACCCTTCGGCGAGCGGGCGGGTGGTGATCTGGGAGCCGCGGCCTTGCCGGATGGAGAGGGGGCGGTTCAGGGTGGCGGTCAAGAGGATTGCTGCGGCTCCGGTGGCTTCATCCTCGTCGATGCCGTCGCCTCGGCCAGGGAACGCGCGGGCGCGGATCTGGCCAGCTGGCTCGTTGTGCCAAGCCCACGCGTAGACCCAATCGCCCTGCGGCGGAACCTCGAGGGCGTCCACTTCTTGGGCCGAACCGAATTGTTTCAGTACCCGGGGTGGTGCCCAGTCCGATTGTGCTGCGATCCAGGTGAATTCACCGTCATGGCGAGCACGGACACGACCGGCGCGGGTGGTGAGCTCCGGGGTGGCGAGCAGCGACGCGGCACCGACACACGGGTGCCCGGCGAACGGCAATCGCGTCGATGGGGTCCAAATGTCGATGACACCGGCGATCTCGTCGTCGATGAACACCGTTTCGGAGAATCCCAGGGCGCGCGCCAGATTCAGTCGGTCGACATCGTCGGTGACCGCCGCACCATCGCGAACCACCCCGAGCTCATTCCCGAACTCTCCATCAGGCCCGCAGAACACACGCACAACCTCGTAGTCGATCACCGCACCAGTCAACCAAACCGCGCTCTTATCTGTCGCTTCCCGCACGGAGGATGCGGACAGCGCAAGCTCTACCTGTGCACGGGCATGTGGATAGTGTTGTGCCCCATGGAATCCGAACGGGCTGAATATGTCGCGAGGCTGCCTCGGAAGCGGATGGGGGCAGGGGCGCTGTTCGTCGATGCGCTGGGTCGCGTGTTGCTGGTTGAACCTACCTACAAGGATTATTGGGAACTGCCGGGCGGGGTTGTGGAGGCCGGTGAGTCGCCGGGGGCCGCCGTTGTGAGGGAGGTTCGGGAAGAGCTGGGTCTCCGTGTGCCTCTCGGGCGCCTATTGACGGTCGACTGGGTCTCACCGGGCCGGTATGCCGACGACGGTTTGATGCTGATCTTCGATGGCGGCGAATTGGAAACCGCTCAGGTGGCGGCAATCGTTCTTCAATCCGAAGAACTCCGCAGCTGGGCGTTTTGCGATGAGACCGAGGCTGCCACACGGCTGCCGGATGGTATGGCTCGACGCGTCGCGGCGGCGGTACAGGCTCGCGTCGAGGGCCGCACGGTCTATTTGGAAGATGGGCTAGCAGTGAGGTGACTTCAGAGTGCCATATCGAACCGTTGCCGATGGGCCGATTCGTGCACAAATCGCTGTTGGAGGGCAGGTTTCTGTCAATTCGGGCGTCGTTGTGCAGGTTTTGGCCCATGATCAACTTTGGGTGGGTGGTCAGGATGACGTCAGGGCTCGGATCGCTTGCTCGATTGCGAGTGGGTCGAGGTTCGGGAGGATGACGTCTGCTGCCGCTAGCTCATTGGCGGGGGTGCCGCCTGCGGCGACGGCGATTATCCGTGCGCCGCCTCGGTGTGCGGTTTCGATATCGCCGGGGCTGTCGCCGACGAGAACTGTGTTGTGCCAATCGAATTCGCCGCGTTGGTCGGCGGCCCGCGTTTGGGCGATCCGGACAAGGGCGGGGCGGTTTCGGTCGTCGTCGCCGTAGGCGCCGGTGTCGAGGTCGAGATGCTGTTGCAGTCCGAAGGTTTCGAGCTTGGTGTGGGTGACGCGGCGGGTGTTGCCGGTGAGCACCGATTGCCGGATTTCAGGCAGCCCTGCGAGGTGGGTGAGGGTTTGTTCGGCGCCGGGCATGGCTCGGCCCTGGTCGCGAAGTTGCTCTCGGCGTTCGTCGTAGGCCGTTGCGAGGGCGTCGGCGAACAGGGTGAATGGCGGTGGATGTGCTATGCCGTGTAGTTCCGCTGTAGCCGCGTAGATGTCGGGTTCGGTGCGGCCGGTGATGTGCGGCATTCGCTCTAGTACGCGGCCGGTGACCCGTTCGAACGCGGCGGCAAATGCTGCGCGGCCGACGCCACGCGTCTCGATCAGCGTATGGTCCACGTCCCACAGGACGAGGACAGCGCTGTCTCCGACCGTGAATCCCATGCGAATCGTTCACCTCCGGTCCTACTGTGACTCATATGGCCAGAGCGCCTCGGTCCAACGACGATATCGGCGCGCGGGTGCGTGTGCATCGGGAGCGGTCTGGGAAGTCACAAGCGGTCATCGCGGGTCTCGCCGGAATCAGCGAGGACTATCTCGGGCAGATCGAACGCGGCCGGAAAACACCCAGCGCCGGTGTGATTCAGGCGCTTGCCGCCGCGCTGCGGGTTCCTGCGGGCATTCTGCTAGGCGACTCGGCCACGGACACCGCCGCGCCCGTGCTGCGTGGCGGCGACCGTCTGGCCCTGGCACTCATGTCCGGCGGCGGCGAACCGGTTGACGTGGCCGCACTTGTCAGCCGTACGGAATCGGCATGGAACACCTGGCAGCACAGCGGTCACCGGTATACCGAGGTGCTTCCGATCCTGCCGCAGCTCATCCGAGACACCGAGGCGACCCTGCGCCGAGACCGTCATGGAGCCGACCGGCGCCGAGTAGCGGCGGTTGCCAGCGAGCTCTATTGGCTGCTGCGTACCGTGACTCGTCGAGTCGGTCGATCGGACCTGTCGTACTTGGTGGCCGATCGCGGTGTCCGGGCAGCCGAGGACGCCGATGATCCGATCGGGCTCGCGGTCGCCCGCTGGAATCTCGGGCATGTGCTGCTGATCTCGAACGAGTACGACGCCGCAATCGAACTCGCCACCGATGCCGCCGCGACCGTCCTCGCCGATGTCGGGGCGACGACCGCGGCAGTCGCGATGACCGGTGCCCTCGAACTCGTGGCGGCCATGGCCGAGGCGCGTGCCGGTCGCCTGTGGGAAGCCCGCGATCGACTGCACAAGGTTCATCCGACAGCGAACCGACTCCGGGGCGCGGGCAATGTCGGGCACACCATGTTCGGTGCGCTCAACGTCGGGTTGTACGCAATCGCCGTCGAACTGCAGGCCGGGGACGCGATCGAGGCGCTCCGGATCACCGAAACCCTCGATATGACCGAATGTCCTTCTGTCGAACGGCGATTCACCTGCGCCCTCGATCTGGCCCGTGCCTACGAACTGCGCCGTCAGGAAACCGGAGTGCTTCTGCACCTTCTTGATGCCGAACAGTCCGCGCCCGAGGACCTGCAATACAACCCCGCCGCCCACGACATGATCCGTCGCCTCGTGCAGGGAACACGCTCACCAACCCGGTCGCAGGCGGCACGCCTGGCCGATCGGCTCGGCATCCCCGTCTGACACGGTCCGACGGGTAACCCGGTCTCCGAGACCGGGTTACCTCCCCGTCCACGGCATACCTTCTGAGCCATGGCACTGACCCGAGCGGAAGCCAAAGTTCTACGAGTGCTGGCTGATTCGAGCGATGAATGCTCGCCTACCGTTCGCGAGCTGAGTCGCGCGACAGAGTTGCCGGAGGCATCGATCCGGCGAGCGCTGATGCGGCTCGAACGATCCGGACTCGCGGTAGTCACGCCGCAGAGCCCAGCACGTTGGCGACGCACCGAACGCGGACGGCAAGCGCTCCACCGTCCCGTCTACGCCAACTGGCGGTGACGCCAATGACTGACGGCGAGCGACGGCTCGGCCCGTTGCCCAAGAACCCCGGCCGCGAAGGCGGGCCAGCCGGATTCTGGTACACCGAGGCCGGAATAATTCCAATCGGCGACGACGGATTCCCCATCATCGATTTTGAGGATTTGGACTCCAGGAATCGACCGAATCGTTGCTGTCGGAGCGATACTCGGGCCTGCAACGTCGAGTCGGTGGAGACCTAGTGGGGTGATGGGGTTCTGGTGGGGCGGAAACGCATGGGGGGTTCGGTGTACTCCTCCAAGGTGTGGGCGATCCAGCCGAGGGTGCGGGCGACGGCGAAGATTGTTTCGCCTGCGTCGGGGCGCATATCGAAGGCGTGCATGAGGACTGCGAGGGCCAGGTCGATGTTCGGTAGGGCGACCAGGGGAGTGGCGAGGTGGGATTTCAGGGTGTCGATGGCGGTCAGGGCGGGGGTGGCCGCTGGAATTGTGCGCAGCGCGGCGAGTAGGAGGTCGGCGCGCGGGTCGGTGTGCTGGTAGATCAGGTGGCCGAAGCCGGGGAGGGGGCCGCCCAGGCGTAGGCGCTCGGAGACCGCTCCGACCGGGTCGGTGAGGGCGTCGGCCAAGAATCGGTAGGCGAGAGTGCTTGCGCCGCCGTGGTATTGGCTGTCTAGGGCGCCGAGGGCGGCCGCCACCGTGCCGTAGGGGTGGACGCGGGCGCTGGCGGCTACTCGGGCGGCGACGGTGGAGACGGCTAGGCCGTGGTCGGCCAGGAGGGTGAGGGTGGTGTCGAGGAGGGGGATATTCGGGGGGTGGGGGGTGAGGGCGGGCCAGAGGCGTTCGGCGAGGGTGCCCGACGTTGGGAGTTCGGCGAGGGTGTCCGATGCGGGGAGTTCGGGTGTGAGAGCGTCCAATTCGACGGCGACGAGGATTCCGGCCGTTCGTAGTACGCCTTCGGGGGACAGGTCGAAACGCAATCGGTCGGTTGCGCCCGCCACCGCCACGGCGACTCGCAGGCGGTCGGAGAGGCGGGTCTGTTCGGGTAGGGCGGCGACTGCGGCGCGGGTGGCCGCGAGAATTTCTGGGGGCGCGGTGAATTGGGTTGATGGGGGCGAGAGTTCGCCTGTCCATAGGAGATTCGCGACGGATTCGACCCGGTGGGCCGCCACCAGGTCGGCGACGTTGTGGCCGCGGTAGTAGAGCTCGTCTCGGTCGAGGAGGGAGATTTCGGTGGTGATGTCGTCGAGCGTGCCGCGGGGGGCCGAGCCGGGGCGGCGGCCGCGGGCGAGGCGGGAGACCTCGTCCTCGCGGAAGAGGCTGCCGCGGCGGTCGGAGGTGGGGAGCTTGGTCAGCAATCCGCGGCTGACGTAGGCGTAGACCGTGGCGGGCTTGATGTCGAGGCGGTCGGCGACCTCGGCGGTGGTGAGGTAACGTGCGTCACTTTCGTCGGCCATGAGCTGCGCCTTCGGTGGTCATGTTGACTGGATCAATATTGACTGTAGTTGATGGTGATCGTCATTGTTCAGGGGGAGGAGGTCTGAACAATGACGATCAATACGACTCCCATCGACGAGCTCATCGAGGTACCTGCGGGACTGCGCGGCGTGATCGCGGCGGAGACCCGGCTCTCGGACGTGCGTGGGGGCGAGGGGTTCTATCACTACCGGCAGTACTCGGCGATCGAGCTGGCGCGGAGTTGCACCTTCGAACAGGTGTGGTTCCTCATGCTCGAGGGACGGCTGCCCGAGGCGGCGGAGCTGGACGAATTCACGAAAACCATTGCGGGACTGCGGAAACTACCCGATGAGCTGCTGCCGATACTGGTCGCCGCCACCACCGGCACGCGGTTCCGTCCGATGACCGGACTGCGCACCGCCCTCTCGATGCTGGCGGACGTCCTCGACCTGCCCCCGCTGTGGGATGCCGATCCGGCCGCACGTGGCCGCGACGCGCTCCGGCTGTGCGCGCTGACCCCGACCATCCTGGCCGCGTTGCACCGGCTGCACAGAGGACTGGAACCGATTGAGCCACAACAGAATTTGTCGACGGCGGCCAATTGGCTCTATCAGCTGACCGGCGAACTCCCCGACGAACGGTCCGTCCGCGCCATCGACCGCTACCTCGTCGCCACGATCGACCATGGCTTCAATGCGTCCACCTTCACCGCCCGGGTGGTGGCATCCACCGGCGCGGATATCGCCTCGGCCCTGATCGCGGCCATCGGCGCGTTCACCGGACCGCTGCACGGTGGTGCGCCCGACCGCGCCCTGGAGAGCCTCGACGAGATCGGCACGCCCGACCGCATCGATGACTGGGTACGCGCCAAGATTCGAAACGGCGAGCGCATCATGGGTTTCGGCCACGCGGTCTACCGCACCGACGATCCCCGTTCTCTGCTGCTCCGCGAGACCGCAGGGGAATTCGGCGGTGCGCGAGTCGATTTCGCCACCACCGTCGAACGACGCGTGGTCGAATTGCTCGCCGAGCTCAAACCCGGCCGCAGCATCTACCCGAATGTGGAGTTCTACGCCGGTGTGGTCATGGAGCTGTGCGGCATTCCCCGGCCGATGTTCACCCCGACCTTCGCCGTGAGCCGAGTGGTCGGCTGGACGGCCAATATTCTCGAACAGACCGAGAGCGCGAAGATCATTCGTCCCGCCGCGCGGTATATCGGCCCGGCCGCGCCCCAGCCGGTGCCTCGCGCGGTCAGTCGGCGCTGACCGCCTCGACGATATTGAGTCGGGAGGCGCGCACCGCGGGCGGGATCGAGCCGAGCAGGCTCAAAGCCAGTGCGGCGGCGGTGAATACGGCCAGCAGGGGGCCGGGCCGGAAGGTGACGTCGATGCCGAGCATGTCGGTGGCCAGCAGCGAGTAGAAGAACTGATCGGTCAGGCCGAACAGGACGCCCAGTCCGGCTCCGACCACACCGATGGCGGCGGCTTCGGCCAACACCATGCGCAGGGCGAAGCGGCGGCTGGAGCCGACGGCCCGAAGAATGCCCAGTTCGCGGCGGCGCTCCAACAAAGCGAGGGTCAGGGTGTTCAACAGGGCCATGGCCGCGATGAACGCGACGATCACCAGCATGATTCGCGACAGGACCAGACCCTCCTGCATGGCACGGCTGATGCCGTCGAGAGCCGCTGCCCCGGAGTAGACATGGATTTCCGGGGGCAGCGCGGCGCGAATCGCCGAAATCAGTTGGTGGCGGTCGACTCCCGGGGCCGCGTCGATCTGCAGGGTGGTGGAGCCCGGGCGTTGGAACCAGTCGCGCATGAGGGTGAGGCTCATGGCGGCGGTTCCGGCCAGCGCGGAGAAGTAGGACACCGTTTCCAGGACGCGGGTGCGCCGCTCGCCGCTGGGTGTCTGCATGGTGAGGTCGTCACCGGCCGAAACACCCAGGGTGCGAGCCAGATCCCGGGACAGGACCAGGCCCTCGCCCGCCAGGAGTCGACGTTGGATGTCGGGGGACAGGGAATGGAACATGGAGTAGTTGCTACCCGGATCCACGCCGTAGACCAGGGCTTTGGTGCCGGAGAGGGAGGC
This sequence comes from Nocardia sp. CDC160, assembly GCF_035818795.1. Lineage (NCBI taxonomy): Bacteria > Bacillati > Actinomycetota > Actinomycetes > Mycobacteriales > Nocardiaceae > Nocardia > Nocardia sp. CDC160. The sequence continues at coordinate 248,195 of NZ_JAYKYT010000008.1, read as the reverse complement.
GAAGGCGAGCTGGCCCTCCACCGTGCGGCCGATGCCGGGGACGGTGGCGACGCGTCGGACGATATCGTCCGGCAGCAGCGTGGTGGGGGTCATGTCCTCGGCGCTGAGCGCCACCCAGGCGTCGTTGTCGCCGAGAGACGCGAAAGTCTCTCGGGCCGAACGGGTCGCGTCCGCGTTCGCGCCGGTAATGGTGATGGTCATGCCGACGGCGATGGTGACGGTCATGAGCGTCGCCCAGACGCGGCGCGGGGCGCGGTCGATGTTCACCCCGGCCAATACTCCGGCCGAACCCAGCCGTCGCGCGCAGGTCGCGGCCAGCCGGACGATCGGACCGGCGCACGCGAAAGCCAGCAGGATTTCCGCGCCGAGCGCGAAACCCAGTGCGGCGGCGGCGAACAAGCCCAGGTGGGCGCGTTGCACGGCGATCGCGGCGACGACCAGCACCGCCCCGAGCCCGGCCGCCGCGACCCGCAATCGGGTCGACACCACATCGGCCCGGGACGCGCCGACCGGGGCCAACGCCTCCACCGGCGACACCCGATACACCTGCCGTGCCGCCACCGCCGAGGCCGCGACATTGGTCGCCGTGGCCGCCACGATCGCGACCGGAATCGCGTACCAGGGCAGCAGGTATTGCAGCCGAGCGTCCATCACCTGCGTGAACGCGCCCGGCAGCAGGCTGATGGCGTACCGGCCCACCAGCACACCCAGCCCGGAACCGAGCAGCCCGCCAATGACACCCAGCGCCAACGCCTCCACGAGCACATCCCGCACGATCGTCTGCCGCCGCGCCCCGATGGCCCGCAGCATGGAGATCACCGGCCGCCGCCCCGCCAGCGCCATGCTCATGGTGTTGTAGATCAGGAAGGCCGACACCACGAACGCCAGCCCCGCGCCCATGGACGCGATGAAGCGCACCATCACAATGCCATTGCCGGTCTGGGCCGCCCGCGCGCTCGGCGTGCCGACCACCGCCCGGCCCGCCACCGCGGCGGTGATCGCCGAACGCAGTTGTGCCCGATCGGTATTCGGCTTGGCGACGATCATCACCGAATCCAGTTCCCCGACCCGATTGGTGATGCGCTGCGCCACCGGCAGCGGAGCCACCAGGTAATGCCCGCCATTGAGCTGCGAGAGCTGCTTCCCGCCCAACACCGCCGCGATGGTGACCCGCACAGGCCCCAGCTGCACCTGCTGCCCCTTCGCGAATCCCGTTCCCGGCCCGGCCAATACGCCGTTCTGCACCGTCAACAGGCTCGCCAGCTCATCGCCCTGCACGGCTCCCTTCAGATCGCTGTCCAGCGCGGAACTCGAGGAATCCACCCCCAGCACCAGCAGCCGATCCGAATCCGGCCCGGCACTGGCCCGCAACATGGGCACGGCCGCGGCGACCCCGGGCACGGCGGCCACATCGGCGCGCACCTGCTGCGGGAACCCGGCGTCGGTGACCCCCGAGATCTCCAGCGCCGCATTGCCCGCCAGCCCACTCGTCAATTTCTCGATCGACCCGGTGAGCGAGCCCGAAATGCCGATGACCGCCACCAGGAACGCCGAACACACCGACAGGACGACGATCGACGCCACCGTCCGCCCCCAGTGCGTGGTGAACTCGCGAATCGTGAACAGCCGCAGCCGGTCCAGCAGCGCGATCATGAATTGACGGTAGGTTCCCCCACCCATGGTGTCCACCCCCTGACCCCTCCCGACCCGGACATTACCCTCGAAGGGGTACAGGCGTGGTGAGACGAGGTGAAGTGCGATGAAGGTCGTGGTGGCCGGAGCGACGGGTGCGATCGGACGGCCGCTGGTCACGGCACTGCGGGCGGCCGGACATCAGGTGTATGCCCTGACCCGGGGCGGGCGCGGCGCGGAGATCGCGCGCTCGCTGGGCGCCACACCGCTGATCGCGAATGTCATGGACCGCTCGGACCTGTTGCGCGCCACCGAGCGTCTGACCGCCGACGCGATCATCCACGAGCTCACCGCCTACCGCTATTCCCCGCCCACCCACTACCACGCCCCGGGTCTGCTGCGCACCAACGCCTTACGCGAGATCGGCAGCAAACACCTGGTGGAGCTGGCCGAAAGAACCGGTGCGCGCAGGTATCTCACGCAATCGCTGATCGTCGGCTACGGCCTGCGCGACCACGGCAGCACCCCGGTGACCGAACAGGACCCGTTCGGCCGCATCCCCGGCGACGTCAACGACGGCATCATCGCCGCGCTGCACGAGGCCGAAGCCAGTGCCTGGCGCGCACCCGGCATCGACGGAATCGCCCTGCGCTATGGCCTGTTCTACGGCCCCGGCGCCTCCGACACCTTCGTGCGCGCCCTGAAGATGCACGTGTTCCCGCTGCCCAAGACCGTCACCGGCTACACCGGCTTCATCCACCTCGCCGATGCCGCCGCCGCGACCGTCGCCGCCCTCGAACACGGCGTCCCCGGCCAGGCCTACAACATCGTCGACGACGAACCCATCACCTGGGGCACCATGTTCGACGCCATGGCCGAGACCGTCGGCGCGCGCCCGCCCCGCCGCGTCCCGGCCCGACTGCTGCGCATGACCTCTCCGCTGGCCGCCGCCCAGATGCTGGACTTCTCCATCCGCGTCTCCAATGCCAAGGCCCGCGCCGAATTGGGCTGGAAGCCCACCTATCCGACCTACCGCGAGGGCCTGCCCACACTCGTGAACGCGACGAATTGACCCGACGGCGGAACACCCGGCCGCCGAACCGAGTTGATCATCACGACGACCTGACAGGAAGGCAGTGATGACTACACCGGCGGACCCTACCTACACCTGGCTGGGCGAGGAGCTCGACCTCGATGCCTACCTGGCCCGGATCGGCTTCACCGGTGAGCGCACGCCCACCCTGGCCACCCTGCGCGAGCTGGTGCGCGCCCACACCACCACCATTCCGTTCGAGAACCTCGAGATCATTCTCGGCCGCGGCATCCCCCTGGAACTGGATGCCCTGCAGGACAAGCTGATCCGGCGGCGACGCGGCGGCTACTGCTACGAGAACGTGCTGCTCTTCGCCGCCGCGCTCGAGCGCCTCGGCTTCGAATTCACCGCCATGTCCGGACGCGTCACCCGCGGCGCGACCAACCTGCGCCCGGCCACGCACGCCCTGCTGCGGGTGAAGACCGCCGACGACGACCGAATCTGGCTCTGCGATGTCGGTTTCGGCTGGGGTCCCCTCGAACCGGTCGAACTCGTCTCCGGTCGCGGCGAATTCAGCGCTGGCGCATGGCGTTTCCGGCTGGAATCCCGGCCCGACCCGGTCGGCGGCGAGGTCTGGACGCTGTACCAGTTCGGCAAGGACGGGTTCGTGGACCGCCACACCTTCGTCACCACCCCGCAGTACCGCGTCGACTACGCGGTCGGCAACCACTACGTGTCGACCTCGCCGCGTTCACCGTTCACCACCCGCCCCTTCGTGCAGCGCTTCCACGCGGACGTGCAACACACCCTCGACGGCACCACCTGGACCACCAACTATCCGGACGGATCGGACGAAGTACGCGAATTGGAAGTTGCTGAACTACCGAAGGTGCTCGCGGAGGTCTTCGATATCGAGCTCGACGCGGCCGACGCGGCGCAACTCACGCGCGCGCAGTGGCCCGCCGCGCCGAAAAGTAGCTGACCGCGTGTCGGTGTGTGGGAGCAAACACGCACCAAACCGTTTGGTCTATGTCTCGTCATAGATGCACTCCGACCAGGGATTTCCGGTATCGAGTCACGTAAACGTCACTCCGCTGCGGCATAGATCTCACCGAGATCTCGCTCATATCTCACGCTGACGTCGGCGATCCGCGCGTCGCCCGCTACACTCGTGCGGGGAAACGCGCGGGCAACCGCACTGTCACAGTCGTCTCGGAGAACTTCGGAGTAGTGCCATCGAAACCGGCCAAGTGATCGCAGGGCACTACCGCCTGGTCGAACGGATTGGTAGCGGCGGCACGGGTGTCGTCTGGCGAGCCGTCGACCAACGGCTCGAACGGTCCGTCGCGGTCAAACAGATCCTCACCCAGCCGAGCCTCTCGGATGCGGACAAGGACATCGTTCGGCAGCGCGCGGCCCGCGAGGCCCGTAATGCCGCCCGATTCCAGCACCCCAACGCGATCGTCGTGTTCGACATCACCGAGCACGAGGGCGACCCGTGTCTGGTGATGGAATACCTGCCGTCGCAGAGCCTCGCGGTGGTGCTGTCCGCGCAGGGCACCTTGCCGCTGCCGCAGGTCGCCCGCATCGGCGAACAGGTGGCAAGCGCGCTCATCGCCGCCCATCGCGCCGGAATCGTGCACCGCGATGTCAAGCCGGGCAACATCCTGCTCGGCGACAACGGGGCGGTGAAGATCACCGACTTCGGCATCGCCAAGTCCAAGGGCGATGTCACCCTCACCGCCACCGGGCTGATCTCCGGCACCGCCGCCTACCTCGCCCCCGAGGTCGCGCGCGGCGCCGAGCCGACCCCGGCCGCCGATGTCTTCGCCCTGGGCGCCACGCTCTTCCACGCGTTGGAGGGCGAACCGCCCTACGGCACCAACCCGAATCCGCTCGCGCTGCTGTACGCGGCCGCCAATGGCCAGATCAGCGAGCCGCGCAATGCCGGTCCGCTGTCGGATCTGCTGCTGTCGCTGCTGAGCTTCGAGCCGGAGGACCGGCCGAGCATGCTCGACGTGCGCGACATCATGGCCGAATTCGCCGAGGTCGGCCCGGACGCCGAGGCCACCCGGGTGCTGGCCGCGCGCCGCTCGGGCGTGGCCACCCCGCCCGCCGGTGCCGCCTCGCGCGCCGCCGCGCCGCGCCAGACCCGGCAGATGGAACGGCGGCCCTCGGCCAATGCCGATATTCCGACCGGTGCCATGAGCCAGGCGCAGCTGCTGGAGACCCCGCCGCCGCGCCCGCCCATGAACTCCGGCCCGCCGACCCGCAATCACCCTGCGCCGGAACCGGATTACGACGACGGCGAATCCGGATCGCGCAAGAAGCTGATCTGGATCGCGCTGGTCGCCGTGATCGTGGTGGCCGGTGGCATCGCGTTCGGGTTGCTGAGCAACTCGAGCTCGGGCAGCAACTCGGGCGCGGGCGACGGCAGCACGACCAAGGCGACGACCTCGGCGAGCGCCACCAAGGGCGCGCCGTCGGGCCTCGGCCAGACCAAGAGCGCCTCGACCGTGAGCGTCGGCAATGGCGCGGACGCGGTGGACAAGTTCTACGAGGCCATCACCTACCAGCGCTACCAGGACGCGTGGAGTCGGCTCACCCCGGCCGCGCAGCAGGTGTACGGGAGTCTGTCGGCGTTCCAGAACTATTGGACGCAGAACCCGATCCAGCGCTACTCGACCATCGAGGGCGCGCGCGGCAATGACAGCAACAATGCCGACGGGTCGGTGGACATTCAGCTGGCCAGCCTGACCACCAAGAACGGGAACAAGTCGGTGACGCTGCGGGTGATCGACCCGGGCAGCGGCAACCTGCTGATCGACAGCGACACCAAGTAAGAGACTCGAAACGTAAGCGCCGCACCGGATTCCGGTGCGGCGCTTTCCGTTTCAGTGGTCCGCAGCGTCTCAGTAGTCCCGCAGTGTCTCAGTGATCGGCGGTCTCGGCGGCCAGGGAGGCCAGCAGCCGCAGCGCGTCCTCGCTCGGCGAGCCCGGCTCCACGTGGTGGGCGACCAGTGCCTGATCGGGATCGTCCGGCAGCCGCAGGGTTTCGTAGCCGAGCTCGATGCGCCCCACGATGGGATGCCGGTAGATGTGGCGGCCGTGGGTCTTGTCCTTGAGCTCGTGGCGCTCCCACAGTTGCGCGAATTCCGGGCTCTTGGCGTTCATTTCGTCGATGAGCGCGGTAATGCGCGGGTCGCCGGGATTGCGGGCGGCGTCCACGCGCAGGTATGCCACGGTGTCGGCGGCCTTGTCGTCCCAGTCCTCGTAGAGGTCCTTCGCGCCCTCGTCGAGGAACACCAGATGCAGGAAGTCGCGCTGTTCGGGCGCGAGCGCGCCGAAATCGGTGATCAGGGCCGCTGCCAGACGATTCCAGGCCAGCACGCTCACTCCGCGACCCACGATGTAGGCGGGCACGTCGTGGGCGGCGTCCAGCAGGCGACGCAGACCGGGGCGCACCTCTTGCGCGGCGGGCGGCTCCTCGCCCGACCACGGGCGGGCCAGCAGGTAAAGATGGTCGCGCTCAACCTGATTCAGCCGCAGCGCCCGCGCCACCGCGTCCAGCACGGACTCCGAGAACTGCAGGCTGCGTCCCTGCTCCAGGCGCACATAGTGATCCACGCTGACCCCGGCCAGCAGGGCCAGTTCCTCGCGACGCAGGCCGGGCACGCGGCGGCGGGCCCCGTGATCGACCAGACCCACCTCCTCCGGGCTGAGCCGGGCGCGGCGGGAGCGCAGGAATTCACCGAGTTCGGCGCGGCGGTCCAAGGTCATGACTCCAGTTAACCAAGCGGGCCGCGAAATCCATCCTGGTCATCGCGTGCCCAGGCAGACGCCGCACTGTTTAGGGCGCTTGCGCGCGACGAAAGTAGTGGTCAGCGCCGCGGCAGACGGCGAAAGATATACGAGGAGCACACCCCATGACCTCCCTCCCCACTACTCAACTCGGCACCACCGACATGACCATCAGCCGGATCGGATTCGGCGCGTGGGCGGTCGGCGGTTCGGGCTGGCGCTACACCTGGGGCGCCCAGGACGACAACGACTCCATCGCCACCATTCGCCGCGCGATCGAGGCGGGCGTGAACTGGATCGACACCGCCGCGGTCTATGGGCTCGGCCACTCCGAGGAAGTGGTCGCCAAGGCCATCGCCGGACTGCCCGAGGCCGATCGGCCCTACGTCTTCACCAAGGTCGGGCTGGTGTGGGACGAGAACGACCGCGCCGCCGCGCCCAAACGGATCATGGCCGCCGACAGCGTGCGCCGCGAACTCGAGGACTCGCTGCGACGGCTGAATGTCGAGCGCATCGACCTCTACCAGGTGCACTGGCCCGATACCGGTGCCTCGCTGGACTTCTCGGACCCCGACGGCGTGGACAATGCCACCGTCACCCCGCTCGAGGAGTACTGGCAGACCATGGCCGACCTCGTGAAGGAAGGCAAGGTGCGCGCCATCGGCCTGTCCAATCACGATGTGCCGCAATTGGAGATCGCCGAGTCCATCGCCCACGTCGACGCCATTCAGCCGCAGTTCTCGCTGATCAAGCGGCAGGCCGCCGACGAATTGGCCTGGGCGGCAGCACATCACACCGGCGGCATCATCTACCAGCCGCAGCACTCGGGCCTGCTGACCGGTGCGTTCTCGGCCGAACGCGTCGCCAACCTGCCCGCCGACGACTGGCGCAAGAGCTTCCCGGAGTTCACCACCGAGCTCGACCGCAACCTGGCCCTGGTGGAGGCGTTGCGCCCGATCGCGGCGGCGCACGACACCACCGTCAGCGCGGTCGCCATCGCCTGGACCCTGACCTGGCCCGGCGTCACCGGCGCGATCGTCGGCGCGCGCTCGCCCGAGCAGGTCGACGGCTGGATCGGCGGTGCCGCACTGGAATTGACCCCCGCCGACCTGGACGCCATCGCCACCGCGCTGCGCACCACCGGCGCGGGCGAGGGCCCGATCGGGCGCTGAAGCCCGGCACGCTACGAATAACGAAGAACCACCACCGATTTCGAGGAGAACCCCCATGACCCTGCACGTGATTGCCGAACTGCGCGCCGCCGCCGGACACGAGGACCGCCTGCGCACCGGCCTGGAGTCCATGATCGAGCCGTCGCTGGCCGAGGCGGGCTGCATTTCCTACCAGCCCTTCACCGATCCGAACGATCCGGCGCACATGGTCGTGGTCGAGGAGTGGGTGGACGCCGACGCCCTGGAGAAGCACTTCGCCACCGAGCACTTCCAGCACGTCGCCGGGGTGCTGGAGGGCATCCTGGCCGAGCCCATGATCATCAAGCGGCTGGTCGCCGAGTAGTCGGCACGGCCCGTGATCCTCGCGCCCCCGCGGTGAACCGCGGGGGCGCGGTCTGTCGTGCGTGGGGCACATCTCACAGCGGCAGGGCGCACGGCGCGGCTGCCGGGTTTCGGGCTCAGCCGCAGGCGCCCATCACGCCGCGCCGGTCCAGCCCGGCCGGGTCCAGCGACGGCCACCGCGGCCGGGGTCATGAAGCATGAGCATGGCGCAGTCGCTGGGCGTAGGGCACAGCGCGGGGTGGATGGCACAGTGCTGTTGGGGCCGAACCGAGGTAATGTCGGCCGCATGGTCAACCGGATTCGATCGACGGCGCTGCCGCTGGGCGCGCTCGTGGTCTCCGCGTGGGCCGTGCTGTATCTGGCCGCGGCCACCCCCGATTCGCTGTTCGTGCTGGGTGCGGTGGCGGTGGTCGCGGTGACCGCCGCGCTGTTGTCGGCGCGCGGGCCGCTGCTGGTGGCGGTCGCGCGGAGCGGTCCGGCGGAATCGGCCGGACGGCGGCGTCGCGGCACCTTCCTGCGGCAGAGCAATCCCGACGCTCCCGGGCGTCCGCGTCCGCGCGCACCCGGAGTCCTCGCGGCCTGACCCGCCCCGCCCTCGACGGGCGGGCACGGTCGGGTTCTTCGCATCCCCAATTCCGTTCGCCCGCAGCCGATGCGCGGGCGACTTTGCAGCGAGGTACTCCGTGCTCGACTTCATCTATTACCCCGTGTCCGCCGTGCTGTGGCTGTGGCACACCGCCTTCGCGGCCATCCTCGGCACCGGCACCGGCACCGGCAGCGGCCTGGCCTGGGTGCTGGCCATCGTCTTCCTGGTCATGACCCTGCGGGCCTTGCTGATTCGCCCGTTCCTCGCGCAGCTGAAGTTCTCCCGCGCCCTGGCCGAGATGCAACCGAAGGTCCAGGAGATCAAACGCAAGCACGCCGGTGACCGTGAAAAACAGGCCCTGGCACTGCAGGAACTCCAGAAGGAATCCGGCGTCAACGTGCTGACGGGCTTTCTGCCCATGATCGGCCAGGCCCTGGTGTTCATCGGCCTCTACCACGTGCTGCGCTCGTTCCAGCCCGGCCACACCGAGAACTACGTCTTCAATGCCGCTCAGGTGCAGTCGTTCCTGGACGCCAAACTCTTCGGCGCACCCCTGAACGCCACCCTGACCGCGGCGGGTTCGTCGTTCACCGCCGTTGCCGCCGTGGCCATTCCCTTGATGATCATCGCGGCCGTGGCCACCCACTTCACCGCCCGCGCCGCCGTCGCCCGCCAGACCCCGCCCGCCGACGCCGCGGCGGCATCGCAGGCCCGCATCATGAACACGGTGTCGCAGTGGGTCTTTCCCGCCGGGGCCCTGTTCTTCGGTCCGGTGATGCCGATCGCGATCCTGCTGTACTTCGTCACCCAGAACGCCTGGACCTTCGCACAGCAGCATCTGGTCGCGACCCGCTACGGGCAGGGGGCGACGAAGGGAACCGACTGAAACATCTCCCGCCACACGGTATCCCCGATGTGCGTGGCGGTGGCGGTGCACAATCGGTTCGCCACCGCCGCCGGATCGGTGAACCACAGCGCCGACACCTGGTCGCCGACCCCGAACAACCGGGACGGGTCTTTCGGTGCGAAGAACAGGAACCAGGCCCACCCCACCGGCGCGGTGAGCGGCGCGGTCACCGGCGAAATCCCGTCGCCCGCACCGATATCCCACAGGCGCGCCGCGTCGTCGTTGCCGCCCGAGGCCAGCCGCTGCCCGGTGGTGTCGACCGCGAGGTCACGCACCGCGCCGACATGCGCGCGCACCACGCCGAGCTCGCGTGGATGGTCGAAGTCGGAGACCTGCCACGCGCGGACCATTCCGGAGTCGTCGCCGGTGAACAGGCGCTCGCCGTCCGGCGCGAAGCGCAGCACATGAATGTTCACGCCGCCCACGTCCACCACGTGATGGCCCGGATGGTCCCGATCGGCCAAGTCCCACAGGTGGATTCGCGCGGCGTCATCGGCGGCGGCGACCACCGTGCCCGACGGCGCGATGGTCGCCGCCGTCACCGTGCGCTCGGTATCCGGCGGCAGCGTGGTCACCGGTCGCGGCGCCGCGGGATTCGAGACGTCCCAGAGCCGCAGTCGCCCCTGCGGGCCGCCGGTGAGCAGCCGGTCCCCGTGCGGGGCGAAAACCAGGACCGGGCCGGAGCTTTCGGCCAACGGTCCGGCGACAGGAACGGGATGGCCCGGAGCACGCAGATCCCACAGCCGCACGCCGTCCGCGCCCGCCACGGCCACCAGGTCGCCATCGGGACGGACGGCGACCCGAATGCCGTCGGAATCCGGTGGCGCGGCGGGGAATTCGCCGATCGGCTGGGCCAGCTGCGGGTTGCGGACATCCCAGACCTGCACCCGGCCATCGTGCAATCCGCCCACCAGCCGGGTGCCGTCGCGGGACAGCCCGGCGTCGGTGAGCGCGCCGTCGAAAATGATCGGCAGATACACCAGTGGCGTGCGCCAGGCCACCACGTGTCCGTCCGGGCCCGCCGTCAGCATGCGGGTGTCGGCGAGCATGGTGAGCGGCGCGATCGACTCCACGCTGCTGTGGAACACCCACCCCGTCGGCGACACTCGATTCCGATCCCGGGTGTCCCAGATCCGCAGCGCCCCATCGGATCCCACCGACACCAACGCCTGATCATCGTGGGTGAACGCCAGCCCCACGATCGGGGCGCGTCGCGGCATCTCGTGGCCGACCGCGCGCGGGGCCGACGGGTCCCGGATATCCCAGACCAGCAGATCGCCATCGGAGGTCCCGGCCGCCAGCAGCCCGCCCGGCCCCGCCGCCAGCGCCTCGACCGCGCCGGGCAGGGCGAGGTCCGCGCCCGCCGCCAGCCCGCCCGCCGCGTCGACCTCCCACAACCGCACCCGACGGTCCGCGCCCGCGCTGGCCACCACTGTCGCCGCGTCCGGGGGCGGCGGGGCGGCACCGGGGACCGGGTCCGTGGACAGCGCCAGCGCGGAAATCGCACCGGAGTGCGCGGGGACGGTCGCCAGTCGCCGAATCGCTCCCGGGTCGGTCACATCGAGGAGCGACAGCGTGCCCTCGGCATCGGCCGCGAGCAGCGTGCGATCGCCGGGAAGGAAGCGGACGGCGGTCGCGGCCGCGCCCAGATCGATGCTGCCGAGGGCGTGAGGTTCGTTGGGGTGCAGCACATCCCACAGGCGAACGGTGCCATCCCGGCTCGCTCCGGCCAGCCGCGTGCCCGCGCCGTCGAAGGCGACGGCCTCGACGGGGCCGCGCGGTCCGGTCAGCGGGCCGCCGAGCGCGGTCACCGCCCGCTCGTCGGAGACGTTCCAGAGCCGCACGGTGCCGTCGCTCCCGCCGCTGGCCGCCAGGCCTCGGCCCGGGGCGGCGCTCAGCCCGTACACCGGTCCCGCGTGCGCCTCGGGCGAGGCGGTATTCAATGGAAGACTCTGTGCCGCCAGCAATCTGGCCCGCGCCCCCGGATCGTCGTCGTTCATGCGATACCCGGCCAGCGCCAGCTGCACCGACAGACCCGGATCGATCTGTTCCAGGCGCTGGGATTCGGCGATCACCTGCCCGAGCCACGCGCCCCGGCGTTCCTCGGCCACGGAGGTGCGGCCCACGTACACGGCCACGGCGAGCACGACCGCCAGCACGGTGAGCGCGGCGATCGCGACCTGGAACGCGCGCACCCGCCGCACCCGGCGGCGATGGCGAACGGTGGCCTCGGACAAGAACTCCCGGGCCAGCCGGTTGGGGGTGGCGGTGCGCCGCAGCCAGGCATTGGCGTCCTCGAGCCGGGTCCGGGAGTAGAGCAGTCGCGCGGGCCGGTCCTGCCGTGCCCATTCGCGGGCGTCGGCCTCGATGCGGGGGCGGATGGCGGCGAATTCCCTTTCCTCGGTGATCCATTCGCTCATTCGGGGCCAGGCGGTCAGCAGCAGGTCGTGCACCAGCTCGATGCGGTCCTTATGGCGCACGACGAGCTGGTTGCGCAGCAGCCAGTCGATGACGGCGCGCGTGATGTCGGGATCCTCGGCCTCCTCGATGAGGACCTCGGGGGAAAGGCGGTCGCGCTGGGTGGAAATCGGGCCGATGAAGGTCAAGGCCATGAGGACCTGACGGACCGCCGCCTGCTCGCGCTCGTTGAGACGGCCGAACAGCAGCTCGCAGCCCTTCGCGAAAGCGACCTCGACACCGCCGGTCTCGCGGTAGGCGTCGAGGGTCAGGGTGCGGCCGTGGCGGTGCTTCCAGGTGTCGAACAGCACATAGGAGAACATGGTGAGGCGCAGCGGGCTGTGTGGATCGAAGGGGGACAGATCCTTCAGCAGCACCTCGATCAGACTGTCCTCCACCTTCAGCCCCGTGGCGGCGGCGGGGCGCGTGATCGCCTCGCGCAGTTCGGAATCCGACATCGGCTCCAGCAGCATGGTCGGATTCCGCAGCGCCGCGGCCGTCACCGGGTGATTGCTGAGATCGGTGAGCAGCCCGCTGTCGCAGACCAGGACGACGGCGGTGCGCGGTGACGCGTCCGCCCGCGAGACCGCCCCCAGCTGGGTCAGGAACCGGTCGGCGACCTCGGTCCGACACCGAGTGAACAAGGTGCGGCCATTGTCCACCAACAGGATTCGCGGTCCGGGTCCGGCCTCGGCCAGCGCCACCTCCACCTCGTCGCCCGGGGCCACCACCACCGCCGTACGCCCGTGCGGATCCGCCTGCACCGCGGCCAGCAGCGAGGACTTCCCGACTCCGCGCCCACCGAGCAGGATCACCACGGCGGGCTCGGTATCGGCCTCGGCGGCCTCGATCAGATCCCACAACCGGCGCAGCGCCGCGTCGCGGCCGAAGAACAGGTCGGCGTCCTCGGGGCGGTAGGGCAGCAGCCCGCGATAGGGCGGGCGGTTGCTGTCGGGGACTTCCTTGGCGGTCTTCGCCGCCTGCCAATCCGCCTGCCAGTGGCGCGGATCCAGCAGGGTCGCGTCCACCTCCGGGTCGGGTGGTCGCTGGCGGGCCTCCCGGATCAACACCTCCAGCACCGGCACCACGGCCTCGAAACTGGCCGGTGTGCGATTGCCCAGCCGCCAGTCGCTGATGCGCTGCGCGGTGATCGGCGTGCAGCCGGGTCGCAGGCGGGTATTCGCCGCGCGGATCACCTGTTTCACCGGTGGCGCGCCCGCCGCCGCGAACAGCGCGGTCAGGCGGGCGGCGAAGGCGGCGCGGCCACCGGCGTCGGCCCCACCGGAATCGGCGGGGCCGGGCGGCTTCGGTCGATCCGGCCGCGGTGGCAGGTCATCCCGCTCCGCCAACGGCGCCTACCGACGAATTCCGGGGCCCGCGACCGGTCCGGCCGGGGTGGGCCGAGGGGTCGGTCCGGCCGGGGTCGTCGGAGCGACCGTGGAATCGGCGAAAACCGTGGAACAGGACAACCGCATACCCTCCACCGATGTGTCGAGCGCGTGTAGTGAACGCTGAACGGAGTCGACCGTCTCCTGGGGCGGACTGGCTCCGTCGACGGCCCGGGCGAGCTGGGTCAAGCTGTCGTGCAGCGCGGCTCCGGCATTCGCGACGGCGGTGAAGGCCCGCCGGGGCAGCGGCTCGGTCATCGTACCCGCCGCGGTGTTCAGATCGGTGTCGATGAGGGCCGACAGGCGTGCCGCCTCCCGCACCCGGCGCTCGACATCGGCCAGGTCACCGCGGTCGGAGGCGGGACCGATGCCATTGAGTTCCGACGACAGTGACGTGAAGGTGGTCTGCAGGCCGCCGATCGCGCGGGCGCCCGCACCGCAATCGGCGGTATCGGGATCGGCGGCGGGTTTCGCGGCCGGTGGGTGGGAGCAGCCCGCCAGGGCGGCGACGGTCATCGCGCAACCTACGATGACCGTCGCCACCCGCCGACCCGTGCTACGCGACATGGGACAACCCCGTCAGCACGGCATCCTGCACGGCGGGCAGGAATCCCAGATTCGCGACGAGCGCCAAGCCGACGCCCAGCCGCAGGGTGCGGTGCCGCTGCCACCAGCCCACCGGCCCGCGCCGCGGGTGGTGGCAGCGTTCACGGGTCTCGGCATCCGTGGCGCTCTCCTCGTAGTACCCGTAACCCACGGGGGCGGAACGGATATCGAGCAGACCGCCGAGGGGATCGGACACGCCCACACTACTGAACCGGGTCTCGATCATGGCGTACTCCTCACTGCGAGAAGGTGATTCAGGAGATGACCGAGGTCCACGGCTGCATCAGCGCGTCGTGCACCTCCTGGGTGTAGCGGCCGCGGCCGACCAGATCGCTCAGCACGGCCGCGGTGACGGCCTGGCTCACCACGGTCAGGGTGCCGATCGAGCCCAGCGACTGCAGCAGCCCGGCCAACTCGCCGCTGGTGGCGGCCGTGCCCGACACCGCCTGTCCGGCAATCAAACCCGCGACCTGCACATTGCGGGAGCGGCCGAACTCCTTGGCCGTCTCGCTGGCGATCTGCAGCGGCTGCGGATCCTGCGACGGCTGGCCCAGGCCGGACAGCAGTCCGGCCAGGCCGCCCGCGCCGCCCGCCGCGCCGGTGAGCGCGCTCATGCTGTCCTGCATGCGCTTTCCGGCCTCGGCGTTCATCTTCTCCCGCTCTTCGGCGGTGAGCTGGGCGGCGCGCTCCACGATCCGCATCACCGCCGCCCACTGCGGGCCGTACAGGTACTCCAGGTGCAGAGCCGGGTCGAGGGTGGCGAACGGGATGGTGGGGTCGTTGGTTTCGGTGCTCATGACGATCTCCTTCGGATGAGGGGATTCCATTGGGGGAGAGGAGCTATCGAGTTGTCAGACTCCGACCTCGACCAGGCGTCGGGAGTCGTTCTGGAGGCCGTCGGCCGCCTCGGCACCCACCAGCGGGATGTCCGAGTGCGCGACGGTCGCGGCGGCGGGCTGATTCGCCGGAGCGAGCAGCTTCATCAGCCCGGCGATGACCTGATCCAGGCTCGCCGTGTCGGTAATGCTGTCCAGGAACTGGGTTCCGGTCGCGGCGGTACCGCCACCGGTGGCACCCGGATCCATCGCCGCGCGGATCGCGGAGATGATGTAGGACCGGAACGCCGGATCCAGCAGGAGCAGCAGCGGGATCAGGATCACCGCGGCCAGGGTCGCCAGCGCCAGCAGGGCCAGCAGCGGCAGACCCAGCGCCAGCGCCGGAACACCCAGGGCGAGAGCGGGAATGCCCACGGCCGCGGCAATGCCCAGCACCGGAATGGCGACGGCCGCCAGCAGCGCCAGTCCGGCGCCGCCCGCGACCGCCGCCGCGCCGACGGCCGCGACCGCGGCCAGCGCCGCCAAGGCGACTGCGATGAACGCGCCGACCGGGATGCCCACCAGCAGCAGCGCGATCAGCGCCACCGTGGCCAGGCCGATGAGCGCGAGCGGAATACCGACCGCCAGCAACGGAACTCCGACGATCGCCGCCAGACCCGCGCCAATGGCGAGGAACGGGGCCGCCGCGACGGCCGCCGCACCCAGCGCCGCCAGCGCCAGAATCGGAATGGCGGCCGCCACCAATGCGGCCAGGGCCGCGGCCAGCGGAGCCAGCACCAGCGCCGCCGTCACCGCCAGGATCGCGATGGCCGAGAAGTCGAACGCCATGGTCGCCAGCCAGGCCACCAGGACGACGCCCTTCGCGGCCGCCCACAGGCCGCCGAACAGGATCAGCGCGAACAGCGGCACCGCCAGCAGCCCGAAGGCGCTGATGCCCAGAGCCGTTGCGGCGACGACCAATCCGGCCACCAGGAACGGCGACCACAGCGCGGCCAGGGCCAACGCGATGATCGGCGACAGCGCTGTGGACAGGATCGGGGCGAACGGGCCCACGATCAGGAACGGCAGCGAGAACACCACGGCCACAACCAGAGCCGCGATGCCCACCGGCAGCATGGCCACCGTCGCGGCCAGCGCCACGGCCAGAGCCAGGATGACGCCCGCGACCGCCTCCGCGCCCAGAATGGCGAGCCCGGCGGTGATGACCGCGCCGATCGCCGCCAGCGCCGCCACGGTCGCCGCGATGGCCACCGGAATCGCCACGAGGGCGAACGGCGGGAACAGCAGCGAGGCGTAGACGAAGGTGCCGATGATCATGAAAGCGGCCAGGGCCAACGGGATTCCACTGCCCAGGGTCAGGATGCCGACCAGGCCCATGAGCAGGCCGGTCACGATCGCGGTACCGCCGATACCGCCCAGCACGGTGAACAGCATCGCGCCCAGCAGCAGCGGCAGGGCCAGCAGCGCCAGCGGCGGGTTGACGAGGATCAGCGCGCCCAGGGTCAGCGTCAGCATGCCGAAGCTGAGCACATTGATCGCCAGCCCGCCCACGGCCACCGCCGCGACGGCGGCCAGCATGAGCGCGATCGCACCCGCGAAGATCACCACGAACGGTGCCAGGGTGAACACGAAATCCAGTGTCGCCAAACCCATTACGGCCGCCGAGACGATGGCCGCGAAGGCGATCAGCGCGGGCAGCACGAACGGGATGGTGTACGGCATGAGCAGCATGAGCAGGCCGCCCGCGATGACCGTGCCCGACGCCCAGGTGACGGCCAGGCTCAGCAGCGCGGTGGTGCAGAAGGCCAGCAGCAGACCACCGAGGCTGAGTCCGCCGAACAGCAGCAGCATGCCGAGCGCGGCCGGAATGCCCACCAGCACGGCCAGGAACACCGGAGCCAGCAGCGGACCCACGATGGGCAGCGCGAAAACCAGTGCGGCTGTGGCGATCAGGCCCGCGGGCACGGCCAGGGCCAGGGCGATGGCACCGGCGGCGGTCAGGATCAGCCCGGCGGCCGCACCGGCGAACCAGAGCGCCACGATGGCGGCCAGATGCACCGCCGTCGCCGCCAGCGACAGGATCAGCAGGCCGATGACGGCGGCCGAGCCGACCACCGACAGCGCGGCCAGTCCGGCCACGAACAGCGCGCCGATGATGATGCCCGCGGCCAAACCCGCGGCCCCGAACAGGATCAGCGCGGCCACACCCAGAATCGCCAGGGCGGGCAGGGTGATCAGGCCGAACGGGGTGAAGAACGACGCCACCACCAGCACCGCGAACAGGGCCGCGGCGGCCAGGAAGGCGATGCTCAGGGTGCCGAACACCACCGCGCCCAGACCGATCGAGCCCAGCAGCAGCGTGCCGAAGGCGATGACCGAGAAGGCGATCGGGGCGATGAACAGACCCAGGAACGGGATGAAGATGGTGGCCAGCAGTCCGGCCGCGAGCGTCGCGACGAAAATGCCCGCCAGCGCGGTACCGCCCAGCGCCAGGAACGCCGCCGCCACGCCGATGCCGCCCACCACGATCGCGGCGAAGGCGACCATGCCGCCCACCAGGATCACCGGGGCCAGCACCTGGAAGGCGATGAACGCCACCGGAAGCGCGATCAACAGCACCGGAATCGCGATGATGGCCAGCACCGCGAGCACCGGCAACGCCAGCACCGCGAGCACGATGCCGCCGATCACCAGCGCACCGATCACGAAGGGCGCGGCCACGATGGCCGCCAGCACCACCACCGCGCCTATACCGATCGCGCCGATCGCGAGCGCACCGGCGAACAGCAGCGGCGCGATGGCGAACAGACCCACGATCGGCAGGGCCAGCAACGGCAGCGCGGCGTCACGGCGCACACCGGTGCCCATGAGCATGGACCGCAACTCGTGCAGCAGCGGTTCGGCCGCCGCGGCCGGATCGGCCAGGAAGCCCAGCACCGGAGTCAGGAACCCGAGCATGGGAGCCAGACCCGACAGCGCGGGCGCGGCGAAACCGAGCACCGACGCACCGAGGGCATCGAGTCCGGCGGCCGGATTCGCCACCAGATTCCGTAGCGTCTCGGCGAGCTGCTGCAGCGGATCACCGGTGCCGACGGTCTGTCCGAGAATCGGATTCAGCAATTCGCGCAGACCCTGCGCCGGATCGGTGCCGTCGACCGGGAAGCCGAACAGCGCGCGGCCCTTGTCGATGAGCTCCGCGATCGGATCGTCGGCCAGATCCCGTCGCCGCGAGCCGACACCCTCGAGCGCCTGATTGACGAAGGCCAGCAGGTCCTCGACCGGCTGCCGCAGCGGCCCGGACGGGAAGGTCTGATCGGCCCAGGCACCCAACTGCCCCAGGTCGATGTGCGAACCCACCACCTGCGCGGCGACCTCGGCCAGCTGCGCGACCGGCGAGGACACCGGACCCAGCGGACCGGCCGCGGGCGTGGGCGCCCCGGCGGGGGTCATGGTGCCCGCGACACCACCGGAAGTGGCGGTGGCACCGGGGGTTTGCGCGGCACCCGGGGTGGGCGCGGGCGGGGTGAACAGGTCACGCAACCCGCTCAGCCCCTGCTGGACGGGTGTTCCGGGTGCCGCGCCACCCAGCGCGTTCACCGCCTGATCGATCAGGCCCTGCGCGGCCGGACCCAGATTCTGGCCCAGCGCACCGAGATCGGGCACGGGCACGCCGAAGCTCTGCGCGGTCTGGCCCAGATCCTGCGCGGCCGCACCGAGATTCGGGCCCGCCCCGTTGCTCAGATCCTGGGCCGCGGCCCCGAGACCGGGTACGGCATTGCCGAGGTTCTGCAGTCCGCCGCTGATCTCCGGCGGCAGCGGCACGCCGAGCGGATTCACCGGCTGCTGGGCGTCGCCGATCGCGGGCCGGGTGCCGAGATTGATCGGCGGCACCGGCAGGGTCGGCCCCTGCTGGGCGTCGGCCTGGCTGGTGCCCACCATGACGGTGGCCAGCGAGGCGAAGGCGGCCGCGGCGTAGAGGCCGCGTCGGTTGCGCTTGCAATCCTTGGCTTGGCGGGCGGCGCGTTTGGTCGTCCGGGTTCGAGTCAGCGGTGCGGACATGGGAAGAACCTTTCGATCGACGGGTGCCTTGATCAGGCCGGGCCGGTTTCTCCGTAGGCGCAGTTGGCCTCCGAGACGCCGCCCTCGGCCCCGAGCGTGGTGCCGATGCGGGTGTGCAGTAGGCCGCCGATATCGCGGCATTGGATATAGGCGTGCAATCCCTCGCCCACTCCGGGCGGGCAGGACAGCGTGGAGCGATTCGGAACCGAGTTGTCGGTGCTGCACTCGGCGGGTGCCGGATCGGCGGCAGCCGTATTCGTTCCCGGCATTCCGAGTACCGAGCCGAGGACGCTTGCGCCCAGGGCGGCAGTAACCGCGAGCTTGCCGATGCAATTCATGCGCTAAGCGTCCGGATTGGAGAAATGCCCGGTCAAGGTGACCCGGATTACAAATCGCGAGTTTTCCCAGCTCCGGTACCTGCTACACGTTGTCCGCTGCGGATATTTTTTTCGGCCCTTTTACTGCGGAGGCTCTTGACATTCGAGTGTCAAACCTATTTGGACAATTGGCCAGCAATATCATGGCTAATCATGAATCGCAGCAGCCGAAAAGTCGCCGGAGCGACCCGGCAACGCCGCATCGTCACCCCGATGTCCGTGGGCGCGGTCATTGTCATCGCCGCCCTGATCGCCGTCATCGTGGCCAGCTACGTGCACAAGAACGACGAGCAGCAGCAGGCCGCCGCGGCCGTCGCCCCGCCCGCGGTCTACACCCCGGAGGGCCGCCTGCATTTCGGCAGCGCCGCCACCGTGGTCACCGTCATCACCGATTTCCAATGCCCGATCTGCCGCCAGTTCGAGGCCACCACCGGGCCCACGCTCACCGAACTGGTCGACGCCGGGACGATCGCCGCCGAATACGACACCGTCGCGGTCCTGAACGGCCTGTCCACCGACAACTACTCCGGGCGCGCGGCCAATGCCGGAACCTGTGTGGCCGTGGCCGACAAGCCCGCCTGGCTTGTCTTCAGCAAGCGGCTGTTCGAGGACCAGCCCGCCGAGAACGGCCCGGGCCTGTCCGACGATCGGCTGGTCCGGATCGCCGGGGAGGCCGGGGTCACTGGACCCGACATCGCCGAGTGCATCCACTCCGGCCGCTACGCCGGATTCGTCGCCTCGCACAGCCAGGCCGCCATCAAGGCCGGTCTGACCCACGTTCCGGTGGTGAAGGTCGGCGATACCGTGGTGGAAAACCTGACCCCCGACGGCTTACGGGCGGCAATCGCGCACGCTGCCTCGGCCGGGAAGTAGAGCGCTGCCTCGGCCGGGAAGTAAAGCGCTGGCGGCGACCCGATAGGCTGGTATCGCTTCGAAATCAGCACAGACAAGGACTGCACAGCGCTATGACTAGCCGCATCGAGCTCGCCCGCGTGGACTTGCGCGGACGTACTCCCACTGCTGCCGAACTGCGCGCGGCACTGCCGCGCGGGGGCGTCGACGTGGACTCGGTGCTGCATCATGTGCGGCCGGTCGTGGAGGCGATCCGCGATCGGGGCGTGGCGGCCGCGCAGGAATTCAGCGAAAAGTTCGACGGCGTGAAGCCCGTCTCGGTGCGGGTGCCCGCCGCCGAGCTGGACAAGGCTCTCGCCGAACTGGATCCGGCCGTGCGCACCGCCCTCGAGGTCGCCATCGAGCGCACCCGCAAGGTGCACAACGATCAGCGGCGCACCGACAAGACCACCCAGGTGGTGCCCGGCGGCACCGTGACCGAGCGGTGGATTCCGGTCGAGCGGGTCGGGCTGTACGTGCCCGGCGGCAATGCCGTCTACCCGTCCTCGGTCGTCATGAATGTGGTTCCGGCGCAGGCCGCGGGCGTGGACTCGCTGGTCGTCGCCTCCCCGCCGCAGGCGCAGTTCGGCGGCCTGCCGCACCCGACCATCCTGGCCGCGGCCAAGCTGCTGGGTGTCGACGAGGTGTGGGCGGTCGGCGGTGCGCAGGCGGTGGCGCTGCTGTCCTACGGCGGCGTGGATACCGATGGCGCGCAGTTGGAACCGGTCGACATGATCACCGGGCCGGGCAATATCTATGTGACCGCCGCCAAGCGGCTGTGCCGCGGGCTGGTCGGCATCGATGCCGAGGCCGGGCCCACCGAGATCGCGATCCTGGCCGACGCCACCGCCGATCCGGTGCACGTGGCCGCCGACCTCATCTCGCAGGCCGAGCACGATGTGCTGGCCGCCAGCGTGCTGGTGACCGACAGCGTCGAGCTGGCCGACGCGGTGGACAGGGCGCTGACCGCGCAGATGGCCGTGGTCAAGCACCACGATCGCGTCGCGGAAGCGTTGTCGGGCAAGCAGTCCGGCACCGTGCTGGTCGATGACATCGCCCAGGGTCTGCGCGTGGTGAACGCCTACGCGGCCGAGCACCTGGAGATCCAGACCGCCGACGCGCCGGGCGTCGCCGCCCAGGTGCGTTCGGCCGGAGCGGTTTTCGTCGGCGCGTGGTCGCCGGTGTCGCTGGGCGACTACTGCGCGGGTTCCAATCACGTGCTGCCCACCGCCGGATGTGCCCGGCACTCTTCGGGTTTGAGCGTGCAGACCTTCCTGCGCGGGATTCACGTCGTCGAGTACTCCGAGGCGGCGCTGAAGGATGTCTCCGGGCACGTGGTGGCGCTGGCCAATGCCGAGGACCTGCCCGCGCACGGTCAGGCCGTGCAGGCGCGATTCGGAGAGCTGGCGTGAGTGCTGTGACCGTTCCCGGATCGAACATCTCGCTCGACGATCTGCCGCTGCGGGAGAACCTGCGCGGCAAGAGTCCTTACGGCGCACCGCAATTGACGGTGCCGGTGCAGTTGAACACCAATGAGAACCCGCACCCGCCGAGCCAGGCCCTCGTCGACGATGTCGCCGAGTCGGTGCGCGCGGCGGCCGCCGATCTGCACCGCTATCCGGATCGCGACGCGGTCGGCCTGCGTTCGGATCTGGCCGCCTACCTGACCCGGCAGACCGGCGTGGCGGTGGACACCGCCAATGTGTGGGCCGCCAACGGCTCCAACGAGATTCTCCAGCAGCTGCTGCAGGCCTTCGGCGGACCCGGCCGCAGCGCACTGGGTTTCGTGCCCTCGTACTCGATGCACCCGATCATCTCCGAGGGCATCGACACCGAGTGGATCGAGGCCAAGCGCAATGGCGACTTCTCCCTCGACATCGACTACGCGGTCATGTCGGTGCACGAGAAGAAGCCCGACGTCGTCTTCGTGACCAGCCCCAACAACCCGACCGGACACAGCATTCCGATCGCGGACCTGGAACGCATCCTCGAGGCCGCGCCCGGCATCGTGGTGGTGGACGAGGCCTACGGCGAATTCTCCTCCGCCCCTTCGGCGATCGGCCTGATCGACAAGTACCCGAGCAAGCTGGTGGTCAGCCGCACCATGTCCAAGGCGTTCGCCTTCGCGGGCGGACGGCTCGGCTACCTGGTGGCCGCGCCCGCGGTCATCGACGCCATGCTGCTGGTGCGGCTGCCGTATCACCTGTCGGTGGTCACGCAGGCCGCCGCCCGCGCGGCCCTGCGGCACGCGGACGAAACCCTGGGCAGCGTCCACGAATTGGCCGCCCAGCGCGATCGCGTCATGGCCGCGCTGGCCGAGCTCGGCTACGAGGTCATTCCGTCGGACGCCAATTTCGTGCTGTTCGGCCGCTTCGCCGATGCCCCGCGCGCCTGGCAGCACTACCTCGACGAGGGCGTGCTCATTCGCGATGTCGGCATCCCCGGCTACCTGCGCACCACCATCGGCCTGGCCGCCGAGAACGACGAATTCCTGCGCGTCAGCGCGAAACTGGCGTCCGAGGAGCTGATCGCCCGATGACCACCGACCGTCCCGCCGATCGCATTGCCCGCGTCGAGCGCACCACCCGCGAATCCAGCATCGTGGTGGAGCTCAATCTCGACGGCTCCGGCAAGACCGACATCTCCACCGGCGTCCCGTTCTACGACCACATGCTGACCGCCTTCGGCCAGCACGGCAGCTTCGATCTGACCGTGCAGGCCAAGGGCGACATCGAGATCGAGGCCCACCACACCGTCGAGGACACCGCCATCGTCATCGGCCAGGCCCTGGGCCAGGCGCTCGGCGACAAGAAGGGCATCCGCCGCTTCGGCGACTGCTTCATCCCGATGGACGAGACCCTCGCGCACGCCGTCGTCGACGTGTCGGGGCGGCCGTACTGCGTGCACACCGGGGAACCGGATCACATGCTGCACACCATCATTCCGAGCGTCGCGCCGACCGCGTCGTATTCGACGGTCATCAACCGGCACGTCTTCGAGTCGATCGCCTTGAACGCCCGCATCGCGCTGCACGTGCGCGTGCTCTACGGCCGCGACCAGCACCACATCACCGAGGCCGAATACAAGGCCGTCGCACGGGCTTTGCGCGCCGCCGTCGAATACGACCCGCGCGTCACCGGCGTGCCTTCCACGAAGGGTTCGCTGTGACCAAGAAGATCGCGCTGCTGGACTACGGTTCCGGCAACCTGCACTCCGCGAGCCGGGCGCTGGCCCGCACCGGTGCCGAGGTGACCATTACCGCCGATCCCGAAACCGCCTTGAACGCCGACGGTTTGGTGGTTCCGGGCGTCGGCGCCTACGCCGCGTGCATGTCCGGTCTGCTGTCGGTGCGCGGTGACCGCATTATCGGCAAGCGCCTGTCCGGCGGCCGCCCGGTGCTCGGCATCTGCGTCGGCATGCAGATTCTGTTCGAGCGCGGCGTCGAATTCGGCGTCGAGACCGAGGGTTGCGCCGAATGGCCCGGCACCGTCGAGCGTTTGGACGCGCCCGTGCTGCCGCACATGGGCTGGAACACGGTCAAGGCTCCCGAGGACAGCGTGCTGTTCGCGGGCATGGACGCCGACACCCGCTTCTACTTCGTGCACTCCTACGCCGCCCAGCACTGGGCGTGGGAACCCGACGGCGGCAGCCAGATCGCCCCGGCCAAGCTCACCTGGGCCGAACACGGGGTGCCGTTCCTGGCCGCGGTCGAGAACGGTCCGCTCTCGGCCACCCAGTTCCACCCGGAGAAGTCCGGGGACGCCGGGGCTCAGTTGTTGCGCAACTGGGTCGACTCGATCTGACCGCGCGATCAGCGTGGTGAATCCGGCTTTTCGTCGGAGTTGACGCCGGAGCTCTCGGGGCTCTCGGCGGTATCGGAGTTGATGCGACGGGGTCGGGCCACGCGCCGAATACCGGCGGCCGGGGCCTCGCCCCCGATTCGTCTCGCGCGCGCCGCGCCGAAATCGATGACGCTGCCCTCGTGTCCGGGTGCGGCCTCGGGTTGGGTGTTCGCGCCCGGATCGGCGGGCCACCAGCCGGTTTCGCGTTGCAGTTCGGAGCGGGTGACGGGTCTGGTCGGCGCGGGATCGTAGCGGGAACCGCCGTCGTGACGCCACGGCTGATCCGGTGGGCCGCCGACTTCCTCGGTCATGCGCCGCGGGCGACGCGGCATTCGGGTGAGATTCGTGCCGTCCCCCGTCGGGGCAGGCTTGTTGTCGGCGGCTCGCAAGCTTTCCAGCTTGCGGCGCAACCGTTCCACCGCGTCGAACCTGTCCCCACCGGGCCCCGGCAAGGATCCCGGTCCCGGTACTTCCCGCTCCGACATCGACCTAACTCGTCCCGCTTGTCACTCGCACGGCCCTACTCTCCTTCAGCGTCGCCACCTCCGAGGATAGGCGACGCTCCCGACCGGGCCGCCGCACGCTAGGGCGTGGCGGGCGCGGGACGCGTGCCGACGGACCAGACCGGGCTGGACTCGACGCGCGAGAACCGCCAGCCGCCGGGGGTGCGGACGGCCTCGAAGCGGTAGATCTCGCCGAGGGTGAGTTGCGGACGCGACCCGAGAGTGGGGTCCTGGGCGGGGTCCCACGCGAAGACGGCCAGCAGGTTCGCGCGAACCCGCGCGGTGTCGCCGTCGAGGGTGATGAGGACACCGCTGATCACGTGCTGGATGTGGCGGTCGGGGGAGTGATTGCGGCGGGCCTGGGTCACCAGGGCCTCGCGGCCGGTGGCCAGCCCGCCCGGGGTGCGGGCACTGGCGTCGAGTGTGTAGAGCTCGGCCAATTCCTCCCAATCGCCCTCGTCGAGCGCGCGGCCGAGGCGGCTGACCAGCTCGGTGATCTCGAATTTGTCGGCCAGATCCTGGAATTGGCGGGTGGTGGTGTCGATGGCGTTCACGGCGTGACTCTTTCCCGATATTCGTTGGCTGATCCAACGTTGGTGGAACCAATGTAACCGATTGTGGGTCTGCCCAACAAGTGTTGCTAGATTCCTCTCATGGATTCCGCGCCCGAAGGAGCCTCCGGCAGGCTGCGTGCCCTGCCCACCCGCCTGGTCGGCCAGGTGGCGATCATCGCCAACCGCTGCACCGACAAGGCCCTGGAGCCCACCGGATCTCGCCGCTACCACTACGCCCTGCTCGCCACCCTCGACGAGCAGGGCCCGCTCAGCCAGGCCGAGGCCGGACGCCGCACCGGCATCGACCGCAGCGACGTGGTGGCCGCGGTCAACGATCTCGCCGACCGCGGCTTCCTGCGGCGCAGCCCCGATCCGGGTGACCGCCGCCGCAATACCCTGACGCTCACCGCGGCGGGGCGAGCCCACCTGGCCGAGCTCGACGAACGTCTCGAAGCCGCGCAGCGCGACCTACTGCCCGGCTTCACCTCCGCCGAGCGCGCGAATTTCGTGCTGACCCTGAACCGCATCCTCGAAAAGCATTCGCGCGCGGGCTGACCCCGGGGATCAACACCGCGTCGACCCCGGCTCCACGGTCTTGCCGATCACCCGCGGCGGCCGTCCCACGGTCTCGACTTTCGCCCCGTCCCAACGGTATTGGACGCAATAGAAGGTCCCGTCCGCGCAGGCGTCGCAGCTGCCCGGGATCTTGTACTTCAACCCGACGCTGTCGTCGGTGGTGTGCGCGGGATCGGGGGAGATGAAGCTGTTCCATGTGGGCTCGGCCGTCCCCACGTACCCGCCGCGATGGAACAGCAACACCTGCATGGGCGAACTGGCCGTCGCCCCTTCCACACTGATCAACGCGGCCGACAATCCGGAACAGATCCCGTTCACCGTCGGATTGGCCCCGACCGCCGGAAGTGCCCACTTCCACGGCTTGCCCGGCACCACCTCCACCGGGGCCAGGGTCGCCGCCGCGTTCCTGATCACCGCCGGATCCGGTTTGCACGGCTGCTCGGTGGTCGCGCCGCCCGCGGGCACGGTGGTCGGGGTTACGGATAGTGTCGCGCCGGTCGAGGTCGTGACCGTCGTCGTTCTCGATGTCGTCGTCGCCTGCGTCCCGCTCGTCCCTCCGCCACAGCCCGCGACCGCGAGCACGGCGAGCACCGAGATCGTGATTCTTGCGTTCCGGGACAAGAGGTCTCCTTTGGTCGCTGCGAGGACGGGCATCGGCCCGATTGCCGACTCAGGATGCGCTCTCGCGGCCGTTCCGGTGATCGATTCGCGCAGACGGCCGGTCCGGGCCGACGGCGGCCGGGCGATTGGTAACCACTAGGATGCTTGCGTGAGTCTTGTGCTGCTACCCGCCGTCGATGTCGCCAATGGTGAGGCCGTGCGCCTCGTTCAGGGGGAGGCGGGCAGCGAAACCAGCTACGGTTCGCCGCGCGACGCCGCCCTGGCCTGGCAGCACGCGGGAGCCGAGTGGGTGCATCTGGTGGATCTGGACGCTGCGTTCGGCAAGGGCAGCAATCGGGAGCTGCTGGCCGAGGTGATCGGCGAGCTGGACGTGAAGGTCGAGCTGTCGGGCGGCATTCGGGACGACGAGTCGCTGAAGGCGGCGCTGGCCACCGGCTGCGCGCGGGTCAATCTCGGCACCGCGGCCATCGAGAATCCGGAATGGTGCGCGCGGGCCATCGGCGAGTACGGCGACAAGATCGCGGTCGGCATGGACGTCAAGCTCATCGACGGCGAGTGGCGGCTGCGCGGACGCGGCTGGGTGACCGACGGCGGCGACCTGTGGGAGGTGCTCGAGCGCCTCGAACGCGACGGCTGCTCGCGCTATGTCGTCACCGACGTCTCCAAGGACGGCACCCTGACCGGGCCGAACCTGGAACTGCTGAGCCAGGTCGCCAATGCCTGCGAGGCCCCGGTCATCGCGTCGGGCGGCATCTCGCAGCTCGACGACCTGCGCGCCATCGCGACGCTGGTGGACGAGGGCGTCGAGGGCGCGATCATCGGCAAGGCGCTGTACGCGGGGCGGTTCACCCTGCCCGAAGCCCTGGCCGCGGTCCGCTAGCGCCGTGGCCGACCTCGCCGAGCTGCTCAGCATCGCCAGTGACGTGCTCGACTCCGCCGCACCGCGTTTCGTGGAGGGCATCGGAGCGCCGAGCGCGGTCGAGAAGGGGCGCAACGACTTCGCCACCGAACTCGACCTGGAATTGGAACGCACCATCGCGCAGCGCCTCGGCGAACGCACCGGAATCCCGGTGCACGGCGAGGAATTCGGCGGCCCACAGCTGACCTCGGGGACGGCGTGGGTGCTCGACCCCATCGACGGCACCTTCAACTATTCGGCGGGTAGCCCGATGTGCGGGATGCTGCTGGCGCTGGTGCGCGACGGGGTGCCGGTCATCGGTTTGACCTGGCTGCCGATCCTGGGGCAGCGGTACGCGGCCGTCGACGGCGGGCCGCTGCTGCTGAACGGAAAACCGTTGCCGCCCTTGGCTCCGGCCAAGCTCGCCACCGCCATGATCGGCTTCGGCAGCTTCAATATCGATGGGGCGGGCCGGATTCCGGGCATCTTCCGCTTCAACCTGCTGGGTGCGCTGTCACGGCTGTCGGGCCGCCAGCGCATGTACGGGTCCACCGGCATCGACCTGGCCTACACCGCCTCGGGAATTCTGGGCGGGGCCGTGGTGTTCGGACATCATCCCTGGGACAACGCCGCGGGCGTGGCCCTGGTCCGGGCCGCGGGCGGCGTGGTCACCGACCTGCTGGGCCGCGACTGGACCATCGCATCCGGTTCGGTGCTGGCCGCCGCGCCCGGCGTGCACGAGGAACTACTGGAACTGATCGCCGATACGGCCGACCGGGTCCGAGGAGAGGTAGAGCAATGAGCTTGGCAGTGCGTGTGATCCCCTGCCTGGACGTGGACGCGGGCCGCGTGGTCAAGGGCGTCAACTTCGAAAACCTCAGGGACGCGGGCGATCCCGTCGAACTCGCGGCCGCCTACGACGCCCAGGGCGCGGACGAGCTGACCTTCCTCGACGTCACCGCCTCCACCGGCGACCGCGGCACCATGATCGACGTGGTGACCCGCACCGCCGAGCAGATCTTCATCCCGCTCACCGTCGGCGGCGGCGTGCGCACCGTCGAGGACGTGGACCGGCTGCTGCGCGCGGGCGCGGACAAGGTGTCGGTGAACACCGCCGCCATCGCCCGGCCCGAGGTGCTGCGCGAGATGTCGGAGCGATTCGGCTCGCAGTGCATCGTGCTGTCGGTGGACGCGCGGACCGTGCCCGAGGGCCAGGACCCCACCCCGTCCGGGTGGGAGGTCACCACGCACGGCGGCAAGCGCGGCACCGGCATCGACGCCATCGAATGGGCCGTGCGCGGGGCCGAACTGGGGGTAGGGGAGATCCTGCTCAACTCCATGGACGCCGACGGCACCAAGGCCGGATTCGACCTGCCCATGATCAAGGCCGTGCGGGCCGCGGTGTCGGTGCCGGTCATCGCCTCCGGCGGCGCGGGCAAGGTGGAGGACTTCGCCCCGGCCGTACAGTCCGGCGCGGACGCGGTGCTGGCCGCCAGCGTCTTCCACTTCGGCGACCTCACCATCGGCCAGGTCAAGGACGCCATGCGCGCGGAAGGAATCACGGTCCGATGAGCACCCTCGATCCGGCCATCGCGGCCCGGCTCAAGCGCAATGCCGACGGCCTGTTCGCGGCCATCGCGCAGGAGAAGAGCACCGGCGACGTGCTCATGATGGCGTGGATGGACGACGAGGCCCTGGCGCGCACTCTCGAAACCCGCAAGGGCACCTACTATTCGCGCTCGCGGCAGGAGTACTGGGTCAAGGGCGAGACCTCCGGCCACACCCAGTACGTGCACGAGGTGCGCCTGGACTGCGACGGTGACACCGTGCTGCTGGTCGTCGATCAGGAGGGCGCGGCCTGCCACACCGGGACGCACACCTGCTTCGACACCGATGTGTTGCTGGCCGACAAAGCCTGAGCCCCAAACCTTTTCGCTCTAGCCCGGATCGTGCGAGTTGATCTCCACGTGCGAGTTCGGTCGCCCCGACCGACCGAGCCCGCGCGCCATGCCCTTGTCCAGCTGAGCGACCAGGATCTCGCCCAATTCGAGCAACTCCTTGGTCTGTTGCGCGTCGAGGCCGTCGAAGACCAAGCCGCGCACGCATTCCAGATAGCCCGGCGTGGCCTCGGTGACCTTCCGGAATCCGGCGTCGGTCAGCACGGCCTGCGCCCCGCGGCGTCCGCTGATGGTGACGCGCTGCGCCCAGCCGAGTCGTTCGAGTTTGGATACCACGTGCGAGAGCCGCGATAGCGATGCGTTTGCCTTTTGCGCAAGCTCGCTCAGTTGCAACCGGTGGCCCGGTTCTTCGGAGAGCAGAGTCATCACGAAGTATTCGAAATGGGTAATCCCGGACTCACGTTGCAGCTGGGTATCCAGCGCGGCGGGCAATCGGGTGGTGAGCGCGACAAGGGTACGCCAAGCTCGCTGTTCCATGGGAGTCAACCACTTGGTCACCGTGCGCGCCCTCTCGTAGCAGCAAAGTGACGCGGCGTGCCGACCGGCGGGAGGGCCTGCGATACGGCATCGAACGAGTCACTCGCACGTCAAAGTTTGCCACGACTTCGCTCGTCAGTCACGGTGTTGCTGAATGACGTGACATCGATCACGCGTGTCGCGACACCGGATCAGTTCGCGCCGACTTCCGGAGGATTTGCCGGAGTTTCCGGGGACACGCGCGGCTTTTCCGGTGCGCTCCGCTGCTTCTCGGCACGATGACGGCGGAATCGCCTGCGCACCACCAGAAATGCCACGAGCAGGAACAGCACCGCGGCCACGATCGCGCCCGCCAGGGCCGCGCCGCGGAAGCCGGGGCCGTCGACATCGAGAATGCGCTGACCGGCGTGTGCGGCAGTGGAATCGCCGAGCACGATGGTCAGCGTCATCAAATTCGGGATGGCGACAATGAGGGCGAGGACGGCCGCGGCACCGGCAATGAACCTACCGCCCCGTTTGCTCCAGCTGAGCGCGGCTAATAACAGCAGGAACAATGGCACGGCCGTGCAGACCGCGCCCATGAGCAGGCCGTACCAGATTCCCTTCGCGAAACTCGAGCCGACCATTTCGGCAATGCGCTGCGCCCACCATCGCGGAATGAACGCGGCCAGGATCACGTACGCCAGCCACAGCACGGCCGCGCCCACCACGAACGCGATGATGCGATTGCGCCACGTGACGAAGGTCGAGCGGGTCCGCTCCGGCTGGTCCGTGCTGGGCGTAGTCATAGCCCCAGCGTATGTCCGATTTGCTGGCGCGCGAAGCAGCGACGCTCCGGCCGGAACTCTAGCCGCGCTCGCGCAGGAACTTCAGCGCCTCGTCGGCGTGGACATTCGCCCGAATCTCGCTCGAGATGACCTTGGCGATGGTCCGATCCGGGTCGATCACGAAGGTCGTCCGCTTGACCGGCATGATCCCGCCGAGCAGCCCCCGCTTCACCATGAACTCCGCGGCCACCTTGGCCCCCGCGTCGGACAGGACCGGATACCCCAGCCCCTGCTTCTCCGCGAATCCGGACTGCACGTCGACCGAATCCGCGCTGATCCCCACGGGCGTGGCCCCGGCGTTCTTGAATTCCGTTGCCAGATCCCGGAAATGGCACGCCTCGGCGGTACACACCGGCGTATTCGCCGCGGGATAGAAGAACAACACCACCGGCCCGTCCGCGAGCAACGACTCGAGCGAACGCACGGTGCCTGACTGATCCGGAAGCTCGAAATTCGGCGCGAGCTGACCTGCCTTCATACCCCGCACACTACCCCGAATCCATCGCCCACGAGCTATTTGCTTGGGGGTCCGGGGGTGAAACCCCCGGAGCCCCAACCACCCCCGACACAGGGTGTCGGTCTACACCCCGATGAGGGCGGCGACCTCCGGGTTCTTGATCTCCATGACATCGAGGATGCCGTGCGCGCGCAGGAACGGCTTGAGTTCCCGGATGCGGTCGGTGTGCTCGGCGTACTCGTCCGGGAAGCTCCGCGGGTCCAGTGCTTCCAGGGCCTTCACATAGGTGACGAACGAGGCGATGGCGGAGTACTTCCCGCCGGTGTTCATATTCATCATGCGCGGCGGCTGGCCCGGGTGGGCGCCCTGGGCGACCTGCGGGGCTGCGTGCCGTGGACCCTCCGGAGCTACCGGTTGCGAGGGGTACATCTGTGTTGAACTCCTCTCGAAAATGGGGATACCGCGTGCGACCTCTCCATCTTGCTGCCGGAGCAGAGACGACCTCCGGGAGCTGGCCCGGACGGGCCGGGTGCCTGGAGACCGCCGTGAGTGTAGTGATGACCGCTTCAGGTATTCGCCGCAGGTGCCCGCTCGGCTGGGCCGGGGAGCGCGATTTATCAACCCGTCGGCGTGCCTGGAATGATGGGTGAATGCACGGCGCGCATGGTTCACCTCTGAACGCTGCTATCGATACCACCACCACCCGGGAGCAGTTCCGGGCGCTCGCGGCCGATCACCGGGTGGTCCCGGTGATCCGAAAGGTGTTGGCGGACTCCGAGACTCCGCTCTCGGCGTACCGCAAACTGGCCGCGGACCGCCCCGGCACCTTCCTGCTGGAATCGGCCGAGAACGGCCGCTCCTGGTCGCGATGGTCGTTCATCGGCGCGGGCAGCCCCAGCGCGTTGACCGTGCTCGACGGCGAGGCCGCCTGGATCGGGCAGACCCCGGCCGACGCGCCGGTGGGCGGCGATCCGCTCGCCGCGCTGCACGAGTCGCTCGAGGTGCTGCGCACCGAGCGACTGCCCGGTCTGCCGCCCTTGACCGGCGGCATGGTCGGCTACCTCGGCTACGACACCGTCCGCCGCCTCGAGCGCCTGCCGACGCTGGCCACCGACGACCTCCAGGTCCCCGAGATGGTCCTCATGCTGGCCACCGACCTGGCCGCCTTCGACCACCACGAGGGCGCGATCACCCTCATCGCCAATGCTGTCAACTGGAACGGCACCGACGAGCGCGTGGACGAGGCCTACGACGACGCGGTCGCCCGCCTGGACCGCATGACCGAGGCCCTGGCCGCCCCGGCCGACTCCACGGTCTCGGTCTTCGATCGCCCCGAGCCCCACTACCGCCGCCAGCGCACCTCCGACGAGTTCGGCGCGGGCGTGCGGCGGCTGGTCAAGGAGATCGAGGCGGGCGAGGCGTTCCAGGTGGTGCTCTCGCAGCGCTTCGAAATGGACTACCACGGCACCCCGATCGACCTCTACCGCATGCTGCGGGCCTCGAACCCGAGCCCGTACATGTACCTCATGCACATTCCGGACGGCGCGGGCGGCACCGCGTTCTCCATCGTCGGCTCCAGCCCCGAATCGCTGGTGACGGTGAAGGACGGCGTGGCCACCACGCACCCGATCGCGGGCACCCGCTGGCGCGGCGTCACCGAGGAGGACGACCTCCTGCTCGAAAAGGGCCTGCTGGCAGACGAAAAGGAGAACGCCGAGCACCTCATGCTCGTCGATCTGGGCCGCAACGATCTGGGCCGGGTGTGCGAGCCGGGCACGGTGAAGGTCACCGAGTACCGCCACGTCGAGCGCTACTCGCACGTCATGCACCTGGTCTCCACGGTCTCCGGTCGGCTCAAGCCCGGCAAGGTCGCCCTCGACGCCGTGCAGGCGTGTTTCCCGGCGGGCACCCTCTCCGGTGCGCCCAAGGTCCGCGCCATGGAGTTGATCGAGGAACTCGAGCCCACCCGCCGCGGCGTCTACGCGGGCGTGGTCGGCTACCTCGACTTCGCCGGTGACGCCGACACCGCCATCGCCATCCGCACCGCCCTGCTCAAGGACGGCACGGCCTACGTGCAGGCGGGCGCGGGCATTGTCGCCGACTCCGACCCGGACTACGAGGACGTCGAATCCCGCAACAAGGCCATGGCGGTGCTCAAGGCCATCGCCGCCGCGGAAACCGTGCGTGCCTACCGCCCGAGCGGCTCGAACCAATGAGCGGTGCGGACCCGGACGCCGTGGAAGGCCCCGGGGCGCAGCCGGATTTGCGGTCGGCGGCGAACGACTCCACGAAACCCGCTGCGGCGGTGCCCGACTCGTCACCGGGCGACGCCGTGCACCCGGCGGAAAGCGCGCACGGAGTGGCGAAGGCCAGTGCCCCCGACGCGGGCTCCGAGCACGGTGCGCACGAAAATGTCACCGCCGCCGCCGATTCGAGCGCAGCTGGTTCGGCCGACGCCGACGCCGCGCGCATCGCCGAGCGGGCGCGAGCCGCCGATCTCGCCGAGACGGAGGCCAATACCGCAGCCTCGGCCGCCGACGCGGGGTCTGTGAGGAAGTCGCGGCCCATCGCTGCGGTCGCATTGCTCGCGGTGGCGGCGGCGCTGCTGTGGGTGTCCTCGCGGATGAACTGGGCCAGCATCGAGATCACCAGCGACTATGGCCTGCCCCGCCACAAGGACCTCAACGGTGGCACCTGGTTCGGCGCGCTGACCCCGCTGGCCCTGGCGTTCCTGGCCACCATCGCCGCGGTGTTCGCCACTCACGGCTGGTGGCGGCGCGGCGTCGGCGTGGTGGTCGCGGTCCTGGCCGCGGTGTGCGCGGTGCCCGCGTATGCCCTGCTCATGCACCGGGGCACGGGCGAGCGCGCGGCCCGGCTGGCCGAGCTGCACGGCGGCGATCACGCCGGTCAGGTGACGACCTCGGGGCTGCCCGCGGTGGTGTGTCTGGCCGGTGCGGTGGCCGCGTTCGTGGCCGGACTGCTGCTGGTGCGGCAGTCCGCGCAGGCCCCTCGCATGTCCGGAAAGTACGACAATCCGGCCAATCGGAAGCTGTCGGCGGCCGAGCAGGTTGCCGCACATCACGCCCGTGTCCGCGATGCGGAATCCGCATCACAGCCCGCCGCCGAGGGCCAGCTCTCGGGTCGCGTGCTCTGGGACGCGCTCGACGAAGGTGTCGATCCCACCGACGATGAAACCAATCACCCTGCCGCACACGATGATCCAGACAACAGGGGACAGCGCGGCAACCAGCACTGAGCAGGGCGGGGAATCGGCAGCGCAGCCGACTCCAGCCCCGCTGTCAAGCACGGGAACATAGCCATTTACTCTTTATCAGCAGCGGTGAGACAGCGCCTGGGGGGATTCTCAGGCAGCAAGTCCGTCTCCCCAGAAAGGATTCGAGCC
Source organism: Nocardia sp. CDC160 (assembly GCF_035818795.1). Taxonomy (NCBI): domain Bacteria; kingdom Bacillati; phylum Actinomycetota; class Actinomycetes; order Mycobacteriales; family Nocardiaceae; genus Nocardia; species Nocardia sp. CDC160. The sequence goes on along the minus strand of NZ_JAYKYT010000008.1, from coordinate 213,992 downwards.
AGATGACGGTACTCGACTCGATTCTCGACGGGGTCCGCGCGGATGTGGCCGCACGGGAAGCCCTCCTGGATTTCCAGGCCGTGAAGGCGGCCGCCGCGAAGGCCCCGTCCCCGCGTGACGCCAAGGCCGCCTTGCACGCGGAGGGAATCGGTGTGATCGCCGAGGTGAAGCGCGCCAGCCCCTCGAAGGGCGAGCTCGCGGACATCCCGAACCCCGCCGACCTGGCCCGAGCCTATGAGGACGGCGGCGCGCGCATCATCAGCGTGCTGACCGAACAGCGTCGCTTCCACGGTTCGCTCGCCGACCTGGACGCGGTCCGCGCCGCGGTGGACATCCCGGTGCTGCGCAAGGACTTCATTGTCGGCCCGTACCAGATTCACGAGGCCCGCGCCCACGGCGCGGACGTGATCCTGCTGATCGTGGCCGCCCTGGAACAGGATGTGCTGTCCTCCCTCATCGATCGCACCGAATCGCTCGGCATGACCGCGCTGGTCGAGGTGCACACCGAGGAGGAGGCCGACCGCGCCCTCGAGGCCGGGGCCAGCGTGATCGGCGTGAACGCCCGCAACCTCAAGACCCTCGAGGTGGACCGGGATGTGTTCGCGCGCATCGCACCCGGCCTGCCCAGCGAAGTGATCCGGGTGGCCGAGTCCGGCATTCGCGGCACGGCGGACCTGCTGGCCTACGCCGGTGCGGGCGCGGACGCCGTGCTCGTCGGCGAGGGCCTGGTGACCAGCGGCGACCCGCGCGCCGCGGTGGCCGAACTGGTGACCGCCGGAACCCACCCCTCGTGCCCGAAGCCGGTTCGCCGGGGACGGTGAAAGAAGCGATGACACAGACCGAAAAGCTTTCTGGCAAGAACACTCTGGGCTTGCCGCAGATGAGCGACGGCGTCGCGCACAAGAGCCACGAACCCGATCTGGGCGGGCACTTCGGCGTGTACGGCGGCCGCCACGTGCCCGAGGCGCTGATGGCGGTGATCGAGGAGGTCACCGCCGAATACGACAAGTGCCGGGTGGACCCCAACTTCCTCGACGAGCTGGATCGCCTGCAGCGTGACTACACCGGGCGTCCCTCGCCGGTGTTCGAGTGCAAGAACCTGGCGCAGCACGCCGGTGGCGCGCGCATCTTCCTCAAGCGGGAAGACCTGAACCACACCGGTTCTCACAAAATCAACAATGTGCTCGGCCAGGTGCTGTTGGCCAAGCGCATGAACAAGACCCGGGTGATCGCCGAGACCGGCGCGGGCCAGCACGGCGTGGCCACCGCCACCGCGTGCGCGCTGCTGGGTATCGAATGCGTCATCTACATGGGCGCGGTCGACACCGTGCGCCAGCAGTTGAACGTGGCCCGCATGCGCCTGCTCGGGGCCGAAGTCATCAGTGTGACAACGGGTTCGCAGACGCTCAAGGACGCGATCAACGAGGCGCTGCGTGACTGGGTCACCAATGCCGAGGACACCTACTACTGCTTCGGCACCGCCGCGGGCCCGCACCCGTTCCCGCTCATGGTGCGCGACTTCCAGCGCATTATCGGCATGGAGGCGCGTCAGCAGATCCAGGCCCACGCCGGCCACCTGCCCGACGCCGTAACCGCCTGTGTCGGTGGCGGTTCCAATGCCATCGGCATCTTCCACGCCTTCATCGACGATCCGGGCGTGCGCCTGATCGGCTACGAGGCCGCGGGCGACGGTGTCGAAACCGGCCGTCACGCCGCCACTTTCACCGGTGGTTCGCCGGGCGCGTTCCAGGGCGCGTACTCGTACCTGCTGCAGGACGAGGACGGCCAGACCATCGAATCCCATTCCATCTCAGCGGGTCTGGACTACCCGGGCGTCGGCCCGGAGCACGCCTACCTCAAGGACATCGGCCGCGCCGAGTACTACCCGATCACCGATACCGAGGCCATGGACGCGCTCATGCTGTTGAGCCGCACCGAGGGCATCATCCCGGCCATCGAGTCGGCGCACGCGGTGGCCGGTGCCATCAAGCTCGGTCGGGAGCTCGGCGAGGGCAAGATCATCCTGGTGAGCCTGTCCGGCCGCGGCGACAAGGACATGGACACGGCCGCCCAGTGGTTCGGGCTGTTCGACAAGCCCGAGGGGGAAGCGAAGTGAACCAGCAGTCCCGACTCGCGAGCACCTTCGCGGCCTGCCGCGAAGAGAACCGCGCCGCCCTCATCGGCTACCTGCCCGCCGGGTACCCGGATGTGCAGGGCTCCATCGACGTCTGCCGCACCATGGTCGAATCCGGTTGCGACATCATCGAAGTCGGCGTCGCCTACTCCGATCCGGTGATGGACGGCCCGACCATCCAGCACGCCACCGAGCAGGCCCTGGCGAACGGTGTCCGGGTGCGCGACGTGTTCAAGGTCGTGGAGGCCATCTCCCAGGCGGGCGGCAAGGCCGTCGTCATGACCTACTGGAATCCGGTGCTCAAGTACGGCGTGGACACCTTCTCCCGCGATCTCGCGGCGGCGGGCGGCCTGGGCCTGATCACCCCGAACCTGATTCCGGAGGAGGCCGACGACTGGTTCGTGGCGTCCTCCACCCACAATCTGGACCGCATCTTCCTGGTCGCGCCGTCCTCCACCGAGGAGCGTCTGGTCAAAACCCTCGAAGCCACCAAGGGTTTCGTGTACGCGGCCTCCACCATGGGCGTCACCGGCGCGCGCGATGCGGTCTCGTCCATGGCCCCGGCCCTGTGCGCCCGCATTCGCACCCACTCCGATATTCCGATCGGCGTCGGCCTGGGTGTGCGCAATGGTGAGCAGGCGGCCGAAATCGCTTCCTACGCCGACGGTGTCATTGTCGGCTCGGCCCTGGTGACCGCCGCGGCGCAGGGTCTGGACGCGGTCGCGACATTGACCGAGGAATTGGCGCGGGGCGTGCGTTCGGCACCGGTTTCCTCGTAATACGGCGAGTGGTGGAAGGGCGCGTACCGAATTCGGTACGCGCCCTTTCTCTCGAAATTCCGCGCCGAGCCCTTCGTATATCCCTTGCGTTACCCGGCTATCGACCGGTCGCCGAAACTACCGGCCGGTCGCGGCGCGTCGACCTCCGTCGGCGCGCCACGGTCGGTTTCGGCTACGGTGGGGACTCGTGACCTTACGGACCCTTGCCGACAGTGCCGGTGCCGACGTGTTGGCCTACATCCCCAGCCCGCCGCGCGGCGTGTGGAACATCGGCCCGTTCCCGCTGCGGGCGTACGCGATCTGCATCATCCTCGGCATTGTCGCGGCCATCTGGCTGGGGGAGAAGCGCTGGGTGGCGCGCGGCGGCCAGTCGGGCATGGTGCTCGACGTGGCCATGTTCGCGGTGCCCTTCGGCCTGATCGGCGGGCGGCTCTACCACGTGGCCACCGACTGGCAGAAGTACTTCGGCGCGAACGGTCACCCGATGAACGCGCTCAAGATCTGGGAGGGCGGTCTCGGTATCTGGGGCGCGGTGCTGCTGGGCGGCATCGGCGCGTGGATCGGGTGCCGGGTGTATCGGATTCCCTTGCCCGCCTTCGGTGATGCCATCGCGCCGGGCATTCTGCTGGCCCAGGCCATCGGCCGCCTCGGCAACTACTTCAATCAGGAGCTCTACGGCCGCCAGACCACCATGCCGTGGGGCCTGGAGATCTTCGTCCGCTACGACCACAGCGGCGGCGTGGACATGATGAACGGCACCGCCGCTGGCGCGGCCGAGAAGATCGTGCAGCCGACCTTCCTGTACGAGCTGATCTGGAACCTGATCGGTGTGGCGATCCTGCTGTACGTGGATCGCAAGTACCGCATCGGCCACGGTCGCCTGTTCGCGCTGTACGTGGCCATCTACTGCTTCGGCCGGTTCTTCGTCGAGCTGCTGCGCGACGACGAGGCCACCCACATTCTCGGGCTGCGGGTGAACACCTTCACCTCGGCGATCGTGTTCGTCTGCGCCGTGGCTTATTTCCTGTTCGCGACCAAGGGGCGCGAGACGGCCGAGCAACTGCGTCCGGGGATCGAGCGGCCGTGGCCGTGGCAGATCGGTGCGCTGCGGGCCTTCGGCGCGGCGAGCGCGGCGGACACCGTGGCCGAAACAGCCACGGAATCGGACGATTCCGACAAGACCGAGGTATCCGAAGCCGGTGCCGAGTCCGAATCTCCTACGCCCGGCAACGAATCCGAGACGGAGCGCGATAATTCCTCCGAATCCGGCGATTCCGAGCCGGAGGGCGAGGAGTCTGCTGACCAGGCGAAAACCGTCGAGTCCGGCAAGAATGGCTCCTGACCTTTTGGGCCGTTCCACGGGGGGACGGTCCGCGATTCAGGAGGACGCGAGTGACCGACCCCTACAACAAGCAGCCTGGTCAGGACGGACCGCAGTACGGCGCGCCCGGCACCGGGCCGCAGTACGGCCAGCCGCAGCCGTATGGTCAGCAGCCCTACCCGGGGCAGGGACCCCAGGGCTTCGGGCAGCCGGTGCAGCCCTACGGTCAGCAGCCCGCGCCCTTCGGCGCACCCGGGCCCGCGGGCCCCTACGGCGGCGATCCGGAAGCGCCGTACGGGCGTGATCCGTTCGGAGTTCCGTTGTCGGACAAGAGCAAGCTGACCGCGGGCCTGCTGCAGCTGCTCATCGGCGGCCTCGGCCTCGGCCGCTTCTACCTGGGCTACACCACCATCGGCGTGCTGCAGCTGGTCACCTGCGGCGGCTGCGGCATCTGGTCCCTGATCGACGGCATCCTCATCCTCACCGGCAAGGTCCCGGACCCGCAGGGTCGTCCACTGCGCGATTAGCAGGCGACACGGTTCATGAGCGGCCGTCACTCGATCGAGTGACGGCCGCTCACGCATATCATCGGCACTGATCCGGTTCAAGGTTTTCGCGCAACATGATGGTTGCCGTGCTAACCGGTTGGTTCGCGGCGTACCCTTTGTCGGTTGTTTGTCGCGTGGTCACCCACGCCCGAGGAGAGGTCCCTTCGTGCGCCGTAAGCTCGCCGCCGTCATGCTCGCCGTAGTCGCCGCCGCGGGACTCGTCGCGTGCAGCTCCAGCAAGAACGACGCCAATGTCCTGAAGGTCGGCACCGAGGGCAACTACTCTCCGTTCACCTACCAGGACAACGGTGGCACCCTCACCGGTTACGACGTCGACGTGATCAAGGCCGTCGGCGACAAGATCGGCAAGAAGATCGAGTTCACCACCGCCCCCTGGGACTCGCTGTTCGCCGCGCTGGAGTCCAAGCGCGTGGACCTCATCGCCAACCAGGTCACCGTCAAACCCGAACGCGAGCAGAAGTATTCGCTCTCCCAGCCCTACACCGTCTCCGAGGGCGTCATCGTCACCAAGACCGGCAATGACGGCATCCACACCCTCGCCGACCTGAACGGCAAGACCTGCGCCCAGTCCGAGACCAGCAACTGGGCCGATGTCGCCAAGCAGGCGGGCTGCAAGGTCGAGGCCATCCCCGGCTTCGTGGAGGCCACCCAGCTGCTCAAGACCGGCCGCGCCGACGCCACCGTCAACGACACCCTCGCGGTGAACGCCTACACCAAGCAGCAGGGCACCGGCACCATCCAGATCGTCGGCAAGACCGGCGAGACCTCCAAGCAGGCCTTCGCCGCCCGCAAGGACGAGCAGGCGCTGACCGATCAGATCAACAAGGCCCTCGACGAGCTGCGCGCCGACGGCACCCTCGCCAAGATCTCGGACAAGTACTTCGGCACCGACGTCAGCAAGTAAGCCGCACAGGGCGATTCGATATGGACGACGCCACCTGGGCGCTGGTCAGGCACAACCTGTGGCCGATGCTGCAGGCCACGGTCGACAAGACGCTGCCGCTGACGGCCATCAGCTTCGTGATCGGTTTGGCCATCGCGCTGTTCGTGGCGTTGGCCCGCATGTCGAGCGTGTGGCCGCTGTCGGCGGCCGCGCGCTTCTACATCTCGATCATTCGCGGCACGCCGCTGCTGGTGCAGCTGTTCATCATCTTCTTCGGCCTGCCCGCCTTCAATATCGTGCTGAAGCCGTTCCCGGCCGCGATCATCGCCTTCAGCCTCAATGTGGGCGGGTACGCGGCCGAAATCATTCGCGCCGCGATCCTTTCGGTCGCGCACGGGCAGTGGGAGGCGTCCTACTCGGTCGGCATGAGCTACGCGCAGGCGCTGCGGCTGGTGGTGTTGCCGCAGGCCGCGCGCATCGCGGTGCCGCCGCTGTCCAACACCCTGATCTCCTTGGTGAAGGACACCTCGCTGGCGTCCACGATTCTGGTCACCGAGTTGCTGCGCACCGCGCAAATGGCGGCCGCGCCGACTTTCGACTTCTTCGCGCTGTATGGGGTTGCCGCAATTTACTACTGGGTAATATGCCTCGTGCTCGGATTCGGCCAAACCCGCTTGGAGACCCGGTTGGCCAGGCACGTCGCGCGTTGACCAGGCATTAGCTGAACGGCTGCTTACGAGAACCGTATATGTGTGTGCCGGGGTCGGCATGAGGGTTGTCACAGGTCTAGGGTTTAGGGCGTGATGCGACGAACGAAGATTGTGTGCACCCTCGGGCCAGCAGTGTCATCCGAGGACCGGATTCGTGAGCTCGTCGAAAGTGGCATGGACGTTGCGCGCCTGAACTTCAGCCACGGCGAGCATTCCGATCATGCCGAGAACTACAAGAAGGTGCGTGCGGCCAGCGATACCGCCGGTCGCGCTGTCGGCATCCTCGCCGACCTGCAGGGACCGAAGATCCGGCTGGGCCGGTTCGAGGGCGATGGCAAGACCGTGTGGAACACGGGCGAGGAAGTCCGAATCACCGTCGACGACATCATCGGCACTCATGACCGGGTTTCCACTACCTACAAACACCTCGCCAAGGACGCCAAGCCCGGCGACCGGCTGCTCGTGGACGACGGCAAGGTCGGGCTGACCGTGCTGCGCGTCGAGAACAACGACGTGGTCTGCACCGTCACCGAGGGCGGCCCCGTCTCCAACAACAAGGGCGTCTCGCTGCCCGGCATGGACGTGTCCGTGCCCGCGCTGTCCGAAAAGGACATCGACGACCTGGAATTCGCCCTGAAGCTGGGCGTGGACTTCATCGCGCTGTCCTTCGTGCGCTCGCCCTCCGATGTGGAGCTGGTGCACGACATCATGGATCGCGTGGGCCGCCGGGTGCCGGTCATCGGCAAGCTCGAAAAGCCCGAAGCCATCGACAATCTGGAGGCCATCGTGCTGGCCTTCGACGCCATCATGGTCGCCCGCGGCGACCTGGGCGTGGAGCTGCCGCTCGAGCAGGTGCCGCTGGTGCAGAAGCGCGCGGTGCAGATGGCGCGCGAGAACGCCAAGCCGGTCATCGTGGCCACCCAGATGCTGGAATCCATGATCACCAACTCGCGGCCGACCCGCGCCGAGGCCTCCGACGTGGCCAACGCGGTGCTCGACGGCGCGGACGCGGTCATGCTCTCCGGTGAGACCTCCGTCGGCGAGTACCCGATCGAGGCCGTGCGCACCATGGCCCGCATCGTGCACGCCGTGGAATCGGAGTCCTCGACCCGGGTTCCGCCGCTGACCCACGTGCCGCGGACCAAGCGCGGTGTCATCTCCTACGCCGCCCGCGACATCGGCGAGCGGCTGAATGCCAAAGCGCTGGTTGCCTTCACGCAGTCCGGTGACACGGTGCGCCGCCTGGCCCGCCTGCACACCCCGCTGCCGCTGCTGGCCTTCACGCCGCAGCCCGCGATTCGCAGTCAGCTGGCCTTGACGTGGGGCGTGGAAACGTTCATCGTTCCTCCGGTGGGCACGACCGACGAGATGATCCACCAGGTGGACAACGCGTTGCTCTCGATCGGCCGGTACAAGAAGGGTGACCTGGTGGTCATCGTGGCCGGTTCGCCGCCGGGTACTGTCGGGTCCACCAACCTGATCCACGTGCATCGCATCGGCGAGGAGGACCACTAGTTTGAGTGCGTCGCTGGACGAGACGTCTGCGGACGTCGTCGCGGACCCGGAGGGGCCCGGTCGATCCGAAGATCTGCGTGAGCTACTACGCCTGCTCGATCTCGAAGAGAACGGCCCCGACATCTTCCTCGGACACCATCCGGAGAAGGTGTGGAGCCGCACGTTCGGCGGCCAGCTGGTCGCGCAGGCGATCATCGCCGCGGGCCGCACGGTGGGCCCGGAGCGTCCGATCCACGCGATCAACGCGCACTTCGTGCGCGGCGGAGATCCCAAGGCGCCGATCGAATATCACGTCGATCGGCACCGGGACGGGCGCTCCATCGCCAACCGCACGGTGACGGCGTACCAGGACGGGCAGGAGCTGTTCGTCATGCTCGCCGCCTTCCAGGACTGGGGTAGGGGGCTCGAGCACGGCGCGCCCCTGCCCGATGTCCCCGGCCCGGAAGGCCTTCCGCGCGTGGAAGAGTCGTTCGTGGGCATGGAGGACAAGCTCCAGATGTTCATCAACGCACCGCATCCCATCGAGATGCGCTACACCAACGACCCGGCCTGGATCCTCAAGGGCAAGGGCGAGAGCCTCGACTACAACCGGGTGTGGATGCGCACCGACGGCGCGCTGCCCGACGATCCGCTGATTCACGTTGCGGCGCTGGCGTATTCGTCCGATACCACGGTGCTGGACTCCATCGTCACCACGCACGGGCTGTCCTGGGGCTGGGACCGCATCATCGCGGCCACGGTCAACCACTCCATCTGGTTCCACCGCCCCTTCCGCTTCGACGACTGGGCGCTCTACGCGACCGAGTCCCCGGTGGCGGCGGGCTCGCGCGGCCTGGCCCGCGGCCACTTCTACGCCCGCACCGGCGAGCTGCTCGCGACCACCGTCCAGGAGGGCGTGATTCGCCACTTCCCGGCGCGCCGCTGAGAAGACACAGCAATATTCGGGCCGTATCCCTTCCGGGTGCGGCCCGATTCGCGCCTCGGGGTCCGGAGGTGGAGCCCTCGGAAAGTCCCGGGGGTCCGGGGGCGGAGCCCCCGAAATGTCCCGGGGGTTTCAGGGGGAACCCCTGAGAGTCCCGAGAGTTGGCTAAATCAGCTCTCGGTTCTCTTCGAGTTCGAAGTTTTCCCGCTGGAGTGCGTGCACGATGTACGGGACCGGCTCGTCGGCGGACAGTTCCAGCACCAAGCGCTGTTCGAGCTTGGCGATGCCCGCCTTGGTTAGTTGACGGGCCTCGCCCACCAGGCTGAGCGCGATCTCATACGTGCGGCGGTCATCGGGTTCGGCGGTGGGATGGTCGAGCCGCCATTGAGTTTCGAGCACGGTGTGCTCGGGTTCGTCGCACTCCACCGGGAGGGTGAAGCGCCACGCGAAGATATCTCGATCGGCGACGTATTCATCGACCACGCGGCACACCGTCTCGGTGACGCGGTGCAGGGTCTGAGGTGTCACGTAAACATGGAGCGAAACATCCGAAATTCGCTTCGGCATGTCCTTGGTCCTGTTCTTGTGTCGAACCACCGGCAGTGGCGTTCGGCGGAACTGATAGGTGTTCCGCGCGAGAGTGTAATCCCTTACCGGACCAACCCGGCAGCAAGGTGTATTGACACGCGGGAGTTCGGACCGTTGAGTACTCCCGGGATCGCCTGCTATCCGGCGGATTCCGCCGCGTGGCGGGTCGGTTCGCCTGCCTGACGGTGTGATTCGACCGGCTTGGGGTATTCGCCCCGTCGGCCCGGTTCGGCCCGGCCGCCGTCGATCACCAGCAGTGGCTGCTGGCCGGTCGAGGCGTCGCGGGGCCGCAGGGTGGCCTGCGGATGCTGATGCGCGTGCAGCGCCAGCAGCAGGGGGACCAGTGCCTCGGCGATCCGGTCGCCGACATCGCAATACTGTTGCGGCGACAGGCCGACCGGGTCGGCGATGTTCTCGCGGCCGACATAGGCGAGATCGTCGCGGGCGGCATGCAATCCGAGCACGGTGCGCGCGCCGCTGACCTTCGCGATGCGGTAGGCCTCGAGCAGCGTGAAAGTGCGGGGGAGGGCCTCGGGCACGAGATCGCGCACCTGGTCGCGAATCTTGTCGGTCATGGTCAGCACCATGTCGGCGCGGTGCACCATGTCCGCCTTGAGGCGGCGGGCCTTGAAGTTGTCGGCGTTTCCGCCGAGTCCCACAATCGTCTGTGCGGCAAGGGGTTCCACCGGGAATCCGACCAGGGCTCGAACACCGGCACTCTCGGCGGATAGGTCCTGTAGTCCGTGTTCAGCGGCCACCGCCAGGGTGAGGCGTTCGGCAATGACGGATCGGCAAACATTTCCGCTGCACACGAACAGCACATGCATGCGGATAACTTATGCCCGCCGTTGTCTTTTCGAAACACTTCTGTGACCGGATCACAGGTTTGGGAGGAAAAGTTCATCGCCCGGCCGAATGTCGCTCACCTTTCGTTGGTTCGCGTTCACCGAAGCGATCGATCAGCCACGTGTCAATGGCCCTGGAATGGAGCATGCCCCTCCGCATGCGGGAAATCAATAGCCGAATCGGTATTCGTATCCGTCACGCCGTACAACGCGGATTCCGTTACCACGGACTCGATTTCGGGTTCGGCCGCGCGCACCCGCCCCCGCGTCGAGAACAACCGCCCCCGAGCTGGGACGGTGCGGGCGAACCGGGCCAGTCCGGTGGGCGCGGCCATATCGTCGTACACGGAATCGATTCCGCCCCTGGCGAAATAGGCCTCGTGCCAGAAACCGGTGCCGCCGGAGTCCTTGAGAAACTGCTGCCACCAGATCCGGTGCGGTTCGGATCGAGTCCATCGTTCGAGGCTCTCGAGATCTCGCCAATACTGTCGCGCACCCCAATGCGGCGGCCACAGCGACCACACCACATCCTCGTGCGACAAAAGCCCGTCGGGCCGATCTCGATGCGATCTGTACAGCTTGGGCCCGACCCCGAGCAGCCGCAGAATTCCCCGCGGCGTGCGCACCCGCATCCCGAGCAATATCACGACCAGATCCGGATACTCCGACAGATCGGCGGTAACTCTCTGCACCCGCATCCATGACCTCCGCACATCGCGCACCCTCGTGCGGACCTACGTCCCACCCCCGGATCCGGTTCGAAGGCCCACACCTCGGCCTCGTATTCCAGCGTATGCCCGATGCTCGCTATCGTCCCGCGACCGGCCTTCGATCATCCGAGCGGGTTTATGTGCTCAATCGGAGCACGGCCGAGCTGCCCTGGACCGCAACCACCTTCACCGACAGGCCATTGAGCGAGATCGTTCCGCCGACGCCGGTGGTTCCGGCGATTGGGAACCCGAACAGACTCGACGTGGCCGTGACCGACCCGGGGGCGATCTGCCCGATCTTGACCGGGCCGCCGAGTCGGGAGTAGCCGGGGATGGGGATCGTGGTCGGCCCGTCGACCCGGATTTCGCAGTTGCCATTCGCACAGGCGTCGAGGTTGGTTCCGTCGGCCGCGGTGGGTAGGCCGGATTTGGTGTCCTTGGGGGCTGTCGTCATGGCCGTTGTCCGCTGTGCCGCTGGGGTTTCCGTGGGTGCGGCGGTGCCCGATGTCTGTGAACCGCATCCGGCGCAGAGGGCCACGACCGCCGCGGCCGCGCAGATTCCGCTCGGCGCGCCCGTCGCCCACGTGCTCCTCGGGTTCCGCATGCGACCTCCACCGTGCTCTCGGACTGCGGCCCACCGATCATGCTCGACCGGCCGCGTGCCCGCATTGAAACGCGGATATTTACGACTGGTTCGCCGGGGGAGATCGGCACTTGAGAAAGGTGTGCATACGACCGTATGCTTTCTTCGCATCCCCGACACAGTGAAGAGGTTTCTCATCGTGGCAACCAGCCATCAGTCGGTCAGTCCTCGGGCGGCGATCGCCGAACCCATTCCGTGGGTGACGGTTTCGATCGTCCTGACCGCTCTTTTCATCGCGATTCTCGACTCGTTCATCGTCGTGGTCGCCGACCCCGCGATCGTGGCGGATCTGCACGCCTCCGACGGTGACGTCCAATGGGTGCTCGCCGGTTATCAATTGAGCTACGCGGTCTTCATCATCACCGCCACCCGCCTCGCGGACCTCTACGGCCGCAAATGCATCTTCCTGCTCGGCGTGGCCGTGTTCACGCTGGCCTCGATCGCCTGTGCGCTGTCGCCGGGCGCGGGAATTCTCATCGCCGCCCGCGTCATTCAAGGGTTCGGTGCCGCCCTGATGGTTCCGCAGGTCTTCGCCTACGTCACCGTTCTGGTGCCCGTGGCTCGGCGGCACAGCGTGTACGGCGTGCTCGGCGTCGTCATGGGCATGGCCACCATCGGCGGGCAGGTCATCGGCGGGCTTTTGATCGGTGCCAACCTCTTCGACTCCGGTTGGCGGCTGGTCTTCTGGGTGAACGTCCCCATTGGTGTCGTCATGTTCGCCTTGGCACTTCGCCACGTCCCGAAGACGCCGTCCAGCGCTACCCGCACGCTCGACCTCCCCGGCGTCCTGGTCTTGAGTGCCGCCCTGTTCCTGTTGGTGCTGCCCTTGATTCAAGGCCAGCAAGCCGGATGGCCCACCTGGATCTGGGTCTGCTTCGCCGCCAGCGCAATCGCTTTCGGCTTGTTCGTGCTCATCGAACGAAACCTGGAACGCCGCGGCGGCGACCCCCTGCTACCCCTGTCGCTGTTCCAGCAACGCTCCTTCTCCCTCGGAATCGTCCTGGTCCTGGCCCTCTACGCCCTGATCTACTCCTACTACCTGGTCCTGTCGGTCACCATGCAACAGGGCCTGGGCCTCTCCGCGCTGGGCGCGGGCCTGGTCTACACCCCCGCCGCCACCGCCTTCTTCATTTTCAGCCAGGTCGCCAGCCGAACCATCCCCCGCTACGGCAACCGAGTCCTCGAAATCGGCGCGGTCATCATGGCTCTCGGCTACCTCTCCACCGCGATCCTGCTGATCTCGGGCCCCCGAATCACGCCCCTCCTCGTCATCCCCACCCTCATCCTCCAAAGCATCGGCGGCGGCCTCGTCATCACCCCCGCCCTCAACACGGTCCTCAGCCGCATCAACCCCGAATCGGCGAGCGTAGCCTCCGGTGCCCTCTCCACCGCCCAACAATGCGGAGGAGCCCTGGGCGTAGCCATAATCGGCGCAATCTATTTCGCCACCTACCACCCCGACCGAGTCGGCCAAGTCCCCGCCGCCGCCCACGCCTTCGCCACGGCCTCCTTCGCCACCTTCGCCATCGCCGTCGTCGCCGGAGCCATCGTCTTCCTGCTCCCGAAGCAGCGGTAATCAGTGACGGGCGAAGGGCTGTTCCGGCGCGCATCGGAACAGCCCTTCTTCGCTAGTAGCCGATGGTGAAGCGGCGCTGGACGAATCGGGGGAGTTCGGCCTCGTCGAGGAGGGCCACCGCGGCGTCCTCGATGGAGATGCGGCTGTGGCCTTCGGCGTCGAGGATGCGCTGGTCCTCGCCGATGCGGAAGCGGGTGGTGCGCTCGCCGGGGGCGATCAGTTCGGCCGGGCTGAAGTAGGTCCAGCGTCGGTTCGACAGGCGCAGCACATTCAAAGCGTCGCGATGTCCGCGCACCGCGACCGCGTAATCGGCTGGCAGGCCGAGGTTTTCGAGGTCCCGGCGGAGTTGGTGGTCGTCGTCCGCGCCCACCCGGCCGGGTTCGAGTTCGAGGCTGCCCGCGCCGCCCACCACGATGAGCCGGGTGCGGGGGTGGGTTTCCAGGGCCTTCAGCAGGGAGCGGGCGGCCGTCGCGTAGACCGTCGGGTCGGCGATGGAGCGGGTGACGGTGTCGGTGAAGTCCCGGGCGGCATTGCCCGGTTGGTAGCAGCTGACGAGCACGTCGAGCCCCGGGAGTTGGGCGGCGATCGAGTCGCTGTCGAAGATGTCGAGATTCGCCCAGGTCAGATTCTGGTGGGCGGTTTGCGCGGCGGCGGTGTCGCGGGTGAAGGCGCGGACGTGGTGACCGCGGGACAGTGCCTCGGCCACCACCCGCTGTCCGATATTGCCGGTCGCGCCGATTACTCCGATGAACATGGTTTCTCCTGAGAGGTCGAAGGCGTTCTAACACGCCGCACAGAAACTATACGGTGTGAAGTGTTTGCGCAACGTGTGGATATCTCACGGGGATGTACTCTGTCCGGGTGGCCACTGTGACACCGACCCGCCGAGAACGCCGCCGCGCCGAGACGACGGCGGAAATCAAGGAGGTCGCCCTGCGGCTCATGGCCGACAACGGCCCCGGCGCGATCACGCTGCGCGCCATCGCCCGTGAGATGGGGATGACCGCCAATGCCGTGTACAGCTACTTCGCCACCCGAGACGAGCTGGTGACGACCCTGATTCAGGATGTCTACGGCGAGTTGGCCGACGCGGTGATCGCCGCCCGCGACACCCGCGCGCCCGACGATCCGGCTGGCCGAATCATGGCCTGGGCCTGCGCGTTTCGTGACTGGTCACTGGCGAATCCGGATGGTTTCCGACTCATCTACGGCGATCCGGTGCCCGGCTACCAGCCGCCGGAGGGCGGTGCGGCGCCGGACGCCGAGCATCGGGTGTGCTCCGGACTCACCGAATTGGCCGCGGGGGCTTGGCCTTCGGCGCAAGCGCGGTATGCCGACTACGAATTCGAATGGTCGGACTTCGACCCCCGGCTGGTCGAGGAGGTCCGCACGGAGTTCCCCGGCCTTCCCCCGGCGGTGATCGCCGTGGCCCTGCGCATCTGGGGCCACCTGCACGGCCTGGTCTCCCTGGAAATCCGCGGTAGCCTCGGCGCGCAGACGATCAACCCGGACAAGCTCTACCGCAACGAGATAGGCGCACTGATCCGTTCGTTCGGCCTGGAACCCTAGCGCGGTCGGAGGGGAATCGTGGCGGCCGCGATCAGGTTGGCGCGCAGCGCCGCCGCGGTGGGTATTCCGGCTGTCGCCAGGACGGGTGCGCCCGCCAGGGCGTCGGCCGCCGCCCGGGCCAGTTCGCCGCAGGTGGCGATGCGGTCGCGCGGGTTCTTTGCCAGCGCGGTTCGGATGACGTCGTCGAAAGCTCTCGGGATCCGGTGTCTTCGGTCGGTCGGCTTGGGGATCGGGCTGCGCATGTGGGCGAGGACGAGGGCGGGGACGCCGTCGACCGGGTAGGGCAGCTCGCCGGTGAGCATGCAGTACAGCATGCAGCCGAGGGAGTAGACGTCGACGCGGCGGCCGACGGTCTCGGGGGACAGGAACCGTTCGGGGGCGACGTATTCGAGGGTGGCCAGTACCTGTTCGGTGTCGGCGGAGTTTCTGATGCCCGCCAGGGATTTCGCGATGCCGAAGTCGGTGAGCAGGGCGCGCTCGCGCGGGCGGGTCGCGAGAATGATGTTGGCGGGCTTGACGTCTCGGTGCAGCACGCCGGTGTCGTGGGCGAAGTCGAGGGCATCGGCTATCTCCAGGGTGATGCGCACGGCGCGTTCGGGTTCGATCGCGCCGCGGCGCAGCGTGGCGGACAGGTCGGTGCCCTCGATGTAGGCCATGGCGATCCACATGCGCCCCGCGTCCTGTCCGCGGGCGTGAATGGGGACGATGTTCGGGTGCACCAGCTGTGCGACGAGATTCGCCTCCCGCCAGAAGCGTTCGCGCAGACCCTTGTCCTTGCTCGCCCGGGCATTGAGCACCTTCAGCGCGACTTGCCGCGGGAGGTTGGGGTCCTTGGCCTGATAGACCTCGCCCATGCCGCCGCGGCCCAGCAGCCGCACTATGCGGTATCCGGCGAAGATCTCGCCGGGCCGAAGCACGGTTCCCATCCCGGGACTCCCTTCGGAGCGTCAGCGCAAGGGTTTGCCGAGTGTCTCGGGAAGGCCGAACAGGGCCAGCACCGCGAGCGCGTAACCGAGCGCGCCGAACAGCATCGCGCCCGCCAAACCGAGGGTCGTCGAGGCCAGATACCCCACGGCCGTGGGGAATACGGCGCCCACGCCGCGGCCGAAGTTGTAGACGAATCCCTGGCCGGTGCCGCGCTGCGGAGTCGGGAACAGCTCGGCGAGATAGGAGCCGAAGCCGGAGAAAATGGCCGAGGTCGAGAATCCCAGCGGGACACCGAGAACGAGCACCAGTGTGTTCGCGCCGTGGGGGACCTGGGTGTAGCCGATCATGAAGATCACCGACAGCACGGCGAAGAGCTGGATATTGCGCTTGCGGCCGATGCGATCGGTGAGCACGCTGCCGGTGAGGTAGCCGAGGAACGCGCCACCGATCAGCAGGAACAGGTAGCCGCCGGTGCCGACCACGGTGAGGTGACGGCTCTTCTTCAGATAGGTGGGCAGCCAGGTCGCCAGGGTGTAGTAGCCGCCCTGTACCCCGGTGGCCATGATCGCCGCGAAAACGGTGGTGCGCCGCAGTTCTCGGCCGAAGAGCGAGAGGATCCGGCCGCGTTCGACGCCGGTCCGCCGCACCGTGGCGATCTCGGCGTCGCCGACATTGCGGCGCACCCAGATGATCAGCAGGGCGGGCATGGCGCCGGTGATGAACAGCGCCCGCCACGCGGTCGCCGGATCGAACACCTGGAACAGGACGGTGTACACGCACACCGCCAGCCCCCAGCCGACCGCCCACGCGCTCTGCACGAAACCGACGGTCCGGCCGCGGTATTCGGGCCGGGAGTACTCCGCCACCAGGACCGCCCCGGCCGCCCATTCGCCGCCGAACCCGAGGCCCTGCAGCGCCCGGAAGACGAGCAATGACGGGTAATCCCAGGCGAACCCGCACGCGACGGTGAACAACGCGTACACCGCGATGGTGATTTGCAGGGTGCGGACCCGGCCGATGCGATCGGCCAGCACGCCCGCGGCCGCGCCCCCGACCGCCGACAGCACCAGCGTCACGGTGGTGAGCAGACCGGCCTGACCGGTGCTGATGGCGAAATAGGAGGTGATCGCCGCCAGTGCCAGCGGCAGCACTTGGAAGTCGTAGGAATCCATGCCGTAGCCGCCGAACGCGCCGAAGAAGGCGCGCTTGCCGGTGGCGCTCAGACTCCGGAACCATTCGAAAGGTCGCACGGAAACCTCGGCGACAGTTGATATTTCGGTCATGATGACCCCCCTCGGGCGCATCACAGAGCGGGTGTGATAGGCATCTCATTCTATGAATCGTTGAACGATCCTGCAATACGGCGATCCAATCGTCGTCGGATCCCACGTGGAGGCGTAATCTTGACGCGTACCCAGGTGAGTCGTGGACTCGAGGAGGATCCGTCGATGACGTCGGCGAACGCCGCAACCGTCGAGCCGTACGCGGCCTTGGCCGTCCACCGCGACACCCTCGATCGCGCCAGCCGCAGCGCCCAGGTGGCCACGATCATCCGCAACAACATCCTGGCGGGCCACTTCCGCCCGGGCGCGCGCCTGTCGGAACCGGATATCTGTGAGGCACTGAAGGTTTCACGCAACACCGTGCGCGAGGCCTTCCGCACCCTCATCGAGGAGCGCCTGGTCACCCACGAACTGAACCGCGGCGTCTTCGTGCGTGTCCCCGCCATCACCGACATCGCCGAGGTCTACAAGTGCCGCCGCATCGTCGAATGCGCGGCGTTGCGCGACTACCCCCGAACCACCCCCGACCTCACCGAGGTCGCGGCGGCCCTCGAGCGCGCCGACCGCTACGCCGCCGAAAACGACTGGGCGGGTGTCGGTACCGCCGACGTCGATTTCCACCGAGCCATCACCGCCCTGAACGACAGCAGCCTGCTCGACTCCCTCATGGCCGGTGTCTGGAACGAACTCCGCCTCATCTTCCACGTAGTGGAAGACGCCAACGCCTTCCACCTCCCCTACCTCCACCGCAACCACGAAATCCTCGCCACCCTCACCCGCGGCGACTCCGCCACCGCCGCCACCATGCTCGCCGACTACCTGGCCGACGCCGAATCCCAAATCCGCACCGCCTACACCCGCATCACCACCCCGCAATAACCCGCGCCACGAAATCCCTTGCGCCCCAAGGCGACCTGGTCGAATAGCGTTGCGCTGCAAGGGGGCTACGCGTGTGTGCGGGGGCGGCGGGTATGCCGGAATCGAGACGAGATTCCGAGGAGGGAACGAGCATGCTCATTCGTGACGACGTCTTCATCGGTGGAAAGTGGGTACCGGCCGGTGGGGGACGGCGCGACATTGTGAACCCGGCGACCGAGGAGGTGGTCGCGCGGGTTCGTGACGGTGCCGCCGCGGACGCCCGGCATGCGGTCGAGGCGGCCCGGGAGGCCTTCGAATCCTGGTCGTCCACACCGCTGGGACAGCGGCTGGCCGTGTTGCGGCGGGCGCTGGCGATCTTCGGCAAGCGGGGTGAGGAGTTGGCGCGCACGGTGACCGCCGAGGTGGGCACCCCGATCACGGCGGCCCGGACGACCTCGGTCGGTGGGGCGGAGCGGCTGCTGGCCGAAACCGTCGATATCGCAGGGGGTTACACCTTCGAGACACGCGACGGGCCGAGTCTGATCCGGCGCGAACCCGTCGGAGTGGTGGCCGCGATCAGCCCGTGGAATCAGCCGCTGTACCTGGCCATGGTGAAGATCGCCCCGGCGCTGGCGGCGGGCTGCACGGTGGTGCACAAGCCCGGCGAATCGAGCCCGCTGTCGGCCTATCTGCTCACCGAGATCCTCGATGCCGCGGGCGTTCCCGCCGGGGTGTTCAATATGGTGCCCGGCACGGGTGCGGAAGTGGGCGAGGTGCTCGACACGCATCCGGCCGTCGACATGGTCGATTTCACCGGCTCCACCGCGGCGGGCCGCCGGGTCGCCGAACTGGCCGCGCTCACACTCAAACGTCTCGTCCTCGAACTCGGCGGCAAATCCGCCGCCGTCCTGCTCGACGACGCCGACCTCGAGCACGCGGTATCGGAATCCGTCCACAGCTGCCTGAACAACGCCGGTCAGATGTGCGGAGCCTGGACCCGAATGCTGGTGCCCCGCAACCGAATCGACGAGGCGACCGACTTGGCGGTCGCGGCCGTCGCGCAGTACCGCCAGGGCGACCCCGCCGACGAGTCCACCACCCTCGGCCCGCTGGCCAACGCCGCCCAGTACGACCGCGTCCGCGACTACATCCGCGCGGGCCTGCGCGAGGACGCGACCCTCGTGACCGGCGGCCTCGACCGCCCGCCCACCCTGGACCGCGGCTATTACGTCCGCCCCACCGTCTTCACCCACGTCCGCAACGACATGCGCATCGCCCGGGAGGAGATCTTCGGCCCCGTCCTGTCCTTGATCCCCCACGACGGCGACGATGACGCCGTGGCCCTCGCCAACGACAGCGACTACGGCCTACGCGGTGCCGTCTTCTCCGCCGACCCCGACCGCGCCCTTGCCGTCGCCCGCCGCCTCCGGACCGGCCAGGTCGACATCAACGCCTACAAAATGAACCCCCGAGCCCCCTTCGGCGGCTTCAAACAATCCGGCCTCGGCCGCTGCCAAGGCATCCCCGGCTTCGAAGAATTCCTCGAACTCAAGGCAATCCAACTCTGACCCCATCCCGCCACACCAAATCCCCCGCCCCAGAACAAAATTCCACCCCACACCCCCGCGACCGCAACCGCGGACCCGCGTACCGCATGAGAAAAGGGCTGCCCCGGCATCCACCGAAACAGCCCTTCACCTTGGTGCCGAGTGTGGGACTCGAACCCACACGTCCTTCCGGACAACGGTTTTTGAGACCGTCGCGTCTGCCAGTTCCGCCAACCCGGCGCACCGGGGAGAAATGATAGCGGGTGGGTGGGGGAAGACCCTAATCGAGGGGGTGGGGGGATGACATCGTTGTGATACTGGTCGGTTTGCGCTGGGTACGTGGGTTGTGGGGGCGGGGCGACGGTACTCTTTGGGGTACTCGGTGCGTGCTGGGCCTGCGAGGGTGGCGCGGGACGAGGTGGCATCGGGTAATCGGTATTCGGAAGCGACAGGGGTTCATCTATGGGAACGACAGCAGGGGGCGGTTCGAAGAAGGATGCCGCGGCGTCCGCCCCCAAGCGGGTGGTGGTTGCCGAGGACGAGGCGCTCATCCGGATGGACCTGGTGGAGATGCTCTCGGAAGAGGGCTATCACGTGGTGGGTGAGGCGGGCGACGGCCAGCAGGCCGTGGATCTCGCCGAGGAGTTGCGGCCCGACCTGGTGATCATGGACGTGAAGATGCCGCGCCGGGACGGTATCGACGCGGCGGCCGAGATCGCGTCGAAACGCGTTGCGCCGGTGGTCATTCTGACCGCCTTCAGCCAGCGTGATCTGGTCGAGCGGGCACGCGACGCGGGGGCGATGGCGTACCTGGTGAAGCCGTTCACCAAGTCGGATCTGGTACCGGCCATCGAATTGGCCGCGTCCCGGTTCCACGAGATCGCGGCGCTCGAGAGCGAAGTCGCGAATCTGACCGACCGGCTCGAGACCCGCAAGCTGGTGGAGCGGGCCAAAGGTGTGCTGATGCAGACCCAGGGTCTATCGGAGCCGCAGGCGTTCAAGTGGATTCAGCGCACGGCCATGGACCGCCGTACCACCATGAAGGCCGTCGCGGAAGTGGTGCTGGAGAACCTCGCCCCGAAGTAGGACGTATTTGCCGCGTCATAGCCCTGCTGTTGCCGGAAATCAACTGTAAAAGTTTACAGTGCGGTAACAGCGGGGCCTTTTCGTTTGTTGCGATGTCACATGGATGATTCGAATGTGATGCGGAGCTAACCTGGCAGGGCTATGTTCTGGTTCGGGCCGATCGATGGGGCGGCCCTCCTCGGTCACCGGGGAGCACAGAACATGAGGTGAATCGTGCTTGGTTCAATGACGCGCACGTCTTCGCTGCGACGCAGTCGTACAGCGCGAGCGGTGGTCATCGGCGCGGCGGCGGTACTGGCTTTGGCTTCTGCCGGATGTAGCAGCAAATCGACGGACAATTCGGGCGGTGGCGGGTCGAACCTGACCATTCAGCCGCTGGTTCAGGTGGACGGTCAGGGCAAGGAGGTTCCGGCCAAGGACACCTCCGCGGCCGCGGACCCGGCCGGTGACGGCAAGGGCAAGTGCGCACCGCAGACCATCGCGATGGCGGGCCCGCTGACCGGCGACAACGCCAATCTCGGCCTGAACATCGTCCGCGGTGTGAAGCTGGCGCTGGACCAGCACAACAAGGCCAACCCGGGCTGCCAGGTCCAGCTCAAGGAATTCGACACCGAGGGCGACCCGCAGAAGGCCACCCAGGTCATTCCGACCATCGTCAGCGATCCGTCCATCGTCGCCCTGATCGGCCCCACCTTCTCCGGTGAGACCAAGGCGACCGGCGCGATCCTCAACCAGGCCAACCTGCTGTCGCTGACGCCGTCGGCCACCAACGTCACCCTCACCACCAATGGCTGGGGCAACTTCTTCCGCGGCCTGGGCAATGACGGCATCCAGGGCCCGGCCGTCGCCGGATACCTCAAGGGCACCGGCAAGTTCAAGAAGATCTGCGTAATCGCCGACGACTCCGATTACGGCACCGGCCTGGCCAAGACCGTGACCGAGGGCCTGGGCTCGATCGCCGACCCGAGCTGCGCGGCCAACGTCAAGCAGAAGGACAAGGACTTCTCCGCGACGGTCTCCAAGATGGCCGCGGCCAAGCCGGACGGCATCTTCTACGCGGGCTACTACGCCGAGGCCTCGCCGCTGGTCAGCCAGCTGCGCAATGGCGGCGTGACCGCGACCTTCATCTCCGATGACGGCACCAAGGACGTCGAGTTCGTCAAGCAGGCGGGCAACGCCTCCAAGGACGCGCTGCTGTCGTGCCCGTGTGGTCCGGCCTCGGACAAGTTCGCCGCCGCCTACAAGGCGTTCAACAACTTCGACCCGGGCACCTACTCGACCGAGGGTTACGACCTGACCACGATCGTCATCAAGGGCATCGAGTCCGGCAAGACCACCCGCCCCGACCTCGTCGACTTCGTGAAGAACTACGACGGCCAGGGTCTGGCGCGCGAGTACAAGTGGGGTCCCACCGGTGAATTGGCGAACGCGCTGATCTGGATGTACCAGGTCAAGTAGCGCACACGATATTCGGAACAGCGGGTGCCGAGCACGGTTTCGGCACCCGCTGTTTCCTTAGGACGGCGAAAGTAACGAATGTCTGCACCCGCTCTGGCCGATGTGACACTGTTGGCGAGCAGTTCCATCGAATTCAATGTCTCCGGTGTCGTCGACCAATTCTGGCGGCTCACCGTGGAGGGCCTGACCTACGGTTCGATCTACGCCTTGGTCGCGGTCGGCTACACCTTGGTTTACGGCGTGTTGCGCCTGATCAATTTCGCCCACTCGGAAGTTTTCATGCTGGGCATGTTCGGCCAGCTGGTCGGTCTGATGGTCTTCGGATTCGCCGCCAGCGGTGACGTGTACTCCCAGGGTGTCGGGCTCACCGTCATCTATCTCGCGGGGGCCATGGTCTTCGGCATGCTGGTCTCCGGCGCGGCGGCCGTCGGCCTGGAACGCGTCGCGTATCGCCCGCTGCGCAAACGCGGGGCGAAACCCCTGATCTTCCTGATCACCGCGATCGGAATGTCGTTCGTGCTGCAGGAATTCGTGCACTACCTGCTGCCGAAGCTGTCGGGCAACAAGCTCGGCGGCCTCAACGCGCAGCAGCCGATCCTGCTGGTGAAGCCGAGCGAGCAGTTCCAGATCTTCGGGGCCTCGGTCACCAATATCGCGCTGGTGATCGTGCTCGCCGCGGTGGCGCTGGCGCTGACCACCGAATTGCTCATCAACCGAACGAAATTCGGCCGCAGCATTCGCGCGGTCGCGCAGGACCCGGACACCGCGACGCTCATGGGCGTCTCGCGCGAGCGGGTCATCATGCTGACCTTCCTCATCGGCGGTGTGCTCGCCGGTGCGGCCGCTCTGCTCTACACGCTGAAGATCCCCAACGGCATCATCTACAACGGCGGATTCATCCTGGGTATCAAGGCTTTCAGTGCCGCGGTGCTCGGTGGCATCGGCAACCTGCGCGGCGCGCTGCTGGGCGGGCTGCTGCTGGGTCTGGCCGAGGACTACGGGCAGATCCTGTTCGGCACGCAATGGCGCGATGTGGTTGCCTTCGTGGTGCTGGTGGCCGTGCTGATGATTCGCCCGACCGGCATTCTGGGCGAGAGCCTGGGGAGGGCGCGGGCATGACGAACACGAAAACCGCTCCCGCGCCAGCGGATTCGTCCGCCGGGCACGGTGTGGGTGACGCCATTCGCGGCTGGTGGGGTGGCCTGTCGCGACCGGCGCAGTGGGCCTTCGGTGTGCCCGCGGTCCTCGTGCTGGCGATCCTGCCGCTGTTCAAGATCCCGCTGCTGGACACTCCCGGCACCAGTTTCGGCGGCGTCATGGCGCAGTTCGCCATGTACGCGCTCATCGCCATCGGCCTGAATGTCGTTGTCGGACAGGCGGGTCTGCTCGACCTCGGGTACGTCGGCTTCTACGCGGTCGGCGCGTACACGGTCGGTCTGCTGACGAGTCCGAACAGTCCGTGGAATCAGACCGCGGGCGGCTGGCTCAACCCGAAATGGGCGTGGCTGCTGTGTGTTCCGATCGCGATCCTGGCGACCGCGATCTCCGGGCTCATCCTGGGCACGCCGACCCTGCGGCTGCGCGGCGACTACCTGGCCATCGTGACCCTCGGCTTCGGCGAGATCGTGCGCCTGCTGGCCGACAACCTGCCCGACATCACCAATGGCAGCCTCGGCCTGTCGCGGATCCAGTATCCGCACCTCGGCGAGTCCACCAAGCATCCGGACGGCTTCTTCTCCTCCGGCAATCTCGGCGACCAGCACTCCTGGAATCCCTTGGACCGGGCCAACTCCGGCACCTGGTGGTACTGGCTGGGCATCGTGCTGGTGGTCATCGTGCTGATCTTCGTCGGCAATCTCGAGCGCAGCCGCGTGGGCCGCGCCTGGGTCGCCATTCGCGAGGACGAGGACGCCGCCGAGATCATGGGCGTGCCCACCTTCAAGTTCAAGCTGTGGGCGTTCATGATCGGCGCGGGCATCGGTGGACTCTCCGGCGCGCTGTACGCGGGCCAGGTGCAGTTCATCAACCCGACCGGGTTCAACGTCATCAACTCGATGCTGTTCCTGTGTGCGGTGGTGCTCGGCGGGCAGGGCAACAAGCTCGGCGTGATCGTCGGCGCGTTCCTGATCGTGTACCTGCCCAACCGACTCATGTCGGTCAATGTGGGCGGACAGTCGTTGGGCGACTACAAATATCTGTTCTTCGGACTCACGCTGGTGGTGCTCATGATCTTCCGGCCGCAGGGTCTGTTCCCGGCTCGGCAGAAGCTACTCGCCTACGGGCGACAGGTGTATCGAGCGGTGCGACGGCCGGTGGCCGCGCCGACGACGGGAGCAGCGCAGTGACGGGGCCGGGCGACGCGCTCTTCGACAACGAGGACATGGCGGCGGGATACACGGAGGCTCCCGAGGTCGAACCCGCCGGTGTGCTGGACGTGACGGAAGTCCTTCCGGTGCTCGCCGATTCGGACGCGGTCGCCGAGATTGCCGCACCGCATCGCGAAATCCAGACCGCCATCGGCGCGCCCCTGTTGCGCACCGACGGGCTGACGGTGAAGTTCGGCGGCCTCACCGCGCTGGACAATGTGAGCTTCGAGATCCGCCGCGGCGAGATCCTCGGACTCATCGGACCCAATGGCGCGGGCAAGACGACCTGCTTCAACGCCATCTCCGGCGTGTACCGGCCCTCGGGTGGCACGGTCTACTTCGACGGCAAGCCGTTGACCAAGACCAAGCGCAACGAGATCACCCGCCTCGGCATCGCCCGCACGTTCCAGAACATTCGGCTCTTCAGCGAGATGACGGCGCTGGAGAACGTGGTGGTCGGGGCCGACGCGCGGCACAAGACCTCGGTGCCGGGCGCGGTGTTCCGCACGCCGCGGCATCGCGGTGAGGAGCGCGAGGCGCTCGAAAGAGCCATGGCGCTACTGGAATTCGTCGGTATCGCACCGCAGGCGGTGGAGAAGGCGCGCAATCTGTCCTACGGCGATCAGCGTCGGCTCGAGATCGCGCGCGCCTTGGCGACCGAGCCGAAGCTGCTGTGCCTGGACGAGCCCGCGGCCGGGTTCAACCCGAGCGAGAAGTCCGCGCTCATGGATCTGATTCGCAAGATCCGCGACGACGGGTACACGGTGCTGCTCATCGAGCACGACATGCGGCTGGTCATGGGCGTGACCGACCGGATCGTGGTGCTCGAGTTCGGCCGCAAGATCGCCGACGGGCTGCCGGAGCAGATCCGCCAGGATCCCTCGGTGATCAACGCCTACCTGGGCGTGCCGGACGAGGCCGACGCCGAGCGGGCCGAGGACGCCGCGGAGGCGGAAAGCGTTGGTGGCGAACCCGTTCCGGATCTGGCCAAGCGATTGCCGGGCTCCGAGGCGTCCGAGGTCGCGGCCGGGGACACGCTGCTCAGCGTCGACGACATGGTCGTCAACTACGGCAGAATCCAAGCCCTGCACGGCATTTCGCTGAATGTCGGCCAGGGTGAGCTGGTCACCCTGCTGGGTGCGAACGGCGCGGGCAAGACCACCACCATGCGCGCCCTGTCCGGCCTGCTGCCGCTCACCCGCGGCCGCATCATGTTCCAGGGCCGCGACATCACCCGCATGAAGGCCCACGAGCGCGTCGTGGCGGGCCTCATCCAGGCCCCGGAGGGTCGCGGTGTCTTCCCGGGCATGACGGTCCAGGAAAACCTCGACATGGGTTGCCACGCAAGGCCGTTCAAGTCCAAGGGCGAGTACGGGCAGACCCTGGACTGGGTCTTCGAGCTGTTCCCGCGCCTGTTGGAGCGTCGTCGCCAGGTCGGCGGCACCCTCTCCGGCGGTGAGCAGCAGATGCTGGCCATCGGTCGCGCCCTGATGGCCCGCCCCCAGCTGCTGCTCCTGGACGAGCCGTCGATGGGCTTGGCCCCCATGGTGATTCAGCAGATCTTCCGAATCATCGCCGACATCAACGCCCAGGGCACCACGGTCCTGCTGGTCGAGCAGAACGCCCAACAGGCGCTCACCCGCAGCCACCGCGCCTACATCCTGGAAACCGGCGATGTCACCAAGACCGGCGACGGTCGTGAACTCCTACACGACCCCGCCGTCAAGTCCGCCTACTTGGGCGTCGGCTGAATCCGGCCCCCGAGAAAGCATTCGGGCCCGGTCACCCCACGGTGACCGGGCCCGAACCTTCAAGCAGGGGCGACAGGAATCGAACCTGCAACCTGCCGCTTTGGAGACGGCTGCTCTGCCAATTGAGCTACACCCCTTTGACGGGTGATCACGCTACCAGGTGGCGGGTCCGGGATGAAATCGGTTTATCGACCTGCGCCGACGGGCCGAGTGCGCCCGCTGCGCACGGATGTCGGTGGGGATACCTAGACTCTGTCGGGTGACCCCTGCCTCTACTGATCAGCGTCCTGCCGTCGTGTCCGCAGCCAGCTCCGGGGAGCGGCCGACGCTGCTGTTGCTGGATGGACATTCGCTGGCCTATCGCGCGTTCTTCGCGCTGCCCGCGGAGAACTTCAAGACGCAGAGTGGGCAGACCACGAATGCCGTGTACGGGTTCACGGCGATGCTGATCAACCTGTTGCGGGACGAGAAGCCGACGCATGTGGCGGCGGCGTTCGATGTGAGCCGCAAGACGTTCCGGACCGAGGCGTATCCGGAGTACAAGGCGAATCGGTCGACCACGCCCGACGAGTTCAAGGGGCAGGTGGAGACCACCCAGGAAGTGCTGGGGGCGCTGGGGATTCCGGTCATGGCCATCGAGGGGTACGAGGCGGACGACATTATCGCCACCCTCACCACGCAGGCCGTGCCGCAGGGGTTCAAGGTCCTGATCGTGACGGGTGACCGGGACTCGCTGCAGCTGGTCAACGATGACGTCACCGTGCTCTACCCGAAGAAGGGCGTCTCCGAGCTGACCCGGTTCACCCCGGCGGCGGTGGAGGAGAAGTACGGTCTGACTCCCGCGCAGTATCCGGACTTCGCGGCCCTGCGCGGCGACCCGAGCGACAATCTGCCCGGCATTCCGGGCGTGGGGGAGAAGACCGCGGCCAAGTGGGTGCGCGAGTTCGGGGATCTGAACACGCTGGTCGACCAGGTGGACAAGGTCAAGGGCAAGGTGGGAGACGCCTTGCGCGCCAACCTGTCCGCCGTGGTGCTCAACCGGCAGCTCACCGAGATGGTCAAGGATGTGGCGCTGCCGTACACGCCGGATCAGCTCGCCATGCAGCCGTGGGATCGCGACAAGATCCACCGGCTGTTCGACGAGCTGGAGTTCCGGGTGCTGCGCGACCGGCTCTTCGACACCCTCGCGCCCGTCGAGCCCGAGGCCGAGTCCGGCTTCGAGATCAGCGGTAGCGCGCTGGCCGCCGGAACCGTGGCCGACTGGCTGGCCGAGCATGCCAAGGCCGGTGTGCGGCACGGTGTCTCGGTGGTCGGCAATGGTTCGCCGGTGCACGGTGACACCCAGGCCATCGCCCTGGCCGCCGCCGATGGCGAGGGCGCGTACATCGACGTGCACACGCTGACCCCCGAGGACGAGAAGGCGCTGGGGGCCTGGCTCGCCGACCCGGAAACCCCGAAGGCGTTGCACGAGGCCAAGACCGCCATGCACGCGCTGCGCGGGCGCGGTTGGCAGCTGGGCGGGCTCAGCACCGACACCGCGCTGGCCGCCTACCTGATCCTGCCGGGCCAGCGCACCTTCAACCTCGAGGACCTGTCGCTGCGCTACCTGAGCCGGGAATTGCGCGTCGACAATGGCGGGGAGACCCAGCTGTCGCTGCTCGATGACGAGGAGCAGGTCGACGCCGAGGTCGCCAATGCCCAAATGCTGCGCGCCCGTGCGGTTTCCGACCTCGCCGACGCCTTCGACGCCGAGCTCGAGCGCATCGAGTCGACCGCGCTGCTCGGCGATATGGAACTCCCGCTGCTGGGCGTGCTCGCCGATCTGGAGGCCGCGGGCATCGCCGTGGATTCCGCGCAGCTCGAGGAACTGCAGCGCGAATTCGCCGACCGCGTCGCGGACGCCGCCAATGCCGCCTACGAGGTGATCGGCAAGCAGATCAACCTGGGCTCGCCCAAGCAGCTGCAGGTGGTGCTGTTCGACGAGCTCGACATGCCCAAGACCAAGCGCACCAAGACCGGCTACACCACCGATGCCGATGCGTTGGAAGGGCTTTACGAGAAGACCCAGCACCCGTTCCTGCAGCACCTGCTCGAGCACCGCGACGCCACCCGCCTGAAGGTGACCGTCGACGGCCTGCTCAAGTCGGTCGCCGACGACGGCCGCATCCACACCACCTTCAACCAGACGGTGGCCGCGACCGGTCGCCTGTCCTCGACCGAGCCCAACCTGCAGAACATTCCGATCCGCACCGATATGGGCCGCCGCATTCGCGACACGTTCGTGGTGGGCCCCGGCTACGAGTCGCTCATGACCGCGGACTACAGCCAGATCGAAATGCGCATCATGGCCCACCTGTCCAAGGACGAGGGCCTGATCGAGGCCTTCAACTCCGGCGAGGACCTGCACAACTTCGTCGCCTCGAAGGCCTTCGACATCCCGATCTCCGAGGTGGACCCGGAACTGCGCCG
This sequence comes from Nocardia sp. CDC160, assembly GCF_035818795.1. Lineage (NCBI taxonomy): Bacteria > Bacillati > Actinomycetota > Actinomycetes > Mycobacteriales > Nocardiaceae > Nocardia > Nocardia sp. CDC160. The sequence goes on along the minus strand of NZ_JAYKYT010000008.1, from coordinate 185,483 downwards.
CCGCATCAAGGCGATGTCCTACGGCCTGGCCTACGGTCTGTCCGCCTACGGCCTGTCCCAGCAGCTGAAGATCAGCGCCGAGGAGGCCAAGGTCCAAATGGACGTCTACTTCAACCGTTTCGGCGCCATTCGCGACTACCTGCGCGACGCCGTCGAACAGGCCCGCAAGGTCGGCTACACAGAAACCCTCTTCGGCCGCCGCCGCTACCTGCCCGACCTGGACTCCTCCAACCGTCAGCGCCGCGAGGCCGCCGAACGCATGGCCCTCAACGCCCCCATCCAGGGCACCGCAGCCGACATCATCAAGGTCGCCATGATCGACACCCAGCAGGCGATCCGCGACGCGGGCCTGAAATCCCGCATGCTGCTCCAGATCCACGACGAACTCGTCTTCGAAGTGGCCCCCGGCGAACGCGAGCAACTGGAATCCCTTGCCCGCGAACACATGTCCAACGCCATCGACCTCTCCGTCCCCCTCGAGGTCTCCGTCGGCGTAGGCCGCTCCTGGGACGCCGCCGCCCACTGACCCGATGACCGCGCCCGGCGGCGATTCGTTGGGGACGATGGCTGCTCGGGCGCTAGCGAGCCAGCTGGTCGGCCATGGAGGCGGCGAGGTTGGAGGCGGTGCGGCAGGCTTTCGCGCAGGCGTGTTCGTCCAGGCGGTCGCAGGAGTCGGCGGTGCGGGCGCAGGCTTCGGCGGCCAGTTCGCACAGGGCCGAGGACCAGGTTGATTGGCGTTCGAGGAAGTCGCCCGCGGTGCGGGTGATGTCGGCACAGTCGAGGAGTTGGGCGAGGTGGGTGCGGGTGGCGTGTTTGCCGCCCGCGTCGATGGAGTCGAGGGCCTGGCGGCAGCAGGCGCGGTGGGCGCCCAGCAGGGCATTGACGGCGGATTGCAGGTTCGGATCGGTCATCGTGAGCTCCCTGTCCGATAGGTCGGAAATACTCGCTGTCCGATAGGTCGGGAAGGTCTGAGCCGGGCGTGTTCACGGAGCGGTCGATCGGTGGTCCGACGGTGTTTGCCCATTGTGGCATCGAGGGGTGGTAGACCCCGGTCGCATGTCGGGTGACCTGCGGCAAAGTTACTCGTGGGTCGATTGCGAATATGGTTGCCATTGCGTGGGTATGCACTTATGCTCGACCCCGTGCCGAATCCCGCCTCCAGCCGCAGCGCAGTGCTCGATGTCGCCGACCGCGACCGCGCAGCGCTTATCTCGCTTACCGCGAATGTGGCTGACGCGCGCGTACTCGTAGTTCTCCGCCGTAGCGGGGTCTGATTCGGACCGGCCCCTCGCTGCGGCCGATGAACTTTTCTTGCTGGTCCCCTCTGTCACTTTCTTCGGAAGAAGTCGGGAAGACCTAGTTCAATGACCATCACCTTCGATACCTCCACGCTGTTCGCCGCTGCCCCCGCGAGCCTGCGGGCCGAATGCACCGGCCTGACCCCCGCCCAGTTCCACAACCGGTACTGCGAGCCGACCGGCCCGGTCAAGCTCAGCGACTGGTCGCCGATCGGCCACCGCGCCGGGACCGCCACCCTCGAAATCGCCGATCGCCTGCGCACCGTCGTGGCGACGGGCAGCCCGGTGGCGGCGCTGACCTCGGCCCTCTACGACGAGGGCTATCCGGTGGAGATCCTGCAGTTCCACCAGCGCCGGACCGAGGACGGCATGGCCACCTTCGTCCAGTGCGAGTTCAACGGCCGTCGCGGCTGGGGTGCGGCCCTGGCCGAGGATGCCGCCGAGTCGACGATCCGCGCCATGATCGCGGGCATCAACCGCCTCGGTACGCACTTCTGAGAAACGAAATCCCGTGACCGACGCAGCTGCTTCGGTCACGGGATTCGAATCGGGTCAGTGTTGAAACGCCAAGCGCCGCATCTCTTTTCGGGGGAGATGCGGCGCTGAGGTGTGCGCGGCGTGTTACTTCGCCTGCTGCTCGGCGATCTGCTTGCGGACGTCTTCCATATCGAGCGCCTTCACCTGGGTGACGAGGTCCTCGAGGGCGGCCGGGGGCAGCGCGCCGGGCTGGGCGAAGACGAGAATGCCCTCGCGGAAGGCCATGAGCGTCGGGATGGAGCGGATGTTCGCGGCCGCGGCCAGGCCCTGCTGATCCTCGGTGTCGACCTTGCCGTACACCACGTCGGTGTGCTTCTCGGACGAGGCCTCGAAGGTCGGGGCGAAGCTGCGGCACGGGCCGCACCACGATGCCCAGAAATCGACGAGAACAATGTCGTTTCCGGTGACTACCTCGTCAAAGTTCTGCTCGGTCAGGGTCTGGGTGGCCATGGCTTCCTCTCGTGTGGATGTCCCCGATAGCAACACCGGGCACTGCGGTTATCTTCCCCCGGATGGCCGGGCGTGGTGCTAACCCGCTGCCACGGGCCATTCGACGCGCCGATCACCGTCCCACCGCCGAATACCCTCCACCGTAGCCCGGAAATCCTTGTCCCAGGCCACGGCATCGAGCGCGGCCTGGATTTGGCCGGGTCGTAGCCGCCGCGCCAGCGTGACGTGCGGGGTCCAGGCATCGGGCCGCAGATTCGCGGGTATGCCGGGGCAGTCCTCGACTATTCGAAAAATCCTGTGCTGCAAGGCGATCAGCTCGGCCGACGGCACCACGGCCCGCACCAGAATGGGCGAGCGCGACCCGAACATCAGCAGCCCGCCCAATCGGACGGTGAAGGGCTGGAAGTCCTGCTGCCCCAACGGCTTCTCCAACCGCGGCCAGATCTCCGAGGCCACCGCCACCGTGATGTGCGGCCGGTGCTCGGCCCCCGGCGCGTGCAATCCCAGCTCCCGCAGCAGCGCCCACTGCCCGCGCACCGTGGCCTCGGACGTCGAGTCCAGCACCAACTCCACCGATTGCACCATGGTGTCCCGAACTTACGCCGAGGTCTCGAAACATGCTCGGAAGATGCGCCGGGGAGGCGCGATCGGGCAGGTTGCGCGAGGATGACTGCCATGAGCGAGATCGACACGCCACTACGTCTGGGCCTGTTGGAAGGCGACGGTATCGGCCCGGAAATCGTGCGCGCGACCCGGGAAGTGGTCGACGACGCGGTCGAGGCGACCGGTCTGTCGCCCGTGCAATGGGTGCGTTTGCCACTCGGTCACGAGGCCATCGAGGAGTACGGCAATCCGGTGCCCGAGCAGACCCTCGAGGGACTCGCCGAGCTCGACGCCTGGATCATGGGCCCGCACGACAGCGCCTCCTACGCACCCGAACACCGCGTCGGCCTGCCGCCCGCGGGCGCGGTCCGCAAACGCTTCGGCCTCTACGCCAATATTCGCCCGGCCCGCACCATCGAGGGCGTGCGCTCGGTCGCCCCGGCCATGGATCTGCTGATCCTGCGCGAGAACACCGAGGGCCTCTACGCCGACCGCAATATGGCCGCCGGTTCGGGCGAGTTCCAGCCTTCGCGCGACGTGGCGCTGGCCGTCGGAGTCTTCACCCGCGCCGCCATCGAGCGCATCGCGCACCTGGGTTTCGAGATCGCCGCCGAGCGTGGCAAGAAGGTCACCATCGTGCACAAGGCCAATGTGCTGCCGATGACCATGGGCATGTTCCGGGACGTCTGCTACGAGGTCGCTGCGGAGTATCCGGACATCGAGGTCAGCGATGAGCACGTGGACGCCGCGGCCGCCCATCTGGTCCGCGCGCCCGGTGACTACGACGTGATCGTCACCGAGAACCTCTTCGGCGACATCCTCTCGGATCTGGCCGGGGAGCTGAGCGGTTCGCTCGGCATGGCGGCCTCGGTGAACTGTTCCGACACCCAGATCATGGCGCAGGCCGTGCACGGCGCGGCCCCGACGCTGGCCGGTCGCAATCGCGCGAATCCGGTGGCGCTGTTCAACTCCGCGGCCGGGATGCTGCGCTGGATGGGCCGGACCCAGCGCTACAGCGCCTTGCGCCGCGTTGGAGAGCGCATTGAACACGCAGTTGCGGATACGTTGCGGGCCGGTGTCGCCACGTCCGATTTGGGTGGGCTAGCATCTACCTCCGAATTCACCGAGCAGGTGCGCGCCCGGCTGCACCGCTGGTGAGCGCGCACTTCCGGGACCGGGCGTGTTCGGCCACGCAACGGCGTGTCGCCGATTAATGTTCGGTTACCGACCGACGTGGACGGTGTCACTCGCCTACATTTCACAGTGCCTAGGTGAAAGCAAGGGGCGTGTGTCGTCCGGATGTCGCGCACCCGAACTCGTGGAGGACTGCTGTGTCTGTTCGTAACTCTCTCCGTGGGCGTGCCCTGCGGGCCGCCTGCGTGCTCGCGGGCGGTGCCCTGGTGCTGACCGCCGCCTGTAGCAACAACTCGGAGTCGAGCAATCCGACTGTCGCGAAGGTCGATGTGGCCAAGGTCGACACCATCGCCGCCAAGGTCCCCGCGGACATCAAGTCCTCCGGCAAGCTCACCGTCGGCGTGAACGTGCCCTACCAGCCGAATGAGTACCGCGACCCGAGCAGCGGCAAGATCGTCGGCTTCGACGTGGACCTCATGGACGCGGTCGCCAAGGTGATGGGCCTGACCGCCGACTACAAGGAAGCCGACTTCGAGAAGATCATCCCGTCCATCGAGGCGGGCACCTTCAATGTCGGCATGTCCTCGTTCACCGACAACAAGGAGCGCGAGGCCACCGCCGACTTCGTCGACTACTTCTCCGCGGGCAGCCAGTGGGCCCAGCAGAAGGGCAAGCCGGTCGACCCGGACAATGCCTGTGGCAAGCGAGTCGCGGTGCAGCGCACCACGGTTCAGGACACCGACGAGATCCCGGCCAAGTCCGCCAAGTGCGTGGCCGCGGGCAAGCCGGAGATCCAGAAGGTCGCCTACGACGAGCAGTCCGCCGCCGCCAACGCGCTGGTGCAGGGCCAGGTCGACGCCATGTCCGCCGACTCCCCGGTGACCGCGTACGCCATCAAGCAGGCCAGCGACAAGATCGAGGCCGCGGGCAAGATCTTCGACTCCGCGCCCTACGGCTGGCCGGTCAAGAAGAGCTCCCCGCTGGCGCCGGTGCTGCAGGAAGCCGTGCAATACCTGATGGACAACGGCCAGTACAAGAAGATCGCCGAGAACTGGGGTGTCCAGGAGGGCGCGATCACCAAGTCGGTCATCAACGGAGCATCGAGCTAAAACCTTATGTCGCAGGACAATTCCGCAGCCTCTACTGCGACTGTCGAGAACACCGAGCCCGAGCCGATCAAGGCGATTCCGCTGCGTCGGCCGGGCCGGTGGATCGCCGCCGCGATCATTCTCATCGCCCTGGGGCTGTTCCTCTGGGGCGCGAAGACGAATGACGCGTACCACTGGGACACCTACTTCAAGTACCTGGGCGACAAACGAATCGCCAAGGGCGCGTTGGTGACCCTGGAACTGACCGTGCTGGCCATGCTGATCGGCGTGGTGCTGGGCGTGGTGCTGGCCGTCATGCGGCTCTCGCCGAACCCGGTGCTGCGGTCGGTGGCGTGGGTGTACCTGTGGATCTTCCGCGGGACGCCGGTCTATGTGCAGCTGGTGTTCTGGGGCCTGTTCCCGTCGCTGTACAAGACGATCACGGTCGGTGTGCCGTTCGGGCCGTCGTTCACGCATTTCGATGTGCAGCACTGGTCCGCGCCGTTCTTCTTCGCCATGATCGGCCTGGGTCTCAACGAGGCCGCCTACATGGCCGAAATCGTGCGCGCCGGAATCAATTCCGTGGGCGAGGGGCAGCGGGAGGCCTCGGTGGCGCTGGGCATGTCGTGGTCGCAGACCATGACCCGCACGGTGCTGCCGCAGGCCATGCGGGTGATCATCCCGCCGACCGGCAACGAGCTCATCTCCATGCTGAAGACCACCTCGCTGGTGACGGCCATCCCGCTCACCACCGACCTCTACGGCCGGGCCCGCGACATCTACTCCATCAACTTCCAGCCGATCCCGCTGCTGCTGGTGGCGGCCACCTGGTACCTGCTCATCACCAGCGTGCTCATGATCGGCCAGTACTACCTGGAGCGGTACTACGCGCGCGGCTCGACGCGGCAGTTGACGGCAAAACAGTTGCGCGCCTTGGCCGCGGCGCAGGTCGCGGGCGGAACGGGATAGGTGAACGCGGATATGTCGCTCATCAAGGACACGCTGCCCACGACGGATGTGCCGATGGTGCGCGCCGACCGGGTGGCCAAGAACTTCGGCGCGCTGCAGGTGCTCAAGGGCATCACCCTGGAGGTGAAGCGTGGCGAGGTGCTGTGCCTGATCGGTCCGTCCGGTTCGGGCAAGTCCACCTTCCTGCGCTGCATCAACCACCTCGAGCAGGTCAATGCCGGACGGCTCTACGTGGACGGCGAGCTCGTCGGCTACCAGGAGAAGAAGGGCAAGCTCTACGAGCTGCACCCGCGCGAGGCGGCCAAGCAGCGCCGCGATATCGGCATGGTCTTCCAGCACTTCAATCTGTTCCCGCACCGCACGGCGCTGGAGAACATCATCGAGGCGCCGACCCAGGTCAAGAAGATCAAGCGCGCCGACGCGGTGGTGCGCGCCAAGGAACTGCTGGCCCGAGTCGGCATGGCGGACAAGGCCGATGCCTATCCGGCCCAGCTGTCGGGCGGCCAGCAGCAGCGCGTGGCGATCGCCCGCGCGCTGGCCATGGACCCCAAGCTCATGCTGTTCGACGAGCCGACCTCGGCGCTGGACCCCGAACTGGTCGGCGAAGTTCTCGGCGTCATGCGCGAACTCGCGGCGGACGGCATGACCATGGTGGTGGTGACCCACGAGATGGGCTTCGCCCGCGAGGTCGCCGACCAGCTGGTCTTCATGGACGGCGGCGTGGTCGTCGAGGCGGGCAACCCCCGCGAGGTCCTCGCCAACCCCCAGCACGACCGGACGAAGGCCTTCCTGTCGCGCATCCTCTAGTCGCACAACAAGATCAGGGAGCTCTCCCGGAGGAATTCGTCCGAATTCCTGCGGTGAGAGCTCCCTGATCTTGTTATTTCTGGAGGAACTCGAGGACGGCGTCGGTCTGGCCGAAGATGGCGTGGCCGACGCCGGGGAGGACGCGGGTCGTGGCCTCGGGGATGGAACGCTCTGCGCGAGCGGCGGTTTCGGCGGACTTGAACATGCGGTCATCCGCGCCGACGATCACCAGGACCGGCATCTTCAGGCCGCTCAGCTGGGCGTCGGTGAAGATCGGGAGCTTGCCCATGCGCGGGTTGAAGTGGGTGAAGGTCAGCGCCACGTCGTCGAGAACTTCCGTGTGGTCGGTGGCGCTCAGGCCGGTGACGATGGCGGCGGTGCGGCGCAGATCGTGATTGCTGAACAGATGGTCGAACAGGTTCCTGAAGATCCAGCCGAACTTCTGCTTGCCGATGCCCGCGGGGCAGTAGAGGGCCAGTTTGCCGACCCGATCCGGGCGTCGGATGGCATAGTCCACTGCGATCCAGCCGCCGAGCGACATGCCGATGAAGGCGGCCGAGCCTGAAATGCCAAGGCCCGCAAGGACATCGTCGAGCCAGTCGGCGAGGGCGTCGGAGCCGAGTTCGGGTCGGGATTCGGCACTGCCGCCGGGCTCGCCGACGATATCGACGGCGTAGACGCGGAAATCCTGTGTCCAGGTGGCGATATCGCCGCGCCAGGTCGCGGAGTTGCCGCCCGAGCCGTGCAGGGCGATCACGGGCGGGGCGTCGGCCGGACCGGAGGCCACCACGAAGGTGTCGCCCTCGCGGGTCGGGATGTGCAATTGCTCGGCGGGAACCGGCCACTGCCGCAGCAGTTCTCGGTAGCGGGCCTGGATGGCCTCGCGACCGGCCTCGGACTTGTAGATCGCGTTCACGACGCGAGCACTCCTTCCATGTATTCGAGCAGCCGGGCGGTATCGCCCAGGCCGCCGACGAGAATGACCTTCAGGCGGGCGCGTTCGCGGTCGTAGAAGGTTTGGACCCGCAGGGGTTGGTCGTTGGCGAATCGATTGCCCGCCGCGCCGGTGAGCAGGCTGCTGACGCGGTCGGCGGTGGTCTGGTCCACCGCGTCCACCTCGACAATGCTCGAGACTTCCGAATGCCGTTGCCGGGCAACCGATTCACGCAGGCTCTCGGGGGTGGGCAGGCCGGTGAACGCCTCCAGGTCGGCCTGATTGATGCGGTACTGCTTGCCGATGCGGGTGGCGGGCAGCTTCCCGTCGCGCACATAGCCGCGGACGGTACGGACATGGAGTCCGAGGCGGTCCGCGACTTCCTCGACGGAGTAGAGACGATCTGTCACGAAAACTACCCTAAACTTCCCTATCAGTGATCGCAATAGGGATATTTAGGTGATGGTGTGACAGTGGCTACGTTCGGTGATTCGCAGCCTGAGTGTCGCGGGTCGCGTTCTTCCAGTGCGAGAGCGCGATTCGCAGCTGGCCGAGCAGGACCTTCGCCGCCGGGCTCAACGGCCGTTCGGTGTTCCAGGCCAGGACCAGACGGCCGCGCATGGCCGGGTCGATCTCCAGGGTGCGCACGCCCAGCGCCGCCGCCTCGTCGGCGGGGAGACGCGGGATGACGGCCACGCCCAGCTCATGGGCGGCCAGCCGGATGAGCAGCGGGGGAGTGGCGGCCTCGAAGGCCACGTCCGGGGCGAGACCGGCGGCGGCGCAGGCGTTCTCGAGGAGTCCGCGCAGTCCGGTGCCGCGCGGTAGGCAGATGAGGGGATGTTCGCACAACTCCGCCAGCGTGATTCGCTCACCGAAGCCCTCGGCCGCGAGCGGCACGGCCGCGACAATGGCGCTGTCGTAGACGGTTTCGGTGCCGATGGCGGGCTCCAGATCGCCGGAAATGCTCAGCACGCCGATATCCAGATCGCCGCGGCGGACGGCGGCGTGCATGGCATCGGAGGTGTCCTCGGTCAGGGAGATGCCGATCTGCGGGTGATCGCGGTGGAAATCGGCCAGCACCCGCGCCATGTCGATCTCCTCGAGCGCGCCACCGGCGATCATGCCGACCCGGACGTGCCCGCGCAGCAGGCCGGTGAACTCGTCGACCGTGTGGGTGATGCGCTCGACCTGTTCCAGGGCCGCGCGGGCCATCGGCAGCACCGCCTCGCCGACCGGGGTGAGGGTGACCGAGCGGCTGGTGCGGTCCAGAAGCGGTTGTCCCAGTTCGCGTTCCAGCTGCCGGATCTGCGAGCTCAGCCCCGGCTGCGCCAAATGCAGGCGGGCCGCCGCCCGGGTGAAATTGGCCTCCTCGGCGACCGTGACGAAGTACCGCAGCTGACGCAGTTCCATAACTGCTGATTCTAGCTACAAGAAAAACTATCTGTTGGAGTTATTGATCGAGTCCGGGCAGAGTCTAAGACATGACGAAGACAGCGAAGATCGACATCACCACCACCGGCCCCGTCTTCCAGCCGGGTGACACCGGCTACGACGCGGAGATCGCCGGATTCCAGACCGCCTACACCCACCGCCCGTCCGTGGTCGTCGGCGCGGTCCACACCGAGGACGTGCGCGCCGCCGTGGAATACGCGGCGCGCCACGGACTTTCGATCGCCGTGCAGGCGACCGGGCATGGGCTGTCCGTCGCCACCGACGGCGGGGTGCTCATCAGCACCCGCCGCATGACCGATATCCGCATCGACGCCGAGCGTCGCATTGCCCGCGTCGGGGCGGGCGTGCAGGCCGGGGCGCTGATCGAGGCGGCGGCCGCCCACGGGCTCGCGCCGCTGAACGGCTCCTCGCTGTCGGTCGGCGTGGTCGGCTACACCCTGGGCGGCGGCATCGGCATCCTGGCCCGCGAATTCGGGTACGCCGCCGAATATGTGCGCGGCATCGAGATCGTCACCGCCGACGGGCGGGTGCGCCGCCTGACCCCGGGCGACGAACTGTTCGGCGCGGTGCTGGGCACCGGCGGCAACTTCGGTGTCGTGACCGCGCTGGAACTCGAATTGCTGCCGATCACCGAGGTTTACGGCGGTCAGCTGCAATTCGACACCCCACTTGTCGCGCCCGCGCTGGAGGCTTGGCGGCTGTGGACCCAGGACCTGCCCGAGCAGATGACCTCGGCCATCACCATGCTGACCATCCCGAACATCCCGCAGGTTCCCGAACACCTGCGCGGCCGCTACACCGCGACCATCAATATCGCCTTCACCGGGACCGCCGAGGAAGGCGAGCGACTGGTCGCACCGCTGCGCGCGATCGGCGACCGTATGGCCGACGACCTGCGGGTCATGCCCTACACCGAGACCCACGGCATCTACCGCGATCCGGATCACCCGCACCCGTACACCGCGACCAACGCGCTGCTGGCCGAGCTGCCCGCCGACGCCACCGACGCCTTCCTGGAGGCGACCGGTCCGGAATCGTCGCTGCCGGTCGTCGCCGGATTCCGGCACCTCGGCGGTGCGCTGCGCCGACCGGGACCGAACGGCATCGCCATGGACCACCGCGACGCCGAGTACGTCGCCCGCGTGATCGCCATGCCCGGCGCTGACGCCGACGCCATCCGCGACGGTCTGGCGGGTATTCGAAAGGCATTGCAGCCCTGGGAGATCGGCCACAACCTGAACTTCCTGTACGGCGGCGGCGACGTGGCCGACGAGGAGCAGACGCGCGGCGGATACAGCTCGGCGACCTACGAGCGGCTGGCCGGACTGAAGGCGAAGTACGACCCGGCCAACCTGTTCCGCAACAACCGCAATATTCGTCCTCGCTAGCGCGAACGGCGAAAGCTACCGCGGCGCGGTGAGTTCCTGGAACCACCGCACCGCGGCGGCGATTCCCGCCTTCCCGGATCCGCTGTGGTCGACCGGCCCGACGTCCACGGTGGTGGCGTCCACGCCCTGCGCGCCGAGATACTCGCGGCATCGAACGCTGTTGCCCGGGACGACATCTCGGTCCTCGCTGCCGGTGTAGAGCCGGATCGGCACCCGCGGTGTCCCGGTCCGGCAGACCTCGTCGGCCGTCCGCAGGGCCGCCGCCAGCCGATCGCTCGGATGGCGTAGCAGATCGAGCCCGTGCGGAGTCAGCAGCAGATCCACATTCTCCGGTAGGTTCTCGACGATCTGTTGCTCGGTGCGCGTGCCGTCGAACAGCTGCTCCACGGTGCTGTCGTAGGGCGCGCGGAAGACCTCGCCGGGCGAGTCGTAGAGCTGGTGCAGGCGGTTCCAGGCCGTGAGGAAGTAGCCGGAGTAGAAGACCGCGGAGGTGGGGTCCAGCTCACCGGCCAGGAGCGCGGGCAACTCGGTCTCGCGGATGTCGTAGGGGCCACTGATCGGGGCCGCCGCCGCGGTGTGGAAGGTGTCGGTCGCGGTGCCGCCGAGGTTGCGCGCCACGCCCAGCGCGGCCGGTCCGCCCTGCGAGAACCCCGTGAGGTCGACACCCGGTCGCAGCTGGCGTCCGGTGGTGTTCACGAAATCCCTTGCCGCGCGCAGCATGTCGACCGAGGCCGTGGTCTCGGACGGCAGATCCAGGTACGGATGCTGTCCCGGGCCAAGCCCCAGGCCCAGATAGTCCGGCGCGATCCCGGCGAACCCCGCACCGGCGAAGGTGAGGGTCGCGGCGAGGTCACCGCCGTGCTCGGCGACCGACGGCGCGTCGGCCTTGGTGGCCATGGTGCCGTGTTCGAACAGGACCGCGGTGAGGTCGTGGTCGGGGGTGGCGGGCAGGGCGAGCAGTCCGGTGGCGGTGGTGGCCGAGCCGGAGGGGTCGACGGTGTCGTAGGTCAGGCGGTAGGTGTCCGCGCCGAACCGCGCTGTGCCGGTATCGAATCCGGCGTCGGCGAGCACGGCGGTGAGCTGCTCCGGGCTGAGGGTGCGCAGAGGCTCGGAGCGCACCAGTCGCCCCCGGTCGACGGACGGGGCGGCGGAGCTCACGGGATCCGGGGCGCAGGCGGTCAGGACCGCGCCGCCGAGCAGCAGTACGCCCATCGCGAGGGCCGCGATGGGCCGCCGTCGGTGTGCCCGCGCGCCGAGCGCATGCCGTGCCCGCGTGCCGTGAGTCGTTGTGATCGAGCCGATTTCCATACCGAAACCACACCGCCGCCCGGCACGAGGGGGCAATGCGACCGAGGTAGCCCGCTCATCGGGTGCCCCCTACCGGGGTATGACGCGGTCGGGGTCGAGCCCTTGCCGCCGCCCGTCGGGAGCGCTATCGTCGTGATATCACTTCGATACTAGGAGGATGTCATGGAGTTGCGTCGGGCCTTTCGGCTGAACGGCTTCATCATGCTGGGGGTGCTGGTACTGCTGGCCATCGCGATCGCCGCCGAGGCCCATGGCTTGCACAGCCGGGCCAGCGATCACTCCGGCTCGTCGACCGCTCTCGGCGTCCTGCTCGCGCTGACGATCCTGGCCACCGTGCTGGTGCTCACCGGATTCATTACCGTGAATCCCAATCAGGCCAAGGTGATTCAGTTCTTCGGCCGCTACATCGGCTCGGTCAGCGAGGCCGGATTCCACTGGATCACTCCGCTGTCGACCCGTCGCGGCATCTCGCTGCGCGTCCGCAACTTCGAGACCCAGAAGCTGAAGGTCAACGACCTCGACGGCAATCCGGTCGAGATCGCCTCGGTCGTCGTCTATCAGGTGGTCGACAGCTACAAGGCCGCCTTCGCGGTCGACGACTACGAGGACTTCGTGACCACCCAGTCCGAGACCGCGGTCCGGCACCTGGCCACCACCCACCCCTACCAGTCCGACGACTCGGACACCCCGAGCCTGCGCGACGGGGCCGAGGTGGCCAGCGAACTCACCGCCGAACTGCGCGACCGCACCCAGCTGGCGGGCATCGAGATCATCGAGGCCCGCATCACCCACCTCGCCTACGCGCCGGAAATCGCCCAGGCCATGCTGGTTCGCCAGCAGGCCGCGCAGGTGGTGGCGGCCCGCTCCCGCATCGTCGAGGGCGCGGTGGGTATGGTCGGCATGGCCCTGGACCGCCTGTCCGAGCAGGGCGTGGTCGAACTCGATGAGGAGCGCAAAGCGGCAATGGTCTCGAACTTGCTGGTCGTCCTGTGCGGCGACCGCGCTGCCGCCCCCGTCGTCAACGCCGGATCCCTCTACGCGTAATGGTCAAGCGCGAGCCGAAAAAGGTGCTGCTCCGGCTCGACCCGGCGGTCCACGACGCCATCGCCAAATGGGCCGCCGACGACCTCCGCAGCATCAACGCCCAAATCGAATACGCCCTCAGAATGGCCTTGAAACACGTAGGCCGCGAACCCAAATGACTCCGCCGCCCCGCCGACTCCGGTTGGGGCGGCGAAGTTTCGGCGAGTGGCGAGTGGCCTAGTTTCGCTTCTCGGTGACGAAAATGGCTGTGCCGGGGAAGATCTCGCCGCGCAGGGGGCTCCACTGGCCCCATTCGCGGTCCAGCCATTCGGGCCAGTCGGGTTCGATGATGTCGATGAGGGTGAGGTTGGCGGCGACGATTTCGCGGACGCGGTCGCCAATGGTGCGGTGGTGTTCGACGTAGGTGGGCTCGCCCTCGGAGTCCAGCTCGACGTAGGGGGTGCGGTCGAAGTAGGGGATGGTGGCGCGCAGGCCGTCGGGGCCCGGGTCGTCGGGGAAGATCCAGCGCATGGGGTGGTTCACGGAGAAGACCCAGCGGCCGCCGGGCTTCAGGACGCGGTGGACTTCGCGCATGACCCGACCGGAGTCGGCGACGAAGGGGACCGCGCCGAAGGCCGAGCAGGCCAGGTCGAAGGATTCGTCGGCGAAGGGCAACTCCTCAGCGCCCGCCTGAATCAAAGGAACGCGCGGGCCGCCCGCGGCCATGGCGGCCAGGCCGCGGTCCAGCATCGCGCGCGAGATGTCGAGCCCGACCGGGTGCGCGCCGTGCGCGGCCAGCCAGCGCGAGCAGGGCGCCGAGCCGCAGCCGATCTCGAGGATCCGCTTTCCTTCTATATCCCCGAGCAGATGCCAGTCACCCTCGTGCAACCCCTCCGGGCACCACACGAACTCGCCCGCGGGGGAGTCCACGCCCAGGAAGTCGGCGTGTGTCTCGTGGTAGGCGGCGGCGTCCGCGTCCCACCACTTGCGGCTGGCCCGTTGCGAGGACTGCGAATCGACCTTGGCGCGGGTCACTCCCACCGTCCCGAGCAGGGCATTGGCTTCGGCGTGCCGGGTGTCGTCGGGGGCGGCGGAGTGATCTTCGGACATGGGCATACCCTAGCGAGGGTGACGGTGGGACCCATGTTTGCTTGGTACAACACACGTCGCGTACGCTGTTTTCCGCGAGTGTCTTCTGTACCCGGTTTCTCGAGACCGAGTAGAGCAGACAATCGTGCTGTGAGTCCGCATGCTTTTCAGGGCAGCGTTGTGCAGCGTCGCAGCGGTGTGCTGTGCATGTCCCGCCAACGTTAGTTCCAACAGCTGTGTGTTCGCAGCAATACCGAAAGTCCACATGTCCACTACCGACCACAATCCGTCCGGAGCCTCCCAACACATGCCCACCACCGTCACCTCGCCGCAGGTAGCCGTCAACGACATCGGCTCTGCCGAGGACTTCCTCGCCGCCATCGACAAGACCATCAAGTACTTCAACGACGGCGACATCGTCGAAGGAACGATCGTCAAGGTCGATCGTGACGAGGTCCTTCTCGACATCGGTTACAAGACCGAAGGCGTGATCCCGTCTCGCGAACTGTCCATCAAGCACGATGTCGACCCGGCCGAGGTCGTTTCCGTGGGCGATGAGGTCGAGGCCCTCGTTCTCACCAAGGAGGACAAGGAAGGCCGCCTGATCCTGTCGAAGAAGCGTGCTCAGTACGAGCGGGCTTGGGGCACGATCGAGGAGCTCAAGGAGCGTGACGAGGCCGTCAAGGGCACCGTCATCGAGGTCGTCAAGGGCGGCCTGATCCTGGACATCGGTCTGCGCGGCTTCCTCCCGGCTTCGCTGGTCGAGATGCGCCGCGTGCGCGACCTCCAGCCGTACGTCGGCAAGGAGATCGAGGCCAAGATCATCGAGCTCGACAAGAACCGCAACAACGTGGTGCTGTCCCGTCGCGCCTGGCTGGAGCAGACCCAGTCCGAGGTGCGCAGCGAGTTCCTGCACCAGCTGCAGAAGGGCCAGGTCCGCAAGGGCGTCGTGTCCTCCATCGTCAACTTCGGTGCCTTCGTGGACCTGGGTGGCGTCGACGGTCTGGTGCACGTCTCCGAGCTGTCCTGGAAGCACATCGACCACCCGTCCGAGGTTGTCGAGGTCGGCAACGAGGTCACCGTCGAGGTTCTCGACGTCGATCTGGACCGCGAGCGTGTCTCCCTGTCGCTCAAGGCGACCCAGGAAGACCCGTGGCGTCAGTTCGCCCGCACCCACGCGATCGGCCAGATCGTGCCGGGTAAGGTCACCAAGCTGGTTCCGTTCGGTGCGTTCGTGCGCGTCGAAGAGGGCATCGAGGGCCTGGTGCACATCTCCGAGCTGGCCGAGCGCCACGTCGAGGTCCCGGACCAGGTTGTGGCCGTCGGCGACGACGCCATGGTCAAGGTCATCGACATCGACCTCGAGCGTCGCCGGATCTCGCTGTCGCTGAAGCAGGCCAACGAGGACTACACCGCCGAGTTCGACCCGTCGAAGTACGGCATGGCCGACAGCTACGACGACCAGGGCAACTACATCTTCCCCGAGGGCTTCGACTCCGAGACCAACGAATGGCTCGAGGGCTTCGAGAAGCAGCGTGAGGAGTGGGAGACCCGGTACGCCGAGGCCGAGCGTCGCCACAAGATGCACACCGCTCAGATGGAGAAGATGGCCGCCGACGCCGCCGCCGAGGCCGCCAACGGTGGACCGTCGAACTACTCCTCGGAGACCGG
This sequence comes from Nocardia sp. CDC160, assembly GCF_035818795.1. Classification (NCBI taxonomy): domain Bacteria; kingdom Bacillati; phylum Actinomycetota; class Actinomycetes; order Mycobacteriales; family Nocardiaceae; genus Nocardia; species Nocardia sp. CDC160. The sequence goes on along the minus strand of NZ_JAYKYT010000008.1, from coordinate 169,732 downwards.
TTCGCAGGCCGCCGCCGCCTCCGAGGCTCCGGCCGGTGGTTCGCTGGCGTCCGACGCCCAGCTGGCCGCGCTGCGCGAGAAGCTGTCGGGCAACGCGTAATTGCTTTCCCTGACGGGATAGCCAAAGAAAATCCCCCCGGGTCCTGCATGGACCCGGGGGGATTTTCTATGGCGTGGGTATTCTCGGCACTGAGATGTCCAAGTCCACCATCGTGCCCAGGCCCTCGCTCTGGGAACTTCGCAAGGTCGAGGCGATGAGCCGCATCCAGCGGGTCGCGCTGGATCTCTTCGACGAGCACGGCTATCGCGAGGTGACCGTCGAGCGGGTGGCGAACGCCGCGGGCGTGTCGCCGAGTTCGATCTACCGGTACTTCGGGACCAAGGAGATGCTGGTCCTCTACGACGAGACCGATCCGCAGTCGCTGGACGTGATTCGAACGGTCGGTGCCGGGCAGACGCGCGATTTCACCGAACTGTTGGAGATCGCTCGGCCGTTGGTTCCCGTCGTGCTCGACGAGATCGTGACGGACGAGGTCGAATATCGGACGCGGGTGCGGTTGGGGTACGTGCGGTCGATTCCGGAGGTCAAGGCGCGCCAGACCGAGCAGTGGCGTGCATTGGAGAACGAGTTCCGCCTCGCGTTCGCCGAATTGACCGGTCGTGACGGCAACGACCTCCAGTTGCGGATGGCCGCCGCGATCTCCATCTGGACCTGTATGGCCGGGTTGGACCATTGGGAGGGAACGGGTTTCGCCGCCCGGCTGCGCGACGTCTACGCCGAGGTGGTGGAGACCGTGGTGACCGCACTGGAGGCCGTCTTCCGCTGACGGCCGAGCCTGGGCCACCGACGGCCGAGGGTGGGCAGCCACCAGTTCCAGCGGCCGAACAGCCGCATGAACGCCGGGACCAGGATCAGCCGCACGATCACCGCGTCGATGGCGATCGCGATGGCCAGCGCGAAGCCGATCTCCTTCAGCTCCAGGACATCCGCGCTCACGAAGCTGGCGAACACCGCGACCATGATGGCCGCCGCGGCGGTGATGGGCCGGGCCGTGCGCTGCAGGCCCTCGGCGACGGCGGCCGCGTTGTCGTGGGTGCGGTCCCACGCCTCCTTCATTCGGCGGATGAGGAAAACCTCGTAGTCCATGGACAATCCGAACAGCACCGCGAACACCAGCATGGGCAGGAACACCTGCAGGAAGCCGGAACTGCGGAAGCCCAGCGCCGCCGCGCCCACGCCGTGCTGGAAGACCAGCACCGTGATCCCCAGGGCCGCACCGGTGGCCAGCAGGTTCAGCGCAATCGCCTTGAGCGCCAGGATGATCGAGCGGAACGCCACGATCAGGAACAGCAGGGAGGCCGACAGCACCAGCGCGATGACCCAGGGGAAGCCGCGGGTGATCACACCCGACACATCGTGGAAGGTGGCGGGGATCCCGCCGACCAGCACCTCGGCCGAGTCGATCGCGCTTGCGCGGGAACGGATGTCGGCGCTGAGGTCGCCCGCCGCGGTCGAGTCGAAGGCGTCCTTGGGTACGACGGTGACCAGCGAGCGGCCGTCGGCCTGCTGCGGGAGCACGGCGGCCACCCGTGGGTCGCGGGCCAGATCCGAGGTCAGGCGCAGCACGTCGGTGCGGCCGTCGGCGGTCAGCGCGGTGTCGCCGGACCCGGAGGCCACCACCTGAATCGGGGACAGCAGCCCGGGCCCGAAGTCGTCGCGCACCAACCGCGTCGCGTGCCCGGTGGGTCGATCGCCCAGCGAATCCAGGCCCATGTCGATGCCGTAGCGAATGCCGGTGATCGGCAGCGCCGCCAGCACCAGCACCGCGATGCCGAGCGCGCCGAACACCACGGGCCGACCCATGACCAGATGCGCCCAGCGCGCCCACGCGGTCGAGGCCGTGGTCGAGCGGGTCTCGGCCGGGCGCAGTCGTGCGGGCAGCGCGCCCCGGTTGACGGCCGGGCCGAGCGCGGCCAGCAGCGCGGGCAGGAGGGTGAAGGCCGCGGTCAGGGTGCCGATCACCGCGGTCACCACACCCAGCGCCACGCCATTGAGCATGGGCAGTCCGACCACGATCAGCGAGCACAGCGAAATCATGACGATGAGTCCCGAGGCCAGGACGGTCCGTCCGGCGGTGTCCAGCGCCACCCCGACGGCCTCCTGAATCTGCCTGCGGTCCTTGCGATCCCGGACGCCACGGCGGGTCAGCTCCTCATTGAAGCGGCTCACGATGAACATGGCGTAGTCGATGGCGGTACCGGTGCCGATCATGGTCGCCACCGAGAGCACCAGCGAGTCGAAGGTCAGGAAGCTCGCCAGTCCGAACAGAGCGCCGATCGCCAGTGCGATTCCGGCCGCGGTCACCGAGATCGGCAGGGTCGCCGCGACGATCGCGCCCAGGGCGAGGACCAACACCCCGGCGGCGATCGGCAGGCCGATGGCCTCGCCGCGGGTCAGGTCCGCGGTCTCCATGCGCAGAATCTCGCCCTCGACCGGCGAGTATCCGGCCAGATCGGCCCGGACCTCGGCGTCGGAGGCGGCGGCCAGGGCGGTCTGCAGCCGGGTGGCCACGTCGACGCGCTCGGCCATGGTGCCGTTGAGGCCGACGATGGCGAGCGTGGTGTGCCGGTCGGCGGAGATCTGATGCTTGGGATCGCCGTCGAAGGGCCCGACCGCACCCGCAACACCGGGCACCGCGCGCGCCGCGCCGAGCACTCGCTCCAGAGCGGCCCGGAATCGCGCATCGTCCGCGACGAGGCCGTCCGCGTGCAGCACGATCAGATCCTGCTCCGCACCCAGCTGCGAGAAGTGTTGTGCGACACGGCGATCCGCCTCGGCGGAGCTGGTTCCGGGCGCGTTGTAGTCGGGCGCGCCCAGTTTCGCGTGCAGGGCCGGATAGGCCGCACCGCACACCACGACCAGCAGCAACCAGATGCCGATGACCAGACGGCGGTGCCGGGCCATGAGTTCACCCCAGCGTCCGGTGCGGCCGGGTCCGGGCGTGGCGGCGGGAGGTCGGGGCGGGTCGGCGACGGCCGGAGTGGACATACTGTCTCCCACGATCAATACCTGAAAGTCACTCTCAGATATGGCTGCCAGGGTAGGCCGACCGGCCGTTGAGGTGCAAGTCACTGTCAGAAATCCACGACTGGACCCACTACGGTTACGAATGGTTCGCTAGGCCGTCATCATTCGAAGGTTGGATGCGAACTGGACACGCGACCGGATAGGTTCGTCGCGTTCACTTCGTTTCACTCGTAGCGGGAAGGCCTCACCGGAGCATGGGCGTGTTCGCCGGAATCAATAGACGAGATTTTCTGGCGAAGGCCATGGCCGCGGGCGGTGCGGCCTCGCTCGCCTCGCTGGCGAACCCGATCATCGAGCGGGCCTACGCCGCGGATCCGGCGGGCATGGGCGGACTCGGCGATATCGAGCACTTCGTCCTGCTCATGCAGGAGAACCGGTCCTTCGACCACTACTTCGGAACCATGTCCGGCGTGCGCGGATTCGACGATCCGTCCCCGGCCTGGAACCAGTACGGCTACGCGCCCGGCGTCGGGCCCACCCCGGACGGGTTCATCAACCCCTTCCGCCTCGACACCACGCGCGGCGCGACCCTCGACGGTGAGTGCATCAACGACCCGGATCACGGCTGGGTCGGCATGCACAAGGCGTGGAACGGCGGCAAGAACGACGGCTGGATGCCGATGTCCATTGCCGCGGTCGGAGCCGGAAACGGTCCTGCCGCAATGGGTTACTACACCAAGGACGACATCCCGGTGCACTGGGATCTCGCCAATGCCTTCACCCTCTGCGACAACTACCACTGTTCGGTGCTCGGCCCGACCGACCCCAACCGGCTGTACTGGATGTCGGCCACGATCGATCCGGACGGACTCAATGGCGGCCCGCTGCTCGAGACGCCCACGCTGATTCCGCAGAACGCGTACAGCTGGCGCACCATGCCGGAGAACCTCTCCGACGCCGGAGTCAGCTGGAAGATCTACAACAACCGCGATGTCGGCCCGCTGTCCTCGGTGATCCTGGACGGCATGCTGGGCTGCTTCAAGCAGGCCGCCGACCCGAATTCCGAACTGGCCCGGCGCGGTAAGGCCCCGGCGTACCCGTCGGACTTCGCCGCCGATGTGGCCGCCAATCAGTTGCCCGCGGTGTCCTGGGTCATCCCCTCGCTGCTGAACTGTGAACATCCGGCGCTGCCACCGGCTTTCGGCGCGGTCGGCATCATGCAGGTGCTCGACATCCTGACCTCGAATCCGGCGGTGTGGGAGAAGACCGCGCTGATCATCAGCTACGACGAGAACGGTGGCTTCTTCGACCACGTCACCCCGCCGACCGCGCCCCCGGGCATGCCGGGGGAGTACATCACCGTGCCGACGGCCGCGAAGTTCGAGGGCATCAGCGGCCCGATCGGGCTGGGCTATCGCGTGCCGTGCCTGGTGATCTCGCCCTACAGCCGCGGCGGTCTGGTCGCGTCGGAGACCTTCGACCACACCTCGCAGCTGCGTCTGCTGGAGACGCGTTTCGGCGTGGACGTGCCGAATCTGACGGCGTGGCGGCGCGGCGTGACCGGCGATATGACCTCGGCCTTCGACTTCGCGTCGAGCCCGGACGCGTCCAAGCCCGCGTTCGCCCCGGCGGATCGGAAGGTCAATGACGCGCTGGCGCAGTGCGGTCCGAATGTCGCCCTCGGTACCGCGAACGTCGGTACGCCCTACCCGGTGCCGCCGAACTCCATGCCGCGGCAGGATCCGGGGACGCGGCGGCGGCCCAGCGGTCTGGTGCGGTCGTAGGGTATTACGCGTACACAACCGGTGGCTCGGTCCGAAAGGGCCGGGCCACTGTGCGTTTCGGGGAGGAAGTCAGCCGACGGTGGCTGGAATCCAGCGCCGCACCACGACGGGTTCGGAGGAGCGCTTGCGCATGGCCGCGAAGCTGTGTCGGGCCGGACTTAGTAGCGCGGTGAGCCAGGATCGCCGGTATTCCGCGAGAGCGGCTGCGACGGCGGGGATCTCGAGACAATGCACGGTGCCCGCCAGGCCCAGACGGTGGCGACCCGTCTGGAGTTTGTTGGTACCCACTGATATTCCTTCTCTTGCGTGTTACCGGCCCACTATCGCCTGCGGCGAACCTTAGCCGAACAAAAGTGGGACTTACCGAATTTTGCGCGACATTCACCCCGGCGTGTCGGAATCTTGCCGACGATCGGTCCGGATTCGCCGAAAAAGTTGCGAAACGGTCTCGTCGGTATCACGGAATGGGCAAGGACTGTCCTTGCAGGTGAAACCGCGGCCCCGGAGTGGGTAATCGGAATTGATGCCCTGACCGGCCTGACTGTCGTGCCGATCGGCCCGGGTGCGAGACTGGGCGAATGTTGCGTATCGGTCTCACCGGAGGCATGGGCGCGGGCAAGTCCACCGTGGCCCGCATTCTCACCGACCTCGGTGCCGTCCTCGTCGACAGCGATGCCATTGCCCGCGAGGTCGTCGCGCCCGGGACCGAGGGCCTCGCCGCGCTCGTCGCGGCCTTCGGCGACGACATCCTCACCGCCGACGGCAGCCTGGACCGACCGGCCCTCGCGGCCAAGGCCTTCGCCACCGACGAGGCCCGCGCCACCCTCAACGCCATCACCCACCCACTGGTCGGCAAACGCACCGCCGAACTCATCGCCAACGCGCCCGCGGACGCCATTGTGGTGCAGGACATTCCGCTGCTCGTGGAGAACGGGCTCGCGCCGCTGATGAACCTGGTGGTCATCGTCGATGCCGCCGAGGAGACCCGATTGCGGCGACTGGTCGAGTTCCGGGGCGTCGACGAGGCCGACGCGCGTGCCCGCATCGCCGCACAGGCCACCGACGCGCAGCGACGCGCGGTCGCCGACGTCCTGCTCGACAACAATGGTGAGAGCGGCGCGATCGATGGTGAGGTCCACCGGCTGTGGGATGAGCGACTGATCCCGTTCGAACAGAATCTGCGTACCGGGGTCGTCGCACGCGCGGAAGGCCCACTGCGGCTGGTGGATCCGAATCCGGAGTGGCCCGCGCAGGCGCAGCGGCTGATCGCGCGACTGGCCCTGGCATGCGGGGCCGACGCGCTGCGCATCGACCACATCGGCTCGACCGCGGTGCCTGACCTGCCCGCCAAGGACATCATCGACCTCCAAATCAGCGTGGCGAGCCTGGAAGTGGCGGACGCGCTGCGGGACCGGCTGGCGGGCGCGGGTTTTCCGCGCGTCGAGCACATTGTCGGCGACAACCCGAAACCGACCGCGGCCGATCCTGCCGGGGCTGACGCCGCAGCGTGGGCCAAGCGTCTACATGGCAACGCCGATCCGGGCCGGTTGGCGAACATCCATGTGCGTGTGGCGGATTCGCCGGGGCAGAGGTTCGCGCTGGCCTTCCGGGACTGGCTGCGCACGGACTCCGAGGCCCGCGCCGAATACCTCGAGATCAAGCGTGCGGGTGAGGCGAAGGCCGCGGGGCTGACCGGCTCCGCCGCCATCGACGCCTACCTCGCGGTGAAAGAGCCGTGGTTCGACGCGGCCTTCGCGCGGCTGGCGGTGGACTGAGCCCGGTTCACGCTCACGCGGCGAGTCGTACTCACGGTCAATGCTGGGGTCCGCACCCGTGCTGGGCGCGGCTCACATCCACGTCAGGGTGATGCCCTGGGAGGCCAGCCAGGCCTCGAAACTGTGGCCGTGGGCGGCGATTCCGTCGATGGTGGAGGTCGCGGACTCGATGGCCTGCTGGGCTTCGGCGAGGGTCAGGTAACCGGCGGCGTGGGCGGCGAGTAGCTCGTCCACGTCGAGTAACTCGACCTCGCGGCCCTGGCGCACCACCAGGTCCAGGTAGTGGTCGACCGACTTCCATTGCTTGGGGCCGATCTGCTCGAATTCGCCGATGTCGATGTAATAGTCCTGATCGCGCAGGTGTGCCGGGGTGAAGTGGAAGACGGTCGCGCGCAGCGACACCGTTGGCAGCAGCCAGGATTCGATGTAGTGGAACTCGGGATGGTCGGAGGTGCGGGCCATGTACAGTCCCCACGGCTCGACCTGGTACCGCTCCACCTGCCGCACGAAACCCTTGGGGTCGATATTGGTGAGCTCGTCGATATTGAAGTACTCCACCTTGGGTCGGTGCAGGTCCACCGCGGGTGCCCGAGTCATGTCATTCAGCATCGCGTGTCGGGCGGCGGTCGTCCAGGGGAGCGGATGTTGCGTCGCCCATAGATTGCTGAATCCGGTGCCGACCGGGGTGAATTTTCCCGAAACCAGATCTGAAGCGATGTTGTTTCGCTAATGTTCGGCTGCGCTGTTGTTTCGCGCACGACCCGTCACGCCTGGGCGGGCGTCTCGATCTAGGGAAGTAACTGCATGAGCGAACGCAATGCCCGCGCCCGCCGGGTGGGCCTGGGAGTGACCTCCTTCGGCGCGCTGGCCGGGACCCTCATCCTCGCCGCGCCGCAGGCCGCCGCCTGGCCGACCGATCTGACGGTCTCCGGCGGTAACAGCCACAATGTCGGCTGCTCCTACACGCTGACCGCGTCGCTGTCGGTCGATGTGCTGCTCCCGGTGAGCTTCTACGACAACGGCACCGAGATCTCCGGTAGCCCGGTCTCGCATCTGCTGCGGAGCTCGGCCAGCCTCAACTGGACGCCCAGCACCACCGGCGCCCACACGCTGACCGCCACCCAGGATCTGATCTCCAAGTCGATTACCGTGCAGGTCGATCCGGCCAGCAGCTTCGGCAGCTTCGGCTGCGGTCCGAGCGGGATCCTGAACGGCGGATCCGGCATTCTCAACAATCTGCTGCCGAGCATTTCCGGCTAGTCGGAGGACGGAAAAACTCGATCGAGCCCGCCCGGTCCGTTCGTGGACCGGGCGGTGTCGTCTCTACAGCCAGCGGTGTCGTCGCTACAGCCAGGTGAGCGTGATGCCCTGGCGGGCCAGCCAGCGATCGACATCGTGATCGCATCCGGCGATGCCGTCGACCACGGCGGCGGCCCGCTCGATGGCCTTGTGGGTCTGCGCGGTGTCGAAATAGCCTGCGGCGTGGGCGGTCAGCAGATCGTCGATGCCGACCAATTCGGGCACCTGGCCGGGGCGGGCCACCACGTGCAGGTAGTGTCCCTCGGCGCGCCACTTCTTGGCCTCGCACGGGCCGTACTCGCCGATGTCGAGGTAGTAGGTCTGGGCGCGGTCGTGGCCGGGGCGCAGGTGGTAGACCGTGGCGCGCAGGGCGAGGTCGGGCAGCAGCCAGGACTCGATGTAGTGGTAGCGCGGATTGTCCACGGTCCGTTCGACATACAGACCGAACGGTTCGGCGTGGATTCGCTCCACGGGATGCAGAAACCCGCGATAATCGGTCCACGAGAGATCCGCGAGATTGAAAAATTCTAGTCTTGGGCGATGCGGGGACACCGGTGCAGTGTTGCCGATCGTGCCGTTGGGCCGTGTGCCATTGGTGGAATTCCGCTGTGGCATATGCAGACCGGTCATCGCCCTGCCTCTTCTCGAATCGTGCGACCAGCGAGCCCAGAGTACACCCGGACGCGGGTATTCAAACCGTCGTGAACGGACTGAGATCTACGCGACACCGTGTCGGTGGGCGATGGTGAAAACCGTTGGGGTGGGGCAAAATTCGGACATTAGAAGCCCTTTACCGAATTGAGTGCGAGACTAGAGACTTTCGCATGGCGAACGGACTGCGGCGGCGGGTGAGGGCCGGGAGCCGTGATCGGGCGACGCCGGAGCGACCGCTGTGCGGCTCGGCCCACCCGCGCTGCCAACCTCGGGGCTCGGTCCCGCTGCCAACCTGGGGGCTCGGTCCCGAGGAACTTGTCGGTGGGTGGTCCTAGGCTGGGGACATGGCTTTCGCAACCGAAATCCCGGACGACCTGCCCCTGGCGCACTCCGAGCACCGGCCCATCGGTGAGATCGAGCGTGTCGAGGGTCGGTTCCAGGTGGTCAGCGAGCACCAACCGGCCGGTGACCAGCCCGCGGCCATCGACGAGCTGGAGCGGCGGATCCGGGCGGGGGAGAAGGACGTGGTGCTGCTGGGTGCCACGGGTACCGGTAAGTCCGCGACCACGGCGTGGTTGATCGAGCGGTTGCAGCGGCCGACCCTGGTCATGGCCCCGAACAAGACGCTCGCCGCGCAGCTGGCCAACGAGTTGCGCGAGATGCTGCCCAACAACGCGGTCGAGTACTTCGTCTCGTACTACGACTACTACCAACCCGAGGCGTACATCGCCCAGACCGACACCTACATCGAGAAGGACAGCTCGATCAACGACGATGTGGAGCGGCTGCGGCACTCCGCGACCTCGAGCCTGCTCTCGCGGCGGGATGTGGTGGTGGTCGCGTCCGTCTCGTGCATCTACGGCCTCGGCACGCCGCAGTCGTATCTGGATCGGTCGGTGTCGCTTCAGGTCGGCGAGGAGATCGACCGGGATCGGCTGCTGCGGTTGCTGGTCGACGTGCAGTACACGCGCAATGACATGTCGTTCACCCGCGGGTCTTTCCGGGTGCGCGGCGACACCGTCGAAATCATTCCCTCCTATGAGGAATTGGCGGTGCGCATCGAATTCTTCGGTGACGAGGTCGAGGCGCTGTATTACCTGCACCCGCTGACCGGTGATGTGGTGCGGCAGGTGGATATGGTCCGCATTTTCCCGGCGACGCATTATGTGGCGGGCCCCGAGCGAATGGAACGCGCGGTCCGCGATATCGAGGCCGAACTCGAGGAGCGCCTGGCGGATTTGGAGAAGCAGGGCAAACTGCTGGAGGCGCAACGGCTTCGGATGCGCACGAATTACGACCTGGAGATGATCAAGCAGGTCGGATTCTGCTCGGGCATCGAGAATTACTCGCGGCATATCGACGGGCGTCCGGCCGGGTCCGCGCCCGCGACGCTACTGGATTACTTCCCCGAGGATTTCCTGCTCGTCATCGACGAATCGCATGTGACCGTGCCGCAGATCGGCGGCATGTACGAGGGCGATATGTCGCGAAAGCGGAATCTGGTGGAATACGGCTTCCGGCTGCCCTCGGCGGTGGACAACCGGCCGCTCACCTGGGAGGAGTTCGCCGACCGGATCGGGCAGGCGGTGTACCTGTCGGCCACGCCCGGCCCGTACGAATTGGGCCAGACCGGAGGCGAATTCGTCGAGCAGGTCATTCGGCCCACCGGCCTGGTGGATCCGCACGTGGTGGTCAAGCCGACCAAGGGTCAGATCGACGATCTGGTGCACGAGATCAATGTGCGCACCGAACGCGACGAGCGCGTGCTGGTCACCACGCTGACCAAGAAGATGGCCGAGGATCTCACCGACTATCTGCTGGGTCTCGGTGTGCGCGTGCGCTATCTGCACTCGGAGATCGACACGCTACGCCGCGTGGAGTTGCTGCGGCAGTTGCGCTTGGGTGAGTACGACGTCCTGGTCGGCATCAACCTGCTGCGCGAGGGCCTCGACCTGCCCGAGGTATCGCTGGTCGCGATTCTGGACGCCGACAAGGAGGGCTTCCTGCGCTCGGCCACCAGTCTCATCCAGACCATCGGCCGCGCGGCGCGCAATGTCTCCGGTGAGGTCCACATGTACGCGGACAAGATCACCGATTCCATGCGCCAGGCCATCGACGAGACCGAGCGCCGCCGCGCCAAGCAGGTGGCCTACAACGAGGAACGCGGCATCGACCCGAAGCCGTTGCGCAAGAAGATCGCCGACATCCTCGACCAGGTCTACCGCGAGGCCGAGGAGACCGAGGTCGAGGTCGGCGGCTCCGGCCGCAACGCCAGCCGCGGCCGCCGCGCCCAGGGCGAACCCGGCCGCGCCGTGAGCGCGGGCGTCTACGAGGGCCGCGACGTCAAGAACATGCCCCGCGCCGAACTGGCCGACCTCATCAAGGACATGACCGACCAAATGATGAACGCGGCTCGCGAACTCCAATTCGAACTGGCGGGCCGCCTCCGCGACGAAATCGCCGACCTCAAAAAGGAACTACGCGGCATGGATGCCGCCGGACTCTCGTGAATGGAATCCTTCGGAGAGAAGGGGGCAAGCCCCCTTCACCCCCGAAAGACCTAGGCCTGCTGGGCCATCCATTCGTTCACGCGGCGTTCGGCTTCTTCTCGGGAGACGTCTTCTACTCGGGTCATGACGATCCAGCGGTGGCCGAAGGGGTCCATGACTCGGCCGTAGCGGTCGCCGGTGACGAAGGTGGCGGGGTCGGCTACGTAGCGGGCGTTGTGCTCCTTGGCGAGTTTCGAGACGGCGTCCACGTCGGGGCAGTAGTGGACGATGCTGGTGTGGACCCAGTCGTCGGCGGGGGCGCGCAGGCCCTCGTCGGGGATGGGCATGCCGACCTGGATGGTGGAGTCGCCGATGAGGAGTTCGGCGTGGGCGGCCTGGCCGTCGGGAAGATCGTTGCGGCTCAGCAGCTTCGCGCCGAAGACGGCGGTGTAGAACTCGATGGCCGCGTTGGCGTCCGGGACGGCGAGAAAGCAGGTGATGGAGTGGTAGCCCTCGGGGATCGGATTCACGGTATCGCTCATGGCAACTACTCTCGTCGCCGCCGCCGCGATGGTCTTGTAAGAAAGCGACACGGGCAGTGACCAGCGGAGACAACGAGAAGACCAGCGGTGACAACGAGAATGGGCGGTTCGCGCCGCGTCCGGTGCCGCCGCCGGAGACCGCGAAGGGAATCCTGCGCCCGCGCCAGCAGAACGCCGCCAACAATCACGCCCGGCTGGCCGCGGGGGAGCGGGTGTCCCGCTATGTCGAGTGGTACTGGGCGGTGCGTTGGGATCGGCGCGGCCAGCCGCCGTTCTATGCCGAGGTACTGCCGTACCCCTGCGTGAACCTCACCTTCGAGCGCACCCACGAGCGCACCGGCGCCTTCGTGACCGGCGTGTGGACCACCAAGTACGTGCGCGAATTGGCCGGGGAGGGTGAGACTTTCGGCGTCAAGTTCCGCGCGGGCGGCTTCGGCGCGTTCACGGGCCTGGACGTCGGGGCGTTCAGCGACACCTCGGTCCCGGCGACCGACATCTTCCCGGCCGCCGACGCCCTGGGCGAGGCCGTGCTCGCCACCACCGATGTCGACCGTCGCCGCGATCTGATCGAGGATTTCCTCGTCGACCTCGGGCGCGAGGCGGGCGACGACACCGCCTACCGCCTGGTGCTCGAGATCGTCGACGCCATGGAACATGATCCGGACCTGACCCGGGTCGACCAGGTCACCGAGCGTTTCGACATCCCGATCCGCACCCTGCAACGCCTGTTCCGCCGCTACGTCGGCGGCAGTCCGAAGTGGGTGCTGCGCCGCTACCGCCTGCAGGACGGCGCGCATCTGCTGGCCGAGGGCCGCACCTCCGACCTCGCCGCCCTGGCGCTCGAACTCGGCTACTTCGACCAGGCGCACTTCTCCAACGAATTCGCCAAGGAGATCGGAATGCCTCCCCTCGAGTACGCTCGCCGCTCGCTACCATCCTGACGGGTTTGTCGAAGAAGCCGCTGGTCCGGGAATTTTCTGCCACCCTGATGAGGTTGGTTGCCGTATCACCCAATGGCAGATCGATCATCGATAGGAGCGGGCCATGGACGTGCTGGTTTTGATCGGACGGATCCTGTTCGCGCTACTGTTCCTCGGCTCGGGCTTCGGGCATCTGGCCCAGCGCAAGCCCATGGCGGAATACGCCAAGTTCAAGGGCGTGCCCCTGGCCGATGTTGCGGTACCCGCCTCGGGCGTCCTGCTGCTGGCCGGAGCGCTGAGCGTGCTGCTGGGCGTCTGGGCCGATCTGGGCATGCTGCTGCTGATCGTGTTCCTGGTGCCGACCGCCTTCCTCATGCACCCCTTCTGGAAGGAGACCGACCCGCAGGCCAAGCAGGGCGAGATGGCGCACTTCAACAAGGACATCGGGCTGGCGGGCGCGGCGCTCATGTTGTTCGCGTTCTTCGCCTACGTCGGCACCGATCTCGGATTGACGCTCACCGGACCGCTTTTCAGCCTCTGATCCGATCTCGGCGCGTTAGTATTGCGCGTCATTGATCGGCCGGAGGGAAGCGATCGCGTGCGTTCGGTGGATACCGCCATCCTCAGTGCGATTCTCGGCTGGTTGTGGGCCGAATTTCGCGATCTGTGAAGTAGGAAGAAGTCACTGTTTCGCGGGCCGTTCGTTGTGCGATGTCACGACGAACGGCCCGCGGGCGTCCGGCGCGATTTCGGATTTGTGACGAATCTCCCACGGCCACAACGGTCTTGGCCTTTTGTGGGCCGCGTCCCGAGGGCCCGGGAAATTCGCTGGTAGTCAAGGCCCTGTTCGGGCGGTATGCCGAATGTGCCGCACATCTGGCGCGCCACGTCGGTGTGATGTGTTGCGATATCGAATATTTCCGCCTGTTATGCCGCTATTGTCAGGCGGAGTTGCCGCGGCGGTAACCCCACCGGTGTGGACGCCGCGGCCCCGACCCTTGTACTTGGAGGAGAAATGACCGCCTACCGGACGATCGTCGTCGGTACCGATGGCTCGGACTCGTCGTACGTCGCCGTCGAGCGGGCCGCGGCTCTCGCGGGCGACGAGGGCGCCACGCTGTACATCGCCTGCGCGTATTTCCCGACCGACGACCGCGATGTGGCCGCCGCCGCGGACGTGCTGAAGGACGAGGCCTACCAGGTGCGCGGTTCCGCGCCCACCAGCGAGATCCTGCGCGTGGCGCGGGACAAGGCCGTGGCCGTCGGCGCGGTGAACGTGGTGGAGAAGGCCGTGGTCGGCGAGCCCGTCGAATCGCTGCTGAACCTGCTCAAGGAGGTGGAGGCCGATCTGCTCGTGGTGGGTAACCGCGGCCTCAACACCCTCGCGGGCCGCCTGCTGGGCTCGGTGCCGTCGGATGTGGCGCGCAAGTCCCGCACCGACGTGCTGATCGTGCACACCGTGCGCTGAGTCGGGCCCTGGCCCCGAACCCGAATACCGAAGAAGTGGCCGAGCCCAACCGGGCTCGGCCACTTTCCATTTGGAAGCAAATCAGCTCGGCAGCAAATCAGCCCAGCCGGTGCAGGACTTCCGGGAGATCCTCGGAGTGCACGACCGCCAGGCGCTGGGTGGCGCGGGTCAATGCGACGTAGAGGTCGTTCAGGCCGCGCGGCGACTCGGTCAGGATCCGGTGCGGCTCGGCGAGGATGACCGCGTCGAACTCCAGGCCCTTCACGTCGTGGACGGTCAGCACCCGCACCGAATCATCGCTCAGGTACGCCAGTTCCGGGGCCAGGTCGTGCGGCACGATGACCGCGGTGGTGCCCGGATGGTCGGCCTCGGCGGCAATGAGTCGCTTGATCTCGTCGGCCAGTTCGGTCACCGCCACCCGCCGCGCGGTCGGCTCGAAGCCGGAGTCGCGCACCGAGCGCGGCGCGGGCGCGTCCGGGTCGATGGCGGCCAGCACGTCCCCGGCCACCGCCATGATCTCCGAGGGCGTGCGGTAGTTGACCGTCAGCTCGGTGAGCTTCCAGCGTTTGGCCACATACGGTTCCAGCACCTGCTGCCAGGACGAGGCACCGGCCGGATCGCCGGTCTGGGCCACGTCGCCGACGGCGGTGATCCAGCGATTCGGGATGCGCCGCATGACCATTCGCCATGCCATCTGCGAAAGCTCCTGCGCCTCATCGACGATCACGTGCCCGTAGGTCCAGGTGCGGTCCCCGGCGGCGCGCTCGGCGGTGGTCTGGCGGGTGCGCACCTGCTGGCGTTCGGCCAGCTGCGAGGCGTCGATCAGGTCGTAGGCCATGAGCAGTTCCGGATCCAGGTCGTCCTCGAGATCCTGTGGGGCGGAACCGGTCAGAATGTCCAGGGCGTCCTGGGCCTCGGCCAGCTGGGCTCGCCAGCGGCGGCGGGCGCGCTCGCGCTCCTCGCTGTCGTCGATGCCCAGCAGTTCGGCCAGCTCGTCGAGCAGCGGCGCGTCGGCGTCGCTGAATTCGCCGCTGTCGCTGCGGTAGAGCTCCGCGCGATCGGCCTCACTGAGGTGGCCGCCCGCGCTGGCCAGGCGCTTGGGGTCGGCCCACAGCCCGCCCAGCACCTCCTGCGGGGTCAGGATGGGCCAGAGTCCGGCGATGGCGCGCTGGATCTCGGTATCGGCGCGCATCTCGTCGCGGATCTCGGTGAGATCGGTCTGGCTCAACAGGTTTCGCCCGCCCAGCGGGTTCGCGCCGATGGCGGCGGCCAGCTGATCGGTGAGCGCGTCCACCACGGCGGCGGCGAAAATGGGGCGGGCCAGATTGTGCGCGCGCCGCGAGGACCGGGCGCGGCCGCGGGCCTTGGTGACGATCTTGCGATCCAATTCCAGCTGATGCCCGTCGAAGTGGAGCCGGATCGGTTCGCGCGGCACCTCCTGCCAGTCCCGCACCGCCTTCTTGAGCACCTCGATCATGTCGAGCGAGCCCTTGAGCTCCCCGGCGCGCAGCGAATCCTCCAGTGTCGCTTGCACTCCCGGGTACAGGTTGCCGATCGTGGACAGCAGCACCCCGGTCTCACCGAGCGAGGGCAGCACCTGACCGATGTAGTCGAGGAAGGTCGAGTTCGGCCCGATGATGAGCACGCCCGCCTTGTCCAGCTGCTGGCGGTAGGTGTAGAGCAGATAGGCCGCGCGATGCAGCGCGACCGCGGTCTTGCCGGTGCCGGGCCCGCCCTGCACCACGAGCACGCTCTTGTGCTCGGAGCGAATGATGGCGTCCTGCTCGTGCTGAATGGTCTCGACAATGTCGTTCATGTGCCCGGTGCGGGCGGCATTGAGCGCGGCCAGCAGCGCGCTCTCGCTGCCGACACCGCCGTCGCCATTGATGACGCCGTCGCGGCGGGCCGCGTCCAGATCCAGGTACTCGTCATTGACCGCGGTGACCTTGCGGTTGCGGGAGCGAATGTGGCGGCGACGCGTCACGCCGTCGGGTGCGGCGGTGGTGGCCAGATAGAACGGGCGGGCCAGGGGCGCGCGCCAATCCAGCAGCAGCGTCTCGTAATCGGCGGACTCGTCGAGAATGCCGATGCGGCCGATGTAGCGCGTCTCGCCGTCCGCGGCCTCGCCGCCGTTCTCGTCGTCGGCGAGGTCGATGCGGCCGAAGCATAGGCCGTGTTCGGCCGCATCGTATTTGGCCAGGTCCTCGGAGTAGAGCTGGGTGAACGACTCGCGTTCACTGCGCGCCTGCGGCGTGCCGCCCGTCTCCAGGAGCACGGTGCGCAGCCGCCGCTGGGCGTAGGCGCGCATACCGTCGAGCTGTTCGTAAAGCTTCGTCAGGTACTGCTGCTCGCGTTCCATGTCGGGGGATACCGCTGGTGCGGAATCGGACACGGAACGCTCCTCGGTGAGGTCGGGCAAAACGGAACTCCTTGTTCACCACAGCGCCGTGTTGGGAACGGCACGCGAAGCATCGAGAACAGAGTTATCTACTCTAGTGCGCGTTTCCACTCGGCGCCGTATTGCCCGGTCAGCGTCAGGAGGCGTGGGTGCTGTCGCTGCGGCGGCTCAAGGTATTGCTTTGATGGTTCGGCGGCTTGGCCCGGTACATGGCGAGGTCGGCGTCGTGCAGCACCGCCTCCGGGGTGCGGGTGTCGCCGGGGTGCAGGTGCGTGACCCCGATCGAGGCATCCACGTGAATGCGGTGTCCGCGCGCGATGATCGGTTCGGCCATGGTCTGGCGCAGCCGGGTGATCAGGGCCTCGAGGTCGTCGCCGAGGGTGCGGCCGGACAGCAGCACCAGGAATTCGTCACCGCCGATGCGGCCGACGATGTCGTCGGAGCGCAGCCCGCGTTGCAGCCGCTGGGCCACGATCTGCAGCACGGTGTCGCCGATGGCGTGGCCGAGGGTGTCGTTGATGGCCTTGAACCCGTCCAGGTCGATGAACAGCACGCTGGACACCGGCAGTGATTCGGTGGTGCCCAGCGCCGCCGCCAGCCGGGACAGCACCAGGGCTCGATTGGCCAGTCCGGTGAGCGGGTCGTGGGTGGCCTGGTACTCCAATTGCCTTCGGCTGGCGCGGAATTCGGTGATGTCGTTGAACGAGGACACCGCCGCCGACTCCGGGTCGTCCGGATTGAGCAGGCGGCTCGAGGCCGAGAGCCAGCGCCGTTGCCCGTCGGGCCGGTCCACGCCGAACACGAAGCGCGTCACGGTCTCCCCGGTGGCGAGGGTGCGGATGACCGGATACCAGGACGAGGGCATGGGCTGGGCATTGGCGTCCAGCAGCGACAGCGGGATGTCGTCGATGTGGGTGCCGATGAGGTCGTCGGCGTCGTAGCCGAAAATGCGGCGCGCGGCCGGATTCGCGGATTCGATGCGCCCGTGCCGGTCGATCACCACCACGCCCTCCTCCAGCTGCGAGACCACCGTGGCGAAGAACTGTTCGGCGCGATGCTGGGCGGCCTCGGCCGTGCGCTGCGGGGTGAGGTCGTGCACCACGACCTGGTAGGCGAGGTGGTCGTGCCAGGCGGTGAGCACCGAGACGGTCTCGACCTCGACGGTGCCGCCGTCGCAGCGGCGCAGGGTCATCTCGGTGGGGTCGGAGGCGGTGCCCGCGATGGTGAGGCGGCGAATCCGGTCGAGCATGGGCGCGATGGAGGACGGTTCCACGAAATCGGTCACCGATCGCCCGATGACGTCCTCGGGATCACCGGCCGCCAGCAGTCGCAGCATGGCCGGATTGGCGTAGACCACGATGCCGCGCTCGTGGACCACGACCCCGTCGGGGCTGTAGTCCACCAGGGACCGGTACCGCTGGGCCAGCTGTTCGGCATCGGTCGGGTCGTTCGCCCGATCGTTACCCACCACCTCTTGCACCCCCTGATCGTCGTTGCAACACGTCGCTGGAGCACGGCACCATTCTGTTATCCGAAAAGTAGCTGGTGCAGCTTGCCGACCGTATTGAATGAATCACAGTCCCGCACAGCATCGGCCCGCGAGTGGTGATCATTACGGGCAACAGTCCGAAAGGAGCGATGCAAATGGCTGGCACCATCCCCGAACCCGAGACCTCAGGTCAGCACCAAGATCATATGACCATCGCCGGTATCGGTGCTGTGACCGGGTACGGCTGGGGCCGCGAAACTCTGTGGGAGGGTTTGCTGAGCGGCAAGCCCGCCGCTCGGCTCTTTCCAGGGTACGGGCCGGAACGGGATCGGAACGGGTGGGTTGCCCGCGTGCCGGAGGGCGGAGATCCGGAATTGCCGAACAGCCGCTACATTCGGGCGGTCATGGGCGCGGCGCGCGAGGCGGTGGCCGATGCCATCGAGCGCGGTTGGCGGCGCGGGCGCACGGTCGGCCTGCTGCACGCCATCGTGCTCGGCAATGTCTACGAGTGGCGCGACTTCTACACCGTCGACGGCGGCACCCGGCGTAATCGTGACTATCTGCGATTACTCCCCTCGACGCCGGTGGCGATGGTGATGAGCGAGTTCGGGTTTCACGGCCCGGCCATGAATGTGACCGCCGCCTGTTCGTCGTCGAATGTCGCCCTGATCACCGCGCAGATGTGGCTGCGCCAGGGCATCGCCGACGACGTCCTGGTGATAGCGACCGACCTGTCCGCGATTCCGGAAATGGTGCAGCCGTTCGTGGCCGTGGGCGCGGCGGTCGACGACACCGATCCGCTCGACGCCTGCCGCCCGTTCCAGGAGGGCAGTCGCGGCTTCGGTTTCGGCGAGGCCTCGGTGGCGTTCGTGATGAGCCGCGAGGTGGACCGCCCGTACGCGGCGGTGCTGGGCGGTGGCATGACCAATGACGGCTACCACGTGATCTCGGTGGACCCCTCGCACGAGCAGATCTTCGCCTGTGTGAAACGCGCCCTGGCCAGCGCGGACGTGCGGCCCGAGGAGGTCGCCTACCTGAACACCCACGGCTCCGGCACCGCCCAGTGCGATGCCGCCGAAACCGCGCTGCTGGCCCAGCTTTTCGACGATCGTCCGCAGGTGGTGGCCATCAAACCGCTGGCCGGGCACTGCCAGGCCGCCTCGGCCGGTGTCGAATTGGTCGCCGCCGCACTGGGTTACGAGCGCGACCTGCTGGTCTCCGCGCCGATCGTCGCCCCCGCGCATCCGCGCCTGCTGGACGGCGTGCGGCGCGGCGTGGACGGCATCACGGTGAAGACCGCGCTCGGCATGGGCGGCCACAATTCCGCGGTGGTGCTCGGTCCCGTCGGCTAGTGCAGCGGGACCGACCAGTGCAGTTTGGTGCCGGTCCCGGTGGTGTCGCCGTCGGCGCGACGGCGCGGATAGACCGCGAGGCTGCCGCCGGACTGTTCGGCGCGGCGGGCCAGATTGGTCAGGCCGCTGGGGGTGATGCCGTCGGGGATGCCGCAGCCATTGTCGGCGACCACGATGGTGAGATCGTCCGCGACGCCGATGTCGATGGTGATGGTGTCCGCGCCGGAGTGGCGCACCGCATTGGAAACCGCCTCGCGCACCACGGCTTCCGCGTGATCGGCCAGGGTGGGCTCGACCACCGACAGCGGGCCGGTGATGTGCATGAGCGCGCGAATGTCGGTGGCGGTGGTCTGTTGTTTGACCGCGCGCTCGATGCGCTGGCGCAGCCGGGTGCTGTGCCCGTCGCCACCGTGCAGATCGAAGATGGAGGTGCGGATCTCCTCCACCACGTCCTGCAAATCGTTGATGGCGTCGGAAAGCCGTTGCTGCACTTCGGGAACGCGAGCGCGCGGGACCGTGCCCTGCAGCGACAGGCCGATGGCGAACAGCCGCTGGATCACGTGATCGTGCAGGTCGCGGGCGATGCGGTCGCGGTCGGTGAGGATGTCCAGTTCGCGCATGCGCCGTTGCGCCACCGCCAATTGCATGGCCAGCGCAGCCTGATCGGTGAAGGCGGCGATCAATTCCACCAATTCGTCGGTGTAGGGCGCGGATTCGGCCGCGCGCAGCAGGATCAGCACGCCCAGGGTGGTGTCGGGGGTGTGCAGGGGCAGCACCAGCGCGGGCCCGATTCCGGCGAGGGGAGTGCCGAGGTCGACGTGGCGGGCGTCGTCGAAGCGCAGGGGAGTGCGGGTGGTCAGGGCCTGTCCGACCGCGGTGCCGGGGGCGCGCACCGCGTGCCCGGCGGGCGGCTCACCCGGCCCGGACCATTGCGCCACCACGAGTTCGGTGACGTATTCGGGTAGTTCGTCGGGGTCCACAACGGCAAGGACGGCGCGCTGCGAGGCGGTCAGTTCCCGGGCGTGCTCGACGACGTGGGCGAGCACCTTCGCCGGTTCGGTGTCGGCCAGGAATTCGGTGGCGATATCGCGGGTGGCCTCGATCCACGCCTGCCGGGTGCGGGCCTGCTCGTAGAGCCGGGCATTGTCGACGGCGATACCGGCCGCGGCCGCGAGCGCCTGCAGCAGCACCTCGTCGTCCTCGGTGAAGGGGTGCCCGCCGGACTTCTCGGACAGATAAAGGTTTCCGAAGACCTCGCCGCGAATCCGCACCGGCATGCCGAGCAGGGTGCGCATGATCGGATGGTGCTCGGGGAAGCCGACCGCGGCCGGATGACGCGTCACATTGTCCAGGCGCAGCGGCACCGGCTTGTCGAGCAGCAGCCCGAGCACGCCGTGGCCCTCGGGCAGATCGCCGATCAGCACCCGGGTCTGGTCGTCGATGCCGTGGAAGATGAACTGGCTCAGCTGTTTTTCGTGCCCGCGCACCGCGAGCGCCCCGTACTTCGCGTCGACCAGGATGGTGGCGGCGCGCACGATGGTGCGCAGCGTCTGGTCCAGATCCAGGCCCGAGGTGACCGCGAGCATGGCCTCGACCAGCCCGTCGATGCGGTCGCGGGCGTCGATGATCTGTTCGACCCGATCCTTGACCTCGGTGAGCAATTCGCGTAATCGCAGCTGCGACAGCGTTTCACGCACCGAGTATGGGCCGGTGCGGGGTGTGTCGTGCATGGTTGTCCTGCGGTCCGGCGGAGGCGACACGGCATCGGAATTCTATTCGGGGCAAGGTTGCCGAAAGGTTGTTTACGCAGGAACACGATTGACCGCTACGCGGAACGCGACTGACCGGTCCGTAGTTTCGAGGCGAGCACCGCGGCCTGGGTGCGGCGTTCCATGCCGAGCTTGGCCAGCAGCCGGGACACGTAGTTCTTGACGGTCTTCTCGGCCAGGAACATGCGTTCGGCGATCTGCCGATTGGTCAGGCCGTCGCCGAGCAGGTCGAGGAGTTTGCGTTCCTGTTCGGTCAAACCGGCCAGCGGACCGTCGAATTCGGTGCTGCGCCGCAGCCGCGCCATGAGGGCGGCGGCCGCGCGATTGTCCAGCAGCGAGCGGCCCGCGCCCACCTCCTTGATGGCCTTGGCCAGCTCCATGCCCTTGATGTCCTTGACCACGTAGCCGCTGGCCCCGGCCAGGATGGCGTCCATCATGGCCTGCTCGTCGGTGTAGGAGGTGAGGATCAGGCAGCGCAGATCGTCGATGTCGGCCAACAGATCCCGGCACAGTTCGATGCCGTTGCCGTCGGGCAGGCGCACGTCCAGCACCGCCACGTCCGGGCGCAGGGCCGGAATTCGGGCCAGCGCCTGGGCGACATCGCCCGCCTCCCCGACGACGGTGAGTTCGGGATCCTCCTCCAGCAGATCGGTGAGACCGCGGCGGACGATCTCGTGATCGTCGACCAGGAAGACTTTGATCACGACGGCCTCCAAGCTCAATCGGTACCGCGGGCGCGCGCGTGTTATGCGCGGTATGGGCCAACGTAACTCGCGGCGGGGCAACCGGATACCGCCGAAGGTCCCTAATTTCGCGGTGTGGCGAACGTCCGATGATTTTTTATCGGAGAATTTTCCCTGAAAGTGGTCTGCTTTGGGACCTTCGGCACTGTCGAGGGTGGCGGAGGTGTGTTGCCATGGAGTCGGGTTGCCGGGTCGGAACGGAGAGAGGGGTCGACTGATGGGCGCGTTCGATGTGTGGTCGAGTGGAATCGATCCGGATTTCGTGGTGGCCACACACGGGCCCGTCCCCTCGGGTGAGGTGACTCGGGTGGTGCGCGGACTGGGCAGAATTCTGCGCCGCCACGGGGTCGACGGGCCGGTGCGGGTACGCCTGCACTGGCCCGAATCCGAGGACGAGACCACGCTGGTGCAGGCGAGTGTCCGGACGCTGGGGAAGGCGTTCCGGGTGCAGGTCGCCGGGCCGGGGCGGTTCGCGTCCACGTTCGCGTTGGAGCGATTGGATCTGCGGCTGGGCTGCCCGCCGGACGAATTGTCGCGGCCCTGGCCGGATCCCGCGCGGCCCTCGCTGTCCGCGGTGACCGGTCCGCGACCGATCGTGCGGCGCAAGGATTGTCGACTACAGGTGGCAACACCCGCGGCGGCGGCGCGGGTGCTGGACGCCATGGATTACGACGCGCACCTGTTCATCGACGCGGAGACCGGATCCGAGGCGGTGGTCTGCTGGACCGGTCCGCTCGGGGTGCGCACCCAGGGGCGCTCGCGGGACGCGGTGCCGTCGATGTACGAACAGGAGGCGGTCACCCGGCTGTGCACGGGCGGGCTGCCCTATCTGTTCTATACCGACGCCGAAGCCCGGCGCGGGCGTCTGCTGTACCGGCGCTTCGATGGGGATCTGGCGCTGGTCGGCGCGGCGGGGTCGGAGCGCAGCGTTTTAGAGGACCGTGCGCGCGAACGGGATCGGGGACTGCAACCGCGCGCGATTCCCGGTTGCGGGCGGCGGGCGTTGCCGAGTGTGATGGCGACCACGGCCCTCGGCGGTGCGGTCGAGAAGTTGGCCTGAGCCGTAGTCTGGCGGCGAGCTGCTTCGTCCTCTCGCGGCGAACAGCGCAATAAACACGGTGTGACCAGCGTTTTCGGGTGCGTAACCAAACTTGTCGGTGGGGACCCCTAGCATGGCGTCGGGGGTAAGTCTGGATGCTGAAACGTTGGAAGGATGGCCAGTGGCGGATCGCCTGACGGTGCGCGGAGCGCGGGAGCACAACCTCAAAGGGGTCGATCTGGACCTACCCCGCGACAGTCTCATCGTTTTCACTGGTCTGTCCGGCTCCGGTAAGTCCTCGTTGGCCTTCGACACCATCTTCGCCGAGGGGCAGCGGCGGTATGTGGAATCGCTGTCGGCGTACGCCCGGCAGTTCCTCGGCCAGATGGACAAGCCGGATGTGGATTTCATCGAGGGCCTGTCCCCGGCGGTGTCCATCGACCAGAAGTCGACCAACCGCAATCCGCGCTCGACCGTCGGCACCATTACCGAGGTCTACGACTACCTGCGTCTGCTGTTCGCGCGCGCGGGCACCCCGCACTGCCCGGTCTGCGGGCATCTGATCGCCAAGCAGACCCCGCAGCAGATCGTGGATCAGGTGCTGGCCATGGAGGAGGGCACCAAGTTCCAGGTGCTCGCGCCCGTGGTCCGCACCCGCAAGGGCGAATTCGTGGACCTGTTCGAGTCGCTGAACTCGCAGGGTTATTCCCGGGTCCGGGTCGACGGCGTGGTGCATTCGCTGACCGATCCGCCCAAGCTGAAGAAGCAGGAGAAGCACGACGTCGAGGTGGTCATCGACCGTCTCACCGTGAAGCCGAGTTCCAAACAGCGCCTGACGGATTCGATCGAGACCGCGCTGCGGCTGGCCGACGGCATCGTGGTGCTGGACTTCGTGGATCGCGATGAGCACGCCCACGATCGGGAGCGGCGCTTCTCCGAACGGCTGGCCTGCCCGAACGGGCACCCCCTCGACATCGAGGATCTGGAACCGCGGTCTTTCTCCTTCAACTCGCCCTACGGCGCGTGCCCGGATTGCACGGGTTTGGGCATTCGCAAGGAGGTCGATCCCGATCTCGTTGTGCCCGACCCGGATCTGAGCCTCAATGAGGGCGCGATCGCGCCGTGGTCGCGCGGGCAGACCGCCGAATACTTCACCCGCCTGCTGTCGGGTCTGGCCGACGCCATCGGCTTCTCCATGGACACGCCGTGGAATCAGTTGCCGCTCAAGGCCCGCAAGGCGGTCCTGGAGGGCAGTTCCGAGCAGGTGCACGTCTCCTACACCAACCGCTACGGCCGCAAGCGTTCGTACTACGCCGATTTCGAGGGCGTGATGCCGTTCCTGCAGCGGCGCATGGACGCCACCGAATCGGAGGCGATGAAGGAGCACTACGACGGGTACATGCGGGATATCCCGTGCCCGGTGTGCAATGGCGCGCGACTGCGGCCGGAGATTCTGGCCGTCACGCTGTCGGCGGGCAAGGAACGCATGTCGATCGCGGACCTGTCGGATCTGTCGATCGGGGACGCGGCCAAGTTCCTCAATACGCTCACCCTCGATGAGCGGCAGGCGGCCATCGCGGCGCAGGTCATCAAGGAGATTCAGGCGCGGCTGGGCTTCCTGCTCGATGTCGGCCTGCAGTATCTGACGCTGTCGCGGGCGGCGGCCACGCTGTCCGGCGGTGAGGCGCAACGCATTCGGTTGGCCACCCAGATCGGTTCCGGACTGGTCGGCGTGCTGTATGTCTTGGACGAGCCGTCCATCGGCCTGCACCAGCGCGACAACCGGCGGCTCATCGAAACCCTCACGCGTCTCAAGAGTCTCGGCAATACCCTCATCGTGGTCGAGCACGACGAGGACACCATTCACGCCTCGGACTGGGTGGTCGACATCGGCCCGCTGGCCGGTGAGCACGGCGGTCAGGTGGTGTACTCGGGTCCCTACGAGGGGCTGCTGAAGGACAAGGGATCGCTCACGGGCGCTTACCTTTCCGGCCGCGAGCGCATCGAGGTGCCGCTGGTGCGTCGGCCCATCGACAAGAAGAAGCAGCTGACGGTGGTCGGCGCGGTCGAGCACAATCTGAAGAACATCGACGTGAGTTTCCCGCTGGGCGTGCTCACCTCGATCACCGGCGTCTCGGGCTCGGGTAAGTCGACGCTGGTCAACGACATTCTCGCGACCGTGCTGCAGAACAAGCTGAACGGTGCGCGGCAGGTGCCGGGCCGCCACACCCGCGTCAACGGTCTCGACCATCTGGACAAGCTGGTGCAGGTCGACCAGTCGCCGATCGGCCGCACCCCGCGCTCGAATCCCGCCACGTACACCGGCGTTTTCGACAAGATCCGCACCCTGTTCGCGGCCACCACCGAGGCCAAGGTGCGCGGCTATCAGCCGGGCCGGTTCTCCTTCAATGTGAAGGGCGGCCGCTGCGAGGCGTGCTCCGGCGACGGCACCCTCAAGATCGAGATGAACTTCCTGCCGGACGTGTACGTCCCGTGCGAGGTCTGCCACGGCGCGCGATACAACCGCGAGACCCTCGAGGTGCACTACAAGGGCAAGACCATCGCTGAGGTTCTCGATATGCCGATCGAGGAGGCCGCGGAGTTCTTCGAGCCGGTGACCTCGATCCACCGCTACCTCAAGACCCTGGTCGACGTCGGCCTCGGCTATGTGCGCCTGGGCCAGTCGGCCCCGACGCTGTCCGGCGGTGAGGCCCAGCGTGTGAAGCTGGCCGCCGAACTGCAGAAGCGCTCCACCGGCCGCACCATCTACATCCTCGACGAGCCCACCACGGGTCTGCACTTCGAGGACATTCGCAAACTGCTCACGGTGATCAACGGCCTTGTCGACAAGGGCAATTCGGTCATCGTCATCGAGCACAACCTGGATGTCATCAAGACCTCGGACTGGGTCATCGACATGGGTCCGGAGGGTGGTTCCGGTGGTGGAACGGTCATCGCGCAGGGCACGCCGGAAGATGTCGCAGCCGTGCCGGAAAGCTACACCGGCCAGTTCCTCAAGGATGTGCTCGCGAATCAGCCCGCCTCGCTGGCCGAACCGAAGCCGGTGAAGAAGGCGGCCAAGAAGACCGCCGCCAAGAAGGCCGCGCCGAAGACCGACGCCGAGGCCGCCGCCGCCAAGAAGGCCGCCGCCGCCCGCCGCAAGGCCGCGGCGCTGCGCTGATCACGCGTCGATACAAAGACAACGGCCCCGTACCGAAATCGGTACGGGGCCGTGGCTTTTCGCAGCTACTCGGCTGCCACCGGTTGTGCGAGCTCCTTGACCTCGGCGATCCGCCCGAAGTCGAGCTTCACGATCTGGTCGGCGCAGTCGAAGTACCGGTCGTCGTGGGTGATCACGATGACGGTCTTGCCGCGGTTCTTGAGCTTCACCAGGATCTCCCGGTAGAACACGTCGCGGAACTTGGGCTCCTGATCGGCGGCCCACTCGTCGAACATGTAGATCGGGCGATCCTCGAGCAGAGCCGTCAACAGCGCCAGCCGCTTGCGCTGACCCTGCGACAGCGCGATGGTCGACAGGCGGCCGTTCTCCACGGTGACCTTGTGGTCGATCTGGAGTTCCTTCAGGTACTTTCGGACCTCCTCGTCCACCCCCTCGTCGAAGCCCAGGTAGTCCTCGAACAGGTGGAAGTCGGTGAAGACCGCCGAGGTGTTCTGCCGGAACCACTCGATGTTCTCGTGGTCGATGGTCTCGCCATTGAGCGACAGATGACCCTGCTGCGGGACGTACAGACCCGTGATCAGTTTGGCCAGTGTCGATTTGCCGCTGCCATTGCCGCCGACGATGAACGAGATCTGGCCGGGCTCGAACGTCAGATCCAGCGGACCGAGATGGAAGCCGGAGCCGTCCGCCTCGGGCGGGGCCATGGGCGCGCCCATCGGAACCGGTCGCCCGTCGTGCCCGCCGTGGTCGACGAACCGGTGGCCGTTGACATCCGGGCGATCGCCGCCGCCGGGTCGCGGACCGTGTCCGGGCGGCGGACCGCCGGGACGGCCACCCGCCGGATGCGGTCCGGGACGACCACCCGTCGGCGCGCCGGGCGCACCGGGTCGGCCACCCCGACCCGGGTGGGGCCGCGCTCCGCCACCCGGGTGGGCTCCGGTGCCGGGCGGCGGACCACCCGGGACGGGCGGGAACGCCGGAGGCGCCTCGGTCAGATAGTTGTAGCTGACGTCATTGAGTTCCAGCCGCGCTGCGGTGGCGGCCGGTCGCTCGGTGTAGGGCAGCGTCGACTCGTCGTGCGCGGTCTGAATGGACAGGTTCAGCGAGCGGATCTTGGCCAGCGCCACATCACCGCGCAGCAGATCCGGAATCCGGTGCATGAAGTTCTGCATGGGCATCGAAAGGAACGTGGTGACAAGGACATAGCCGACCATGACGTTCTGCGGCAGATCCAGCGCCCGGGCCAGCGCGAACAGGATCAGGGCCATGGTGCCCAGCTGCAGCAGCTGGCCGAAGCCCTGCGCGAAGGTGAACTTCGATCCGGCGTCGATATTCTGCGTCCGCAGCTTCTCGGCCGAACCGAGGAGATGGCGGTCCATGAAATCGCCGCGCCGCCCGCGGTGCAGCTTGAGCTCCTTGATGCCCAGCGACACCTCCTGGAAGGACCGCAGCAGACCGTCCTCGTTCTCGCGCGCCTCCTTGTAGAGGTGGCGCACCTTCTTGAGAACCGTTTCGACACAGGCGATTCCGAGCAGCGTGCCCGCCACCGTGGTGGCGAAGATGGGGCCGGACACGATCGCCAGGAAGATGAAGCACCCGATGATCGTGGCCAGGTCGATGCAGATGCTCGGAATCGCGGTGACCGCCTGCGACAGTGACCGCACGTCCTCGGTCAGGGTCGCGATCAGGCGATGCTGTCCGAGCCGCTCGAGATGCTCGAGCGGCGCGGACACGATGCGCGCGCTCAAATCCGCGCGCAACCGGTAGATGGCATCCTGCGCCAGACGAATCAGCAGCACCTGCGAGATGACACCGCTGATCAGGATGATCAGCGCGGTCACCACGAACGCCTGCCACGTGACGCCCGGATGCGGTTCCGGTGACACCACTCCCCGAATCAATGTCACCAGATAGGTATTGGCCGCACCGCAGACGAGACCGGAGGCGATGACGCCCGCGATCCGCATCCACGAGATGGAGATGAGGAATCGAATGAGTTGCATGGCTGCTGGCTCTCTGGACTTGCTAGGGACGGATGATGTCGAAGATGACGCCCTCGAGGGTGACACCCGGCGCGAAGGAGAACGCCACACCCGTCGAGATCGGCCGGTCGGCCTGCTGCGCGATCATCTGCTCGAGCACGAAAATCAGTGAGACGCTGAGCATGTTGCCGTACTCGGCGAGCACGTCCCAGCTGGTCGCCGCCTGCTCCGAGCCGATGCCGAGCGAGCGCACCGATTCCTCGATGATCTTCGGGCCACCGGGGTGGATCGCCCACAGATCGACCTCGGACTTGGTCATGCCGTGGCGGGCCAGCACCTCGGTCACCACCGGGTCGACCCCGCGCAGAATGTACTGCGGCAGGTTCTCCGACAGCTCGCAGGTGATGCCATTGTCGTTGACGCCCAGGACGATTCCGTCCTCCGCGTCGTCGAACAGGTAGCTGAAGCTGTCGCGGATGACCACGGACCCGGCGGGTAGTTCCCGCTGCGGGTTGCTCGCGCCGATGACCACCGCGCCGCAGCCGTCACCGAAGAGGCTGTGAATGATGACGTCATTGATGTTGTCGTCGAACACGGCGTTCACCGAGCTCAGCTCCAGGCAGATGACCAGCGCCTTCTTGTCCGGGTGCGCCCGAACGAAATCCACCGCGGCGCGAATGGAGTTCATGGCGGCGGCGCAGCCCATGAAGTTCACGATCACGCGGTTGATCGTGGGCGACAGGCCGAGCTGCTTGACCACGGCCACATCCACGCCGGGCGCGATGAAGCCGGTGCTGGTGGCGAAGACCAGCATGCCGATCTCCTCCGCCGGATTCTCCAGGTGCCCGACGGCGCGTCCGGCCACATCCACGGCCAGCGGGACCGCGTGGTCGTAGAAGGTGTTCATGCGGTCCCGAATGGTGCCGACTTCCTTGCTGTAGGACAGGAATTCGGGATCGATCGGGTTGACCGCCAGGTGCCGGGTGGTGATCCGGGTCTTCTGGTAGATCCGCGGAATCCGCTGCTGCTGCACCGGATCGCTGAACAGTCCGGCCACCTGGGCGGCGGCGTCGGCCTGCGAGAAGATCTGGGTCGGCGAACCGGTGGCGATGGACTCGATCACGCCGACGGTGGTCGGCGGGGTCGGCGGCAGCGGGCTCGGCGCGAAGCTCGCGTCGTCGAAGTACGCAGAGCCGGGTTCGCCCCCCGCGAACCGGGTCGCCGCCGTGGGCAGGGTGTTCCCCGCACCGGGCAGAGCGCCCCCTTCATCAATGGTGATAGACACGAAATACTCCCCTCGTTTTCGAAATAACGCCCCGCGGTGCGATCGGCGCATGCTCGAGCGCACCGCGGTTGTGGAATCGGTTCAGACGGTTCCGATTCCGGTGAAGCCCTGAACCGTGTAGACGGCGCAGGTCTTCAGGGCCAGTGGTGAGAAGTGCTCCTTGACGAACCCCCACTTGCGTTCCACCGCGTCGTCGGACGGCGCGAGAATGTAGGTGCGGATCTGCTTCGGGAAGCGGTCGGTGAAGAAGCTCTTGGCGGGCAGCCATTCCACACCAAACTTCGCGGACTCCTCGCGCAGCACATCCTCGGTCGCGATGTTCGCGAAACCGCTGCGCTGGTAGGGCAGCACGTGATGCACCCGGTGCGAGCTCAGGCCCGCGGACAGGAAGCAGTCGACGTAGCGGTTGCCGACCACCTTCAGGTCGTAGGCCTGCTGGATCTGATCGACGGCCCAGTCCTCGGAATTGTGCTCGAGCTCCTCGGATTCGACCTCGAAGTCGTGGCTGGCCACCACCAGGAAGGTCGAGACCCACAGCGTGACCACGAATTGCAGGGCCCACGCCCAGAAGTCGCCCATCACGGTGAACACGATCAGCTCGCCCACCAGCAGGAACCGCACGCCGAACGAACCGATGAAGTGCGGCAGCGCCCCACCCCAGGTGCCGTACATGTCCTTGATGCCCACCTTGCGGGTGAGGCGGCAGACATCGAGCAGGCGCATGATCATGCCGGTCACGGTGTGGCCGAACTTGTGCAGGGTGTGGATCGGCACCCGGTACAGCCGCGGGATCCGCATCATCATGGTGAAGACGTTCTTCTTGATGTCGACTTCACTCTGGGTGTGCGGGTGGTGCAGCAGCGCGTGGCCGTCCGCGGTCACGAAAGCCAGTGCGACGTAATTGAAGTCGAAGGCGTTCGTGTAGATCTTGTTCATGCCCTTCTGGGCCCGGTGGATGGCGTAGTGCCCGAAACCGGCCAGGCCGCTGCGCAGCAGCACCATGGCGATCACGAACACCGGCAACGGCATCCAGCTGCGCTCGAACAGCCGCAGCCCCTGCACCGCGAAGTACGCCACCGCGAGAATGGCCACCACGATATTGAAGTAGGTGTCCATGCGGCGGATGCGCGCGGCCAGTTCGGGTTCCTTCAGACGCGCCTTCACCTTGTGGAGCAGGTCGTCCTTGTTGTCGAAGTTGAACTTCGGGGTGTCGCGCCAGCTGTCGAAGCCCTCGTTGAAAAGGAAGGCGGGCGCATTGGCCTTGGGGTGAATGTCCTCGGGCAGGGCATCACGATCCAGCGAGTACTTCTTCAGGATCTTGCCGATGGCTTCCGGATTCTTGTGGTACGAACCGACAATCGAGGTGATGTCGCGGTTCTTGGTCCGGCCGATGAAGAACTCGCCGCCCGGATGCTTGGAAATCCAGTCGCTGAGGTCGTAGGCTTTGCCGTTGTAGACCCAGACATTCGAGATCGGCGGTGGGCCGTCGAGCGGGGGCCGACGGAACTCGCCCTCGGGCTCTTGGCGTTCGATCGTCGCGTCGGCTTCCGGGCGTTCGATCGTCATTTCTTCCCTCCACACGCAGGCGACGACGTTCAACTTTCAGACGAAATCGTCGATCCCGCGCCTTGCATTTCACTGAACAGACTCTTAAACGGTTGAACAAACGCGAAAGCCGGTCCGGGGCGCGACGACAACCGTTGCCGCCGTTGCGTTTTCCCCGAACCGGCTCCGAACTCACATGACAGGGTGCAGCGCGCGTTTAGCCACCGGGCTTGGTGACGTGGACTTCCTTACCCCAGTTGGACAGGGTCACGGACACATTGCCCGAGTCCTTGGTCACGATGGCGCGCACCAGGTTCGGGCCGGTGCCCGGCGAGGCCGCCGTGGACGGCAGCGTGGTGCCCGCGCCGCTCGGGGGAGCCACATCCTGGATGTAGAGGGTGATCGGGAACGTGCCGCCGTCCTTGCCGATCTGCGGAACGATCGGATCGATGACGGAGGCGTCGATGGTGCCGCTGATCTTCACCACGTCCAGGCCGTTGAGCTTCTCGCGGCCCTCGGCCTTGGCGTTCTTGACCTGCGCGATGGCGTTGGCCAGACCCTTGTCCTTGTCCAGGATGATGCCCGGATCGTAGACCTTCTCGGCCGGACCGACCTTGGCGTACTTGCTGCCGTCGCCGGTGTAGAGAGTCTTGTCGACGACCAGGAACTTGGTGTCGGTGTAGTTGGCGTCGTCCTGCTTGACCTTCACCTTGGCCTCGCCGATGGCCTGGCCCGCGCCCTGCGGCTGGTTGGTGATGTCGGCCTTGATGCTCTCGAACGGCAGGTTCGGGATATTGGTGACCGCCAGGTCCGCGTGCACAGCCTGCAGGGTCTGGGTGGTCTTGGCCGACTCGGCGACGATCTGCGCGCCGTCCGGCAGCTGCGACGGCGGCGCGGCCTGCGAGGTGGTGGCCTTGCTGTCCGAGCTGGAGGACGAGGAGCAGCCCGCGACCAGAGCGGCCACGGCCGCGGCGGCGATCACGATGGGCAGGGCACCGCGCCGAATTCGGCTGCCGGACGCGCGTTTTCCGTGGGACATCGGTTCATTCATGTACAACCCCCGAAGCTTCCATTCGATCTCGTAGTGAGGACAGCCTTGCCGCTGCCCGTCGTAGTATGCAGGACATCGCCCGCGTCCGCGCCGGACAAGGGCGATACTCCGGCATCCAACCAGCACAGTGTTCGTGTCGCCAAGATTTTTGATCATCGAGCCGCACAAGCGATTACCCTGCAACCCGAAAATGTCGCACGTGGGACCGAGTGTTAACAGGTTCCTCGTGGTGGTGGCAAGCTGAGCCGCCGCCACGGGGATGCTGTTCTGTCGCTGATTATTTGCCGATTGGTCGCTGAATATTTCAGCGGGTGGCGGCTTGGTGAATCATTTCCGCCAACTCCACCGGCTTGGACCACATCGGCCAATGGCCGGTGGGCAGATCCAGGTACTCCGCGTCGAGGTTGCGTAGTTCCTGGAACATCGGCTCCTCCCCGCCGTCGCGCAGCCGCTGTACCAGCTCCGACGGGAAGCTGCAGCAGATCACCGTGGTCGGAATCTTCAGCCGCGCAGTGGAATCGCCGAGCGTGACCGGACGGCCCGCCACCCCGGCCGGGACCGACACCGCGCGCTCGCGGAAGCGCGCCAGCGTCGACTCGTCCAGTCCTTCCAGGCTGTTGCCCATGGCCTCGACCTCGGCCCAGGTCGCCGGTAGCAGGAAGTCCGGCGCGTCCCCGAGCGCGGGGTGCAGGACGAACCCGTGCGGGAAGGGAACGGTGTCGGCGTAGATCACCCGCGAAAAGCGTTCCGGTGCCAGGTCTGTCGCCAGGTAACCGGACGCCCCCGCGCCGGAATGCACGACCAGCACCGTCGAATCTCCGGCCGCGTCCACGATCGCCCGCGCCTGGCTCTCCAACGTCGCCGAGAGTCGGTCCGAATCCTGTGGATCCAGGCCCGGCAGCGTCAATGCCGTCACGTCATCCCCGAGTGCCCGAAGCTGTTCGGCCACTTCCTCCCACGCCCAAGCCCCGAGCCAAAACCCCGGGACCAGCAATATCCGTGCCATGTCTCGAAGCATGGCACACCGCACCGACAGTCAAAACCCGTGTGTCCTAGGGGGTCTTGACCCGGTGGAGTCGCGAGCGCATTATGAACACACGTTCATGAACCATTGTTCATATAGGAGTCGTCATGACCGAGATCGTGAATACCGCTCAGTCCGAAGCGTGGAACGGCTACGAGGGCGAGCACTGGGCCGGAAACTATGACCGCTACGACGCCGTGAATCACGGCTTCAACGAACCGCTGCTCACCGCCGCCGCCGTGTCCGATGGCGACCGCGTCCTCGATATCGGTTGCGGCAACGGCCAATTGACCCGAGCCGCCGCGCGGCGGGCGGGCACCGGCTCCGCGACGGGCGTCGACCTGTCCGGCCCCATGCTCGCTCGCGCCCGGGAGCTCGCTGCCGCCGAAGCCGTCGCCAATGTCGCCTTCGAGCAGGGCGACGTCGAGGTCTATCCCTTCCCCGCCAACGCTTTCGACGCCGCGCTCAGCCGCTTCGGCATCATGTTCTTCGCCGATCCGGCGGCCGCCTTCGCCAATATCGCCCGCGCCCTGCGCCCGGGCGGTCGCCTCGCCTTCGTGGCCATGCCGCCGATGCCGGGCACCGATCTGGGTGCCGTATTCGGCGCTGCCGCAGCTCATCTCGACGATTTCGTGGTGGGCCCCTCGGTAGGCCCGTTCTCCGACCCCGATCGCATCCGGTCCCTGCTGACCGCTGCGGGTTTCACCGATATCGCCGTCGAATACCGTGAGGCCGAGGGTATTTGGGGCCGAGACGTCCCCGACGCCACGGAATTCATCATGGGCTGGGGGCCGGTCCACTACCACCGCGCCCGGGTCGATTTCGCCACCGACGCCGAGGTCCGCCGGTCGGTCGCGGAGACTCTGGCCCCCTACGCCACCCCCGACGGCATCCGCCTGCGCGTCGACGCCTGGCTGGTCACCGCCGCCACCCCGCTACCGTAACCACCCATGTCCCCGAGAAAGGCAGCGGCGCTACGCGGTTCCGACGACGCCCTCCGCGACCACCTCGTCACCACCGCCCAACGCCTCCTGGCGGAACAGGGCGCGGCCGGTCTGACCGTCCGCGCCATCGCCCGCGCCGCCGGGGTCGCCGACGGCGTGCTCTACAACCACTTCTCGGACAAGGACGAACTGCTCGCGGCGGCGCTCGGCGCGCACGTCGCCGCCGCGCACGCCGAGCTCGGACCGCTCCCCGCGCCCGGCACCGCGACCGTCCGCGACAACCTGACCGCCTACCTGCGAGCCGGTCTGGCCCTGCACCGCACGGTCCTCCCGGTCTTCGCCGGTCTGCTGGCCAGCCCCGCCGTCCTGACCCGCTTCGCCGAATCCGAAGCCCGCGAGGCCGATTGGCGCGAGCTGCTGGCCGACTACCTGCGCGCCGAACGCGACCTCACCCGCCTCGCCCCCGACACCGACATCGACGCCACCACCGCCGTGCTCGTCGGCATCTGCCACGACGCCGTCCTCGCGGCGCTGCTGCCCGGCGCACCCCGCACCCCTGTCGATCCCGACACGGTGGTCGCAACCCTATGGGCCGGAATCGCACCCCGCGGCTGAGGCCACGGCGCACCGCACGAAAAACGGCCCGGCGCGACCGAGTTCGGTCGCGCCGGGCCGGAAGCCGAAGCAGCGGTGGATCAGTAGACCGGGCCGGTGTACTTCTCGCCCGGGCCCGCGCCGGGGGCGTCGGGGTACGCGGAGGATTCGCGGAAGGCTCGCTGCAGGGACTGCAGGCCCTCGCGGATCGGACCGGCGTGCGGGCCGAGGTACTCGACCGAGGCGGTGACCAGACCGGCGAGGGCGGTGATGACGCGGCGGGCCTCGTCGAGGTCCAGGTGCGGGCTGTTGGCAGGATCCTCGTCGCCGAGGCCGAGCTTCTCGGCGGCGGAGCTCATCAGCATGACGGCGGCCCGGCTGATGACCTCCACGGCGGGAATATCGGCCAGCTCGCGGACGACCTCACCGTCCAGCAGGCCGGAGTCCTCGTTCATGGTTGCCTCGCTCATGGGGTAGAGCATGGCATCGCGCCGGTCCGCGCTGGTCGCGGGGGCCGCCGATTCGGAGCTGGCGGCTATGAGTGTTAGACTCTTCCGCGACGACCGTCCCGGACTGGTTACTGCAACCGACACGGGGCATCAAGTGGAGCCCGACTCCCACCGTCTACCGGCAAGTCTCTTGCCAGGTTCGACGGTCCGGTCGCCCATCATTTACCTGATGGGTTCCGCATGTGGGTTTGTCCTGCATGTGGTGCGATGCAGCTTGTTTGCGTCGAAGATCGGTCGACTCGGGCCCCGTGGTGGTGAAATACCAACACGGGGCTTTCGTGTTGAAATTGGGGTTGCAGTTATTGCTTGCGGTCGTTGACGAACCGCTTGACCTAGGAGGCCCCATCAGCACTGAGACCCGCATCAACGATCGCATCCGCGTTCCCGAGGTCCGACTCATCGGACCGGGTGGCGAGCAGGTTGGGATCGTGCGTGTTGAAGATGCACTACGCGTCGCTCAGGAAGCTGACCTCGACCTGGTCGAGGTCGCGCCGGATGCACGCCCGCCGGTGTGCAAGATCATGGACTACGGCAAGTTCAAGTACGAGACCGCGCAGAAGGCGCGTGAGTCCCGGAAGAACCAGGTCCAGACCGTGATCAAGGAGCAGAAGCTCCGCCCGAAGATCGATGACCACGACTACGAGACCAAGAAGGGCCACGTGCTGCGCTTCCTGCAGGCGGGCTCGAAGGTCAAGGTGACGATCATGTTCCGCGGTCGCGAGCAGTCGCGCCCCGAGCTCGGGTTCCGGTTGCTGCAGCGACTGGCTTCCGACGTCGCCGAATTCGGTTTCGTCGAAACGTCGGCCAAGCAGGACGGCCGAAACATGACCATGGTCCTCGCGCCGCACAAGGGCGCGAAGACGCGGGCGAAGGCTCAGAACGACGCGAGCTCGTCGCAGCAGCGCAGCACTGCGCCGACGGCTCCGGCCGAAGCGCCCGCCGAGACGGCAGCCCCGGCTGCCGAACCGGCTGCCCCGCAGCAGTAATAACGAGAAGCTCCGAAGGCGTGTGGAACTCGCGCGCCTTCGGCACGACAGATATGAGGAATCCATGCCGAAGATGAAGAGCCACAGCGGCGCCTCGAAGCGATTCAAGGTGTCGGGCAGCGGCAAGCTGCTGCGTCAGCAGGCGAACCGTCGCCACCTGCTCGAGCACAAGCCGACCACCCGGACTCGTCGTCTGGACGGCGTGGAGGTCGTCGCGAAGGCGGACGTCGCTCGCGTCAAGAAGCTGCTCGCCAAGTAATTCGGGCCCAGCCAGATTTACGGCAGAGCCAGCCGCTAGCGATCCGTTCGCGGAACGCATAAACCGACTACCTCGGGCGCATCACCTCGGGTCTCCGCGAGAAACCCAGCGCCCCCAACGAACAAGGACTGACAAGTGGCACGCGTCAAAAGGGCTGTCAACGCTCAGAAGAAGCGCCGTTCCGTTCTCGAGGCCTCCAAGGGCTACCGCGGTCAGCGGTCGCGCCTGTACCGCAAGGCCAAGGAACAGCAGCTGCACTCGCTCACCTACGCCTACCGGGATCGCCGGGCGCGCAAGGGTGACTTCCGCCAGCTGTGGATCACTCGTATCAACGCCGCCGCGCGTCTGAACGACATGACCTACAACCGCTTCATGCAGGGCCTCAAGGCCGCTGGCATCGAGGTGGACCGCAAGATCCTGGCCGAGCTCGCCGTCTCCGACGCCGAGGCCTTCGCCAAGCTGGTCGAGGCCGCCAAGGCCGCCCTTCCGGCCGACGTCAACGCCCCGGCCGCCTGATTCGGCCTGCGTGACGACACACGATTCGAAACGACCCGCGGACGCGCTCTCCGAGCGCAATTCGCGGGTCGTTTCGGCTGTCAAGCTGCATCGCGCGCCGATTCGGCGAAAGACCGGCCTGTTCCTGGCCGAGGGCGCGAATTCGGTTGAGGCGGCACTGGATACGGGACGGATCGAGGAGCTGTTCTTCTCCTCCCGGGCCGCCGAGCGCGAGCACGAGCTGGTGGCGAGTGCCGCCGCGCAGCGGGTGCGCACCACGCTGGTGAGCGACCGCGCCGCGGAAATGCTGGGGGAGACCGTGACTCCGCCCGGGCTGGTCGCGGTGTGCCGCCAGGTGGATGTGCCGCTGAGCGGGGTGCTCGACGCCTCCCCGCGCATGCTGGCCGTCCCGGTCGAGATCGCCGATCCCGGCAACGCGGGCACCCTCATCCGGGTCGCCGACGCCGTGGGCGCGGATGGCGTTGTGCTGGCCGGTGATTCGGTGGATCCACACAATGGCAAATGCGTGCGCGCCTGCGCCGGGAGCCTGTTCCACGTCCCCGTGGCCCGCTCCCGCGACATCGACGCCACCCTGGACGCCCTCGAGGCGGCGGGCATCGCGATCCTGGCCACCACCGCCAAGGGCGAGGTCGACCTCGACGACGCCGACGACATCCTGCGCGGCCCGGTCGCCTGGCTCTTCGGCAACGAGGCCCACGGCCTGGACAAGGCCATCGCCGCCCGCGCCACCCACCGCGTCCGCATCCCCATCCACGGCCGCGCCGAGAGCCTGAATCTGGCTGCGGCGGCGGCCATTTGCCTCTACGCCAGCGCCCGGGTGCAGCACGCGAAGTAACCCACGCCGGGTCGATTCGGTGTGCTGTGGATTTGCCCGTATTCTTACGAGCCGTGACATCCCCCAGCACCCTGCGGTCCGGTGCGCTGTCCCTGGTCTCCAGCGTGGTGATCGGGGTGGCGTCGGCGGGTCCGGCGTACAGCATTACCGCGACCCTCGGACTGGTCGTGGTGGCCGTCGGGGCGCAGTCGCCGATCATCGTGGTGTTGGCGTTCGTGCCGATGCTGCTGGTGGCGATCGGGTATCGGGATCTCAATGCGGTGGAACCGGATCCGGGGACCACGTTCGTGTGGGCGACGCGGGCGTTCGGGCCGTTCACCGGGTGGATGGCCGGGTGGGCCATTGTCGTGTCGGATTTGCTGGTGATGGCGAGCCTGGCGCAGATCAGCTCGCAGTACACCTTCCATTTGTTCGGTGCGCACGGGCTCGGGTCGGATGGGACCAGCATCTGGGTGTTGTTGCTGGGGATTGCCTATCTGATCGTCATGACCGTGGTCGCGGTGCGCGGCATCGATGTGTCGGCGCGGCTGCAGTCGGTGCTGCTGAGCGTGGAATTCGGCATGCTCGTGGTGTTCTCGGCGGTGGCACTCGGGCGGGTGCTGCTCGGGCACGGGCCCGACGGGTCGAGCCTGCCGCACTGGGACTGGTTCAACCCCTTCGCCATCGGGTCGTTCTCGGACTTCGTGACGGCGCTGCTGCTGATGGTGTTCATCTACTGGGGCTGGGACTCCGCGGTCTCGGTCAATCAGGAGACCGTGGATCCGCGGCACACGCCGGGACGGTCCGCGGTGCTGTCCACCATCACGCTGGTGGCGCTGTACCTGCTGGTGACCGTGGCCGCGCAGGCCTTCGCGGGCGTCGGGAAAGACGGTCTGGGACTGGCCAATCCGGATCACGTCGACGATGTGCTGGGCGCGCTGGGGCGGGCCGTGTTCGGCGACAGCTGGATCGGGACCGCGGCGGTGTACCTGCTGTTCGGCATGGTCCTGACCTCGGCGGCCGCCTCCACTCAGACCACCATCCTGCCGACCGCGCGCACCACCTACTCCATGGCGCTGCATCACGCCCTGCCCGCCGCGTTCGCGCGCATCGATCCGCGCTTCCGGACCCCGGTGTTCTCGACCTGGGTGTTCGGCGGGGTGTCGGTGGCGCTCTACGTGGGGTTGAACTTCGCCTCGGGTGGACGGCTGATCGCCGAGGCGGTCACGGCCATCGGCATCTCCATCGGGCTGTACTACGGGCTCACCGGGCTCAGCTGCGCCTGGCTGTACCGGCACGAATTCGCCGGGAGCCCAAGGACACTCGTGATCAAGGGCATCCTGCCGACGCTGGGCGGGCTGGCGCTGCTGTTCGCGGCGGGCTGGACGGCGGTGACCTCGTGGTTCAGTGCGATATTCGTGCTCGGCGTGGGCACGTTGCTGCTCGGCGTTCCGATCTATCTGACGCTGGCGCGCGCCATGCCCGCGTTCTTCCGCGGCGAGGTGCTGGCGCGGCGGCTGCCCGCGCCGACCGAGGAGATCATCGAGGCCGATGCCGAGCCGGAGTCCGGCGAACCGGTGCGGGCCTGATCAGATCCCTTCCTCGCTGAGATTGGTGAGGATCTCGGTGGCCCAGGACGGGTTGCCCTCGCATGCGAGATCGCTGACCCCCAGCGCG
This sequence comes from Nocardia sp. CDC160, assembly GCF_035818795.1. NCBI lineage: Bacteria > Bacillati > Actinomycetota > Actinomycetes > Mycobacteriales > Nocardiaceae > Nocardia > Nocardia sp. CDC160. Next base: position 130,616 of record NZ_JAYKYT010000008.1, on the reverse strand, counting down.
GTCAGATCGATGAGCAGCATGCCGGTGCCGAAGAAGCGCCGCACCTCGGAGACCGACGCGCCGGTCAACTCCTTGGCGAGATTGAACAGCTGCCCGAAGTGGTCGCGGATGTTCGCGCCGATGGCCGGTTCGCTCGCGGCCGCGATGCCCTGCAGGAAGACCCGGGGCAGATCGCGGTCGGTGAGGAAGTGCTCGCCGAAGTAGCTGCCGAGGCAGTCGAGGCGATCCTTGGGGGAGGCGTCGGGTGGGGCGGTGGTGGCCCCGGCACGGAACAGCTCCTCGATGCGCCCGCACACCTGGTCCAGCACGGCCAGGAACAGCTGCTGTTTGGTGCCGAACAGTCGGATCACGTAGGGCTGGGAGACCCCGGCGCGGCGCGCGATATCGTCGGTTTTCGTTGCGGCGTAGCCGGTTTCGGCGAAGGCGGAGGTGGCTGCCGCGAGGACTTCCGTGCTGCGTTCGCTCGCCGTCATCCGCGTTCTGGTCATAGCCGTCGAACCTCCTCGTCGTCGGGGAATGCTGCCTGCCATTGACATGTTATCAGTCGATGCATACTCTTTAGTTATCAGTCAATTACAACTAAGGATCGGTCATGACTGAAACCCTCGGAACCTCAACTCTCGCAAGCAAAGTCGACGACAAGCGGCGCCCGCTGGCCGCGGTCCTGGCGGCCGTCGGCATCCCCATGTTCATGGCCACCCTCGACAATCTCGTGGTCACCTTCGCGCTGCCGGTCATTCGCACCGAAATGCACGCCACCCTCACCGACCTGCAGTGGTTCGTGAACGCCTACACCCTGTCGTTCGCGTCGATGCTGCTCACCGCGTCCGCGCTCGGCGACCGGCTCGGGCGTCGCCGGGTCTTCGTCGCCGGTATCGCGCTGTTCACGGCGGCCTCGGCGGCGTGCGCGCTGGCCACCGAACCGTGGATGCTGATCGCCGCGCGGGCCGTGCAGGGCTTCGGCGGGGCGGCGGTGATGCCGCTGTCGCTGACACTGTTGTCGGCGGCGGTGCCGGAGAAGATGCGCAGCGCGGCCATCGGCATCTGGGGCGGCATCACCGGGCTCGGCGTGGCGCTCGGACCTGTGATCGGCGGCGCGGTCGTGTCCGGGCTGAGCTGGCAGTGGATCTTCTGGATCAATGTGCCGATCGGCATCGCGGCCGTCCCGTTCGTCGCCCGGACGTTGAACGAATCCTTCGGTGGCGCAAAGAAATTGGATCCGGTGGGCCTGGTACTCTCGGCCGGTGGCGTGCTCGCGGTGGTGTGGGGCGTGATCCACGGCGCGGACGACGGCTGGAGCTCGGCCAAGGTGCTGACCGGGCTGATCGGTGGCGTGGCGCTGCTGGCGGCGTTCGTGGTGTGGGAGAACCGTTCCGCGGATCCCATGCTGCCGCTGCGACTGTTCCGGTCGCGCAGCTTCACCGCCGTGAATATCGTGCTGTTCACCTTCTCGGTCGGCGCGTTCGGCTCGATTTTCCTGCTGGCGCAGTACTTCCAGGTGGTGCAGGGCTATTCGCCGCTGCAGTCCGGGATTCGGACGCTGCCGTGGACCATGGCACCGATGGTGGTGGCTCCGCTGGCCGGTCTGATCGTGGATCGGGTGGGCGTGCGGCCGCTCATCGCGCTGGGCCAGGTGTTCCTGTCGGGTGCGCTGCTGTGGATGGCGCTGATCAACAGCGTCGACACCTCCTACGGCTCGTTCGTCCTGCCGTTCGTGCTGGGCGGCGTCGGCATGGGCCTGACCTTCGCGCCCACCGCCACCGCCGTCATGGCCAGCGCCGCCCCCGCCGACCAGGGCATGGCCTCGGGGACGAACAACACCATTCGTGAGGTCGGCGTCGCCATGGGCGTAGCCATCCTGGCGTCGGTCTTCGCTTCCTACGGTTCGTATGTCAGCCCCGCGACCTACGTCGACGGCCTCATCCCCGCGATCAAGGTCGGTGCGGGCATTGTCGCGGTCGGCGCGTTGGTCGCCCTGCTGCTGCCCAGCCGTCGGCAGGTGGCCGAATCATCCACCGGCGCACCGGCTCTCGCGCACTGACCGGATTCGATCCGTCGGAGACACGCCATGTTCCAGACCCTGCTCCTGCTGCTGATCCCTACGCTGGTCCTGCGCCTCCTCGGTGCGCTGGGCGTCGCCCGCTTCGCCACCTGGCGGGTGTCCGCCGCCCACGGCCTGGCCTTCATGCTCCTCATGACCGGCGCGGCCCACTTCGCGCCCGCCTCGGTCACCGCCATCCCCAATCACGACGACCTGACCGCCATGGTCCCGTCGTTCGTGCCGTTCCCGAGTTTCACCGTCTATGCGACCGGGGTCCTGGAGTACATGGGCGCTCTCGGCCTGGTCCTCACCCGGTTCCGTCGCCCGGCCGGGTTCGCCCTGGCACTGATGTTCGTCCTGCTGCTCCCGGCGAATATCCATGCGGCCGTGGACCATATCTCCTTCCATGGCGACCCCGCCACACCGCTGTGGTTCCGCCTGCCGGAGCAGCTTGTCTACATCGCGGTGGCGTTGTTCGCCGCGTTGGGAGCCACTTCGGGAGTCGCCTCGAAGACGCGGGCGACGGTGTCCACCACCTGAGCCATGGTCGGCGCGGGCCGACCGGACAGCTCGCGCTCGATCGAAGTCATATCCACATCCGGCATGCCGCAGGCGACCGCCAGCTTCCAGGGGCTGAGGTCGCCTGTGACATTGAGTGCGAAGCCGTGGGTGGAGACATTGCGGCCGACGCGCATGCCGATGGAGGTGATCTTGCGGCCGGTGTCGCGGGTCCAGACGCCGGTCAGCAGTTCCGAACCCGGTGGGGTGTCACGGTGTTCGGCGGGGATGCCCAGTTCGGAAAGGACTGCGACGATTCGGTGTTCGACATCGCGGATGAGATCGACGACGCCCTCGCCGGGTTGCAGGCGGGCGATGAGGTAGCCGACGAGTTGGCCGGGGGCGTGGTAGGTGAGTTGCCCGCCGCGATTGGTGGTGAAGACGGGGATGTTGGTGTCGGGGGCGGGCAGGTGTGATTCGGGGGTGCGGCGGCCGATGGTGTAGGTCTGCTCGTGGGTGAGCAGCCACAGGGTGTCGGGCCGCTGGTCGGCGACGCGCTCCTCCCACATTCGCTGCATGCGCTCCATGGCCGCCCCGTACTCGGTGAGGTGGTCGGTGTCGTCGATGAGGGTCACGGGCCTGGACTTCACGAAGTCATTGGTACCACCGGAGGTTGCCCGGGCCCGCTGGGGAGGTGTGGCGCGCGCCACTCGAGGGTGCAAGGCTGCTGGTCATGGCGGATATCGCAACTCGTCGGGTGCATTGGGAGCGGGCGACGGCGATGCCGTTCACGGCGTTGGCCGTCGCCTTTCTGGTTTCGTATGTCTGGCAGGTGCTCGACCACGGTCGCACGCCCGCGCTGGACGGCTGGCTGACCCGGGTCGACATTGTCATCTGGGTGCTGTTCTCCGCGGATTTCCTGCTGCGGCTGCGGATTTCGACCGATCGGCGGCGGTTCCTGCGGCACAACTGGCTGGACCTGTCGATCGTGGTGGTGCCGCCCCTGCGGCCGCTGCGACTGCTGCGCGCGGCACTGCTGATCATCGACGCGGTCGATCGGCACACCCGGTTCCAGGCGCGCATGCGGTTGGCGGTGTTCGTGGGCGTCAGCTCGGTGCTGCTCGTGCTGCTGTGCAGCGTGGCCGTTTTCGACGCCGAGCGGGACGCGCCCGGGGCCAATATCCACACTCTCGGTGAGGCGGCGTGGTGGTCGGTGGTGTCGGTGACCACGGTCGGCTACGGGGACTTCCATCCGGTGACGGTGACCGGGCGGCTGGTCGCCGTGGTGCTCATGACCGTCGGAATTGGCTTGATCTCCTTCACCATCGGTGCGGTCACCAGCTGGGTCATCGACAAGCTGCGGATCGTCGACGAATCGGTGGAGCGGGCCGATCGCGACCTCGAGGAGCTCGTCGACGAGGTGCGTTGCCTGCGCGCCGAGCTCGCGCAATTGCGGGCCGAGCTGCTCCACACCACGCCGGAAGGGGTGTGCGAGCTGGGAAAATCCAGGTGAGGTGGGCTGATTACAAGGATTACGATGCGACCAGCAAGAATGGGTGGGTAATTCCGCCCGACCCGTAACCAGCCTGGGGAGTGACGAACCATCGTGGCCGATGACAACAATGCCGAGCAGAACGCTGCCTTGAGCGAGGAATCGCTCGCTGCCGCCGCGGAAGCTGCGGAGAAGGCGTTCGCCGCGGCCGCCACCCTCGACGAATTGGCCACGGCCAAGACCGAGTACATGGGTGGGAAGTCGCCGATCTCGTTGGCGCAGCGGTCGCTGGGCAGCCTGCCCAAGGAGGAGAAGGCCGAGGCCGGTAAGCGCGTGAACGTGGCGCGCGGGCGGGTGTCGAGCGCGTTCGAGGCGCGGCAGGCCGAACTGCTCGCCGAGCGCGACGCGGCGGTCCTGGTGGCGGAGACCATCGACGTGACCCTGCCCGCCCGGCGGCACGCCCAGGGTGCGCGGCATCCGATCGCGGTGCTGTCCGAGCGGGTCGCGGACGTGTTCGTGGCCATGGGCTGGGAGGTCGCCGAGGGCCCCGAGGTCGAGACCGAGCACTTCAATTTCGACGCCCTGAACTTCCTGCCGGACCACCCGGCCCGCACCATGCAGGACACCTTCCACATCGCGCCCGAGGGTTCGCGGCAGGTGCTGCGCACGCACACCTCGCCGGTTCAGGTGCGCACCATGCTGTCTCGCGAGCTGCCGATCTACGTGGTGTGCCCGGGGCGGACCTTCCGCACCGATGAGCTGGACGCGACGCATACCCCGGTGTTCTCGCAGGTCGAGGGTCTGGCCATCGACAAGGGCCTGACCATGGCGCACCTGAAGGGCACCCTGGACGCGTTCGCGCGCGCCCTGTTCGGTCCGAACACCACCACGCGCATGCGGCCCAGCTTCTTCCCCTTCACCGAGCCGTCCGCCGAGGTGGACGTGTGGTTCGAGGACAAGAAGGGCGGCCCCGGCTGGGTCGAGTGGGGCGGCTGCGGCATGGTCAACCCGAAGGTGTTGATCGCCAGCGGTATCGATCCCGAGGTGTACAGCGGTTTCGCGTTCGGCATGGGTCTGGAGCGGACCCTGCAGTTCCGCAACGGCCTGCCGGACATGCGCGACATCGTCGAGGGCGATGTGCGCTTCACCCTGCCGTTCGGCATCCAGTCCTGACCTGACCCCGATACGAGGAAGCGAAACGTCAAGTGCGAGTAGCGCAGTCCTGGCTGACGGAAATCCTGCAGCGGACCACCCCCGGGTGGTCGGTGACGCCGGAGGAACTCGACGCGGGGTTCGTCCGGGTCGGTCTCGAGGTCGAAGAGGTCGACCCGCTCGAGCCGGTGGGCGGTGACATCGACCGCCCGCTGGTGGTGGGTCGCGTCGCCGAGATCACCGAGCTGACCGAGTTCAAGAAGCCGATCCGGTTCTGCAAGGTGGATGTCGGCAATCCGGAGCTGCAGGAGATCGTCTGCGGCGCACGGAATTTCGCCGTGGGCGATCTGGTGGTCGTGGTGCTGCCCGGCGGTGTGCTGCCCGGCGGCTTCAAGATCTCGTCGCGGAAGACCTACGGGCACACCAGCAATGGCATGATCTGCTCGGTCGCCGAGCTGGGGATCGGCAAGGACCACAGCGGCATCCTGGTGCTGGAGCCGGGCACGGCCGAGCCGGGCGCGGACGCCAATGAGCTGCTGGGACTGGGCGATACGGTCATCGAGCTGGCCATCACCCCCGACCGCGGGTACGCCTTCTCGGCGCGCGGTCTGGCACGCGAGCTGGCCTGCGGCTTCGACCTGGAGTACAGCGACCCGGCGGTGCGGCTGCTACCGGACGACGAGGTGGAAGCCTGGTCGGTGAAGATCGAACCCGAATCCCTGTGCACGCGTTTCGCGGTGCGCCGGGTGACCGGGGTCGACCCGAAGGCCGTGAGCCCGTGGTGGCTGCAGCGTCGCCTGCTGCTCTCGGGCGTGCGCCCGATCTCCCCGGCCGTGGACGTCACCAACTACGTCATGCTCGAGCTGGGCCAGCCGCTGCACGCCTTCGACGCGGCCAAGGTGCAGGGCGGTTTCGTGGTGCGCCGCGCGCACAAGGGCGAAACCCTGCGCACCCTCGACGATGTCGAACGCACCCTCGACGCCGAGGACGTGGTGATCGCCGACGATTCCGGCGTCATCTCGCTGGCGGGCACCATGGGCGGCGCGAGCACCGAGGTGTCGGACACCTCGACCGACATCCTGCTCGAGGCCGCCACCTGGAACCCGGTCGCCATCGCCCGCACGGTGCGCCGCCACAAGCTGTCCTCGGAGGCCAGCCGCCGCTTCGAGCGCATCGTCGACCCGGAGCTCAACCTGGCCGCCCTCGATCGGGCCGCCACGCTGCTGGCCGAGATCGCCGGTGGCACGGTCGAACCCGTGCTGACCGACGTGCGCGTGCCGACTGCGGCGGTGCGGCCGATCGCCATGGATATCGATCTGGCCGATCGCACCGCGGGCGTGCACTACGCGCCGGGCGCGGCCACCCGTCGCCTGCAGCAGGTGGGATGCTCCATCGAGGTGGGTGTCAGCGAGGCCGGGCACGGTCAGCTGGTCGTCACCCCGCCGAGCTGGCGGCCCGACCTGACCCAGCCCGCCGATCTGGTGGAGGAGGTGCTGCGCCTCGAGGGCCTGGACAAGATTCCCTCGGTGCTGCCGACCGCTCCGGCCGGGCGCGGGCTGACCGCCGCGCAGCGTCGCCGTCGTGCCGTGAGCAAGGCGTTGGCGTTCGAGGGTTGCGTCGAGGTGCCGTCGCCGGTGTTCATGCCCGCCGGGGTTTTCGACGTCTGGGGCCTGGACGCGGACGACCCGCGTCGCAAGACCCTGCGGGTGCTGAACCCGCTCGATGTCGAGCGCGCCGAGCTGTCCACCACGCTGTTGCCGGGCCTGCTGGAGATCGCCGCCCGCAATATCTCCCGCGGCGAGCGCGATCTCGCGATCTACGCCATCGGCCAGGTCACCCTGCCGACCGAGGAGACCGTGCCGGTCGGCCCGCTGTCGGTGGATCGTCGACCCACCGACGACGAGATCGACGTGCTGCTCCGCTCGCTGCCCAAGCAGCCGACCCGCGTTGGTGCGGTGCTCACCGGCCGCCGGGAACCGCGCGGACCGTGGGGCCCGGGCCGCCCGGTCGAAGCGGCCGACGCCTTCGCCCTCGTCGAGGCGATCGCCGATGCCGCCGGTGTGACGATCGAACGCCGTGCCACGCAATACCTTCCGTGGCACCCGGGCCGCTGCGCCGAACTCCTCGTGGACGGCGTCGTGGTCGGCCACGCGGGCGAACTACACCCGGCGGTCCTGGAGCGCTCGGGCCTGCCGCCGCGCACCTGCGCCGTCCAGATCGACCTGGACGCGCTGCCGCTGCGGGAAATCCGGCCCACCCCCGTGGTTTCCGCCTTCCCGGCGGTATTGCAGGACGTCTCGGTGAGCGTCGAGAAGAACATTCCCGCCGCCGCCGTCGAATCCGCTCTGGCCAGCGGTGCGGGCGAGCTCCTCGAAAACATCTCGCTCTTCGATGTTTACGAAGGCGCCCAGGCGGGCGAGGGCCGCAAATCCCTCACCTACGCCCTCCGTTTCCGTGCCACCGACCGGACCCTGACCGAGGACGAGGCCAGCGCCGCCCGCGACGCCGCCGTCGCTCGTGCCGCCGACGCCGTGGGAGCCGTGCTGCGCGGCTGATTTCGTACGCCGAATTTCAGGGCCCCGATCCGGCTGGATCGGGGCCCTTCGGTGAACTTCCGGCTGGCGGCCATGTCATGACCGCCGATGTCGATGGTTCCGATGCGCTATTGGTGTTGCGGGACGCGGTCGACGGCGGGTCGGCCGATGATGCCGAAACCGACTGCGGCGGCCGCTAATTCGGTGACGGTGATGAAGGCCCAGCCGCGGTCGTAACCGGACATGCCCTCGTCGATCGCCGAGCGGCCCAGCAGGGCGATGAAGGCGGCGACGCCGAGCACGGTGCCCAACTGCCGACCCATGGCGAAAATGCCGCTGCCCACGGCTCTTCGGTCCGGCGGTAGCGGCGCCGAGATCGCGGCGGCCAGGGTAGGCAGCGTCAGGCCCACTCCCGCGCCGATGAGGAGTCCGCCCGGCAGGTAATCGGAGAGATAGGCGGGGTCGGTGGTCAGGCTCGCCAGCAGTAAGGCGCTGCCGAGCGCGGTGATCAGTGCGCCGGAGACGGCGACGGATCGATGGCCGAAGCGCGCGATCAGCCTGGCGGCGACGGTGAACGAGACCAACGCCGCCATCGCGGGACCCGGCGCGAATTCGAGCCCGGCCCGCAGCACCGAACCGTGCCAGGCGTCGGCGAGGAACAGAATGTTGCCCAGCACGATCGCCCCGAAGCCCGCGAAGAACAGTACCGTCACGGCGGTCGCGGCCGAGAAGGCCCGATCGCCGAACATGCGTGGCTCGATGACCGGTTGCCGGTGCCGCGTGCAGCGCACGAGGAAGGCCGCCACGGCCACCGGTCCACCGATCAGGCAGATCACGGTTGCCGGTGCGCCCCAGGACCAATCGTTGCCTTCGACGACACCGAGCGTCAGCAACCCGATGCCGAGGACCAGCAGTAGGGCACCCGCGAGATCGGGCAGCTGTGGTCGTCCCTCGGCGCGGGATTCGGACACCAGCCAGAAGGTGCCGATCAGCGCCAGCGCGGCGATGGGCACGTTGATCAGGAACACCCAGCGCCACCCGGCCTGCACCAGGAGCCCGCCGAGTGGTGGTCCGGCGGCCGCGGCGAGCGCCCCGCTGGCCGCCCAGGTGGCGACCGCCGAAGGCCTGCGCGCGGGCGGGAATTCGCCGAGCAGCAGACTCAGCGAGGTGGGGACCAGTGCCGCTGCTCCGACGGCCTGCGCGACCCGGGCGGCGATCAGCCAGCCCAGTGACGGCGCCACCGCGCAGCCGATCGAGGCCGCCGCGAAGACCGCCAGTCCGGCCGCGAAGCCCGCGCGCCGACCGTAGGCGTCGGCCAACCTGCCGAGTGGAATCGGCAGTGCCGCAAAGACTATCGCGTAGGCGTTGAGCACCCAGGACAACGAGGCGTCATCGGTGTGGAAGGCACTGCGCAGATTCGGGAACGCCACATTGACGATGAACAGGTCCAGGCCGGCCATGAACGTCGCGGCCGACACCAGCAGCAGGATCAGGCGTAACCGGGGGGATGGTGGATCGTTCGGTACGTGGGACATTTCAACCTCCCTCAGTAGGTATCGTGATTGGACCTACTAGGTAGCGTGACGATACCAGGGGTGAGTAGCTTCACGCTACACTTGAGAAATGCTTCCCCGGGCCTACGACTCCCAGCACTGCTCGATCGCCGCGACTCTCGAAATCGTCGGTGACCGTTGGACTTTGCTGATCTTGCGAGAGTCCTGCCGGGGCGTTACCCGGTTCGCCGACTTCCAGCACACCCTCGGACTCGCCCGCACCGTGCTCAGCGACCGCCTGGCCCGGCTGACCGAGCAGGGGCTGCTGGAACGGCACCGCTATCAAGAGCGTCCCGAACGTTTCGAATACCTGCTGACCGACAAGGGCGCCGAACTCTGGCCGGTGCTGAACGCGCTCATGACCTGGGGTGACAAGCACATCATGGCTGACCGGCCGCCGGTTGTGGTGCGGCACAACGACTGTGGCGGATTGATCGACGGCCACCGCATCTGCCGAGCCTGCCACAGGCCGGTCGAACTCCGCGACGTCTACCGGGAGCCGGGCCCCGGCGCACTCCCGGTGCCCGGTCGCGCCTGACCCGCGTCCGGTCCCCGTGCGGTAAGAAAGGGATATGTGGCATCCGGCGAATCCGATTCTGAACGCGCTTACCTATGCGCCGGGCGATCGGCAGATCGTGGCTACGCCCGAGATGTTCGGTGTGCCCTATGAGGAGTTGTCGCTGACCACGTCGGATGGGGAGACCATTGTGGCGTGGTTCGTGCGGGCGGTGAAAGAGCCGTTGGGGCACATTCTGTTCGCGCACGGGAATGGCGGGAATATTGGCGATCGGTCGCCGATGCTGGCCATGCTGGCCGCGGTGGGGTTCGATGTGCTGGTTTTCGACTATCGGGGATATGGGCGCAGTACCGGGCGGACCAGTGAGCAGGGGACGTACCGGGATGTGCGTGCGGCGCGCGAGGCGCTGCTCGCGCAGCCGGGGGTGGATCCCGGCCGGGTGGTGTATCTGGGCAAGTCGTTGGGCGGGGGAGTGATGCTCGAGCTCGCGAATGCGTTCCCGCCTGCCGCGCTCCTGCTCATGTCCACGTTCACGGGGCTGCGCGATGCCGCGGTCGCGGTGTATCCGTTTCTGCCGAAGGCGTTCGTGCCCAATGCGTATCCGAGCCTGCGGCGGATTCGAAAACTCCGGTGCCCGGTGTTGATCATGCATGGCGACCTGGATGAGCTGTTGCCGGTGCGGATGGGGCGGGAATTGTTCGCGGCCGCACCGGAACCCAAGGAGTTGGTGATCTATCCGGGTGGGATGCACAACGATCTCATCGGGTTCCCGGGATGGGCGGATACCGTGGCCAGCTGGGCGGCCGGGGTGTTGCCGCCCAAGCGGCTCACTTCCGGATGATATTGGCCAGGAACTCGGCGTTGCTGCCGGTCTTGCGCAGCCCGTCGAGGAGCAGGTCGAGGGCGCGCTGATCGTCGAGTTCCGCCAGGGTGCGGCGGAGTTTGTCCACGGCCAGGCGTTCCGCGGGGGTGAACAGCAACTCGTCGCGGCGGGTGCTGGATTTGGCGATGTCCACGGCCGGGAAGATGTGTCGGCTCGCGATCGTGCGGTCGAGTTTGAGTTCGGCGTTGCCGGTGCCTTTGTACTCCTCGAAGATCACGGTGTCGGCGAGCGAACCGGTTTCGACCAGGGTGGTGGCGATGATCGTCAGGGAGCCGCCGCCTTCGATATTGCGGGCCGCGCCCAGGAACCGTTTCGGCGGCACCAGCGCCGTGGAATCCACACCGCCGGAAAGGATTCGGCCGGAGCCGTGGCCGGTCATGTTGTAGGCGCGGGCGAGTCGGGTGAGGGAGTCGAGCAGGACCACGACGTCGCGGCCCTCTTCCACCAGTCGCTGTGCGCGTTCGATGGCCAGTTCGGCGAGTGCGGTCTGCTGGGCCGGGGAATCGTCGAAGGTGGATGCCGCGACCTCGGCGGGGATGCCGCGGGAAAGATCGGTGACCTCTTCGGGGCGTTCGCCGACCAGCACCAGCATCAGGTGCGCCTCGGGATGATTGGCGGCGATGCCGTGTGCGATCGCCTGCAGGACAGAGGTTTTGCCCGCCTTCGGCGGTGCCACGATCAGGGCGCGCTGGCCCTTGCCGATGGGCATGATCAGGTCGGTGATGCGGGTGGTGAGCTTGGTGGGCTCGGTTTCCAGCCGCAGCCGCTCATTGGGATGAATGGGGGTCAGGTCCCCGAAATTCGGGCGCTTCGGCAGGTGGGTGACCGGGTGGCCGTTGACCGTGTCGACCCGAACCAGGGGAGCGTGCTTGCCGCCCTTGGAATTCGGCTGTGCAGCGTTCTTGGGATTCGGCTGCGCCAGGCCGGTGACGAGGTCGCCGCGGCGCAGGCCGTGCCCGCGAATCAGGCGGGTGGGGACGTGGATGTCGTCGGGGCCGGGGAGGTAGCCGCTGGTGCGGAGCACTCCCGTCTGACCGTGGATGTCCAGGAGTCCCGTTGCGGGCGACAGGGTTTCGATGTGTTCGAGTTCTCGGGCCGCGTCGTGCTGTGTGACGCGCGGCGTGGGATCGATGGTGGTCATGGTGTGTTCTCCTCTGGAAGATCAAGTGACTTGTGCACTGGGAGTGCGTGATTGGAATGGCCGGAGATGGCCGAAGGCGGAGCGAAACCGCCGGTGAATCCGAGTGATCGCGGAGGCAGCCGAACTGCCCGCGTACGGGACTTACAGCTGTGCCGCGAATTCGAACTCGGGGTGAGAAGAAATCTCGTGGGAGGGACTCGGTGTCTACCTGCGTCCACGGATTGCGACGTCCCCACCGTACGCCGCCTCCGTCATCGACGCAATGCCGACATACCGTCCGAAGCTCCCGACACTGCGTAGCCTGGATCCCATGAGCGATGCCAAGGAACTCGTGGCCTTGTTGGCGCAGCTGCCCGACGCCGAACTCGCCGCCGTGGTGGCGGCCGCGTCGGAGGGCAAGGCGGGGTTGGCCGCCCTGCACGCGGTGGCCCAGTCACTGGCCGCCACTCTCGGTCATGCCCCGGACGTCATCGATGTGACTCCTGACACCCTGCCGACGGAAGGCTATTCGCAGTCTGAGACGGCTGGCGCATCGGGGCAGGTGGGAGCCGGTCCGGTGGTGACCGGAATACCGGTACCGCCTGCGGGTATGCCCGACGCGGGCCCGATCGGCGGGTATACGAACTCCGGTGTCCCTACTTTCGAGTCAGTTCGCGATAAGGTCGAGCAGCGCTACGGCACATCGCAGGGGATGGGCGAACTCGATCGGCAGACACCGGTGGGTCGCAGCGTAGAGGAACAGTGGGATGCGCGGGCGAAGGCCGCGCGGGAACGCCTGGAACAGATTCGAAAATCGGTGCACGGCAACGATTCCGAGTGATCCGGGCGGTCCGCTTCAGACTTGATTGGGTGGAACCTTGACCGAACCACGTGAGATCGCCGAGAAGCTGCTCGACCTCCAGGTCGACTTCATTGTCGCCGAGGTGAGCGGTGACCGCTTCGCCGAAGTGATCGCCCGCGACGTGAAGGACGTGGTCGGTGTCGCAGACACCATCATCTTCCGCGACGTGGTCGAGATCGATCAGGCCAAGCAGACCGTCGCCAATGTCATCGATCTGATCGGCGGCAGCCCGGTCCTGGGCGAGATGGTCGGCACGCTGGCCAACTCGCTGTACGCGGACATCGCGGAGAACACCGACTACACCCTGGGTGACGTCGTGGACCGCGAGCCCGTCGAGCAGCTGCTGGAGAAGATCTTCGGAATGCACCAGGCCCAGGAACGCATCCTGGAGCGGCTGACCGAGAGCCCCCTCATCGCGACCGTGGCCGCCAAGTTCGTGGACAAGCTGGTCGACGATTTCATGGAGACCAACAAGCAGATCGCCGGAAAGATTCCCGGCGTCGGCTCGCTGGTCTCCATGGGCACCAATGCCGCCAAGTCCGCGCGCAAGGCCGCGGAGAAGGCGGGCGGCACCTTCATCGGTGAGATGGCCGGTAAGGGCGCGCAATTCGCGCTCAAGCGCACCAACAACGCGATTCGCGAGATGCTGCGGGACGCGCCCGTGCACGACGCGGCCATGGAATTCTGGGACCTGCACGCCGGGGAGCCGGTCGCGGGGCTCAAGGAGTACCTGTCCCAGCAGGATCTCCACGACCTGGCGCTGATCATCTACCGGATCGCGCTGACCACCCGCAACAAGGAATACGTGGGCGTGCTGGTGGACCAGGGCGTCGAGGTGTTCTTCGAGAAGTACGGCGATCACACCCTGGCGGCGCTGCTGCCGGAGTTGGGGCTGTCCGAGGCGGTCATCGCCCAGGAGATCCTGCGCTACGGCCCGGCCGTGGTCGAGGCCGCCAAGCGAAACGGCGTGCTGGCCAAGCTGATCCGGGAGCGGCTGGAGCCGTTCTTCCTGTCGGAGCCGGTGCTCGCGGTGCTCGCCGGGAACTGACCGCCCGCTGATCGATATCGCACGGGGCCACACGCTGAAACAGCGTGTGGCCCCGTGTTATTTCAGCAGGAGTCAGTCGACGATGGCGATGCCGTCGATCTCGACCAGCATCTCCTCGCGCGGCAGGCCGGTGAAAACGGTTGTGCGGCTGGGCAGGACGCCGCTGGTGGTGTGCTCGTTCACGAACTTGCCGTAGGCCTCGTTCATGATGGCGAAGTCCTCGCGCTTGGTCAGGTAGACGCGCAGCATCACCACGTCGTCGAAGCTCCCGCCACCGGCCTCGACGATGGCCTTCACATTCTCCAGCGTCCGGGTCGTCTGTGCCGCAACATCACCCGGGTGCAGGTACTCGCTCGTCGCGGGATCGACCGGGCCCTGGCCGGACACCTGGAGGAACGGGCCCTTGCGCACGCCCTGCGAGAAGACGTGCGCGGGGGCCGGGGCCTTGTCGGTGCGGATTTCGATCTTCTGGCTCATTCTCGGCCTTTCACTGGTCGGGATTCTCATTGCGCGGGCTCGGGCTCCAGCCGAGCTCGGTGGAAATGGCCTCGGCCGTGTCGCGCACGCGCGGCAGCAGGCCGAGGACCTGGTCGTGATCGAGCAGCATGTCCGGCACCGACACCGACAGCGCGGCGACGGTCGCGCCGGTGCCGTCGTGGATCGGGACGGCCACGCAGTTGATGAAGCTCTCGTGCTCCTCGTGGTCCTCGGCAAAGCCCTGGGCCGCGACGAGTTCGAGTTCCGCGAGGTATCGCTCCGGGGTGCGGATGGTGCGGTCGGTGTAGGGCCGGTAGTCCAGCCCCGCCGCGATGGTCGGCCATTGGGCGCGCGGCAGCGCCGCCACCAGCACCTTGCCGACCGCCGTGCAGTGCAGGGCCGCCGGGCGGCCGATGCGCGAGTACATGCGCACACTGTGGGTGGCGTCGAGCTTGTCGATGTAGACGGCCTCGCCGGACTCATAGGTGGCCAGATGCACGGTCTGGCCGGTCTCGGCATTCAGCGCCGCCAGATGCGGCCGCGCCACCGTGCGCACGTCCCGGCCCTCCAGCGACCGGTTGGCGAGCTCGAAAAGCCTGGTGCCCAGCCGATATCGGTGCTCGCTGTCATGGGTGACGAAGCGGTCGGCCTCCATGGTCTGCAGCAGTCGCAGCACCGTCGACTTGTGCACGCCGAGCCGAGTCGCCAACTGGTCCAGCGACTTCGGCTCCTCGCCGAGTTCGACGAGGAGGGTGAGGGCGCGCTGGAGACTCTGGCTCATGACGCCACATTCTCGGGCACGAGCGGGCTCGGACGGTAATGCAGGGCCGACCACTCGGATGGCGATGCGGCGGCCAGGGATTCGAGGGCCGACAGCGGCGGCAGGTCGGCGATATCGCCGGTGCCGGTGAGGGCGGCGGCCGCGCACAGGTGACCGAAGCGCAGCAGTTGCTCGTGCGGGCGGCCCTGGAGCAGGGCGGCGAGATAGCCGCCCGCGAAAGCGTCTCCGGCACCGATTCTTTCGGTGACCTCGAGGGTCAGCGCCGGGACCTCGAGGCGATCCGCGCCGAGAAAGCCGGTCACGGAGTGCTTGTCGTTCTTCACGATCAGATGCCGGGGTTGCGGGAACGCGGTGCGCAGCCGGTCCGCGTCGCCGATGCCGAAGACCTCCTCGGCCTCGTCCGCGCCCAGGAAGACGACATCGCTGCCGCCAATGTGGCGGGCCAGGATGTCCGCGGCGGATTCGGAGCGGCGGGCCCACAGCGCGGGCCGGTAGTTGAGATCGAAGCTGATCAGACGGTCGCGGCGCGGGAGTGCGAGCAGGGCGTCGGTGAGCTCGGTCGCCGAGGGGGACAGCGCGGTGGTGATGCCGCTGAAGTGCACCAGTTCGGCCCGCGCGAGTATCGGCGCGGCCGTGGCCAGGTCCGTCGGTGAGAGGGCGCTCGCGGCGGATCCGGTGCGGTAGTACAGCATTCGGCTCGCGCCCGCGGCCAGATCGGCGGGCCCGCCCGAGCCGCCGCCGCGCTCCTTGACATAGATCCCGGTGGGCCGGGCCGGATCCACGGTGACGGCCGAGGTGTCCACGCCCCGATCGGCCAACTGCCGCACCAGGTATCGCCCGAATCCGTCGTCCCCGACCCGGGACAGCCACCCGGTCGGCACACCCAGCTGGCTCAGCACACACGCGACATTCGCCTCGGCCCCGCCCGCGCCGCGCTCGAACACGGGGGAGTCCTCGAGCGGGCCCGGCGCCGCGATGAGCACCGCGAGCCCCTCACCGACGGTGACAGCCCGCGCGGTCGGCTGGATCACACCAATCTCCTTCGAATGGTTGCGGCATTCGGACATTACGTGCAGACTAACCACCAGAAACACGGTGTGCAACAAGCGTTGCAAATTATGCAATGCATGCTTGCTCTGATTGGAAGGAGCGCCGTGGCCGCCGACAAGGGAGTCGTAGCCCGCACCCGGACCGCCGGAATCCCAGCGGGATCGACCCTCTCGGATTCCGTTGGGCCGGGGCCGGACACGAACCTGGCGAAGTCTGCCGGGGCGGTACTGGAGACGGTCCTGGGCCCGCAGCACAAGTCGCTGCCGCCCGCGGCCTGGGGCCTGACCGTGCGCGACTACCTGGCCACAGTCCCGCACTTGGACGACCTGCAAACCCCGGTCCTCACCATGGACCGCACCGCACTCGACCTGAACCGCGCGACCATGGCCGACTGGGCCCGCGCCGCCGGAGTCCGCCTCGCCCCCCACGGCAAAACCACCATGTCCCCGCAACTCTGGCGGGAACAACTCGAAGCCGGAGCCTGGGCCATCACTCTCGCGACCCCCTGGCAGGCCCAAATCGGCCGCGCCCTCGGCCTGACCCGCATAGTCCTGGCCAATTCCCTGGTCGACCCCACCGGACTGCACTGGGCCGCAACCGAAATCGCCAACGACCCGACCTTCGAGCTCTACAGCTGGGTAGACGGCGTGGACACGGTTCGCGAAATGGAACGCCACCTCGAATCCGCACCCGAGGGCGTGCGCCTGAATGTGATCGTGGAACTCGGTGGGCCGCATGGTCGTACCGGTGCGCGCGGCCTGGCTGCCGCTCATGCCGTGGCCGACGCCGTGCACAAATCACCGCGCCTACGCCTCGCGGGCGTGGGCGGCTACGAAGGCGCGCTTGCCCACGACCGCAGCCCGGAAGCCCTTGCCGCGGTGCGCCATTACCTCGACGAAGTCGCGATCCTGCACCAGGAACTCGCCGCCGCCGGACGCTACGACGAATTCCTCGGCCAGGACACCGGCGGTGAGGACAGTGGCGAGTCATCTTCACGAGATTCCGACACGTCTGCGCGCGGCGGGGCGTCCAGTGGCCTGCGCGAGAGTGTGATCGGCGGGCGTGGGGGAGCGGGTACCGGCGGTTTACGCGAGGCTGTGGTCGGCGCGGCGCACGAGGGCGTACCCGGTGGCGCGGTCGCGGCGGAGTCGCGTGCCCGGAGCGAGAGGAAGCGCGCTGCGGGAGACGCGGATTCGCGCAGCACGGGCCCGCACCGCGGGCGGGCGGCGATCGTGACCGCCGGGGGTAGCGCGTATCCCGATCTGGTGGTCGAGCGGCTGGGCGGACTCGCGGACGAGGAAGGGGCGCACGGGGTTCCGACCGCCGTGGTGCTGCGGTCCGGGGCCTATCTGGTGCATGACGATGGGTTCTATTCGGGGATTTCGCCGTTGGCGGCGGGGCGCGCGGAGCGTTCGTTGCGGTCGGCCATGCACGGTTGGGCACGGTGTGTGTCGCGGCCGGAGGCGGAGCTCGCATTGCTCGATGCGGGGAAGCGGGATCTGCCGTTCGATGAGGGGTTGCCGGTCCCGCAGGTGATGGCGGGACCGGCAAGCACCGGATTGCCCGAGGGGGCGATGGTGTCGGCCTTGAATGATCAGCACACGTTTTTGCGGCTGCCCGGCGGGTCCGAGGCCGATGTGCCGGTGGGAAGGGTGGTGCGGCTGGGGCTTTCGCATCCGTGCACCGCTTTCGACAAGTGGCGGTTGATTCCGGTGATCGACGATGCGGAGGCCGAGCGGCCTCGGGTCGTGGACTTTCTGCCCACGTACTTCTGAGTGGGCTGTCATGGGCGACTTGCTAATTCGTGATATCGACGTGATCGACGGTACCGGTGGGGAGCGGTTCCGGGCGGATGTGGTGGTCGAGGGCGGGCGCATTGCCGAGATCGCCGCGCCGGGGACGGTCGCCGGGGCGGATCGGATTCTCGACGAGGGCGAGAATCTGGTGCTGGCACCGGGATTCATCGATATGCACGCGCATTCCGATCTGCATCTACTCACCGATCCGGGGCACTTCCCGAAGCTGAGCCAGGGCATCACCACCGAGGTGATCGGGCAGGACGGGCTGTCCTACGCGCCGATCGACGAGGCGGCGCTGGCGATCGTGCGCCGCCAGATCGCCGGGTGGAATGGGAATCCCGCCGACTTCGATTTCTCCTGGCGCACCGTCGCGCAGTACCTGGACCGGCTCGACGCGGCGGGAATCACGCCGAACGCGGCGTATCTCGTGCCGCAGGGAACACTGCGCCTCATGGTGGTCGGTACCGAGAAGCGCGCCGCCACACCCGCGGAGATCCAGCACATGCGGCTGATCCTGCGACAGGCCCTCGCCGAGGGCGCGGTGGGCATGTCCAGCGGACTCACCTACACGCCCGGAATGTACGCCGACACTTCGGAACTCGCGGCCCTGTGCGAGGTGGTCGCGGAATTCGGCGGCTTCTACGCCCCGCACACCCGCTCCTACGGCGCCGGTGCGCTGGACGCCTACGCCGAGATGATCGACCTCTCGCGCCGCACCGGCTGTGCCCTGCACCTCACCCACGCCACCATGAACTTCGGCGAGAACCGCGGCCGCGCACCGGAATTCCTGGCCATGATCGACGCCGCACTGGCCGACGGCTGCGATATCAGTCTCGACACCTACCCGTACCTGCCCGGCTCGACCACGCTCTCGGCACTGCTGCCCAGCTGGGCCATGTCGGGCGGGCCGGATGCCGCGCTGGCGCGCCTCGCCGACCCCGAGGCCCGGGCGCGAATCATCCAGGACGTCAATATCAATGGCTCCGACGGCTGTCACGGCGTGACCGTGGAATGGGAGACCATTCAGATCAGCGGCGTCGCCAATCGGGAGCTCGCCGAATTCGTCGGCCGCACGATCGCCGAGATCGCCGCCGAGCAGAGCCGCCCGCCCGTCGAGGTCTTCTTCGACCTGCTGACCCGAGATCAGCTGGCCACCACCATTCTTCAACACGTCGGCCACGAGGAGAACGTGCGCGCCATCATGCGCCACCCCCGCCACATGGGCGGCAGCGACGCCCTCCTGGTCGGCGACCGACCCCATCCCCGCGCCTGGGGCACCTTCCCCCGCTACCTGGGCCACTACACCCGCGAACTCGGCGTCCTCACCCTCGAGGACTGCGTCCACCACCTCACCGGCCGTCCCGCCCAACGCCTCCGCCTGCGCGACCGCGGCCTCATCCGCCCGGGCTACGCCGCCGACCTGGTGCTCTTCGACCCGGCGACAGTGATCGACACCGCCACCTTCGACCAACCCAAACAGCAAGCCCACGGCATCCCCTACGTCCTCGTCAACGGCGAATTCGCCCTGGACGCAGGCAAACCCACCGGCATCCGCGCGGGCCGCGCCCTCCGCATGGACGCCGCGCTGGGAGAGACCCGAGCACCCGGGCTCGCGGCGGGCCGTCGGTACTGCCCGTCACCGCCGGAAAGGAGATTCGATGACCGCCGTCGTCGACACTGATTCACCCGCCCTGCGGGCCATCCTGGCCGACCGCGCGCTGACCGTGGTGCGGGCACCCGAGATCCCGGACCCGGCCGCCCTGGCCGGGGCGCTGGCCGGAGCCGGAATCCGCGCGGTGGAACTGACTTTCACCACGCCCGGCGTAGTGGACGCGATCCGTGCGATCGCCGATGCCGGGGTGGGAATCATCGGTGCGGGCACCGTGCTCACCCGCGGCCAAGCGGAGTCGGCGATCGAGGCGGGCGCGCGGTTCCTGGTCACCCCCGGGCTCACCGAGGAGGTCGCCGAGGTGGCCGCCCGGCGCGAGATCCCGGTTGTCATGGGCGCTTTCACCCCCTCCGAGGTCATGCGGGCCATGGAGCTCGGTGCGGCCGCGGTCAAGATCTTTCCCGCCCGGGCGCTGGGCCCGGGCTACCTGAAGGACCTGCGCGGTCCCTTCCCCGATGTCCGGCTGATCCCCTCCGGCGGGGTCAATGCGGGCAATGCCGCGGACTTCCTCGCCCACGGGGCGGTCGCGGTCACCGCCGGAACCGATGTCGTACCACCCGCCGCCGTGGCGGCGGGCGAATGGGCCGAAATCGCCTCGCGCGCGGCCGCATTCGTTCGAGCGTTGAACTGAGAGGTATCCCATGGGCACCACCGTGGACTGGCTGCGCACCAGCACGCCGGGACTGCTGCTGCTCTGCGGTGCGGCGATCGCCGTACTGTTGATCGCGATCATTCGGTTCAAGCTGGAACCGTTCATCGCCCTGCTGCTCACCGGACTCGGACTGGCCCTGGCCGCCGGGCTGCCGGTCTCGCAGATCGTGGGCACCGCGCTGAAATCCGGTGATTCGCTGCTGGAGACCGGATTCGGCTCGATTCTGGGCCATATCGCGGTGATCATCGGCCTGGGCACCGTGCTCGGCGCGATCCTGGAACGCTCCGGCGGCGCGGACGTCTTGACCGCCAAACTGCTGAATGCGTTCGGCGAGAAGGGCGCTCCGGTCGCCATGGGCCTGCTCGGGCTCATCTTCGGCATCCCGGTGTTCTTCGATATCGGCATCTTCGTGCTCGCGCCGCTGGTGTACGTGGCCGCCAAGCGCGGCGGTCGGTCGCTGGTGCTGTACGCGCTGCCCATGCTCGCGGGCCTGTCCATGACGCACGCCTTCCTGCCGCCGCACCCGGGCCCGGTGTCGCTGGGCGGTCTGCTCGGCGTGAGCCTGGGCTGGCTCATCGTGATGGGATTCGTCTGCGGCATACCGGGATTCATCGCGGCGGGCATCGTGTGGGGCAGCTGGATCGGCAAGCGGGTACAGGTCGAGGTGCCCGCGGACTTCCTGGTTCGCAAGCAGGACAACGAATCCGACGGGCCGGGCGCGGCCACCGCACCCACGGACAACACCGCGACCCTGGCCGAACGCCCGCCGTCGGTGGCCTTGATCGGCACGATCATTGCCATCCCGCTGGTCCTCATCCTGGGCGCGACCTTCGGCACCCAACTGCTCACCAAGGGCTCGAAACCCCTTCAGGTCCTGACCTTCCTGGGCACGCCCGCCGTGGCCCTGCTGCTCGCCGTGCTCGTCGCCTTCTACGTCCTGGGCATTCGCCGCGGGTCGTCGGTGCAGGAGCTGAGCACCGTCACCGCGGAATCGCTGCGACCGGTCGGCATGCTGCTGCTGGTGGTCGGCGCGGGCGCGTTCTTCGGAAAGGTGATCTCCGCCACCGGAATCGGCACCGCCCTGGCGCACACCATGGCCGCGGCCGGACTGCCGGTGATCGTGCTCGCCTACGTGATCAGCTGCGGTCTGCGCATCGCGCAGGGCTCGGCCACGGTGGCCATTGTCACCACCGGCGGCATTGTCGCCCCGCTGGTCGCCGAACATGGATACTCGCAGGTGGGATTGGCGCTCATCGCCATGGCCATCGCCGCCGGATCCATCATTCTCAGCCACGTGAACGACGGCGGCTTCTGGATCATCGCGAAGTTCTTCAACCTGACCGTGAAGCAGACCCTGCAAACCTGGACGGTGCTCGAGACCGTGCTGTCGGTGGTCAGTTTCGCCGTGGCCGCCCTGCTGTTCGCGATCCTCACCTGAGAGTCATGAGGCAGATCCGGAGGTGACGTTGGGGCACAGTGGAATCAGACACTTCGGATAGGGAGACCCGCATGGACCTACCGATCGCTGGTTCCACTCTGGCCGTATCGACCGCTGCCACCGTCTATCAGCTCTCGCTGGCGGCGGGCGAATACCTGCTCAATATCGAGGGCGAACTGGCCGTCCACAGCCCCACCGGGGCCAGCCTGCACCGGATTCCGGGCGAACCGCACACCGACGAGCTGGCCGCGGCACTGACCGGGGTGATCGTCTCGGCCGTGGTCGCGGACGGCGGCGAGCTGCGCATCGATCTGGAGTCCGGGCATCGCCTGGTGGTGGAACCCGACCCGTACTTCGAGGCCTGGAACGTGACCGCGCCCGGCCGCTACCTGGCGGTCTGCATGCCGGGCGGCGAGCTGGCCGTCTGGTCGGCCGAATCGTGAACGGCGCGAGCACCGTTGACGCCGCGGCCGGTGAGTCCGACGAATCGGTTCACCGCCGCGACGTCGGATACCTCGCGGCACGCGCCGCGGGGCACAGGGGCGACAGCTCTGTGGTCCGCGTTCGTGCCGTCCCCTCGCGGACACCCGGTGTCGCCGCACAACACCCGTCCCGATCCAGAACGGCTCTTCTGACCCAGACGGCATCGCGCGACCCCGAAAAGCATGGCGATTCGACCCGCCGCCGGTCAAGGCCGACCCTGTCCCAATTTGTCCCAGTGTCGTTGCGCTAAGTTTGCCAGCGAATGTGTTGTGGAGATGTTTCCAGTTGGAGGTGTCGGTGACCGCCCTCTCGGGGATTGCGGACTATTTGCGAGTGCGGCGTGAGGCGGCCGGTCTGACCCGGAGTGAACTGTCTCGGCGGGCCGGTGTGTCCGAGGCGTTGATCCAGAAGATCGAGCAGGGCACTCGACAGCCGACCTCGAACGCGCTCGGCGCGCTGTTCACCGCGCTGGATGTCCCGGTCCAGGTGCGCGAGCACGCCGCCACCCTGCTGCAGCCCGAATTGGCCAGCTTCGGCACCGAAATCACCCCGCCCGAACCCTACGAGCTCGACTTCCTGCGCGGGCTGCCGCATCCCGCGTGCTACCAGACCATGCCCGCCGTCGACCTGGTGGCCGCGAATGACGCCTATCTGCGGGCGTTTCCGGGCCTGGAGCCGGGCGACGTCATCCTCGAATGGATGCTGCTGGACCCGCGAGCCCGCGAGGTCATGGCCGACTGGGAACGCGACGCGCACCTGATGGTGTACGGGTTCCGGTACCTGGCACCGGCCATTCACGCACCCGAGAAGGTGCGCGCCATCATCGAGCGGTGTAGCGCGGCCCCGGAGTGGAATCGCTTCTGGAACACCGATATCCCGTCCGACGAGATCGAGGGCCGCCGCACCCGCGTCCACTCGCCCGACACCGGCGAGCTGGTCACCTACCACATTCAGGTCTTCAAATTCGAACTGCCGCAACGGCCCTGGTGGATCTACTCCCTCGTGCCCGCCAATTGAGCCGCGCCACTGGCGAAATGCTGCCGGTAGCGCTCGGGTGTGGTGGCCATGCGGCGGGTGAACACGCGGTGCAGGGTCTCGCCGTGGCGGTAGCCGACCTGGCGGGCGATCGCCCCGATGGTCAGCTCGGTGGACTCGAGCAGGCGGCGCGCGGCCTCGACGCGCAGGTCCTCCAGGAAACCCGCTGGCGTACTGCCGGTTTCGAGGCGGAAGGCGCGGGCGAAATGGCGTTCGCTCATGCCCGCACGGTCCGCGAGCGCCGCGACCGTGAGGTCCTCGCCGAGGTGATCGGGGAGCCACTGCTGCACGGCGCGAATGGCGGGCGTGCGGGCGGGCTGGGTGCGCAGCTGGGCGCTGAACTGCGCTTGGCCGCCCGGGCGTCGGGTGAACACCACCAGGATGCGCGCGATGAGGGCGGCGATCTCGCGGCCGTGATCGTCCTCGACCAGGGCCAGGGCCAGATCGACACCGGCCGACATCCCCGCCGATGTCCAGCGATTGCGGTCCCGGACGTAGATGCGGTCCGGTTCGACGGTGATGCGCGGAAAGCGTTGTGCCATCAGATCTGTCGAGGCCCAGTGCGTGGTGGCGCGATAGCCGTCGAGGAGTCCCGCGGACGCCAGCAGCAGCGCGCCCGCGCACACCGAGGCCACGCGCCGGGCCTTGCGGGCCAGGGCGGGCAGCATCGGAACCACCTCGGCGGCACCGGGACCGGAGACCATGCCGCCCACGACGATCAGCGTGTCGAAGTCCTCGCCCTCGGCAATGTCGGTGAGCGAGTGCTGCACCGAGATGGTCATGCCCCCGTCGACGGTGATCGGGCGACCGCCCGGCGAGGCCGTCAGCAGTCGATAGGGCGGGGTCTCGCTGACCTCGTTCCACAGGGCCAGACCGTCGCCGCCGGTCGGGCGCTCGCGCGGCGCGACCGGCGGCAAGACGTGCGGCGGTGTCTCGGCGACGCCATTGAGTACCGAGAACACATCCATCGGCCCGGCCAGCTCGGACATCTGCATGCCCTGGAAGACGACGAAGACAATGGTGCGAGGTGCGGGCACCTCGCCATCATCGCAGTCGACGGTCGTGTCCGCCACGGTCAGTTGCTGACCGAATCGGCCGCGGGGCGGGCGGTGTGCCTGGCGAGGAACGGAATCATCAGCTCGGCCACCCGGTCCGCGTACTGCGCGTGGGGGTAGTGGCCGCCGCCGTCGATCAAGGCCAGCTCACCCAGTCCGAGCGGCATGGCATCGACGACCCGCCGGGCCTCGGCGGCAGGATCGGCGAAATCCGGATCCTGGGCACCGAACAACACCAGTGCCGGACAACGGATGTCGCCGATCCGCGCGTGCGCGTCGGCCGGGGTGGTCGCGCCGGTCTTCATGAATTCCGCCCAGCGACCCGGCTCGCGCAGGTGCTCCCGCAGACCGTTCAGATAGCGGTCCTGATCGGCGGGAGCGGTCGGGTAGGCCACGCCCTCGAGGTACCGGAACCACAGTCGCGGCGACTTCAACAGCTGGGTGCCGATCAGTTCCACCATGGCGCGGCGGTGGCGGCGATCCGACAGCAGCGCGCCCACATGCAGGCTCTGGGTGAGCGTGAACGGGTCGATCTCGACGATGGCGGACACCAATTCGGGGGCCTCGGCCGCCGCGATGGTGGCCGAACCGCCCGAGAGCGAATGCCCGACGATCACCGCCGGACCCCCGAAATGCCGGATGACACCGAGCAGGTCGCGGGCCACGTCGGTGCGGCTGATGGCCGACTTGCCGGTCACCGACGGCCAATCCAGGCTGGATTCACCGTGGCCGCGCATATCGGCGTTGACCACCCGGTGCCCGGCGGCGACCAGCGGCCCGACCAGGTGGCGGAACTCCTGCCGCCGGGTGCCCATCCCGTGCGACAGCACCACCAAGGGTCCGTCACCGACCACGTCACACGCGATCCGTCCGTGCTCGAGGGTTACGTACTCGGTCATTTTCCGGTCCTTCCAAGCGATTTCGTCCGGTTGCCGCACTGGGCGGCATGCCGAAATTGAACGCCGGAACGGAGCGTTGGCCGAGGGCTCGGGCCGGACGGATCAGTGGTGTGGCCGATCCGGTCAGTCGCTGACCAAAGTCGCCGGGACATCCGTCCGCGCGCCGAACCAGGTGGTGAGCGCGGCCCGCAGCGCGGGGGCCGCGGTATCGAGGGGCTCGTCGAGGGTTGCGGCCCAGGCGATGTGGGCGTCCGGGCGGATCAGGAGGGCATCCGAGGGGCGATCGTCGGTGGTGGCCACGCGGAGATCGATGCGATCGGCCCACGGCTCGGCGATCTCGCGCAGGTCGGTGCGATCGGCCAGGACCAGCAGGACCGGGCGGGCGGCATGCAGCAGATCGCCGACGGTCGCGTCGCCGTCCTCGGTCTTCAGCGGCAGGTCGGGAACCACCGTTCCGGTCAGCGGGTGCCGGTTGGGATTGGCCAGCGGGTAGCGCAGGTCGGTGCCCGCGATGAGCGCGCCCACCCGATACAGCGCGGGCTCGTCGGTGAGCAGTTCCTGGAAGAACTCGCGCAGCGCGACCGCCGCCGGATCGTCGCCGCGCCGCAGCGCCACCTGTGCCTGGGTGTGCATCATGGTGCGCCGCCCGGCGAAATGACGCTCCTCGTGGTAGCTGTCCAGCAGCGCGTCGGGAGCCCAACCCTGAAGGGCGGCAGCCAGTTTCCAGCCCAGGTTGATCGCGTCGAGCATGCCCGCGTTGATGCCCACACCCGTCGCCGGGAACGCGTGCGCGGCATCACCGGCCACCAGAATCCGTCCGGCGCGGTAGCGTTCGGCCTGACGGGCCTGGAACTGATACCGCGACAGGCGAATCGGATCGACCAGGGGCAGTTCGACGCCGAGGACGCGATGGATGCTCTCCTGCAGCTCGGTCAGGGCCATCGGCTCGTTGTCGTCGGTTTCGCCGGTCGTGTCCTCGGTGGTCTGGATCATGACCGTGCGGGCGGGGGAGAGCCCGCCCATCGCGAAGACGCCGTGGTCGGTCCGGGTGAAACCGGTCGGCACGACGTGCCCCGCGACCTCGAGGCTGCCGTCCTCGCGCGTGGTCACCGACTCGGGCACGCTGACCTGGCCCAGCCGGTTGACCTCCGGATAGGTGGTGCCGGGGAAGTCGATTCCGGCCAGGGTGCGGACGCGGCTGCGCGCGCCGTCGCAGGCCACCAGATAGCGTGCGGTGAGCCGGTATTCGCCGTCGGGGCCGTTGGCCGTCACGGTGACCGCGTCGTCGTTTTGCTCGACGCCGGTCACCTCGTGGCCGCGCCGCACCTCCGCGCCCAGTTCGACTGCCCAATCATCGAGCAGCCCTTCGAGTTTCGGCTGCGGCAGGTGCATGGCCTTCAGCGGCGGATCCGCGAGCGGGCTGAAGTCCACGTGCATGCCGCCGAACGGAATCGCGGCCGTCGGACCGGCCGGAGAGCCGATCGCCGCGAGCCGGTCCGACAGGCCCCGGTAAGCCAGCAGCTGCACGATTTGCCCGCTGAAACCATTGGCCTTGGGCACGGTCCGCAGCTGCGGGCTCCGCTCCAGGACCACCGTTCGCACCCCGGCCAGCCGCAGTTCGGCGGCCAGCATCAGACCCGTCGGGCCCGCACCCACGATGATCACATCGGTATCGATTCGCACCCGTACTACTCCGTTTCCGTGGGTTTTCGCTACGGGCAGCGATTCTGCAGCACCACAGGGGTCTTGCGGCAAGCCCCGGCCTGCGATATACGTTGAAGAGGGAAAGGATTCGAGATCCTTTCCCTCATTCGTTTACCGGCCCAGTGTGAAATCGCGGTCGTCGGGCGCGGCGAGCATGTTTTCCATGGTGCGGCGGTCGAAGGGCAACAGGTCGATGCTGCCGCCCTCCGTGAAGTACCAGGAGTTGCAGCCGGTGTTCCAGACGGTCGGGCCGAGGGCCGCGGTGACCTCCGCGTCGAAGCGGTCGGTGGCGGCCTCGGTGACCTCGACGGTGTCGAATTCGCCTGCGCTCCAACGCTCGAGCCACGCCGCGATGTACTTGGCGGTGACCTCGGCGGCGTGATGCAGCGGGATCGACCCGGTCGGGGAGTTGGGGCCGAGCACGGTGAACAGGTTGGGGAAGCCGGGGATCGCGGTCATGCGATAGGCGCGCGGACCCTTGGCCCAGGCCTCGTCGATCGACATGCCGTCGCGGCCGGTGAGTTTCATGGGACGCATGTAGTCATGGGCGCGGAAACCGGTGGCGCAGACGATCAGGTCCACCTCGTGCTCGCGGCCGTCGGTGGTGCGAATGCCGGTCGAGGTGACGGCCTCGATAGCGGTGGTGACGAGCTCGGCATTGCGGGCTTTGAGCGCGCGATAGTAGCTGCCGGACAACACCTGTCGCTTGCACAGCGGTTCGTAGTCCGGGGTCAGCTGCTCGCGCAGGTCGCCATCGAGGACCTGGGCGCGCAGGCTGAAGCGCGCGTACTCCTGGACCGCGCGCCGCCGCCAGCTGGGCCGGGTGACGACATCGGTGAACAGCTTCGCGCCGGTCATTCCCGCCTGGTAGAGCGCCTGATTCAGCTTGGGCAGCCGATTCAGCACGGCACCCACCACGGCGGGCTGCGGCAGCCACATCGGGGCCCAGATCACCCACTGCGGGCTGCGCACGAAATGCGTGATGCGCTCGGCCACCGGCTGCAGCGCCGAAACCACCTGCACGCCGGTCGATCCCGTGCCGAGCACCGCGATCCGGCGGCCCTTCGTCGGCAGGGAGTCGTCCCAGCGCGCGGTGTGCACGACATCCCCGGTGAACTCGTCGAGCCCCGGAATCTTCGGCCAGGCGGGATGGTGCAGCACGCCGGTGGCCGCGATGACGAAATCGGCCTCGTGCACCTCGCCGCCCGCGGTCCGCACCCGCCACCCGGACCCGGTGAACTCGGCCGCGACCACCTCGGAGTTCAGCCGCAGGTGTGGCCGCAGCCCGAATCGCTCGGCCACCTCCGCGAGATACCCCTGAATCTCCGGCCCGGGCGCGAACACATGCGACCAGTCCGGCTTGGGTGCGAACCCGAACTGATACAGCTGCGACGGCACATCACAGGTGAGCCCCGGGTAGCGGTTCCAATGCCACACCCCGCCCACGTCGGATCCCTTCTCCAGGATCACGAAGTCGTGGAATCCCTTGTGCTGCAGCGTGATCGCACTGGCAATCCCGGACACACCGGCCCCAATGATCACGACCCGCGGGGTCCGTGACGCCATCGCCAACCTCCTTGTTGGATACCGTCGGTATTTGAAAACCGAAGGTATGTGTAACGCGCGGTGATGTCAACCGGCGGTGGTTCGCGGATCGATCGAAAGGTGAACTGGCTCACATCGCGTCACGCGGCGTTGGGCCCGAGCATCTTGTGGGCATGACGAACACGGACAAGCAGACGGCACTGATCACCGGCGCGAACAAGGGGCTGGGCTTCGAGGCGGCTCGGAGCCTCGGCACGCAGGGGTGGACGATTTTCCTCGGATCCCGCGATATTCAGCGCGGACAGGCGGCCCTCGAGAAGCTGGCCGCCGAAGGTGTGGACGCGGTGCTGGTGCCGCTCGATGTGACCTCGGATGAGTCTGTGGCGGAAGCGGTTCGGCTGGTTCGCGCCCACACCGACCGGCTCGATGTGCTGGTGAACAATGCCGGTGCGCCCGGCCACGCCATCAACCCCGCCGACGCCACGGTCGACGAGATCCACGCGGTCTACGACACCAACGTCTACGGCCCGATTCGCGTGACCCACGCCTTCCTCCCGCTGCTGCGGGCGGCCGAGAATCCCCGGGTGGTCATGGTTTCCAGTGCGGTCGGCTCGTTCGCCGTCGTCAGCGACCCCGCTCAGGCCGCCTCGAAAATGCACGAACTCGCGTACAGCTCGTCGAAGGCCGCGCTCAATATGCTGACGGTCCGCTACGCCCAGGCGCTCCCGGACATCAAGTTCAATGCCATCACCCCGGGCGAGGTCGCCAATGGCAAGTTCGCGGCCACCGATATGAACGGCCACCGGGGACAGCTGACCGCGGCCGAGGGCGCGGAAGCCATCGTCCGCCTCGCCACGATCCCCGCCGACGGACCCACCGGCACCTTCACCGACCGCCTCGGGCCGGTCTCCTGGTGACCCGCGCGACGGCTGTCAGTCTCCCTTGCGGGTGAGGACGGCGATGGGGAAGCGGCGGGGGCTCAGTGCCCGGTAGGTGTCGAAATGCGCGTAGGCCGCGGTGAGTGTGCGCCAATGGGTTTCGTACTCGGCGTCGTCGGTGACGATCCGGACCGAGACCGGGAAGGTGTCGCGGCCCACGCGCACGGTGGCGGTGTCGACGGCGGCGAGGTTCTTCCACCAGTTGGGGGTGCCGGGGTTGCCGCCGTTGGAGCCGCAGACCAGCAGATCGTCGCCGGACCAGACCTGCATGAGCATGACCGGGCGCGGGACACCGGATTTGCGGCCGGGGACGATGAGTTCGAGGACCGGGTCGCCGAAGAGGGTGCCGAATCGGGTGCCGCCGAAGCGCTCGTAGAGGCGGCGGTGCACACGGCCGTAGAAGCGCGCGATCGGACCGAAGTAGGTGCTGGAGAAGTGATTGAATCGGCCCTGGAGGGTCAGCTTGCCGGAGGGGTTGTCGGGCATGGGATTTCCTCTGGTCGGGCGGGCGTCTCGCGGCTCACTGTACATGGTGTCCAGTGAGTGAATGTGGGGGCGGACCGGGGCGCGGTGCCGGGTTCGGGTGATTCGTGGTTAGGCTTCGACCATGACCGTGGGCACCGATTCCGGTCCGATGGGCGATGTGGACGCGTTCGACCGGCTGCGGCCGCTGCTGTTCACCATCGCCTACGAGATGCTCGGCAGCGCCGCCGATGCCGAGGATGTGTTGCAGGACAGCTATCTCCGCTGGCGCGACACCGACCCGACGCAGGTGCACAACGTCAAGGCGTATCTGACGCAGATCGTGACCAGGCAGTCGCTCAACCATCTGCGCACGGTGCGACGGCGGCGCGAGGAGTATGTGGGCAGCTGGCTGCCCGAACCGATTCGCACCGAGACCGACGCCAGTCACGATGTGCTGCTGGCGGAATCGGTGTCGATGGCCATGCTGCTGGTGCTCGAGACCCTCGGCCCGACCGAGCGCGCGGTCTTCGTGCTCTCGGAGGTGTTCGGGCACAGCCTGGTCGATATCGCGGCCATGCTCGGCAAATCCGATGCGACGGTGCGGCAGATCGCGCATCGGGCCCGCGCGCACGTCCAGGCGCGCAAGAAGCGCTTCGAACCCGATGCCGAGACCAGTCGCGCGGTCGTCGGAAAGTTCCTGCGGGCCGCGCAAACCGGCGATGTCCAGACCCTGATGGACGTGCTCGCGCCCGATATCGTGCAGATCTCCGACGGCGGCGGCAAGGTGAGCGCCGCGCGTCGCCCGGTGGTCGGCGCGGAGCGGGTCGCCGCCTACCTGATCGGGTTGGTGCGAAAGAGCCTGGGGGACATGACGATCGAATTCGGCACCTACAACGCACTGCCCGCGATCCTGCTGCGCGGCACGGACGGTGCGATCGACACCGTGGAGCTGATCGAGGTGGACGGGGACCGCATTGTCGGGTTGTACGCGGTCCGCAATCCCGACAAGCTGCGGACGGCCGGGCTGACCCGTGCCCTCGATCGGTGACTAGGGTTCCAGCAGCCGCTGAATCGTTGCGTAGCTGGGGATTTCACCGACAAGCTGATGCCCGTGGGTGACCGATTCCGCGGTGTGCACGGCGGCGGCCAGGGCCGCGCGGTAGAGCAATGAGCCGGTGCTGACCCGCCGCACGCCCAGCTCGGCGAGTTCGGCCACGGTCGGGCCGGTGGGGGAGAACAGCACGTTCAGCGGTGCGGTCAGGGCGTTGGTGAGCGCGCGAATCCGGTCCGGATCGGTCACGCCAGGCACGAAAATGCCGTCCGCGCCGCACTTCTCGTAGTGCAGGACCCGATCGAGCGTCGAGTCGGTGTCGATGCCCAGCCAGTACGTATCGGTTCGGGCATTGAGGAAAAGCTCCGGCACCCGCGACTTCACGGCGGCGATCACCTCGCCGTGGCTGTCCGGTTCGGCCAGCTTCGCATTGGATCGGCTGTCCTCCAGGTTGATTCCCGCGATACCCGCGGCGGCGAGCTCGGCGCAGAACTCCGCGACCTCGCCCGGATCGGTGCTGAAGCCGCCCTCGATATCGACCGTCACCGGAATCGACAATCGGCCCAATCGTTGTGCCAGCGACAGGGTTTCGTCCCGTGTGGCCGCCGTGCCGTCGGGCAGACCGGCTGCCGCGGCCACGCCCAGACTGGTGGTGCCCACGGCCGGGAATCCGGCCTCGGCGAGCATGGCCGCGGACCCGAAGTCCCAGGCGTTCGGCAGCAACAGCGGCTTGTCGCCGTCATGAAGAGCGCGGAGCACCTCGAATTTCGTCATCGCACACTCCGCTCTCGTCGACCGCGGGTCAGTTCACACAGGGAATCTTCGAACCGATCGTAGTGGTCACGGGTTTACCCGAATCCGGTGCGTCCGAGCTGGCCGCGTCGGAGGTGGCGGCGGAGGTCGAGGACCCGCCCGCGGTGGTGGTCGGGGTGGTGGTGGCCGCCGTCGGATCGAGGATGGAAATGTCGAGATCGCTTCCCACGACCAGTTTCACGTGTCCCGAGGACAGCTGCGTGGACGGGCTCACCGGGATGCCACCCAGCATTTCCGAGAGCTGCTTGGCATCGGTGTCGGCACCGGTCCCGTAGTAGATGGTCGAGGTGGTGCCGTCCGCGTAGGTGGCATTGGCGACATCGCCCTGCGGGAAGCCCTTGGCCGCCAACAGCTTCGACACCCTCGCGGCCTGACCCGGGGTGCCGCTGGCATTCGCCACGTCCAGGGTCGAGGTCGGCGTGGTGGTCGGGGCGCTGGGCGCGGCCGGGGTGGAGACGCCGAACGCCTCGCGCACCGTCTTCTTGATGGCCACCGGATCGATGATGTTCACGTCCTGGCCGTCGATATTGTCGTAGCGCAGCACCGGCAGGGTCCGGAACTCCACGGTCGGGGATTCCGCGCGGCCCAGCGTGGTGGCGAAATCGGTGAGGCTCCAACCGTCGGAGAGCACCACGTCCTTGTGCGCCACATCCATCAGCTGCTTGAGCCGCACCGGATTGCCCAGGGTGCCCGAGCTCTTCATGGAATTGGCGACCGAGGTGAGGAACGCCTGCTGCCGGTGGGTGCGGTCCAGGTCGCCGTTCTCGAGGCCGTGGCGCTGCCGCACGAAGGCCAGCGCGTCGGAGCCGTCCAGATGCTGCGGTCCGGCGGGGAACTGCGCGCCGGAGTAGTAGCTGTCGTCCACGGCGTGATTGAGGCACACGTCGACGCCGCCCAGCGCGGTCGCCAGATCGTAGAAGCCCGCGAGGGAGATCTCCGCGAACCGGTTGATGGGCACACCGGTGAGCGCCTTCACGGTCTGAACGATGCTGGCGCGCCCCGCCTCCCGGCCCTGGCGCTCCAGGTCCGGGCCCTCGGCCATGCCCTTGGCCTTGAGCTTCTGCTCGACGTCGTACTTCTTGAGGCCGTACGACTCCTTGATCTTGGCGTGGTCGTAGCCGGGGATGCCCTGTACGGGCACGTAGTCGTCGCGCGGAATCGAGAACGCGACAATGTGCTTCAGATCCTTCGGAATGTGCACCAGGATGAGCGAATTGGCGTTGTAGCCGCCCTCCGAGCCGTCACCGGCGTGCAACTGGTCCAGGATCTCCTTGGGAAGGTCGTTGCCGTTCAGGTCTTTTCGGGTGTCCAGGCCGATGAGCAGCATATTGATATCGCCGTCGAGGTTCACGTCCTCCGGCGAGATCGCGCCCGAACGCACGAAGCCCTGATCGAAATCCATGCGGCCGTACCAGACGGCGCCTGTAATACCCATCACAGCGGCGGCCACCAGCGCGGTGATGCCGCGTCCGGCGAGGCGCAGTTTCTTGTCGCGGGCCCGCTGGGCGGGTGTGCGCTCGGCGCTCTCGCGGGGGGATTCGGCACGGCGCTTGCCTGCCCTCCGACGGTTCGAGGTCGGTTCCGCCCGCCGGGACCGGCGAGGAGTCTGGGTGGGCGTCTCCGGTGCCCGGCGGCTGCGGCCCTTTTCTGGACCGACGACCGGCAGCGGTTGGGTGGCGTCGTCGTACATGGCGCTGTCGAGTGTGCCGTAAGCGGCGCTCGCTGTCAGATTCTCGCCCGGTTGTGAATGAGCTTGCACGCTCGTGCATAATCATCACATGGCGGATGTCTCGAACGGGCCCCTGCGGGTCGCGGTTGCTGGTGCGAGCGGGTATGCGGGCGGTGAAGTGCTGCGCCTGCTGCTAGGGCACCCAGCCTACCGAAGCGGGCGCCTCGAGATCGGGGCGCTGACCGCGGGGTCCAATGCCGGTACCACCCTGGGTGAGCTGCAGCCGCATCTGCTGCCGCTGGCCGATCGGGTGCTCGAGCCCACCACCGTCGAGGTGCTGGCCGGTCACGACGTGGTGTTCCTGGGGCTGCCGCACGGGCAGTCCGCGGCGATCGCCACCGCGTTGCCGGAGTCCACGATCATCATCGACTGCGGGGCCGATTTCCGGCTCACCGACGCCGCGGCGTGGGAGAAGTATTACGGCACCGCGCACGCGGGCAGCTGGCCCTACGGGCTGCCCGAGCTACCCGGCGGGCGCGAGCGGCTGCGCGGGGCGACCCGGATCGCCGTGCCCGGTTGCTATCCGACCGTGTCGAGTCTGGCGCTGGCCCCGGCCGTCGCGGCCGGGATCATCGAGCCGCGGGTGAATGTGGTTGCGGTGAGCGGCACCTCGGGGGCTGGACGCAAGCTCGATGTGGGGCTGCTGGGCTCGGAGGTGATGGGCTCGCTGCGCGCGTACGGCATCGCCGGTGCGCACCGGCACACGCCGGAGATCGCGCAGAACCTGAAGGCGGCGGCGCTTTTCGGGGGCACAGTTGGTGTGGACGTGAGTGTTTCGTTCACCCCGGTGCTGGCTCCGCTGCCGCGCGGCATTCTCGCCACCTGCACCGCCCCGACCACCGTGGACGCCGCGCAGGCCCGCGCCGTCTACGAGAAGGCCTATGCCGAGGAGCCTTTCGTGCACCTGCTGCCCGAAGGCGTTCTGCCGCAGACCGGTTCGGTGCTCGGTTCCAATGCCGTCACCCTGCAGGTGACCGTGGACACCGACGCCGGGCTGCTGGTGGTCATCGGCGCGATCGACAACTTGACCAAGGGCACCGCGGGCGCCGCGGTGCAATCGATGAATCTGGCTCTCGGAATCGACGAGACCGCAGGACTTTCCACCGTAGGAGTGGCACCGTGACGATCGACAACGGCAAGCTGGTGCGGACCCAGGGCGTCACCGCACCGTTGGGTTTCCGGGCCGCGGGCATCGCGGCGGGCATCAAGAAGACCGGTAAGCCGGACCTGGCGCTGGTGTTCAACGAGGGGCCCGACTACGCGGCGGCGGGCGTGTTCACCCGCAACAAGGTCAAGGCCGCGCCCGTGCTGTGGTCGCAGCAGGTGCTCACCGGCGGGCACCTGCGCGCGGTCATCCTGAATTCCGGTGGCGCGAACGCGTGTACCGGCCCGGGCGGCTTCCAGGACACCCACGCCACCGCCGAGGAGCTGGCGAAGGCGTTGAGCAACTGGGGAACCGAGACCGGCGCGGGCGAGATCGCCGTCTGCTCCACGGGTTTGATCGGTGACCGGCTGCCGATGGACAAGCTGATCCCGGCCGTCACCGAGATCGTCCACGAGATGGGCGGCGGGCTGTCGGGCGGCGCGGAGGCGGCGCGCGCCATCATGACCACCGACACCGTGCCGAAAGAGGCTGCCTTCCACCACAATGACAAGTGGAACGTGGGCGGCATGGCCAAGGGCGCGGGCATGCTCGCGCCGTCGCTGGCCACCATGCTGGTCGTGCTGACCACCGATGCGGTGGCGACGCCCGCGCAGCTGGACGAGGCGCTGCGCAAGGCCACCGGCTACACCTTCGACCGGCTCGACGTGGACGGCTCCTGCTCGACCAATGACACCGTGCTCCTCCTGGCCAACGGCGCGAGCGGGGTCACGCCGTCGCAGGAGGAGCTCGACGCCGCGGTGCTGGCGGTCTGCGACGATCTGGCCGAGCAGCTCATGTCCGACGCCGAGGGTGTCACCAAGCGCGTGCACATCACCGTGAAAGGCGCGGTGAGCGAAGAGGAGGCGCTCGTCGCGGCCCGCGCGGTCGCCCGGGACAGCCTGGTCAAGTGCGCGTTCTTCGGCTCCGACCCGAACTGGGGCCGGGTGCTCGCCGCGCTCGGTATCGCGCCGATCTCCCTGGAGCCGGACCTGGTTTCGGTGTCGTTCAATGGAAGTCCGGTGTGCGTCAACGGGTTCGGCGCGCCGGGCGCGCGTGAGGTGGACCTGTCCGGCGCGGACATCCACGTGGTGGCCGATCTCGGCCTGGGCGACGGTGAGGCCACCGTCCGCACCACCGACCTCTCGCACGGCTACGTCGAAGAGAACTCGGCCTACAGCTCATGAACGATGTGGTGAAACAGCTTTCGGCCCTCGACAAGGCGCACGTCCTCGCCGACGCGCTGCCGTGGCTGCAGAAGTTCCGCGACAAGATCGTGGTCGTCAAGTACGGCGGCAACGCCATGATCGACGACGAGCTCAAGCGCGCCTTCGCGGCCGATATGGCGTTCCTGCGCACCGTCGGCGTGCACCCGGTCGTGGTGCACGGCGGTGGGCCGCAGATCAGCGCCATGCTGAAGAAGCTCGGCATGACCGGCGAATTCCGCGGCGGCTTCCGGGTCACCACGCCTGAGGTCATGGACGTCGTGCGCATGGTGCTGTTCGGGCAGGTGGGCCGGGAACTGGTGGGGCTCATCAACGCTCACGGTCCGTACGCGGTCGGCATCTCCGGTGAGGACGCGCACCTGTTCACCGCCACCCGCCGGACCGTGCAGGTCGACGGGGAGGCCACCGATATCGGCCTGGTCGGCGACGTGACCTCGGTGGAACCGTCCGCCGTGCTGGATCTGATCGCGGCGGGCCGGATTCCGGTGGTGTCCACCATCGCCCCCGACGCGGACGGCGTGGTGCACAACATCAATGCCGATACCGCGGCGGCCGCGCTGGCCGAGGGCATCGGCGCGGAGAAATTGGTCATTCTCACCGATGTCGAGGGCCTGTACACCGATTGGCCCGACCGGTCGTCGCTGACCACCCGCATCGACACCGACGAACTCGCCAAGTTGCTGCCGCGGCTGGACGAGGGCATGGTGCCCAAGATGGAAGCCTGCCTGCGGGCCGTCGAGGGCGGCGTCCCGACCGCGCACGTCATCGACGGGCGGGTCGCGCATTCGGTCCTGCTGGAACTGTTCACCGGGGAGGGCATCGGCACGATGGTCACCCCAGTACAGGAGATCTCATGAGTACTGCCGACATTCAGCAGCGGTGGAACACCGCCCTGATGAACAACTACGGCACCCCCAAGGTGGCGCTGGTGCGCGGCGCGGGCGCGGTGGTCTACGACGCCGACGGCAAGCGGTACCTGGACTTCCTGGGCGGCATCGCGGTCAACAGCCTCGGGCACGCGCATCCGGCGATCCTCGAGGCGGTGACCCAGCAACTGGGCACGCTGGGCCACGTGTCGAATCTGTTCGCGTCCGAACCGGTCATCGAGCTGGCGGAGCGCTTGCTCGCCCACTTCGGTGACGGGCACGGCAAGGCCTTCTTCTGCAATTCCGGCACCGAGGCCAACGAGGCCGCGTTCAAGATGGCGCGGCTGACCGGACGCACCAAGATCGTCGCCTGCGAGGAGGCGTTCCACGGGCGGACCATGGGCGCGCTGGCCTTGACGGGTCAGCCGTCCAAGCGGGCCCCGTTCGAGCCCATGCCCGCGGGCGTCGTGCACGTGCCCTACGGCGACGCCATGGCGCTGGCCGCCGCGGTCGACAAGGACACCGCCGCGGTGTTCCTCGAACCCATCATGGGGGAGAGCGGCGTCGTGGTGCCACCGGCCGACTACCTGGCCAAGGCCCGCGCCATCACCAAAGACCAAGGCGCGCTGCTGATCCTGGACGAGGTGCAGACCGGTATCGGCCGGACCGGCGCGTTCTACGCGCATCAGGCGGCGGGCATCGTGCCCGATGTCATCACCCTGGCCAAGGGCCTCGGCGGCGGCCTACCCATCGGTGCCGTGCTGGCCCAGGGCGCGGCGGCGGATCTGCTGCAGCCCGGCATGCACGGCACCACCTTCGGCGGCAATCCCGTCTGCGCCGCCGCGGCGTTGGCCGTGCTGCGCACCATCGACGAGGAAGGGCTGCTCTCGCATGTGGAGACGGTCGGCAAGATCCTCATCGACGGCATCGAGCACCTCGATCACCCGCTGATCGATCACGTCCGGGGTGCGGGTCTGCTCATCGGCATCCAGCTCACCGCCGACGTCGCGCCCCAGGTGGACGCGGCCGCCCGGGAAGCGGGCTACCTGGTGAATCCCTGCAAGCCCAACGTGATTCGACTCGCGCCGCCACTGGTTCTCACCGAGACTCAGGCCGAGAACTTCCTGTCCGACCTGCCCGGCATCCTGGATGCCGCCCAGGCCACCGAGGAGACCAAGTGACCATCCGGCATTTCCTGCGTGACGACGACGTCAGCCCCGCCGAACAGGCCGAAATCCTGGCCCTCGCCGCCGAATTGAAGGCCGCCCCCCAGTCTCGGCGGCCCCTGGAAGGGCCGCGCGGTGTCGCGGTCATGTTCGAGAAGAACTCCACGCGGACGCGCTTCTCCTTCGAGATGGGCATCGCCCAGCTCGGCGGGCACGCGGTCGTGGTGGACGGGCGCGACACCCAGCTGGGGCGCGAGGAGACCCTCGCCGACACCGGGCGGGTCCTGTCGCGGTACGTGGACGCCATTGTGTGGCGGACCTTCGAGCAGACCCGACTCGACGAGATGGCCGGTGCCGCAACGGTTCCCGTGGTGAACGCACTGTCCAACGAGTTCCACCCGTGCCAGGTGCTGGCGGATCTGCAGACGCTCAAGGAGCGCAAGGGCTCCGACCTGACCGGTCGCAATCTGACGTATCTCGGTGACGGCGCGAACAATATGGCGCACTCGCTCATGCTCGGCGGCGTGACCGCGGGCATGAACGTCACCATCGCCGCCCCCGAGGGCTTCGAGCCGTTCGGTTGGATCGTGGACGCCGCGCAGAAGCGCGCCGCCGAAACCGGTGCGCGCATTGTGATCACGAACGACCCGCAGGCCGCCGCCGAGGGCGCGGACGCGCTGGTCACCGACGCCTGGACCTCCATGGGCCAGGAGAACGACGGCCGCGACCGCGTGGCCCCCTTCCGCCCGTTCCAGGTGAACGCCGACCTGCTGTCGCGGGCCGCCGCGGATGTGACCGTGCTGCACTGCCTTCCGGCGCACCGCGGGGAGGAGATCACCGACGAGGTGCTCGACGGCCCGCACAGCGCGGTCTGGGACGAGGCCGAGAACCGTTTGCACGCGCAGAAGGCGCTACTGGTGTGGCTGCTCGAACGCTTCGAGCGAGGTGAGAGGTGAGTAGCGGCGAACGTCGCTCACCCGCCCCGTCCGGCAAGTCGGGTGCGGCCATCGCCCGCACCCGCGCCGGACGGCAGGCCCGCATTGTCGCGATCCTGTCCCAGCACGAGGTCCGCAGCCAATCCGAACTGGCCGTACTGCTTTCGGCCGAGGGCATCGAGACCACGCAGGCCACCCTGTCACGTGACCTCGACGAACTCGGCGCGGTGAAACTGCGCGCGGCCGACGGCGGCGCGGGCGTCTACGTCGTCCCCGAGGACGGCAGCCCCGTGCGCGGCGTCACCGGCGGCACAGAGCGACTCTCGAAACTGCTCGGCGACCTGCTGGTCTCCACCGACGCCAGCGGCAATATCGCAGTCCTGCGAACTCCACCCGGCGCCGCGCACTTCCTGGCCAGCGCCCTCGACCGCGCCGCCCTGCCCGAGATCGTGGGCACCATCGCCGGTGACGACACCATCGCCGTCATCGCCCGCGAGCCCATGACCGGCGCGGAACTGGCCGCCAAGATCGAACAGCTGGCCTGAATCGGACTGTGCCGCAGGATAATTGCGGCACCGTTCGCCGTACGGGCGCGTACGCTCGGAGAGATACAGCATCCCCGAGCGAGGAACGCACATGTGCGAAGGCTATGGACTGATCGCATCCTTCGAAACCGGGACAGCGCACCGCCCCCAAGTCCCCGACCTAGTCCAGCCCAGCCTCGCCCTGACCGACGATGGGCTCTGGGTGGTTCTGGCGCACAAGGTGGCTCATCGCATCGAGGGGGAGCTGTTCGTGCCAGCGACCGGCGGCACGCCCTACCCGGTCGACGCCGTGGCCGAATGTCGGCGGGGTCGCAGCCATGCGGTTCCGGATCCGGACTGCTCCTGCGGCTTCCACGCCGTTTCCGAATCGGCACCCAATCCATATGGTGGTCGGTTCACCGTTCTCGAGGTGGCGTTGTCCGGGCGGATTCTCGCCTCGCATTGGATGCAGGGTGGGGTGTTGTTCCGGGCGGAACGGCAGACGGTGCTCAGTTGGTCGGATGCTACGGTGCCGCAACCCATTCGGGTTCCGGATTATCCGCCTCACACTCCGCCTACTGAACCCGGTGGGCGCACCGCTCGTTTGCGGCGTCCCTATCCTCGGGATCTCGATAGTGTTGGGCTGCGGCTCCCGGAGAGTCCGCCGCCGTTCGTTCGCATCGCCGACGATGCGGGTTACTGCATTGGGCTCAAAGACAAAAGAACAAAAGATCAAAAGATGCCTGGAGGAGGGGGAGGGGCTGGCTGGGTTGGGCAGCTCGGTTGCGGTTCCAGCCTCCTCGGGGATTGGGCCGCCACGACATCCCGGCGTGAGGTTGGGTTGGTTGGTCTTTAGAACGTAATGCGTGCAGTCCGGGGGCTGGGATCGGCGGGTGCGGCACTCGGGTCGCGTCAGCTCAGGTCCGGTAGGTCCGGCGACGCAACCACACTTCCGGTACATGCCATCTTGGGGCAATCCCGTTGTGGGGCATGAGCCTTGGTTGTCTTCGCTCGGGTTACCTGGCCTCGGGCATCTGAATCACATGTTGGGCGGGCGCGGGCACGCGCGAACCCGGCGGGTTATGCGGCCCGCGCGCCCCAGTGCTGGCAACTGACTTCGATATCGGTGGCGATTTGCCCTGCGAGGTGGTGTTTCTCGTTGACCCGGGGTGTGCCGGTCGGATCGAGGGATTTGGGGGCGATCCATCCCACGCGTCCGCGATGCGGGGAGTCTTTACCCAACATGACTGTCTTCCAGCCGTGTTCGCTGTCGTTGACCATGGCGTGGTGGTGGTCGCACACGAGGGCGAGATTGGTCAGGTCGGTGGGTCCGCCCTTGGCCCAGTCGATCACATGGTGGGCGGCGCACATGGTGGGTGGGACGTCGCAGCCCGGGTGGGTGCAGCCCTTGTCGCGGGCGATCAGCGCCAGCCGTTGGCCGGGGGTGGCGATCCGTTCGCCGTAGCCCAGGTAGAGCGGAATCCCGTGGTCGTCGAGGACCGCGAGCACCGGGCGGGTGCCGGAGGCCATCTTCAGTGCTTCGTTGATGGACATGTGGGTGCCCGAGGCGGTGGTGGCGATGCCGGTGCCGCGCTCGAGGTCGGTGAGCGCCATGGTCAACGTGACCTGGACGGGCATGCCGCGGTGGGAGCCGAGCTTGCTCATGTCCACACCGGGCTGCAGCAGCGCAACCAAGGCGTCGTGGGTGCGCTGGCTCTGGTCGCGGCGGTCACGACGCGCGGCGGCGTCCAACACCGAGGACTCGATCACGGCGTCCTTGGTGGTGAGGGGTGTTTCGTCTTCGAGGTTGCACATACCGGGTCGGGCGAACTTGGCCATCACCGCATCCCAGAGTGCGCGCAGTTCGGGGGTCATCCAGCCTTCGATGTGGCTCATCCCGTCCACGCCGGGACGGCCCACGATGATGCCGCGGCGACGGCGGCGATCGGCGTCGTTGATGACGGTGCCGTCCGGGTCGAGGCGGGCGAGGATCTCGCGCCCGATCTTCGGGAGGTCGTCGGGGAACAGGCCTTCGGCGGACTTCTCCACCAGGAGCTGCTCGGTCTGCGCGCGTGCTTCGGTGGGGATGTCGGTGGGCAGATGGGTCATGATGGTGACGATGTGGCGGACATGGTCCCGCGAAATTGCCCCGGCCGCATAGGCGTCGGCGGCGATCGCCAGGTTCGCCGGGCGCAGATGCCCGGTCGGCTCCCGGAATTCCCCGCACTCGTGGGTGATCTTCACCCGCACCGACGCGTCGTGGGCGGACAAGCCCAGGGTGTGGCGCAGAAACGGAATCAGCTTGCCCGCACCACTTTCCTCGGGCAGCGCGCGTTCGTGGGCTTCGATGATCAGCTTCGAATCCAGCGCCGACAGTCGACGAATGTAGGTTTCCAGCTGCTGCATCAAGGCCACGACCTCGGTATTGGAGAACTCGAGGCGACCATGCAGGACCGAATTCGACACGGTTTCGACCGCGGCCCCCAGTTCGGAGATCCCGCAGTTGTCGAATGTCACCCCCATCGAATCCATGTTCTAATTCTA
Source organism: Nocardia sp. CDC160 (assembly GCF_035818795.1). Taxonomy (NCBI): domain Bacteria; kingdom Bacillati; phylum Actinomycetota; class Actinomycetes; order Mycobacteriales; family Nocardiaceae; genus Nocardia; species Nocardia sp. CDC160. The sequence goes on along the minus strand of NZ_JAYKYT010000008.1, from coordinate 88,931 downwards.
CCGCCGAATTGATCTCGGCGATAGTCGAATTCCATTGTTATATACGGCTTTTCAGAATTTCCGCAGTGCCAGAAATTTGGCCAACAAGGCGGCCAGTTGGATTTGCTCCACTAGGGCTTCGAAAGCAGTGCTGTCGCCAGCGTTTCGGCGACGAAACGTTCGGCGTCGGCACCGGACCAGCCCCGGTCGACCAGTAGTGAGCGATACACGTCGTAGGTGGTGAGGGCGTACATAATGTCGGCGGCGCGCTCGGGCGACAGGCCGGGTTTGAGTGCGCCCTTGGCCGCGAGTTCCGGGGTGATGTGGCGGGGGCCGTCGTATCGGCCCTGTTCGGCTGCGGTCAGGAAGGCGCTCACCTCGGGGTCGACCGCGGCGGTGACCCGCATGATGTCGAGCAGGCCCAGATAGCGTTCGGCGACCGTGCGCATGTGCGCGGCGTACAGCGCGAGCTGGCGGGCCGGATCGGGTTCGGCGAAAAGCTCACGGACCCAGGCACGTTCGGGCGGGGGTGTCGAGGCCTCCTCCTCGGGTCCGGCGACGAGGACCGCCGCGGTCTCCGCGAGCACGCCGACCTTGGTGCCGAACGCCTGATAGATGGTCTGCACGTGTACCCCGGCGGCATCCGCGATGGCCTGCAGGGTGGTCGCCGCGTAGCCGCGTTCGGCGAATAGGGTGGCCGCGGCCTCGGCGACCTTGCGTTTCGTCGCCTGTCGGCGGCGGGTGCGATTGTCTGCGGTTGACATGCTGCCCATCGTATCTATAGTTCACTATATAGTGCGCTATAGCGATGGGAGGATCGGGCTATGCGCGTACTGATCTCGACAACCCCGATGGAGGGCGTGTTCGCGCCGGTGGCTCCGCTGGCGCGGGAGTTGCTGGCGCAGGGGCATGAGGTGTTGGTCGCGACCGCGCCACAGCTGATGCGGCGGGTCGGCGAGGCCGGGCTGGCGGTGGTGGCGGCCGGACCCGATGCGCCGGAAGCGGCCGCCGAGGCGGTCACCCTGCCGGAATTCGCTGCGGGGCAACAACCCTGGCGCATCGGTGCCGTGATGTTCAGCCGGGTCATGGCACCCCGGAAGACGACCGACCTGCTGGAGATCGTCGAGGAGTTCGAGCCGCACGTGATCCTGCACGCGCCCGTCGATCTGGCCGCGCCGCTGGTGGCGATGGTCTGCAAGATTCCGTCCCTCACCTACGGGACGGGTCTGATGCTGGAGCCGGAGCTTATCGCGGCGATGGCCGAATGGGTTGCGCCGCTCTGGGATTCATTCGGCATCGAACCCGATGCGCACGCCGGGCTCTATCGCTACGGCTACCTCGATCCCGTCCCGGCCAGCCTGCAGCCCGACCTCGGTCCCGCGGCCGATATCGCGCAGCCGATCCGGCCCGCGGTGTCCGGCAGCGTGGACGACGAACTCCCCGAGGCGATTCAGCGGATGGGCCGCAGGCCGTTGGTGTATGTGTCGCTGGGCACCGTTCCGATCTTCAACCAGCCCACCGCCTTCGGGCCTCTGCTGGCGGGATTGGCCGATCTGGATATCGATGTCGTCGCCACGGTCGGCACCGAGACCGCGCCGTCGGATCTCGGGCCGGTGCCCGCCAATGTCCATGTGGCGCAGTGGCTGTCGTTGGCCGCCCTGCTGCCGCACTGTGATGCGGTACTCTGCCACGCCGGTGCGGGTACGACGCTCGCCGCACTGTCACACGGGATCCCGCTGGTGCTGTCCCCGCGCGGCGCGGACCAGTTCCCCACCGCGAGCGCGTGTGCCGCAGCCGGAGTGGCGCGGGTGCTGCCACCCGATCGGGTGACTCCCGACACCGTGCGTGGCGCGATGGAGTCGGTGCTCACCGAGACGTCCTATCGTGAGGCCGCCGAACGCCTATGTGCCGAGATCTCCGAGCGACCCTCGGCGGCGGCAGTTGCGGCCGAACTGCCGCGCTTTGCTCGCCAGGCGTGACCCGGCACGGGTGGGCAACCATCGTCGGAATCACTGCGGTGTCAAGAATTTGGTCAACAAATCGGCCAGTTGGACTTGCTCTTTGCTGGTAAGAGCGGCGAAAGCTGTTGCGCTGACCGACTCTTGGAGGGCGGCAATGGCCTCGCGTTGATTCTCGCCACGTTTGGTCAATGACAAGCGGAACGCGCGGCGATCGGTGGCGTCGGGTGTGCGGCTGATGAGGCCCTCCCGCTCCAGGCGGTCGACCAACGGGGTGACGGCGCGAGCCGTGACGCCCAAGCGATCGGCGAGCTCGCGCATGCGAATGTCGGGGGATTCGCCGACGGTGACGATCAATCGCACGCGGGCGGGGGACAGATCGTGCGCGGCGAACCCGGCAATGCCGCGCCGGGCGAAGGCGTGAGATGCCTTCTGTAGCAACTCGCCCAGTTCGGTGGCGGTCACCTCGGTGCGACCGGTACTTGTCATGTCCTCGAGTGTAGCGGCCATCGGTGAACACGGTGATAATGAACTAGGTAACTATCTATTAGGTAATTATCTAGGGAGTAAGTATGAAGACCATCCTCGTCACGGGAGCCACCGGCCATCAGGGCGGTGCCGTGGTCGCGGCGCTGCGGGCAGCGCAGGGGGAGTGAGAGATTCGTGCGGTCACCCGGAATCCGAACGGGCGCAAGGCGAAAGCCCTGCGACAAGCCGGAACCGAGGTGGTGGCGGCGAATTTGGATCGGCCGGATGAGCTCACAGCGGCCATGCGCGATGTCTACGGGGTCTTCGCGGTCGGACCTCGTGGCAATCGGGAGGCGGAGCGGGGTATCGCGCTCGCCGAAGCGGCGGCAGCGACCGGGGTCGAGCACTTCGTGTACTCGTCCGTGGGTGGCGTGGAGCGTGTGCGCGGTATTCCGCACTTCGACAGTAAATGGCTGGTGGAGCAGCGCATTCGCGAGCTCGGGCTGGCCGCGACCATCCTGCGCCCGACCAGCTATATGGAGGGTTTCGCGACGCCGGTGGTGGCGACCATCGGCCTCGGGATGCTCGCGTCCGTGCTGGGCAAAGACAAGACGCTGCAGGTGATCTCGGTCCGCGATATCGGCATCTTCGCCGCCCTGGCCTTCGCCGATCCGGCCGAATACGTCGGCCGCGCACTGGAGATCGCGGGGGATGAGCTCACTGTTCCACAGCTCGCGGCGGCCACCGGGCGCGGCTACGTCCGGCTACCGCAGCGCGTGCTGCGCATGATGGGTCCCGAGTCGCGAATGTTCTTCTGGTTCGGCGAATCCGGTTACCGGGCCGACATTCCCGCGCTGCGTCGCCGCCATCCGGGGCTGCTCACCGTGCGGGAATGGATGGCCACCCGCCGGTGAGCCGACGGGTGGCCATGGTGCTGCTCAGTTGAGGGGGTACTGCCCGGGCGGGTAGGTGCCGGTTCCGCCGCCGCCGGTGCCGCCCGCGGTGATGAGGTCCTGGGCGAACTGCAAGGCGGCCGAGCCGATGGAGAGGATGTCGTGGCCCAGGGTGCCGACGTTCTGGGCGAGGGTTGAGAGCATGGCGAGTCCTCCGGTTCTACGCGGGGGTGATGATCTTCAGGGTGGCACAGACTGGACGGCTGTGATTGGGAATCGCGCCGGTCTGCGCGGTTTCGGTGGATTGCCCTGGTCGACGGCGCGCTCTTCTCGCGGCAGAAAAATACTTATTTCACAAATCGGCGCGTCATTTGTTCGTGCCGATAATTCGCCCGCGGCTCCTGATAACGTCCCGGCGGGTTTTGCGTTCGGATCGATACGCGAAACCCCTTCCGGCCGGGTATCGAAAGAATGGAGGATCCGCACCAATGCGAATTGCGTGGCTCGTCGGTGGCGTGACGTTGGGAATCGCTCTGTTCGCGCCATTGGCGGCCGGGAAAAACCCGGATTTGCCCTCCACCATCGAAACGCTCTCGGCGAGTGCGGCGTCGGCGGGTGTGTCGGTCGGAGGTGGCATGTCGGCCCCGACCTTCGGCCTACCCTCCTGGTGGGAGGGCGGAGTCTGCGATCCGGAAACCAATCCCGGCAGTGTGGAAATCGGGCGCTGGGGTGATCTCATCGCGTGCGGTCCCAATAACGACGTGGTTTCCGCATCCGACCCGCATGTCGGATGGGGTGGAGCGCTGGAATGGGAATGCGTGGAGCTCAGTGAGCGATATCTGAATCAGCGATATCACCTGCCGACCGTCTCGGTGAACGGCGACGCCCTGGTGGATACCTATTTCGATCCCGTGATTCAGGCGCGGCTCGGCTTCGATATGTCCCAGACCCCACTGATTCGCGTATATCCGGGCCGAGGCCGCGTGCCCGTGCCCGGTGATGTGCTCAGCTTCGGGCAGGACGCGCACCCCGGCCACACCGGCGTCGTCACGGCATCGCTGGTGTCGGCCGACGGCAACGGGGTCGTCACGATGATCAACCAGAATCGCTACCTGGGCGCGCCGGGGTCGGCGTTCGTGGTGATCAGAATGGTCGGTGGGGTGCCACAGCCGCTGGGGCAACTCGCGGTGATCGACTGGATCCACGACACCACCTCGGACCCTAGGTGAGCTTGTGGGCCACCGCGAAGATGCGGCGGAAGGGCAGCCAGGTGGTGCCGTCGGGCTGGCGGGGGTAGACCGAGCGCAGCATTGGGGCGAGTTCGGCGCGGAAGGCCTGCCAGTCGGCGTCGTCGAGCGCGTCTCGAACCGGCCGCAACGCGGTGCCCGTCAACCATTCCAGCACCGGGTCATCTCCGGTGAGCGGCTGCAAATACGTTGTCTCCCAGGCGTCCACGCGACATCCCGCCGCGGTCAGGACTCCGGCGTAACCGGCCGGATCCGGGACGGCCTGGCGTTCGAGGATGCCCGCGTCCGCGAGCTTGTCGTACCAGCGTTCGGTGGAGGCGAGGCCGTGGATCGCGAGATGTGAAGGCGCGTCGAAGTTTCCGGGGACCTGTAGGGCGAACCAAGCGCCCGTCGGGAGGGCATCGATCCAATTCGGCAGGAGCGCAAGGTGATCCGGTACCCATTGCAGGACCGCATTGGTGATCACGACATCGGTGTCCGGGGCCGGTTTCCAGTCGCGGACGTCGGCGACGGTGGCGTCGATGCCGTATTCCCTTGCCGCGTCGACCATTTCGGGTGAGGAATCGAAGGCCTCGATGGTCGCCTCCGGCCAGCGTTCCGCCAGCGTGACGGTGAGATTTCCGGGTCCGCAGCCCAGGTCGGCCACTCGTCGCGGCTTCTCGGCTCCGACCCGATTCACCAGGTCGAAGAACGGCCGCGCGCGCAGGTCGTCGAAGGCGAGGTACTTGTCCGGATCCCACATGGGCCGCTCCGATCGTTGTCGAAATCCCAAACCGTACGTCTGTACTGTATTCCCGCTCGACGGCCGGGTGCAAGGATGGTGGCGGTCGGTTTCCTTGGCCGGGGGACCCGGTTATGAATGGGATTGCATCGTCATGCATAATCATTTGCAGGACGACGGAGCGCGCCACAGCAGAGCCGACACGGCTCGGGACCGCAGCGCACCGGCCCGGGACCTATAAGCACAATCGAGGAGCACACGGACTATGACGAAGCGCGTCGTACTCGCCTACTCCGGCGGGCTGGACACCTCTGTCGCCATCAGCTGGATCGCCAAGGAGACCGGCGCGGAGGTCGTGGCCGTCGCCATCGATCTGGGCCAGGGTGGCGAGGACATGAACGACGTGCGCCAGCGCGCGCTGGACTGCGGCGCGGTCGAGTCCATCGTCGTGGACGCCCGCGACGAGTTCGCCAACGAGTACTGCCTGCCCACCATTCAGGCCAACGCCCTCTACATGGGCCGCTACCCGCTGGTCTCGGCCATTTCCCGGCCGCTGATCGTCAAGCACCTGGTCGAGGCCGCCGAATACCATGGCGCGGACACCGTTTCGCACGGCTGCACCGGCAAGGGTAACGACCAGGTCCGCTTCGAGGTCGGCATCGGCGCGCTCGCGCCGGACCTGAAGGTCATCGCGCCGGTCCGCGACTACGCCTGGACCCGTGAGAAGGCCATCGAGTTCGCGGGTGAGAACAACCTGCCGATCAATGTGTCGAAGAAGTCGCCGTTCTCCATCGACCAGAACCTGTGGGGCCGCGCGGTCGAGACCGGGTTCCTCGAGGACCTGTGGAACGCGCCGACCAAGGACGTCTATGACTACACCGTGGACCCGACGGTCAACTTCGAAGCGCCCGACGAGCTCATCGTCACCTTCGACAAGGGTGTGCCGGTGGCCATCGACGGCCGCCCGGTCACCATGCTCGAGGCCATCACCGAGCTGAACAAGCGGGCCGGACGCCAGGGCGTTGGCCGCCTGGACATGGTCGAGGACCGGCTCGTGGGCATCAAGTCGCGCGAGATCTACGAGGCCCCCGGTGCCATCGCGCTGATCACCGCGCACCAGGAGATGGAAGCGGTGACCATCGAGCGCGAGCTGGGTCGCTACAAGCGGCAGGTCGAGCAGCGCTGGGGCGAGCTGGTGTACGACGGCCTGTGGTACTCGCCGCTGAAGCGCGCGCTCGACGCGTTCGTGGCCGAGACCCAGCAGCACGTGTCCGGCGATGTGCGGATGGTCCTGCACGGCGGCAATGTCGTCGTGAACGGCCGCCGCTCGGACGAGTCGCTCTACGACTTCAACCTGGCCACCTACGACGAGGGCGACACCTTCGACCAGTCGCTGGCCAAGGGCTTCGTGCAGATCCACGGCCTGTCCTCCAAGGTCGCGGCCCGCCGGGATCTCAACAGCAAGTAGTAGCCTGCGACCGAGACCTCGGCCGAAGGAGACGCGCCCATGCGAACCGATGACGACAGTTGGGATATCACGGAGAGCGTGGGCGCGACGGCGCTCGGGGTAGCGGCCATTCGGGCCTACGAGACCAGTCGCGAGGACGCGCTGTTCCGCGATCCGTATGCGGCGAAGCTGGTCGGCGCGGTGGGATCCGACGGCTGGAACTCCCTGATGGCGGGGCGGCTCGGCGGCCAGAGCGTCAGCGACGGTGAGCTGCGCGGCTGGTCGATGGGCAGTGTCCTGATTGCTCGCACGCTGTACTTCGACGAGTACTTCGCGTCGGCGGCGCGCGCGGGAATCCGGCAGATCGTGATCCTGGCCGCCGGACTCGATGCGCGTGCTTACCGGCTCGAATGGCCTTCGGGCACGCGGGTTTTCGAGCTCGATCAGCCGAAGGTGCTGGCCTTCAAGGACCGGGTGCTCGCGGCCGAGGAGCTGACCGTCGACCGTCGTGAGGTGGCGATCGATCTGCGCCAGGACTGGCCGAAAGCCCTGTTGGACAAGGGCTTCGAGCCGGGCGAGCCCACCGCCTGGCTGGCGGAGGGGCTGCTGCGGTACCTGCCCGGCCACGCGCAGAACCGGTTGCTCGAGCAGGTGGTGGAACTCAGCGCACCAGGCAGTCGGATGGCGTTGAACCTGGGCATGGGCAATGACCTGTCCGACGATCGGGAACGGCGTCGGAAGGTCATGGCGGAGGCGGGAATCCAGCTCGACCTGGAAAACCTGTTCTATTCGTGGGAGGACCGCGCGGACCCCCGCGACTGGTTCGCCATGCACCGGTGGCTGGTGAGCGAGGGCGATCCGGTCGCCGTGCTCGAAGACCACGGCCGGTCCGTCCCCGAGGCGGCCAAGGCCGGTATGGGGCAACACATTCTGATGACCGCGACGAAACCGCGAGGAGACGAGACGCAATGACCCAGGGCGGCAGCACGAACGAAGGCGCGCTGTGGGGTGGACGCTTCGCGTCCGGCCCGGCCGCGGCCATGGCGGCGCTGAGCAAGTCGACCCACTTCGACTGGGCGCTCGCGCCGTACGACATCCGCGCCTCCAAAGCCCATGCGCGCGTGCTGCACAAGGCCGGGCTGCTCTCGGACGGCGATCTGACGGGCATGCTGGCCGGACTGGATGCCCTGGCCGCCGACGTGGCCTCGGGTGCGTTCGGGCCCCTGGAATCCGATGAGGACGTGCACGGTGCGCTCGAGCGCGGGCTGATCGACCGGGTCGGGGCCGAGCTCGGCGGGCGGCTGCGCGCGGGGCGTTCGCGCAATGATCAGGTGGCGACGCTGTTCCGCATGTGGCTGCGGGATGCCATGCGGCACATCGCCTCCGGCGTGCTGGATGTGGTCGACGCGATCACCGAGCAGGCCGCCGCGCACCCGGACGCGGTCATGCCCGGCAAGACCCACCTGCAGGCCGCCCAGCCGGTGCTGCTGGCCCACCACCTGCTCGCGCACGCGCATCCGCTGCTGCGCGATATCGACCGGATTCGCGATTTCGACAAGCGGGCCGCGGTGTCGCCCTACGGTTCCGGCGCGCTGGCGGGCTCCTCGCTCGGCCTGGACCCGGAAGCCATTGCGGCCGAACTGAATTTCGACTCCTCCGCCGCGAACTCCATCGACGCCACTTCCTCGCGTGACTTCGCCGCCGAGGCCGCGTTCGTGCTGTCCATGATCGCCGTCGATCTGAGCCGCATGGCCGAAGAGGTGATCATCTGGAGCACACCGGAATTCGGTTACATCACCTTGGCCGACGCGTGGTCGACCGGGTCGTCGATCATGCCGCAGAAGAAGAACCCGGACGTCTCCGAGCTCACCCGCGGCAAGGCGGGCCGCCTCATTGGCAACCTGACCGGCCTGCTCGCGACCCTGAAGGCCCAGCCGCTGGCCTACAACCGTGACCTGCAGGAAGACAAGGAACCGGTCTTCGACTCGGTGGCGCAGCTGGAACTGCTGCTGCCCGCCATCGCGGGCCTGGTCTCCACCCTCACCTTCCACACCGACCGCATGGCCGAGCTCGCACCGGCGGGCTTCACCCTCGCCACGGACATCGCCGAATGGCTTGTCCGCCAGGGCGTTCCGTTCCGTGTGGCGCATGAGGCCGCGGGCGGGTGTGTGCGTGCCGCCGAGGCGCGCGGTGTGGGCTTGGACGAGCTCACCGACGAGGAATTCGCCGCCGTCGACCCGGCCCTGACCCCGGGCGTGCGTGAGGTCCTCACCGTCCAGGGCTCCATCGCCTCCCGCAACGCGCGCGGCGGAACCGCGGGCACCCAGGTCGCCAAGCAGCTCGAGGAGGTGCGCGGCACCGCCGCCACCCAGCGCGCCTGGCTGAGCTGACCCCCACAACTGAAATCGGCCCGTTGGGTTCCCACACTGGAAACCCAACGGGCCGTTCGTCATCCGCGCCGGTAATTCATATGCTTCGCGGCGGGCACAGCCACACGTCCAACGCCGTGCACCTTCCCATTGCCGCCCTGTTGTTGCTGCTTCTTCCCCTTCCCCCGCCGCTCCCGCCGCGAAAGCGGTTGATCGACGGGCTGTTCAGAGGGGATTTCGGGCAGCGAAAAACGCTCAGGCATGAGTCCTCCTAGAAATATGCATGACCGACTAACCGGTTGAGTTGCCGGTCGGAATCGGGAAAGCCGCAGGCGCGGTCGGATTGGACGACCGCCGGGCATCAATAGCGAAGCGTGCTCAGGAGAACAGGATCAGCCACATGCCGAGCACTGTAACCACGAGCGCGCCTCCGCCGCATCCCATTTATTTCTCGTCGGTCGGTCCGGTCCGTTCCAGCAGGTCAGCGAACTTCGCGCGCAGCTCGTCGTCCGGTTCGATGGCGGCGGCCTCGTGTACCCAGGTGCGAGCGGCGGCGGGAAGGTTCCGACCGTACCTGCTGTCCAACGTCCGTAGGGCGAAGCCGCGCACTCGCAAACCGCTTGCCCGCAGTGCGGTCCGGATCAGCGGCAGCAGATCGACATCCGCCGCGTCGGATTCACCGAGATAACTCAGGACGAGGTCGAGGACACCCTCCGTGTTCGAGCTCCCGATGATCCTTTCGGGGTCCGGGCCCTCGACCGCCATCTCGTCCAATGGCAGCACCTGGCGAGCCAGGCGCACGAGGGCAGCGTATTCGTGCTCGGGAGTGTGGGTGATCGCCCAGTGCCAGACGTACCGATCGTAAAGAGGTTGTCGAAGGCGGGACATCGCATGTGGGAGCGCGTCGACGCCGACCGCCTGCGAGCAGGCGAGCCCGAGGCGGAAATCGGACTCGCGTCCGAACTGCTCCAAGGCCGTCCGGACGCGTTGTGACCAATCGGAGCGAGCCAATAGGGCGGAATATTGACCGAGCACACGGGAGATGTCGGACTCCCGCCAATCTTCCACGGGTGGAGGATCTTTCAATAGAGCTTCCACGCGCTGGGCGGTGTCGATGTAACTGAGATTCGGGGGCAAGTCGGCGATCAATTCACCGAATCGGGCGAGGCACGGGAGGGCGTCCGCGTAATTCCGGATATCCCAGCTCGGGCCGGACAGATCCATGAGCGCGTCGAGGATTCCCGCCGCGCCGTCGAGGAGTTCGGCGTCGATCTCGGGCGCGAGCAGGGCCGCGTAGAGATCTCCTGTGGTGGCGGCGATATGGGCGAGGTACTGGTCCAGGATTCCATTGCGGAATCCTCCGCGAAGCAGCCAAGACTTGACCTCGGGGTCTTGTGTTCCGCGCAACCGCTCCACGGCGTGGATACGACCCCAGTCCTGGACCCGACGAGCCAAGCAGTAGATCGCCTGTTCTCGGTCGGGTTGAGAATTGCCCAGCGCGACAATCACATACAGCGTCAAATCTTCCAAAGCGCCGAGGAGCAGCAGCAATTCCTGATCGCGCTCGTCGCCCGCCACGCCCAGCATGACGATGCCGAGCGCCACGGCATTGCGCCGAGTGCCGTGCTCGGCCAGCCAGCGCGCCAGGGCGCGCAAGTCCTCGGCCGGTGGATCGAGTGCCCGCAACCCTTTGACCAGGTCGTCCGCCACATCGATGGCATTGCATTCCGCAAGCCGATCGTGCAGGACGGTCAAGGTTTTGGCGTCGGGTGCCGACAGCACCGCCGCGATCAGGTCGATCAGTGTGGTGACGGGTGGGGATTCGTCGGCCGAGCCGCCGTGATGTGTTCGTATGCCGTCGATAACAGTCGAACTGAGAAACCGCGACTCGGCGGATTGCTCATCCGGAAGGGGACTTCCACCGCGTGGCCACGGTCCAGGGCCGTGTAGTGCCGTGAGGCTGAGAGCGTGAGAGAGAATAGTGGTTCGGTCATCCGAGATATCGGGAGCCGACCACTGGCCGGGGGTCACCGGCAGGGGCGCACTGCGCCCTTTCCATTAGTGAGGATCACCGCGACACCATAGCTGGATGTCGCGGTGATGGACAAGAGAGGCGGGATCAGCTCAGCGCCTTGCGGAGGAGGTCGGTGATCCGGGCTTCGACGGCCGGGGTCATCTTCTGGAGGGCGAAGGAGACGGGCCACAGGTCGCCGTCGTCGAGGGATGCGATGTCGTTGAAACCCAGTGTGGCGTAGCGGGTCTTGAACTTGGTGGCGGGCTGGAAGAAGCAGACGATCTTGCCGTCGACCATGTAGGAGGGCATGCCGTACCAGGTCTTGCAGGTGAGGTCGGGGAACTCGGATTTGATGAGGGCGTGCAGGCGTTCGGCGGATTCGCGGTCGGTGCCGGTCATGTCGGCGATCTTGGCGAGCACGTCCTGTTCGCCGTCGGCCTTGGCGGAGCGGGAGGAGCGGCGGGCGGCCGTCTTCAGTTCGGCGGCATGGGCTTTCATGGCGGCGCGCTCTTCGGCGCTGAAGCCGACGGTGGTCTTCTGGGCGGTGGTGGACTTGGTGGCCATGGGGGAATCCTTTGTGCGAGTGGGGGAGTGAGGGTCAGCGGTCCTGGATGAGGCCCAGGACATTGCCATCGGTGTCGGCGACGGTGGCGACCAGGCGGCCACCACCCACTTCGTGGGCGGGCTGCTCGACGGTGGCGCCCGCGGCGGTGAGGGCGGCCAGCTTTGCCTCGATATCGGTGACGTGCCAGTAGGAGACCGGGGCGGTCATGGACTGCGGGCCGCCGTCGGGCACCAGGCCGATGTGCTGACCCTCGGCCTCGAAACCGACGTAGTACGGGGAGTCGGTCTGCGGGTCGATGCCCAGCAGCGCGGCGTATACGGTCTTGGCGGCGGCCAGATCGGAGACGGGGTGCAGGACCGTCCTGATGCCCATCGTGGTCATGATCTCTCCTGTTCGGCGGTCGTTTCCGGGGAATTCCGGTGTGCCTTCAGCTTCGCTCGGACCGGGGTGCGGTCACATCCGTGGTGACCACGGAATCCACCACGGAGCGCGGCTCGGTATTCGTCCGTACCGTGCGTGGCGCGCTGATGCGGCAGACTGACTCCATGGTTGTGACGTTGGAAATCTCCACCCGCGAGGCCGAGGTGCTGGAGCTGGTCGGCGAGCATCTCAGCAATGCCGAGATCGGTGCGCGACTGTTCATCTCCGTGCGCACGGTGGAGAGCCACGTCTCGTCGCTGCTGCGGAAGCTGGATGTGCCCGATCGGCGGGCGCTGGCCCAGCGGGCCGCCGCGTCGCGTCCCGCGAGTCCCGGTCCCGCGCCCGCGCTGCCGAAGCCGTTGACCTCCTTCATCGGTCGCTCCCGCGAGCGGGCCGAGCTGACGGAATTGCTCGAGACGCAGCGGCAGGTGACGGCGGTCGGGCCGGGCGGGGTGGGTAAGACGCGGCTCGCGCTGGCGGTGGCCTCCGATGTCGCCGCCGACTTCGCCGACGGCGTCTGGTTCGTCGATCTGGTGCCGCTCGCCAGCGCCGACATGTGTGTGGTCGCGGGCACCGTCGCCATGGCGCTGGGGCTCGGTGAGCAACCCGGTCGCGGGTTCGATCGCGCCGTGCTCTCGGCGCTGTCCGACCGCAACGCCCTGCTGGTACTGGACAATTGCGAGCACATTCGGGATGGGGTCGCGCCCTTCATCGAACAGTTGCTGGCAGCTTGCCCGGGCGTGAGCGTGCTGGCCACCAGCCGCGCCCGGCTCATGGTGCCGTTCGAGCGCGTGTACACCGTGCCGCCGATGTCGCTGGCCGGGGAGGGCGCGTCGGACGCGGTCGATCTGTTCATGGATCGGGCGGCCGCTGGCGGCTGGCCGCCCAACCACGCCCTGCGCGACCAGGTCGCGTCGTTCTGTGAGCGCCTGGACGGTGTCGCGCTGGCCATCGAACTGGCGGCGGCCCGCTGGACCACGCTCGGATTGGACGGCCTCACCGCCGGTTTGGACGATCAGCTGCGCATGCTCTCCGGCGGCGCGCGCGCCGACGACCGGCACCGGTCGGTGCGGGCGGCCCTGGACTGGAGTCACACCCTGCTCGAACCCGAGGACCGGGCGTTGCTGCGCCGGATCTCGGTATTCATGACCGCCTTCCCGGTCGAGGCGGCGGCCGAGGCGGCCGGTATCGAAAAGGGCAGCGCCGCAGCGGGATTGGCGCGACTTGCCGAACAGAGTCTGCTGGTGGTCACCGATACGCCGACCGGCACGCGGTTCCGCGCGCTGGAGACCATCCGCCAGTACGGTCTCGAGCAGCTCGAGGCGGCCGACGAGGTCACGGTGGCCCGCGCCGGACACCTGCGCTGGTGCCTGGCCGAGGCGGACGCGCTCGCCGTCGTGCGCGCCGACTGGCGACCCCGATTCGATGCCGCCGCGGACGATTTCCGCGCCGCTCTGGGCTGGGCGGGCGAGCAGCCGGACCGGCGCGCGGACGCCTACCGGCTCGCGCGCCACCTCGCCCGCCTCCTGTTCACCCGCCACCTCACCGGCGAATCCCAGTGGCGCTACGAACAAGCCGCCCACCTGGGCGAGAACCCGGCCGAGTCCGCCGAACTGCTCCGCCAGGCCGCGGCCGCCGCCGGTTGCCAGGGCAATGGCGACGACCTGTACCGCCTGCTCCGCACCGCCGCCGACTTCGCCCAGCGCGCAGGCGATTCCGGGGCCGCCGCCACCGACCTGGCCAATGCCGCGGCCGCCGCCCGCCGCTTCTGGGACAGATTCGAGCACCTTCCCACCCGCGAAGAACTCCGCACGCTCCTCACCGAAGCTCAGCGGCTGGCCGAAGTCGGCGAGACCGGCGACCGCCTCGCGCGGCCGGACATTGCCCGTGCGGCCATCGCCGTCGCGGAGGCCGCTGTCTTGTCGGATCCGTTCGGCGCGGACCCGGAAGTCTCGGAAAGCTCGGCGGCGGAAGCGGTTTCGCGTGCAGAGCGGGCCGTTGAGCTGGCGCGGGCTGCCCGTGATCCGTTGGTCGAGTCCGCGGCGCTGGATACACTTGCGGCCGCTCAGAGTCGGGGTGGGGATCTCGCGGGCGCAGCCGCCACAGCGCGGAAGCGGATTCGGCTGTTGTCCACCGTGCCCGATACGCCGGTGGGCACCCTCGAGTTGATCGATGCGCTCGGGCAGGCCACCGAATTCGGGCTCGGGGCTGGGGACTTCGCGGGGGCACGACGGTGGGCACGGCAGCTGGCCGAACATCCGATGCTCGCGGAGGTCGGGCATACCGCGACCAGTCGGCTGCTGGTGGCGGATGCGTTGGCGGGCAATGTGGATGAGGTGCTCACGCACGGGGCGCGTTTTCTGGAGGCCTGGCAGCGCGAGGACCGACCGGCCCGGTCGGCGCTGGGCGCGGCGGTGGCGGGGGTCCGTATGATCCACGGATTGCGCGACGACTTCGACGCCGAACGCGAATGGACCGGTGTGCTACAACAACTCGCCACCCCGGCCTCGGATATCGATGGCTATCAGGCGGTCTTCGACGCGCTGCTGATGCTGCACCACGGCCAGCCATTGGACGCGGTGGAACGCACGCCGCTTACCCCGACGCAAGCGCGGACCCAGGTGGCCGGTGCGTGGTTCCCCTGGTATGTGGCACTGCACGCCGAGGCCGCCGCCCTGAGCGGATCCCCGAACGCCGCAGCCGATCTGGCCGAGGCGCGCGCGGCGGTCAGCGAAAATCCCGTGGCCACCGCCATCATCGACCGTACCGAGGCCATTCTCGCCAAGGACCGCGACAAACTGCTATCCACCGCAAGCACTTTCGACGCTGCGGGCTGCCTCTACCAGTCGGTCCGCTCCAAGATTCTCGCCGGTGGCGACGCGGCCACTGCCGGAGCGGCCGCGCTCACCGCCCTCGGCCTGGCCCCGATGACCGCGCCTGTCCACCTCTAGGTCGACCCCACGACCGATTGCTCTCCACCGCAACTACTTTCGACGCCGCGGGCTGCCTCTTCCAGTCGGCCCGCGGCAAGATTCTGGCGGGAGACGAGGTGACCGCCCGAGGCGGGGCGGCGCTCAGCGGCCTCGGCCTGGCTCCGATGACCGCACCCGGGCACCTGTAGGTCGACCTTGGGAATTGGTCCGTGCGGCGGCATGTCGGCGCGGGTGTCAGGTCTGTATCAGCTCCATGGCAGGCGGGTCATGGACGGTGGTCGGCATGTCGAACAACAGCGTGATCCCAACTGCCGCGACCCGGAATGGGCTGGTCGGGCGGCTGCTGAGCGAACGGCACTCCCTGCCGCTGTCGGTCGTTCTGCACCTGCTGCCCGGCGCTCTGGTCGTCGCCGCGTACCTGCTCATCGGTCAACCGTTCATTCGGGCCATTCACTACCCGACCCTGCTGGGGTGGGCAATTGCCCTGTGCCTGGTGCTGATACCCATCCTGTTGGGACTGCTGTGGCTGGGCCGCCGAGGCGATGGCCGCGTTTCCCTCGGCGCGCTGCGCTATACCGACCGACCGCTGCCGCGCGGGAAGCTGATGGCGCTGGTCGGGCCGCTCATCGTGTGGATGGCGGTGCTGAGTGTCGTCACCGGGCCGGTGAATCGCTTCTTCCTCCACCACTTCTTCGGCTGGGTCCCCTTCACCTCCGGCGCGGGCAGCTTCACCGGATTCATGAACGGGTACTCGCATTCGACCATGGTCGTCACGATGCTGGTCTGCCTGCCGCTGACCGGTGTCTCCCTCCCGCTGATCGAGGAGCTGTACTTCCGCGGTTTCCTGCTGCCCCGCCTCGCTCATCTGGGCGGTTGGGCGCCGGTGGCCAGCGCGATCCTGTTCTCGCTCTACCACTTCTGGACACCGTGGGTGTTCGTCTCGCGGGTGCTGTTCATGTTCCCGGGATTCTGGCTCGCCTGGCGGCACCGGGACATCCGCGTGTCGATCGGCATGCACGTCGGCGTGACCTCGACCATGGCGGCCTTCGGCGCTCTCGCCGTCGTCTTGAATCTGGTGTGAGACCCCGTCTCCGGAAACAGTTGTGGGGGGGGGGGGTGGGGGCGCGGGGCCCCCCCCAGTTAAGGGGGTGCGGGGGCGGCCGAGGACCCGGCGGGCGTG
>NZ_JAYKYT010000008.1:0-72727 GCF_035818795.1 Nocardia sp. CDC160 | reverse complement strand
CCCCCCTCCCCGTTAACCTGGGTGCCGCGGCGGGGGGCGGCCCCCCCCCCACAACTAGGTAACGAGGGTCAGGCGCAGACCTTGACCGCGTCGGCCTTGCGCTGGGCGTAGACCGGCAGGGTGGCGCGGGTGGCGTCGGGCACGTGGGCCAGCAGCTCCCAGTTCTTGCCGTTCCAGTTCAGGACGTCGACGGTCTTGCCGGTCCGGTTCCAGTAGGAGACCATGCGGTCCCCGTACCCGGCATTGCCGATGTCGTGCAGGAAGCAGCCATTGTCGACCTGGACGATCATGCTGCCGGTGCCGTCGACATTGTCCCAGGCGCAGAACATGCCCCCGGGACAGTCGTAGCCCGCGGCGGAGGCCGGAGCGGCCGCCACCAGCGCGCCGCCCGACACGGTGCCGACCGCCAGCGCGGCGGCGGCGATGGCCCCCCGAATGCTCTTGGCGCGGTGAATGTTCTTCATGATGGGTCCCCTTCTTACCTGTCATAAGTAGCCTTCCCGGCTCGCTACACCCTGGGCCGCGCCACCAACGAACGACCAACGGCCGACTAATCGCCCAGCTCGGCCACCGAGATACGAGACGGCGCGAAATTCGATCGACCGCGCGTAGCTATCCTTCGGCTATGACCTTGGTGCTGCTGGGACTGGCCATTGCGTGTGAGGTGACGGCGACGGTGTCGTTGAAGATCTCGGAGGGGTTCAGCAAGCTGGTGCCGTCGATCATCGTGGTGATCGGGTACGGGGCGGCGTTCTACTTTCTGTCGCAGGCGTTGAAGCGGGGGATGGCCATCGGGGTGGCGTACGGGATCTGGTCGGCGGTGGGTGTGGTGGCGGTGGCGACCATCGGGGCGCTGTTTCTGGACGAGCACATCACGCCGGTGCAGATCGGCGGGATCGTGCTCGTCATCGCGGGAGTGTTGGCGCTGGAACTCGGTGGGGCGCACTGAGATCCGAATAATCCCCGGTCAATCCTCTACGCGTACCACGTATCCGGCGGTCTCCAACGCGTCGAGCACCTCGTCGCGGTGGGTGGGGCCACGGGTTTCGAGGGTGAGGAGGACCTCCACCTCGTCGATGGCCAGCCACGCGCCGGTGCGCGAATGCACCACGTCCAGTACGCTCGCGCCGGTGCGGCCCAACTCGGCCAGCAGGCGCGAGAGGCTGCCGGGGCGGTCGGAGATGGTGACGCGGGCGGCCAGGTAGCGGCCCGCGGCGCTGAGGCCGTGGCCGATGACCCGGGTCAGCAGCAGGGGATCGATATTCCCGCCGGACAGGATGGCGCACACCGGACCCTCGAGGGCGAGTTCGCCTGGGGCGCAAGCCATGAGGGCCGCGACGGCGGCGGCACCGGCGGGCTCGACGATCAGCTTCGCGCGTTCCATACACAGCAGCAGCGCCTTGGACAGCGCGTCCTCGTCGACGGTCACAATGGTGGGCGCGCTCGCCACGATGTGCTCGAACGGCACCTCGCCGGGCAGGCCGACCGCGATACCGTCGGCCATGGTGGCCATCTGTTCGAGGGCCACCGGCTTGCCCGCCGCCAGCGACGCGGGCCAGGCGGCGGCCTCCGCGGCCTGCACGCCGATCACCCGCACCCGCGGCTTCAACCGTTGCAGTGCGGCGGCCACCCCGGCCAGCAGCCCACCGCCGCCGGTGGGCACCAGCACGGTGCCGACATCCGGTAGCTGATCCAGGATTTCGAGCCCGCAGGTGGCCTGCCCGGCCACGATATCGAGGTGATCGAACGGATGCACCAGCGTCGCCCCGGTGTTCTCCGCGAATTCCCGTGCGGCGGACAGGGATTGATCGATGGTGTCGCCGACCTGATGGACGGTCGCCCCATAGGCCTTGGTGGCCATGAGTTTCGGCAGTGACGCCCCGACCGGCATGAACACCGTCGACTCGATCCCCAGCGAGGTCGCCGACCAGGCCACGCCCTGCGCGTGATTGCCCGCGCTGGCCGCCACCACGCCCCGCGCCCGTTCGCCCTCGGACAGATTCGCGATCCGGTTGTAGGCCCCGCGCGGCTTGAACGAGCCGGTGCGCTGCAGGTTCTCGCATTTCAAGAACACCTCGTGACCGATGCGCTCCGACAGCACCCGCGACGCCACCACGGGAGTCCGCCGGATCACCGGTGCCAGCAGGGTCGCCGCCGCTTCGATCCGCGCCATGAGCTCCATGGCGGTCATGTTGCCAGGCATTCACCCGCCTGTCGCCCAGCGGCGGGAATCGGACACGGCGTGTGACCGGCAATGCCGGGCCGGACCGGTCGGGCGGGCTATGTTCTCGCTGTGCCCGCCGCCGTGAAAGCCCTGGTCGCACTGACCGTTTCCCTGGTCTCCGGCCTCGCCCCGCTCGCCGCTCCGCCCGCGCACGCCGAATCGATCGGCAGCTGCAGCGGCGGCGACTTCCGCTGGACCGCCGTCGATGGCGCGATCACCATGACCCCGACCCTGCTCACCTTCAATTCGGTGGGTCGGCTCTGGGGCTGCACCGGCTACCCGGGCATCACCTCGGCCACCTTCACCGGACAGCACATCGCCTGGTCGGATTGCATGCACCCGGCCGACGGGCCGCTGACGGTCTGGATCAACTGGGACAACGGCGATTCGAGCACACTCTGGGGCCCCTGGCCGGTGGGCATGGCGCAGCCGACGGTCGGGCCGCTGCGGGTGGTGGACGGTTTCGGGCTCGGCAACTGGGTCCGGGTCAGCGCCACTTACGAGATGATGACCCCGGAGATGGTGATGGGCTGCCTCGGACCGGGCGTGCCCACCGGCGTGGGGACGCTCAGCGCGAGCATGATGTGAGATTCCTGTCGACCGGCCGAAAGATATACGGGTCACGCAATAGCCGGGAAACCGAAAAGCAATCCGAGGGCAACGGCATTTTCCTACCTTGAGCCCACCCAGTTTTCGGCTCTCGGATCGGATTGCCCCATGACCGATATCGCCTCACCCGCCGCGGCCGCGGAATCCCCAGCGGCGAAACCAGCCCCAGACTACGACCCCCGGCTCACCAACGACGATCTCGCCCCACTCGAGAAGCAGACCTGGGGCGCGTACCACATCTTCGCCTTTTGGATGTCGGATGTGCACAGCGTCGGCGGATACGTCACGGCGGGCAGCCTTTTCGCGCTCGGCCTGGCCGGATGGCAGGTGCTGGCCGCGCTGCTCATCGGCATTACGATCGTATATTTTCTGTGCAATCTGGTGGCCGCGCCCAGCCAGCGCGCGGGGGTGCCGTATCCGGTGATGTGCCGCAGCGCCTTCGGCGTGCGCGGTGCCAATATCCCGGCCATCATTCGCGGTCTGATCGCGGTGGCCTGGTACGGGATTCAGACCTATCTGGCCTCGGCGGCGCTGATCGTGGTGGCGGTCAAGCTGTTCCCGAGCCTCGCGCCCTACGCGGTCTCGAGCGACTACGGATTCCTCGGACTGTCGCTGCTGGGCTGGTGCGCCTACCTGGTGCTGTGGGTGGTGCAGGCCGCCGTGTTCTGGCAGGGGATGGAGTCGATCCGCAAGTTCATCGACTTCTGCGGTCCCGCCGTGTATGTCGTGATGTTCTTCCTGTGCGGGTACCTGATCCACAAGGCCGGATGGGGTTCGATCAACCTGCAGCTGGGCTCGGTGAAGTACCACGGCTGGGACGCGCTGCCCGTCGTGCTGGGCGCGATCGCGCTGGTCGTGTCCTACTTCTGCGGGCCGATGCTGAACTTCGGCGACTTCTCCCGCTACAGCAGGTCCATGTCCGCGGTGAAGCGCGGCAACCTGCTCGGACTGCCCGTCAACTTCCTGGCGTTCTCGCTGCTGGTGGTGATCACGGCATCGCTGACCATCCCGGTCTACGGCCAACTCATCACCGACCCGGTCGAGACGGTCTCGCGCATCGACTCCACCTTCGCCATCGTGCTCGGCGCGCTGACCTTCACCATCGCCACCGTCGGCATCAATATCGTCGCCAACTTCATCTCCCCGGCCTTCGACTTCTCGCATGTGAGCCCGCAGAAGATCAGCTGGCGCATGGGCGGGATGATCGCGGCGGTCGGGTCGGTGCTGATCACGCCATGGAATCTGTACAACAACCCGGACGTCATCCACTACACCCTCGAGGTGCTGGGCGCGTTCATCGGACCGCTGTTCGGGGTGCTGATCGCCGACTACTACCTGGTGCGCAAGCGGGAGATCGCGGTGGACGAGCTGTTCACCATGGCCGAGGCCGGAAAGTACTGGTACCGAGGGGGATTCAATCCGGTCGCGGTGATCGCCACGGTGGTCGGGGCCATCGCGGCGGTGTTCCCGGTGCTGGCCAAGGACGTGTACGGGATGCACACCGCGGCGCAGTACAGCTGGTTCATCGGGTGTGGGCTGGCGCTGGTCATCTACTACGGTCTGGCCACGCGAACGAAGCTCATGACCACGGTGTAGAGGTGAGATCCCTGGCGGCGAAGTCCCGCTGCCAGGGATTTGCTGTCTAGTGATAAATGTCCTTCGCCCATTGTGTTTCGCGCTACATAATCCACCTGGACCGGGGTATTAAAGAGCACAGCCGGAAAATATGCTTTTCGGAAACGTAATTAGTACCGTTGATCTCATGCAGCTCTCCCGGTTCACAGATCTCGGCTTGCGGTCGCTGATGCGCCTGGCGGTCAGCAGTGGGGCCGAGGAGCGAGTCACCGTGAAACTGATTGCGCGACAGGTGAACGCCTCCGAGAACTATGTCGCCAAGGCCGTCTCCCGGCTCGCGGAACTCGGCTATGTCGAGTCGCAGCGCGGGCGCACCGGCGGGATCTTCCTGACCGACGCCGGACGGACCACGACCATCGGCACCATTGTTCGGCAGCTCGAATGCGATAACGAAGTCATCGAGTGTGTGGGCGACAATCCCTGCCCGATAGCGAATGCCTGCCGTTTGCGGGGAGTGCTCGCGACCGCGCAGAAGGCCTTCTATGCCGAACTCGATCGGTACGTCCTGGCCGATCTGGTGGATCAGCGCACGGTGGAGCTGCTGCACGCGCCGGTGTTCCCGGTGGCATCTCTCATCGACATCTAGGAGACCTCATGAGGCTCGCGCCGGATTCCACGCTGAACCGCTTCCCCCAGCTGGAGCCCGAGCACGCCGAGGTGATCCGCGCGACCCTGCCGCTGGTGGGCGCGCACATCGATCGGATCACCCCGCTGTTCTACACCAAGATGTTCACCGCGCACCCGGAGCTGTTGCGCGACCGCTTCAATCGCGGCAATCAGCGGCAGGGTGCGCAGCAGAAGGCCTTGGCGGCCTCCATCGCCACCTTCGCGACACACCTCGTCGATCCCACACTGCCGCATCCGCGAGAACTGTTGTCCCGCATCGGACACAAGCACGTCTCGCTCGGCGTCACCGAGCCCGAATACCGCATCGTGCACGAGCACCTGTTCGCCGCGATCGTCGAGGTGCTGGGCGCGGACGTGGTGACCCCGCAGGTCGCCGCGGCCTGGGATCGCGTGTATTGGCTGATGGCAACGACTCTCATCGATTTCGAGCGGGAACTCTACGACGCCGCCGGGGTCGAACCGGGCGATGTGTTCCGCGAGGCCCGGGTGATTCAGCGCCTCGACGATCCGTCGGGTGTGGCCACCTTCGTGGTCGAATCCGTCGATCCGACTCGTCCGCTGCCCGGTTTCCTTCCGGGACAGTACATCTCGGTCGGGGTGCGGCTGCCCGACGGTGCGCGCCAGCTGCGGCAGTACAGCCTGATCAATCGCGGCAGCGACGGCCGACTGGCCTTCACGGTGCGCAAGGTACTCGCCGAGGAGAACACCCCGGACGGTGAGGTGTCGAGTTGGCTGCACGACAGGATCGGCGTGGGTGATCACCTCGAAATCACCCTGCCCGCCGGTGATCTCACCATTGACCCCGACGCCACCACGCCGCTGGTTCTCATCTCCGCGGGCATCGGCGTCACCCCGATGGTCGGCATCCTCGAACACCTGGTCGCCGAAACCCCCGCGCGCCGCACGGTCATCCTGCACGCCGACCGCTCCACCACCGCCCACCCCTTGCGCGAGACCGTGGCCGACCTCGCCACCCGCCTGCGCGACGTCTACTTCCGCGCCTGGTACCGCGCCGACGGCCACGGCCTGCTCGACCTCACCCGCGTCGACCTCCCCGAGGACGCCGACTACTACCTCTGCGGCGGCACGGGCTTCCTCCAATACGTCCGCGCCCAGCTCATGTCCGCCGGAATCCCCAGCGATCGGGTGCATTTCGAACTCTTCGCCCCCAACGACTGGCTGTTGGACGCCGACCAGGAACCCACCCTCGTCTAGCCTGAGTTCCCACAATGTGTAACCCGGCGTCACTGTGACATCTCCAGTGGCGCGGCGGGTTGCGCGTCGATCGTGCTGGGCGGACCTACCGTTAGGTAATGAGACCCGGTGTCGAACTCACAGCCTCCCGCGTCGTTCGGGACGCACTGACCCATCGGGTCGTGGTGAGGTTCCCCGGTATCGAGGGCCTCGAACTCGAATACGCGGCCACCGATGCCGAGGCGTGGGAATTCGCCACCGCGGCCGCATTGGCCGGGATCCGCGTCCGAGTGGATCGCCGGGTGCGGCCGGGGTTGCGGCCCTTGCCCTGTCGCAGTCTGTGGCATTGAGTCGAAAAGTGAGTTGATTTCACGTGGTACCCGGCCGGGCTTGTGGCGAATACCAGCGGCGGTGAGGCCGTGTTCGGGACTTGTCCAGGAATGTCGGGCGCGACCGTGGGGCCGGTTTCGCGGGCCTAGCTTTTCCGCATGGTGCGTTTTGCCATGCTGTTTCTTGTCCTCCTGCTGATCGGAAGCGGCGCAACGGCCGTCGCCGATCCGCCGGTGGTCGATCTTCCGCTGCCGGTGCGGGTCATGGCGGCCACCCATCCCGCCGCGGACGGCGCGCGGCTGCTCACCGCGGCGCAGGGCCCGGGGCGGATTCTCGACCTGAGCGTCCACTCGCCCGCGATGGACCGTCCCGTCCCCGTGGAAGTGCTGCCCGCCCGGGACAATACGAGACCGGCACCGGTCCTGTATCTGCTCAATGGCGTGGACGGCGGCACCGACACCGGCCTGTGGAGCGATGGCAGCAACTGGCTCACCAAGACCGATATCGAACGCTTCTTCGCCGACAAACAGGTCACCGTGGTGATCCCCATCGGCGGCGCGGGCAGCCTGTTCACCGATTGGCGCGCCGACGATCCCATGCTCGGCCGGGAACGGTGGACCACGTTCCTGACCCGGGAGCTGCCGCCGGTCATCGACTCCGCTTTCGGCGGCACCGGGGCCAATGCCCTGGCGGGCCTGTCCATGGCGGGCTCGGCGGTGTTCAGGCTGGCCTTGGCCGCGCCCGGTCTGTATCGGGCACTGGGCTCCTACAGCGGTTGCGTGCGCACCAGCGACCCGGTCGGGCAGGCGATCGTCGATGCCGTGGTGGCGTCGCGGCGCGGCAATCCGCTCAATATGTGGGGGCCGCCCACGGATCCGGCCTGGGCGGCCAATGATCCGTATCTGCACGCGGCCGAGCTGCGCGGCACCGCGATCTACGTGTCCAGCGGCAACGGGCAGCCCGGACCGCTGGACACGCTGAGCGGGCCGGGTATCGCGGGCAATCCAGTGCGGCTGGCCGATCAGCTCGTCGTCGGCGGCGTGCTCGACGCCATTACCGCCGTGTGCACCCGGCAGCTGCGGGATCGCTTCCAGGAGTTGGGTATTCCCGTGGTGTTCGATCTGCGCGCGACCGGCACCCACTCCTGGGGGTATTGGCAGCAGGACCTGCACAACTCCTGGCCGGTCCTGGCCGCGGCGCTCGATCAGTGATCGGCGACCCGCAGGAAAATCGATTTCAGCACGGCGACATAGCGATCCACCGATTCGTGCGCCACCGGATTGTCGGGGTAGATGACGCTCAGCGAGGTGCCCGAGGGCAGCCGGTTGATCCACATGAGCACCTCCTCGCTGGCCGCGCGATTGGCATAGATGCCGCCGACCACATCGTCGAACAGTTCGTGACCGGCGAAATCGCGGGCGTCCACATAGGAGATCATCGGTGTCACCCAGCCCGGCGGCACGCTGATCCCGACATCGCTGGCGGCGAGTTCCAGCACGCGGTGGAAGGACACCGGGGCCAGCCGTAAACCGTTCTCGTAGGCGCGTTGCGCGCGGGCGACGGTTTTATCGAACGAGAATCGCAGGCGCTCGCCCGTGCTCGCGGCGACCGGGAACGCCACCGGGATGAGCGTGACGTACCAGCCGACCGAGGCGAGTTCGGCGACCGAGCCGCGGGTGCTGATGGGCGTCATACCGAAGTAGTAGTCACTGCCGGTGAGTTCGCATTCGGTGAGCGCCGCGACGGCGAAGATGCCACCGGTGAAGTCGGCCCCGGCGGCCTCGCAGGCCGCCTCGAAACGCCGCGCCCCGGCCTCGTCGAAGAGGGCGACGCTGCGATGCGCGCTGCGGCTGTAGCCCTCCGGACTCGTGCCGAGATCCAAAGGGAAAGAGGGCAATTCGCCGTCGTTGCCGCGCACCAGCTCCAGCCATCGAAGCACACCCGGGCTCGCGAGGGTCAGCAGCTCCGATCGCGCGCGTTCGCGGGCACAGTAGTCGACGAAACTGGCCGGTTCCACCAGGGTGTCGATGTCCTCGCCGATCTCGCGCGCGTAGAGCTGCGCCAGGTCGAAGCACGAGATGTATTGTGCGACACCGTCGGTGTGCAGATGGTCGACGGCCAGGTACAGGGTGGTCGACCCGTCGTGCTCGATCGCGCCGAAGGTGAAGCAATCCCATTGGAACGGCCCGGGTGTCGTCTTCTGCACGTGCTGGCGGATCGCCTCGGCATTGTCGATCTCGCCGTGATCGGTGGGCGTGAACTCGACGGCCTCCGGCGGCACCAGGTGGCGCACGATCGCGCCATTGGCGGCGAGTTCGAACCAGGTGCGAAAGGTGTCGTGCCGCAACAGGAACGCATTGATGGCGCGCGTCATCGCCGCCCGGTCGAGCAGGTCCGGTACCCGCGCGGTCACCAGGCACAGCCCGGAGAAGCGGAAGTCGGCGGCGGCATTGCGGTCGGCGGCGCGCAGGTATTCCTCCTGCTGATGCGAGGGCGGCACCGGATGCGGGGGAGCCTGGGCCGCTCGCGCCAGGGATACCGGTGAAGCGGTCCAGGCGACCAGCCGCCCCGGCGCGGGCTCCCACTCGTCGATCAATCCGAAACTCACCACGGCGCTACCCCTGTTCCTCGATGCCGTCCCACGACGTTGTCTAGCGGTTGGTTCCGTCGACCAGCCGCAGCGTCCGCAGCCCCGGCCACACCGCCGACCAGCGCGCGTGCGGGTCCAGGCACAACCACACGGTCACACCGCGATTCACGCTCGGGAAGCCGAGCCGCCGGTCGATCCGTGTCAGCACGCTCACCTGCGAGAACTCGACGCCGAGCCCGCCCGGCGGGGCATCGACCCCGACATAGAGCACGATGTTGGCGGTATCGGGCGGCGGGTCGAAATACCCGTACCCCCGATTCGGGCTGTACACCCGCGGCAGCCCCGCGGCGCGGCCGAAGAATTCGAGTCCCGCCGCCTGCCAATAGTTCTGGGTCACTATCACCGCGCGGGTGCGCGCCTGCTGCGGCAGCCTGTCGCGCGCCTCCTCGACCGCGGCGACCAGATCGTCCCACCCGGACGGGCCGAAAAGGCGGCTGCGCCAGTCGATCTGGCTGTAGGCGTCGGTCGGGCGCAGATGCGACGCCGACAGCGGCAGCGCGACGACGGCGAGGACAGTGATCACCGTGGCGAGCGCGGTCACGGCCACGCCGAAGGCGCGGACGCCGGAGCCGAATTCGCGCCGACCCAGATAGGCAGCGCCCGCGGCGAACAAGCCGGGAAACCCACCGACCACGAAATAGGGCCGAAGTCCCGCGAAGAGGACGGCAACCAGCCCGAGGACGACGACAGGAACCAGAAATCGATAGGGCCGCAAGCGTTCCCACCGCAGCCCCGCCCACATACCGGCCAGCAGCAGCAAGCCCATCGGTCCGGTGGTCATGATGATCTGCCAGGGCATGCCCACCAGTCCGCCGCTGGTGGACAGCTGCTCGTCACGTACGACCGCACTCATCCCGAATTGTGGCCAGCCGTGGGTGTACTGCCACCACAGGCCCGGCAGCGCCGCGGCGGCGAACAGGCCGGTGCCCAGCCACCAGGCGGGCCGTCGCACCATCTCGCGCGGCCCGAGCACCGCCACACTCGCCGCCAGTCCCGCCCAGATCACCGGGATCAGCCATTTGACCTGAACATCCAGGGCCGCCACCAGACCGGCCGCCACCAGCAGAGGGTCGCGCCGCACCCGCACCCAGCGGATCAGCAGCCAGCTGATCGTCGCGGTGCAGGTGGCGTCGAAGGCGAAGGTGGACAGCATCGCCGACTGCATGACGGCCGCGGGGGTGACGGCATACGCCAGCGCGGCCAGCACCTGCGGTCGGAGTCCGCCACCGAATTCCCGTGCGAGCGCGGCACTCAGCGCGATGGCCGCGAGGGTCGCCACCACGGCGGGCAGCCGCAGCACCACCGCGGAACCCGGGTCGAGGTGATCGGCCAGCGCGGCCAGCAGCGGCACCAGCGGTCCCTGGTCGGCGTATCCGGCCGCGGGGCGATGCCCGGCGGCAATGAAATACAGTTCGTCCCCGCCGAATTCGTACCGATCCAGCCGCAGCAAAAACAGTGCGCCCGCGAGCAGGACGACGGCCGAGACCGGGCCCCACGCGAAGGGCGGGGCAGCGTCGATATCCGGCGACCGATGCGGCACCGGCGTGCGCTCGGCCGCGGCCGCCGCCGGATCCCGCCGAGCCACGAAACTCACTGCTCCTCCACCGGTTTCGGTAGTGCGAGGGTGAGCGCGCCCAACCCGAGCGCCACCACTGCGATCGCGGCGAACATGGTGACGCTGCCGCCGAGGGTGTGCGCGCGGAAGAACACCGCGCTCAGCACCGCCAATCCCAGCCCGTTGCCGATCTGTTCGACGGTCGGCAGCAGGCCCGAGGCCGCGTCCATGCGCGCCCGATCCAGCCGCGACAGCATGAGCGGCTGCAGCGGCACCGCGAACACGCCGACACCCAGCCCGGCCAGGAACACCGGCCCGACCGCCAGCGGCAGCGACACCGCCCCCGCGGTCAGCCGCAGGTACCCGGCCCCGACCGCGACACACCCGCCGTAGGTGGCGATTCCGGCCGCGAGCACGCGAACTCCCCACCACCGCACCAGCATCGGCGAGACGAGCGCACCGGCGCCCGCGCCCAGCGCGAACGGGGTCATCAGCACGCCCGTGCGCAGCGGCGAGAAGCCGAGTTCGTCCTGCAGCGTGATCGACACCGCGAAGACGAACGCCGTGAAGAGCCCGAAGAACACGGTGACGAGCACCGAGCCGACGGCGAAACCCCGATCGGTGAACAGGTCGAACCGCAGCAGCGGCTGGCCACCGTGGCGCGTCTCCCCGCGCTGCTGGACGAGGAACACCACCGCCCAGCACAGCGACACCAGCATCACCACGCCCGCCCCGGCCCGCCAGCCGTGCTGCTGAATATCGGTGAGCGCGTACAGGAATCCGAACAGGCTCACCGTCGACAGTGCCGCGCCACCGAGATCCAGCCGGACCCGATGGACGGGCCGACCGTGCCGCAGATACCGCAGCGCGAGCGCGAAGGCCAGCGCGCCCAGCGGCAGGTTGAGCAGGAACACCGCATGCCAGCCCAGACCCCACGGATTCACCGACACCAGCGCCCCGCCCAGCATCGGGCCGAGCATTCCGGCGAATCCGGCCACCGCACCGTAGATCGCGAACACCCGCCCGTGCCGTTCCCGCGGAAAGGCGGCCGTCAGAATGGCGATGGTCTGCGCCGCCATGCCCGCGCCCGCCACGCCCTGCACGATGCGCGCGGCCACGAGTTCCACCGCGCTGCCGGACAATCCGCACCACACCGAGGCCCCGGTGAAGGCCGCCACCGAGCCGAGGAACATCGCGCGCCGTCCGAGCAGTTCGCCGAGCCGGGCGGCGGTCAACAGCGTGCAGGCGAAGGCCAGCGAGTAGCCCGAGACCACCAGCAGCTGTTCGCGTTCCGAGGCCGCGAGGTCCGCGGTCATGGCGGGCAGCGCCGTGTTCACGATGGTCACGTCGATCATCTGCATGAACACCGCGAGTAGGCAGCCGGTGCAGACCAGCCACGCGGCCGTCGTGCCGGAGCGGCGGGCGAGCAGGTCGATCACGGCCGCGCCCCGATCGGTTCCCCGGTCGCCAGGATGAGCTCGGCCACCTTCGGCCCGGCCTGCTGCAGGCTGAAGGAGCGGCCCAACTGCAGCGACATCAGTTCGATGCCAAGCTGTTTGGCGACCCGTGCCCCGAATTCGACGGCCATGAGCGAATCGATGCCCAGCTCCGGCACCGGCACGTTCAGATCGACGGACTCCGGCGGCACGCCCATCACCACCGCGAGCTGGTCGGCGAGCATGCGCGCCACGGCCGGGCCGCGCTTGCTCTCCTCGAGGGCCCGCAGCTCCGCCTGCAGGCGCGCCAGCTCCGAACTGTCGCGCACCGAGGACGCCACCAGGGCCGAGAGCCGCCCGACCCGGCCCAGCTGCGGAAAGGTCGCGGTGAGCTTGGCCCAGTCGACGGGAATGATGGCCGCGCGGGTCACCCCCAAGCGCAGCGCCTGCTCCAGATACGCGGTGCCGTCGGCCATGTCGATCGGGGCGAAGCCGACCAGATCCAGATACTTGGCCGCCTTCTCCTCGGCCGCCATGCCGCCGCTGGTGCCGGACATGTGACCCCACCCGATGCAGGTCACCGGCACGCCGGTGCGCGCCCAACGCTCGGCCAGCGCCTCCACCGCGACATTGGCCGCACAGTAGTTGTATTGGCCGAAGATGCCGAACATCGAACCGCCCGAGGAGTACAGCACGAAGACGTCGAGCCGTATGCCCGCTTGGGTGACCGCCCGGTGCAGGTTGCGCGCCCCGTCCACCTTCGGCCGGTAGACGCGGGTCAGCTGGTCGAGGTCCATGTCCGCGATTCGGTTGTCCGACACCGCACCTGCCGCGTGGAAGACACCGCGCAGCGGGGACAGGATCCGGTGCGCACGCCCGATCAGGCGCGAGACCGCGTCGGGGTCGGTGACGTCGGCCAATTCCTCGACGACCTCCACGCCCAGGGTGCGCCAGGCCGCGAGCTGCTGGCGCGCCGCCGCGCTGGACGGCCCGCCGCGGCCCGCCAGCACGAGCCGCCGCGCGCCCTTGCTCACCAGCCAGCGGCCGGTGGCCAGACCGAAGCCGCCGAACCCGCCCGTGATGAGATAGGTTGCCGTGGAGTCGATCTCGACGTCGGGCAGCCGCGGGCGCACCGGTGGGGCGGGCGCGTCCATGCGCAGCGCGACCCGGCTGGTGCGGGTGGACCGCACGACCGCCTCGAAAGCCGGTGCCACCTCGTGGGTTTCGAACAGTTCGTAGGGGAGCGCGGCATAGACACCGTTGTCGATCTTGTCGTAGACCCGGCGCAACAACTCGGCCAGCTGCAGCGGCCGCACGGCGCACATGCGGTCCAGATCGATCGAGAAGTAGGACAGATTCTTGTCGAAGTTGGCCAGTTCCAGCAGCCCGCCGGTATAGATGTCGGCCTTGCCGATCTCGACGATGCGGCCGAATTCGGTGACGGCCTTGAAGTTCTGGCGCAGGATCTCGCCCGGCGCGGTGCTGAGCACCACATCCGCGCCCAGCCCGTCGGTGAGCGCCAGCACGTCGTCGGCGAAGTTGAGCGAACGCGAGTTCAACGCGTGATCGGCTCCCAGCGCGAGAATGTGGGCGCGCCGCTCCGGGGTGCTCGCGGTGCCGATGATGCGCGCTCCCACCAGCTTTGCCACCTGGATGGCGGCCGAGCCGACCCCGCCCGCCGCGCCGTGAATGAGCACCGTCTCGCCGCGCAGCAGCCGCGCGAGATCGAGGAGCGCGTACTCGGCGGTGCCGAATGCCGTGGTGCTGGTGCAGATTCCGGGCTCGGCATCCCGGGGCAGCCGGATCGCCGAGCGGGCCGGGACCACCCGGAACCGGCGCATCATGTCCTTGGTGGCGATGGCCACCTGGTCGCCCACCGCGAGGGTGGTGACGCCGGGACCGAGTCGTTCCACCGTCCCGACCCCCTCCATGCCGGGTGAGGTGCCGAAGTAGGTCGGGGCCAGTTCCCGTTCGCCGAGGATGCCCATGACCTTGAGGGGGTCCTTGTAGTTGAGGCCGATCACCCGCATCCGGACCTCGACCTCACCGGCACCCGGGGCCGGGCGCGCACAGCCGCGCCAGGCCAGCGCGGACAGTAGCCGCGAGCGCGGCAGGTCCAATGCGAAGTTGGCGTTCGGATCGGCCAGCGGCGCGGCGGTTTCCAGGGCCTCGATGCGCTCGGGCAGCGGGAGCGTCACGACCGGGGCCCAGCGCTGGTTGCCGCGCAACAGCACTTCGTCGTTGGGGTTCAGCGACAACGCGCCGGGTGCTGCGAGTTCGGTGATCAGATCGATGAGCGCGACGCCGGGCTCGGCATCGACCAGCCGCCACCGCAGGCGCGGCTGCTCGTTGAGCAGCACGCGCCGCGCACCCGCCAGCGCCGCATGGGCGGAATCCGGGGCCACCGGGCCGCCGGGCAGAGCGAAGGCCCGATCGGTCACGAGCGTGGCGCGATAGGAGTCGTCCGCGTATTCCTCGAGCGCGACCGAGAGGCGTTTGAACGTCCACAGCGCTGTCACGTCGTCCTCGATCGCGCCCGCCACCACACAGACATGGACCTCGCGCACACCCGGTTCCGCGGCCGCGGACGCCAGCCGCTCGGCGAGTTCGGCCTCGAGTTCCGCGTTCGCGGCATCCGCGCGCAGATACCGGCACGGGCGCAGGACCGCGGCCAGCCGCTCGGCGCGCAGGACCGGACCCAAGGCCACCACGACGGTGGCGGTGGCGTCGGTCGGCGGCAGCGTGCTCGGGTCGAGTGGTTCCAGCTGCTCCATGGTGTCGGCGTAGAAGAAGTCGGCCATTCGGCGCAGCGGATCGGCGCCGGGGTCGAGCGCCCCGATCCGGACTCCGGCCAACCGCAGGCACGGATTCCCTTCGCCGTCCACGACTTCCACATCTGCGCACAGTGCCGCGGCCGTGGCTCGTCGCGCGATCACGGTGAGTTCTTGTGGCAGTGGGCCGTACAGTCGGACGCTGTCCACGCCGACCGGAACCATCGCGCCCGCACCGAGCTCCGCGTCGGCGAACAGCAGCGCCGCGGTCTGCATGGCGGCGTCCACCACCGCCGGATGCACGAGATGCCCGGAACCGGCGGCGATCTCGCCGTCGACCGTGGCCACCACGACATCGGCGTTCGCGCGCACCGCGGTCACCCGGCGGAAGACCGGACCGTAGCGCAGGCCGCGTGCGGCGAGCGCGGAATAGAACAGGTCGGGGTCGAGGTCGACCGCCGAATCGAGCTCGGGTGGAATGGTTTTCGACGGTTCATAGCCCTCGGTGAGCAGCCGCCCGGTCGCGTTCACCGTCCACACCGATCCGGTCGCGGGCCGCGAGCGGATCAGGAATCGGCCGCTGGAATCCTCGACACTGGTCTCGAACAGCGGCACATCCGATGCCGCGATGACGAGCGGGGCGACGAACCGCACGCCTTCGAGCGCCACCCGGGTGCCGCCCGAGCGGCTGGCCGCGGCGCTGAGCGCGGCATCCAGATACGCCGCGCCGGGCAGGATCCGGGCACCGGCGACCACGTGATCGTCGATCCACGGCAGATTCTGCGAACCGATCTGCAACAGCCAGCCCGGCCGACCCTCCAGATCCGGGTCGCCGAGCAGGGCGTAACCGCCCGGGGTGCCCAGCCGCATCTGCTCGAAAAGCGGTAGCGGCGTATGCAATCGGGTGTGCTGCCACGGATAGCGCGGCAGCGGGAGGTACGCGGTGGGCGGATGATCGTGCGGGAAGAGCGCGTCGGGTTCGACCGCCCCCGCGGCGTAGAGGCCGATGAGGGTGCGGCGCAGGCTCACCGAGTCCGGCTGCTTGCGATCGAGGGTGGCCACGGTCGCGCCGGTGTCGCCCGCGCCCACCAGCAGCTCGCGAATATTGCCCGACAGCACCGGATGCGGACCGACCTCGAGGAATATCTGGCTGTCGGCGGCCAGCAGCGCCGCGATGGCGTCCGAGAATCGCACGGGCTGGCGGACGTTGGCGCACCAGTAGTCCGCGTCCCACTTCTCGTCGGTCACCGCCGCGCCCGTGACGGTGGAATACAGCGGCACACTGGGAGCACGCGGCGTCAGCCCCGCCAGCGTGACCCGCAGCTGCTCGAGAATCGGGTCCATCAGGCGGCTGTGATACGGCACCTCCACCCGCAGTCGGCGCGCGAAAACGCCGTCATCGGTGAGAGTTTCGGCGATCTCGTCGAGCCGGTCGACCGCGCCCGAGAGGGTCAGCGACGTCGGGCTGTTGATCGCGGCGATGTCCACCCGCGGATCCCCGTCGATGAGCCGGTGCGTCTGCTCCGCGGTGAGCCCGACCGCCAGCATGCCCCCGGACCCGGCCGTGGCGGCCTGCAACCGGGAGCGGTGGTAGGCGACGGTCACGGCGTCCTCGAGGGAGAGCACGCCCGCCACATACGCGGCCGCCACCTCGCCGACGCTGTGGCCGACAATGGCCGCCGGGGTAATGCCGAATTCGGCCAGCGCGCTCACCAGCGCCACCTGGACCAGGAAGTTGGCGGGCTGGGCGATCTCGGTGGCGTGCATGGCCGAATCCTGTTCGGAGCGCAGCAGCTCCTCGAGGATCGACCAGCCCGACACCGCCCGGAACGCGGCATCCACGCGGCGCGCGGTCTCGGCGAAAACGCCGTCGGTGGTGAGTGCTTCGCGCGCCATGCCCCACCACTGCGGACCCATGCCGGAGAACACGAACACCGGTTCGGCGACCCGGCGTCCGACAATGCGCACGGCGTCGCGCTCGTCGCCCGCCGCGTACCGGCGCAGGTCCCGCACGAGCGTGTCGCCGAGCGGGAACCCGGTGCGGAACGGGTGATGGGCCAGGCGCGTCCACGCCGCCTCCGCGAGGTGACCGGGATCGGCTCCGGCGGCGAGCAGGTCGGCGAAGCGTCCCGACAGCTCGCGCACCGCCGCCGGATCGCGCCCGGACACCGGCAGCACGCCGAAATGCTTTGGTGCGGTGGGAGGCTCGGGCGCGGCGGCCGGGTACTCCTGCAGGATCACGTGCGCGTTGGTGCCGCCGTAGCCGAAACCGTTGACCGCGACGGTCATTCGCTCGATCTCCGGGGCCACCGGCTCGGCTTCCAACTGGACGTGCAGGTTCAGATCGGTGAACGGGATGTCCGGGTGCGCGGTGTCGAACCAGCCCTGGGGTGGAATGGTGCGATGCGCGATGGCCAGCGCCGATTTGATGACGCTCGCCACCCCGGACGCGGCCTCGGTGTGGCCGAGCGTGGCCTTGATCGACCCGACGCCGAGCGACCCGACGCGCCCCTCGGCGGTGCCGTAGACGCGGCCGAGCGCACGCAGTTCGATCGGGTCGCCGACCGGTGTGCCGGTACCGTGCGCCTCCACGTAGGTGATCTCGGCGGGGCTCAATCCCGCACGGGCGCAGACGGTTCGGGCCAACCGCTCCTGGGACGTCGCATTCGGTACGGTGATGGCGGTGGTACGCCCGTCCTGATTCGCCCCCGTGGCCTTGATGACGGCGTAGATCCGGTCGCGGTGGCGAATCGCCTCGTCGAGGCGTTCGAGCACGATCATCCCGCCGCCCTCGCCGCGCCCGTACCCGTCCCCGGCGGCGTCGAAGGATTTGCAGCGCCCGTCCGCCGCGAGGAACCCGCCCTTGCACATCATCACGAACGTCTCGGGCTGCAGCATGATGTTCACCCCGCCCGCCAGCGCGATCTCACAGTCCCCGCGCTGCAGCGCCTGGCAGGCCAGATCGATCGCCACCAGCGACGACGAACAGGCGGTGTCGACGGTCAGGGCCGGACCGGTGAGGTTGAGCGCGTAGGCGATCCGGTTCGACAGCATGGTGTAGGACGCACTCGCGGCGGTGTGCATGTCCACGTGCGGCAAGGCCGGGCCGACGATGCCGACCACCGATTGATCCACCACGAAACCGCCGACGTACACCCCGACGGCCGCCCCGCTCGCGCGGGCGGCGGCACCGGCGTCGTCGAGCGCCTCCCAGGCGACCTCGAGCAGCAGCCGCTGCTGGGGATCGAGACCGGTGGCCTCGCGCCGCGAGATCCCGAAGAAGTCCGGATCGAACTCCCAGGGGTCGGTGGTCAGGAACGCGCCGCGCTTGGTGTAGCTGCGCGCGGGGGTGCGCCGGTCTGGGTCGTACCAGCGGCGGTAGTCCCAGCGGCTCGCCGGAATATCGACCACGGCGTCCCGCTTCTCGACGACGAAATCCCAGAAACTCTGCGGTGAATCGATTCCGCCGCCATAACGGCAACCGATACCGACGACGGCGATATCCGACATGCGTTTCCTCCCGAATTGCGGTGCGGCCGATAGTACTGGCGGCACAAGGGATTTCGACCACCGAGCGGACAATGCTGAAGCACGGCACAATTCCCGGAAGCCGGGCCTGTGATGCGCCACGAAATGTCTTTCTCGAGAATTCGGCCACCGCCGCTGGCCCGTAGCATCCGCACGCGATCCGCGAGACATTCGGAAGTGGGCTGTGATGATCGGGTTCGCGCGCTGGGGAGAAATCGTGGTCCGGCGGCGCTGGCCGGTGCTCGGCCTGGTGGCCGCCGCGTTGCTCGCGCTGGGCGGGTACGGGCTGGGGCTGTCGTCGCACCTGAGTTCGGGCGGTTGGGACGATCCGGGATCGGAATCGGTGCGGGCGGCGCGATTGCGCGACACCGCCTTCGGGCGCGATCACAGCGGCGACGTGATCCTGCTGTTCCACGCCCCGGACGGCACCACGATCGACGACCCGGACTTCGCGCGCACCGTCACCGCCTACCTGAACGACCTGCCGCGACGGCATCCCCGTGAGATCACCGGGGTCAATGGCGCGTACTGGCCCACCGAAACCGGTGTGGCGCAACGGGCCATCTTCGGCACCGCCGACCGGCGCGACGGCTTCGCCTCGATCGCCCTCGCGGGCGACGACGACACCACCCGCATGCGCAACTTCCACACGGTGGCCGCGGACTTCCGGCTCCCGGGCGTGGACCTGCGGGTCGCCGGTGGGCAGCCGGTGGGCGCGGCCCTGAACGACACCATGGCGCAGGACCAGCGGCGCATGGAACTGCTGGCCGTTCCGGCGGTCGCGGTGCTGCTGTTCCTGCTCTTCGGCGGTGCGGTGGCCGCGGCGCTGCCGCTGCTGTGCGGCGGACTGACCGTGCTGGGCGCGTGGGGGATCGTGCGCTCGCTGACCACGGTGACCGAGGTGAATTCGTTTGTGGAGCCGATTGTTTCGATGATCGGACTGGGGCTGGCCGTCGACTACGGGCTGTTCCTGGTGAGCCGGTTCCGCGAACAGCTGGCCGCGGGCGACGAGGTCGACGCCGCCGTCGGGCACGCGGTGTCGACCGCCGGGCGCACCG
Organism: Nocardia sp. CDC160; assembly: GCF_035818795.1. Taxonomy (NCBI): domain Bacteria; kingdom Bacillati; phylum Actinomycetota; class Actinomycetes; order Mycobacteriales; family Nocardiaceae; genus Nocardia; species Nocardia sp. CDC160. Next base: position 53,110 of record NZ_JAYKYT010000008.1, on the reverse strand, counting down.
TCGTGTTCTCCGCCGTCATCGTCGTCACCGCGAGCAGCGGTGTGCTGCTGTTTCCGCAGAACTTCCTGCGCTCGTTCGCCTTCGGCGCGATCGTGACCGTCACCCTGGCGGCGCTGACCTCGCTCACGGTGCTGCCCGCACTGCTGGCCGTACTCGGACGACGCGTGAACCGGCTCGGCGTCAAACGGTTCCGCGGCACCGGGGCGGACCCGGCGGGGCGGTGGTATCGGACGGTGGCCTGTGTCGTGAAACACCCTGTCGCCGTACTGATTCCGGTGTGCGCCGGGTTGCTCCTGCTCATCGCGCCGATCACGGATCTGGCCTTCGGCGGGATCAGTGAGCGATTCCTGCCGCCGCAACACGCCACCCGCGTGGCCCAGCAGCGGTTCGACGAATTGTTCCCCGCGCGGCGCATCGATCCCGTGCTGCTGGTCATCCGCACCGACGACCCGCGAGCCGCGGGCGCGGTGTGGCAGCAGGCCAACGGTGTCGACGGGCTCGCGGCCCCCTTCGGCGTGCCCCGGCGCAGTACCACACGGCCGGACGTGTTCACCACCGATGCGCCACTGCGGAATTCGCGCGCGGCGGACCCGACCATCGAGCAGCTGCGCGCCATCGCCACCCCGCCGGGCACGACCGTCGAGGTCGGCGGGCAACCGGCCGTCCTGCACGACAGCCTGCGCGCGTTGGCCGAACGCCTGCCGTGGATGGTCGCGCTCGTCGTGTCCGCGACGACGGTGCTGCTCTTCCTGGCCTTCGGGTCACTGGTCCTGCCCGTGCAGGCCGCCGTGCTCAACGCCCTGGGACTCGCTGCGACACTGGGCATTTCGACGTGGATCTTCATCGACGGCCACGGCTCCGGGCTGATCGGATTCACGCCGCAGCCGATCATGGCGCTGGTCCTGGTGGTGATCATCGCCGTCGTCTACGGCCTTTCCACCGACTACGAGGTCTTCCTGCTCTCACGCATTGCCGAGGCACGGGCGGCCGGTGCCGCGACCGCCGAGGCGGTGCGCACCGGAACGGCGAGCACCGGGCGCATCATCACGGCGGCAGCGGTGATCCTGCTGGTCGTGGTGGGCGCGTTCGCCTGCTCCGAACTGCTGATGATGCAGTACATCGCCTACGGCACGATCGCGGCCCTGCTCATCGACGTCACCGTCCTGCGCATCCTGCTGGTGCCCGCGACCATGGCCCTGCTCGGCGAGCGGTGCTGGTGGCCCCGCGGCGGCGTCGAAAAGTGAGTTGATCTCACCATCATGCGGCGAGTCTCGCATGTACTGGGCCCTGGCAAACGATTGCTTGCCCAGGTCATCACGGTGATTCGCGGCCGTGCAATCCTCTCTTCGAAAGAGAGTAGAAGGTGAGTCCTTGATCACCTTAGAGTTTCGACATCCACCGATGATGTGCTGTAGATCGGAAGGAAGTCGACGATGACAACCGACGGAACACTGCGGGTGGGCCTGACCGTCTCCGGTCGCCCGATGTCCACTCCGCTGCAAGACGTTCGAACGGTATCCCGGCAGCTGGTAGGCCATTTCGTCGACCACGTCATCCCGTGCGCGACCCTGCCCGGCGACATCATCGCCGGGGATGTCACGGCCGTCACCCGGGCCTGCCTGGAACTTGCCGTGAGCATGCTCGACGGTCAGGACATTCCGGCCAAGACGGGCAGGCTGAGCGAGGCCGCGGCCGGATGGGCGCGTGAGGGCGTGCCGATCGACACCGTCCTGCACTCCATCCACGAGGGCTTCAAGCTCGGCATGGATCGGGTGATGGCCCAGGCGACCACGAATGACCACGAGAACCTGATCGAGGGCGCGAAACTCGTGGTGACCATGCTCGACACCATCAATGCCGTCGTGGCGCGCGCCTACGTCCGCGAGCACAAGGCCGTGGTCTCCGAGCATCACACCGCCGTGCACACCCTCACCTCGGCGCTGCTGGGCGGGCATCCGACCTCGACCATGGCCCGCGAATGCGGCATCGAGATCGCGGACGCGTATTACGTGCTGGCCCTTGCCATTCCGAAGCATCCGGACGAACGGCATCCGCGGCTGGACGGGAAGGTGGTGGCGCGCCGCAAGCTGCGCCGACTCCAGGCCGAACTCGCGACCCGCTGCGGCGACACCGCGCTGGCGCTGCTGAGCGTGGACGGCGGCACCATCCTGGTGCCCACCACCACCCGCGCCGACGAGCATCTGGACGAGCTGATCGCCCAACTCGCCACGGCGGCACGGGTTCCCATCACCGCGGCCCTGGTGATCGCCGCCCCGGCCGAGATACCCGCCGCCGCCGACCGCGCGCACGAACTGCTGGACATGGTGCAGCGGCTGGACTGCGTCGCCGGGCTGTACCGATTCACCGATATGGCCTTGGAATACCAGCTCACCCGGCCCGGGCCCGGTCGCGAAACACTGGGCGCGCTGCTCGACCCGCTCGACGCTCATCCCGAACTGCTGCACACCCTGCAATGCCACATCGCGAACAATCTCAATCGGCAGCGCACCGCGCGAATCATGCACATCCACACCAATACCGTGGATTATCGATTGAAACGCATATGTCAGCTCACCGGATTCGACCCGACCCTGACCGCCGATTTGTGGCAGCTGCGGTCCGCGCTCATCGCCCGCTCGTTCTCCGATCACAGCGACGCGGATCGAAGTCTGTGAAGTATCCGAAAAAGACGGTGGTGCACGCGAATACGCCCCGACGACTCGTAGCCTGAGGCCGAAATCAGGAGGCGTGTTGAAAACACCACAAATCGCGGAATCCCTCCGGCCCGCCGACCCCGCCGACGCGGACCGCCGGATCTTCGCCACGAAACTGGCCGAATTGTTTTCCAGCGGCACGGAATGGCCCGGGCCCGGCGATTTCGACGACCGGGTGCGCGCCTGTCTCGCACCCGGCGCGCGCGCCGGGTCCGGATCGCCCGGCCAGCCCTCCGGATGGCTGGTGGGTGTCGCCGAGGCGGCGGCCGCCTGGGCGCGCGAGGGCATCGGCCTCGATCGTGTCCTGCTCGGCTATCACGAGGCCATCCACGACGGCCTGGAGCTGGCCGTCACCGAATCACCCGGCGTGGACGCCACCGCCGCCGGGCGCGTGGGACTGCTGCTGGGTCTGCTGCGGGCGGTGACGGTGGCGGCCACGTCCGCCTACGTCGAGGAGTACCGCTTCGTGGCGCGCCAACACCAAACCGCCGCGCAAACTCTGGTCGCGGCGCTGCTGAGCGGCCACAGCCGGTCCATGCTGGCGCGGCGCGCGGGCATCGCGATCGCCCGCGCGTATCAGGTTGTCGCCCTGAATATTCCGACCGGCACCGCGGAACCGCGCGGCGCGGAGGCGACAGCTCTGCGCCGCCTGCGCCGCGTCCAGGCGGCCCTGGCATCCGCGCTCGGGTCCCGGGCGCTGTCGCTGCTGACCGTCGGCGGCGGGACCGTGCTGGTCCCGCTGGACGACGCCGCCGGACCCGAACTCGCGGGCGCGTTCACCATGACCACACAGGCGTTGGCGACCCTGACCGAGGCGGCCGGTGCGGGCCTGACCGCGGTGGTGCTGTCCGGGCCGACCGAGCAGATCCCCGATCTCGCGGCCCGCGCGCACGAACTGCTGGAACTGGCGAACGGTCTCGGCTACCCGCCCGGCCTGTACGGCATCTCCGACCTCGCCGTCGAGTATCAACTCTCCCGCCCGGGTCCCGCCCGCGAGCATCTGGCCGATCTCCTCGCCCCGATCCGCGGTAACCCCCGGCTGCACGGCACCCTGGTGATGTTCCTCGAAACCGGCCTCGACCGTACGGAAACCGCGCGCCGACTGGGCGTGCACCCCAATAGCATCACCCACCGCCTGCGTCGTATTCACCGGCTGTCGGGCGTGGACCTGGGTTGCCCGGAAGGCATCGCTCGCGCCCGCGCGGCCCTGCTCGTCCACGGCCTCGTCGCACCCGATGCCGCTGCTCACGAGTCCGATATCCGTGCCCGCGCGGGTGATTCGGGCGCTCGGGAGGCCGTGCGCAACCGGGAGACCATGCGCGACGACGCGGCGATCTGCTGAGCGCGTTGTCCGCTACTCGTGGGCGGGCCGCGGTCGGAGGCGGCCCGCCCTGCGGCGGTCAGTGCGCGGTCGGGGGTGCGAAGCTGATCTCCGCGCTGGCATAGCCGAAGAGCTTGCGGCCCTGTGATTTCGCCTCGATGGCTACGGTCGCGGTGCGGCGGCGCTGGTCGCGCGCCACGACGCGGCCGGTGAATTCGATCTCGGTCTCGTCGCAGCGCGGCACCGTCAGATAGTGCACGTGATTGGCGAATTCGGCGCGGTACTTGGTGACCGCGGCGGGGTCTCGGGTCCAGGAGGTGACATAGCCCGCGGCCAGGGCCAGGATCAGCATGCCGGGGGCCACCAGTGTCGGTGCTTCGCCGTGGGGACCGGGGCGGATGTAGCCGTCGGCCGGATCGCACACGGTGCGTGCGTAATTCGTCAGATCGCGTGCACCCAGCGTGGTGCCCGCGGCGGGCAAGGGGGTGTCCACGGTGAGCCGGTCGAAATCGATGCGGGTGCGGGGCAGGCGGGTCTGGCGCGGGCCGGTGGTGACCGGGGGCTCGCCCGCGGCGAAGCCGGGACGCGCGACCGCCTCGCGGGCCGGGCCGTCCTCATGGTCGCGGGTGCGGGCCAGCAGGGCGGTGGACCCGGTTTGGACGGTCGCGCCGTGTTGATCGGTGAGTACCGCGGTGACGGTGAGGACGTCGAAAGTCCGGAAGTGCCGGAAGGATTCGAAATAGACGTCGCAGGTCAGCAGGTCGCCCGCGAGCAGCGGGCGGGCGAGGTCGAGGGTCTGGTCCACGTGCACGATCCGGTCCAGGCGATAGCCGGTGATGAGCTTCTCGAGGATCTCGCGCCGCGCCCGTTGCCACACCACCGCGGCGAAGGTGGGCGGGGCCACGACCGCGTCGAAACCCAGCCGCGCCGCCGCGCCCTCGTGCCAATGCGCGGGGTGGAAAGCCTGTACCGCGCGGGCGAATTCGCGAATGCGGGCCCGCTCGACCCGGAACGGTTCCGGGCAGCGGTAGTGTCGGCCGACCAGGGCCAGGGCCTGTTCCGCGCCGGTGCTCAGGGTATTGCGGTTCACCGTCGTTCCTCTCCGCTAGGACAGCGGCCCGAAGGGCAGCGGGGTCGGCAGTTCGGCCAAGTCATCGGGGGTGTAGGTGTCGCTGACGTTCACCCCGGCGGCGGTGAACAGGGCCAGAGCGCGGGGCAGATGGTCGGCGGAGGTGACCAGCACGGCGTCGCGGCTGCCGATCTCGGTCATGAGTTCCGCGGACAGTTCGGCGTTCTCGGCCGTCGAGCGCGCGGCCGATTCGAGATGCACGCGCTGTTCCGGAATGCCCCGGGCGATCAGCCAGTCGGCCATGGCCCGCGCCTCGGTGACGCCCGCGCGCGGATTGCCGCCGGTGACAATGACCGGTGAGGCGGGGGAGAGCACGGCCTCCAAATATCCCGCGCGCAAACGGTCGATCAGCTCCGGTCGCATGCCGCCGTCGGGCAGCAGGCCGTAGCCGAGGATGACCACGGCGGTCTCGGGACCGTGGGGGAGCGGCGGCAGGCACGCGGGGGCGTCTGGCGCGGCCGCGGTGAGGGCGGCGCAGGCGAGGGCGGTGGTCGCGGCCGCGTTCCGCAGCCGATGGGAAAGGGCAGACAAGGCGCGCACAGAAACTCCAAAAACGTCCACGCGGGCGGTGACCGGCATGGCCACCGGAATATCAATGATTGGCGCCCGGCGCGCGGTCGCGTGAAATCGAGGACATATCTGGGAAATTCACCGAAATCGGCGGCGACTATTTGTGACCCGCCCTCCGGAGAACGCCTTTGTAGCGTCTCACGGAATTCTCCGCCGGAAATTGGTGAGCTGCTCCAGCATTCGGTCATAGCCCTTCTGGGCTTTCTCGTGCGGGCATAGCTTGAGCGCGGTTCCGATGCCGGAAAACACACGGCGGCAGCGGAACTCGAACCTACGTCGGGCTGCAGGAAGGCACGAAATGAGACGAAGTACCCGCCGCAGGACGGTAAGGACGGCGGTCATGATGGGGGTTTCCCTGCTGGCGGTCGGATTCTCCGGCGCGGGCGCCGACGCGGAACCCCAAGCCCCGCCCATTGGGCAACAGCCGACCGCGGGGCAGCCGACCGAACAAGATTTGGCCGATTACATCGCGGCGGGCGTGAAACAGGCCGGACCGGTCGCCGACAGCGGCAGCGCGGGCAGCTCCGGCTCGGCCTGCACCTCCGGCAGCGGCGCGGGCTCGGGCAACGGTTCCGGCGACTGCTACGGCGGCTCCGGCTCGAGCTCGGGCTCCTCGGGCGGCTACGCCTCCGACACCAAGGGCTACGGGCCGCCCATGACCTCGTGGCTGGCCGCGTTCGGCTACGGGCTGCTCAATCCGGATGTGGCCCCGCCGGGCGCGAACGACTGGAACTGCAAACCCACCGCCGAGCATCCGCGGCCGGTGGTCATGGTCCACGGCACCTGGATGAACGCCTACAACGGATTCGCGTACATGGGCCAGCCCATCAAGGACGCGGGCTTCTGCACCTTCACCTTCAACTACGGCCGGGCCAATCTGCTCGAGGGCGGCGGCCTGGGCTCGATACTGCCGGGCACCATGGGCACCGAATACATCCAGGACTCGGCCAAACAGCTGGCCACCTTCGTGGATCGGGTGCTCGCCGCCACCGGGGCGTCCCAGGTCGATATCGTCGCGCACTCGCAGGGCGGGTCGATGTCGAACTGGTACACCAAGTTCGAGGGCGGGGCGGCCAAGGTGCACAACCTGATCACCTACGGCGCGACCCATCACGGCACCTCGCTCGACGGTATCGGCGCACTGGGCCGGGCGATCAACAACTTCGGCATCGATGTGCTGGGGTTGGTGGAGATCTTCGTGGGCCACTCGGGCATTCAGCAGACCATCGGATCCGATTTCGTGAACAAGCTGAACGCCAACGGGGATACGGTGCCGGGCATCGACTACACCATTGTCGGCACCCGCTACGACGAGGTCACCAACCCGTACGGGCTGACCTTCCTCCAGGCCGGGCCGGGCGCGCAGGTCACCAACATCACGCTGCAGGACGGCTGCGAACAGGACCTGTCCGACCACCTCACGATGATGTATTCGCCGCGGGCGCTGTCCATCGCGCTGCGGGCGCTGGACCCGGTGGGACATCCCAACCTGGACTGCACCTTCAACCCATGGCTCATGGGCGGCGGCGGGTCGCTCTGAGCCGGTAAGCGTGCCGGAGGGGCGGCTGCCCGCCGCACCCGGGCCCCGCCCGCTCCGGCATCGATCGCAGGTTCGCACTGACCTCGGGTGCTCGCGGAGCCGTGCTCGTCATCGCACGGGGATGATCCGCGCCTGCGGGCGCGCCCACCGGGAATGCCCCCTTGAAACCCCCGGTGGGCCTCCGTCCTTCACGAAAGCAGCTGAATTATGTTGTGTCGCACAGCGTTGGCGATCCTCGCGCTTCTCGCGGCGGTGCTCGGGCCGACGCCCGGCCACGCGGCCGCCCCCGACGGGTCCGCGATCACCGGGTCCTGGCCGGTGGACGACCGCACCGTCCAGCTGCGGGTGCACTCCGCGGCGATGGACACCGACATCATGGTGAACGTGCAACGGCCACAGGACGGTTCGGCGGGGCGGCCGGTCCTCTATCTGCTCAATGGCGGCGGGGGCGGCCAGGACAGCGCCACCTGGCAGCACAATACCGACGTGCTCGGGTTCCTGGCCGACAAGCACGTCACCGTCGTGCAACCCATCGGCGGGCGCTGGAGCTATTACACCGACTGGCGCGCGCCGGACCCGAAACTCGGTGTGTACAAATGGAAGACATTTCTGACCGAGGAACTGCCGCCGCTGATCGACACGGAATTCGAGACCAATGGCGTGAATGCCATTGCCGGACTGTCGACTTCGGGAACCTCCGTGCTACAGCTGGCGATCGCCGCACCCGGGCTGTACCGGGCGGTGGCCGCCTACAGCGGCTGTGCGCAGATCAGCGATCCCCTCGGCAAGCTGTTCGTCAAGACGGCGGTGGAGACCTGGGGCGGCGGCGACACCGTGAATATGTATGGGCCCGACAATGATCCGATGTGGGCCGACAACGACCCCTACCTGCACGCGGACGGACTGCGCGGACTCGCGCTGTTCATCTCGACCGGCACCGGGGTGCCCGGCATGTACGACGTCTACAACGGCCCGTTCATGCAACCCGGACCGCGGGGCCTGGTCAATCAGCTGGTGATCGGTGGTGTGCTCGAGGCGGCGGTGAACTGGTGCACGCACAATCTCCAGACCCGACTCGACGGGCTCGGCATCGCGGCCACCTTCGACTTCCAGCCGACCGGAACCCACTCCTGGGGCTACTGGCGCGACGCGCTCGAACGCTCGTGGCCGGTACTCGCCACGGGACTCGCTGTGTCGGAGGGCTATTGAGCCGGAACGAGGGTCGGTCGCCGCTTGCGGATCTCCGCGTCGATCCAGGTGCTCATCATGCGGGCGGTCATGGCGATGGCCTCTTGGCGCTCCTGGCTGCCGACCTCGAGCGCGGTCGAGCGCAGCACGCCCGCGAACCCGGTATTGATCAGCACGAAGGTCATCACGTCGTACTCGTGATCGTCGCCCGGGCCGAGGATCTGGATGAGCAGCACCTTGACCAGCAGGCGCAGGCGCGGCTCGAATTCCGGCAGGCCGCTGCTGTAGAACTGCACGCCCGCCACCAGCGCCCGCACCAGCTTCGCATTGGCGACGAGTTCCTCGGTGAAGACGTCGAGGAGCTCGGTCATGACCTGTTCGCTCGAGCTGATCAGTTCCGGCACCGTCTGCCGCGACAGGCCCGACACCCATTGCGTGAAGCGGCGCTCGGCGTTCTCGAGCAGCCGATTCAGCAGTTCCTCGACAATGACGCCGCGATCGGAGAAGTACCGATACAGCGTGCCGATGCTCACCCCGGCCTCGGCCGCGATTCGATTGGTCGAGGTGTCGGCGATGCCGCGCTCGCCGAACAGCCGGGCCGCGGTATCCAGAATGTGCTCCCGGGTGGCCTTGGAACGCTCCTGTGTCGGTCGGCGGCGTTGGCGCACGGCCTTCGGCGGCATCGCGGCCTCCTCGCTGCGGTGAAACTGAGCAATGCTCATCTTAACCGGCGAAGATCGATCCGGGACCGGTATGTTGTTGCGCTACAAGGCCGAGGAGGTTCGCATGGCCCGCCGAATACCGAAGGGACGCCTGGCGCGCGGCACCCGCATCGGCGGGCTCGCCGCCCGGGAGGCCGCGCGCGGGGTCGGGACGCGGCTGGCCATGATCGGGCGGCCCGAGCAGGCCCGGCGGATCCTTGCCGAGCGCTCCGCGCTGCAGGCGGCACAGCAACTGGTCACCGTGCTCGGCGGCATGAAGGGCGCGGCCATGAAGCTGGGGCAGATGTTGTCGGTCCTGGATCTGGACCTGGTCCCGGAATCGCATCGGGAACTGTTCCGCGCCAAGCTCGCCGAACTGCGCGATCGCGCGCCCGCGGTGCCGTTCACGGGTATGCGCAAGGTGATCGAGGACGACCTCGGACCGCTCTCGCGGGTCTTCGCCGACTTCGACGAGACGCCGGTCGCGGCCGCCTCCATCGGGCAGGTGTACCGGGCCCGTCTGCGCGACGGGCGTGCGGTCGCGGTGAAGGTGAAATACCCGGGCGTGGACGAGGCGGTCCGGGCGGATCTGCGCAATCTCGAAATGCTCAGCGGGCTACTGAGATCGGTGCTGCCCAGCGCCGGGGACGCCGGGGTGCTCGACGAGATCGCGCGCAATGTCGGCGGCGAACTCGACTACGTGAACGAGGCCAGGACACAGCATCGGGTCGCGCAGCGCTACCGAGGCCATCCGTTCATCCTCGTTCCCGACAGCGTCGAAGAGCATTGCACGCACCACGTTCTGGTGACCGAGTTCGTGGAAGGGCAGTCCTTCGAGGGGATTCGGGCGCAGCCGGAGGCTGAACGCGATCGCATCGGTGAGATCGTCTACCGCTTCTACATCACGTCCCTGTTCACCGATTACGAATTCTGCGGGGATCCGCACCCCGGCAATATCCTGCTGCATCCCAGCGGTCGGGTCGGTTTCGTGGATTTCGGGTTGTACAACCGGATGGACGCGGTCCATGTGGAATACGAGCGCACCGGGCTCCGTATCTCCTGTGAGCGCCGCGCCGACGAACTCTACGAGCACTGGGTTCGCCGCGGCATCATCGATCCGGCCGCGGGAGTGACGCCCGAGGAGGTGCTCGACTACGTCTGGGCCGCGGCCGGATGGCATCTGCTGGACGAGGAGATCACCGTGACGCCCGAGCTCGCCACCGGTGCCATTGTCCTGGCCATCGATCCGAGGGCCGCCGAGTTCCGCGGCATGCGACAGCAGTTGCTACCGCCCGAACACGTCTTCTCCCGCCGCGCCGATCTGTTCACCTTCGCCGCGCTCGGCCAGCTGCACACCACCAACAACTGGCACCGCATCGCCCGCGAATGGCTCTACGGCGAATCGCCGACCACCGAAATCGGCCGGACCATCGCGCACTGGCGGTCCGGCCGTTGACTTCTCAGTCGCGCGCGGCGGCGACGGTGGCTAGCACTCCGCCCAGCCACGGGGTGTAGCGCGCGGGCTCGGCCGCGACCTGGTCGGCCAGGGTGTCCGGCCGGACCCAGGTGAGGTCGTCCACCTCATCCGGATTCGGTTGGGGGGTGGCGTTTTCGAGAGTTCCAATGAGGACGTGGTCGTATTCGAATTCGACGCGGCCGGTGTTCGGGTCGGTGGCCTGGTAGGTGAAGACGCCGACCTCGGTGAGATCGGCGGTGAGGCCGAGTTCCTCGTGCAGACGCTTGGCGGCGGCCTCCACGACGGCCTGGCCCGGTGCCGGATGCCCGCAGCAGGTGTTGGTCCACAGGCGCGGGAAACGGGTCTTCACGCTCGCGCGCTGCTGGAGCAGGACCTGACCGGCGGCATCGAACAGCAGCACCGAGAACGCGCGATGCAGCCGACCGGGGGCGGTGTGGGCCGCCGCCACCGACAGCGATCCCCGGGCGTGGCCCTGCTCGTCCACGAGCTCGACGAGCAGGGTTTCGCGGTCGACCGCCGAGGCGGTGGAGGTGTCGAGGGTGCCGGTCACCTACCCACCTTATCGGCGGTGATCATGAGGTACTGGAAGCTGCCCTCCTTGTAGGAGGTGAGGAACGGCTTCTCGACGCCGGTGGCGAGGTCGGAGTGGGTGCGCAGTTCCCAGTAGGGGATGGTCGCCGGGGTCAGGTCGGTGACCGCGAGGGGGACCAGGTTGTTGGCGGCGAGGGCCTTGAAGTACTCGCTGCGCGGGTGGATGTTGCAGCCGTAGTGGGCGTCGATCCAGCTCACCGAGGCCGAGCGGGCGCCGAAGACGTCATTGGAGCAGCCGGTGATGCAGACGTAGCGGCCGCCGGGCTCGAGCAGCCGTGAGAACTCCGCGAACAGCTCGAAGAGATCGACGTACATGGTGGTCTCGTTGGTCCAGATGCCGCGCTTGGAGCCGGACTCGAAACCGGTGTCGAGCATGTTCTTGAAGTGGAAGCGCACCTTGTCGGAGACGCCGCGCTCGCGGGCCTGCTCATTGGCGAAACCCACCTGGTACTCGGAGATGGTGACGCCGTCGACCTGGCAGCCGAAACGCTGATTGGCCATGAAACTGGTGCCGCCGCGGCCGGATCCGCCGTCCATGAGCTGATCGCCGGGGCGAACGTCACCGAGCTGATCGAGCAGGGCGTCGGCCTGGGCGGTCTCGAGGCGGTGCAGTTCCTTGACGATGCGGTCCTGGCGGGTCTCCTCCGGGCCCTCCAGGACACTCAGGTCCGGCTCGCCGATGCCGTAGTGGTGGTGGTAGAGCCCGTCCACCTCGCCGAGCTTGGTGTTCACCCGGTCGTCATTGGGGTTGTTGTTCCAGTACGACGCCACCGATTTCTGATACTCGGTTTTCAGGACGGCGTCGGTCCGGGGATGGAGCGCGGTCATTGCAGGTCATCCTCTCGAATGGGGGTGATATGACGCTGGTCGTGCTGCGCGCGAAGGGGATTGGAGTTCAGTCGTCCTTGTAGCGGCGACTGTCGGCGTGCCAGGCGCGATTGCCGCCCATCCAGGCCCACAGGCCGGTCAGGAAGCGGCGCAGCTCCGGGGATCCGGTGGCCGCGAGCAGACTCGCCTCGGCCTCGAAACGATGCATGAGCTCGTCGTGCACCTCGGCGGTGCGCTGGACGGCCTCGCGGCGGGAGCACTGCTCCTCGGCGGCCAGCACGGTGGGGAGGTTGAATTCCCTTCCATTGGAAAGGTCTTCGCGAGCCATGGAGTAGAGGTCGTTGACCATCTGGGCGGCCAGCGCGGCGGTGGTGGTCACCCGGCGCATGCGCGGATCGGTGTACTCCGCGGCCGAGAGCTCGTAACCGCCGACCGCGTCGATCGGGGCCATGCACGGCAGGAAGCTGTGCGGTTGCCGGTTCAGCAGGTATTCCCACACCGGCGGCATGCGTTTGGCCGCCCGCCACCCCGCCTCCGCGCCGAGCGCGATGAACCAGCCCGCGATCTCGGTCCGCAGCCGTGCCACCTGGGTGGGGGTGGCGAAGTGGGACAGATGCTCGAAGGAGGTGCGGAAGGCCCGCAGAATCGGATCGCTCTGCAGGGCCTCCTCCACCTTGACCTGGTAGCGGGCGGGCAGGTGCACCGGATCCATGGCGGCCGCGGCCAATTCCAGTCGCGGCCCCAATTCCGCCTCCGCACTGGACTTGCTGCCGTCCGGCGCGATATCGCTGGCGTCCTCCTCGCAGTAGTAGTCGTCCACCGACCACTCCGAGACCGCGCATTTCGCGGCTGCCAGCAACCGGTCGGCATCATCGCAATCCGGATGCGCGAGCATGATCAACCGGCCGAAGTCGGCCTTGCGCAGATCATCCAGCCGTCCCTCGTACAGCCCGATCTCCTCGGCCCAGGCGATGATCCCGACATTCACCGCCTCGGCGAGCACGGGATTGTCCCGCACCGGCGGTGGGCAATAGAGCGCCGGAATCGCCGAAGCCCGCGACGTGCTGGCGGGTCGGGCCGCCACCGGGGGCGCGGCCTTCCCGGCCCGGCGGTATGCGGATGTCGTCCCGATCCCGGTGGGACCGTTGGCAATCCGCCGGGCGGGTCGGCCGCCCACCGGCGGCGTTGTTGCCGCCGTGGGAGGTTCGGTGGCTGGGGTGGGGAGTCGGCCCGATCCCAGGCCGCGGGGGATGCGGCGAAGGGCTTGGGGGACGGGGGGTTTCGGGAGGGTGGGCGTCGGCACCGCGCCGCCCGCAGGCGAGGGCGGACGCGATGCCTGTCCCGCGAGCTCCGTGATCACCTGGGGGGTGGGTAGGTCGATCACGAGGCTCGGGGCCCCGAGGCCGGAGGGGCCGAGCAGCCGTCGGGGGGTGTGTGTCTCGGCGGATTCGGACGCGCCGAGACGGGGATCATCCAGGGCCGCAGGGGCTTCCGTGGTGTCGGAAGCCACGAGCAGGACGGGTGGTGCGGCCGTGTCGAGATTGGTCAGCAGGGCGGCGACGGCCGCCGCCACCTCGGAGGTGGCGGGCGGCGCCGCGGCGCGCGAGAGCACCGACATGACGGGACACCTCGCTCAGTCGGACTGACGGGCGACCAGCACATTGTCGAGAATGCCGAGCGCGTCGGGGACCAGGACGGCGGCCGAGTAGTAGCAGCTGACCAGGTAGGAGATGATCGACTGATCGTCGATGCCCTTGAACCGGACGTTCAGGCTGGGCTCGTACTCGTCCGGAATTCCGGTCTGGTGCAGGCCGATCACGCCCTGATCCTTCTCGCCGGTGCGCATGGCGAGAATCGAGGTGGTCTGGCTGTCGCTCACCGGGATCTTGCCGCACGGGAAGATCGGCACGCCGCGCCAGGCGGGCACGCGGTGGCCGTCGACCTCCACCGGGTCGGGATAGATTCCGCGCCTGGTGCATTCGCGGCCGAAGGCGGCAATCGCCTTGGGGTGGGCCAGGAACAGCTTGGTGGAGCGGCGCATGGACAGCAGCTCGTCCATGTCGTCGGGGGTGGGCGCGCCGGACTCGGAGTAGATGCGCTGCTTGAGATCACAGTTGTGGAGCAGGCCGAAGTCCGGATTGTTGACCAGGTCGGATTCGCGGCGCTCGTAGAGGGCCTCGATGGTCAGGCGCAGCTGCTGTTCGATCTGATCCATCGGATCGTTGAACAGGTCCGCGACGCGGGTGTGCACGCGCAGCACGGACTGGGCCAGGCTCAGCTCGTATTCGCGCGGCTGCGCGTCGTAGTCGACGAAGGTGCCGTCGAGCAGGGGCTCACCGGAATGGCCGGAGGAGATGACGATTTCGGCCTCGCCGTACTTGTTCTGCGGCAGCGCGGGGGCCTCCGCGACCGAGGACAGATGCTGCTGCAGGGCGGGGATCTGCTCGTTGAGCTGCTCCAGGGTGGAGCGGCTGAGCACCAGCATGGTGGTGGCCGTGACCGTCTTGACCGTCACCGGCCAGATGGCGTCCGGATCGGTGAGGGTGGCGTCGCCGAAGAAGTCGCCGTCGCCGAGGATGCCGACCTTGGTGGTCTCGCCGTATTCGCCGGTGCCGATCTTGGACAGCTTGCCGTGCACGATGAGCAGCACCTGATCCATCGGGTTGCCGAATTCGGCGACCACGGTGCCGGGCGGCAGATCCCGCTGTTCGAAGCGTCCGGCCACGGTGGCCAGGATCTCCTCGTCGTCGAAGCCGCGCAGCTGCGGCAGCTCCTGCAGTTCGAGCGGGATCACCCGGGCGCTGGGGCCGTTGATGATGAACTCCACCTCGCCATTGCCGACGGTGTGGGTCAGACGCCGGTTGACGCGGTAGATACCGCCCTTCACCTGGGTCCACGGCAGCGAGCGGGTCAGCCAGCGCGAGCTGATGCCCTGCATCTGCGGTTCGGATTTGGTGGTGTGCGCGAGCTGGTGGGCGGCGGCGGTGCTGAGGGACTTGCGGGTGCCGTTGGTGGTCTCGAGGGGCATTTCGATGGTCATGCTGCGGTCCTCACGTCGAATAGGACACCGCGAATGCGGGCGATTGATTCCACGGCGATGCAACAGGTCCGAAGGGCCTGCGGAAAATAGTCACAGCGTTTGTTGAAAAACGTATGAATTGACAAGCGCGACAGTGCGTTCCAGCGATACCGATGGTAGGCCCCCGGGCATCGCGACGTATCGAAAAGCCAAAACATGATGCCTGGAATGTTGCTGTATCCCGTAAACCCCGAACGGCCGGTTTGTTGTCGCGGCCTCCTCGATGCCGCCCGGGGTCGGGGTGCCCGCATGGTGCTGGTCACAGCGCCAGCGCAGTAGGGTGGTGCTATGGCAAGCTCATCGGGACGCGTCGGGGCGGGTGACGCTGGTCAAGGCCAGGAAAAGTCTGGGAGTGAAGCCGTGAAATTCAATACGAGGTCCGTTGTCGGTCCGATCGAGCGACTCGTCGCGACCGCGCAGAACGGGCTCGAGGTGATCCGGTTCGGGGGGCTGGTTCACGAGATCGAATCGTCGCCGTACGAGGTGGTGGAGCGGAAGCGGATGTACCGCCTGCGGCACTACTTCCCGGATGACACCGTTCCGGACCGACCGGTCGTGGTGTTGGTGCCGCCGATCATGGTCACCGCCGAGATCTGGGACGTGAATGCCGCCGACGGGGCGGTCGGCATTCTGCATCAGGGTGGAATCGATTGCTGGGTGGTCGATTTCGGCTCCCCGGCCACCGAGGAGGGCGGCTGGGACCGCGACCTCGCCGACCACGTGCTGGCGGTCTCCAGCGCCATCGACACCGTCACCGAAATCACCGGTCGCGGTGTGCATTTGATGGGCTACTCGCAGGGCGGCATGTTCGCCTATCAGACCGCGGCCTACCGCGACGGCAAGGGCGTGGAGTCCATCGTCACCTTCGGTAGCCCGGTCGATGCCGTCGCGGGCATGCCGTTCGGACTGCCGCACGGGCTGGTGTCCGATGCCGCCGACTTCCTCACCGACCATGTGCTCAACCGGCTGCCGATCACCGATTCCATGGTGCGCCTGGGCTTCCAGGCCCTCGACCCGGTGAAGACGGCGCGTGCCCGCATCGACTTCCTGCGCCAACTGCACAATCGGGAAGCCTTGCTGCCCAAGGAGCGTCAGCGCCGATTCCTGGAAGCCGATGGCTGGCTGGGGTATCCGGGGCCCGCGCTCACCGATCTGCTCCAGCAGTTCGTGAAGCACAATCGAATGATGCTGGGCGGCTTCGTCATCCGTGACCAGCTGATTTCGCTGGCGGAGATCAAGTGCCCGATCCTGGCGTTCGTCGGCGAGGTCGACGATATCGGCCAGCCCGCCGCCGTGCGCGGGATCGTGCGGGCCGCGCCCAACGCCGAGGTGTACGAGGCCAGCATTGTGGCCGGGCACTTCGGGCTGGTGTCGGGCTCGACCGCGACCCGGCAGACCTGGCCCGTGGTGCGCGACTGGGTGAACTACGTGTCCGGGCGCGGCGAACTGCCCGCGGCCGTTCAACCGATGAGCACCGAGGTGGTGCGCAGCGGGCCGCGCACCGGGATCACCCGGGCCGTGCACGCCATCGGCAGCCTCGCCGAGGCCGGGACCAGTCTCGGCAAGACCATCGAGGGCGTGGCCGGGCAGACGCTGCGCGGCACCGTCGAACTCACCGGTGAGGCCGCCCGCGCGCTGCCGCGCCTGACCCGGCTCGGCATGATTCAGCCGCACACGCGAATCTCGTTGGGGCGCTTGCTCGCCGAGCAGGCGCGGCGGGGTCCGCAGCGGGAGCTGTTCCTGTTCGACGATCGCGTGCACACCCAGCAGGCGGTGAATCAGCGCATCGACAATGTGGTGCGCGGGCTCATCTCTGTGGGTGTGCGTCCGGCCATGCGGGTCGGTGTGGTGATGGAGACCCGGCCCAGTGCGCTGGCGGCGGTCGCGGCGCTGTCGCGGATCGGCGCGGTCGCGGTGCTGCTCGCGCCCGGCACCGAGCTGTCCAAGGTGGCGGAGCTGACCGGGACGCGGCTGCTCATCACCGATCCGGAGAACCTGCGCAGCGCGTGCGCGACCGGGCATCGGGTGCTGGTGCTCGGCGGCGGCGAGGCGCGCGGGCTCGACATTCCCGCCGGGACCGACGTGGTCGATCTGGAGAAGATCGACCCGGCGGCGGTGACGCTGCCCGCCTGGTACCGGCCGAATCCGGGGCTGGCGCGCGAGCTGGCGTTCATTCTCGTCACCGGGACCGGGGACAAGTTCGAGGTCAAGCACGTCACCAATCACCGGTGGGCGCTGTCGGCGTTCGGCACCGCCTCGGCCGCCGACCTGGGTCGGCACGACACCGTGTACTGCCTTGCGCCGCTGCATCATTCGTCCGGGCTGCTGGTGAGCCTGGGCGGCGCGGTCGCGGGCGGCAGCCGGATCGCGTTGGCGCGGTCGCTGGAACCGGCGCGGTTCGCCGAGGAGGTGCATCGCTACGGCGTCACCGTGGTCACCTACACCTGGACCATGATGCGCGACATCCTCGACACCGACTCCTTCCCCAATGGGCATCCGCATCCGATTCGCCTGTTCATCGGGTCGGGCATGCCCGCGGGGCTGTGGCGGCGCACCGAGGAGCGGTTCGCGCCCGCCAAGGTGCTCGAGTTCTACGCCTCCATCGAGGGGGATGTGGTGCTGGCCAATGTCTCCGGCGCGAAGATCGGCTCCAAGGGCCGTCCCGTGCCCGGCACGGCCAAGGTCGAACTCATCGCCTACGACCCGCTGACCGATGAAATCCAGGTCGAGGACACCGGTTTCGCGCGCCGTTGCGCCGACAACGAGGTGGGCCTGCTCATCGGCACGGTCACCGACGCCGTCGACCTCTCCGCCGGTGGCCTGCGCGGCGTCTTCGCACCCGGCGACGCCTGGATGCCCACCGAAAACCTCTTCCGCCGCGACTCCGACGGCGACTACTGGCTCATGGACCGCCGCGACACCGTCATCCCGACCCCGCGCGGCCCGGTCTACACCCAGCCCATCGTCGACGTCCTCAACGACATCACCGCCGTCGACATGGAAGTCGCCTTCGCCCTCCCCGCGGGCGACCGCATCCTCGCCGTCGCGGCCGTCAGCATCCGCAAGGGCTACAGCCTGGCCCCCAAGGATGTCACCGAAGCCGTCCGAGCGTTGTCCCCGGACCAGCGCCCGGACATCGTCTACGTCGTGGACGAAATCCCCCGCAGCTCAACGTATCGCCCCTCCACCCGGGCGGTGCAGGCGGCGGGCCGCTCCGAGCCCGACGACCGCACCTGGTGGTACAACCGCACCACCGAGGCCTACGAAATCCTCACCCCCGACCTGGCCTCGCGCCTGTTCGGCTGAGCGAAATCCGAACGCGCCCCGTCCGATACGGACGGGGCGTGTTTCGTCATGGGGATCGAAGTCGTAGGGCTCAAAGGAGCTGCGGTGCGAGTATCCCGGTCGGGTCGTAGCGACGTCGAAGTGCTCGGAGCCGAGCCAGATTGCCGCCGTGGGCCGCTCGTGTCTCGGTGTCGGTTTCGGGCAGGCCGGGGCGCAGCTCGACCGCGTAGACGCCGAGGGTGTGGGCGTCCAGGGCTCGCAGGGTGTCGTGCGCCCAGCTCGCGCAGGCGGCGCCATCGCCGTCGGCATCCCAGATCGCATTGATCGGAATGCTCCATTCGGCGGTGCGGCCCCAGAACGCGGTGGCGGTGTCGTCGATATCGGACAGCGCCCCGCCGGTGTGCTGGAAGTCGATGCGGCAGGCCCGGTTCGGCGCGGCGCGGATGCGATCCGCGAGGGCGTCGGCGAGCTCCGGGTCGAGAGTCGTGCCCGAGAAGACCGCCTTGCCGAGGAACGAGCCCCGCGCGCGGCGGTGTGGATCGGGCGGCGAAAACGGTTCGGGCTCAGCGCCGCCGAGGCCGGGGATGGCGAATTCGGGTAGCTCGACCGGATACCTGCCGGTGGTCTGCGAACGGTAGAGCGGCGAGCCGTTTGCGCCTGCCACGACGGCCGAGGTCGCCGCGCGTGCTCGGCCGATCGCGTCCTCTCGGTTGCTGGCGCACACGGTGTAGAGGAACAGGACCGGTTCGTCCGGTGACATGGGTGTGTAGCCGAGGACGGCGCTCATGCTGGTGTGGCGCGGTAGTTCGGGGGCGATGCGGAAATAGGTGGCGAGTGCGTCCAGCCCGACCACCGCCCGGTCGATCCGGACCGGTTCCATGACGTGCGTGCGGAATTCGGCCGAGGTGACAACCCCGACCGCGGGTGCGCAGCCGCGCACCGCCCACCACAGATCGGCGTCCGCCCCCGTGCTTCGTTCCGACACGTGGACGACATCGCCGGACGGAAGAACGATCTCGGCTCCGGTCAGGTGATCCACGGTGAGGCCGAGCGATCTCGTCAGCGGACCGATCCCGCCACGCGTGGCCAACCCCAGACCCGCGTAACCCGTGACGCCGATGGGCACCGCGCGGCCGATGGGGGCGAGGGCGCGCATCATGCTGGCCATCGTCGCTCCACCGCCGATGACCGCCTGCTCACCCTCGGTGCAGGCGGCGCGCAGATGCCGCGAAAGATCCACCATGACAAGCCCATCCGCGACACAGGTCGAGCTCAGGCCGCCGCCACGCACCGTCACGGCCGTTTGCGTGGCGTTCGCGATCCTCAGGTCGGTCGCGACATCGTCCACGGTCCGGGGCGTGACCACACAGGCGGGCCTACGCCGGGCGGCTTCGGGGGAGAAGACCGCCGCGAGGGCGCCGCGATACCCCTCCGTGCCCGGCACGCGCACCTCTGACCCGAGGGCGGATCGCAGCCGCGCGACGACATCGTCTCTGTCGATCTCCGTCATCACGCCACGCTATTCGCCGTGCGAAAGCGGCCACAATCATGCGACCTGATATGCCGAACCACCTCGGCCTCAGCAGAATTCGTAGCTTGATCCAACCTCGGCCAGGTCGTGTCAGGCCCACGTAAGGTCGGCGTCAGAGCGGTGTCAGCGCGGGGCGCGACAGTCATTTTCGTGAACAGCACAGCACTTGCCACCACCGGACCGCGGAACGCCTACGCGGACACGATGTTCGTCGAACTCGTCGAGCAGACCAACGGTGCCGCGAGGCTGTTCCGCACGGTCGCGAGCGGTCACCTCGCCCGCGCGAGTCGATTCCTGCGCGGCGATCACGCCCTCGCACAACTGATCCGCTTCGCTCTGGTCGGCGGAGCCAGCAACATCTCGTACGTGCTGCTGTTCATGGCATTGACCACCGTCGGCCCGCTGGTCGCCAATATCGCGGGCTCGATCGTCAGCACCGCGATAGCCAACGAACTCCACCGCCGCCTAACCTTCCACGCCACCACCCGAGTCACCTGGTACACAGCCCAACTCGAATCCGGCGTCTTGGCCCTCATCGGACTCCTCGTGACCACCGCGGCCCTGGCCGCCCTCGCGTTCTGGGCCCCCGGCCTGCCCCAACTCACCCAAGCCACCGCCGTCATCGCCATCATGGCCGCCGTAGGCGCCGCCCGCTTCCTAGCCCTCCGCGGCTTCGTCTTCTAGCCGGGCATCACTGGCCTGCTGCGGATTGTCGGTGAGCCAATGCCTTCCGGATCAAGGACCGTGCGTCTTCACCGGTGACCGACTGTCCGGCAAGAACATTGAACGCCCGACCGTAGATCGCGACCTCTCGCGGCTGGGTGATGGTCAGTTCCGCGGCCGTGCCTTCAACCATCACCATGCGGTTGTCGAACATGACGAAACTCGTTGACACGATGAGCGCTTCGGCTGTGGCCGGGATGATGCCCACCGTGATGCGCGGCATGCCGATGATCGACGCGAGCCGGTCGAGCTGCCCCCTCATTACGTCATCGTTCCCGACCGTCGTGTAGAGCGCTTGCTCGGTGATCAGGAAGTGGAATCGGTGGTCACGTTGATACAGGATGCGTTGCCGCTCCATTCGTTTCGACACGCCTGCGTCCAAGTCGTCGGGGACGCGGTAGAACTCGATATGCCGCCTGAAGATGCCTTCGGCGTACTCGGCGGTTTGGAGTAGTCCGGGAACAACCTGGGTGGTGTAGACGCGAAGGTTCGCTGCTTCTGCTTCGAGCTTCACGGACTTCTGTTGCCGACGCTGCACACCGGTAGCGAGGACCCGCCGCCATTCCAGGTAGGCCGTGTCGATGTTGTGGAGGGTAGCCAGGAGGTCCGCGAGTTGATCGGTCGCGTCTGCGTGCTCGCAGTAGGCGCGTATGTCGGTGTCGGACGGTTTGATCCTCCCGTATTCGAGCTTCGAGACCTTCGACTCGTGCCAGCCAGCCAGAGCCGCGAGTTGTCGGCCGGACAAGCCAGCGCGACGGCGAAGCTCCCGCAGACGTGCCCCGAGAGCTTCCCGTGCTTCATCGACTCCTGTCATTTCTTGGCGTATTCGGCGTACGGCGTCGCCAACTCCCAAAGCCGCTGCTTCACACTCCGGCAGTACTCGACTATCCGGGGATCGGTGGTCACGGCCATGCCTGCCGACGCCTGAGAACCGTTCTCGTCAACAAGGTTGAACACCACCCGTTCATCATCGAACAGCCACCAGTCGTCCGGCGGCACCTCCCCGGCAAGGTGGCGTGGCAGGTAGCGGATGTCTTCGCCTGCTTCGACGTTGCCCCCGGTGACCGACAACAGCCACCGCTGATAGTCGGAGTGCGGAACGGTCACGACTCGCACGCGGCTGATCTCGACACCGCGCGCAGTCGTCTCCTGAACGAGCGCGACCCAAGAGCTCTTGTAATCGTCGATCAGGTCCGGTTCACCTTCGAGGAAGCGGCGGAGCCGTTCGGACTCTTGCGGCACACCGTAGGAGTCCCTGACCTCCAGGTGGAAGGCTTGCTTCTGGCATCCGTGGAAGAGGTCCAACCAGACTGACCAGTCATTCGGTAGGTGCAGCACCGTAGTACGTCCTCCTGAGCATCGGCACCTCAACAGCGGTCTCGTTGACGGCCAGGTCGAGCTGGGCGAGCACTTCAGGGTCGGTGATCGGTTCGCCTGTGAGGGTGAATGTGCCCCGACCGGTGTCGGTCATCGTGGAACCGACGAACGTATTCGGCTCAACGAATCCGAGTAGCAGGTGTGGGATTTCGACTACTTCGGGTCGGCCGGTCTTCCAGCCTTGCGCGAGGTACCCCCGTTCGCCGTTGTCGAACTCGGTTGCGTACAGGCTTGGGCATCCGGTGACTTCGGAGCCTCCTTTGCCGAGGAAGGTCAGGCCAGTGATCTTGCCGCGCATGATTCTTGCCCCCTGACTTACCGTGTGCACGGTCTTTCCGAGCACCCCTACATTGTCCTCCGCCTCGCCCTATTCGGCTCTGTATAAACGATTTCCAGCAAGATTGTGCAAACTCATGGCCCGTTCCCTAGGTCGATCCCTAGCGTCGGTTCTGCAAGTTCAGGGCTGGAGTCCGGTCCTGAACCTGCTTCACCAACGGCGACAAGGGGCGGACCGTGAACGACGACCCTCGATCGGAAGAGAAACGGAGGAGTCCGGGCCGCGCTCGCGACTCTTCTCCTTCCCTGGTGGGTGCTTGGAACTCCAATCGCACGGAGACGAATCCGACGACCACTGCGGGTTCTACCTGGAAATTCACGGACACATCGCACTCGACGGACACGACGATCAAGGGGCGGTAATGCGGTACAAGCCAACGGCTCTGGAATACCTGCGAACCGATGTATCCGGGATCGGCCAGCAATGGGACGAGTCCGAGATACGAAGGCTCGCACAGCGTTACGGCTACGACTTCGCCGACATGGTGACCTACGACCCCAACTCCGGCCGCCCGCCACTCGCGCGTTTGAAGGCGCAGGCAACGCGGTTAGACGCGGAAGCCGTGTTCGTACCATCCCTGGAGCACTTCGAAGACGGCGAGTCCCCGGCCTCGCTAGTGCAAAAGCTGGATATCGTCACCGTCCACCCCGAAGAGACCTACGCCCGGCGACCCATGCCCCCACTGCGGAACATCCCACCGGTCAAAGCCGATGGTGCTTAACCCGTCTCGCGTCAAGATCTTGGCCGGACCCGAGAGTCTGAGCGGGTTGAAGCTGGAGGGTGGACAGACCTCGCCATCAGTCTGGCAATAGCTGACAATAGTGAGCTGTAATGCCGACGAGCGGACGTCTCCCGACCCCTCTCAGCTCCTGATCCTAGATCGCGTTCAAGACCAGCTGCCATGAATTATTTTGCGGCTCAACCAATGTGAACTTCTGCGAGGGGAGAACATAGGCATGTTCCAAATGTCCAGCGAGTGAGTGGAGTTGTCATGGCAGACGAAGCAGGAACCCCGAGCGCGAAGGGATCAGCACCCGTGAACAGCCCTGCCGTCACAGTGGGCAAATTGTCGTTGACGTACTCGGAGGACGGCGTCCCGACGCTGAATGCCAGCGGCGGGAACGCGATACCCGGCGAGATCATGGTAGTGGACGAGACGGGACAGCCCGTCGCCGTCTACACGGCGGGGGCCGCCACGAAGGCCAGGCGCTTCCAGGTTGGCGGCGATGAGTACTTCATTAGCCCCATTGCCCCATAGGCCAATCAGGTTGCCGGATGCCTGACTGACGTGAACGTCTGGCCGCCAGCAAAGGTCTTTGATTACCGGCGGCCAACATGCGGTCATGGCGCTGATCGCTCGGTTCGGGACACCCGCGGCCCCGCCCGGCAGACGCACTGACATGCCGACGAGCGGACGACTACCGATCCCGTCTTGGACCCCTGATCCCAGATCGCGATCAAGACCAGCTGTCCTGAATTATTTTGCGGCTCAACCGATGTGGACTCCCGTGAGGTGAGAACATGGGCATGTTCCAAATGTTCAGCGAGTGAGTGGAGTTGCCATGAGTGATGAAGCAGTGGCGCCGAACGCGAAGGGCCCAGCGCCCGTCAACGCGCCAGCTACCGAGGTAGGAACGCTGTTGTTGACGTACTCGGAAGATGGCGTACCAACGCTGACCGTCAGTGGAGGAAACGCCATTCCGTCTGGCCTTACAGTCGTCGACGCCACCGGGAAGTCTGTGGCGCAATATGTGGCAGGTCCTCTGTCTACCGAGCAAGCACCGACAGAAACCAGGTTCTACAACGCAGGTACTGAAGGTGCCTATATGACTGGTGGCTACGTCTATCAGAAGTAACACCCAGTCAGGCCGGGGTCGCTACCTGAGACAGGTTCTCTGGGGCAAGAGCAAAACGAGACGCTCGGCTGGGTTGCTTCAGCCGAGCGTCCTGTGGGTGGCTGTTGAAACCTCGCCTGGCGAACAGCCCGATCTTGAATCCTGCTCAGTCCGTTGACGCCTGGCAATGCACGGTAATGCCGCGACCAGAGCTTTCGGCACCAGCCGCTGGCGCGGGTGGGCGGGTAGGGGGTAGCGGCCGGACGGGGGATGAGTCGGGTTGGTCGCCAGGGTCATTGGGTGTTATCCGATCGGTTCCATGATCGCTGGCGTTATGCGCGTGATTGGCGAGACCAACTGGTTACGGTCTGACGGGCCGTGACCGAGGCGGGATTGCAGAGTTGGTGTTCTACGAATCGGTGGTCTTCCAGTGCCGCCGCGAGCACCTGTTGCGATGACCGCCCCGTCATCCCGTCGCCGACAATCAGCATGGCGACTCTTTCGCCGATGTCGGCGAGTTCCCTGCCCAGTGCGGCGCATTCCTCAGGTGTGGCGTCGAACGAAACCGATTGGTAGACGAACCGGTTGACGAATAGGCCTTGCGGACCGTGAGCGGTGGCCAGCCATAGCCCGATCGACAGCGACATCGGCAGCGCTTCCCCCTCGCCCATGCACCAGGCAATGTCCCAGGTCCAGTCGAAGCCGTACCGCCGCAGGCTGCCAAAGGCATTGTCCGACGCGTACCTCCGCGTCCGATCGTCTCCGCCGACGATCACCAGCACGTCGGGCACAGTCGGATCGGGCTCAGAACCCACCCATTCCCGAGCGTCCCTCCACCCCTCCATCTGAGCGCCCGTCACGAACTTGGGTATCCCCAGCCGCCGGATCGCCTCCACGCAGGCCAGCCGTAACTCGCTCAATTCGTCTGTCGGGCCTGCGAGTTCGGGTATCAGACCCGGCGGATGCGGACAAGCGGCAGCTGAAATCACCGACAACGTTCCCCCTCGAGATCAAATCCCCGTCCAGTGTGCCATGACGCCGCGATCCAGCCCGGCTGACAGTTCCCATGGGTCCGTTCATTGAACCGGGTGGGTCGTTGGGGCGTGGTGAGGGTGGGCCGACGTTGCGATGGATGGCGTCGGTTGTCGAAAACCTTATACAACATCGGAATTCGATGCTGCTTACCTCGAAGGGGTGGGTGGTTATGGCTATTGCTGCTGGTGGCGTGGTTGCGGAAGATGTTGGGCGGGGTGGGGTTTCATTGGGGCGGCAGGTGGTGGCGGAGGGGGTGGGGACCTTCCTGCTGGTGTTCGGTGGGGTGGGGACGGCGGTGTTGGCCGGATCGAGGGTGGGGGCGCTCGGGGTTTCGTTGGCGTTCGGGTTCACGCTGTTGTGCCTGGCCTACACGTTGGGGCGGGTGTCGGGGTGTCATATCAATCCCGCTGTGACACTGGGGCATTTGCTCTTGGGGCGGATTCGGCCGGTTGCGGCGGCGCTGTATGTGGTGGCGCAGGCGGTGGGGGCGCTCGTCGGCGGGCTGTTGGTCTTCGCTGTCGCGAAGGGGTTGCCGGATTACCACCGGGACACCGATGGGCTGGCGGCCAATGGGTGGGGCGAGTACGGGCCCCATGCGGCGGGGAAGGACGGCTACGGGCTGGGGTCGGTCATCGTGGTCGAAGTCGTGATGACCGCGCTGCTGGTGCTGGTCGTGCTGGCGGTGACCGACAAGGTGGCGGACACCGCGCTGGCGGGCGTGGCCATCGGTCTGACGCTGGCGCTGACGAATTTCGTTGCGATTCCGGTGGATAACGCGTCGATCAATCCGGCGCGCAGTCTGGCCTCGGCACCTTTCCAGGAAGACGCCTGGGGGCAGTTGTGGGCGTTCATCGTGTTCCCGCTCATCGGCGGGGCGATCGGCGCGCTCGCCTACGCCGGAATCTTCGGCGGGAAGCGTAACGGTCGGGCCTGAGAACGCAAGGTGAAAGTCCGGCCGTAAACCGGACTTTCACGTCGCCGCATCAGACGGTGAAGCTGGTGACCCCGTCGACGACGCGGGTCAACTGCTCCTCGGTGAGCCCCGGCCACAGCGGCAGCCGCACCAGGGTCGAGGAGAATTCCGCGCTACGCACGCACGGGAACGGCGTGCGGCCGAGCTTCAGACCGGCGGGGGAGGAGTCCAGCGGGATGTAGTGGAACGGTGCCACGATGCCCAGCCCGGACAGATGCCGGATCAGGTCGTCGCGGCGGTGCTCGGTGGGAACGCGCAGGTAGTACAGGTGCGCGGTGTGGTCGCGGTCCGACGGCACGGACATGAGCCGAACATCGTTGCGCGCGGCCCAATCCGGCAGCGCGGCCGCGTAGTGATTCCACACCCGATGCCGGTTGGCCTGAATGGTCTCGAACTCCGCCAGCTGCGCATCCAGCACCGCGGCGTTCAATTCGCTGGGCAGATAGGAGGATCCAATGTCCTGCCACGAGTACTTGTCCACCGCGCCACGCAGGAACCGGGCCCGGTCGGTGCCCTTCTCGCGAATGATTTCCGCCCGCGCCATGAGGATTTCGTCGGTGAGCAGCACCGCGCCGCCCTCACCGCAGTGCACGTTCTTGGTGTCGTGGAACGACAGCGCGCCGACGGTCCCGATGGTGCCGAGCGGACGGCCCCGGTAGTAGCCGCCGAGTCCGTGCGCATTGTCCTCGATAATCGCGAAGCCGTGCGAATCCGCCAGCCGCTGCAGGCCTTCCATGTCGGCGGCCACACCGCCGTAGTGGATCACCATGACGGCCTTGGTGCGCGGTGTGATGACCCGCGCCACCGACTCCGGATCCAGATTGCCGGTCTCGGAATCGATATCGGCGAACACGACGGTCGCCCCGCGCAGGGCCATGGCCGTCGCGCTGGAGGTGAACGCGAAACTCGGCACGATGACCTCGTCCTCGGGCCCGAGTTCCAGCAGCAGCCCGGCCATTTCGAGCGCGTGCGTGCACGAGGTGGTCAGCAGCGCGTACGGCGCGGCCGTGATCTCGCGCAGCTTCGCCGTCGCCGACGCGGTGAACGGTCCGTCGCCGTGCGAGTGGTCCGAGGACAGCACCGCCTCGATATTCGGCAGCTCACGCGCGGCGCGGAAGGGGCGGCTGAAGATGATGCGGTCACTGCTCACGCGCGGAGATCCCCCTGGCTGCCGGTTCGAATTCGGTGTCGTCGTAACGGTTGTCGCCGCGCGGCTGCTGCGGTCGCGGCGTCGGAGTGTCAACGGTCAGATACAGCGGCTTGCCGACCAGCACATGCAGTGCCACGCCGAGGTATTCGGCGATCAGGCCGAGGGAGAACAGCACCGCGCCCGAGCACAGCAGCAGCACCGTCATGAGCGAGGCCCAGCCCTCGGGGTCGGTGCCGCTGTCGGTCAGGGCGTGGTACACCACCCACCCCGCCATGCCGAGCCCGCCCAGTGCCAGCGTCACACCTAATAGGCTCACCAGGCGCAGGCCGCGAGTTCCGCTGCACAGCACCATCTTCCAGAACAGCGAGAACAGTCGCCGGTAGTTGTAGCCGGATTCCTCGCGGCCCTCGGCGCGCAACTGCACCGGCACCTGGGCCACCTCGCCCACCACCCAGGTGAGCGCCACGTCCAGGTACACGCCGTTGGAGGCGACCTGCGCCAGTTGCCGCGCGATATCGCCGCGAATCAGCCGGTAGCTCTCGAACCGGGTCGAGTCGGGGAAGGCGAACAGCGTCGCCAGCACCAGCTTGGCCCCGCGCGAGGTGATATTGCGCAGGAACCCGTGCGGGCGGGTATTGACCGGCTTGGAATAGACCAGATCGGCGCGCTGCGCGAGGGCCGCGTCCAGGAAGTCGGCGATGAAGGCCGGGTCGTGCTGCCCGTCCTCATCCATGGTGACCGTCCAGTCCCCGCGCGCGGCGGCCATGCCCGCGATGGTGGCGGCGTCCTGCCCGTAGTTGCGGCTCAACCACACCACGCGGACCTGCGGGTAGGTCTCGGCGAGTTCCTGCAACACCACATCCGACCGGTCGGGACCGTGATCGTGCACGAGCACGATCTCCTCGACCCGGAAGGCGGCGCCGCCGGTGGTGTTCACCGGCTCGCCCAGTTTGTCCAGCTCACTGACCAGCGAGGCGATCGTCTCCTCGCCGCGGTACACGGGCACCACGACGGAGACGGCGTGCACCCGCGCGGACCGCTCGGGGCCGGAGGTCACGCTCGGGTCGCTCGCGTAGGTGCGTGCGGACGGAATCGGCATCAGCTGAATGTACTTTCGATGACGGTGTGTGCCGGAACTCGGTGCCCAAAAACAGCGCCTGAGCCGCGCTGAACTCTAACACGCTGGTGGTTCGGGCATTCGACGCGACAATCGAAGCCGCTGGTCGCTCGCGAATCACCCGACCGGGCCGACGGCCCGCGTAAGTGCCATCGACACCGCCGCCCTGTAGGGTCTGGAACTCGTGGTGGAGAGCTCAATGTCCAAGGTGGTCGGGGCCACCGAATCCGGGCCGGACGCGAAGAAGGAGCGAGGCCCGCGCGGCCTGAGCGCCGATCGACGCGAGGTCTACCGCTGGGGATTGGTCACCGCGATCGGGGTGACCCTCGGCTACCTGGCCGTCATTGCGGCCAACCCCCGCCACTTCTTCACCGACGACACCGAATCCCAGTACACCGGCCTGTGGGTGTTCTTCGGCCGCGCCTTCCGCGACGGCCACTTCCCGTTCCTGATTCCCGAGCAGTGGATGACGGGCAATTACACCAATGAGGAAGCGGGACTGTTCAACCCGCCGCAGCTGCTGATCGATCTGATCGCGCCCTCGGTGCCCAATCTCGCGGTGTACGCGACCATCGTGAAGCTGATCTACGCGATCATCACCGGGCTCGGCGTGTACCGGGTGTGCCTGGTGTACGGCGCGCGCCCGCAGTGGGCCGCGGTCGCCGGTGTGGCCATGCCGTTCACCGGATTCTTCCTGTTCTTCGACGAGGCCAGCTGGTTCACGGCCATGGCCGGGACCGCGTGGATGATTCACGCCTGGGCGTCCTCGGAGCGCTACCTGCGCGGGCAGAGCGGGCCGATCCCGGTCTTCGTGTACCTCTACCTGGCGATCTCGGTGCAGTACGTGTTCCCGGCCGTCGAGGCCGTGCTCATGCTGCTCGCGGTGGCCGTCGGATATCTGGTGTGCCAGGGCGGCGCGTTGCGGACGCGGCCGCGCGAGTCCTTCGCTCCGCTGCTGCGCCTGATCGCCGCCGCGGTGTCGGCGGGCCTGGCGGGTCTGCTCACCTTCCTGCCGTCGATGCTGTCGGCGCAGGTGACCGCGCGGGGCAACTCGCAGATCAATAACGACCAGTTCCTGACGGTGCCGTGGTCGGAATCGCTGAACCCCAGCCTGCCCACCACCCTGCCCGCCTTCACCTCCTGGTGGGGCTACATCCAGCCGCTGCCCATGACCTACATCGCCTGGTTCCTGATCCCGGCGCTGGCGTTCGTGGATTGGAAAGCCGCGCAACGGCACTGGAAGCAGTTCGTCGCCATCGCCCTGTTCGCGCTGATGGCCCTGATGTGGACCGCCGGACCGGGGACCGTCGGCCCGCTGCGCTGGCCCGCCCGCGTGCTGCCCATGCTGGCGCTGGGGCTGCTGGTGCTGGTGTGCGTGCTGCTGGGCCGCTTCGGCACCCTGCGTGACCGCCGCAAGCGCGTCATCGCGGCGCTGGTGCTGGTGTTGGCGCTGTGGGTGCGGACCTTCTCCGCCGACCCGCACGACGTGCTCTGGCATCTGGGTTCCGCGGCGGTCGTGATCGCGGTCGGGCTGGGTGTGGTGTGGCTGGGTCGCACCCGCGGCGTCTCGGCGGCCACCGCGCTGGTGATCGCGGCCATGGTGCCCATCGCCTGGTTCCAGGTGTGGTGGGTGCAGCCCACCCCGATGTCGTGGAACCTGCCCGCCAACCGCAGCGAGGCCATGGCCGTGTTCCCGAAGTTCGAGGGCGGCACGACTCTTCAGCTCGCCAACCGCGGACTGCTGCAGCCCGCCGACAAGAGCCTGGACGGCGCGTACGGGTCGCTGGTGTGGGGCAACTACGCCAAACACCTGGAACGCGATGGCTACGTCAACGGGTACACGCCCAACGGCTACTTCTACTTCATGCAGATGCTGTGCATGGAATGGGATTCCAGTGTGTGCCCCGACTCCTACCGGAGATTGTTCGCACCCGAACCCACCACCGGGCGCACGCTGGCGGATCTGATGCTCATCGACCGAGTCGTGTTGCAGAAGGCCATGTTCCCGGACGCGGGCAACCAACCCGCGCCCGAGGGTTGGCATTTCGTGGACGTCCCGGGTCATGAGAAGTACATCTGGGTGCTCGAACGCGACGGCGGCCCCATCTCGACCGCCAACGGCCGCATCGCCGACGCCCACGATGCCACCGCCACCTCTATCGAGGAGACCGACACCACCAGCAAGGTGCGGGTTTCCTCGCAGACCGGCGGGCGGCTCACCTTCGCGCGCCTGGCCTGGCCCGGCTACCGCGTCACCCTCGACGGCAAGACCATCCCGTTCCACACCGTGTCGAAAGTCTTCGTGGCCGTGGACATTCCGGCCGGGACCGACAATGCCGAGCTGGAGCTGAGCTGGCGACCGCCGGGCTGGAAGATCGGAATCGGCAGTGCCGCGGCCGGACTCGTCGGGCTCGGCGTGCTCGAGTGGCTCTACCTGCGCACGCGCCGCCGCGGCCGGGGCGCACCGGCCGTCGAGCAGATCGACGATCCGGATCGCGGACTGGTGGGCTCGGCCAAATGACGGACGCACACCGCTCGCTGACCGAGGACCCGGCGATGGAATCCGGGGACGCGGCCGTGGGTTCCGAGGGTGTGGCCATGGAATCCGAGGGTGCGGGACAGCGCCCCGAGCCCGTCTCGGGCCTGCCCGCGCCGGGGCACCCCGAAACCGCCCCGGCCGGACCGCTCTTGCGGCTGGTGCGTCGCCAAGAGGTCGCCTTCGCGCTGGTCGGCGGGTTCAACACGCTGATGGGGATGGCGCTGACCATCTTCTGGCTCACCGTCCTGGGCGGCGTGGTGAACAAGGATGTGGCCGCGGCGCTGTCGGTGGCGCTGGCGTACGCGGTCGGCATGGTGATCGCGTTCGTCCTGCACCGCACGCTGGTGTTCCGGGTCCGCGGCCACGTGCTGCGCGACTTCATCGCCTTCGTCGGCGTGAACGCGGTCGGCATGGTCTTGAACATGGTGCTGCTACAACTCGCGGTCTCCCTGCTGCACGCCCCCGACAAGCCCGCCGCGGTCGTCGTCATGGGTCTGGTCGCGGTGGCGAGCTTCTTCGGCCACCGCCACATCAGCTTCCGCCGCACCGATTCCGCGCCCACCGACGCCGACCGGTAGGTTGTCGGTCATGTCGGAGGAAACCCTGGACGCCACCCTGCTGAGCCTGCTCGCCTGCCCCCAGGACAAGGGCCCCCTGCACCTCGTACACACCGCCACCGGCGACCCCCTCCTCTACAACCCCCGCCTCCACCGCGCCTACCCCGTAGACAACGGCATCCCCGTCCTCCTCATCGACGAGGCCCGCGACGTCTCCGACGAAGACCACACCTTCTACCTCACCCAGGCCTGACGACGCTCACTCCAATGGCGTGAGCCCGTCGAGCTCGCCGGTGAAGTAGCGCTGGAGGGTGGGGCCGACGGTGGTGGCCAGTTCGTCGACCGGCATGGAGGCTATGGGTTCCAGGTGGAGGATTTTTCGGGTGAGGAATAGGCCAGCTAGTTGGGAGGCGGCGAGGGAGGCGCGTTTGGCGCCGGTGCCCGGGGGCGAATCTACGCGGGGCTGAATTTCTTTCAGGACGATTTCCAGGAGGAAGGTGCGGGCCAGGGAGGGGTCGTCGCCTAGGAGGAGGCCGCGGAAGGCGGCTACCACGGGGACGCCCATGGGGGAGTCCCAGATGGAGACGACTGTCCGAATGATGGTTTCGCCCAGGTCCTCGATCGGGACGGTGCGGAAGCGCGAGAGGATGTCGTTGGGGTCGATGGGGAGTTTCAGAGCGGCGGCGAACAATTCGTGTTTGGTGCCGAAATAGTGGTGCACCAGGGCGGGATCCACGCCTGCGGCCGAGGCGATGGAGCGGATCGACGCCTTGAGGAAGCCGACCGCGGCGAACCGCGTGCGGGCGGCGTCCAGGATGGCCTCCTTGGTGCCGGAGTTGCCGGGACGCCGTCCGCTGCGGGTGCCGTTGGAGTCGGTCATGCGGTGCGGCGGCGTAGGGTGGCCGCGCCCAAACCCAGTGCGACGGCGGCGAAGACGGCGACGATGAGGACATCGCGCCACATTTGACCGGTGGCGCCGGTGTGGGTCGAGACCTGTTGCAGGGCGTCGACGGCGTAGCTCAGCGGCAGCACATTGCTGATCGCCTCGAGCCAGCCGGGCAGCTGGCCGCGCGGAACCAGCAGGCCGCACAGGAAGAATTGCGGCAGCACGATCACGGGCATGAACTGTACGGCCTGAAACTCGGTGCGCGCGAACGCGCTCGCCAGCAGGCCCAGGGCCACGCCGAGCACGGCATCGACCACCGCGATCAGCACGACCAGACCCGGACTGCCCGCGGCATTCAGCCCGAGCAGCCAGAAGGCGACCAGGCACGCGACGCCCGCCTGCACCGCGGCCGCGATCGAGAACGCGGTGCCGTACCCGGCGAGCAGATCCAGCTTGGACAGCGGCGTGGTCATCAGCCGTTCGAGGGTGCCCGAAACCCGTTCGCGCTGCATGGCGATCGCGGTGATGAGGAACATGACCACGAACGGCAGAATGCCGAGCATGGTGATGCCGATCCGGTCGAACAGCCGCGGCGCGTGCGGCATGGTCGGATAGTTCTTGTACACGAAATACAGCAGCGTCATGAGCAGTGCGGGCACCAACACGATCATGGCGACCGTGCGGCGGTCGGCCCGCAACTGCTTGAGAATCCGCACGGTGGTGGCGGTGTAGCAGGCCAGCGGACGCGGCCCGGCCGGGCGTGCCTGGTCCTGCGCCGAAAAGGTCGCGGTCACAGTTCTTCTCCCATCCGGATGAGCTTGAGGAAGGCGTTCTCCAGGCTGGATTCGCCGGTGTCGGACCGCAATTCGGCGGGGGAGAGCTGGGCGAGCAGACGACCCTCGCGCATGAGCAGCAGCCGATCGCAGTGTTCGGCCTCATCCATGACGTGGCTCGAAACCAGCAGTGTCCGGCCCTGTTTCGCGAGCGCGTGGAACTGCTCCCACAGGTCCGCGCGCAGCACCGGGTCGAGTCCGACCGTCGGCTCGTCGAGCACCAGCAGCTCCGGATCGGCCACCAGCGCGCACGCCAGCGACACCCGGGTGCGCTGGCCGCCCGACAGCTCACTGCCCCGATGCTCGATATGGCTGGTGAGACCCACCGCCGCCAAAGCGGTTTCGACGCCGTCGGGCGAAGCCCCGTACAGCGCACCGAAATACGCGACATTGTCGGCGACGGTCAGATCG
Source organism: Nocardia sp. CDC160 (assembly GCF_035818795.1). NCBI lineage: Bacteria > Bacillati > Actinomycetota > Actinomycetes > Mycobacteriales > Nocardiaceae > Nocardia > Nocardia sp. CDC160. Next base: position 19,383 of record NZ_JAYKYT010000008.1, on the reverse strand, counting down.
TCGTAGATGCTCGGAGCCTGCGTCACATACCCGACCCGCCGCCGCAACCCCCGGGACCCGGCCGTCTCACCGAGCACGGTGACCGTGCCGGATTCGATGATCTGCGTGCCCACGATGCTGCGCATGAGCGTGGTCTTGCCGCACCCCGACGGCCCGAGCACCCCGGTGATGCTGCCCCGGGGCACGGTCAGCGTGATGTCCTGCAGAACCTGATGGCCACCGCGCCGCACCTCGAGGTGCTCGATGGCGATGGCGTCGGATGTTGTCGCTGGTGCCGTCACGGTCACCCTCAATTCATCGAGTGTTGAATTCACTACGTGATGAATTGTGCGCCACGCGGCCGCCCAGGGCAAGCACCGCGTCTGACCAAACCATGACGAACCGGACGAACTCGGCCGGTCCGGTCGTGTGCGGCCGCGCGGCCGCACAGAATCGGGCCCATGCGTGTACTTCTGACCGGCGCGGCCGGGTTCATCGGCTCGCACATTCACCGCGCGGCGCTGGCCGCCGGCCACGAGGTCGTGGCGGCCGACCTCATGCTCGCCGCCGCCCACGGCCCGGCCGCGGTGCCCCCGCCCGGCATCGCGCGCGTGGACGTGCGCGATCCGGACCGCCTCGACGAGCTGCTGCGCGGCATCGACGTGGTCTGTCATCAGGCCGCCGTGGTCGGCGCGGGGGTCAGCGCCCAGGACGCGCCCGCCTACGCCAGCCACAATGACCTGGGCACGGCCGTGCTGCTGGCGGCCATGGAGCGTGCGCAGTGCCGCCACCTGGTGCTGGCCTCGTCGATGGTCGTCTACGGCGAGGGCCGGTACGTGGATTCCGCGGGCGCGCAGACGAATCCGGCCCCGCGCACCCGCAACGACCTCGACCACGGCCGCTTCGACCACTACGGCCCCGACGGTCGCCCGCTGACCTGGGCACCCATCGACGAGGACGCGCCGCTGCGGCCGCGCAGCCTCTACGCCGCATCCAAAGTGGCGCAGGAGCATTACGCCCTCGCGTGGGCGGCGGCCACCGGCGGCACCGTGACCGCGCTGCGCTACCACAATGTGTACGGCCCCGATATGCCCAGGGACACACCGTATTCCGGGGTGGCCGCCATCTTCCGCTCCGCGCTGGAGGCCGGTGAGTCCCCGCGCGTGTTCGAAGACGGCACGCAGGCCCGCGATTTCATCCACGTCCGCGATATCGCCGCCGCCAATGTCGCCGCCCTCGAACATCCGATGGGCGCGTTCACGCCGCTCAATATCGCCTCCGGCAATCCCCTCACGATCGGTGAGGTGGCCGCGATTCTGGCGCGTGCGTGCGGCGGCAAGCCACCGGTGATCACCGGCGACTACCGCGCGGGCGATGTCCGCCATATCGTGGCCAGCCCCGAACGAGCCCGCCGCACACTGGGTTTCGTCGCCGAGATCACCCCGGGTGTCGGCCTGGCCGAGTTCGCCACCGCCCCGCTGCGCAGCACCGCCGGAACCGGCGCGCCGACTTGGCGGTGAATTCGGCCGCGGCGGCTACCAGTTCGTCAGGATCAGGTGATTGATCAGCAGCGCCCCCGCCGCCTGCACCACGAGCCAGAAGCGGGTGCTGTGGCGGGGCAGCAGTGCGGTGGCGGCCAGCGCCCAGACATCGAACGGCAGCCAGATCCGTTCGGTCTCGGCCTTGCTCAGCCCGCTGATGTCCGCCACCAGAATGGCGGCGACCCCCGCGGCCGCCACCAGGGCCGCCGGATCGACATGGGAGCGCCAGCGCCGCAACCAGTGTCGGAGGGGATGCAGGGGCAGCACCTCGAGCTCGACGAGCACCCGGCAGCTCGCCGCCGCGGTGGCCAGTCCCACCGCGCACACGGTCGCCGCGAGATTGCCCCACACCCAGTACGAGTACGGGCGCGTGCTGGCAATGCCCTGGTAGTAGCGCTCCACCACGAGGTGATAGCCGGTGAGCCACCAGAATCCGGCGGCGGCGAAACCCGCCACCACCGCGAGCGCACCCGCCAGCGCGGGCAGCAGCGGCCGGAACGAACGCGCCAACAGCACCGCGGCGGCCGGAATCGCCATCAGCACAAGGCCGTAACTCAGGAACAGGGTGAACCCGAACAGCAGCCCGGACGCCACCGCGGTGACCATCCACCCCCGCCCCAACCGGGTCGCCAGCGCCAGCAACGCCACCGCCCACGCGCCCACCCCCGCGAACAGCCCGTCCGCCGACACCGCAATCCAGACGACCGCGGGCATCAAGGCGAGGAAAGGCGTTGCGGCCCGGGCCCGATGCTCCGACCCGAGCGCCCGAATGGCGAACGGCACCGCCGCCGCGGCACTGGTCCCCACCAGTAGGCACAGCAGCCCCGCCCACGCGCCCCCGCCCAGCCCTATGCGGTCCAGCAGCACGAACACCAGCAGCGCGCCCGGCGGATGCCCGGACACGTGCGTGGTCCACGAATCGGGCTGGAAATCCAGGATGCGCCCGGAGAATCCGCGCAGCACGGCCCCGATGTCGTGCACGCCGCCGACCTCGTGCAGATACTCGTCACGGGTGGTGAGTCGTCCCGCGAAGCCGCGCTGCCAGCCGTCCACCATGGCCAGCGCGAACGCCCACACCGCCGCCGTCGCCCAGGTGGCCGCCAACAATCGGCCCCACGAGAGTCGTTGCGCGAGGCCCGGCCCGAACCGCACCACGGCCGCCGCGACGGCGATCGCGGGTATCGTGCCCCACCCGAGGTGCGGCAGCCAACCGCCGAAGATCGGTGCGGCCCCGGCGTACAGCTTGTCCCGCCACGGTTTGCCCTCGATTCGCGGAACCAGGAAGGCCGCGAGCACGAGGAGAAAGGCCGCGAGGGCGCAATAACCGTCGACGCGGGTGGAGACGTAGCGCGCGACCCTCGTCGCGGAAGCGTTCGCCATGCCGGAAACCCTAAGCCCCGAAACCCGCCGGAACTGTCCGGATAGCCATTCTGCCTGCTCTTGTCATACTTTCGTCATGCGTGTCCCGGGGTCGAAACGACCCCGTTGGCCGTACGGTCGAGGCCATGACCGAGTGGGACTCCGAACCCGGGGTCACGGTGGTGATCCCCTGCCGGGACGAAGCGGACGCATTACCCGGCGTACTGTCAGCAATTCCCCCGGATTATCGGGTGATCGTGGTGGACAACGGTTCCACCGACGGCACCGCCGAGGTGGCGCGGGCCGCGGGCGCCACCGTGGTGACCGAGGCGACCCCCGGCTACGGCAGTGCCGTGCACGCCGGGGTGGATGCCGCCCGCACCGAGCTGGTGGCCGTGCTCGACGCTGACGGCTCCCTGGATCCGGGCGAGCTACCGCGCCTGGTGGCCGAATTCGGCCCCGGCGTCGATATGGTGGTCGGCCGCCGCCGCCCGGCCGTGCCCGGCGCGCTGCCGCTGCACGCGCGAATCGGCAACTGGGCCTTCGCCTTCCGGCTACGCCGCCACTACGGACTGAACGTGCACGATATTGCCGCCATGCGGGTGGCCCGCCGCGACCGCCTGCAGGCGCTCGGCCACCTGCACGCCCGCTCCGGCTACCCGCTGGCCCTGCTGACCGGCGCGGCCCGCGCGGGCTGGCTGGTGCTGGAGCGCGACATCACCTATCGGCCGCGGACTCACGGCGAGTCCAAGGTCTCCGGCTCTTGGCGCGGCACCCTGCGTGCCGCCCGCGACTTCTGGAGCGTGCGATGACATCCGGTGAACCCACCGAGATCATGTTCCCCCGGCCCGGTGTGGAGGGTCCGCTCGGCGCGGCCGAAACCGTGCCCGCCACCCTGCTGATCATGGCGAAATCACCCATTCCGGGTTTCGCGAAAACCCGTCTGACACCGCAGTTCTCGCCCGTGGACGCCGCCTACCTGGCGGCCTGCGCACTGCTCGACACCCTGGACGCGGTGCGCGAGAGCGGTATTCGCCACCGCATCGTGGCCTGGACCGGCGACCTCGACCGCGCCGAACGCGCCGTCGAACTCGCCGCGGCCCTGCGCGACGTGACCGTGGTCCCGCAGCGCGGCGACAGTTTCGGCGAACGCCTCGCCAATGCCCACCTCGACGCCGCCGATTTCGGTGTGCCCGTGCTCCAAATCGGCATGGACACCCCGCAGGCCGACGCCGACCTGCTCACCCGCTCGGCCGTCCGTTTGGTCGCCACCGGTGACACGGTGCTCGGTCCGGCCACCGACGGCGGCTGGTGGGCGCTCGGCCTGACCGACCCGCGCCCGGCGCACCTGCTCACCGACATTCCGATGTCGACGGACCGCACCGGTGAGCTGACCGAAACCGCCCTGCGGCATGCCGGTTTCCGGGTCCACGCCCTGCCGACCCTCACCGACGTCGACACCTACGACGACGCCATCGCGGTCGCGGCCATCTCCCGGGGTCGCTTCGCCCGCACCGTCACCGAACTGGTGACCACGAAAACGCCTGTACCACTCTGAGATTCGACGCTCGAAAGGAGCCCGCGGTGCACTCAGAAGACACCGAAGCCGCGGACGCCGTCACGACGGTGGAGAAGCCCGACCCCGCGTCCGAAGGGGTCGGGCGGCCCGCCCTCTTGCTGCCGCCCCCGCTGTCCGAACGGCTGTCCTCGGCCCGGTCCACCGCGGTGGCGGCGCGCGTCGGGATCGCGCTCGGGGTGGGCATCACGATCCTGTTCGTGACCGGGCTGATCAGCCATTTGATTCAGCACCCGCCCGAATGGTTCTGGTGGCCAACGCATCCGGTGTGGCTTTACCGGGTCACGCAGGGCACCCACGTGACGGTCGGGGTCATGATGATTCCGCTGCTGCTGGTGAAGCTGTGGTCGGTGTATCCGCGGTTCTTCCTGAAACCGTCGGTGCGGCGGGCGCTTCCGGAGGTGTTGGAGCGCGCCTCGGTGGCGGTGCTCATCGGCGCGGTGCTGTTCCAGATCGTGACGGGACTGTTCAATACGGCGCAGTTCTATCCGTGGAAGTTCTTCTTCACCACGACGCATCACGCTATGGCCTATGTGGCGTTCGGCGCGGTGGTCGTGCATCTCGCGGTGAAGCTTCCGGTTGTGCGACAGGCACTTTCACGTCCAGTAACCGAGCCCGAGGAGCCGCGAGCGGGTGTCTCACGTCGTGCGGTTCTCGCCGCCGCGGGGCTCGGGGCCGTGGTCGCGGGTCTGGCCGTGGCGGGGCAGTCGGTGCCCTTCCTGCGCTGGGTTTCCCTGCTGGCCCCGCGCAGTGGTGAAGGCCCGCAAGGTGTTCCGATCAACCGTACGGCCGCGGCAGCCGCCGTCACCGAGACCGCGCGCTCACCGCAATACCAACTGATGGTGAAAGTTGGTGGCCAGCAACGCGCTTTCTCCCGCGCCGACCTGGAGGCGATGCCGCAATATGACAGCGTCCTGCCGATCGCCTGCGTCGAGGGTTGGAGCGCGACCGGCCACTGGTCCGGTGTCCGGCTGCGGGATCTGCTGGCCCGAACGGGCGAATACGGCGGCGGTGACGTCCGTTTCGTCTCCCTGGAGACGACCGGCATCTACGGCTCCTCGGTGCTGCCGCACGGCTTCGCCACCGATTCCTCGACCCTGATCGCGCTGCGGCTCAATGGCGAGGATCTCACCCTCGACCACGGCTATCCGTGCCGGTTGATCGCCCCGAACCGCCCGGGCGTCCTGCAGACCAAATGGCTGAAGTCGATCGAGGAACTGTCATGACCTTCATGCGAATCCTGCTGGGCGCGTTGGGTATCGGTCTGGCCGCCTACGGGGTCGAGCTGCTGCTGAAGATGAGCACCACCGATCTGAAATCGGTCGCCACCTGGTTCATCGGCGCGATCCTCGCCGAGAATCTCGTCTTCGGACCGGCCGCCGCCCTGCTGGGCGCGCTCGGCCACGCCGTGCTCCCGCCACGCTGGTGGCCCGCCTACGCCGTGGGCGCGTTCTGCAGTCTCGCATTGGTGCTCATTGCGATCCCGGTGCTCGGCCGGGAGGGCGCGGTCCCGGGCAACGACACCATCCTGGACCGCAATTACACGGTTGGCCTGCTCGTCTGCCTGGCGGTCGTGTGGGCCGGGGTGGCCGCCTACCTGCTCACATCCGCTCGCCGGACTCCAGCAATGGCAGCCGCACCTCGAAACGCGCACCGTCCGAACGATTCCGAGCACTGATCTCCCCGTGCTGCGCGGCCACCAGCCCGGAGGCGATGGCCAAACCCATCCCGCTGCTGCTGCCGAGTTCGCCCGCACCGGGGGACCGGGCCGCGCTTCCGCGATAGGCGACCTCGAAAATCCTCGGCAGATCGGCTTCCGCGATGCCAGGCCCGGTGTCATCGACACGAGTCCACGCCCACCCGTCCGCCGACCCGGCCGAGATGTCGATGCGCCCACCCGGCGGGGTATGCGCGATGGCATTGGCCACCAGGTTGGTCAGCACCCGCCCGAGCGCCCGGTCGCTCCCGGCCACCACCAGCTTGTCCTCGGGTTGTGTTGCGGCCAGCGTAATTCCGGCCCGCTCGGCGGTGGGTTGATTGGCGGCCAGCACCTCGTCGACGACCTCGCGCAGGTCCACCGGCTCCAATTCCAGCCGCAGCGCCCCCGAATTGATCTTCGACATCTCGAACAGGTCGTCCACCATCGAGGAGAGCCGATTCGTCTCGCGCACAATCCGTTCCGCGTACCGCTGCACCTCGCCGGGCTCCGCCACCACGCCGTCGACCAGGGCCTCACCCATGGCGCGAATGCCTGCCAGGGGTGTCCGTAGGTCATGGCTCACCCACGCCACCAGTTCTCGCCGCGATCGTTCGGCGGCGCGCTCCTGCTCGAGCATTTCCCGCTCCCACACCATGGCCCGCGCCTGCGCGCGGCCCAACACGACGGCGGCGGGCACGGTGACGGCGGTGACCACCGCCAAAACCACTGCCGTGCGCTCGAATTCGGCCCCGAACATGAGTCCGCTCACCGCCACCACCCCGCACAGGGTGGCCACCGTCGGAATCAGCACCAGCACGGCCAGACTGGTGGTGACGGCGCGATTGCGGGTGTACCGCAGCAGTAGCGCGCCGACCGCCACCACCGGCAGGGTGCTCGCCAGGGCGTACCCGATCAGGCCGGGTGTGTCAGTCGGCACCGGTCGCCTCCTCCGCTGTCGGTTCTCGCTCGGGTTCGGCCCGCCCCCACGCGTAGCCGCGTCCCCACACCGTCTCGATCCGATGCGCGGCACCCAGCTTGGCCCGCAATCGTTTCACGTGCACGGTGACCGTCGACAGATCCCCGAAATTCCACCCCCACACCTCGGCCAGCAACTCCTGGCGGCTGAACACCCGCCGCGGATGTGCCAGCAGAAACGCCAGCAGATCGAACTCCCGGGCGGTCAACTCCACCGGCATCCCCGCCGCCACCACGGTCCGCGCGGCCCGATTCACCTCGATCCCGTCCGCGCGCAACACCTCCTCGGCGACCGGCTGCGGCGGATGCGCCCGCCGCAAGACCGAGGCCACCCGCAGCGCCAGCTCCCGCGGACTGAACGGCTTGGTCACGTAATCGTCCGCCCCGGCCTGCAAGCCGATCACCCGGTCGTCCTCCTCACCGAGCGCCGTCAGCAGAATGATCGGCGTCTGCGGATGCGCCCCCGCCCGCACCGCCCGCGTCAATTCGATCCCGTCCGGCGCGGGCATCATCACGTCCAAGACCGCCAGATCGATGTCATTGCGCGCCAGCACCGCCGCGGTGGCGGGCCCGTCGGCGGTCTCCACCACTTCGAGCCCATCGCGCTCCAAATACCGCCGCACCACTTCACGCACGACCGGATCGTCATCGGCCACGAGAATCCGCATCAATCCACCCTAGGCGCCGCCCTGCCCGAATCGCCTGGTCCGAGCTCTTCTCCCGCACCCCGTCACAGATTTTTCACCGTGCCCATGCCCAAGATCGGCTCGCGCCCGCGTTCGGATCGGTCCGCACGGGTGTGCGTGCGCGGGGTTGGCGGGTGCGAATGCGGGGGATGGCGGCCGCGAGTGCGCGGGGGTGTCGGTGCGGGCGCGGCGAATGCGGCGGGATAGCGGGGTCGGCTCTACGCTCTGCACGTGACCAGCGATATGTCCGGTTCGGCGGCGGAGATCGAGGCGGAGGGCGGGCAGGTCCGGGTCTCGACCCTGGAACTGTTCTTCGATCTCGTCTTCGTTTTCACCATCACACAGCTCACCCATGTCTTCACCCACCATCCCGGCTGGGTCGAACTCGGCCATGTGGCACTGATGTTCGTGATCATCTGGTGGATGTACAGCGGATTCGTCTACCTCACCAATGAGGTCGCGCCGAAGAGCACCTCCCGCCGTACGTTTCTGTTGGTCGGGATGTTCGGGTTCTTCGTCCTGGCCATCTCGATTCCGGGCGCGTTCCAGGGTTCCGGGCTGGCGTTCGGCCTCGCCTACTTTCTGGTGAACACCGTCCACTCCGCCATGTTCGCGACCTCGGGATCGGCCGGGGCCAGCTCGGCGATCCTGCGTCTCGCGCCGTTGAACTTGCTCTCCGCCCTCCTGGTGATGGCCGGAGGCCTCGCCGAGGATCGAATGCGCACGCTGCTGTGGGTGATCGCGGTCCTCACGCAGGTGCTCTCGCCCAACCTGGTCCGGACCGAGGGATTCGTGGTGCGCCCCAGTCACTTCTGTGAACGGCACGGGCTGGTCGTCATCATCGCGCTGGGCGAATCTGTGGTCGCCATCGGCGCCAATCTGAGCGGTCAGGACCTGACGGTGGGTCTGGTCGCGATCGTGGCGCTCGGCCTGACCCTCGGATACGTCCTGTGGTGGGCCTATTTCGGCTTCGACGACGAACGCGGTGAACACGCGCTCGCGGCACTGCCGGAGGCGCAGCGCGTGCGGCCCGCGGTACTCGCCTACGGCTACGCGCTCATCGTGCTGCTGCTGGGCATCATCCTGACCGCCGCGGGGCTCGCCATGACCATCGCGCACGGCGACCAGCCCGCGAGCACGGCCGCGGCACTGTCGCTTTCGGGCGGCGTGGCCCTGTTCTTGTTGGGCCAGTGCGCATTCCGGCTGGCGCTGCGCCTGCCCCGCCCGTGGTGGCGATTGGTCGCCGCGGCCTGCGTCCTTGCCACCGCACCTGTCGGAATCGCCTGGGTGGCATGGGGACAGCTCGTCGTACTGATCGTGGTGGCGTACGGCTTCGTCATCGCCGACGATGTGATCTCCATCCGAACTGGTGAGGACAGCTGGTACGTGATCCCCGCCGAGTCACCGTTCGGCCGCCTGATGGCCCGGTACCGAGACCGCAGCGGCGGGTGACCCGTCAATTCCGTTGCGGCAGTTCGCATCCGTCCGGCCCGCAGGCGTCGCCGTCGGCCACCATCGCCAGCTTCGGCGCGTGATCGCTCCACGCCTGCGCGAGCGCCTGGGCGAACACCTCCGACGGCTGCGCGCCCGAGACCCCGTACTTGCGGTCGAGCACGAAGAACGGCACACCTCGCGCGCCCAACTGCGCGGCCTCGGCCTCGTCGGCGCGCACCGCGTCGGCGTAGGCGTTCGGGTCGTCGAGCACCGCGCGCACGGCCGACTCCTCGAATCCGGCCGACACCGCCACCCGGACCAGCCGCTCGGCATCCCCGAACAGCGGCTCCTCCTGGGCGAAGTTGGCCGCGTACAACGCATCCAGCAGCTGCTCCTGCTTCCCCTGCTCGTGCGCGAAGTGCAGCAGCCGATGCATGTCGAAGCTATTGCCGAAGTCGCGGCCCGAGGTCAGGTAGGTCAATCCCATCGCCTCGGCCTGCGCCCCGATGCCGCGCTCATTGGCCGCGGCCTGCGCCTCGCTGATCCCGTACTTCTCCGCGATGTGCGGCACCACCGCGTCGCTGTGATCGCGCGGCAGGGTCGGGTCCAATTCGAAGGACTTGTGCACGACCGTCACCTCGTCACGATGCGGGAACGCCGCGAGGGCTTCCTCGAATCGCCGCTTGCCCAAGTAGCAGAACGGGCAGTTGATATCGGTCCAGATCTCGACCTGTACGGCCATCACACCTCACTCCGACGCTGTTTCCGCAGGCCGGAGGGCCCGGCCACCCTGATGCCAACCGGTAACCGGGCCCGAATGTTCCACTGTGATCCAGTTCACATCTATGCATTGTCACGTTCGCGGGGGCTGTCCTGTCTCATGCCCGACCAACACGGAACAACCCTTCGGAGCCAAAGATGAACGCCAACACCACCACCCAGCGAATCGTCGTTCTCGGCGCGGGCTACACCGGCATGCTCGCCGCCATCCGCCTGGCCCGACGCACCCGCAAACTGGACGTGAAGATCACCCTGGTGAACCCCTCGGACCGCTTCACCGAGCGGCTGCGCATGCACCAGATCGCCGCCGGACAGGAACTGGCCGACTACCGCATTCCCGCCATCCTCGACGGCTCGGGCGTGGTCTTCCACCGGGCCGCCGCCCTCGCCATCGACACCGAGGCCCGCGTCGTCACCCTCGACGACGCCACCGAACTGGCCTACGACAACCTGGTCTACGCGCTCGGCAGCAGCACCGACACCTCGATCGTCCCCGGCGCGGACCAGCACGCCTGGACGCTCAACGATCCCCGCCTGGCACACCGCTTCTCGGAGCGACTGACCGAGATCGCCACCGCCGCGGGCACGGTCACCGTGGTCGGCGGTGGACTGACCGGCATCGAGGCCGCCACCGAGATCGCCGAAGCGCACCCGAACCTGACCGTCACCCTGATCAGCGCGCAGCAGCCCGGCGCCATGATGGGTGACAAGGCCCGCGCCCACCTCGAGCGCGCTTTCGATCGGTTGCGCATCGTGCGCAGGGTCGGCGTGAAGGTCACCAAGGTGCTGCCCGACGCGGTACGCCTGGACACCGGCGAGATCCTCGCCTCGGATCTGACCCTGTGGACCACCGGCGTGAAGGTCGCGCCGCTTGCCGCCGAGGCCGGAATCGCCGTCGACGAGCGTGGACTCATCGTCACCGACCCGACCCTGCGCTCGGTCTCGCACCCGGAGATCTACGCCATCGGTGACGCCGCCGCGATCCGTATGGCGTGGGGCCAGGTGCACGGCACCTGCCAGACCGGCATGGCCAGCGCCGCCTACGCCGCCGACACCCTGGCCCAGCGGCTGCGCGGAAAGACCGTGAAGCCCTTCCGAATCGGCTACTTCCACCAGCCGGTCAGCCTGGGCCGCAAGGACGCCGTCATCCAGTTCACCCATGCCGACGACACCCCGAACCGCTGGTACCTGAAGGGCAAGGCGGCCTGCGCGTACAAGGCCATGGTGAGCGGCAGCCCGGTCCCGACCTTCAAGATGAGCAAGCACATGACCATGCAGGCCCAGCTGTCGAACGGTGGCCGCGCCACCCGCGAGACCGCATGACGCGATTGACGGTAGGAATGAGTCCCATGCTGGACCACGACCCCACGCCCGCCGAACCGCGCGACATCGATCCCTTCGTCGCTCACCGCAGACTGCTGTTCGGCACCGCGTACCAGATGCTCGGCACCGTCACCGATGCCGAGGACGTCCTGCAGGACGCCTGGATCAAATGGCATGAGGTGGACCGGGATTCGGTCACCCACCCCAAGTCCTACCTGGTCCGCACCGTCACCAATCTGGCGCTCAACCGGCTCACCTCCGCGCGCGCCACCCGCGAAACCTATGTCGGGCCCTGGTTGCCCGAACCCCTGCTCACCACCGCGACCGACGCGGCACAGGAGACCGAAATGGCGGACACCGTCTCGACCGCCATGCTGGTCGTCCTCGAAACCCTGAACCCCGTCGAGCGCGCGGTGTTCGTGCTGCGGGAGGTCTTCGGCTACTCGCACGCGGAGATCGCCGGGTTCCTGGACAAACCCGAGGCGACCGTCCGCCAGATCTCCCACCGCGCGAAGAATCACGTGCATTCGCGGCGGCCACGTTTCGACGCCGACCCGTCCACCCGGACGGAGATCACCGAGAAGTTCATGGCCGCCGCCCAGGGCGGAGATGTCAACGCGCTCATGGAATTGCTGGCCCCCGAGGTGACGCTGTGGAACGACGGTGGCGGCAAGGTGACCGCGGCGCGGCGGCCGTTGTTCGGGCCGGACCACGTGGCGCGTTGGCTGCTGGGCGCGATGGCGAAGCCGACCAGCGCGGGCGTGCGACTCGAATCCGCCTGTATCAATGGTGAACTCGGGCTGATCGCCGTCCTCGGCGACTACCGGATCGGCGCGCTCACCTACGATATTCGCGACGGATACATCGAAAACATTCGCTTCCAAGTTAATCCGGACAAACTGGCCGGTATTCAGCGGCGGGCCGATGGTGAATCGGCCGGTGTATCGGTCGGCGAGTAGGGAATTCGGCGTTGTGGCCGTAGCGGTCCCGTAGTATTCGGCGCTCGTCGGGGGCGTTCGCTTCCGATTCGGCATCGTTTTTCTGCAAGGGATTTCGAATTGATCGGCCAGACAACGCGCCGCGTGGCGCGACATATCCTGCCCTGGGCCGCCGCGGCCTTCATCGGTGCGAGCACCGCGCTCGCGGGCCCGGCCACCGCCGTCCCGGTTCTTCAGACCGCGTGCGCGGCAAGCGAATACGAGAACGTCGACGGCGCCTGCGTGCAGCGCCCGGAACAGTCGGCGACCGTGCCGGACGGGGCCACCGCGCGCTGCAAGGACGGCACCTACAGCTTCAGCCAGCATCGCCGGGGCACCTGCTCGGGCCACGGCGGCGTCGCCGAATGGCTGTGACCGTGTCCGCTCGCTAAGTCTCAGCTTCGAGCCAGTGTCGTCTCGAGCCGGGCGCCCTCCCGCCGCCGTCGCCGGGAGGGCGTTCCGGAAGAATGGGTCGGCGTGGGTGCCGAAGAACTTGCCGTCGAACCATTGCGCGCCGCGCGCCGACTGCTCGGTGCCACCCTGCGATCCGGCCCGGTCGGTATGCGAATCGTGGAGGTCGAGGCCTACGGCGGCGACCCCGCCGGACCCTGGCCCGACCCGGCCGCCCACTCCCATCGCGGACCCACACCCCGCAACAGCGTGATGTTCGGCCCGCCCGGCGTGCTGTACGTCTACTTCAGCTACGGCATGCACACCTGCGTGAACGTAACCAGCGGACCCGACGGCACCGCCAGCGCCGTCCTGATCCGCGCCGGAGAAATCACCGACGGCCTCGACATCGCCCGCGCCCGCCGCCCCGCCGCCAAAACCGACGCCGACCTCGCCCGCGGCCCAGGCAATGTCGGCAGCGCCCTCGGAATCACCCTGGACGACTACGGAACCCACCTCTTCGCCGCGAATTCTCCCATCCGCCTCGAGCTGGCCCCCGAAATCACCGACCTCGCAGCCATTTCCACCGGCCCCCGCGTCGGCGTCAGCCTCGCCGCCGACCGCCCCTGGCGACTCTGGCTCCCGAACTCCCCGGCCGTTTCCGCCTACCGCCGCAGCCCCCGAGCCCCGAAACTCGATCGCCCCGCATAGCGCCCGGCAAGGACTACGGTGGGTGAATCGACTGCTCTCCCCGAGGTGGAAGCCCATGTTCGAACGGTTCACCGATACCGCCCGCCGCGCCATCGTGCTGGCGCAGGAGGAAGCCCGTCTGCTCGGCCACGATTGGATCGGCACCGAACACCTGCTGCTGGGGGTTTTCGTCGGCGACGACCCGGTGGCCGCCCGCGCCCTCGGCGACCTCGGCCTCGATGTCTCCGGTGTGCGCGAACGCATCCGCCAGGCCGTCGGCGAACACGACAAACTCCCGCCCAGCGGCCACATCCCCTTCACCCCGCGCTCCAAGAAGGTCCTGGAGATGTCCCTGCGCGAGGCAATGCGCCTGCGCCACAACTACATCGGCCCCGAACACATCCTCCTGGCCCTGATGGCGGAGGGCGAGGGCATCGCCCCCCAAATCCTCATCAGCCTCGGCGCCGAACCAGCCGCCGTCCGCGCCCGCATCGCCGCCCTCGGCAACGCCCCCGGCGACGACCCCCCACCCCCATCCGAAGCCAACCTCTACCAACGCCTCTCAACCCTTGAGGCCCGAGTAGCCGAACTAGAGCGCCGCCTCGGCCCCGACACCGGCACCACCCCCGGCGACGTCCTCGGCTAGCCCCGAACCCTGGGTGACCTAAGCAAGATCAAGGAGCTTTGAGCGAGGGAATTCGGACGAATCTCCACACCAAGAGCTCCCTGATCTTGATCGCGGCCATACTCATCGGGCGACTGGGCGACGGGAGGGTGGTGGTCGGGCGTGTCGCGAATCGCTCAGGCCGGGACCGTCGCGCGTACCTGCGTGGCGGCGCGGCGGATCGCGGCAGTCGTTGCGCGGGAGGGGGTTTCACCCTCGCCGAAGGCCCAGGCCACTCCGTCGGGGCCACGATATTCCACGTACGCGGCCGTGCCCGTCGGGGTGGAGTTCGCGGCCACGCTCTGGGTCGTCACCGACAGCACCTCGATGGGGTAACCCCGCTCGGTCAGGAACGCGGTCGCCTCTTCTGTTGTCGCAGAAGGAATCTCCACCTCGATCGCATCGTCTGGGTCCATGCCCGCATATGTGGCGATGAACAGCTCCCGCAGCGTTGTCGCCGACACCTCGGTGCCCGTGGTGTCGGTGTGCCGCTGCACGTGGCGGGCGAAGTCGATTTGCAGGCGGCGGGGCAGGGTCAGGCCGTATTCGGATTCCAACAGATACGCGATGCCACCCTTGCCGGACTGGGAGTTCACGCGGATCACGGCGTCGTACGAGCGGCCCACGTCGGCGGGGTCGATGGGCAAATACGGCACCTCCCAGGGGATTTCGCGCTCGGGTCGGCCCAGGCGGGCGGCGCGCTCACGGTGTTCGGCGAAGCCCTTCTTGATCGCGTCCTGGTGCGTGCCGGAGTAGGCGGTGTAGACCAGGTCACCGGCGTAGGGGTGACGGTCCGGAACCGGGAGGCGGGTGCAGTATTCGACGGTGCGGCGGATGGCGTCGATATCGGAGAAGTCGATCATCGGATCCACGCCCTGCGCATGCAGATTCAATGCCAGGGTCGCCAGATCGACATTGCCGGTGCGCTCGCCATTGCCGAAGACGCAGCCCTCCACCCGCTGGGCTCCGGCCAGCACCGCCAATTCCGCGCAGGCCACGCCGGTGCCGCGGTCATTGTGCGGGTGCACGGACAGGATCACGCTGTCGCGCCGGGCCAGATTGCGATGCATGTATTCGATCTGGTCGGCATAGACATTGGGCGTCGCCACCTCGACGGTCGCGGGCAGGTTCAGGGTCACCGGGCGTTCGGGCGTGGCGTTCCACAGGGTGGTCATGCGGTCGCAGATGTCCAGCACATAGTCCGGCTCGGTCAGCATGAAGACCTCGGGCGAGAACTGGAATCGCACATTCGGCATGTCACCCGCCAGCTCCAGTACGTCCCGCCCGCCTGCGGTGATCAGCTCGGCCAGCTCGTCACGCGTCTTGCCCAACACCACATTCCGCCAGGTCGGAGCGGTGGCGGTGTACATGTGGATGACCACGTTATTGGGAATCCCGCGAATAGATTCCACGGTCCGCTCGATCAAATCCCGCCGCGCGGGCGTGAATACGACGATGGTGACATCGGCGGGAGCCAGTCGCTCCGCTCCGATCAGCCGTACGAAGTCGAAGTCGGTCTGCGAGGCGCTGGGGTAGCCGACCTCGATCTCCTTGTAGCCCATGGCCACCAGCAGTTCGAAGAATCGCCGCTTGCGTGCGGGATCCATCGGCTCGGCCAGGGCCTGATTGCCGTCACGCAGATCCACCGGTACCCACAGGGGCGCGGCGGTGATCCGCTTGGTCGGCCATTCACGTTCGGTCAGTGGAACCGAAACGCGTTGGTACACATCGCGATACCGATGCGACGGCATGACGGAGGGCTGCTGACGATTCCAGTTCGGGGGAGTGCTCACGGCGATTCGCTTTCGCGTCGGAAGGGGTGACCGGCGCAGCACAGCGAGCCCGCTAGCGGGGTGCCGGTCTGGTCAGACCCCGCCGCGGCGGCGAAGGAGAAGCAGGGCACCCGTAAGCATGTGGACTAGACTAGAGGGGATTCACTCCTCAGACAAGTAGAGAGGTCGACGAATAGTGGCGCAGGTACAACGGCACCCGCTCGCCGCCCAGGCCGCCGAGGTGCTGCTGACCCGAATTCGGGAGGGGGAGTGGGAACTCGGCCACCGGCTCCCCGGCGAGACCACCCTGGCAGCCCAACTCGGCGTCGGCCGCTCCACCCTGCGCGAGGCCATCCGCGAACTCGCGGGCAAGGGCGTCCTCGAAAGTCGCCAGGGCGCGGGCGTTTTCGTCACCGCCCTGGACGCCGCCGAGGACTGGGACACCGTCCTGCGCCGCAGCGACATCGTCACCGTCATCGAGGCCCGCATTGCCATCGAGGCCGAGGGCGCGGCCCTGGCCGCCCGCCGCCGCACCCCCGCCGACCTGCGTTCCATGCTGCGCGCCCTGGCCGCGCGCGCCGAAAGCGGTGACTCCGTCGAGGGTTTGGTCGACGCCGACACCGCCTTCCACCGCACCGTCGTGGCCGCCGCCCACAATGACATCCTGCTCGAGCTGTTCAACGCCTTCGTCCCGCGCTCGCGCCACGCCATGATCGACATGCTCCGCATCCGCCCCATGCGCAGCCCCGCCGCCGACCACGATGCGCACGAAGCCCTCTACAACGCCATCCGCGCCCGCGATCCCGAGGCCGCCGCCACCGCCAGCCGAGTGCACCTGACCTCGCTGAAGGCCGCCTTCGACGGCTAGCCCGAAAGATTTCTCCGCACCGGCGATGAGTTTCCGCGACGGCCTCCGTCCTATGGAGCAAGCGAGTTCGACACCGAACAGACAAGCCCCGAAAGGACATTCAGATGACCGCCATCGCCGCCACCCAGACCGTCGCCACCGCCACCGCCACCCCGGGCAAGATCCGCAATCGCGTCCTGTGGACCCTGCAGATCGTCCTCGGCCTCTTCTTCATCTTCGCCTCGGGTCTGCCGAAGTTCATGGGCCAGGCCGACGCCGTCCGCATCTTCCACCAGATCGGCTTCGGCGACTGGTTCATGTACTTCACCGGCCTGGTCGAGGTCTCCGGCGGCATCGGCCTCATGGTCCGCCGCCTGACCGGCCCCGCCGCCGCGGGCCTGTCCATCACCATGGTCTGCGCCGCCGCCACCCAGGCCTTCATCCTCGGCGCCCCGGCCCTGGCCCCCTTCCCGCTGATCCTGGTCGGTGTCTTCGCCTGGATCGCCTACGAGCGCCGCGCCTCCTTCTCCACCTTCACCAGCCTGGTGAAGTGAGCGCCGATATTCGCTAGACCCCCAGCCCGCTGCCGATGACACTCGGCAGCGGGCCTCGGGGCGTTCGGTGGTCATCCACCCGAATTCGCTGCCCGGCCCGCCGATCCTTCGATCGGCGGGCCGGGGTCGTTTCTCCACTACCCGGGCCTGTGCAACCTCGTCATTAACGTGCGGAAAGATAGGGAGTCGTGAGCGGCGACATCATTGATGAACTGACCTGGCGCGGACTGATCGCGCAGTCCACCGACCTGGACGCGTTGCGCGCGTCCGCGGCCAAGGGCCCGATCACCCTCTATGCCGGTTTCGACCCGACCGCGGCCTCCCTGCACGCCGGACACCTGGTTCCCCTGCTGGCGCTCAAGCGCTTCCAGCGGGCGGGCCACCGTCCGATCGTGCTCGCGGGTGGCGCGACCGGTCTCATCGGTGACCCCCGCGATGTCGGCGAGCGCACCATGAACTCCACCGACACCGTCGCCGAGTGGGCGGGCCGCATTCGGTCCCAGCTCGAGCGCTTCGTCGACCTCGGCGACGCCCCCAACGCGGCCATCATCGCCAACAACATGGACTGGACCGGCAATCTGAGCACGGTCTCGTTCCTGCGCGATATCGGCAAGCACTTCTCGGTGAACGTCATGCTGGCCCGCGACACGGTCAAGCGTCGCCTGGAGTCGGACGGCATGTCCTACACCGAGTTCAGCTACATGCTGTTGCAGGCCAACGACTTCCTGCAGCTGCGCCGCGAATACGGCTGCACGCTGCAGGTCGGCGGCTCGGACCAGTGGGGCAACATCATCGCGGGCGTGGAGCTCAACCGCCGCGTCGACGGCGAGCACGTGCACGCGCTGACCGTGCCGCTGGTGACCTCGGCCGACGGCAAGAAGTTCGGCAAGTCCACCGGCGGCGGCAGCCTCTGGCTGGACCCGGAGATGACCAGCCCGTACGCCTGGTACCAGTACTTCGTGAACACGGCCGACGCCGACGTGGTCCGCTACCTGCGCTGGTTCACCTTCCTCTCGCGGGAGGAACTGGACGAGTTGGAGAAGACGACCGCCGAGCGCCCGCACGCCCGCGAGGCGCAGAAGCGTTTGGCCGCGGAGATGACGACGCTGGTGCACGGCGAGGAGCACACCCGCTCAGTGCAGCTGGCCAGCCAGGCGCTGTTCGGTCGCGGTGAACTGCGCGAGCTGAACGAGTCGACGCTGGCGGCGGCGCTGACCGAGGCCGCGGTCGACGGCAAGGTCGCCGAGGCGACCACCGCCTCGACCATCGTCGACCTGCTGGTCGAGTCCGGACTGTGCGAAAGCCGCGGTGCCGCACGGCGTGCCGTCAATGAGGGTGGCGCGTCGGTGAACAACGAGAAGGTGTCCGACCTCGAGTGGACTCCCTCGGATGCCGACTTCCTGCACGGCAGCTGGTTGGTGCTGCGCCGCGGCAAGAAGAACTTCGCGGGTGTCCGGCGCGCAAAAGCCTGATAGGCAAACAAGATCGGCATGACCTGGGCCACAAACCAGTGGCCCAGGCGGCCGATCGGTCGGTTTCCCGACCGGCTGACCAGCGCAAACGCCTTGGCGACCAGCGGATTTGACCTCGCGTTATCCGCCGCGTAACTTATTCCAGGTCAGAGCGACACGGACACCGACCGGGACCGAAACGCCCAGCTCAGAGGCTGGAAATCGGAAGCGGATACGAGGTTGGACGAGGAGCGCCGGACACGAACACTCCAGCTGAAAACTGGTCCTTGACTCTGCGGAGTCTCGGGGCTAGGCTGGAAAAGTTGCCTCACTGGACATCCGATCAACTCGGATCGATGGTGCGTGCGTGTGTTCTTTGAGAACTCAATAGTGTGTCGATGAATGTCAGTGCCAAATATTTTATTTGGTTCCAATCATTCTCCCCCCGTGAGGGTGGTTGGACATTTTTTAGTCAGCTTAATTTCCGAGCTGGCGTTTTCTTGCCAAGGTTTTCGGACTCTGGTTAATTCTTCCGATTCCGCTCTTCGGGGCGTAATTGAGAGTCTTCAACGGAGAGTTTGATCCTGGCTCAGGACGAACGCTGGCGGCGTGCTTAACACATGCAAGTCGAGCGGTAAGGCCCTTCGGGGTACACGAGCGGCGAACGGGTGAGTAACACGTGGGTG